>CAVRMF010000009.1:0-24538 GCA_963721905.1 uncultured Alphaproteobacteria bacterium
GTCTAGCGCAACGCACACCAATTCTAAACTCAGCGCTTGAACGTGTCGGTCGTGACGCTGGGAGCGAGCACAGCTGGCTCAGAGCGCGCCTCGCGACTGAACATCCGCGCGGGATGCCGATAGGGTTTTGACTCTACAGCTTTGCGGCCGCCTTGCTCGGCACGAGTCCGAGCCACCGCAGCGCCAGCGGCGCGGTCAGTCCCTGGACGATGACCGAAAACGCCACGACCGCGAAAGCGACGATGAGGATGTCCTCCCGATAGGGCACTTCCGCTGGCAGCGCGAGCGCCAGCGCCAGCGCAAGCGCGCCGCGCAATCCGCCCCACCATAGGAGATGCTGCTGGTTCAGCGGCACGGCCCAGCGCGAGCCCGAGAAGGCAAGGCAGATCGGGTAGACGGCGACCGCGCGCCCAACCAGCGCGAGCAGGATGGCAAGCGCCAGCGCCCGCCAGCCCTCGCGGGCGAAATCGATGGTCGCCATCGCCGATCCGATCAAGAGGAACACCAGCGAGTTGGCGAGGAAGGCCGCGAATTCCCAAAATTCGAGCACGAACGTGCGCCCGCGCGGAGTCAGCGTCACGCCGGGCCCCTCCTTGGGCCCGAGGACGCCGAGATTGCCCATGGCGATGCCGGCGGCGACGGTCGCGAGCACGCCAGAGGCATGAAGGCGCTCGGCGATCAGGAACGAGCCGAAGGCGGCGATCGCCGACAGAGCCGTCTCGACAAGGTGATCGTCCGAGGCTCCCGCCAAGGCGACTGCGGCGAGACCCACGAGAAGCCCGACCAGCAACCCGCCGCCCGCGATGACGGCAAACGCGCTCGCAACCGTCAGCGGACCGCCCGCGGCTGATGGATCGCGCCCGGCCCAGGCGAGAATCAGCGTGAACAGGACCGCGGCGGCGCCATCGTTGACCAGGCTCTCGGCTTCGATCAGGAGCCGCAACCGGCCGGTTATCGCGGATTCGCGCAAGAGCGCGATCACCGCGATTGGGTCCGTCGCGGCGATCAGCGCGCCGAAGACGAGCGCGGACTCGATCGGCCATCTTAGCCAAGCGTGCATCCCACCCGCCACGACGCACGCGCTGAGCGCAACGCCAACGGTCGAAAGCGCGATGACGGGCGCGAGATCGCGCTTCAGTTCGCTCCAGCGCAGGTTCAAGGCCGCCTCGAACAGGAGCGGCGGCAGGACGACGTCGAAGATGAGATCGTGCGTCAGCGCGAGGCCGGCGTTGACGCGAAACGCCGCGAGCGCCGCGCCGGCAAGCGCGAGCCCCACCGTATAGGGCAACCTCAGCCGGCGCGCCGCCAGCGCGACCAGGATCGCAAGGCCGAGCAGGGCGAAGGCGCGAATGAGCAGGACGTCCATGGCCGCTTGTTTAGCGGCCCGACGCAATCAGAGAAACCGGGCCTTTGCTCTCGCGGCGAGACCGGAAGCCGAGGAGGCCAAGGTTTTCGGGTTCGACGCTCAAGAAAAAGGACCGCCTTGCGGCGGTCCTTTTAAACTTGCCCGCCTTGGCGATCAGATGAAGACGGCGGTCCGCGCGCCCTTGGTTTTGCGATAGCCGGCGAAGCCGAGTGCAGCCAAGCCGACAAGCATCATCGCCCAGGTCGACGATTCCGGGACAACCCCCGGGATTCCCGAAAAAGCAATTTGCTTGGTTTCGAAGATGCCGCTATCACCGGCTGCGGTGAGGGTAATCTCGGTAAAGAGTTGGCCCATTGACGCTATGATGGCGAACTTGTCATCTTTGTCATGCGAAATGCCGGTCAGGTCCCATTGCCCCTCCAGGGTCGCGCCGTCCCAGGCCTTGACCGTCAGACTGTCGGTGCCAAGGTTCTGCATCTGCAATCCGAACAGGATGTCGGTGAAGGTGAAACCTGAGGCGTCGATGGTCAAGTCTGGATAGAACGCGTCTTTGCCAGCCTTGCCGGGTCTAATGTTTGCATTCCCGTTCGAAAGAGTGAAGGATCCAGTAGTAGAGAAGTCAACTGTATCCGATCCAACCGTTCCCGTACCACTACTGACATCCTTCACGTCGTTCAGCTTCACCCCAAACTCTTCGGACGTGGAACACGTTCCCTGTGTACCGCTCGTCAGGTTCTGCGTGACTCCTTCCACGGTCAGACACACGTCAGCGAGAGCCGGCGAACCGGCCAAGGCCAAGCTCCCGACGGCTATCAACAGCGCTGTCCCTCTCATGTAGCTTCTCCTCATCTCAACTCGCCAGTTATCAAAGTCGAGAATTGTGATTTAACGCCTCGTGCGCGTAGCTAAGCAACCGCCTAGAATGAACAACTCCGCCGTTGCAAAAAGGGCCAAAGAGGATCGAGTTTTCGTTGCCTACCCCTGACATGTTCAGGGCTCGACGTCCCATCCCTTCACGCGAGGTCCCTTCGAGCACGCCGAGAAACACCGCGGAATTGGACGTCGCACTTGAGGCGCCGCAAAGTCCGATCGCAACCCTACGATTGCAGTCAGGAATTGTCAACAGCGCCGCGCGGGAGCGTCGCGCGGGCGCTGGCGCGGGCTCATCTGTCCTTCCGTTAGGGTGTCGGCCCCAGATATCGGCCACAACCCTGCGTATACCTGCAGGATTCAGCCGGCATTCGCCAGATGCAGGTGACGACACAACCTCGGGTCGGCGGTCGAAATCGCCCCTGAGCGCTTCGCCGTCATCCGGCAAATGCGGAATAGTAGCGGCGATCCGGGCGACTGGATTTCGATAGACGAGACCAATGGACGTCTATTTATAAAAGCGGTGTCTATTTATAATACTAACGTATACTTATGAAGTAACTTGCTGACGACACCTGCTGACGCTTGTTGACAGCGCTTGTTGACAATACATGTTGATGATCGCCTGTTGATGATTCATGTTGACGTCGACCGCTTGCGAGTGTTGTTAACTAATAGAGTTTAGCGATGGTGTTGCGTTGCTGCCACGGAAACGATGAAAGCGCCGCGATACTGGGAGTCTGCACTTGATTTGCATTTCGATTCGCGTAGGCTGACGTCGCGGAAAACCGGGCTGAGGAGGCGCGCGGGTCACATGGCACTTGTCGATATCACTTTCACCGGCGTCACAATCACCGACCCTACCCTCCCCGCTCATACCGGGACCCTCACGGGAACTCTTGCGGTCACCTACGCCACCCCTCCAGCTCTAGGCGGGACGGTGACCGGAACCCTGACCTTTTCCGGCACCGGAATAGGCGGCACCCAGACGTACACCAGTTTCACTCTGACGCAATCGGTACTTGGCGGCCCCTATACGCTCACGTCCACCGCGGGGAGCGGCCACCAAACTTTGACACTTCACTGGACGAGCCAGACACCGTCCTCCCTCACTAGCGCCTCGCTTGTAGATCCTACCAATGGCCATACATATACCGTGCTTAACCCCCTCAACAATCATCTGACGTCGGTTCCCTGCTTCGCCGCGGGCACGCTGATCCGCACGCCGCGAGGGGACGTGTCGGTCGAGAGCTTGCAGGTCGGCGACGTCGTCGTGACCGCCTCGGGCGAGCACCGTCCGGTCAAATGGATCGGCCATAGCGATTTTGACCTCCGCGGCCATCCCGATCCGCGGCCCACGTTGCCCGTCCGGATCGCCCCCGACGCCTTCGGGCCGGGCCGGCCGTCACAGGACCTTTACATTTCGAGCGGCCATTCGATCTGCATTGATCTCTGCGGCGAGGTGCTGATCCCGGCCGGACTCCTCGTCAATGGCGCGACCGTCGCGCCGGTCGAGGTCGAAGAGATCAGCTACTGGCATGTCGAACTCGACAGCCACGACATTCTCATCGCCAACAATCTTCCGGCCGAAAGCTATCTGGCGATGGGCAATCGTACGTTCTTCGGCGAAGCCGGCGCAACCTTCGGGGCTCTCGAGGGAGGCGAGCGCACCTATGCCGATTTCTGCCGCCCCGTGGCGACGGACGGACCCGTCGTCGACTTTGTTCGGGAACGGCTGACAATCCAGGCGCAGACGCTCGGCTGGACGCCGTCGCGCGACGCCGATCTTCATCTCCTCGTCGACGGCGAAATCCACCATCCGCTCGCCGAGGGCGACGCGGCCGTCTTCCTCTTTCCCGACGGCGCTCGGGACGTTCGGCTCATGTCGAATACGTTCGTCCCGGCGCGGATTGGCCTGGGCGACAGGCGCGAACTGGGGGTTTCCCTGTACGGGCTCGCCTTCGTGGGCTCAGGCGGAGAGGCGCGACGCATTTCCCTCGACGACCCGCGCCTTGCCGGCGGGCTGCACAACGACGAAGCTGCGGTCGGCGCCCACTGGCGTTGGACCAAGGGCGAGTTGATCCTCGACCCGCAATTCTGGGCGGGCCTCACCGAACATATCGCCTTGTTCGTCAACCACAACGCCCAGTCGACGCGCGAGTGGATCCCGCCGGCGGAGGTCGTTCCCGCCAAGAGCAAGAGCAAGAGCAAGAGCAAGAGGAGGCTCTACTCGGTTCGGTAATCCGCGCGATTGGCGGGAACGCGCAGCCTAAAGGCGCGCGCCACCCGCGTTAGGCCGGGAGCCGAACCGGGTAACACGAAGGAAGGCCGCCGCGGCCGCTTAGACGATCGGGTTCCGCGGTGTAGCCGCCTTACTGTTGCGCCAACGCCGGCTTCGCCTGGACGCGGCGATAGCCTGCGAAGCCGAGGCCTGCGAAGCCGAGGAGCATCATCGCCCAGGTGGACGGTTCGGGTGACCCTCCGGTGGTATGGACGCCCGGCGCGGCCCATATGAGGGTCTGGTCGTTCACAGTCTCGTCGGTGTAAAGCACCGTAAACCCGGTGTATACGCCCCAAGGATTGCCCGTGCCGACATCGGCCAGGTATTCCCCGACAAGGCCACTTGTCCCTGGCGGCGGCCCGTCGATCGGCGCACCAAGAGGGTCGTATGTGAACGTCGCTCCATATTCGACGTCCCACATCGCGATCTGGATCGCTGCGGCGATTTCATCCGGTGTCAACGAACCCGGCGGGTGGGCGACGAGGTAATCCCCGAACACCGCCAGGGCGCCCATCTTGCCAATCTGGTCGGATGTCAAAGGTGGGACGCCGGGCGCCCCGGTTAAGGTCGAAGACGATCCTTCAAAGTAGGTCGCGCCGGTCTGAACAAAATCGTCAGGCAGGTCGACGCACCAGGCGTTGATTGTCCCGTCAGCTGTGGTGAGGTGGATCTGGCCGGCTACGCCGTAACCAGCGGCATCGGACGGCGTCAGAATAGTCAGGCCAGTCCCGGTGATTGTGCCGAGCGTGTAGGTCAGAGTCGTTGCGGAGGCCGCGCAGGTCGACGCGAGCAGCGTTGCGGCGAACGAAACAGCGAATCCACGAAAACCCGTCTTTGGTACGAATCCAAGAATTGACATGATTCAACTCCCCTGATTATTGCGGACATCAGCGTCAAAGCGACTCATTCTGCTTCATCCGGAGTTCCGAAGCAGGACGTAAGCTAACACCGAAGGTTAACGATGTCGAGCCCTGCGGCAGTGACATTAGGTGATGCCGCAGGTGATGCCGCATCCGTCTTTTGGGGTCTGATTTGGAGTTTTGGGACGGAGCCTCAGCCTGTCCCCGTTCGATCCATCAGCGTCGCAATCGTTTAAGAAGCTGTTAAAATCATTGCATAATCCAGCGAAATTCGGATTCAGTGCAATCGACCTCGTGAACCTTTCCAGGACACAAGTCGCAGCGCTCCAGATCGGGGAGCACGTCGGCGCCCAGACCCAGTGGACAGCGGAAATTTTCACTGTTAGATTGCTGTGCTCACGTAAGGTTGCGTGATTCCTGACGCAGGGTTTATTCAACAGCGGAGGAACGGTATGGTATTTCGATGCTACGCCCAGGGCACGCAGATCCGTACGCCCGGAGGGGACGCCCCGATCGAGACTCTTCGGGTTGGCGAGCGCGTGCTGACGAGTTCCGGGGAATCGCGCCCGATCAAGTGGATCGGCCATCGCGACTTCGACTGCCGGCAGCAAGCCGATCCTGCAGCGGTCCATCCGGTGAGGATTGTGGCCGATGCGTTTGGACCCAACCGTCCTTCACAAGACCTCTTGCTTTCGGACGCGCACGCCGTCTGCATGGATCTCTGCGGCGAGGTTCTGATTCCGGTCGGAATCCTTGTCAATGGCGCGACAATCGCCCGGGTCGAGGTCGATAGGGTTAGCTATTGGCATGTCGAGCTCGACAGCCACGACATCCTCATCGCGAACAATCTCCCGGCCGAAAGCTACATGGACATGGACAACCGCGCCTTCTTTGAGGAAGCGGGGGCGGAGCTGGATACTTTTGTCCGAGGCAACGGCAAGACCTATGAGAACTTCTGCCGCCCGGTCGTGACCGAAGGCCGCGTTCTGGAGTTTGCGCGGGAGCGGCTGCTGGCGCGGGCCGAGGCGATTGGCTGGACGGCCGGGCGTGACGCCGATCTGCATCTTGTCGTTGACGGCGACATCCGCCGTCCGCTTGCCGAGGCCGACGCGGCCGTCTTCCTGTTTGGCAGGGGCGCGCGGGACGTTCGGCTCGTGTCGAACACGTTCGTCCCGGGGCGGATTGGCCTGGGGGACACGCGCGAACTGGGGGTTTGCCTGTGCGGGCTCGCCTTCCTGGGCTCAGGCGGAGAGGCGCGGCGTGTTTCCCTCGACGACCCGCGCCTTGGCGAGGGACTCCACGACGACGAGGGCAAGAGCGGCGCCTACTGGCGTTGGACCAAGGGCGAATTGGTGCTCGACCCGCAATTCTGGGCGGGCCTCACCGGACCTATCGCCTTGTTCGTCAACCACAACGCTCAGTCGACGCGCCAGTGGATCCCGCCGGCGCGACCCGCGGAGGCCGTTCCCGTCAAGAGCAAGAGCAAACAGAGGCTCTACTCGATTCGGTAACCCGCGGCGGGCTTTGCCTTGCGCAGCCCGACTGTCGGCCCTTGGCCAGTCGCCCGAAAGGACCGCCGATGCGGCGGTCTTTTTGCTTCCCGTCGAGTTCGACGGGCCGCCGTCCGGCGAGCCTCATCTCTTCCGGCGCTTAAGTCCGCCAAGCCGTCACAGCGCTTTTGCCGCCGCGAGAACCTCCTCGGCGTGTCCAGGCACCTTCACCTTGCGCCAGATTTTCGCAATGCGCCCCTCGGAGTCGATGAGGAAGCTCGAGCGTTCGACGCCGAAATATTTCCTGCCGTACATGCTCTTTTCCTTCCAAACCCCATAGGCTTCGATCGCGGAGCGCGCGGGGTCGGCCGCCAGCGCGACGCCGAGATCGTGCTTTGTCTTGAATTTGTCGTGGCTCGCCGCGCTGTCGGGCGAGACTCCGATAACCGCGGCGCCGGCCGCGCCGAATTTCGCCTTCAGGCCGCTGAACGCGATCGCTTCGGCGGTGCAGCCCGACGTGTCGTCCTTCGGATAGAAATAGAGAACGATGGCCTTGCCATTGAAGTCGGCGAGGCGCGCGCGGCCGCCGCCGTCAGTCGCCAGATCGAAGTCCGGCGCCGCGTCCCCCACGTTCAGATCCTTGGCCATGTCGCCCTCGTTTTGTCTCATTATCGTTTCAAGGCGTCGCCGGGAGCGGCTGCGCCGCACCCGAGATTGACGCGCCGCGCGGCGTGTTTCAAGCGGCGAACATCGAGAGAACCGTCCCGCTACGGATGGTGGTATCATCGCCGCGTCGGAGTCGGCGTGGAAGCCGTCTGTCGCCCGCGCTGAGCCACGGAGGACGATCCTCGCTTGGTCGGATGGTTCGATGTCGGAACGCGCGCTCGCGCCCGGTCCGCCATGCGCCGCATGGCGAACAGCGCCGAAGGACCGCGTCTTTCGGCGCCCGGACGGCGCATCGGCATGGGACGAATCGCACACGGCTTTGCGCGCCTCGCTGAACTCGCGTTATTCTTTGCGATCCTCGGCGCGCTGGCGCTCGCCGTCCGTCTCGCCAACGGGCCGATCTATCTCGACGGGCTGCACGACACGATCGCCTCGAGCCTGCAGGACCGAGCTGGAGACCGGTATGCGATCGAGCTTGGCCCCATCTATATCATGCACGATTCGTGGGGCGCGGGCCTCGGGTTCCGACGCCTAACGGTTCGCGACGCCGCCGGGCGTACGGTGCTGTCGGCGCCGACAGGCAAAATCGGCCTCGATCCGTTCGCTTTGTTTCTGGCGCAAGTCAAAGTGCGTCGACTGGAGTTGGACGGACTCGTCATGCGCCTCAGGGTTGCAGAGGACGGCGCGCTTTCGATCGCCGTCTCGGACGACGCGGGCGCGGCGCCGATCGCCTTGCCGAGTTCGACCACGTCTGGCGTCGAGAGCCCCAATCTTGCCGCGCTCATCCGCGCCGGTGCCGAAGCGATGGCTGGCGCCGGCCAGGCGATCGACCGGCTGACCCTCGCCAACGGTCGGTTCGAGATCGAGAACAAGGCGACAGGCCGCTCGGTGAGCTTTAAGGATTTCGATCTTCTTTTCGATCGTTCCAGCGACGAAGCGCATGCAAAAATCTCGGCGACAGGTCCCGCAGGCCCGTGGACGATCGAGGCGCGCGCTGCTGTAGGAAACGCGCCGAACTCTGGCCGTGGAGGCGAGCGACCTCAGCCTCGCCGACATTGAGGCGTTCGACAAGAAGCAGCCGCCGCTGTTTGCCGAAGGACCAATCACATTCAAGTTTGACGCGCGTCTCGCGCCGGACGAGACCGTTCAAAGTCTGACCGGCCGCTTTATCGTCGGCGCGGGAGAAGCTCGGCTCAACAATCCCGACGCCCTGTCGTTCCTGGTCGACGAAGCCTCCGGCAGGATCAGCTGGGAGGACGATCAGAAGCGGCTTCGCATCGATGATCTCACGATCCTCGCCGGCGAGACGCATGTGAACGCCAACGGCTGGGTGTCGCCGCCGACCGGCGCCCCAGGCGCTTGGACTGTTCGCCTCGAATCGAAGGACACGCGATTTGGACCCGAGCGGCATGGCGGGAGCCCGGTCGTGCTCAACTCCCTGCTCGCCGACGCCCGTTTCCTTCCCTCGGAGTCGCGCTTCGTCCTCGACGGGCTGACGGTCCGTGGACCCACCGTCGACGCCGCCCTCAAGGCTGACGTCTCTCCTGACGGTCCGGGCGTTTCGCTGAAACTCGGCATCGAGATCAAACCTAGCGTGACGCCCGACGTCATGCGTCTGTGGCCGCAATTCATCAATCCCGACGTGCGTGACTGGTGCGCCCAAAACCTTCACGGCGGACAAATCCAGGGGACAATGTTGGCGAACTGGACGGCTGCGGACCTCGAGGCGATGGACCACAAGCGCGCCGTCTCGCGCGAAAGCGTGCACGGATCGTTCCTCTCTCGCGACGTTGGCGTCGATCTCATGCCGGGCCTGCCGATGATCGTTTCGGGCGAGGGTTCGGGGACGTTCACGGGCCGTGATTTCAACGTCTCCGCCGACCACGCGACGATGGTGCTGTCTCCGACGCGGCGGATCCAGGCCGACAATCTGGTCTTCACCGTTCCCGACACCACGCCACGAGCGATCGTTGACGCGCAGGCGCGCGCCCATCTGACCGGAACCGCAGACGCGCTTGCCGACTTGCTCAGCCGCGAGCCATTGCGCAAGCAGGCGGGTCTCCAGATCGATCCGGCGACGGTCAAGGGGCAGGCGGAGGGCGACCTCATTCTCGACCTCAAGCTGGGGAAGACGGCGAAGCCTGACGACACGCAATTCCACGCCACCGGCGCGCTTACTAACCTGACGGTCGACAAGGTCATCGGCGACGAGAAGTTCGAGCAGGCTTCGGTCACGTTCGAAGCCGATCGCAACACTCTCAAAATGGCTGGCGATGGTCAGCTTTTCGGCGCGGCGACCCGTATTGACGTCGGCCGCGCGGCAGGAGACGAAGGCTCGGCCACGTTGACGTTTGCGCTCGACGCCGCCGCGCGCGCCAAAAGGGGCCTCAATTTCGGGTGGCTCACCGGGGCTCTGCCGATCAAGCTCAAGGCGCCGCTGTCGCGCGCAAGCGCCGACGTCGAAATCGATCTGACCCCAGCAGGCGTCGACAATCCTATTCCCGGCGTCGCGAAGGCAGCGGGAAAGCCGGGCAAGGCGACATTTCAGGTCAAACCCGCTGCGGAAGGCGGGGCGTCGCTCACCAACATCGCGGTCGATTTCGGAACCGCCCTAGTAAGGGGTACGGCGGACGCTGCCGCCGACGGATCAATTCTTGCGGCCAGACTTACGCAGGCGCGCATTTCGGCGGGCGACGACCTCAAGGCCGACATCGTCAACAGTTCGAACGTCATCAAAGCTACGGTGCGCGGCTCGACCCTCGACGCCAGGCCGTTCATCAAGTCGCTGACCGAGGGGGGCTCGTCCTCTCAGGCCGGCGGCGTGGACTTCGACATCGACATGAAAATCGCGAGCGTCATCGGCGCGAACAAGCAGTCGATCAACGGCCTCGAACTCAACCTTTCGCGGCGCGGCGGTGAGGATCGCATTGCCTTACTGAGGGGGCGAATCGGGCAAGGAAACGTGATCGCGAGTGGTGCGCCCGGCGGAAGCCTTCGTCTGGCGTCCGGCGACGCCGGAGCATTGATGCGGTTCACCGATCTCTATTCGCGCATGGAGGGGGGCAATCTCGATCTCACGCTCACGACGAGCGGCGATTCGAGCGAGGGCAAGGCGACGGTTACGAATTTCCTGCTAAAGGACGAGCCGGCGTTCAGGCAACTCGTCGCGGCGGGCCAAGCGGGGGCGCCCGGCGCCGCCGTCGATCCCTCCGCCGTGCGGTTCCAGAGGATGACGGCGGTGTTCGAGCGCTCGCCGGGCGTCCTCGATATCAACGATGCGGTCATCTACAACCCCAACATGGGCCTGACCGCGGAGGGGCGCATCAATTTCGCCCACAACGAGATCGATGTCAGCGGGACGTTTGTCCCGGCCTATTCGGTCAACAGCATGCTGAACAAGATCCCGCTCGTCGGGGTCCTGCTAGGAGGGGGCCGGAACGAAGGCGTGTTCGGCATCAGCTATCGGGTCCGTGGACCTCTCGGCGGGCCGCAGCTGACGATCAATCCGCTATCGGCGATCGCCCCAGGGATCCTGCGCAAGATCATCGGCGCCGTCGACGGGACCGCCACGCGCGGCTCGTTCACCCCTGGAGAGGCAACGGTGACGACGCCCGTCCAGCGCTGAGCGGGCGAGAGCGAATGGGACCGGTCAGGCCGCCCGCGCCGGCGGCCCCGCCGACTGCAGCTCGGCAACCTCCTCGTCACTGAAGACGCGGCTGCGGGTCAGAAAACGAACGCCTTCTGCACCGGCTCGGCCTGAAAGCAAGGCCTGCGAGTTTTCACTCGCGGGTTTTTTGGCGTTCAACCTCTGGGACGAGGTACAGGCGGCGGGAGCGAAAGCGCTTTAAGAGATACCGTGGCGGTGGCGGTCCCGCGGATTGAGGCGCGGGCGGAAACAAGAATTGCCCGACCGTTTGGATCGCTACCAATGCCTACAACATCATCAACGACCAGCTCGATCGGATCGGCGTCTTTTACTACATCACCCAGAACGACTACTCCACCGTCCTCGCACCGGGACCGGAATCCACATCAGCAGCGCCTCCTGCGGGTCGTTCGATACGTTCTTGGTTGACGACCGGCCGGTCGAACGGGTCGATCTTTACGTTGCGCTATCGAGCGTCTACGGCCGCCTCGCGAACTGCTACCTCTACCCCCAGAACAGCGACCCGACGGTCGGCCTGCGCATTCGGTTCTGACTGGCGTGCAAATACATCGGGCAGGCCCAGAACCCGTCAGTCCGGGTTGCCGCCGATGCAGCCTTTGTTGCAATCGTCTTGGTTGCGATTGAGGCCGTCCGTGTCGCTTTCTCCCCAAGGGCTCGGCGCAACCGGCGAGCTCGCTTTCGGCGCGACCGCCTCGGGCTCAACGGGTTTGTGCGCGTGATGGTGCGTGTGACGATATGGTGGATCGGTCCTGGGTCGCGGCCTGAGACGGCTTCCAACGCCGTACCCGTCGCCAGGATCGCTACCGCGAGCGCTGACGCGCTCAATCGCTTCACGTCATACTCCTGCTGCGATCGGGCGAAATTTCGCGCAGCCTGGCTCGGATCAGTCGATCCCGACCATCACGTCCGACGCCTTGATGACTGCGTAGGCTTTCTGGCCTTTCTTGAGCTTCAGTTCGTCGACCGCTTCGTTGGTGATCGAGGCCATCAGCTTGGCGCCGCCGACTTCGATCTCGACATGCGATGTGGTCGCGCCTTTGTGGACTTCAACGATCGTTCCGTGAAGCTGGTTGCGTGCGCTGATTTTCATGAGGTCCCCCATTTCGGTGCTTGCGATTAGACCGCCACCGATTAGTATCACGCGATATAACGCTGCCGCCGGACGATAGCCTCCCTCGGGGGCGACAAGCAAGCGCGCAATCAACGCACGGGGTGGTGACCATGTTGAGGCTGACAGTGATTGCCGCCACATTTGGCGTGCTTCTGTCCTCGTTGGCGGCGCCGGCCGAGGCGGGGCAGACCAATGTCGCGGTCGCCGCCAACTTCACCGAGCCGGCGAAGCAAATCGCCGCGCTCTTCAAGCAGAAGACCGGGCATGACGCGATCCTGAGCTTTGGCGCCTCCGGCCCCATTCTGGCGCAGATCACGCACGACGCCCCGTTCCAGGTCTTCCTGTCCGCCGACCAGGAACGGCCCAAAGCCGCGGTCGACGCCGGACTTGCGGTTCCCGAAAGTCTTTTCACCTATGCGATCGGCAAGCTCGTGCTCTGGAGCAAAGTCGTCGACGTGACCAAGGGCGATGAGGCGCTGAAGGTGGCGGCATTCTCGAAAATCTCAATCGCTAATCCGAACGCCGCCCCCTACGGGACCGCCGCGGTCGAGGCGATGAAAGCGCTCGGCGTCTACGACGCCTTGAAGGGCAAGATCGTGCAGGGCAACAGCATTGCGCAGGCCTTCCAGTTCGTCGACACCAGGAATGCGGAAGTGGGCTTCGTCGCTCTCTCCCAGCTTTTCGCGGTCACCGAGGGAACGCGCTGGGAGGTTCCGCAGAACTCTCTACTCGCCAATCCGTCAGGACGCGGTGCTCTTGAAGAAAGGCGAGAACGACGAGGCGTCGAAATCTTTCCTCGAGTTCCTGAAGGGCCTCGAGGCGCGCGCCGTCATCGAGACATTTGGCTACGGACTCGACTGAGCGGGCGGTGTCGGATTTCTCCCTTCACATCTGGCCGCCGGTTCTCCTGACCATCGAACTGGCGACAGTCACGACTCTCCTGCTGCTGGTGATCGCGACGCCGCTCGCATGGTGGCTCGCGAGGTCGCGGGCCTGGTGGAAGGAAGTCATTGCGGCGGTCGTCTCCCTGCCGATGGTCCTGCCGCCGACCGTGCTCGGCTTCTATCTTCTGGTCGCACTCGGGCCGGACGGGCCAGGCGGCGCGGTTGCAGGCCTTTGGGGCGCACGCACGCTCGCCTTCACCTTCACCGGCCTCGTCATCGGCTCGATCCTCGCTTCCATGCCGTTCGTCGTTCAGCCGATCCGCAATGCGTTCGCGGCCATAGGCGACCGGCCGCTCGAAGTCGCGGCGACGCTGCGCGCCTCGCCGAGGCGCGCCTTCTGGACGGTCGCGCTGCCGCTCGCGAGCCCGGGCCTCCTCAGCGGCGCGGTGCTCGGCTTCGCGCATACCGTCGGCGAGTTCGGCGTCATCCTGATGATCGGCGGCAACATACCCGGCCGCACCCGCGTGATGTCGACCGCCATCTTCGACTTTGTCGAGACCATGCAATGGCGCGAGGCCAACATCCTGGCGGGCGGCATGGTGGTCTTCGCCTTCGCCGTCATCCTGTCGATGATCCTCATTGAAAAGCGCGTCTCCCGGGCTCGCGCATGAGCGCGGAAGCAACGATCCGCGCCGAATTTAGGGGGACGATCGGCAAGTTCTTGCTCGACGCCGGCTTCACGGCGCCGGCGAAAGGCGTGACCGCGCTCTTCGGCCCTTCGGGTTGCGGCAAGACGACGGTCCTGCGCTGCATCGCCGGCCTTTTGCGCGTCAGCGACGGGTTTTGTGAGATCGAGGGCGACGTCTGGCAGGACCGCAACGGGTCCTTTCTCCCAGCGCACCGGCGGCCCCTCGGCTACGTGTTCCAGGAAGCGAGCCTCTTTCCGCACCTCACGGTGCGCCGCAATCTCATGTTCGGCGCGCCGAGAACGCGTCGGGCTGTAGCCGCGCTCCATAGCCCGTCGAAAGACGGGCGTCCTTCCGGACGCCCTACGGAGCGCGGCGGCGCGGTCGGCGACCGCGCCTACAACCGGCCGGGCGCCGAGGCGGGAGAGCGAATCGCTTTCGACGAAGTCGTCGATCTTCTCGGCGTGACGGCGCTGCTCGACCGCTCGCCGCGCAATCTCTCCGGCGGCGAACGCCAGCGCGTGGCGATTGGACGCGCGCTCCTGTCTCAGCCGAAACTCCTCCTGATGGACGAGCCTCTGTCGGCGCTCGACCGGGCGACCAAGAACGAGATTCTTCCCTTCCTCGAACGGTTGCGCGACCGTCTTTCATTGCCGATCGTCTACATCACCCATGACATCGCCGAGGTCGAGCGCCTCGCCGACCAGATCGTGTTGATGGAGAAGGGCAGGGTGCTCGCGGCCGGGCCGCTCGCCGACCTGCAGAGCGATCCGTCGCTGCCTTTAGCGACTGCGCGCGACGCCGCGGTCAGTCTCAGCGGCGTGATCGAAGCGTACGACGCCCGCTACGGCCTCGTGACGCTCAGCGTTCGCGGCGGGCGCCTCATCGTGCCTGCGCCGCCGGCGACCATCGGCGAACGTCGCCGCATTCGCGTCGTCGCGGGCGACGTCTCGCTCGCGCGCGAGCCTCCCGGACCGAGTTCGATCCTCAACGTCCTTCCGGCGCGCATCGTTTCTGCAAAGCCTGTGGACACCAACGAGAGCGTCGCGGTGGTCGCGCTTGGCGCCGACGGCGATGGCGCACGCGTTCTCTCGCGCGTCACGCGAAAATCCTGGGATCTGCTTGGCCTCTCCGAAGGCGCTGCCGTCTATGCGCAGGTCAAGGCCGTCGCGCTCGCTCCGGGGCGCGGAGACCTTGCTGAGTGACGCGGACCGGAGGGTGCGCGTCCCGCGCACCCCTTGGGCGGCGGGATGCCGCCACTCCAGCGCTGGTTGCTGTCCACGTTAGGGCGCGTGGCTACACCGCCCTTAGCAGCACGTGCTTCTTGCGGCCGAGCGACAGCTTGACGACCCCTCCGGCCTGCAATGCCTCGCGGGTGATGAGCGCCTTCTCGTCGGTGAGCACTGCGTCGTTGACCCTCAAGCCCCCGCCGCGGATCTGGCGGCGCGCCTCGCCCGTCGAGGCGACGAGGCCGGCGCGAACGAAGGCGGTCAGCACGCCTAGCCCCGTGTCGAATTCGGCGCCTGGCGCCTCGACCGTCGGTAGGCTCTCGGCGAGCGCGCCTTCCTCGAAAGTCTTCCGCGCCGTCTCGGCGGCTTCTTCGGCGGCCGCGACGCCGTGCAGGAGCGCGGTCGCCTCGTCGGCAAGGATCTTCTTCGCCTCATTGATCTCCGCGCCGGGCAGGTTCTCCAGCCTCCGGATCTCGTCCAACGGCAGCAGGGTGAAGAGCCTCAGGAACCGGCCGACGTCGGAGTCCTCGGCGTTGCGCCAATACTGCCAATAGTCGTAAGCGCCCAGCATTGTGTCGTCGAGCCAGATCGCGCCGGCTGCGGTCTTGCCCATTTTCGCGCCCGAGGCTGCGGTGATGAGCGGCGAGGTAAGGGCGTAGAACTGCTCGAGCCCCATGCGCCGGCCGAGGTCGATGCCGGTGACGATGTTGCCCCACTGGTCCGACCCGCCCATCTGCAGCGTGACGCCGTGGCGTTTGTAAAGTTCGGTGAAGTCGTAGGCCTGCAGGCACATGTAGTTGAACTCGAGGAACGAGAGCTCCTGCTCGCGCTCGAGCCTCAGCTTGACCGAATCCATCGCCAGCATGCGGTTGACCGAAAAATGCCGTCCGACGTCACGCAAAAAGTCGATGTAGTTGAGCTTCGCCAACCACTCGGCGTTGTCGGGCATGACCGCGTCATGCCTGCCCTCGCCAAAGCGGATGAAATGCGAAAAGGCTTTGCGGATGCCGGCCTTGTTGGCCTCGATCGCCTCGACCGTCAGCAGCTTCCGGCTCTCGTCCTTGCCGGACGGATCGCCGACCATGGTGGTGCCGCCGCCCATCAGCGCAACCGGCTTGCCGCCGGTCTCCTGCAGCCAGTGCAGCATCATGATGCCGACCAAGTTGCCGACGTGCAGAGAAGGCGCGGTGCAATCAAAACCGATATAGCCGGCGAGCGAACCCGAACGCGCCTTCTCGTCGAGCCCCGGAAGATCGGAGCACTGATGAATAAAGCCGCGCTCCTGCATGACGCGCAGGAAATCGGATCGGGGCTGGAACGTGTCGGTCACGGGGTCCTCGGAAAAAACCGCGCGAGCTTTAGGGAAGCGGGGCGGGATGCGCAACCCGCGACTTGGGCCCAGGCGCGCGCCACGCGACAGCGCTCGCCCGATGCGCTAACAGACCCCCGGCCGGGCGAGCGGCCCAAGAATCCGGATCTCATCCTTCATGTCCTCCCGCCTTACCGAAGACGAGCTTATCGCGCGCTATTTCGCGCCGCTCGCCGGCCCGGCGGGTCTCGGCCTTCGCGACGACGCGGCGCTTCTGAAACCCCCACCTGGCGACGATCTCGTCCTGACCACCGACGCGCTGGTCGCGGGCGTGCATTTCTTCGCCGACGATCCGCCCGATGCGATCGCCCGCAAGGCGCTCAGGGTCAATCTGTCCGACCTTGCCGCCAAAGGCGCGCGACCCCTCGGCTTTCTCCTGGCGCTGGCGCTGCCCGGCGACTGGCGCGAGGACTGGCTGAAGGCCTTCGCCGCCGGTTTGGCGTCGGACGCCAAGGCCTACGACTGTCCGCTCGCCGGCGGGGACACGGTCGCGACGCCCGGGCCGCTGACGCTTTCGATCGCCGCATTCGGCGCCGTGCCGTCGGGGCGGATGGCGTTGCGCTCGGGCGTCAGGCCGCGCGACCGGATTTACGTGACCGGGACGATCGGCGACGCGGCGATCGGCCTCAGAATTCGCGCCGGGAAGGGCCCCGGGCTCCCACAAGCCGAGCGGGACTTTCTGCTCGGCCGCTATCTGAACCCGGAGCCCCGCCTCGCGCTGGCCAAAGCGATGTCGACTCACGCCCACGGCGGCATGGACGTCTCCGACGGCTTTGTCGGCGACCTCACGAAGATGCTCGCGGCCTCGGGCGTCAGCGCCCGCGTGCCGATCTACCGCCTGCCGCTGTCGCAGCCGGCGCGCGCGGCGATTGCCGCCAACCCTGACCTCTTCGTGGTTGCCGCGACCGGCGGCGACGACTATGAACTCCTCGCCTCGGTCGCGCCGGAAGCCGCGACCGCGTTCGAGGCCGAAGCCGCCGCCGCGGGCGTTCCGGTGACTGTGGTCGGCGAAGCCGTCGAGGGCTACGGTCCTCCGCGCTTCATCGGGCCGGACGGCGGGCCGGTGACTTTCGCGCGCGGCTCCTACAGCCACTTTTGAAGGACCTCTCATGCCCGACGCCGATCCAAAGCGGATGCGCCTGCTCGCGGCGGAAGCGGTGGCGCGCGAGGCGGGGGCGCTGGCGCGCCGGCGCTTTCTCGATTCCTCGTTCAAAGTCGGCTTCAAGGGACCGCAGGACTATCTGACCGAAGTCGACGGCGAGACGGAGGATCTGATTGCGGCGCGCCTGCACGAGGCCTTTCCGCATGACGGCTTCATCGGCGAGGAGACTGCTGGGCGCTCCGGTTCCGAGAGCGCGGCGGTTTGGGTGGTCGATCCGATCGACGGCACCGTGAACTTTGCCCGCGGCGTTCCCTATTTCTGTGTCTCGATCGCCTGCGTCGAAGCGGGCAAGATCGAGGTCGGCGTTGTCTATGACCCGATGCGCGACGAGCTTTTTTCTGCCTCGCGCGGCGGCGGGACGCGCCTCAACGGCGCCGCTATCCGCGCCTCGGATGCGGCCGGTCTTGCGAATTCGCTGATCGAGGTCGGCTGGAATATGCGCGCTGGCGCCGCAAAATATCTGGAGCTCCTGCGCCGGGTGACGCTGCCGGGCGCCGCGCCGTTCCGCTGCGGATCGGGCGCGCTCGGCCTTGCTTATGTCGCCGCGGGACGGCGCGACGGTTATGTCGAGCATCACATCAACGCCTGGGACTGTCTGGCGGGAATTCTGCTTGTCAATGAGGCCGGAGGCTATGCTAGCGACTTTCTCGCGGGCGAAGGCCTGACCAAGGGCAATCCGCTGATCGCCTGCGCGCACGCACTCAAGGACGCGCTCGTGTCCGCCGTAGCTATCGAAGGAATCGCGCTGTGAACGAGGTGACGCTGAACTCATGGGCAAGCTCGCGCGACGATCGCGCTCAAAGGCGCCGAGGCGCGCACGTGGCGGGTCGCAGGCCGCGATCTGCTCTGGCGAGGCGATCCGGCGATCTGGGCCGACATCAGCCCGATCCTCTATCCCGTCGTCGGCTGGACTCGCGACGGCGAGCGGGTCGGCGGCCGCCATTACGCGCTCGGCCTGCACGGGTTCGCGCGGTTCGAAACCTTCAGGGTCGCAGCCTCGGAGCCGGACTTCGTACGCCTGACGCTGAGCGACACGGAGCGAACGCGCGCCCTCTATCCCTTCGCTTTCAGGCTTGCGGTCGAGTACCGCCTCGGCAACGAGGGGCTCGCCATGACGCTCGAAGTCGTCAATCCCGGAGAAAGCCGTGCGCCTTACGCCTGCGGCCTGCATCCGGGCTTCCGCTGGCCGATCGGCGGGTCGGGCCGCGAGGGCGCTGTGGTGCGCTTCGAGCGCGAAGAGCGCAGCGAGGTTCCGGCGATCGCGCCGGGCGGTCTCATCAGCAAGGCGATGAGGTCCGTTCCGCTCGACGGGCGCGACTTGCCGCTGAGCGACGCGCTCTTCGCCAACGATGCGGTTTGCTTTCTCAATTGCGCCAGCCGCTCGCTCGCTTTCGTCGACGCCTCCGGCGCCTCGATCACGATGCAGTTCCCCGACTTTCAGCATGCGGCGCTGTGGAGCCGGCCCGGCGCTCCGTTCATTTGCCTCGAGGCTTGGACAGGCTACAGCGATCCCGAAGGATTCGACGGCGATCTCTTCGACAAGCCGTCGATGCGGGTGCTCGAGCCAGGCGCTCGCGCCCGGCACCAGGCGCGCTTCGTCTATCGGGCGAAGTGAACGATCGGGTTTCTTGGAACGACTGATGGCCAAAGCTTATGTGCTCGACGGCAAGGCGATTGCGGACCGCGTGCTCGACAAGGTTGCCCGCGAGACGCAGGCGCTGGCCGCGCGCGGCGTGAAGCCGGGCCTGGCGGTCGTGCTGGTCGGCGCTGATCCGGCGAGCCAGGTCTATGTCGGCGCCAAGGGCAGGGCGGCCGAAGCCTGCGGCTTTTATTCGGTGCAGCACACGCTGTCCGCCGATACCGGCGAAGCGGAACTGCTCGCGCTCGTTGCGTCGCTCAACGCCGACCCCGCCGTGCATGGCGTCCTCGTGCAGCTGCCGCTGCCCAAAGGCGTCAACGCCCCACGCGTGCTGGAAGCCGTCGATCCCCGCAAGGACGTCGACGGTTTCCATCCGATCAATGTCGGTCTGCTTTCGATCGGCGAGATGAGCAGGGCCATCGTTCCCTGCACGCCTGCGGGCGCGATGATCATGCTCGACAAGGCCTGCGAAGCGCTCGGCGCGACCCTCCCCGGCAAGGAGGCCGTCGTCATCGGGCGCTCCAACATCGTCGGCAAGCCGATGGCCCAACTGCTCCTGTCGCGCAATTGCACGGTGACCATCGCGCATTCGCGCACCCGCGATCTGCCCGCGGTCGCGCGGCGCGCCGACATCCTGGTCGCCGCCGTCGGACACCCGGAAATGGTGCGGGGGCCCTGGGTCAAGCCCGGCGCGATCGTGATCGACGTCGGCGTCAATCGCGTGCCAAACGAGGGCTTCGACGCCGCAGGCAAGCCGAAGACGCACCTTGTTGGCGATGTCGCCTATGCCGAGGCGGCCGAGGTCGCCGGCGCCATCACGCCGGTGCCGGGCGGCGTCGGCAAGATGACGATCGCCATGCTGATGAGCAACACGCTCGAGGCGGCGAAGCGGGCGGCGGGCGCTTAAGAAAAGCGCAAGGTCATTCCGCTGAGCCGCGGACCAGGTTCGCTTTCGCAATCGAGGGCGGGGCATGGGCAGTCGTGCTCGGGCTGTCGGCGCGCGCCGCGCGGCCGCCGATCGCCTCCTCGACGATTGAGACGGCGGCGTCGTGGAAATTGGCGACCGCATAGTCGGCGCTGACCGCTTCCTTGAGGTCGCCCAGGACCGCCTCATCCGCAGCTGTCCAAAGCCCCAGCATGAGTTTCGCGTCGGGCGCCTTCATTCGCACGCGCCGGGCCGCGTACTGAATGCGGGCGGGCGTCCTCAGATCGAGACACGAAACACAGACGAGGGCCGCGTCCGACAGGTCGAGCTTGTCGAGCTGTGCGGCCGTCAGAGATTGGGGCTTCTCGACCCGAGCCGGAACGCCGTGGGTCTGCGCGAGCGTCGCGATGACGGTCGCCGCCGCCTCGTCGAGGCAGTCGTGGCAACCGATCGAGACGAAAGGCGCGCTCGACGCCCAGCGCCCGGTCAGCTGATCGGCATGCACGATGGGCAGGCTCCCCGGCCGCCCTTCCTTGTCCGCGCGCTTTTCTCTTCTCAGGACCCAGTGCTCGTGCGCGATGTCGGCGAACAGGCTTTCGACGGTCTTGAGGAAGCCCGCCAGGATCTCCCCCTCGAGCGCGCCGCGATCGGCGTCTTTGCGGGCGAGTTGAAGTGCGGGCTTCACGACTCTGTCGCAATATTGAGACAGCGAGTGGGCCGACATGAAGGCCTTCGCGTGTTCGACGGCTTCGATTGGATCATGCGCCAGCATGCGCTGATAGAGAGCCTCCGACTCGGAAAGCGCCGGCTCGTCGCCCAGCAGGATATCGAAAAACTTGAGAGCCTCGACGTGACGGCCGAGCACGACGAGAATGACGGTCAGCGGCGTCGCCAGCACGAGCCCGATCGGTCCCCAAATCCATGCCCAAAAGGTCGCGGCGACAACGATGGCGACTGGCGTCAGGCCCGTCGTTCGCCCTTCGAACACCGGCTCGATAACCTGTCCGGTGAGGCCTTCGAGCGCAGCGAAGAGAGCGACCGTCCAGAGCGCCATGGACCAGCCTGGGCTCGCCGAAACCGCCAATATGAGCGGGAAGACCAACCCAAGGACGGCTCCGATGAAGGGAATGAATCGCAGAATTCCCGCGAGCACGCCCCAGACGAACGCGGATGGGACCCCGATCTGCCAGAGCCCGAGGCCGATCGCGACGCCGAAGCACGAATTGATCGCGAGTTGGGTCAGGAAAAGTCGGCTCAGACGACGGCCGGCGTCGTCGAGGGCTGCGGTCATATGCGGAATATCGGTCGCGCCGACGAGACGGATCAGCCGGTCGCGAAGGTCCTCCCGCTGGATCAGGATGAAGATGATGAAGACAATGATCAGCAGCGTCGTCGCGAGCGGCCCAAGCAGTGGATTGATAAGCGCAATCACCGTTTGCAGCGGGCCGCCGGACGGCTCGTGCACCTCGACCGGGATCAGGCGGATCCCGGGGATGGGAGACGCCGGCGCGACGGCCTCCTTCTGACCGGAATTCCCATGCGCGCCCTCGATCTGCCTGTCGAGTTGCTGGAGGACGACCTGCGCGCGTTCGAGCGCTTCGCCGCCACCGCCACCGCCGCCGGCGCCGCGAAGGCTGTCGATCTTTTTGCTGATCGTCTCCTGATACTTCGGCAGATCGTCGGCGAGGGAGGCGACCTGGGTCGCGAGAACTCGGCCGAGCCCGGAGATCGCCGCGAAGGCGATCAGGACGACAATCATGACTGCGAGCGGGCGCGGCAGCCGCAATCGCTGCAGCGCCCGGACCGGGGGAGCCAGCATGAAGCTCAGGATGCCGGCGAGCGCGAGCGGGATCAGCACCTCCCGCGCGAAGAACATGATCGCCACAACGATCACGCCGGTCAGCAACGCGTTCAGCGTCGGCGACGTCGAATGCACGTTTCCCCCAATGGGGTTGCGTTAGAATTGGCCGTCAATATCTAAAACTGTCAGAGGCGTTGTGTCCAATCGGGCGGCGGCGCGGTGACGTAAGAGATTCTGTGTCGGAGGCGTGAAGGGGTACTCCCTGCGGTCGACCAAGACCCAGCAAAGGAGCACCCCATGCCACAGCGCGCTGCGACGCTTGAGAGTTTACCGGTTGCCTTCGAGGTGGTGAAGGCCATGCAAGCGGATGGGCTGGATTGGGGCGAGGGCTATCGTCGGCTTGGCCGGCAAGCCTTGGCCGAGATCATCGAGACCGAGATGGCGGCGGCGGTCGATCGCCATCTGGAGGGCCTCGAGGCCGAGGACGCCGCCGATCGCCGTAACGGCTATTACCGACGGCGGCTGATGACCGAGCTCGGCGACATCGAGCTTTGCGTCCCGCGCACCCGCCGCTACTGCCCGACCGAAGTGGTGCGCGCCTACGCCCGCCGCTCGCCCGAGATCGACCGGACGATCCTGGCGGGTTTCGTGCTCGGTCTTTCCACCCGCAAGCTCGGCGAGGTCTTGCTGTGTCTGGTCGGCCGGCCGGTCAGCCCGACCACGGTGAGCCGAGTGGCGCAGAGTCTCGATAAGGCGGTCGCAGCCTTCCACGCCCGCCCCCTCGACGGGCGCTACAAGGCGCTGATGCTCGACGGCGTCGTGCTCGCCCGCAAGACCGGGGCCGGGGCGCTGCGCCGCCCGGTGCTGGTGGCTTTGGGCCTGCGCCACGACGGCAAGAAGGAGGTCATCGACTATCGTCTGGCGCGCGGCGAAAGCGCCGCCGAATGGGAGCGCTTTCTCGCCGACCTTTACCGGCGCGGCCTCACCGGCGAAGGCCTCGACATGATCTGCCTCGACGGCGGCTCAGGGCTCATCGCCGCCCTGCCCATGGTCTACGACAAGATCCCCGTCCAGCGCTGCTGGGCGCATAAGATCCGCAACGTCCTCAACAAGGTCAGAAAAGCCGACGAGAAGGCGGTCAAGGCCGATCTGCACGCGGTCATGAACGCCGACGCGGCGATGAAGGCGCGCTCGGCCGCCCGCCGCTTCGCCGAGCGCTGGGGCCAAGCCTACCCCGCCGCCGTCGCCTGTCTGCGCGACGATCTCGACGAACTTCTGAGCTGCTTTCGCTACAAGACTCTCGGCCAACGCAAGGCCGTGCGGACCACCAACGCCATCGAACGCCGCTTCCGCGAGGTCCGCCGCCGAACACGACCCATGGGCGTCTTCCAGGATCGAACCTCTATGGACCGCATCCTCTTCGCCGTCTTCACCCACGAAAACAAAATGCAGGGAATCCCAACCCTTCTCGGCCTGACACAAAACCTTTGACGTCACCGGCGGCGCGCTGTCGCCGCGTCCGAACGCGGGACTTGATCGGACGCAAGGACAACGAAGTCCGCGAAGCACGGAGAGCAGCCTGCCGGGACGCGCAATCAAGGAGCGTTGCGGACCCCGTCCGGATCGCCGTAGCGAGCGAGCGAGCCGAGCCCGCCGAAGGACCGACGACCATCGAAGCATCCGACGAAAAACGATTTTCGAAAGACGACATTTCCTTGCCAATGCCCAGAGCTATGGTTTACTTTTCAGAAAGAGAGGGGCGGATGGACCGCGTCATCGCGAAACCCTCCCTGGCCGCTTGGAGGGCCGGCCGCGCGGCGCTACAGCGGGCGCTCCGTGCCCGCTTTTTTGTTGGATATGTTAACAATCGAACGGCTTGGGAGTTGCAATTTCCCCGCTCAACGCGCGCAACCCATTGAAAAGGCCCGATTCGGATGAAGGAATGGCGATATTACACTTGACATAGCATCCCACATGATGTAGGTTTCGAGCCATAGGAGATTTCGCCATGGCCCGCTCGGTTCTTTCCGAAGATCGCTTCCAAAACGAAGATGCTGCTTTTGCGTTCGTCGAAGCCGCTCTTTGGCCGCACGGTCCCATTTGTCCGCATTGCGGAAACGTTGACGCCAAGCGCATCAAGAAGATGGAGGGCAAGACCACCCGTCGCGGCCTCTACAACTGCAAAGAATGCCGCAAGCCCTTCACTGTGCGCATGGGGACTATCTTCGAAAGTTCGCACCTTCCCTTGCACCTTTGGCTGCAAATCATTCACTTGATGTGCGCCAGCAAGAAAGGCGTTTCGACCAATCAGATCCAGCGCATACTCAAATGCAGCATGAAAACCGCTTGGTTCCTCACTCACCGTATCCGCGAAGCTATGCGGGACGGGGCGCTTGCTCCTATGGGCGGCGCTGGCGGGAGAGCTACGAGGGAAACTGGGTGACGGTATAAGAAGGGCGGCGTAACGGGGTTGGTGCTGAAGCCACCCGAATCTCCCGGAAGGAGCGTTACGCCATGGACGAGAATAGAGTC
>CAVRMF010000010.1:0-139327 GCA_963721905.1 uncultured Alphaproteobacteria bacterium
GGGCGGCGGGTTCCGGCCGAGAAGCATAATAAAACCGCGGGGTCCCAAGTTTTTGCGATTCGCCGGGAGGGAAACGGCGTCAGGAGCGGGCGATCCGGACCTTGTGGTCAGCGACGGGGATCAGGTCGCGCACCCGCTTGACCCGCGCCGGATCGAGACGCGCCGAGACGACCCCCACTCCGTCGGAGGCCTTGGCGATCACGTGGCCCCAGGGGTCGGCGACGAGGGAATGGCCGTAAGTCTGGCGCTGCTCGTTGCCGACGGTGAAGGTGCCGGTCTGGGCGCTGGCGCAGACATAGGTCTCGGTCTCGATCGCCCGGGCGCGCAAGAGCACCTCCCAGTGGTCCTTGCCGGTCTGCATGGTGAAGGCGGCAGGGAGCGCGATGATCTCGGCGCCCTTTTCGGCCAGCGCCTGGAAGAGGTCGGGAAAACGCAGGTCGTAGCAGATCGAGCAGCCGACCGTGACGCCTTCGCAGTCGTAGGTGACGACCTTGTCGCCCGGTTTCACCGTCGAGCTTTCCTTGTAGGACGCGCCGTCGGGCGTGGTGATGTCGAAGAGATGGATCTTGCGATAGCGGGCGATCTCTTCGCCTTCGCGGTCGAAGACGACCGAGGTGTTGTGGATGCGGTCCTCGCCGTCGATCTTTCCATGATCGAGCCGGCGTGCACAAAGATACGGTGCTTGATCGCCTGGCCGCGCGCCATTGTGTAGGCCGGGCCGCCGGGGAAGTTCTCGGCGTTTCTGAGCTTGTCCGCCTTGAAACCGCCCGCCCAATCGAAATGCTCCGGCAACAGCACCCAGTCGGGGCCTTCCTCCGCGACCGCCCGCTCGATCAGCGCCTCCGCGGCCGCAATATTGGCGGCCTTGTCGCTGATCGAATTCATCTGGATGATCGAGACTTTCATGCGCGGCTCCGAAACGACGCTAATCTGGGCGCCGCCTCGCCGCGCGTCAACGCCGGACGAAAGCGGCGAAGGCTTTGAGCTGATCGGCGATGAAGCCGCGGGTCGCCGGATCCGTCAGTTCGCCTGTCTCGGGGTCGACTTTCGTCTGGACCGCCTGGATCATGACCTCGGGCCGGTTGAACGTGCGCGCCTCGACGAAGACCAGCGTGTGGCGCAGATGGAGCTGTGCGCGCACGCCGCCGTACGCGCCTTGGGAGGCGCTCTGGATCAGGACGGGTTTGTTCGCGAACGGCTGTTTCGGCAGGCGGGAGAGCCAGTCGATCGCGTTTTTCAGCACGCCAGGCATTGAACCTAGAAACGGCAGTTGAGGTTTTGCGCGGGGGCGGAACGGGGGCATTTTCAGGGACATGAGGCGCAATTCGTCACCTTCTTCGGCTCACCGGTCGGGTGAACAATCTCTGGTTGTGGCGAGGGAGCCGCCGGGAGGCGTCGATCTCGACAGTTTCTTTGGTCCGGTCCGGATTGAATGGGACCATGAAGCGGCGATGACGCCGCTTGGGCAGCTGCCGTTCTTCATCGACTTCCTCAAAACGGCCGGACTGTTCGACGCCTTGGTAGCCGACTGTCCGCTGCGCTATTTGAGCCCGAACGCGCCGAGCAAGCGGGACGTTCTCGGCACGGCGATGCTTTCCATGCTCGCCGGCCACAAGCGCTACGCGCATATCGCGGCGCTGCGCTGCGACGCCGTGCTGCCGGAACTTCTGGGGATGAGGAAGATCGTCAGCGAGGACGCGATCCGTCGCGCCTTCAAGGCGATCGACGAGACCGGAGGGGCCGTCTGGCTGCGCCGACACCTTCAATATTGCGTGGAGCCGCTGCTGGCCGAGCCTTGGATTCTCGACGTCGATACGACGATCAAGCCGCTTTACGGTCATCAGGAAGGGGCGGTCCTCGGCTACAATCCCAAGAAGCCGGGGCGTCCGAGCCATTGCTATCACACCTATTCGATGGCTTCGACGCGTCTGGTCCTCGATGTCGATGTCAGTCCCGGCGACGAGCATGCGTCCAAACACAGCGCGCCAGGCCTGTGGGCGCTGCTCGATCGTTTGCCGCGCGACCTGTGGCCGGCGCTGTTGCGGGGCGATCGCGGCTTCGGCAACGAGGAGATCATGCGCGAGGCGGAGGCGCGGGAGCTTCCGTTTCTCTTCAAGCTGCGGCTGACCGCCAACGTCAAGCGCATGATCGAGAAGCTCGCCTCATCGCGCGAATGGGTCGACGCCGGCCAGGGCTTCGAGGCGAAGGAGAGCGAGGTTCGGCTGGTCGGTTGGAGCCGCCAGCGGCGCGTGATCGTGCTCAGGCGACGCCTGAAGGACGCCGTGGGGCTTGGCTTAAGCGACGATGGCGGCCCGCCGCAGCTTGCGTTCGTCGAGATCGGCGAGGCGACGGACGTCTACGAATACTCGGTTCTGGTCACCTCGCTCGATGAAGACACCGAGGCGTTCGGTCAGCTCTATCGCGACCGAGGCGACGGAGAGAATATTTTCGACGAAATGAAGAACCAATGGGGTTGGGGCGGCTACACGACGCACGATCTTGCCCGTTGCCGGCTCGCGGCCCGGCTGCTTGGGTTGTTTTACAACTGGTGGAACATCTTCGTCCGTCTCGCCGATCCCAGCCTCCACCGCGAGGCGATCACCAGCCGCCCGCTGTTCCTGACGGCGATCGCCACCCGCACGCGGCACGCACGGCAAACGACGATCCGCGTGACGAGCTCGCACGCCAAAGCTGAACCCGCCGCCAGGGCGCTTGCGGCCGTCGCCGCCTTCCTGCGGGGCCTGGCCAAAAATGCGGAGCAGTTGACCCGCCTGCAAAAATGGCGAGCGATCTTGTCGCGCGCCTTCCAGGCGTTCCTCAACGGCCCCATCCTCCGGACCCCGCCTCGCCTCGCGCCGAGCTGATGCAACCCAAACGCGAAAAATCGCCGACCGCCTAAACTCAAATCGGCCAACTGCCGTTTCTAGCTTGAATAGTTGTACTCGGGCGTGACGATGATGAGGCCGTCGGCCGAGTCGATCGCCTCCGCCATGGCGCTCGCGGCCGCCGGAAACCCCTTCTCCTGAAGGTCCTGGTTGTAGAGCGGAAAGTCGCCGACCGAACCCAAGGGCTCGATCGAGACGCCTTCGGGCGCGAGAGCGGGCAAGGCGCGCGCGATGACCGCGTTGAATGAGGCGCGGCGCAGGCTCCCGACCATGACGACGAAGCGAAGCGGATTGTCCTCAGCCATCGGCGGTCCTCCGATCGCGGGCGGGATCGCGCCGCCTCATGACGCCGTCTAGCAGCTGGAGTTTGGTCTTGCCGACGGAGGCGATATGGTCTTGCCTTCGTTCCAGCCCTGTCAAGGACGCCATGCTCGCGCCATCCGACCTCTTTTCCGTCCGCGGCCGCACCGCGCTCGTCACCGGCGGCGCCACCGGCTTGGGCCGTGTCTGCGCCGAGGCTCTGCTCGCCGCAGGCGCGCGGGTGCTGATCGCCTCACGCAAGGCCGAGGCATGCGAAGCGGCTGCGGCGGAGCTTGCGGCCATCGGTCCCTGCGAAGGCTTCGGCGGCACCGTCGCGGACGAGGCAGGCGTCGCGGCGCTCGCGGCTGAAACGCAGAAGCGCACGGACGCTTTGCATATCCTCGTCAACAACGCCGGGGTGAACTGGGGCGAGCCGTTCGAGACCTTTCCCTGGAAGGCCTGGGAGCGGGTGATGGGCGTCAACGTAGCCGGCCTTTTTTCGCTGACGCGCGACCTTGCGCCGATGCTCGCCGCGTCCGCGTCCGCCGACCGGCCGTCGACCGTCGTCAACATCGGCTCGGTGATGGGCAGCGTCACCCAGTCCGAGCATGCCTATTCCTATGCGGCCTCGAAGGCCGCGGTGCATCACCTGACGCGCATTCTCGCTGCCGAATTCGCCGGGCGGCAAGTGACGATCAACGCCATCGCGCCAGGGCCGTTTCCGACCAACATGACGCGCTTCGCGATCGGCGACGAATCGGGCGCGGGGCGCGGCGCGAAGGCCGTGCCGATGGGCCGGCTTGGACGCTCGGAGGACATCGCCGGCGCGCTGCTGTTCCTGACCGGGCGGGGCGGCGCCTATACGACCGGCGCGATCCTGCCGGTCGATGGCGGCGTCGCGGTCGCGGCGGCCGCGCCGATGTTTGGAGACGAATGATGAGCGTGTGGATGGAGAGGCAGACGATCCCGGCAGGCGAACTCGCTGAGCATGTCGGCCAGGTTTTTCATTCGCACTGGTTCGTGGTCGACCAGGGGCGGATCGACGCCTTCGCCACCGTCACCGAGGACGAGCAGTTCATCCACGTCGATCCCGAAAAGGCGAGCGCGACGCCGTTTGGCGGAACGGTGGCGCATGGGTTCCTGACCCTCTCGCTGCTCTCGCCGATGGCCTATAGCGTGCTCCCCAAGATCGAAGGCGTCGCGATGGGGGTCAACTACGGCTTCGAGCGGGTGCGCTTTCTTCATCCGGTTCGCTCGGGCAGCCGCGTGCGGGCGCGCTTCACGCTGGCCGCCGTCACGCAGCGTTCGGAGCGCGAATGGCAGCTGACCTACGACGTCAGCGTCGAGATTGAGGGCGCGCAGAAGCCCGCGCTTGCGGCGACCTGGCTCACGATGCAGGTGATGGGCGGATAGAGGTTCGTCGTTCAGAAGCGAAGCGTGGGCCGCAGAATTAAGGCTTGCTCTTCATGATCGTCTGCAATTCCGAAATGCGCTCATCGAACATCTGCTTGGTGCAGTCAAAGTCTGAGCAAGCATTCCGCCTGACAACCCAAATACTTTCATCGTTGTCAAGTTTCTTTTGATCATCCCCGGTCATTGATTTTCTGACAACATTATACATGGTTGCTAATTCGTTGTCGAGCGCCGAAAGTGTCTCATTATTGCAAATCATCGTTTCGACCTTGAATGTGGCAAGCCGACAATCGAAGCTCGGCTTCCACGGATGTGCGACCGGTCCCGAGTCGAATTTGGCGTAGAGCAGCGGAGCGATGACAGCCGCCACGACAATTGCGCCTGCGATCGGGAGCGCAACCCGCCAGGGTGTTGAGACGCTCGATGGCGTGGGCGCAAGCAGCCCATGGATCGACTCCCCGCCCGCCGTCGGCGAAGGAATGGCGCTCGCAGTCGCGCCCGGAGTCTTGGCCGGGATCGTCTCGCCATCCGGCGGCTTCGCAGTCGTCTCGAGCGAGGCGCGATCAGCGCCTGTGGGCGTCCGATTGCGAACCTCGTCCTCGAGCTCGGAAAGCGCGCGGATCAGATTTTCGACGTCGGAATCAAAACGGGCGTGGGAGATCTCGATCCCCTGCCGGCGAGTGAGCTTGTCGATGCTTGCCGGCAAATCCTCGCGCTTCGGCAGGATCGCGCCGTCGACCAAGACGGGAATGACGCGAACGCCGCGGTTGAGCGCCGCCTCGATCTCGATGCGCACGAAGTCGTTCGGATCGTCGAGACGGCGCTTCTTGTCCGCGTCGGCGCTCGAAAGCCAAGTTTTTCCGATGACGGCGATGAGCGCGTCGCACTTGCCGACACGTTCGGAAAGCGTGTCGACGAAATCGAGGCCCGGCGCGATGCTGTCGACATCGAAAAAGACGTTCTCGCGGCCAAGGGTGCCGGTCAGGCGATCGTATATCCTCCCGGCGAAGCCGCCGGAATCCTCTCGTCGATAGCAAATGAAGACGCCGCCGAGCACGCTTGCCTCACATGCAAGAGAAACTAACGCGAAAGGAGCGAGGTGGCAAAACCCGCGATCATCACGAAAGAAACGAGGGTTGTCTCGAGAACGAGCGCAGCAAAGCGGCCGCGCTTCCTCGGGTTGGCGGCCCTCACCAGAAGCTCGCCGCCTCGTCGGTTGAGGGCGCCGTCGGCTCGCCATCCCGCATGGCGCGGCGATCAGCTGCTTGCCTCAGCGGGTTTCAAGCGCGCTGAAGGCGATCGACTTCATTGCGCAGGCTTGTGGACCCCGACGCCCGTCGCGACAAGGAGGATGCCGGCGATTTCTGCGGGAGTCGGCACTTGGGCGAGAACCACTGTCCCGACGACGGCCGCCGTCGCCGGCAGCAGGGTGAGCATGAGCGCGAAGGTGGCGCGCGGCAACCGCGCCATGGCGAGTTGATCGCAGACGTAGGGGATGACCGAAGACGACACGCCGACCCCAATCCCAGCCAGGATCAATTCGGGCCTGGAAAGCACGGGCACGACCTCGGCGACGCCGAAAGGCATGGCGGCGATAAGCGCGACGAGCATCGCGGCTCCCAGCCGGTCAATCCCGCTCGCGCCGTGGGCGCGCGAAATGGCGTGGCCGATCACGATGTAGACGCCAAAGAGCGCGGCGTTGGCGATTGCAAGAAGCACGCCCAGTCTGTCCCCAGACCATTGAAAGCCGATGAGCAAAAAGACGCCTGCGACCGCGACGATAAGGGCGGCGACATTGCGCACAGACCGCACGCCGACAAGCGCCACCGCGATCGTGGCGACAAACTCGATTGCAGCGACGGTCGCCAGCGGCATCCGGTCGATCGCAAGGTAAAACGCCGAGTTCATGAGAGCCAGCGTGATCCCGAGCGCGACGATCAGCCCGCGCGCGCCCCGGTCGCCGTCGATCACAACGCGCCAGGGACGCCGCCAGACCGCGAAAACCGCCGCCGCCGAGGCGATCCTCAGCCACGCGAGGCCGAGCACGCCGATATGACTGAAAAGCAATATCGCGAGGGAGGGTCCGAGGTAATGGAACAGCGCGCTGACCATGAAGAACGCATGGGGCGGGACTCGATCGGCCAGGTTGACTTGCGACGGGCGGACCAGTTCGGACATGCTTTGATAATGCCAGCCCAACTAAGGATTGCGACTGCGATTCCCTGGTGCTAGGATCGCTTGGTCGATGTTTCGGAGCCGGATATGGCAAGTCACCGCAGAATCGAGAGCGTCGCGCTCGATGAAGCCGACCGGCGCCTGATCGAGGCGCTCGACCGGAATGCGCGGACTTCGATCGCCGATCTCGCCAGGTTGATCGGCTTGTCGCCGCAAAGCACTTCCGACCGGGTGAAGCGCCTGGAAGACTTGGGCGTAATCACCGGGTTCACGGTGCGAACTCGATCCGGCCGCGCTTGGGCTGGGAGTTGGCGCTTACATCCGCATTCGACCGGCGATGGGCGAATTGCAACGCGTGAGCCAGCTGCTGGTCGACATCCCCGAAATCATCGAATGCGACCGTGTGACCGGCGAGGACTGTTTCGTCGCAAAAGTCTTTGTCCCGCGTATCGACGACCTCGAGCGCGTCATCGACAAATTGCTGCCGTTCGCCCAGACTAACACGTCGATCATACAGTCCTCTCCGGTGCAGCCAAGGCAGCCGGCGCTAGGCCGCTAGCGACCTCGGCCGTTCGCCTCACCAGAACCTGATCGCCTCGCCGGTCGAGGGCGCCGTCAGTTCGCCCTCCCACATCACGCGACGGCCGCGCACCAAGGTTCCGACCGGCCAGCCGGTCACCGTCTTGCCATCGTAGGGCGTCCAGCCGCAGCGCGAGGCGATCCAGGAATCGCGGATCGTCTCGACCCGCTTCATGTCGACCACGGTGAAGTCGGCGTCGTAGCCGGCGGCGATGCGGCCTTTGCCGACGATGTTGAAGATGCGGGCCGGGCCGGCGCTGGTCAGATCGACAAAGCGCTGCAAAGTCAGCCGCCCGGCATTGACATGGTCGAGCATGACCGGAACGAGCGTCTGCACGCCGGGCATGCCGGAGGGACTGTCGGGATAGGGCCTGGCTTTTTCTTCCAACGTGTGTGGCGCGTGGTCGGAGCCGAGCACGTCGACGACGCCTTGGTCCACGCCGCCCCAGATCGCGTCGCGATGCTCGGCCCCCCGCACCGGCGGATTCATCTGCAACCTGGTCCCCAGCCGCGGATAGTCCTCAGCGCCCAGCGTCAAATGATGCGGCGTCGCCTCGCAGCTCGCGACGTCCTTGGCTTCCGCCAGAAACGCGATCTCCTCGCGCGTCGAAATGTGCAGCACATGCACTTGCGCGCGCGCCTCGCGGGCGAGCCGGACAAGGCGCTCGGTCGATCGGAGCGCGGCGGTCTCGTCGCGCCAGACGGGATGCGACGATGGATCGCCCGGGACCCGCAGCGCCTTCCGTTGGTTGAGGCGCGCCTCGTCCTCGCTGTGAAACGCCGCGCGCCGCCGGATTGCTTTGAGGATCGCCAGCACGCCCTTGTCGTCGGCGACGAGCAGCTTGCCGGTCGAGGATCCCATGAACACCTTGATCCCCGCCGCCCCGGGCAGGCGCTCGAGTTCGATAAGGTCGGCGACGTTGTCGTGCGTCCCGCCGACCCAGAAGGCGAAGTCGCAATGCATGCGGCCTTTCGCTCGGCGGAGCTTGTCGGCGAGCGCCTCGGCGGTGGTCGTGGTCGGATCGGTATTGGGCATTTCGAAGACGGCGGCGACGCCGCCGAGCACAGCGGCCTGCGAGCCCGTCTCCAAGTCCTCCTTGTGAACGAGGCCCGGCTCCCGAAAATGCACCTGGCTGTCGATGACGCCGGGCAGAACGTGCAACCCCTTGCAGTCGATCCGTTCGCCCGCCGAGGCGCCGCCGAGCGCTCCGATCTCGGCGATGCGCCCATCGCGTACGCCGATATCGCGCGCGCCCTCGCCGTCCTGGTTGACCACGACGCCATTGATTAAAACGAGATCAAAGACCGGCGGCGCCGCATTTCCTTGCGCGAGCATCGGATCGGCCTAATTAACAAGGGTCGGCATTGCAAGCGCGGCCGGATGTGAGGTCACCATGACAAACAAAGCCGCATGGCTCGAGGATCGCGGCGTCATCCGCGTCGGGGGCGAGGACGCGACGAGCTTCCTGCAGGGCCTCCTGACCAACGACGTCGAGCGGCTCGAGGCGGGAGAGGCGCGCTACGCGGCGCTCTTGTCGCCGCAGGGCAAGATCCTGTTCGACATGCTCGTCGTGCACATCCCTGCGGACAACGGCGCCGCCTATCTGATCGACTGCGGAGCCGCGCAGGCCGCCGATCTCGCCAAACGGCTCGGCTTCTATAGGCTCCGGGCCAAAGTCGGGGTCTCCGACGAGAGCGCGGACCATGGCGTCATCGCCGGTTGGGGCGAGGAGCCGGAGAATGCCGCGGGCGGGGTCGTCTATCGCGATCCGCGCGCCCCGCTCGGCTGGCGCGCCATTGTGCCACGCGACAAGGCGGCGGCGGTCGGCGCCGGCCATGTCCAAGAATATGACGGGCTCCGCATTGCGCTCGCCGTTCCCAAAGGCGGCTTCGACTTCGTCTATGGCGACGCCCTTCCGCATGACGCCAACCTCGACAGTCTCAACGGCATCGATTTCGGCAAAGGCTGCTATGTCGGCCAGGAGGTCGTGTCACGCATGAAACACCGAGGGACGGCGAGGAAGCGCGTGGCCCGGGTCAAGGTCGCGGCCGACGCGCCGCCGCCGGGAACGCCTGTCCTCGACGGGCAACTGACGATCGGAACGCTCGGTTCGTCGTCCGGACGCGAGGCGCTCGCGATGCTGCGGCTCGACCGGGTCGAGGATGCGAAGGCTGCAGGGCGCGCCTTAAGCGCAGGCGGCGTCGAGGTGACGGTGGCCGACTAAGCAGAGATTTTTTGAAGGACCAACGGATTGACGGTTCGCTCCCGGTTCAGGGCGGCCACGGCGGCGTGGATTGCGCGGTCGAGGGCGTCGGCGTCAGCGAAGGTCTGGTGGGCCAGATGATGCGCCTTGAGATCGTGCCAGACAACCTCGATATCGTTGAGTTCGGGTGCGTATTTCGGCAGCCACTCGACGGTGAGCCAGTGTTTGCGCGCCTCGAGGGCCTTGAGAGTGAGCTTGCTGACATGGATCGGCCCGTTGTCCTCGACGAGCACGACCGGTTTCATTGCCCGTCCCGGTTGGGGACCGAACAGGTGGTCGAGCTGCTCGAGGTGAGCGATGAAGTCGCTGCTGCGCTTGGTCGGGCTCGTATGCACAATCAGCTGGCGCGTGACCTGATCGAGCGAGCCGATGATCGCCACTTTCTTGGCCTGTCCGGCGCCGGCACCCGCAGGTCCGCACCGCGCAAGGTCCACGCCCGCGCCAGATAAGGGTGCGTCAGGGCCTCGCTCTCGTCGCCGTAGAGGAGAATGATGTCGCCGGCTTCGGCCTGGGCCTTGCGCAGCTGAAGGCGCAGTCCCACGCGTTCGATCTCGTCGGCAATCTGGCGGCCTTTCAGCGTGTGCCGAGGCCGCCGCCAACGGAAGTTTTTTTTCGCAGCGCCCGGGACAACTGCGACTTGCCGATCTTGACGCCCTCGCGCGCCTCGATCTCGGCCATGAGACGCGGGATCGTCCAGTTGGGCCGGTCGGCGACGGGAGCTTCGAGCAGAGGCGTGACGACACGCAGCGCAGCCTCGGTCTTTACCGGTGGCGGGCCGGGCGCGACAGTCGCCTTCAACGCTTCGACACCGCCGCGCGCGAACGCGCTGCGCCACAGCCGCACCGTGTCTTCGCGCACGCCAAAGGCCTCCGCAATGCGCGGGCTGGTCCATCCCGACAGCGTCAGCAATATCGCCCGCGCCCGATCAGCCTCCCCGCGGTCGCGTGAATGGGCCAATGTCAGCAGCGCCTTGCGCTGCTCCTCACCCGCCGTCACCCGAGATTTGCCCGCCATGCCCCGCCTCCGCGAATTAGCGCGAAGACCGAATCACACCTGCGGTTCGTTGGTCAAGCTGACGAGTTGCTTAGAGTTCAGACCGGTGGAACGGCTCGCCTGGCGACGTTGCTACGCACGGGAGACGAGAGCCAACGACCGCTTGGCGCGGCGATAGCCGAGGGTGCCGAGCCAAGCGAAGGCGAGCCCCATCAGCGTCCACGTCGCCGGCTCGGGAACCGCGAATTTGAGCTGGGATCCATCCTCGAACACTGTGATTGCCACGTGGGGGTCCCCGGCGGCGTAGGTGATCGCGTCACTGAACCACACGCCAGGCGGATTGCGGAAAGACTCCCAATCGCCGATCGCGCCGGGGTTGCTGAACGCGAGCCCGACCTCAAAAACATGGTCGGCGTAGTCGAACGTGAAGTCCGTCACGCCGTCGATGTCGGGTCTCTGAACCGCCGGGAGCTGCAATCCGGGCAGACCGACAAACGACATCACGAAAACGTAGGTCCCTCCTCCGGCGCCGGGCTGAATAAGCACCGGTTCGTACCGGTCGGCGAGATCGAGAATGGGTATGCCTGGCGGATCGGGCTGAGGGTTGAAGGCGAAAATCACGCCCGGATTGAGCACGCCGCCGCTCGTTTCCAGCGGCGGAAGGTACCTCATGGCGAACTCAGTCGCGCGCGCGTGGCCCGAAACGCCGATAGTCGCCAACCCCGCCACGATCAACGCGCGAACGCCAGTCGTTGTCATATCCGTCCCCCGCTGCCTCGCCCTAAGGCGGCCGCAGGACGCGAGGTTACGCCTGCGTCGATGCTTCGTCAAAGGAATTGGGTCTCGGCGCTGGGGACAGGAGCTTTGGCTTGGGCGTCCGCGATGTTAGGTTCCGCATTGGCAACTCATTCAGCGCGCCCGCGCGCCGGGTTGGCGCGAGTGGACCTGAATCTGCGCGGGATGGAGATTGGTCCATGTTCGAAGGGGTGAGCGTGTTCGCCCTCGTGGTCGTTGCGTTCTCGGTGGTCACGGCGCTGATGGGCGTGCGGCAGGCGCCGCGCAGAACGGTCCCGAGCGTGCCCGACGCCTCAACGCCCGTTGACCGCGCAGAGGCCGAGCGTCCTCCCGAAGACCATTGAGCGCGGAGGCGATGTGGCCGCCTTCTTGCTGACATACGGCCATCTTGCCGCGCTGGCTTGGCTCGTCGGCGGCGCCGCGCTTTGCGCCGCCGAAGCTCTCGCGCCCGGGGCCTTCTTCGTCTGGATCGGCGCGGCGGCCGCAATCGTCGGAGCAATCAGCCTAGAAACGGCAGTTGGCCGATTTGAGTTTAGGCGGTCGGCGATTTTTCGCGTTTGGGTTGCATCAGTTCGGCGCGAGGCGAGGCGGGGTCCGGAGGATGCGGCCGTTGAGGAACGCCTGGAAGGCGCGCGACAAGATCGCTCGCCATTTTTGCAGGCGGGTCAACTGCTCCGCATTTTTGGCCAGGCCCCGCAGGAAGGCGGCGACGGCCGCAAGCGCCCTGGCGGCGGGTTCGGCTTTGGCGTGCGAGCTCGTCACGCGGATCGTCGTTTGCCGTGCGTGCCGCGTGCGGGTGGCGATCGCCGTCAGGAACAGCGGGCGGCTGGTGATCGCCTCGCGGTGGAGGCTGGGATCGGCGAGACGGACGAAGATGTTCCACCAGTTGTAAAACAACCCAAGCAGCCGGGCCGCGAGCCGGCAACGGGCAAGATCGTGCGTCGTGTAGCCGCCCCAACCCCATTGGTTCTTCATCTCGTCGAAAATATTCTCTCCCTCGCCTCGGTCGCGATAGAGCTGACCGAACGCCTCGGTGTCTTCATCGAGCGAGGTGACCAGAACCGAGTATTCGTAGACGTCCGTCGCCTCGCCGATCTCGACGAACGCAAGCTGCGGCGGGCCGCCATCGTCGCTTAAGCCAAGCCCCACGGCGTCCTTCAGGCGTCGCCTGAGCACGATCACGCGCCGCTGGCGGCTCCAACCGACCAGCCGAACCTCGCTCTCCTTCGCCTCGAAGCCCTGGCCGGCGTCGACCCATTCGCGCGATGAGGCGAGCTTCTCGATCATGCGCTTGACGTTGGCGGTCAGCCGCAGCTTGAAGAGAAACGGAAGCTCCCGCGCCTCCGCCTCGCGCATGATCTCCTCGTTGCCGAAGCCGCGATCGCCCCGCAACAGCGCCGGCCATGAGGTCGCGCGGCAAACGATCGAGCAGCGCCCACAGGCCTGGCGCGCTGTGTTTGGACGCATGCTCGTCGCCGGGACTGACATCGACATCGAGGACCAGACGCGTCGAAGCCATCGAATAGGTGTGATAGCAATGGCTCGGACGCCCCGGCTTCTTGGGATTGTAGCCGAGGACCGCCCCTTCCTGATGACCGTAAAGCGGCTTGATCGTCGTATCGACGTCGAGAATCCAAGGCTCGGCCAGCAGCGGCTCCACGCAATATTGAAGGTGTCGGCGCAGCCAGACGGCCCCTCCGGTCTCGTCGATCGCCTTGAAGGCGCGACGGATCGCGTCCTCGCTGACGATCTTCCTCATCCCCAGAAGTTCCGGCAGCACGGCGTCGCAGCGCAGCGCCGCGATATGCGCGTAGCGCTTGTGGCCGGCGAGCATGGAAAGCATCGCCGTGCCGAGAACGTCCCGCTTGCTCGGCGCGTTCGGGCTCAAATAGCGCAGCGGACAGTCGGCTACCAAGGCGTCGAACAGTCCGGCCGTTTTGAGGAAGTCGATGAAGAACGGCAGCTGCCCAAGCGGCGTCATCGCCGCTTCATGGTCCCATTCAATCCGGACCGGACCAAAGAAACTGTCGAGATCGACGCCTCCCGGCGGCTCCCTCGCCACAACCAGAGATTGTTCACCCGACCGGTGAGCCGAAGTAGGTGACGAATTGCGCCTCATGTCCCTGAAAATGCGCCCATTCCGCCCCCGCGCAAAACCTCAACTGCCGTTTCTAGGATCAGCTATTTCGTGCCGATGAGCCTTTCCGCGCAGGCGCTCCTCTTCGGCGCGCTGGTCGTCGCGCTCGTCCTCATCGGCCGGCGCGTCTACGGTTCGCTCGACGCGAGTCCGGGTCTGCCGCCGCAAAGCCGGGCGCATGCGCTGATCGGCGCGGACTTCTTACTCGACGAGGCGATTGTGCATGGCTTCGGCCGCATCCGGGTCGGCGACAGTTCCTGGCGGGTCGCGGGCGACGATTGTCCATCGGGCGCCAAAGTCCGGGTCGTTGCGGTCGAGGACGGCAAGCTCCTGCGGGTAGAGCGGGTTTAGTTCCTCTGCGCCCGCAGAGCGGCGCTCAGCGGTAGACGAGCACCGGTATGGTCGAATGGGTGAGCACCTTGACCGTCTCGCTGCCAAGCAGCAGGGCCGTCACGCCGCGCCGCCCGTGCGAGGCCATCACGATCAGGTCGCACCCCTTGGCGTGCGCCACGTCGATGATCGCGCGGTAGGGCTGGTCATGAACTTCGCGGATCGTGTCGCAGGGCACGCCCGCAGCGTCGGCCGCCATCTTGACTTGCTCCAGCGCCTGATCGGAAATGCGGCGCGACTCCTCCTCATATTCATCTTCGCCGACCGACACGAGCACGGCGTCCATGGAGGCGACGTGATAGGGCTCGGCCAGGGTCAGGGCCGTCACCTTAGACTTGCACTCCTTGGCCAACTGGACGCCATAGAGAACCGCCTTGCGAGAGAGATCCGAACCGTCGGTCGGGATCAGAATATGTTTGAACATGGCGCGCTCCTCAATGGCCCAGCCCAAAGCTAGGCCAACGCATCAACGCGCGCCATGGGCTGCATCAGTCCGCCCAATCGGCCTTGGAGTTGCGGCGCCGACGTGGGACGGCTAAAATTTCTTTCCCGGCAGGATGGTTTGTCCTCTCGGCTTCCAAAGTCACCCTTCAGTCCAAGGAGCCGCGCCATGAGTTTCACGCTGCCCAATCTGCCCTATGCCTACGACGCGCTTGGATCCTACATGTCGCGCGAAACGCTGGAATACCATCACGACAAGCATCATCTGGCTTATGTCAACAACGGCAACAACGCGCTCAAAGGCACCGAATGGGAGGGCAAATCCCTCGAGGACATCGTCAAAGGCTCGTTCGGCAAGAACGCGGCCGTCTTCAACAACGCCGGCCAGCACTATAACCACATACACTTCTGGAAATGGATGAAGCCGAACGGCGGGGGCAAGATCCCGGGCGAGGTCGAGAAAGCGCTCATCGACGGCTTCGGATCGGTCGACAAAGCCAAGGAAGACCTCGTCCAGGCGGGCGTGACGCAGTTCGGGTCGGGCTGGGCTTGGCTCACCCTCAAGGACGGAAAGGTACAGGCGACCAAGACCGCGAACGGCGAGAACCCGCTCGTGCATGGCGGGAAGCCGATCCTCGGCATCGACGTCTGGGAGCATTCCTACTACATCGACTACCGCAACCGCCGGCCGGACTATCTCAAGGCCTGGGTCGATCACCTGGTCAACTGGGAATACGTCGCCGAATTGTTCGGTCAGAAATAGGACAAGCGACGCCCTCCGGATCTTTTCCGGAGGGCGTCGGGATCACGGGATCAGTCCTTCAGATTGAGCGTCTTGCTGGCGCAAACGTCGACGCCTTCGGCGTCCATGGACTGTCCGTCGGCGAACGTGCCGTGCAAATCGACCTTGCAGTCCTTGCCGCGTGGAACGCGCGCGGCCGCCTTCTGGCCGGCCTTGAGCGGGCCGGCGATCTTTTTCCACGTCGGGAAGCCGCTCTCCGTCGCCTGCAATTCGACGAGTCCGGCGGCGCGGGAATTAACGACCGTCACATCGACGGTGGATTGGGACTGATCCTGGGGCTTGGCTTTGGCCTTCTTCACCGCCGGCGCGGCCTGAGCCGGAGATTCCGCCGCCGGAGGGGCGGTCTGCGCGAGCGTTCCACCCGCCCCGATCAGAACGCAGAACGCTCCCGCCGCAAGAGCTGTCATCCAGTCGAGCGTCTTCATCCGAGGATCTCCTGCTACGGCATGCCTCAAGCGGCGCCATATTTTTCTCGACCGGCTTCGGTTACCGCGCGATTGCGGCCTTTTGTTCGGCCGCGCGCACCATCGGCACGATGTCCTCAATCTTTTCCGCCACGAGATAGCGCAGCTCAAAGCCGCGGCGAATGAAGCCTTCGCCGTTCATATGGGCGAAGAGCGCGAGCAGCGGCCGCCAGAATCCGTTGAGATTGGCGAGGAGGACGGGCTTCCTGTGGCGGTCGAGCTGCGCCCAGGTCATCTGTTCGACTAGCTCCTCGAGCGTCCCGACGCCGCCCGGAAGCGCGACGAACGCGTCGGCGCGGTCGAACATCGCCTGCTTGCGCTCGTGCATGTCCTCGACGACGAGCATCTCCTGGGCCGTTGTCAACGCATGCTCCTTGCGGACGAGAAAGCTGGGGATAATTCCCGTCACGTAGCCGCCGGAAGCGAGCGTCGAACGCGCGAGGCGACCCATCAGGCCGTCCCCGCCGCCGCCGTAGACGAGGCCGATTCCCTCCTCAGCCAGAATCCGCCCGAACGCCTCCGCCGCCTCGCCGAAGCGCGCGTCGTTGCCATCGCTCGACCCGCAATAGACGCAAACGTTCCGGATGGAGCTCATGGAGGCCTCGATTCAAGCCTTCGATTTGGCGCTGCCGGCCAAAGGCCGTCAAGCGGCCAAGCCGAACGCCAGCACGCCCGGGCTCAGGCAAGCCCAATCTCGCGCAGGATCTCCGCTTGATGCTCGCCGAGCTTCGGCGAACGTCGCTCGAGCGCGAGCGGGCTCTCGCTCATGATGATCGGGCTGCGGATGCCGGGCGCGCCCTGAGGCTCGATCTGCATGCCGCGCGCCTTGAACTGCGGGTCAGCGAAGAGATCGCCGATCGTGTTGATTGGACCAGCGGGAACAACCGCCGCCTCCAGCGCGTCGAGAAGGTCGTCGCGCTTCCACGAGCCGGTCTTCGCCCTAAGTTCGCGCTCCATCTCGACGCGGTTCGTCACCCGGCCAGGGTTGGTCGCGAAGCGCGGGTCGGCGGCAAGGGCTTCCAGCCCCAGCACCCCGCACAGCCGCGCGAACTGCCCGTCATTGCCGACCGCCACGATCAGCCAGCCGTCCGCGACCGGCAGGGTCTGGTAGGGCGCGAGATTGGGATGGGCGTTGCCCATTCTCCGTGGCGATCGGCCCGAGGCCAGATAGTTCATCGCCTGGTTGGCGAGCATCGTGCTCATCGAGTTCAAACAGCGCAAGGTCGATGTGCTGGCCCTTGCCGCTGCGCTCACGCACGATCAGCGCGGCTTCGATGGCGATGACGCCATAGAGGCCGGTGAAGAGGTCGCTGATCGCGATGCCCGCCTTTTCCGGCGGCCCGTCCGCCTCACCGGTGATGTCCATGACGCCCGACATGCCCTGGATGAGGAAGTCGTAGCCGGCGCGTTTCGCGTAAGGTCCTGTCTGCCCGAAGCCCGTCACCGAGCAATAGATGAGGCGCGGATTGAGCGCCTCGAGGCTCGCGTAGTCGAGATCGTATTTCTTGAGGCCCCCGACCTTGAAATTCTCAATCAGAACGTCGGCGCGCGCCGCAAGCCGGCGCACGATCTCGCGCCCCCGCTCGGTGGCAAAATCGGCGACGATCGAACGTTTGCCGCGATTGCATGAATGGAAATAGGCGGCGGATTGCTCGCCTTCTGTTTCGATGAATGGCGGACCCCAGCGACGCGTTTCGTCGCCCTCCGGACTCTCGACCTTGACGACATCGGCGCCAAGATCGGCCAGCGTCTGTCCGGTCGTCGGGCCCGCAAGCACACGCGCGAGCTCGACGACGCGCAGGCCGGCAAGCGCGGTCATTCTCAGAAGAACGCCTGCAGGCCGGTCTGCGCCCGGCCCAGGATCAGCGCGTGGACGTCGTGGGTGCCTTCATAGGTGTTGACCGTCTCCAGATTGGCGAGATGGCGCATGACCTGGTACTCGATCTGGATGCCGTTGCCGCCGTGCATGTCGCGCGCTAGCCTCGCGATTTCGAGCGCCTCGCCGCAATTGTTGCGTTTCATAATCGAGATCATCTCCGGCGCCGCCCGGCCCTCGTCCATCAGCCGCCCAAGGCGCAGCGAGCCCTGAAGCCCGAGCGTGATCTTCGTCTGCATGTCGGCGAGCTTCTTCTGGAAGAGCTGGGTCGCGGCGAGCGGCCGGCCGAACTGCTTCCGATCGAGGCCGTACTGGCGGGCGCGCATCCAGCAGTCCTCGGCCGCGCCCATCGCGCCCCAGGATATGCCGTAGCGCGCGCGGTTGAGGCAACCGAACGGGCCCTTGAGGCCGGAAACGTTCGGCATGAGCGCATCCTCGGGAACCTCGACGTTGTCGAGCACGATCTCGCCGGTGACGGAGGCGCGCAAACTGAGCTTGCCTTCGATCTTCGGCGCGCTGAGACCCTTCATCCCCTTTTCGAGAATGAAGCCGCGGATTTCGTCGTCGTGCGCTGCCGACTTCGCCCAGACGACGAAGACGTCGGCGATCGGCGCGTTGCTGATCCAGGTCTTCGCCCCGATGAGACGGTAGCCGCCGGCGCTCTTCTCGGCCCTCGTTTTCATGCCGCCGGGGTCGGAGCCCGCGTCCGGCTCGGTCAGGCCGAAGCAGCCGATGAGATCCCCGCGAGCCAAGCCTGGCAAGTACTTTCGCCGCTGGGCGTCGTCGCCATAGGCGTGGATCGGATACATGACGAGCGAGCTCTGCACGCTCATCATCGAGCGATATCCGGAATCGACCCGCTCGACCTCGCGCGCGACGAGGCCGTAGGCGACATAGCCTGCGTCGGCGCAGCCGAACTCCTCCGGCAGGGTCACGCCGAGCAGCCCCGCCTCGCCCATCAGGGGAAAGAGCTTGGGCTCGGTCTTTTCCTCGAGATAGGCTTTCTCGATGCGAGGCCTCAGCTCCTTCGCCGCGAACTCGCGCGCCGAGTTGCGGATCATCCGCTCGTCTTCAGTGAGCTGACTCTCGAGGAGCAGCGGATCGTCCCACTGGAAGGGCCCGAGGCTCGGGCCGTGATGAGCGGTCATCGCGTTGATCTTTCTGTCTGCGTTCGGCTAAGGGCGTCCCGATCTATATTGAGCGTTTTGCGGGGCGTCGACTCCGGCTGTCCGGGGACGTCCGCCCATGGCACGCGTGTTGTCCAGAGCCTATCATCGACCACACCGCCCGTCGCGAAGAGGATTTGAAACGCAATGCAGAACGATCCGCTTTCGCATGGCCTGTGGGAGACGACCGCCCCGCCGGCGCCGCCAACCTCGCCCTTGAACGGCCGGATCAGGGCGGACGTCGCGGTGGTCGGCTGTGGCTACACCGGATTGTCGGCGGCGCTGCGGCTCGCCGAATCGGGCGCCAAGGTCGTGGCGCTCGAGGCGGTCGAGATCGGCTTTGGCGGCGCAGGCCGCAATGTCGGTCTGGTCAACGCCGGCATGTGGGTCATGCCGCGAGAGTTCCCGAAGGCGCTGGGCGCGGATTACGGCGAGCGCGCGCTGACCCTGCTCGGCGACGCTCCGGCCCTCGTCTGGGAGACTATCGAGAAGCACGCGATCAACTGCGATCCCATGCCCAACGGCACGCTGCAATGCGCCGTCGGCGCCGAAGGCCTCGCCGAGATCGAGGAGCGGGCGCGGCAATGGGGCGAGCGCGGCGCGCCCATCAGGGCGCTCTCCGCCGCGGAGACCGCCAAGCGCATCGGCTCCGATGCCTATCCCGGCGCGCTCCTCGACCTGCGCGCCGGAACCATCCAGCCGCTCGCTTATGCGCGCGGCCTCGCCCGCGCTGCGATCGCCGCAGGCGCCGCGATCAACACCCGGAGCGCGGTTCGCGCGGCGGAGCGGACGAGCGGCGCCTGGCGGCTCACAACGGACGGCGGCACAGTCGAGGCCGACTGGGTGGCGGTCGCGACCGACGCTTACGGTGGCGCACCCTGGCCTCAGGGGCGCCGCGAGCAGGTCCATCTGCCCTATTTCAACTTCGCCACGCGGCCGCTCAGCGCCGAGCTGCAAGCCTCGATCCTGCCAGGGCGCGAAGGCTGCTGGGACACGAAGACGATCCTGAGCTCTTTCCGTTTCGATCGCGCCGGCCGGCTCGTGTTCGGCAGCGTCGGGGCGCTGCGCGGAACGGGCTTCGCGATCCACCGCGCCTGGGCGAAGCGGGCTTTGCGGAAAATCTTCCCCAACATCGGCCGGATCGAATTCGAGTCCCAATGGTACGGTAAGATCGGCATGACCGACAACGCGCTGCCGCGCTTTCATCGCTTGGCCGAGAACGTCGTCACCTTCTGCGGATACAACGGCCGGGGCATCGGACCCGGCACAACGTTCGGCCGCGTGCTGGCCGATCACATCCTCGGGCGGGTCTCCGAACGCGACCTGCCGCTTCCCGTGACCGCGCCCGACGCGCCTCTGTTGCCGACGCTAAGAGAGGCTTATTACGAGGCCGGCGCGCAGGTCGCGCATGGCCTCAGCGGATGGCTCTGAACGGTGCGGACTCGACGAAAGTCGTAGAGCCTTGAATTCACCATCTTCGCTCGCCAAGCTTCCCTCATCGATGTCGGCCGACGACGTGGTTTCGTATCTTTTGATGCGCGCCGACGATCCTTCCGCACCGATAGCGGAGCGCGGCGTGGCGCCTCCGCTCGACCAACCTTCGACTCACGGGACAAATCTATGGCTACGGGAACCGTCAAGTGGTTCAACGCGACAAAGGGATTCGGCTTCATTCAGCCTGATGACGGCGGCAAGGACGTGTTCGTCCATATCAGCGCCGTCGAGCGGGCGGGCTTGCGCGAACTCAACGAGGGTCAGAAGCTCGCCTACGAGATCGTCGCGGACAAGCGCACCGGCCGCTCCTCGGCGGGCAATCTGAAAGTCGCCTGAGAATCCTCACTGCTTGCGCGTATCGCGCAGCTGAAGCCCCGGCGACGAGCCGGGGCTTTTTGTTTATGGTGGCGCCCGTTGAGGGAGGGCGCCGATGACACAACAAGACCAGCAGACCTATCTCGGGCTCGATATCGGCACCTCTTCGGTGAAAGCGCTCTTGATCGGGGCCGATCAGCGGGTCGTGAGCGAGGCCTCAGCTCCGCTTAGCCTATCGCGCCCCCATCCCTTATGGAGCGAGCAGGACCCGGACGACTGGTTTGCGGGAGTTGAGACGGCCGTGGCGACGATCCGCCGCCATGCATCCGCCGCCTTCCAGGCGCTGGCGGGGATCGGCCTCTCCGGGCAGATGCACGGCGCCACCTTGCTCGGCGCCGACGACAGGCCGCTGAGGCCAGCGATCCTCTGGAACGACGGCCGCTCGTTTGCTGAGTGTCTCGAGCTCAAGCGCCGCATTCCCGACGTCGAAAAGCGCACCGGCAATCTCGTCATGCCCGGCTTCACCGCGCCGAAGTTGCTGTGGGTCGCCGCGCACGAGCCCGCCATCGCCAAAGCCACAAGGCGCGTTCTCTTGCCGAAAGACTACGTCCGCCTGCGCCTCTCGGGAGAAGCTGTGTCGGACATGTCGGACGCGTCCGGAACGTCCTGGCTCGACGTCTCGCGCCGGTGTTGGGACGAGGACTTGCTAGCCGCGACCGGCCTTTCGCTTGCCGCGATGCCGAGGCTTGTCGAGGGGTCGGAGGTCTCGGCGCATCTCTCGCGGGAGATCGCGAAAAGCTGGAGCCTCGAGGGGCGCAGAATTCCGATCGCGGGCGGGGGCGGCGACAACGCGGCTTCGGCGATCGGCGTCGGCGCGACCGCAGCCGGCGCGGGCTTCGTGTCGCTTGGAACGTCGGGCGTCGTCTTTTCCGTCACCGACCGATACGTTAGTCTCCCTGAGCGCACGTTGCACGCCTTCTGCCACGCGCTGCCGCATCGCTGGCATGGTATGTCGGTGATGTTGTCAGCGGCGTCCGCGCTCTCCTGGCTCGCCGGCGTGCTCGGGCGCGAGAACCATATCGGCGAACTTGTCGCCGGCGCCGAAGCCTTCGCCCGGTCGGCAGGCGCCGCCGCCTCCGCGCCTGTCTTCCTGCCTTATCTCAGCGGCGAGCGGACGCCGTATAACGACGCCGAGGCGACGGGCATGTTCGCCGGCCTGCGTGCTTCGCACGGCGCGGATGCGCTGGTCTTCGCGGTGATGGAGGGCGTCGCCTTCTCCTTCGCCGACGGGGTCGAGGTGCTCGACGCGGCGGGCGCGCGGCCAGTCAGGCCCCTCCTCGTCGGCGGCGGCGCGCGTTCGGAATTCTGGGGGCAGATGATCGCCGACGTGACGGGCCTCACCATCGACCTCGCTGAGGGCGCGGAAGCGGGCGCGGCTCTCGGCGCGGCCCGGCTCGGCATGCTCGCGGCGGGGGCAGGCAGCGTAGAAGCCGTCTGCACGCGCCCGCCGACTGCGCGCGCGTTCGAGCCCGACGCCGCGCGCGCCGCGCTGCATGCGCCGCGCCTCAAGCGCTATCGCGCGCTCTACAAGGCCGAGAAGGCCGCGCGAACCGCTTAAGCGAGGACTCTGGGTAGAGCGCGAGATTGGCGCGCGAAACCTGGGGTTCTTGTTGGTGCTTATGCGTGTTAGCGTGCAAAGCCGAGGCGATTCCTCGTCCCGGCTCAACGACAGACAGGGAGAAGCGCGATGACGATGGTGGTCGTTACCCACGCGGTGGGCAACGTGGATACTTGGGTCAAGGGCGGCGAGCACCGTAAGGCCGTGTTCTCGAAGTTTTGCTCGAACCATCGAATTTTCAAACACGCCGATACAAATCGCGTTTCCATCCTCTGCGAGAATGTCGACCTCGCCAAAATGCAAGCGACGATGGGCAGTCCGGAAACCGCGAAGGCGAAGGCTGCCGACACCGTGATTGACCCGATCGATGTCTACATCGAAGTCGCCGGCGGCAAGTGACCGGCTGACCCACGCGATTTCAGCTTCGCGGGACCCCCCGCGCCGGCCCCGTCCCCGCAAGTGGGGCGAGTGCGCTGAGGCGCCAACCGAGCTCACCCGACTGCAGAACGCCCTAGGCCCGCCACTTCACCACCAGATCGCCCAGGGCGGACACCAGGATCTGCACGCCGATGCACATCAGGAGAAACGCTGTCAGCCGCACGACCACCAGGCGCGCCGTGGCCCCGATGACATCGGTGACGCGGTCGGCAAAACGATAGGCGATCCAGATGATCGCCGCGTTGGCGACGGCGGCGAGGCTGACGCCGACGAAGAACGCCAAGAGGCCGATGCCGTTTGGCGGACGCTCGGCTCCAAGCGTGATCGCAACCGCGATCGTGCCCGGTCCGGTGGTGAAGGGCAGGGTCAACGGAAAAAACGCCATCTGCAGCGGATCGCGTTCGGGGTCGTCCGCTGCCGCCTGCCGGTCCCGGTTCTTGCGGTCGGCATATTGATCGACGGACGTCAGCAGCTGCCAGCCGCTCAGCGCGACCACCGTCCCGCCCGCGATGCGCACCGCATCGATGGAGACGCCGAAAAAGCTCAGCACATAGGCGCCGCCCCATAACGCGCCGAACATGATGAGCAGGGAGTAGAAACCCACCCGCGCGGCGATCCTGACGCGATCCGCATGAGTGAAGTTGGCCGTCACGGCGTCGAAGATGAGCGCCCCGCCGATCGGGTTGATGATCGAGAACAGCGACGGGAAGGCGAGCAGGAATGCGACCTCCGCCGTCGGGACGGCGCTCCGCCAGTCTGCGATCATAGGGTTCGTTCCTGGTCCATCGCCATCCAACCGACCATACACCACCCGCGGCGCCCGGCGGAGCGCCAGACCAGCGGGGCGGTATCTCAGTTTCAATTCCCGCTCCAGGACCCACGCGGACAATCCTCGCGAGCAGTTGAACGTCGGTCGTTTCAGCGAAGCGGACGCCCGGAGTCGACGTCGAGGGTCATTGGAGATGACGGGGTGCGCACTTGAACTCCGCGTTCGTAGGGGTCGCGTGCCGACCCGCGCTGGACGTGCTGCGGGCCGTCGCGGACATTTGGGCGGCTGGCCGGGTCGACCTCGTCGAGGCAGAAGGGGCAGACGAAGAGCCCGCCTGTTCGCCGAACTCGTGCAAGCTCCAGCCGACCGCATAACCGGATAGCCTCATGACGACCCGAAGACGCGCCAGCCAATTCCAACGCGGGTCGCGACGGAACCATGCTATTACGGATGGGCGGCCGTGTACTCCCAAGCCGACAACTGCTGCTGCTTAAAGATCGAGAATATCTGAGCCGTTTGGCGCCCGGTCATCGCTGGCCCGCCTACCGATTCAACGCGACACCAACAGCATCCAACTGCGGAGGAGAGATCCGTGAGCGACGTTCGCATCGAAACCGACAGCCTCGGCGAAGTCCGGGTTCCGGCCGACAAGCTATGGGGCGCCCAGACCCAGCGCTCGCTTGAGCATTTCAGCATCGGCAAGGACTTGATGCCGCGCGAGATGATCACGGCGTACGCCACCTTGAAGAAGGCCGCCGCCATTGCGAACCACGACGGCAAGCGGCTCGACGATCAACGCTTCAGGCTGACCGTTCAGGCCTGTGACGAGATCCTGGCGGGTCAGCATCAGGACATGTTTCCCTTGCATGTCTGGATGAGTGGCAGCGGGACGCAGTTCAATATGAATGTCAATGAAGTGATCTCCAATCGATGCTCCCAGCTCGCTGGCGCCGCCCTTGGAAGCCACGCGCCGGTCCATCCCAACGACCACGTCAACATGGCGCAGTCGTCGAACGATTCTTTCCCTTCAGCCATGTGCATCGCCGCAGCGGTGAGCGTGAAAGAGCGCCTCATTCCCGCGGTCGCCGCTCTCCGCGACGCGATCACAGCGAAGGCGCGGCAGTGGCACGACGTCATCAAGATTGGGCGCACGCACATGCAGGACGCCACCCCGCTTACGCTGGGCCAGGAATGGTCCGGCTATGCAGGCATGTTGTCTGACGACCTGGAAAGGATCGAAGGAGCTTTGCCGGGCGTGTACCGATTGGCGCTCGGCGGCACGGCCGTTGGCACCGGCATTAACTCGGCGCCTGGCTTTGCCGAAGCCGCGGCCGCCGAGATCGCCAGGCTCACTGGCCTCCCCTTCGTGACTGCTCCCAACAAGTTCACCGTGCAGGGCGCTCACGACGCGCTGGTCCAGCTCTCCGGAACGCTGCGGACGCTCGCTGTGTCGCTCTATAAGATCGCCAACGACATTCGGCTGATGTCATGCGGTCCGCGCGCCGGATTTGCCGAACTGGAAATCCCGGAGAACGAGCCTGGCTCCTCGATCATGCCGGGCAAGGTCAATCCGACCCAGTGCGAAGCGCTCACGATGATCGCTGTGCAGGTGATGGCCAACGACGTCGCGGTCGGCTTCGGCGGCGCCGGCGGCTATCTCGAAATGAACGTCTACAAGCCGCTGATAATCTTCAATATCACCCATTCCATTACGATCATGACCGACGGCTGCGTCAACTTCAGGAAGTTCCTGATCGAGGGCACGAAGCCCAATCTGAAGAAGATCAAGGAATATGTGGATCGCTCGTTGATGCTTGTGACGGCGCTTTCGCCCGTCATCGGCTATGACAAGGCGTCGAAGATCGCCCACTACGCCATGGACAACGGTCTGACATTGAAGGCGGCCGCCTTGAAACTGGGCTTTGTGACGGAGGCCGAATTCGATCGAGTCGTCGATCCGAAACAAATGGTGAAGCCGTACGTGGCTACGGCTGGCTGACCCCTGAACTCGCATTGCTCTTCGTCAGCCTCGGGCTGTCTGGAGCCTTTGCCTGTGTGTTCGCGCGTTGCGCATTTGGACTAGGATAGCGCTAAGTTCGAGAGGCATGATTAGCGGCGGCTGAAATGACGTTGGAGGAGCGTTCCGATCTTGTCCTCGCCTTTGCCCGAGTTCTGTACGTCAATGGCCAATCCACCGACCAGACCCTAGCTGCGGCGGCGCAGCTCGGGGATGCTCTCGGACTGCGCGCCAGGATCCTGCCGCGTTGGGGAGAGCTGCAGCTTCAGGCCAATGACAAGGACGCCAGACTGATCTCCACAGTGGCGGCCGATCCTAGTGGCGTGAATATGGATCGCGTCGCTTCCGCCATGCAGGCGATAAAGGACCTCGGCGCCGGTCGGCTTGCGCCGGGGGTCGCGATGAAGGCGATCGACGCGATCTCGGAATTGCCGCCGGCGCCGACATGGCTTTTCACTCTTGCCGCGGCGGCGGGCGCGGTGGCGCTGGCGGTGATCTTTGGCGTCCAACATTTGCCGGCGGCGGCGTTGATCTTCTTGAGCGCGGCGGCCGGCGCGATTCTGCGCCGCAGTGTGGCGCAGTACAGCGCAAACGTCTTCCTGCAACCATTCTGCGCGGCGTTGCTTGCTGGCGTCATCGGCGCGCTGGCGGCGCGCTACGAGCTAAGCTCGTCGCTGCGCCTCGTCGCGGTCTGCCCTTGCATGGTTCTGGTGCCGGGGCCGCATGTGCTCAACGGCGCGCTGGACCTTATCAAGGGCCGAATCCATCTCGGCGCCGCCCGCCTGGTTTACGCGGGGCTCGTGGTTATGGCGATCTCGATGGGACTGCTGCTTGGATTGACCATTCTCGGCGTCACCTTGCCGGTCGATGGTGCGGGCAGGCCCGTGCCGTTGTGGCAAGACGTCATCGCCGCCGGCGTCGCCGTCGCCGCCTACAGTGTCTTTTTCTCCATGCCGTCTCATATGATGGTTTGGCCGGTGGCGGTTGGCATGCTGGCCCATGCCCTAAGATGGGGAGCGCTCGCCGTGCTTGGATTCAGCGCCGCGACCGGCGCCTTGATCGCTTGTCTGGTCGTCGGGCTGATCCTCACGCCAGTCGCACGCCGGCGGCAAATGCCGTTTGCGGCCATCGGCTTCGCCTCGGTGGTGTCGATGATTCCGGGCGTCTTCCTGTTCAGGATGGCGAGCGGCCTTCTGCAACTTGCCAACGGCCCGCATCCGACGTTGGAACTTCTGAGCGCGACAATCGCCGACGGCTTGACCGCCGGCACTGTCACTATAGCGATGAGCTTCGGCCTTATCGTTCCGAAGCTTGCCATCGATCGCCTTTGGCGGATGTCGACGCAGTCGAAGTCCTGAAGGATGAAGTGGGCTATGCCGATGCGCGCCGCCGCCATCGTGGACGACGCACCGCCAATCCAGGGTCTGGAGAGCTGTTCGTCGCCTAAATAAACCAAGGTCGTTGCAGGTGGATCGAATGTGACGGCTCGGGTCGATCTGGCCCAGTCGCCGATGACCGCTCTTCAGCATTGCGCCTTAACCCAGGTCGCCTCAAATGCGGTCGCAGCAACTTCTTTGCAGGCTCGAAAGGAGAAACGGACTTGATCAATTCTCACGGCCGTTTCGTCTGGTACGAGCTGATGACGACAGACACAGAAATCGCCAAGGCATTCTACGCCAGTGTTGTCGGCTGGGGCACGCGGGATGCCTCGATGCCCGGTTCGGCCTATAGCCTGTTTACCGTTGGAGATTCCCCCGTCACCGGGCTGGTGAACGTGCCGGAGGACGGGAGGAGAGCGGGCGCCACGCCGCGCTGGATCGGATATGTCGGAGTCGACGACGTGGACGCCGCGGTCGACCGGATCAAGCAGCTTGGCGGAGCGGTGTACGTCCCGCCGACGGACGTTGCCAACATCAGCCGCTTTTCGGTTGTCGCCGACCCGCAAATGGCGACTCTTGCGTTGGTCAAGGGGCGGAGTTCCGGCAAAGCGCAGCCCGCTGGGCTGGGCGCAACGGGACGCGTGGGCTGGCATGAGTTGCTCGCCGCTGACTGGGAGAAGGCGTTCGCTTTCTACGGCGAGCTCTTTGGCTGGCAAAAAGCTGACAGCCATGTTGGCGTGATGGGCACTTATCAGGGGTTCTCCGCCGGAGGGGAGCCAATCGGCGGCATGTTCACCAAGCCTGAGACATTGCCGCTTCCTTTCTGGCTCTACTATTTCAACATCGACGACATCGAGGCGGCGGCGAAGCGCGTGGAAGCCGGCGGCGGCCAAATCCTTTATGGCCCGACTGCAGTGCCGGGCGGCGCCTTGATTGTCCATTGCACGGACCCTCAGGGCGCAATATTCGCGCTCTTGGACAGGCGCAGCCGCAAAGCTATTGGATATATTTATTTCGAGCGCGTGGCGCCGCGCGACCCCGCCGATGCGCCGGGACGGTCTTGATAAAGTCGGAAACCGCAGATCAATCGCCATCGCCCCGCCGACTTTGGCCGCGCCACCGCCATTTGCACAGCCGTCGTGTGAGCCACACCAAGGGCCATGCGATTGTCAGTCGGAAGCTTCCGATTTCGCGCCGCGACCGATCGCAAACTGACCGACTGGTCCCTCGACGTGGAATTCGACTCCCGTCATCTTCGCGAATAGATCGATATTCACGATCCCAACCGCACATCCGCCGAGCCCCATGTCGGTCGCCACCAGGTAAAGGGTTTGCATCAACACTCCGACGTCCTTCAGAATGAGCGCATAGGCGATCGAGCTATACTTCCATGAAATCCGGCCAAAGCGTGCAGCGATCGTGATCAAGATCTGGGGTGCAGCTGGGGCACCCATTGCGTATTCCGCTCCCGCCAACTGGGCTTCGAGCTCATTTCCGGGGACGCCGATCGGCGCCAGCACGTGAGTGTCGGCGTCGTAATGATAGAAGCCGCGTGCAAGCCCTTCGCATGAGTTGACGGCCAGATAGAGCTCGAGCTCGTAAGCAGCGCCGGCGGACGGATACGGCCTGACGGTGTGACCGCCATCATCGAGGTCGAGCTTCGTGTTCGATCTCGTGAGCACGCGCGCGGTCCCGTCAAGAAACTGCGAAAGCTCGGCGAGCGTGATCGGTCGCTGGTCATCGAAGCTGCGCGTCGAATGGCGTTCGCGCAGGAGCTTTGCGACTGGCGAGATTGCCTCCGGATGCGCTGCCGAGACCTTGCGCAGATCGATTGTCTTTCCAGGCCAGCCCGGCCGCACGGCTGGCGGCGGAGAAATGACGCCGACATACGGATAGGTTCCGCCGAGCGGATTGGCGTGCCGGCCTTCCGTGCTGCGCGCGTGGAAGAGAAGATCATGAAAGTCCCAAAGAGCGAGGCTGTGGTCACCCTCGGCCAGTCGAAGCCCACTTTCGCCAGCACCGACCTTGAAAAGGATTTGGCAATCGAGGAGCAGAGCGAGAAGCTCGGCCCCTGGGAAACCGTCCTGCCGACGCAGTTGTCTGATTTGCTGCGGGGTAGAAAGTGTGGCGATGGCGGCCGCAACTTTCGGATCGCAAATTTTGAACAACGCGCCCGCGCGCGGCGATTCCAGGACCATCTCGGCGCCGCGCCGTCGCATGTACGCGAACCGCGACAGGACGAGAGCGTCGGCATTGCCGAGCTCAGGCGCTTGCGGCCAATAATCGGGAACCTGCGGTTCGATGACGACCAGGTCCTCGCCGTTGCGCGAGCGCCCGAGGCGGTACTCCAATAGACCGCGCCGAGCCAATCGCTGGACCAATAGGCCAATCTCTTTGTCGACGTTCCGACTGTGAGACGCAAACGAGCTGAGCGGCAGACCTCTGCGCAGGTCCTGCGCACGATCCGCCGCGCCCGCGCTGAACGTTCCCAAGCCGACCGAATAGCCATCGAAGCGGGCGACGATTTCTCCATTCGCGCGCGCTTCGAGCCTGACGTGACCGGGGAGCCGGGCGGAAACCTTTGCCGGCGCGGCCGGTCGCACTCTCTTTGGTCCGGGAGCGCGCAAGCCGGGATCACCTCAGGTATGGGGATGAATCGGATTGAGCTCGTTTTCCTTCAGCGGCCGGTCACGCAATCCGAGCTTCACCGGAACATCGTAAAGCCGGCCCGGCGCGAAGCGGCGATAGAAATGCCGCAATCCCGGAACGATCACTCTGACGACCGGCGCGTCGATGTCGGGACGCGTCTGATCGAGGACGAGGAAATCGAGGCCCGCTTGCTTCGCAAGCGAGACGCAGGCCGTGACCTGCTCGCGCGTATCGAGATGGCCGAACTTCGAGCCGAACTCCGACTGGACCATCGGATTTCCGCTCGGCGTCAAATAGGGATGGTCCTCAAGGCGCAACGGAGCGGCGCCGTCAAGGCTCGATTTCTCTCCCGTCCCGCCGCCCATGAGACCCAGCGATAGAAATTGATTCAGCTCCGTCAGCGCCCGCAACAAGGCGATCCTCGCATCGAAATGCGCGCCGGAGCCGAATTCGATATTTTCCCGCCCGTTTTGCATCCAGTGGGTGACCGCCACAAACGTCGGGATCCCGAGATCGCTAGTCACGTCGAGCACCCAAAGCCGGCGGCCGGTTTGGGCCAGCTGCTTTTGCAGATCGCGAATATAGGAATCGTCGAACTTGCCTAGGTCCAATTCCGGCCGCCGCAGTCGATTGTACCACCAGATCGCGTATGCATCCCTTTCAACTAGCTCGAGGAATCCCTGGACGATCGCCTCCTCGAGCGTGTTGCCGGCCGCGCAGCCATTTGAATCCGCCGCGAAGGCGGGAGCGTCCCTGTAAAAAAAATACAACAGGCTGGCCGGAAGATATTTGAAGCGCGCGTCGCGCAGAGACCAGACCGGCGACCATTCGATCTTTGCCGATCGGTCGAAGAGCGCCGGGATCGCCGCCTGCTCGTCCGGGCCGGGCGTCCGCGATTGGCCTTGCCGCAATTGCGCGTCGCTGAACTGCAGGACTTCGTTTGGAGGAATGGCCTCGCCTGCCGGGAAATCGGTAAACCGCCGCTTTGCTCGGATCTCGTCGCCCTGAAAAATCCCGGAATAGCGCTCGATCGCCTCCATGAGCGCGCTCGCTTCGCCCTGTTCGGCGGTGCTGCCCTTGCCGAAGCTGCCGCCCCCCAGCCCCGCCCTGAGCTCACGGACCGTCTCCGCCGGCCCTGAAAAATTGTGCGTGGCATAGTAGTTGGTGTTCAACGGCAAATCGGCTTGGATCCGCTCGAGACGCGAGACGACGCCGGTCAGCGGGCTCACGTGCCTACGGAAACGTGCAACCGTGGCCGACGACGAAACGCTGCGGTACCCACCGCTCGTCATAACGACCTTGCCGCCTGCGCCAAGCTCGACCGGCGCAGGCGCACGACGGGGATCGCGCAGTTTCTTGCGGCCGCAACTCGGACATTGCGGGCGGGCCGCCACATGATGCTTCACAATGGTCGAGCCTAACAGGTCGAGGCTGATGATGTGATCGCACAATTGCGTGCGAAAATCGGTGGCGATCGCTTTCGCGACCTCGACGGCCGCAAGTTGGATGGCGCTCTGCCCGATGGTCTCATGAGCCAGAGGCGAAACGGCGACGCAGCGGGCCTCACTGCGGTCGAGGTGCGCCTTGACCTCCCGGTTCCTTTTCATCCGCTCGGCGAGGCACATCCAGCAGGCGCTCTGCCCCGGCCTGAACACCGGCCCCACCAGGGGAAAAATGCCGGAGGGTTGGACGAGCGCCCACGGGGCGCCATCCGACAAATGCTGCCGGTTCAATTCGGCCAATCGCGCTTCGAGATAATCGCTCACCAACGTGACCGTCAGGTCGGGGGACCGCTGGACGACGCGAACGCCCAGCCCGCCCAGGGCGGCCGCGAGTTCCGTTTCCCCTTGCACGTCGATTGATTGAATTCGCACACGACATTTCTGGAGATTTTGCTCCGCGGTCTCCGGCGACAGGCCAAGGCTCGCCCAATAGGCGGCTACTGCGCCTTTCGAAGAGCGAGAGGCCGGAAGGACATAGCGGCGGTCGACCAGCCGCTTTAGGGCTTCATGGATTTTGTCGGGCGGAAAATCCTGCTCCAGATCACGAATGAGCTCCCGAAAGCTCCTTCCACCCTTTCCTATCGCGGAGGCGAGTGCACAATAGAGCTCGCCGTGAAGCAAAAACTTCCGGTCCTCGGAATAGAGGCACACGACATCGGGTGGTAGCACATAGACGCTGAAATTCGGCGCGAACTGCGGAACGTCTTTGCCGTTATGCTGCGTAAACTTGTTTCCGTGATCGCCTGTCATGAGGTCGGTACGCGCACTTTCCCCGCTGCTCGGGACGCCAGCGCAAGGCGTATTCCCCGGCTGTCAGGCTCCGTCATCTATAGCTCACCGCCAGCGTTTCTGAATCTAGCGTTTCTCGACGAGCTTCGCGACCCACTTAATCGCCATGCGCACGCCTGACGCGCGCATCACCTGGGAAGCGCTGCAAACAAGATCCCCGGCCGGGTCGAACTTGGTCAAACCCGGGCATGACGCCTTGCGTCTGTCAACGTAATCGCAGGGCGCTCCAGTCTAGCAGAGGCCGCAACCTCCCCACGACAAGCAGCAGCCCCCGCCCCAGCCCCAGCCTACGCCGCAGCCGCCGCAGCCTCCCCAGCCGCAGCCCCCTCCGCAGCCTCCTCCGCAGGCTCCAACGCGGCAGCCTCTGCAGCCGCCAACGCGGCAGCCTCTGCAGCCGCCGCCGCAGCCTCGAACGCCGCCGCAGCCTCGAGCGCCTCCACAGCCGTGTCCGCAGCCGCAGCCTGTCCGCATAGCCGCAAGTTGTATGCCTGGCGGGGAGTTTCCGAGGTTTTCTTTGTCGAAGAGATGGAACGTCGCGAGGCTGACGTCGGAGATTTCCTCCTCATCGAGACTGGGGAGCTGAAACGCCGTATTCTGCCAGAGTATATCGGCTGCCGATCCGGTAGTCGGCGCTGCCAAAGGCGCCGACGGCATATCCGCTGGCGATCCGCCGGTCGACGCTGCCAAAGACAACCCCGCAATTCCTAGCACGGATACAGCCTTACTTGGACGCTTCCCCTTCGAAGCACGCTTCGCTTGCGGCATAGCAGAGTTCCTCCCCGACCTTTCCTTCGACTAAATCCGCGATGAACGTATTCATCCATTAGCACTTTTTTGTGGCCCCACGGTTTGCGGTTCTCCATGGGCAAAGGGCTGCGGTCATAGCTCGCGCGTGGTCGCAAAACTCCTCACCCGGTGATCATGACAGAATGAGTCCGTAAGAGCTTTGACGGCGGGGTAGGTCGGCTGAGCGGCGCATTGCCGGCGTCCGCTGCGTCGGTTCCGCGCGGCTGAAATCCCCGCCCCTGGCCGAAATACAAAGTGAGACACCACCACCAGCGTTTGGCATGACGCGCGGGACCCCTTATCATCCGCAGTCAATTCCGAAAGCGATGAGGAGCCCATTCCGTGCCGGGCGAAAAGTCCGCGCGCCGGCGCGGCGTGCTCTTGGTTCTGACGGCGACCGTCATGTGGAGCCTGGCGGGCCTGTTCGCCCGCCTTGTCGGCCATCTCGATCTCTGGACGGTGATGGGCTGGCGGGCGCTCATGGGTGCGGCCTCCATCTCGATCGTCGGGCTGGTTGAATGGCGGAGGGGTCGGATGGACGAATCCTTCGGCTTCGGGCGGCGACTTTCGCCCGTCCTTGCGCTGCTCGCGATGATCGCCATCTCCGCTTACACCGCTTCGGTGATGACGACGACGATCGCCGACGTCCTGATCATCTATGCGACGCTCCCCTTCGCCGCCGCCGCGCTCGGCTGGTTCGTCAACCGCGAGCCGGTCTCGCCGCGCACGCTCATGGCCTCGGGCGTTGCGCTCGCCGGCATCGCAATCATGGTTGCAAGCGGCCTCGGCTCGGGGCGGCTGCTCGGCCAGTCGCTCTCCGCGCTGATGACGCTTTGCTTCGCCGGCATGATTGTGCTGCAGCGCCGGCAGCCGGGGGCGTCGATCATCGCCGTCAACGCCATCGGCGCGCTGGGCTCCGGCCTCTTCGGCCTCTTGAATTCGTCGCATCCGCCCATCGGCCTGTATGACATGGGCGTTCTTTTCGTCTTCGGCCTCACGACCATCGGGCTTGCCTTCGTCCTCTTCATGGAAGGCGCTAAGTTCATCCCCTCAGCGGAGGCGGGCCTCATCAGCCTGCTCGACGTTGTGCTGGGGCCGATCTGGGTGTTTCTTGCCTTCGGCGAGAATCCGGGCGCAGCGACCGTCCTCGGCGGCGCGATCGTGCTCGGCGCGGCGCTCTGGCGGATGGCGCCGGATCTGCGAAGCGAACGGGTGTTCTGACGGGAGGAACCCATGGACGGCGAGCGGTTTGCGCTGGTCACCGGCGGCGGCGCCGGGATCGGGAAGGCGACGGCGCTCGCGCTCGCGCGCGCCGGGTGGCATGTGGCGGTTGTGGCGCGGCGGCGCGACAAGCTGGACGAGGCAGCGGGCGAGATCATGCGCCTCGGGCGGCGCGCGATCGCCGCGCCTTGCGACGTCGGCGATCCGGAGGCCATTAAGGCTTTGTTCGCCACGATCGAGCGCGACTTCGGCCGGCTCGATCTCCTGTTCAACAACGCCGGCGCCGGCGCGCCCGCGGTCCCGCTCGACGAACTGACCTTTGCGCAGTGGAAGGCGGTGGTCGACGTCAATCTCAATGGCGCATTTCTTTGCGCGCAAGCCGCCTTCGGCCTGATGAGGCGGCAGAGCCCGCGCGGCGGGCGCATCATCAACAACGGCTCGATCTCCGCCCATGTCCCGCGGCCGTTTTCCGCGCCCTATACCGCGACGAAGCACGCGATCACCGGCTTGACCAAATCGATCGCCCTCGACGGGCGCGCCCACGACATCGCCTGCGGACAGATCGACATCGGCAACGCGCTGACCGAGATGGCCTTCAAGATGACGCAGGGCGTGCCGCAGGCTGACGGGCGGATCGCGGTCGAGCCGACGATGGATCCGGAGGAGGTCGGCGCGGCGATCGTCCACATGGCGAGCCTGCCGCTCTCGACCAACATCCTTACCATGACGATCATGGCGACCAAGATGCCCTTCGTGGGCCGGGGGTAAGCGGGCGGGCGGTCAAATCTGCGAGCGATCAAGCCTTTTCAGAAGGTTAGGCGTCGTTTTCTGACATTCTGTAACTAGGTGTGCAGTCCCGGAATGTAATGGTGCATCATCGTTCCTGAGTTGTCAGGAGGAGGATGTCCTATGGCAAGCGTTCTGCATGGCAGCGCCCGCACGACGCCGCGTATTCGAGCCGAGCTCCAAGCGTCGAAAGAGGGCGCCCGCTCCCTTGCAGCGCGCTACGACCTGAACCCCAAGACTGTGCGGAAGTGGCGCCAGCGGACCACGACGGCCGATGCGCCGATGGGGCCGAAGGCTCCGAAGAGCACGGTGCTGACGCCAGCCGAGGAGGCCATCGTGGTGGCATTCCGCCAGAAGACGCTGTTGCCGCTGGACGACGTGCTGGGCTGCCTGAGGGATGCCATTCCCAATCTCAGCCGGAGCGCCCTGCACCGTTGCCTCCAGCGGCATGGGATCTCCAGGCTGCCGAAGGAAGAAGCCAGCGACAAGCGCAACCGGTTCAAGAGCTACCAGATCGGCTATGTCCACATTGACAGCTGCGAACTGCGACACACCGACGGCAAGCTGGTCATGTTCCTGGCGATCGACCGGATCTCGAAATTCACCTACGTCGAGTTCCACGACAGCGCCGGAAAGAAGGAGGGAGCAGCTTTTCTGAGAAATGTCGTGGCCGCCTTCCCCTACAAAATCCACACCGTGCTAACCGATAACGGTATGGCCTTCGCCGATCTGCCCAAGAATCGCGAAGGCCCCAGCCGGCGTTTCCTCGGCCCGCACATCTTCGATCGCGTCTGCATCGAACATGGGATCGAGCACCGATTGACCAAGCCCTATCATCCCTGGACCAACGGCCAGGCAGAGCGAATGAACCGAACCATCAAAGACGCCACGGTCAAAGTCTTCCACTACGAAAACCTCGAAAGCCTCAAGGCGCACGTACTGGCCTTCGTCACAGCCTATAATACCAAGAGTCATGAGGTCTGACCGATGTGGGCCCATTCGCGCATTCCGATTGAGGTGATGGTTTCTGGCTGGGCGACGAGTTTGCGCCAGGCGTCGCAGGCGGCGTCGATGATGTCGTCGTAGGTTTCGAAGACGAGGTTTGAGAGCCAGTTGCCGCGCAGAAACTGCCAGATGTTTTCGACCGGGTTCAGCTCCGGCGCACGGGACGGCAGGAAGATCGGTGTGATGTTGCTCGGCACGTCGAGCTTCGCGGTGGTGTGCCATCCGGCGCGGTCGAGCAAGAGGACGGCGTGGGCGCCCTCGGCGACGTGGCGGGAGATTTCCTCGAGGTGAAGCTGCATCGCCTCGGTGTCGGCGAAGGGCAGCGCGAGCGCGGCCCCGACACCTCGGGCGGGACAAATGGCGCCGAAGAGATAGGCGCTCTCATAGCGCTGATCGGCAGGTTGGCGAGGCCGCGTTCCTCGCCTGGCCCACTGGCGCACCAGCCCGTTCTTCTGGCCGATGCGGGCTTCGTCCTGAAACCAGATCTCGATCGGCGTTGTCGCCGGCAGGCCGTCGAGATGAGCGCTCAGCGCGCGCGGGAAGTTTTTTTATATGCTTCGACAATCCGCTCGTCTTGAGCCGGATGGCGAGGCCGGGCGCTCATGTGGGAAAAGCCGAGCTTCTTGAGAAGCTTGCCGACATAGCGCTGGTGATAGTCGACGCCGAAGCGCTGGGCGATGACGCACTTAAGATCAATCCGCCGCCAGCGCACGACGCCGTCGACTTTCCGGTCCGGCCCCCTCTCGACGATCTTCGCCAACTCATCCAGTTGTTCCGGCGACAGGCGCGGCGTCGGACCGTCCGTCCAGTTGTCGAAGAGCCCATCCGGACCAGTGGCGTTGAACCGGTGCACCCAGTCCCGCAAGGTCTGGCGATCCATGCCCCCGATCTTGGCCGCCTCGCCGCGATCCATTCCGTCGCGAACCGCCGCAAGCGACAGGAGCCGCCGGCTCTGATTGACGTCCTTCGAGCGCCGGGCCAGCGCCCGAAGCTCCTCAGCCGAATAGTCGTCTCGCAATTTCACCGCTGCTGGCATGGCGCGAATCCTCCGACCTCAAAGAGTCAGAAATTACGCGCCAAGGGAATCCCCCCCAATGAGTTAGACCGTGAGGCCTTTGGTATAACTTCGCCAAGCACCTAAAGGCGCTAAAATGGCGAACGCCCTATCAGGCCATCTGCAATGCATGGACGAACGACCCCGCCGCCTTCAAAATCAACCCGCGCCATCTCATTCCGGGACCACACACCTAGTAGGCAAGCTCTGCCTGTCTCGAGCGAGCCTTGGCCACCTCCAAGTCTCGAACCTTCCCAACTCGAAGCTCTTCCAGGCGCCAATCTCCATCGCCGTTTTTAGCGATTTCAAAGGCTTGTCGCGCCTTTTCCATCGCGCTCGCGTGATGGCCTAGCAGCTTCGATACTTTCGCGGGCTCCGGCGGATTCGAGACCCCGTCCGCCCGCGACCGTCCGGCGGCCTGCAGTCTTTCCAAAAAACTATACCACGGCCCCTGGCTTTTGGCAAGAAATGTCGACTTTTCAGAACCAGCCTTTTCTGAGACGGGGCGGAACGCTCAACCGTTATCGCACGAGAGCGCGATCCTAATCACCGCGTCCGGCTATGCCCACGACATTGCTGTGCGCGCGGCGTGACGTGGCTCACAGCGCGCCGGTCGTGGTCGTGCGAAACAATTTGCCGCTGCCGGCGTTGTGGCAGGTAGGGAGACGGCGATGCGAGGCCTGTTAGTTCTTCTTGTTGCACTTACGATGGCTTGCGGGACCGCCGCCAGCGTGACGATCGCACATGCACCCGCTTACGCGGACGACGTTGCCAAGGGCCATTGACCTGAGCTTTCTGATATTTTTTCATGCCCCGGTCCGCGAAGCTTACGGGAGAGAAGAACTCCGGAACCCGGTCTATTCCGGCGCCGCGGTCAGCGGCTCAAGCGGTTTCGGGATCGCGCCTCGCGCCACGTCGGCCGAGAACAGTTTGAGGCCAAAGGGCTCGTTGCCGTTGGGATGGACAAGCACGATAGAGCCGGGTCCCGGCTTCTGCCCGATCGCGAGCCACGCGTCGGCGCCGAGCGTCACCAGATGAAACCGGCGCACCGCCTGCATCAGCGGATCGCTCGACACGAGGCCGGGGAAGCGGAAGAACAGCGACGGCGTCTCGCCGTCAGCGATGATCAGCTTTTCGGTTCTGAGAATCTCGTCCTCCGGGTTGACGCCCCTGGTCAGAAGGTAATTCGACGCGTCGGGGAGCTTCCGCCGATAGGGGTGGGTATAAGTGTGGTCCACCCAGACGATGTCGAGCGCGCCGGCGTCGCGCTGGTCGGCGAGCCAGCGGAAATCCTTCGGGTGATAGGCGAGCCAGAGGCCCGAGACCGCGAGTGCGACCGGCGTATGCGGCCCCGTCGCGGCGAGGCGGGTGAAGAAGCCGCGGTCGAGCGGTTTTGGGCTCGGGCATAGGTCGCCGGTGACGAACGCGCCCGGCTTCGCGCCCCGGGTCAGGCCCGCGTTTTCGAGAAAGCCGCGATGCGTAACGCCCGGCGCCTCGGCCGAAGCCGCGATCGCCCGGCCCATTCGGGTCGGGGCGAGTTCGTCTTCGCCGGCGTCGCGGCATGTCCAGCAGGCCAGGCGCTCGAGCCGCGTCGTCAGCGCTTCCGGGTCGGCCATCAGCGCGACGCTCTCGCCGCCGATCGTCATCTCGCGGATCGACATCGCCCTCCGGCCATCCGCGGTCTCGCAGGATTTCAGCACCGGACGGTATGCGCTGACCGACGCCGGAGTCGCCGCAGGTCCCGCCCGGAAGGCGCAGTCCGCTGCGGCGGAGAGCGTCAGAACTCACGAAGGCGGCGAGCGCGACGGCTGAGCGAAGTACGGACAGCAAGGCGAGACTTCAAGAGAGGCAAGAACGGGTGTTCGACGCCTCTTAGCGAAGTTCCGGGACAGGAGCTAGCGGATCCAATCGAGCGCCCGATGCAGGCAATGGGGCAGCTGCCGGACCCGTCCAGGGGAATCGCTTCAGGTAAATTCGCGTTAGCAAACGTTGAAATTGGCGCCTCGAGGTGGAGTTTATTGCCGCGAAAAGCATTCGTGTTGGCGAATTCGGCGGTTCGGACCAAGGCCCGATTGGCTTGCGCGGCCGTAAGAGTATGGCCGGAGACCTATTCTTAACCTCTCGCTAACCTGAAGCGATTGCCCTGCGGACCCGTCCCGCGCTTATTGCGACCCAAGAATGATTGCGACATAGTGCGCCGCTGGCGCCGTCTTTAAGAGGCGACCATCAGGGAGGATGAGCGTGAACGCTCCGCAACCGAAATTCATGATCGAGTCCGTCTGGCGCGGCCGCGTGTTCGGCTCGGACTGGCAGAGCGCCGCCGGCGGATCGCTCGACGTCCTCGAGCCGGCGACCGGCGCGACGTTGACGCGCGTCGGCAACGCCGTCGCCGAAGACGTGCGGCGGGCTGCCGCCGAGGCGCGCGCCGCACAGCCGGCCTGGGCCGCGACGCCTTACGAGAAACGCGCCGCCGTGCTGCGGGGCGCCGCCCGTGCGCTCGAAGACCACCAGGAAGAGCTGATTCCGTGGATCGCCCGGGAGACCGGCGGCATTCCGGCCAAGGCTGGGTTCGAAATCCACATGGTAACGGAGATTCTTTATCGTTCGGCCGCGATGTGCACGGAGCCGCAAGGCCTGGTGCTGCCGTCCGATCCGGGCCGCATCAGCCTGGCGCGGCGGTTGCCCCGCGGCGTCGTCGGCGTGATCTCGCCGTTCAACTTTCCGCTGATTCTTTCGAGCCGCGCAGTCGCGCCTGCGCTCGCGACCGGCAACGCCGTCGTCCTCAAGCCTGACCCGCGCACGGCTCTTACCGGAGGCTTCATCATCGCCCGCATCTTCGAAGAGGCCGGGCTTCCGAAGGGCGTCTTGCACGTCTTGCCGGGCGGGGTCGAGGCGGGCGAAGCGATCTGCACCGATCCCGACATCGCGATGGTCGCCTTCACCGGTTCAAGCAAGGTCGGGCGCCGGATCGGCGAGCTCGCCGGCAAGCACTTGAAAAAGGTGCAGCTCGAGCTCGGCGGCAAGAACGCCGTGATCGTCTTCGAGGACGCCGATCTCGACGCCGCGGCGTCGGCGATCGCCTTCGGCGCCTGGTTCCACCAGGGCCAGATCTGCATGACCACCGGCCGCGTGCTGGCTAGGGACAAGATCGTCGCGCCGCTGACCAAGAAGCTGGTCGACAAGGCGCAGCATCTGCCGGTCGGCGATCCGATGAGTCAGGTGGCGCTCGGACCGGTCATCAACCGGGCGCAGGTCGAGCGGATTCACGCCATCGTCAAGGACACGGTCGCGGCCGGCGCGACGCTCGCGGCCGGCGGCACGTTCGACGGGCCCTTCTATCGGCCGACCGTGCTGACCGGCGTCAAGCCGGGAATGCGGGCGTTTGAGGAGGAGGTGTTCGGGCCGGTAGCGGCGATAACGTCCTTCTCGACCGAGGACGAGGCGGTCGCGCTCGCCAACCAGAGCGAATACGGCCTGTCTGCGGGTGTGTTCTCGGCCGACGTCGGACGCGCCATCGCCGTCGGCAACCGCCTCAACACGGGGCTCCTGCACATCAACGACCAGACCGTCGCGGACGAGCCGCACGTTCCGTTCGGCGGCGTCGGCGCCTCGGGCAACGGCACGCGAATCGGCGGTCCCGCCAACTGGGAGGAGTTCACGCAGTGGCAGTGGATGACGATCAAGGATAAGCCGGGCGGCTATCCGTTCTGATCGATCGGCCGGGCGACGCCGGCCGATCGCCTCGGCGGCCTTGCCAATTCCGGAAGACGACGCGAAAGTGCCGTCGAACACTGTCACGGCGCATGCTCCGGGCCTTCGGCCGGAGCGGTGAGAAAAGATAGCAACATGCGATGGCGCCGGGGGCATCGCGAGGGAGGGACATTATGGATAGCTTGCTGGGACGGATCTCGCTTGTCGCGCTCGCGATGGCCGCGGCATCCTCGGCCATTGCCGCCGACGCGCCGAAGAGCATCCGCGTCGGCTACGCGATTTCGCTCTCGGGCGTGAACGCCCAGGGCGCCGCCACCACGACCTTGCCGGGCTACGATCTCTGGGTGAAGGACGTGAACGACAAGGGCGGCATCATGGTCAAGGAATTCGGCAAGCGGATTCCGGTCGAGGTGGTCGCCAAGTATGACGACACCAGCAACGCCGAAACGCTGCTGCGCCTCGAAGAAAAACTGATGACCCAGGACAAGGTCGATTTCGTGCTGCCCCCGTGGAGCACGGGCTTCAATCTGGCGGTTGCCCCGATCTTCGCCAAGTATGGCTATCCGCAGCTCGCCGTGACCGCCAACGCCAACGACGAAGAGCAGCTCGTCAAGCAATTCCCGACCCTGTTCTTCTTCCTCAATCAGCCGATGCATTTCGGCGCCGCCCTGATCGGCGTTCTCGACACCCTCAAGGGCGCCGGCAAGATCAACAACAAGGTCGTTCTGCTCAGCGTCGGCGATCAGTTCGGCGCGGAATTCGCAGCCGGGTTCGGCGCCGGCCTGAAAGGCGCAGGCTACGACATCGTCCTGCAGAAGAGCTACCCGCTCGGCGCCGCCGATCTCACCAACGAGATCAAGGAGGCCAAATCGTCCGGCGCCGACACTTTCATCGCCGGAAGCTATCCGCCGGACACGTTCATGCTGGCGGGAACTTCGATCACGCAAGGGTACAATCCCAAGGTCTACTACACCGCCGTCGGCACCGCGTTCGCCGAGTTCGGAGGCGCCTTCAAGGGCAAGGCCGATGGCGTTTTCGGCATCGGCGGCTGGGACCCGAATCTGCCGGGCGCGCAGGATTACTATAAGCGCCAGGTCGCCCTGACCGGCCATGCGCCGGACGGATGGGCGAGCCCGGTCACCTACGCGAGCCTGCAAATTCTCGAACAGGCGATCGAGAAGGCCGGCACGCTCGACCGCGCGAAGGTGTTGGACGCCATCGCCAATGACGGACCATGGGATACAATTTCCGGCCCAATCGATCTCAAGACCCACATCCGCGAGAAGCAATGGGGCGTCGGTCAATGGCAGAACGGCCAGTTTGTTGGCGTCTCGCCGAGCGACATGACCGGCGCCCAGCCCGTCATCCCCAAGCCGGCGTGGTGATCCCTGAGGGCGGGTACGGCCCAACCGCTGTGACCCGCAGCGCCGCCTGATATGCAGGTGATCGAAGTCATATTCGGCGGCGTCATCCTGGGCGGGCTCTATGCGCTCGTCGCGATGGGATTCAATCTGCAATACGGAGTGGCGCGCATCGTCAATCTCGCCTACGGCGAGTTCCTGATGACCGCCGCCTTTGCGGCGTTCTGGATGTTCACCCTCTTCGCCGTCAGCCCGATTCTGGGCATGGCGCTGTCGGTCCCGGCGGCGTTCGGGGCGAACTGGGTGATCTACCGCGTCCTCATGACTCCGCTGGCGCGCCGCGCCCGCACCCGCGATCAACTCGAAGGCGAGACCATTCTCGCAACGTTCGGACTATTGTTCGTGCTCCGCGGCGCCGCCACGATCGCGTTTACGGCCAACGACCGCTACTATGACTATCTCGGCGAGCCGCTGCATTTCCTGGGCTTCACTTTTGCGGCCAACCGCGTCCTGGCTTTCGCGACGGCGGGCGTCATCGCGGCCGCGGTCTGGACTGTCCTCAAGTTCACCCGGTTCGGCGTCGCGCTCAGGGCGTTGGCGATCGATCCGGTCGGCGCCGAGCTGGTTGGCGTCGACGTCCGCCGCCTCTCGGCGCTGGCGTTCGCATGCGGCGGCGCGCTCGCCGCGGCGGCCGGAACTCTGGTGAGCACTTTCCTCTCTTTCAATCCCGCCATCGGCATCGAGTTCACGATGAAGGCGCTGGTGGTGGTGATCATGGGAGGCATAGGCAACATGCTCGGCAGTCTGGCCGCCGGCCTCATGCTCGGGGTCGCCGAGGCGCTATGCTCCTACTATGTGGATTCCGGACTGACGCTCGCGGTCGCCTATGCGCTGTTCCTGATCGTGCTCGTCGTCAGGCCGCGCGGCCTGTTTGGAACGGCCTGAGATGGCGGCGGCGGAAGACCCCTTTCCAACCCGCACCAAGGTCGCGATAGGGTCGCTCGCCGCGCTCGTCGTCCTGCTCGCAGCCCTGCCGTGGCTCACGTCGGACTACGGCTTGTCGTTCATGGTCAGCGTGATGAGCTATCTCGTGCTGACCGTGGCCTGGGCCCTGTTTTCCGGCCCGACCCGGCTGGTCTCACTCGCCACCTCCGCGTTCTTCGGCGTCGGCATGTATACCGTCGCAGTGCTGATCAAAGTGATGCCGCTCTATGCGACCTTCGCGGTCGCGCTCGGCGTCGGAGCCTTGCTCGCGTGCGTCGTCGGCGTCCTGACGCTGCGCATCGCGGGAATGTTCTTTGTCATCTTTGGCTTCGGCCTCTCCGAGATGATCCGTCAGCTCATGGTGTGGTGGGAAATCAACCAGACCCACACCATGGGCCGCTACGTCTTCGTGCCGTTCGACGCCACCCAGATCTACGAGCATCTGCTCGGCCTCGCGGTAATCGTGTTCTTCGTCGGCTGGCGGCTGCGGCGGACCCGTCTCGGGCTGGCGCTGTTGGTGATCGGCGAGGATGAAACAGTGGCGCGCCAGGTCGGCGTCAACGTGCCGTTTGCGAAAGTGACGATCTTTGTCGTGTCGGCAATGTTCATGACCATAACCGGCGCCCTGATGGCGCCGCGTTACGGTTTCATCAATCCGAACTTCGCCTTCAATCCCCTGGTCTCGTTCCAGGTCGTCATCATGGCGTTCCTCGGCGGCTTGCAGCGGCTGTGGGGGCCGGCTCTCGGCGTCATTCCCCTGATTGTCCTCTCGGAGCTTCTGCAAACCGAATTTCCATTCTGGTTCAGCATCCTGCTCGGGATCGTCTTCATGGTGATCGTCTATTTCCTGCCGCGCGGCGTGACCGGTCTGCTCGAGGACGGCTGGACGGCGCTCGGCCGTCCGCTCGAACTGCAGCGGGGGCTGACCGGGCCTCTCGTCGACGCCTGGGCGTGGCTATCCCGGCCGATCATCCTCCGGCGCGGCATTGCCGGCGCGATCGAAGACATTTGGCTCAAGATCGCGCCGCAGACGAAGGGAAAGCGCTGACGTGGCTGCGCTCTTGGAGGCCGAGGGTTTGAGCAAGGCGTTCGGCGGCCTCATTGCTGTCAACGGCGTCTCGCTGTCGGTGTCCCCGGGCGAGGTGCTGGGATTGATTGGTCCCAACGGCTCGGGCAAGACCACGCTTCTGAACCTCATCGCCGGCACTTTACGACCCGACGCCGGCGCCATCCGTATGGACGGCGAGGACGTGACGCGCCTGCCCAATCATCTGCGCGTGCGCAAGCGCATCAACCGAACCTTCCAGCTCGTGCGCATGCCGGCCAACCTTTCGGCGATCGAGACCGTTTTGGCGGGCGTGCTCTACGGCGCCGGCGAAAGAATTCCGTTCAAGGAGGGGGGCTACGTAGCAGCCGGCCTGCTCGGCGAGCTCAATCTGCTGCTCAAGGCGGATCGGCGGCTCGATCAACTGACCTATATCGAACAGAAGCGCGTCGAACTGGCGCGCGCGCTGGCGACCCGACCGAGCGTATTGCTGCTCGACGAATGGCTGTCGGGTCTCGGCCCGGGCGAGTTGGAGGGCGGCATGTCGGTGGTCTGGAGCCTCGCCGCCCGGGGAATGGCCGTGATTCTGGTCGAGCACGTCATGACGGCGGTGCGCGCGCTCTGCGACCGCGTCATGGTGATGAACGCCGGCGCCAAAATCGCCGAAGGTCCGCCCGGCGAGGTGTTGCGGAACGCCGAAGTGATACGCGCCTATTTGGGCGACGACGATGCTTGAGATCGACGGCCTCAACCATTCCTATGGCCGCCATCGCGCGTTGAACGACGTTGCGATCCGCGTCCGTGGCGGCGAGGCGGTCGCGATCCTCGGCGCGAACGGCGCCGGCAAGACGACGCTCCTCAACGCGATTGCGGGCCTCATCCGGCCATCTGCCGGCTCGATCCGGTTCCGCGGCGTGGAGCTCGTCGGCCTTCCGGCCCACCGCATCGTCGATGAGGGAATCGCGACGGTGACGGAGAACCGCCATTTGTTCGGCTCGATGTCGGTGACGGAGAACCTATCGCTGGGCGCCTATTCGCGGCGCGCACGGGACTCGGCGCCAGCCGGCATGACGCGCGTGTTCGAGCTCTTTCCCCGCTTGGCCGAGCGCCGCAATCAGCCAGTCCGCGTCCTGAGCGGCGGCGAGCAGCAGATGGTTGCGGTCGGGCGCGCCCTGATGGCCAGACCGTCGCTACTCCTGCTTGATGAACCATCGCTTGGGCTGGCGCCGCTGATCGCGGGCGAATTGTTCGCCGCGCTGACCCGGATCATCGACGAGGGCGCCATGAGCATCCTGATGGTTGAGCAGAACGCGCGGCGGGCGCTCAAGATGGCCGATCGGGCCTACCTGCTGTCGCTCGGGCGCATCGTCGGAGAAGGGCCCGCGCAGTCGCTCGCCAAGGATCGCGCGGTCGCCGAATCCTATCTTGGGCTGTGACTCGCGCGTAGTTCTCGTTTGATCGGGCGAAGCAACGCGCTCTCTACTCGGGCGCTTTGCCGAGCGGGATGCCGTTGACCTTGATCGACCGGTTCTGGCCGACCTCCACGAGCCAGCTGAGGCTCCCGTCGCTTTCGGTCTTTGCCAGCCCCTTGGCCATGGCAAGGGCGGGGATCGCTTTCTCCTGGATATCGGGGCCGAGGTTCCTGATCAAGGCCATCGCCTTGTCGAAGCCGCGCATGTGGATCGTCACAGCGCCAGAGACTTTGTCGAGCGCATAGTCCACGTGCCCGTTGAAATCCGCATCGATGGCCGGCGCGACAATGTGCGAAGGCGCGATTTCGATCCGCAACGGGCCGGCGCTCAGAAGGGCTGCCGACACTTTCGCGGAGTCCGCATCCGAGATGGGCGGCCCGTCGCCCTTCAAGCTCATGACGGCGATGGCCTCGTTGGCTGCCGCCGTTATGTCGATTCCTCTGAGCGTCGCCGCCACATCGACCTTTGACGGGATCAGATCGGTCATGCCGGGGGGCGCGAGCCCAGCGGGCAGGCTCAGGCCGTCAGCCGCAATGCGGACATTGAACGTGCTCTGCGGACCCGAACTGGCCGCGCCGAGCTCATACTTGACGTCGCCCAGGGCCACTGCTCCGACCGCCGACGTGATGACGGTCTTTCGCATCTCGATCCCTTCGATGACTTTGAGCCCCGGCGCAGCCACTTCCTTCAGAAGGTCCTTGAGCTCCTCCTCGTGCTGAGCGAGATCGGCGCGATCCGGATGCGCAGCGACAAGGGACCAGAGATCGAACGCCTTGCGCGATTTGAACCCTTCGATCCCGAGGTTGATCAGCGCGGTCTCGACCCGCCCGCTGACGTTGACCGGCGCGTTCTTCTCATCGAAACCCTTCGCCTTGATCCCGACGTCGTTGATCTCCTCTTTCGCAATTGTAGAGACCGAGCCGCCGTCGTTGACGGTGGTCGTGGCGTTCGCGCTGACGGCGCCGAAATCGACGGTTTCTTCGAGCTTCGGCGTTGAAATTTTCAGGAGCCCCTTCGTCGCGCTCGCGGACCCGTTAAGGAAAAAGGCAATGGCGGGATCGATCAACGCAGACTGCTGGTAATTGTCGATCTCGATTTCGCCGCTCGCTTCCCGCGTCCGAAAACTGATCTTGGGCAGGGAGTCCAATATGACGCGCCAGTTCCCGTCGTCCTGCTCCACCACTTTGTAGATGATTGTCGCCGGGTCGTAGGAAGAGCCTGTCGCTTTGATGAGACTGTTGACGGCGCTCAGGTCGAACGTGATGCGGTAGTCCGCGCCTTCTGGCGTCACGGTCAATAAAGAAGGCGCGCCAGCCGCAGCGCCCGGCAAAAGCTTCGCAAAGAAGGATTTGAGCTGCTCTGCGCCCTCGGGCGTGGCGGGCTTGTCCCCGGCGAGCGCAGGGGTCGCGCCGAGCGCAATCGCCGCCGCCAGCGAAAGGCGCGCAATGCGGCGGCGGGAAAGACTCGGAAGCATGGTCGGACCTTCTCAAGATCAAAACTGACCGACCCACACTATCTCAGTTTCGGCGTGAGCGCTTGACCGGACCGCGATCTTTGCGGCCGGGCGTTCAGCTTGGTTCGCGAGGCGTTACCGCGCGGGGAGCGCCGCCGGCGCCGGCCGTTTCGGCAGCTGGGCCTTGGCGACGCCGGCCTTGACCGCCTCCTGCACCTTCTCGAACGCGCGCACCTCGATCTGCCGGACCCGTTCGCGCGACACTCCGAACTCGGTGGACAGCTCTTCGAGGGTGATCGGATCCTCGGCAAGCCGCCGCGCCTCGAAAATGCGCCGCTCGCGCGGGTTCAGCACCGAAAGCGCCGCTCTCAGCGCTTCGAGCCGGGCGCCCGACTCCTCGCGGTCGGCGAGCAGGGATTCCTGATCGGGGCTGTCGTCGACGAGCCAGTCCTGCCACTCTCCTTCGCCCTCCTCACGCAGGGGCGCGTTGAGCGAAGCGTCGCCGCCGAGCCGGCGGTTCATGTCGATCACATCCTGCTTGGCGACGCCGAGGCGCTTGGAAATCGTTTCGACCTGGTCGTCCCGTAAATCGCCTTCATCGAGCGCGGAGATGCGGCTCTTGGCCTTGCGCAGGTTGAAGAATAGCTTCTTCTGGCTCGCGGTGGTGCCCATCTTCACCAGCGACCACGACCGCAGGATGTATTCCTGGATCGAGGCCCGGATCCACCACATCGCATAGGTCGCAAGCTTGAAGCCCTTGTCCGGTTCGAAGCGCTTGACTGCCTGCATCAGCCCGACATTGCCCTCGGAGATCACTTCGCCGATCGGCAGCCCGTAGCCGCGATACCCCATCGCAATCTTCGCGACGAGCCGAAGGTGGGAGGTGACGAGCTTGTGCGCGGCCTCGCGGTCGCCGTGCTCTCGCCAGCGCTTGGCCAGCATGTATTCCTCTTGCGGCTCCAGCATCGGGAACCGCTTGATCTCTTGCAGGTAGCGGGCAAGACCCGATTTGCCCGAAATGATCGGAAGAGATGCGGCCATGACGACCTCCAGTCGGAGTCGGTCGCAACCGGTCTCCGTCGGCGCAACGGCCGAATGCGCGCTAATGTTCCGAGAAGGGTGGCCGAAAAAGGGCCGGACGGCCAGAGCAAAAGAGCTTTAGAAGATGAAATTTTCGTTATGTTTGTCTTTGCCGGCGCGTCGGCTCATCCTGCCTCGTCGCGCGCAGTGCATTGACTAAGCTCATAAAATCTTCCGGCGGCGGGCGCTCGAAACGGTGCGGCTCACCAGTGAGCGGATGTTCGAAGCCCAGGACTGCGGCGTGCAACGCCTGACGTCCGAGCGCCGCCAGGGCGCTTTTTGCGCCCTCGGTCAGCTGCGCCGCCTTGGTCTTGAAGCCGGCGCCGTAGACCGAATCGCCCAGAAGCGGATGGCCGATGGACGCCATATGGACGCGGATCTGATGGGTGCGTCCTGTTTCGAGCCGGCAGGTGATGAGACTTGCTGGGCCGAACGCCTCCACCAGACGCCAGTGGGTGACGGCGTGGCGGCCACGCTCCTCGGACGCAGTCGCCATTTTTTCGCGATGGCGGGGATGCCGGGCGATCGCCGCATCCACTTTTCCCGCCGCCGCGTCGAAGCCACCCCAGACGAGCGCCAGATATTCGCGCTCGAGCGATCCGCTGCGGCCATGGTCGGCGAAGAGATCGGCGAGGCCTCGATGAGCGGCGTCGGTCTTGGCGACGGCCAGAAGCCCGGACGTATCCTTGTCGAGCCGATGGACGATTCCGGGGCGCCTGATCCCGCCGACGCCCGAGAGGCTAGCGCCGCAACGGCGGATGAGCGCGTTGACGAGCGTGCCGGCCGCGTGGCCCGGAGCCGGATGGACGACGAGCCCGGCGGGCTTATTGATCACAATGAGATGCTCGTCCTCATAGACGACGTCGAGCGGCAGGTCCTCGCCGAGAAGCGGCGACTCCTCGGCTTCCGGCGCCTCGAAGGCGATTCTTGCGCCCTCTATGAGCCGCATCGAGGGATCGCGGGCGACGGCGCCGTCGACCCGAATTTCGCCGGCCTCGATCAGCGCCTTGAGGCGGGTCCGCGAAAGCGCAACGCGCCGTTCCGCCGCCGCGCGGCCGAGGAAACGGTCGAGCCGCTCTCCTGCGCCCCCGGCGTCGACCTCGAAGATCTGAGGTCCGGACGGAGCCGCCAAGGGCGGGCGGCGGACGGTCTCCGGGCCGGCCTCGCTCTCCGGCTCGTTCGCCTCGCTCCAGGCACGGCGTTTGGCCTTGGCATTCATGCGCGCTCGCGGCGGCGGCTTCGTCCGCCCTTTTCCTCGGCGGCAGGCGCCACAAGCGGGCCGAGGGCGGCGACGATCGCCTCGATGCTGGGGCGGGGGCCCGCAATATGCGCATCGAGCGCGCGCCGCATCGCCGCCACATGGGCCGGCTTGTTCCCGCAACAGCCGCCGATGATGCGCGCGCCGCAATCGGCCGCGAGCCGCGCATAGGCCTGCATCAGCTCCGGGGTGCCGGAGTAATGGATTTCGGCGCCGTGCCACTGCGGCACGCCCGCATTGGCCTTGGCGATCAGCGGGGCGTCTGGGTTGGCGGCGCTCATGGCGAGGATCGCGACGAGGAGATCGGACGCGCCGACGCCGCAGTTCGCCCCATACGCTAAGGGCCTCGGATCGAAACCCTCGACAAGCGCGCCGAGCGCGGCCGGCGCGATCCCCATCATCGTCCGGCCGGCGGCGTCGAAGCTCGCGGTGATCGTGTACGGCATGCCGACCTTCGCCGCGGCGCGCGCGGCCGCGCGAATTTCCTGGGCGGCGGACATGGTCTCGATCCAGACGACGTCCGCCCCACCTTGCCTCAGGCCCTCGATCTGCTCAACGAACACGTCGACCGCCTCGTCCTCGCCGAGCGGCCCGAGCGGGGCAAAGATGTCGCCGGTCGGACCGACCGATCCTGCGACGACGACGCGCCGGCTCGACGTGTCCGCGACCGCGCGGGCGTTCCGGGCGGCGAGCCGGTTGAACTCCCGAGCGCGCGCCTCAAGCCCGTGCAGCGCGAGGCGCCGGCGATTGCCGCCAAAACTGTTGGTCAGGATGATGTCCGCGCCGGCGTCGACGAAGGCCTGATGCAAGGCCTTGATCCGGTCGGGATGGGCGGCGTTCCAAAGCTCGGGCGTCTCGCCGGAGGCGAGGCCCATCGCGAACAGATTGGTGCCGGTGGCGCCGTCCGCCAATAGCGGCCGGCCCTCGGCCAGCAAGGTTTGCACCATGTCGAGATCTCGCGAAGCGTCAACCAGGGGGACGCGCGGCCCCGATTAAGCGCCTCAATGGCTTCGCGCAAGGCGGGAGAAACTCCTGACGAGGCGCGGGCGCGAATTGCGGCGAGAATTCCGTGAAATCGCCGCCGCGGGGGCGATTGTGTGGCGGCGCAAAGGCTGATAACGCTCGGGCGACGACGAGGATGATAGTCATGTGCGGGGCGCTGGAATCGCGGGAGCCGAGAGCCATGTCCGAAGTCGCGAAGCGACGCAGATTTTTGCTTTTCCTGATCAAGCCGTCGCACTACGACGACCAGGGCTACGTCATCCAGTGGTGGAAGTCGGCGCTGCCGTCGAATTCGCTCGCCTGCTTGTTTGGCATCGCGCAAAAATGCATGGAAGATCAGGTCCTTGGCGAAGACGTCGACATCGAGATCTTCCCTGTCGACGAGACCAACACCCGCGTCCGGCCAGACCGCATCGCCCGCCAGATTCAAGACAATGGCGGCTTCGGCATGGTCGGCTTCGTCGGCGTCCAGTCGAACCAGTTCCCACGGGTGATGGATTGCGCCCGGCCCTTAAGGGCGGCAGGGGCGCCGGTGGTCATCGGCGGATTCCATGTCTCCGGCTGCCTCTCGATGCTGCCGGAGACGCCTGATTCGCTGAAAGAAGCGCTCGACCTCGGCATTTCGCTCTACGCGGGCGAAGCGGAAGGGCGGTTCGATGAAGTGTTGCGCGACGCTGCGGCCGGGAAGCTCAAGCCGATCTACAATTACCTTCATGATCTGCCAGGGCTGGAGGGGGCGACGGGCCCCTACATGCCGCCCGAGCGCGTGGGACGCACGATCGGCATGATCTCGAGCTTCGACGCCGGACGCGGCTGTCCTTTCCTGTGCTCCTTCTGCACCATCATCAACGTGCAGGGCCGCAAGTCGCGCTATCGCAGTGCGGACGACATCGAAGCGCTCGTGCGCGTCAACCACGCCAACGGCGTCCGCTACTTCTTCATCACCGACGATAATCTGGCCCGCAATCGCAACTGGGAATCAATCTTCGACCGGCTAGCGGCGCTGCGGCAGGAGGGAATCTACTCGCGTTTTATCATCCAGGTCGATACGGCGTGCCACAAGATTCCCCGTTTCATCGAGAAGGCGGTGGCGGCAGGCGTCAAGCGCGTGTTCATCGGGCTTGAGAACATCGACCCCGACAATCTCAGCGCGGCGAAGAAGAAGCAGAACCACATCTCCGACTATCGCGAGCTTCTGCTCGAGTGGCGCAAGCACCGCTGCATCACCTATTGCGGCTATATCATCGGCTTCCCCAACGACACGCCCGAATCGCTGGTCCAGCGCATCCAGATCATCCAGCGCGAATTGCCGCTCGACATTCTCGAATTCTCGATCCTGACGCCGCTGCCGGGCAGCGAGGATCACGCCAAGGCGGTCGCGAAGGGGGTCGATATCGACCCGGACCTCAACAAGTTCGACCTCGAGCATGTCACGACCGACCATCCGCGCATGTCGCGCGAGGAGTGGCAGGAGGCTTATCGCCTCGCCTGGCGCACCTATTACACCCCGGAGCATATCAAGACGGTGATCCGCCGGGCCGTGGCCGGCGGCCCACGCCCGGACACGGTCGCCTATTTGCTCACCTGGTTCTGGGCGAGCTTCCACTTCTACAATATCTATCCGCTCGAGACCGGCATGATCCGGCGACGGTATCGCCGCGACCGCAGGCCCGGCCTGCCGCTCGAGAATCCGCTCCTTTTCTACGCCCGCCATTGGGGCGGGCAGATCGTCACCTATGCCAGGATCCTGGCCATGTTCACCAAGATTCATTTTTGGGTGCGCAGGCTCGAACGCGACCCGGACGCCAAGAGCTACACCGACGAGGCCTTGCGGCCGACCAACGACTACGATCATCAGGAAATGTATCAGCTTTCCGAAGCGGCCCGGAAGGCCGGCGAGAAGGCGAAGCGCATCGAGGAGCACAGACACCACGCCGCCCCGGCGGAGGCGGCGGAGTAGGGGCGCATACCTCTGTGCGGGCGTCGCTTCTCCCCGCATAGCCCGTCGATAGACGGGCGTCTATCGACGCCCTACGCAGAGAGAGGAGGAGTTGGGGCCTCCGGCTTCGGACGAGAGCACAAGGCGGCGGGGGCCAATGCATTCCTTGAGACGGGCGATCGCCATCGCCGTGATCCTCTTCAGCGCCAGCGTCATCGGCATGCTGCTGCAATGGGTCGTGCCGGCGGATGTGCTGACCGCGTCCAAGGGCACGGTCGGGGCGATGGTCGGGCTCGTCACCCTGCTGCTGGCGCTGGTCCTGGGTCTCCTCGTCTTCACCGCCTTTTCTCTCTTCACCACGCAGCGGGACGAGGCCTATTCGCTGGGGCCCGTCATCGTCGAGCTTGATCTGGCGCTCGAGCACTATGGGCCCGAGGCGGCGCAAGGACGCCTGGGGTTACGGGCGGTGCTGGAGCGCTCGCGCGCCCGCTTCTTCGGCGACGCCGAGCACGGGCCGCAGCCCTACACCTTCGAGGAGACGCGGGCGACGCTGCACGGGCTCGCCAGCTATTTCGACAGCCTCGAGCCCGCGACCGACGCGCAACGCCAGCTGCTGACTTCCGCCAGGGATCTCGCCAAGAAATACGCCGATACGCAAATGCTGATGGCCCGCCAGCTCGCCAACCCGTTTCCGCCTTACGTGCTGATCGTGGTGGTCTGCTGGGCGTCGGCGCTATTCTTGGGCAATGGACTGGTCGCGACGCCCAATGCGGTTACCGTCCTCGCGCATCTGGCCGGCGCGACCGCCATCGGCAGCGCGGTCTTCCTGATCCTGGAGCTCAGCCAGCCCTACCTCGGCGTCGTCCGCCTCTCGTCCGCCGGTCTCGACAGGCTTATCCAGGTGCTCGGAGAGGCCGATGCGAAGGGGGCGTGATTGGCTGCAGTAGCCCGTCCTGGCCTGACGCTGAACTTGCGGAGATGAGCCGACCCTACTTCAGCGCGGAGAAGGATGTTGGGGTCAGAATCTCGTTGCGGATGGTTGCGACGATGGGGCCATCGCGCTCGCTGTCGTCCCGGGCCTTGTGCCAGGCGGGATCGTTCAGGAACGCGGTCCACTTCACCTCGCGGTCCGCCAAAAACTCCCACGGGATGATGTAGGTCAGCTCATTGTTGGATTCGCCAAAGAGCGTCGTCCAAAAACCGAGAGGACGGATGCCGTGTCCTTCCCAGATTTTTACCGTGTGGTCTCTGAATCGAGCCAATAGGTTGGGCATTCGGTTCGGGACGACCCGATACACGCGCAGTTCGTAAATCATCGCCAATATCCTCACAGCCGGGTTGCAAGCTTCCTGTTACTTCGCGTTGGACATCAAGGCCGCGCCCTCAAAAGAGTGAACTGAGGCCGGATTGGACCATACGCTGTCGACGTCAGATCTTACGCAATTTTTCGCGGGGGTCAGGCCCGGTCGCATCAGCGGCGGCAGCGCGGACGAGCGGATCAATATGACTGCAATTCGCGCTGGGAACCGCTGGAAGGCGCTCCCAATTCGAAACCCTCGTATGAGGGCCCAGAAGTCAACCGCCAATTGTTGGTCTCGGTGAACTCCGATTTGTCAGACAGGGTGAACTCCCTGCCAACCTCGTATCCGGTCGGATCTTGTGATCCCTAACCACGATCCCAGCATCCGGGAAGAGGAGTTCCTTGCGGCGGGTCCAATCTTCAGTTCGGCGCCCTGATGGGCCCTCGGGTTTCTGCGGCGACCGCCAACCGTCGACCTCACTTGGGGCAAGAGGTGAAAGCCGGTCTTACGCCGCTTTCATTTTTGCTCCGTCGGGAATGACGCCATCCTTCACGTAGCGCCACAAGGCGACAAGCAGCTTGCGCGCCAGGGCCACTATCATGATTTTCTTGATCCGCCCTCCCATTGCGCCGACACGTGCGCGGAACCACACGGACAAGGCGCTGTCCGGCTGCCAGCGCAACCACGTCCAGGCGAGTTCGACCATTGCCGCGCGCACGCGTCTGTTGCCGTCTTTTCCGATCCCTTGTTCACGTTCGCTGCCGCCGCTCGAGAATGGCGTTCCGCCGAGCCCGACATATCCGCCGAGCGCGCGTCGATTACGAAACTGCCGTACGAATGCCTCACGCACGAGAAGTGTGGCAAAGTCCGGACCGATAGACCGCAAGTCCGTCAGCGAGCGGATCATCCGTTCCGCTTCGTCTGCCGGCGCGTCCTTCTTGAGAACGGCATCACGCGCCAACTCCACTTGTTCAATCAGCTTCAGAACGAGATCAAGGCGATCGAGCAGACGTTCAATACGCGCTCTCGCCTTTTGAGGAATGGGATCGCCGTCCGGCTGGCGCACGGAAGTCAATTGCTCGCGGCGATCTCGTCGCAAAGCCTTGTATCCCTTTACGCCCAGCGTCGCCAAAATGCCGTCGATCTTGTTGACGATCGATCGCCGCTCCCCGGTCAAATCCTCCCGTTCCCGATACGCACGCCGCGCTTCCTCGTCGGCTTCGCTCGGGATCGGCACCATCGAACAGACCCGAGGCTCGCCCCGTAGCCAAGCCATCAATGTGCGCAGCAACATCTCGACATCGATGATATCGGTCTTTGCCCGTCGTGCCCGCCGATCCACAGGTAGGCTCGACGGCTGGATCACGTGGACCTCGATGCCGCGTCGGGCAAGGAAACGCGCCAGCCAAAATCCATCGCGCCCTGCTTCATGGGTGAGAATGACCCGGGCGATCTTGCGACCCGCCGCCGCGCACCTGGCCTTTAGACGCTCGACAAAAGAAGCCAACCCGTCACCGCAAGCTTCCAGCACATGTCGCGAATGCCGGCTAACTCCAGGCAGTTGAACTGCGAGCACCCATTTCTTCTCGCTCAATTCAAGCGCGCCAATGATGGTGGAGTTGTAGTCGAGAGCAGCCTGCGTCGATCCTGAAAGTTGATACATCTACCTTCTCCTTGAGGTCGTTCGACAGACCAAGGATACCCGCCTTGGCCGCTAACCGCCCTCATAGGATCTTCCATGGCCGCTATCGAGCGCCGATATTGCCGGTCGTATCGATTGGCGCGACTTTCGGCCCGTACGGCGTTTCCTGGGTCGTCGTGCACCCGGCGATAGATAGGTCAAGCGCGAGCACGGACAGTGTTTTGAGAAATGGGCGCATGGCCCATCTAAACACAGCTCCTCTCGATATCGCGTCCCGCTCACTTCGGCCTGAGATCCACCCCGACGCCGTGATTGACGAATTGCAGCGTATAGGCGCGGCTGTAGTCGGCGCGGGCGTCGACCATGCCGACTTCGACCATCTCGTCGAAAAAACTCTTCCAGCGCGCGTCGGTCATCGCGCCGATGCCGAGTTTCAGCGTATCGCCGGAATCGACGACGCCATATGATTTCATCTCCTCGATCGAGAAGGCGATCTGCGCGTCGGTGATGTCCGGGTTCTCGGTCTTGATCCGTTCGTTCGCCTTCGCATTGTCGCCGTAGAGATAGTTGTACCAGCCGATCGCCGAGGCGTCGACGAAGCGCTGCACGAGATCGGGCTTCCTCTGGACGATGTCGGTGCGCGTCACGATCAGGGTCGAATAGGTCGAATAGCCGTGGTCGGCGAGCAGGAAGATGTTGGGCTTGAAATGCGCCTGCCTTTCGATTTCGAAGGGCTCGGCCGTCAGGTAGCCCTGCTGGATCGACGTTTTGTTCTGGATGAAGGGCGCGGAATTGAAATTGTAGGGCCGGGTGTTCTCGTCCTTGAAGCCGTAGACGAGCCGGAGCCAGGCGTAGAAGGTGTTGATCGCGCCGGCGCCGACGTAGACGGGTTTCGCTTTCGGCAGATCCTCCCACTTGTCGAGCCCGACTCCCGGATGCGACATCAGAATCTGCGGACTTTTCTGGAAGTCGGCTGCGACCGCGATCAGCGGCAGCTTGCTCTCGGCGGAGAGGTAATTGCCGATCTGGTCGCCGCCCATGAAGAACTCAAGCTTGCTGAAGAGGAGCATCAGCGCGCCGTTCGACTGCGGGCCGCCCGGAACGATCGTGACGTCGAGCCCGTATTTCTCGTAAGTGCCGTCGACCAGCGCCTGATAAAAGCCGCCGGCCTCCGGGTCGGCGAGCCAGTTGGTGCCGAACTTGACCTTGTCGAGCGCCAACGCGGGGCTGCTGAGGCCCACCATTCCAGCCAACGCAGCGAGCATCGCCAATCGCATCACAAGGCCTCCCAGGAGACACGGCTATCTTAGCGGTCGGGGCGCCGTTGTCATTCCCGCGAACGCGGGAATCCAGTCCGAACTCGCGCCGCTCGGCCACCAGCTCTGGATGCCCGCTTTCGCGGGCATGACACCATCACTCCTCGTCGCGCGAATTCGCGACATTCGCCTCGCGCAGATCGAGCTCCCTTTCGAGCTGGCGGCGCGCCTCGTCCGTCAGCTTGTTGTCGCAGTAGAGATCGTTGATCGTCTCGCGTTCGGCCGCGATCAGCTGAAGGTCGATCTCGTCCCGAAGCTCGGCCAATTTGCCCCGAGGCTCCAAGTCGCCGCCGAGAGTTCTCGTTGGGCAGCAGGCGGAAGAGATGGGCCGCGCGGAAGGTGTCGACGAACGTCTTCGGGAGAGCCTTGCCCGCCGCAATCCGGTCGAAGAGCTTGACGGCCGTCGCCGCCGCCTGGCGCCGCGCCTCCTGTTCCGCGATGCGATCGGCCTGGCGTTCGCGGCGACCCGCATTGGCGAGCCCGAGCGAGCGCATCACGGCGGGCATGACCGCGCCCTGACCGACCAGCGTCACCAGGATGACGCAGAAGGTCAGAAAGAGAATGAGGTCGCGCTGAGGAAACGGCTCGCCGCTCAGCGTCGTCAGGGGGATCGCGAGCGCCGCCACGAGCGAGACGACGCCGCGCACGCCGGTGAAGGACAGCGCGAACGCCCACTGCCAGGGCGGCGAGGGATCAGCGCGCCTGACGGCGGGAATGAGCCAGCGAGGCAGGTAAATCGCGGGAAATGTCCAGACGAAGCGCGCGACGATGAGCACCGCGGTGATCAGAAGCGCCGAGCCGACAAGCTCCGAAATGGAGCGGCTTCCGATGTTCGCCACGACCGCGCGCGCCTGAAGGCCGGTGATCAGGAACAGCATGCCCTCGATCAGGTAGATCAGGAAATCCCAGAAGAAAATGCCTTGCAGCCGGGTCGCCGCGCTGATCAGGCGAAATCCGTTCCAACTCATGTAGAGACCGACCGTCACCGTCGCCAATACGCCTGAGCCGCCGAGCTGCTGCGGCGGCCAGAAAGCGAGAAAGGGCGTCAGAACCGAAAGAGTGATCTCGATACGGGTGTCACGCACCCAGCGCCGCAGCCGCAGCATCAGCCAGCCGACGCCGATCCCCCAGATGATCTCGCCGGCGACGATCGCGCTGAAGGCGAGCGTGGCGTGGCCGAGAGAAAATGTCCCGGTGCTCACTGCCGCGACCGCGAACCGGTAGAGGATGAGAGCAGTCGCGTCGTTGGCCAGGCCCTCACCCTCGAGGACGAGGAGGATGCGCTTGGGAAGCTTCAGCCGACGCGCGACCGCGAGCGGCGCGACCGCATCGGGGGGCGACACGATCGCGCCGAGCAGAAAGCCGACGGGCCAGGGCAAGAAAAGGACAAACCTTGCGGCCACGGCGACGGCGACCGTGGTGAAAACGACGCATCCGAACGCGAGCAAGGTGATGGGGCGCAGGTTGAACCGAAATTCGCGCCAACTCATCGAGACCGCCGAGGAATAGACGATGGGCGGCAGCAGCACCAGGAGCACGAATTCGGGCGCGAGGTCGATCCTCGGCGGGCCCGGGATCAGCGCGAGGACGACGCCAACCGACACAAGCAGAATTGAGGGCGGAACCTTGAGGCGGATGGCGGCGACGGAAATCGCGGCGATCACGGCCAGGAGCAATATCAGGATCTGAATTGTCGCAACCATTGCATTCTCCGCCGGCGATTGCGTACGCGCGAACCCGCGGACCCGTCTTGTCATATTTGCGCGAGGCAAGCGCGACCCGGGGAACTGCGATTCGCGCCGTAGATTATGGCCGCGCGCAACTGCTGCGAAATAGGGAGCTCTACCCGAACCGCTCCGCCCGGAAGTGCGCCGGATCGACGACGGGGGCTTCGCCGGTCATGATCTCCGCCAGCAAGCGCCCGCTGATGGGGCCCAGCGTCAGGCCGAGATGCTGGTGGGCGAAATCGAGCCAAAGGCCGGGTTTGCCTGGAAACGGGGCGATGATCGGGCGCATGTCGGGCAGGCAGGGGCGGCGCCCAAGCCAGGGGGCGGCGTCGTTGCGGGGCCCGATCGGGAACATTTCTCGCGCGAACGGCTCGAGGCGCTCAAGATGGGCGGGCGAGGGCGCATCCCCAGGCCGCGCAAACTCCGCGCCCGTCGTCAGACGCAGGCCCTGCGCCATCGGCGCAATGAGATAGCCTTTCTCGAGATCGAGCACTGGCCAATTCAGCCCGGCGTTGCCCTTCGGCTCGTAATGCATGTGATAGCCGCGCTTGACGAAGAACGGCAGGCGCAGGCCGAGCGCGCGGATGAGGTCGTTCGACCAGGGACCGAGCGCGATCACGGCGTCGCGCGCCGCAAGCCGTCCCCTCTCGGTCGTGACCATCCAGCCGGAAGCCGCCGGCTCGAGGCTCGTCGCGTCGCCCTTTTCCATCCGTCCCCCGCGCGTGAGGAAAAGGGCGGCGTAGCTCTGCGCGAGCCCCTGAGGGTCCGGCGTCGTCAGCGGGTCGGGGTAAAGGGCGCCGCCGATCGCCGCCCCGCCGACATGCGGCTCGAGCGCGATGAGCGCCGCGCGGTCGAGCAGGACCGGCGAGACGCCCCAGGGCTTCAGTTCCTCGATCTCCTGGTGCGCCAGCGCCTCGCCTCGCGCGCTGCGCCAGACCTTGACCCAGCCGGTCTCGCGAAGGAGCGCGCCGGCGCCCGACGCCGCTGCGAGCTTGCGATGCTCGGCGCCCGCACCGCCGACGAGCGCCGCCATCGCCTTTGCCGTCTCGGTCTTGCCCGCATCCGTCGAGGCCAGAAAGTAGCGCCACAGCGCTGGCGCGATCGAGGGGAGCGCGCCATAGCGGATATGGGCGCGCGGATCACGGTTGAGCGCGGCGCGCATGATCTCGCGAGGCTTGCGCGGGAACAAGTAGGGGATGACCGCCTCGCTCTGGACGATGCCGCTGTTGCCGAAGCTCGTTTCGCCCGCCGCCTCGCCCAAGCGGTCGACGATCGCGACGGCGCGGCCGCGCTCTTGGAGTGCGAGGGCAGCCGAGACGCCGACGATCCCGGCGCCGAGCACGATCACATCGATTGTTTGCGACGGCATAAGCGAACTCCAGCACTGCAGCTGTAGCCGCGGTCGATAGCCCGTCGAGAGACGGGCGTCCTTCCGGACGCCCTATGGACCGCGGCCGACGCGGTCAGCGACCGCGTCTACAAAGGAAGCGCCTCGATTCTCGACGCGCGTTCCTATAGACCGCGAGGCGAATGGTTTCCAACCCGAGCGCATTCCCATGATCCCGCGCTATTCCCGCCCCGAGATGACCGCGGTCTGGTCGCCCGAGACGCGCTTTCGCATCTGGTTCGAAATCGAGGCCCACGCCTGCGACGCGCTGGCCGAGATCGGCGTGATCCCGAAGGAAGCGGCGAAAGCGATCTGGGAGAAGGGCAGCAAAGCCAAATTCGACGTTAAGCGCATCGACGAGATCGAGCGCGCGACCAAGCACGACGTGATCGCCTTCTTGACCCACCTCGCTGAATTCATCGGCCCCGATTCGCGCTTCGTCCATCAGGGCATGACGAGTTCGGACGTACTTGACACCTGCCTTGCCGTGCAGCTTCAGCGCGCGAGCGATATCCTGATCGCCGACGTCGACGCGCTGCTCACCGCCTTAAAGCGGCGCGCGTACGAGCACAAAATGACGCCGACCGTCGGCCGCTCGCACGGCGTCCACGCGGAGCCGACGACCTTCGGGCTGAAGCTCGCGTTCGCCCATGCAGAGTTTTCCCGCGCCCGCGCTCGCCTCATGACGGCGCGCGAGGAAATTTCGACCACAGCGATTTCGGGCGCGGTTGGCACCTTCGCCAACATCGATCCGCGGGTCGAAGAGCATGTGGCGAAGAAGCTGGGCCTCAAAGTCGAACCGGTCTCGACCCAGGTCATCCCGCGCGACCGGCACGCGGCTTTTTTCGCGGCGCTCGGCGTCGTCGCCTCTTCGGTCGAGCGGCTCGCGACCGAGATCCGCCATCTGCAGCGCACCGAAGTCATGGAGGCGGAGGAATATTTCTCCGAAGGCCAGAAGGGCTCCTCGGCGATGCCGCACAAGCGCAATCCGGTGCTGACGGAGAACCTGACTGGCCTCGCGCGCATGGTGCGCTCGGCCGTGACGCCGGCGATGGAGAACGTCGCGCTCTGGCACGAGCGCGACATTTCGCATTCCTCGGTCGAGCGGATGATCGGGCCCGACGCGACGATCACGCTGGATTTCGCGCTGGCGCGGCTCGCGGAGGTGATCGACAAGCTCGTGATCTATCCCGAGACCATGCGGAAAAATCTCGACAAGCTCGGCGGGCTCATCCATTCGCAGAGGGTGCTGCTGGCGCTGACGCAGAAGGGCCTCTCGCGCGAGGAGGCCTATGCGCTCGTCCAGCGCAACGCGATGCCGGTCTGGCGGGGCGAGGGCGATTTTCTGACACTTCTGAAGGCGGACAAGGATGTCCGCAAAGTGCTCACGCCCGAGGAGCTCGAGGCGCTGTTCGATCTTGGGTATCACCTGAAGCGGGTGGATGGGATTTTTGAGCGGGTGTTCGGGGAGTAGGGATTTGTAGGCGCGATCGTCGATCGCGCCGCCGCGCTCAGCGAGCGCGGCTACAACCCGCCGCTCGAACCGCACGCGCGCTACTGCTCAGGCGCCTCCAGGAAGAACCGCAGCATTTCGCGCGACGCGTCGGGCCCTTGCCCGTCGGTGAACGACCCTTCCGGGCTGCCCCCGGACCAGGCGTGGCCCAGTCCGTCGATCGCCCAGCATTCCGCCTGGGGAACGCCGCGTGCGTCTGTGACGATGGTGCGCGTGTAAGCGCGCCCGCCTTCGAAGCCCATATGCACCGTCTCGCGCGCGGCATCGGAGAGGCCGGCGCGAACGTCGGCGAGGATCGCCTCGGCGTTGGACGGATCGACGGTCTTGTCGTTCGCGCCATGAAAGACGATGGTGCGAATGCGACCCTTGGCGCGCGTCTTCCTTGGGCGGGACGCGGCTGGCTTCGAGGTCCCGCGCATAGCAGCGAACGCCGAAGGCACGTCGGCGGCCGCGCGATGAGGCAGTCCTGAGTGAATGCCGGCCGCGGCATAGAGCTCGGGATAGGTCGCGCTCATGGTGGCAGCCATGGCGCCGCCGGCCGAGAGCCCCGCCACATAGACACGGCGCGCATCGATGTCGAATTCATCGATGATCGCGCGCGTGACGCCGGCTATGATGCTGGGCTCGCCCCTGTCGCGCATCTGGTGCGCCGGACTGAACCAGTTCCAGCAGGCCGAGGGATTGGCGCTCGCCGGCTGGCCCGGATAGGCGACAATGAAGCCGTGCTCTTCGGCGAGCCGGTTCATGCCCGTGCCTGACGCGAAATCGTCAGGGTGCTGCGTGCAGCCGTGCAGCATCACAATCAGGGGAAGCGCCCGGCCTTCAGCGCCGCTCGGGACATAGACCTTGTAGTCCCTCGAACCCGACGCAGAGGTGAAGGTTCGCGTGAGGTAGGACGCACCCTCCGGCACGGGAACCGGCGGCGTTTTCCGCAACGCCGGCGTCGGCGCCGAGCCCGGACGGAGGCCCGGGAGATCGGCCCGACGCAACAGCGTGAGGACCTCTCCGAGCGGCCGCCTCGGGCGCCCGGAGGGCCGAGGCTCAGCCGTGGCCTCGCGCGCGCTCGCCGTCCGCGCAGTCCGCCGCGGCGGTTCGGCCGCATCCGCGGTCCTAGCGACATCGCGCGGGGCGCCAGCAATCGCGCGCCTGCGAGCGGCTCATCAGCCGGGGGAGCGGCGCCGCCGCCTCCTGTCAGGGCGCGCTGAATGACCCGCGTCGCCTCCATCACGTTCTGCGCGCGCGTGAGTTGCAGGGCCCGACGCATGGCCGCGCTGAAATCCAATGTCATTGCTGGATCCTTGTTGGTGAATGCGGCGCGTTTTGATCACCCGATGCGATCGGCGAGCGCGGCCTTGACGTCCTGGCTGGCGTGGAGCGCGCCGAGAACGGTGATCGAGTCGATCGTCGAAGCCGCGAGCTCGGGTGTGACGTCGTCGTCGATCGTCGCAAGCCCGACGACCTGGATGTGAAGCCTGCCGCCTTTCGCCTTCACCGCCTCCAGCTCTTCGCGGCTAAAGCGTCTGAGGCCGAGTTCGAGGGTGTGCCGCACGATCGACTGCTTGACGGCGTCGGCGTGGGAGGCGAGCTGGTTGCGGATCGCCGTCCGGATGAAGTCGGTGCGATTGGAATAGAAGCCTTCGCGCACCAGAAGATCGATATGGCCGAGGTCGACGAAGCCGACGTTGATCGTGATCTTCTCGCTCTCGCTTTGCCTGTCCGGCAGTCGGTGAATCGTTCCAGCCATCGCGCGCCTCTACCATCCGTGTGGATGGTATGTGGATGGTCGAAGCAGGATTGCAAGAGGCCATCGACCGGCCCGGCGGCCGCATCCGCGAAGAGCGGTACTGATCCTGGCGCGGATGGGACGTGTCGTGGCGGCTTGCCTATGCGCTCATCCCGCGCAACGCGACGCTGGTCCTGCGCCGCGGCGCGCGGGGGCTTCACAGCTTGAGGTCGAGCCCGAAATCGCGCTTTATTCGCGCGAGAAACGCCTCGTCGCTGGCGCCGGCTTCCTCGACGACCTGCTCGTCGCTCTTCATCGCCCGTGTCTTCAGCAATGGCACGGCGTCCGGACCAGCTGGGTAGCGCAACTGCCAGCTGTCGCCGTTGACGATGTCGCGGATGAGGTCGCCGACAAGAGATGGCGGGGTCGGATTTGCAAGCCTCGCGGCGAATAGGGCATTGAGCCTGCGCCCGTGCGGGTATGGACTGTCGGGCGACGGGGGCCGCCCCTTGCCGAATATCGAAGTCGCGATGACGCCAGGCTCGATGATCGCGACGCGGACGTTGAAGGCGCGCATTTCCTGGGCGAGGCACTCGCTCAGCGCCTCGAGCGCCCATTTGGACGCGGCGTAGCTCGCCATGGGCGCCGTCGCGGTGCGACCCGCGACCGAGGTGACGTTGACGATGGTTCCGCGCCGGCGCTGGCGCATGCCGGGGATCACTTCCTTGATGCAGCGCAGCGCGCCAAAGTAATTGGTTTCCATCACCTCGCGAAAGACCTCGACCGGCGTCTCCTCGATCGCGCCGCCGCCCGGAACACCAGCGTTGTTGACGAGCACGTCGATTGGGCCGTGGCGCGCGGCAATCGTCGCGAAGGCTTCGCGGACGGAGGCGTCGTTGTCGACGTCGAGCGCTTCGATGTCGATCGAGAGCTGTTCCTCGGCGGCGATTTTGCGCAGGTCGCCCGCGCGGTCGAGATTGCGCATTGTCGCGGCGACCACATGTCCCGCCCGCGCGAGCGATACCGCAGTCGCAAGTCCAATGCCGCTGCTTGTTCCCGTGACCAAAGCCGTCGACATGACGCGTTCCCGTTCCCCAGCCGCTTACAAATGGACGGCACCCCGCACTCCCGCACGAATTTGCCGAGCGGTCAAATCTCCAGCCGCAACACGGAAGCGGTCAGACTGTTACGCCTTCCGCTTCAGAGCAACTCCCGCGCCGGCCTCCGGCGGATGGGGCGCCCCGGCCTGGACTTTTGCCAGCGCCTCGAGCGCGGCCTGGGTCTCAAAACTCCACGGCGCGGCGCGGGGTCCTTCCTCAGTCTGGGCGACCGACAGCAGCAGCTGCTCGGACGCCGCGAGGCGTTCGCCCCCTGCGTCGGTCATGACGAGCCATACCCGCATGCGCTTGTCGTCATGCTCGAGCAGATGACAGGAGACGGCAAGCGCGTCGCCCTCCTTCGCCTCCTTGAAATAGTGCAGCATCATCTGCAGCGTGAACAGGGACTGGCCCGTCCGCTTACGCACCGCCGCATCGAGGCCGATGCGATCCATCAGCGCGTCGACCGACCGGCTGAACACGATCGCGTAAGCCGCGTCGTTCATATGGCCGTTGTAGTCGACCCATTCGCCCGCAACGGTCGTTCCAAGCACCGGAAGCACGGAGTCATGGCGCATCGCGTCTCCTCCTGAGTCATTCACAGCCGGCCGGGCCGACCTTCCGCTTCGGGCCAGTATTTTTGCACCAGCGCGAGCAGTTCGACAAGAAAATCGTCGCGCCGCGCCTCGAGCTCCCTGATCGACCGGCCCGCCGCCTGGGCCTCGCAGCCGTCAGCCACTTTGTCGATCAGCTCATCGGTCAATTCGGGCGAAACGAGCTTCGTCCACGGCAGTTTTAGCGCCGGTCCGAACTGTTGCAGCATGTGGCGCATCCCGCCTTCGCCGCCGGCGAGATGGAACGTCAGGAACGTGCCCATCAGCGACCAGCGCAGACCGCAGCCGTAAACGACGGCCGCATCGATCTCCTCGGTCGTGGCGACGTCGTCGTTGACGAGCCAGAGCGCTTCGCGCCACAGCGCCTCCATCAGGCGGTCGGCGACGAATCCTTCGATTTCCCTGCGCAGCGGCAACGGCCTCATGCCGAGCGACCGGTAGAAGGCGCTCGCGTCATCGATTGTCGCCTGCGCGGTTTTCTCGCCGCCGACGAGCTCGACCAGCGGCAAGAGATAGACGGGATTGAACGGGTGCCCGACCAGCATGCGCTCCGGCCGTCTCATTTTCGCCGCGAGCGTCGTCGGCAGCAGGCCCGACGTGGACGAGGCGACGATGGCGTCAGGATTGGCGGCGTCGATCCGGGCGAGCAGGTCCTGTTTCAGCGCTTCGCGTTCGGGAGCGTTCTCCTGGATGAAGTCGGCGCCGGCGACGCAATCCTCGACCGTGTCGCGGAAGATGAGGCGCGCGGGGCTTGCGCCCGGCGCAACGCCCCTACGGCTCATCGCAGCCCAAGCGACGTCGATCGAAGCGCGCGCCTTGCCGGCGGCGTCCGGCGACGGATCCCACGCGGCGACATCGAGCCCGCCCCCGAGAAACCGGGCGGCCCACCCGGACCCGATGACGCCCGCGCCGATGACGGCGACCCGTTCGACTGGCTTTGGCAATTCATCCTCCCGAAGCTGGACTTCATGCGAGCGGAGGCGCCGGCGTCTTGACGCCCGCGGCCGGGTAACGGCGCGGCGCTTGCCCCGATGCGATGTTCTTAGTGGTCAAAGCAAACGCTTGGTAGCTGAATGGCGGGAGTGCGGAAAGAGCGGCCATTCGTCAACGGATTGGCGAACGAGCCGAATCGAACCGGTTGCTGCCGTTCTTGGTCGATCCCGGCGCGGAACGAATGCGCCAATTGCAGCCGATCGCCTACCGAGACCCCTTGGCCGCTAACGCGCAAACGGCGACGTGCCGCCCATTCGGGGAAGGGCGGCACGTGCGTCCATGCAGGCGGGGGGCTTGCCGAAGCTAGGCAACCCTCAGTTGCGCGGTTCAGCTGGCGGCGGCTCGGCTTGCGAATCCGGCTCGAAGGGGCGCTGGCGTCGCTCGGCCATGAACTGATCGAACTCGGCGCGGTCTTTAGCGAAGCGCAGCCGCCCGAGGAAATCCTTGAACTCGCGCTGCTCCTCTTCGAGGCGCTTCAGCGTCTCCGAGCGATAATCGTCGAAGGCGCGGTTGCCGCTCGTAGTCGGACCGAACCAATCGCGGCGGCTCCTGACACGGTCCATTCTGGCGCGCATGATTTCCATTTTTTCCTGCATGCGGGACATCTTTCGCGCCCAGCGGTCTCCACCGTGTTCCCAGTCCAGCATCGGTCCATCTCCTGCGTAGTAGATCGGGTGACGCCAAGGGCCGAACCTTCTTCGCGCGATCAGGAGGCCCAGAATGAGAAATCCCAGCGGCCACCACCATAGGAACCCCAAAACCGTCAGAATGATTGGCATGGCGCGTCCTCGCGTGTGAATGTAATGAACATTTACTTCTCAATAGCGGCCGCTGTCAAGTCCCCCTTTTGAGAGTCTGCGATCCCGACTTCGGCGGCGCTGAGCGCCCATCGGTTGCCCGATGCAAGGCTTAATTTTTCCAGGGCTCGATATCGGCCGCGCGGGCGACCGCGTCACGACCGCGCATTCACCCCGAGTCCTCGCAAATAGACCAGCACGTGCGCCTCCAGGAGTTCCTCTGGAGACATCGGCAGCGCGCGTTGCGCGCCATCGCCACGTCCAAACAGTGAAGCGACGCCGTGCGCCATGGCCCAGAGGTGGAGAGCAACCATCAAGGCCGGCGGGCGGCCGGCCGCGGGCATTCCGGCGCAGATCTTGTCGGCGGCGGCGCGCAGTACGGCGAAGGGTCGTTCACTGGCTTCCCGCAGAGAAGGATTGGCCCCGACTGGAATACCGGCCTCAAACATCGCCGAGTAGAACGCCGGCTGGGCGCGGGCGAATTCGAGATAGGCCTTGCCGAGTTCGATCCAACGCATCGAATGCATCCGGGCGACCGCCGTCCCAGGCGCGCGCCAGCTCGGCCTCGAACTGCTCGAAGCCGCGTAGCGCCACGCTTGCCATCAGTTCATCGCGGTCGCGGAAATGCCGGTATGGCGCCGCCGGGCTGACGCCGGCAAAGCGTGCGGCCTCAGCGAAAGTGAATCCCGCTATCCCCTTCCTTGCGATCAATTCGAGCGCCGCGCGGATCAGCGCCTCGCGCAAATTACCGTGATGATAGCTGCGCGGCGCATCGCGCTCGCCGGGTTCGTCTTTGCTCCAACTCATGTAAGGCTTACTTACATCATGGGGGCCGAGGTGTCGATGCTGTCCGCCTTGCGCTCGATGCCGATCCCCAACTGTGCCGTGCACCGTCGCGTAGGACCAAACCTCAGATTTTGACCGCTAGCGCCCCTTCCACTCGGGCGGGCGCTTCTCCGCAAATGCCAGCGGTCCCTCGCGCGCGTCTTCAGAGGACCGCATCGCGTCATAGACCGGCGTCTTGCCTCCGCGCATCGCGGCGAAAGTATCGGCGACCGAGCGGCCCTCGCCCGCGTTAACAGTGGCCTTGACCGCGCGCGTCGCTAGCGGCGCCTTTCCGGCAATGGTCGCGGCGAGCTCGCGGGCGGCGGTCATCAGCGAGCCTAGCGGGGCGAGCCGATTGACGAGGCCGCGCGAAAGCGCCTCCTCGGCTTCGACCCGCCGGCCTGTCAGCAAGAGCTCCATCGCCAGCGCGCGCGGCAGCCGCCGCGGCAAGCGCTGGACGCCGCCCGCGTCGGGGATGATGCCGAGGCCGACCTCAGGCAGCGCGAAAGCGGCGCGCTCGGCCGCGACGACGAGATCGCAGGCGAGCGCGAGTTCAAATCCGCCGCCGAAGGCGAGGCCGTTGACCGCGGCGATGACCGGCTTGTCAAGATCGAAGAACTCGGTCAGGCCGGCGAAGCCGCCCGGGCCGTGATCGGCGCTTGCGCCCTCCCCTTCCGCCGCGGCCTTCAAATCCCATCCAGCGCAAAAGAACCGATCGCCGGCGCCTGTCAGGATGGCGACGCGAGCCTCGGGATCGTCGTTAAAAGCACGGAATGCAAGATAAAGCGCACGGCTGGTCGCCGCATCGACGGCATTGGCCTTGGGCCGGTCGAGCGTCACCTCGACGATTGCGCCGCGCCGGACGACGCGAACGGGCGATGTCATTTGGAGACCTCCTCGTTGAGGCGGATCAGCGCGTCGACAGCGACTGCGCCTGATCCGGCGGCAAAGACCAACAATGGATTGACGTCAAGCTCCATCAACGTGTCGCGATGCGCTTCGGCGTAGCGCGCGATCGAATTCGACCGACCTGACCAGCGCCGGCCAATCGCCGCGCGCCGCGCCGCGGTAGCCGTCGAGCAACCTGGCGACCTTCAGCGAACGCAAGGCGGCTTCGATCTCCTCACGGCTCGCCGGCAGGAGCAGCGTCGCATGATCATCGATGAGATCGGCGAGCACGCCGCCGGCGCCGACGGTGAGCGCGAGGCCGATTAGCGCGTCCCGCGTGACGCCGACGATCAGTTCGGCGAGCGCGCCCTCCTGCATCGATTCGATCAGAACGCGCTCGCTGAGATGCGCCATCCCGGCGGCCGCCTGCTCGACCGCCGCCGCATCGCTGAGGCCGAGCCGTACTCCGCCGACATCGGTCTTGTGAGCAAGCGCCGCCGACAGCGCCTTGACGACGACAGGAAAGCCGAGGCCCTCCGCCGCTTGCGCCGCCTCGGCGATTGGGGCGAGGCGAAAAGCGGGAACAGCAAGGCCGAAGGCCGCCAGTGCGGCTTTGGCCTCAGCCTCGTCGAGCATGTGTGCCGGCCCGGCGGCCGGCGCTTGGCCGGCGGGCCGCAGCGGCGCACTTGCCGGCTTTGCCCATGCGTCGCCGATTTCAGCGGCAAGGTGCATGGACGTCAGCGCCTCGCTCATTCCATTGAAGGGGACGACGCCGGTGGCCACGAGGCGCTCAGCGATCGCCTCCGGCATCGTCTCAGGCAAGGAAGCGACGACTGCGGCAGGCGCGTCGGTCGCCGCCTGCGCAGCCTCGAACGCGGCGAGCGTCGTCTCCCAGCTCGAGCCATCGCAGCGATCGGCGCGCGGAAAATCAAGCACGAGCGCGTTCATGTCGTAGCCGGCGGCGAGCATGGCGGAAAATGCGGCGCGGGTCGGCTCGAATTCGCCCCACACATAGGTGTGATAGTCGAGCGGATTGCCGATCGCCACTTTCGGGCCGAGCGCGGCGGCGAGCGCTTCACGCGCGCTTCCCAGCAGGTCGGGCGTCGTCAGGCCATGCGCGGGTGCGAGATCGGCCATCAGCGACGCCTCGCCGCCGGAGCAGCTCATCGAGGAGAGCCGCCGGCCGTTGAGCGGCCCGCAAACATGAAGGAGCTTCAGCGTCTCCAGGAATGTCGAGAGGTCGGGCGCGCGGGCGATGCCGAGCCGGGCGAAGAGCGCGTCGTAGAGCGCGTCGGGGCCAGCGAGCGAGGCGGTATGCGACAACGTCAGCGCCGCGCCCGCTTCGCTGCGCCCGGTCTTGATCGCGACGATCGGCTTCCGCAATTCGCGCGCGCGACGCGCGGCGCGATCGAGCGCTTCGGCGTCCTTGAGCCCCTCGATGTGGAGCCCGATCGCGGTCACGCGCTCATCGTCGAGAAACGCCTCCACATAGTCGGCAAAGTCGCCCTTCGCCTTGTTGCCGACGGCGACGATATAGGCGAGCGGAAGTCCACGCGCCTGCATCGTCAGATTGAGCGCGATATTGCCCGATTGCAGCACGAGGGCGACGCCGCGCTCGACGCGAGTCCCGCCGTGCTGATCGGGCCACAGCGCAACGCCATCGAGATAGTTGAGCGCGCCGTAGCAATTGGGTCCGATCAGCGCCATCCCTCCGCTGGCGGCGATGAGTTTGCGCTCCAGCGCCGCTCCTTCAGCGCCGGTCTCGGAAAAGCCGCTCGCGTAGACGACCGCGCCGTTCGCGCCGCGCGCAGCAAGCTCGCCGACGGCCGCGATCGCGGCCTCGCGCGGCGCAGCGACGAAAGCCGCGTCCGGCGCACGGGGAAGCTCGGCGACGGAAGCAAAGCAAGCACGCCCGGCGATTTCAGCGCGGCGCGGATTGACCGGCCAGATGTCGCCGGAAAAGCCGATGCGGTCGCATTGCCGCGCGACCTCTTCAGCTTCCCGCCCACCAACGACGGCGATCGAGCGGGGCGCGAGCAGACGCGCGAGGCGGAAACGAGCGTCCAGGCCGTGCGTCATCCCGCTCAACCGCCGCGCGGGCGCAGGAGCGCACGCGAAATGATATGGCGCTGGATTTCGCTCGTGCCGTCCCAGATGCGATCGACCCGCGCGTCGCGCCACCAGCGCTCGAGCGGCATCGAGGTCATGAGGCCCATCCCGCCGTAGATTTGAAGCGCGCGGTCGGTCACGCGAGCCAGAAGTCTCGGAAGCAAACAGCTTCGCCATGGCGAAGTCCTGGTCGCGCGCCGTTCCCTGGTCGACTTTATGGGCGGCGCTGAGCGTCAAGAGATCGGAGGCTTCGATTTCGGTCGCCATGTCGGCAAGTTGGAACGAGACGCCCTGGAAGCGCCCGATCTTCTCGCCGAACTGGACCCGGGTCGAGGCCCAATCGAGCGCGCTCTCCAGCACACGCCGGGCGCGGCCGACTGAGGTCGCGGCGACGCTGAGACGCGTCGCGCCGAGCCACTCGTTCATCAGATCGAAGCCGCGTCCCTCGACGCCGAGCAATTGCGATCCATGCACGAAGCAATCGTCGATATATAGCTCGCACTGATGATAGCCGCGGTTGGAGACGCATGAGGCGCCGCGACGGAGCGTGAAGCCGGGCGCCCCGACGTCGATGAGGAATGCCGAGATTTCCGCCTTGCGGCGTCCGGCGACCTCTTCGGACCCGGTCGCCGCAAAGAGGATCACATAATCGGCCTTGTCGGCGTGGCTGATGAAATGCTTCGATCCGTTGATGACATAGCCGTCGCCCTTGCGCTCTGCGCGCGTCTTCATCGAGCGTATGTCGGAGCCAGCGCCCGGCTCGGTCATTGCGAGGCAGTCGTGGCGCTCGCCTTTGATAGTCGGGATGAGATAGCGCTCGATCTGTTCGCCCCTGCAGCCCTGCAGGATGTTCGACGGCCGACCGACGCACACCTGCAACGCATAGCCGGCGCGTCCGAGCTCGCGCTCCATCAGCGTCAGCGACAGCGCGTCGAGGCCACCGCCTCCGTGTTCGGCCGGCATGTTGGCGGCATAGAAGCCGGCCTTCAGCGCCTTGGCCTGAATATCGCGCGCCAGCTCTTCCGGCACATCGTCGAGCTTCTCGACAAGGTCCTCGTGCGGATAGAGTTCCTTTTCGACGAAGGCGCGCACGCTCTCGACCAGCATTGTCTGTTCCGGCGTCAAGGGAAAGCTCATCGCGCTCCCCTTCGTGACGCTGCGATGCCGAACGGCGCGCCGATGATCGGATGCAGCGTCAGACCGGAATGCGCGGCGCGGATCGCCGCCAGCCGGTCGTAGAGCTCGGGCGGGAAAGGCGCCGAGCGTCGCGCGCGCATATCGACATGCGCAAGCACCTGCTCGGCGACCGCGACTTCGGCTTCTGTGCCGCCGTGGGTCATACGATGAAAAATATGCAGGCGCTTGGCGTCGAGATCGACGAGCTGCAGAGTGAGACGGAGCGGATCGCCTTCGCCGAGTTCGGCGAGATTGCGGATGCGCGTATCGATCGTGTAGAGCGAAAATCCGCTCGCGCGATAGGCTTCGTCGATGCCAATGAAACGGAAGAATGCGTCCGACGAATCTCCGAAGACGAGCAGATAGGCGCTCTCGCTCATGTGGCCGTTGTAATCGGTCCACTCCGGCTTCACCGTTGAGGCGTGCAGCGCCAGCGGCGCCGGTATCGGCTTCTTCGCATCCCAGCCGGCGAAGGCGACGCCTTCGAGCGGAGTGACGACGCGACCTGTCGCCTGGCTCATTGTTGCTTTTTCAGTCCGAGCGTCGCGCGCGCCTCGGCAGCCGTCGCGACCGACGCGCCCATGCGCTCGACGATTTCCCGCGCGCGCTTGACAAGCGCGCCGTTGCTCGCCGGCACGCCGCGGTCGAGCCAGATGTTGTCCTCGAGTCCGACCCGAACATTGCCGCCGAGCAGAGCCGCCTGCGCGACGAACGGCATCTGCATCCGCCCAATGGCGAAGCCCGCCCAATTGGCGTTCGGCGGCAGATGGTTGCGCATGGCCAGCATCGTTTCGGTCGTCGCTTCAGCGCCCCAAGGGATGCCGAGGCAGAGCTGAAACAGCGGCGGCGAGTCGATGAGCCCTTCCGCGATCAGTTGCTTGGCGAGCCAGACGTGGCCGAGTTCGAAGCACTCGATCTCCGGCTTCACGCCGATCGCCTGGATGCGCCGGGCCATCTCGCGCAACACGTCGGCGGTGGCGAGAAAAGCCCCGTCGCCGAAATTGAGCGAGCCGCAGTCGAGAGTGCAGATCTCCGGCCGGAGTTCCTCGACATGGGAGACGCGCTCGGCGGCGCCGGCCATGTCCGTGCCTGGGCCCCCCGAAGCGGGGTTGGCGGAATTGAAAAAAAAGTCGCCGCCCATGCCGGCGGTCAGGTTGATGACGACGTCGGCGTTCGCCGCGCGGATCGCGCCGACCGCCTCCCGATAGAGCCCGGGATCGCGCGCGGCCTTGCCGGTCACGGGATCGCGTACATGCAGATGCACGATCGCGGCGCCGGCCGCATGCGCCTCCAGTGCCGAGTTCGGCGATTTGCCTCGGGGTCACCGGAATCGCCGGATGCCTGGCGACCGTGTCGCCGGCGCCGGTCACAGCGCAGGAGATGATGACCTTCGGATTCAAGAACTCTCGCCTTCCAGTTTGCGAAATGTTTGCGTCACTCCGATCGACCGCGCAAGGATTCGCGCCGGTCGGATGCATGTTCAATTGCGGTTCACCGATCTCAAAAGCTGCTGGCGCAAGCGGGATTGGCGTCGCGCCAGCCTGTCCTCGGCGAAAAGGATGTGCGAAACGCCTCGAATGTCGCTGCTCGCGATCAAGCTTATCCTCACGCCGCTCGTCGTGCTCGCGGCTTCAATAGCCGCGCGACGCTGGGGCGATGCGATTGGCGGTTGGCTGGTCGGCCTGCCGCTGACTTCAGCCCCGGTGTCGGTCTTTCTCGCCGTCGAGCAGGGGCCGCATTTCGCAGCGGAAGCGGCGAACGGATCGCTCGCCGGCGTCGTCGCGCAGGCGGTCTTCTGCTTTGGCTACGCGGCCTTCGCCCCGCGCGGCGTCGCGGCTGCGCTTGCCGCCGGGGCGGCCGGCTATGCCGCCTCGGCCGGCGCGTTGATTGGCGCCGGTCCGCCGCGCGTCCTGCTGTTTCTCGGCGCCCTCACCGCTTTGACGCTCGTCCTCAGCTTCGTCCCGCGCGGGAGACCGACGAGCGCCAAAGCCCTCAGCAGCCTGGACATTGCGCTCCGCGTGGCGGTCACCACCGCGCTCGTCATCGGATTGACTTCAGCCGCGGGCGCGCTGGGTCCCGGCGCGAGCGGCGCCGCGGCGTCGTTTCCGCTGATCGGCGCTTCGATCGCCGCCTTCGCCCATCTGGCCCACGGGCCCGCGGCGGGCGTTTCGGTGATGCGCGGCATGGCGAGCGCGCTCTACGCTTTCGCCGTCTTCTTCCTGATCGCCGGGATGGCCCTCTCCCATATGCCGACCGTAGCCGCGTTCGGGCTCGCGACGGCCGGCGCCCTGATCGTTCAGGGGGCGGCCCTCAGCCTTCTCAGCTCGCCGCACAAAAAAGAAGACGCGGCCGAAGGGGAGGCGGCCGCGTCTTCCGGGTCCGGAAGCTGATGGCGTTCGGACGCTATTGTTCCTCCGGCCCGCCTTCATCCTCGTGGTAGCGGTGATGGTGGCCTTGAGGCCCCATTTCGCCGGGACCATGCCCCATCATCATCATCTCGTGGGCGAGAAACCCAAAAATGCGCTTTTGCGAGTCGTCGAGACTGGCATAGAGCGGCTTCGCCGCGTCGGCCACTTTCTGCAGGGCCGCTCCGGCCTGCGTCAGGCGGCTCGCCATCCGGTCGAGCCGGTCGACGGGCGACATGGCCTCGCCTTCGTCCATGCCCATATCGTTGTCCGTGTGGCGCATCTCCTCCATGCGCTCCATCATGCCCTGCATGTGCTCCATCCGCATCTGCGCGGCGGCGCGCACCGCGGATTCGAACGGCGCCCAAAGCTTCTCCTGATCAGGGGTCAGCCTCAGGCCGGCCTTGAGGCCCCCGAGCTTGGCGTCAAGCAGCGCCTCGCGGTCGACGGCCCAGTGCTGCATCCAGCCTGTCGGCGGCGGCTCCGTCGGGTTATCAGCCTGGGCGAGGGCGCCGGCGACCGTCGTTACGGCGAAGAACGAAGCAGCGAGGGCGGTCATCGAAGTGCGAAAAGTCGATCTCATGAGCGATCTCCTCCGACAGTTCCGTTGCTCAAAAAGGATACGAACCCCAAACCAAAATTACAAATCAACTCCACGTAAGGTTGATGACGGCGAGCCGGCCGCTCGCGCCAAGGGGCAAAAAAAGAAGACGCGGCCGAAGGGGAGGCGGCCGCGTCTTCCACTACCCGAAGCAAACGGGCTTCGGACTACTCCGCCGTTCCCGGACCTTGCTCGATCCAGCGATGGCGCATCATCTCCAAAGCGAACCGGCCGCGCTCCGGCATCAGCATTCGACCCAGCGTGACGAACTCATGTTTCTGCGTCTCGTCGAGGCTGGCGTAGAAAGGCTTGGCCGCGTCCGCGATCTGCTTGACGTCCGCCCCGGCCTTTGACAGGCGGTCGGCCATGGCGTCGAGACGATCGATCGGCGACATCTGCTCATCGCGGCCTTCCCTCATGTCCTGCATGGCGTCGATGCGCGCCTTTTGGGCAGTCCGAATCGCCGCCTCGAACGGCCCCCAGAGCTTTTCCTGGTCTGCAGTCAGCTTGAGGCCGGCTTTCATGCCGATGAGCTTCGCCTCGAGCACCGCCTCTCGGTCGGCGGACCAGCGCTGCATGCGCTCCATATTCGGCGCGCCGGAGGTCTGATCGTTGGGAGCGGCGGCGGCGCCCAGCGCAAAGATTGACGCACAGACGGAGACCGCTGTCAGGGATGCCAGAACGTAGCGTTTCATGACTGCCCTCATCGAATTTCAATTCAGATCATGTGCGCTGGAGGGATGAATTTCAAATTAACTCGCCGTAATATTCGCGAACGTGAACAGTTAGAGCGAGAGGAAAGCGGATGAGCGACGCGGTGGTTGGAAAGCTCGCGGCGGGCCTGAGGGCGGAAGCGCCGCTCTTCTGCGCTTGGGTCGTCATGAACGAGCCGGCGGTCGCGGAGACGCTCGCGCGCGAGCCCTTCGACGCCGTCGTGCTCGACCTGCAGCACGGGATGTTCGACTTCGTCAGCGCCTCGCGCGCCATTCTCTCGGTGGCGCTGGCCGGCAAGCCGACTATTGTCCGCGCGCCGGTCGGAGAATTCTCGCTGGCGAGCCGCCTCCTTGACGCGGGCGCGGCTGGCGTCATCGCGCCGATGGTCAACAGCCGCGAGGACGCGCGGCGGCTGGCGGCCTTCACCAAGTTTCCGCCGCTTGGCGAACGGTCCTGGGGACCGCGCGCCGTCCTGCCGCTGAGCGGCCTCGAAGGCCCGGCGTATCTTGGCGCGGCCAATGCGATGACCCAGACGATCGCGATGATCGAGACCCGCGCCGCGCTCGACGCGCTCGACGACATTCTCGAGGTCGAGGGGGTGGACGCCGTCTTCATCGGGCCGTCGGACCTGTCGATCGCGCTCAATGACGGGCGCAAAGCCGAGCCGCGCGGCGAGGCGCTGATGAAGGCTGCCGCGTGGGTCGTCGAGCGGGCGAAGTCCCACGGCAAATACGCCTCGATGTTCTGCTTCGATGGGGCAGACGCCCGTAACATGGCCGCCATGGGCTTCCGCCTGTGCACCGTCTCGTCCGACCAAATCCTGCTGCGAGGCGCGGCGCGGGCGGAACTGGCGGCGGCGCGAGCGTCAACATCTGGCAAGGGGGCGAAATAGCCCTATATAATCATTGTGTTGCATCGAGCGGATTCCGTCGCGACGGATTGCCGAAAAGTGGGGTTTTGTCGTGCATCGGCGGCCCCGGCAGGGTAGGATGCGACGAACGGCAAATCGCAGCATTGCGAACGCGAGATTTCCATAAAAAGGCGTTGATGTTGAACGACGAGAACAAGGATCTGGTTCGCAACGCCGACGCGGCCAGCGAGGCCTACGGCGCCGACTCGATCAAGGTGCTCAGGGGCCTCGATGCGGTGCGCAAGCGCCCGGGCATGTATATCGGCGACACCGACGACGGCTCCGGCCTCCACCACATGATCTACGAGGTCGTCGACAATGCGATCGACGAGGCGCTTGCAGGCCATGCGAAGCTGGTGACGGTGACGCTCAACGCCGACGGCTCCTGCACCGTCACCGACGACGGGCGCGGCATCCCGACCGGCATCCACGACGAGGAAGGCGTTTCGGCGGCCGAGGTCATCATGACCCAGCTGCACGCCGGCGGGAAATTCGACCAGAACTCCTATAAGGTTTCGGGCGGACTGCATGGCGTCGGAGTGTCCGTCGTCAACGCGCTCTCGACCAAGCTCGTCTTGCGCGTCTGGCGCGACGGACTCGAGCATTTCGTCGAATTCGCGGATGGCGAGACGGTCGCGCCGCTGACGGTCGTCGGGCCGGCGCCCGTCGTAGACGGGATGCCGAAGCGCGGCACTGAAGTCACCTTCACCCCGTCGACCGAGACCTTCACCATGGTCGAGTTCGATTACGCGACGATCGAGCATCGCTTACGCGAGCTCGCCTTCCTCAATTCCGGCGTGCGCATCGTGCTGACCGACGCGCGCCATGTCGAGCCGAAGCGCGAGGAGCTTTGTTATGAGGGCGGGCTCGAGGCTTTCGTGCGTTATCTCGACCGCACCAAGACTCCGCTGATCGACAAGCCCATCCTCATCAAAGGCGAGCGCGACGGCATCATCGTCGAGGTCGCGCTGTGGTGGAACGACAGCTACCACGAAAACGTGCTGCCCTTCACCAACAACATCCCGCAGCGCGACGGCGGGACGCATCTTGTCGGCCTGCGCAGCGCGCTGACCCGGCAGGTCGTGGGCTACGCCGAAAGCTCGGGGCTGCTGAAGAAGGAGAAGGTCGATCTCTCGGGCGACGACACCCGCGAGGGCCTCACCTGCGTGCTCAGCGTCAAGTGCCCCGACCCGAAGTTCTCCTCGCAGACGAAGGACAAGCTCGTCTCCTCCGAGGTGAGGCCGGTCGTCGAGGGGCTGGTCAACGAATTGCTCGGGCAATGGTTCGAGGAGCATCCGCAGGAGGCGCGCGTCGTCGTCGGCAAGGTGGTCGAGGCGGCGCAGGCGCGCGAGGCGGCGCGCAAGGCCCGCGAACTGACGCGGCGCAAGGGGGCGCTCGACGTCGCGAACCTGCCCGGCAAGCTTGCCGACTGCCAGGAGCGCGACCCGGCCAAGTCCGAGATTTTCATCGTCGAGGGCGATTCGGCCGGCGGCACCGCCAAGCAGGGCCGCAACCGCGAGTACCAGGCCGTGCTGCCGCTGCGCGGCAAGATCCTCAACGTCGAGCGCGCCCGCTTCGACAAGATGCTGGGAAGCGAGCAGATCGGCACGCTCATCACCGCGCTCGGCGCCGGCATCGGGCGCGACGACTTCAACGTCGAGAAGCTGCGCTACCACAAGATCATCATCATGACCGACGCGGACGTGGATGGGTCGCACATCCGCACGCTGCTGCTCACCTTTTTCTTCCGCCAGATGCGGCAGCTCATCGAGAACGGCTATCTCTTCATCGCCCAGCCGCCGCTGTTCAAGGTCAAGCGCGGCCAGTCGGAGCAGTATCTGAAGGACGAGCGGGCGCTCGAGGACTATCTGGTCGAGACCGGACTCGAAGGCGCGTCGCTTGAGCTCGCGGGCGGAGAGGTGCGCGCAGGCGCTGACTTGCGCGCGCTTGTCGAGGAGGCCCGCGCCATGCGCCGCCTGCTCGAAGGCCTGCATTCGCGCTATAACAAGAGCCTTGTCGAGCAGGCCGCGCTCGCGGGCGCACTGAGGCCGTTGAGCGCGGCGGATGATCCGGAAGGCGAGGCGCGTGCCGCCGAGCTCGCGCTGCGCATGAACGCCATCGCCGAGGAAACCGAGCGCGGCTGGAGCGGCCGCCTCGAGGCCGGCGGCTACGTGCTGACCCGCGAAGTGCGCGGCGTCCGCCAGGCGGCCATCCTCGATTCGGCCCTGCTCGGCTCGGCCGAGGCGCGCCGGCTCGACGAGCACGCCAGACCTTCAAGAGAGGCCTTCGCCGAGCCCGCGACCTTCACCCGCCGCGGCGATTCCACCCCCGTCTCCGGCCCCTCGGACCTGCTCGGGGCGCTCAACGCCGCCGGCCGCAAGGGCGTGACCTTCCAGCGCTACAAGGGCTTGGGCGAAATGAACAAGGACCAGCTCTGGGAGACCACCCTCAACCGCGACGCCCGCTCGCTCCTGCAGGTCAAGATCCGCGAAGTGGACGAGGCCGACGACATGTTCGTGAAGCTCATGGGCGACGTCGTCGAGCCGCGGCGCGAGTTCATCCAGGACAACGCGCTGACGGTCGCGAATCTGGATGTGTGAGGCTCCCCTCTCCTTTCGGGAGAGGGTGGCCGAGCAAAGCGAGGCCGGGTGAGGGCGCGCGCCGTCAGGCGCGCTTCAGCAAGGCGCCTGACGGCGCCGGACCCCTCATCCGGCGCCATAGCCCGTCGAAAGGCGGGCGTCTTTCGACGCCCTATCGCGCCACCTTCTCCCGCAAGGGGAGAAGGGGATTTGCGCGTCATGATCGGTCGCCGGTGTCCAGACCCCCCATCAACGCCAACGCCTCCGCATCTCTCTCGCGAAGCCTTGGAGCGCCGGCGCTAGCGCGGCGTGAGCGTCGGCGTCGCGGCCGGTTGCGCGATAGAGTTTTGCGAGCGAGAGCGCGGCGCGAAGCTCGAAGCTGCGCGCTTTCTGGGCTTGCGCGACGGCGATGGCGGCGAGGAAGGAGTCTTCGGCCGGTGCGGGGGCGGCCGGGTTTTGCTTAAACAGGATTTCTCCGCGCGCCCGGTGAAGTTCCGCTTCGAACGTGCGATAGCCCAGGCGATCCACGGTCGCCAGCGCTTCGTCAAGGATCGCAACGGCGCGGTCGGGAGCCCCGGCCCGGGCTTCGGCCTCGGCTAGGGCAATCTTCAACAGACCATCGAACCACACAACGTTTTGTTCGCGCAGCAGATCGACGCCGCGGCGCATATCGCGAATTCCGTCGGCGGGCGCGCTGCTGCACGAAGTCGCCCAACCCTGCAGGAACACGGCGAACGCGCGAATCATAGGCAGGTCATGCTCGCGCGCGAGGCGGGCGATTTCGAAGATGTGCGGCGCGGCGCGCCCGTGGTCGCCGCGCATCACTTCGATGGAGGCCGCGTACGCTATTGCAAACGACAGCGTGCCGACATGGGTGAGGGCCGCGATCCGTGCCCGCATGCGGTCGATGAGCCAAATCGCGCGATCGACCTCGCCGAGAGGCCACAATGCGACCGCCAGATTGACCTTTGCGGAGGCGCCGGTGTCTTGCCCAAAGCGAAAGGCCAGATCGTCATCGCGGCCGGGTTGGAACAGGGAGAGCGCACGTTCCAATTCATGCACGGCGTCGACAAATTCGCCGGCGAAATAGTGGGTCATGCCTTGGACCCGATGCGCGACGCCGGCCTCGGCCGAATCGGGTCTCCCCCTGACGCCGGCGAGGAATGCCGCCGCATGCGTTCTCATTGATGGGAGCTCGCCCCGCAGGGAGCTGCCGACCCACAGGCCGTAGTGGGCCGCCAAGCGCTCGGGCGCGGCTTCATCGCCGTGAGCCGACGCCCGCGCTCTCGTGAAGGCTTCCGTCGTTTCCGGCGCGGCGGCGCCGCGCACCGCGATAAGGGCGTTGCCGCGGGCAACGTGCAAATGCGTCAGTCGCTGCCGCCGCGCAGCGTCGGCCTTGACTTCGTCGGTTTGCGCGAGCGCGTCGAAAAGCGCATTCGCCTCCGCGATCTCCGGCATTTCGGCCTGGGCCGCGTCTCCCCTCTCCCGTTCGGGAGAGGGGTCGGGGGTGAGGGTCCCGACAGCTTCACGGGAGGCCGCAGGACCCTCATCCCCAGCCCTTCTCCCGAACGGGAGAAGGGAGGTCGCTGCGAACCCTTCGAGCGCGGGCCCAAGCGCGGCGTGCGCTTCGGCGTTACGGCCGGTCGCGCGATAGAGGTTGGCCAGTGCTAGCGCGGCGCGCAGTTCGAAGCTGCGGGCGTTCTGGTGTTGCGCTATGGCGATGGCCGCAAGAAACGAGGCTTCGGCGGGGGCAGGGTCGGCGAGATTCTGTTTGAGCAGGATTTCGCCGCGAATGCGGTTCGTCTCGGCTTCGAACCAGCGTTGTCCGGTGCGATGAGACTCCGCCAATCCCTGATCGATCGTAGCCAGCGCAGAATCGATTTCGCCGGTCTCCGCTTCGACCTCCGCCAACAAGGTATAGTAGAGCGCGGTAAAGGCTGCAGGGCTCTGCTCTTTTTGCAGCGCCATGCCTCGCCGCATCGCCGCAAGGCCAGCTTCCCTTTGTCGGAGTCGCCAATCCACCCAGCCGTCTACAAAAACGGAGAAAGGCACGAATAGTCCCGTCTGGTAACGGTTCGCGATATTGGATAGCGACTTGGCGAAGCGCTCGACGCCGACGGGATTTCGACGGACCATCTCGAATACGGCCGAGTGCGTAAATCCATACGCGGTGGTCGAAGCATCGCCGCGCTGCGCCGTCCGCTCCGCGAGATCCTCGGCGCGGCGATGCGCAAGATCGAGTTCTCCAAGTGGCCAAAGCACGAGGGCGGAATAGGCCATCGCGGCGACGCCGACGTCCTGGCCGAATCGCAAGGCGAGATCGCGATCGCGCTCCGGATCGAAAATCGCCAATGCCTGTTCCAGGTGCTCGCGCGCCTCTACGAATTGCCCCGCGAACCATTTTGTCACGCCGGCGATACGCTGAGCGACACCAGCTTCAGGCGAGTTCGATCTTGCCGCGACGTCACGAAGGAACGCGTTCGCCAGTTCACGCATTGCGCCGAGTTCACCGCGCACATAGCTCCCGGCCCACAACCCGTAATTGACCGAAAAGCGCTCGCCGGCATCCTCAATGCCCGTCGCCAGTTCACGCGCACGCTCAAAGGCCGCGGTGGTTTCAGGGGCGCCATGACCGCGCGCCGCGATCATCGCGTTGCCATAGGAGACCTGCAGCGCGACGCGGTGCTTGCGCGAGGCGAGCGCGGACTTGACTTGCTCGCTCTCCGCCAGCGCGTCGAACAGCGCCATCGCCTCGGCAATTTCCGGAAACTCCGGCGTCGGCGCAAAACCTTCGAGCGCTGGACCAAGAACAGCGTGGGCGTCGGCGTCGCGGCTGGTCGCGCGGTAGAGCTTTGCCAGCGCGAGCGCTGCGCGCAGTTCGAAGCTGCGGGCTTTCTGGTGTTGCGCGATGGCGATGGCGGTGAGGAAGGCTTCCTCTACGGGGGCAGAATCCGTGGGATTTCGTTTGAGGAGGATTTCGCCGCGAATGCGGTGGAGTTCGGCGTCGAACCATCGCTGTCCGGTGCGTTCGGACTCGGCGATGGCAAGATTGATCGTGACGAGGGCGGCATCGATCTCGCCAGTTTCCGCTTCGGCCTCCGCCAAACTCCCAGCGAAGAGCGGAGCAAATCCCGCGTTGAACTGCTCCCGTTGGATAGCGATACTTCGGCGCATCTCTAGAAGTCCGGCTTGCCTGTGTCCGGATCGCCATTCCACCCAGCCGTCCACCGATCGCGAGAAACTCATAAACATCGCCATTTGATGCTCGTTCGCGACCTTTGAGAGCAACAACGCGAATGGCTCGGCCCGGGCGAGATTGCGGCCAAGAATCTCGAATATCGCGGACCCCGTAAGTCCATAGGCGACGGTCGCGGCGTGACCGCTTTGCGCGATACGCGTTGCCAGTTTATCCGCACGCTCGCGCGCAAGATCGACTTCGACCAGCGCCCACAGTACGAGCGCGGAATAGCCCAGCGCTGGCACGCCGATATCCTGACCAAATCGAAATGCAAGATCGCGGTCCCGATCCGGATCGAAAATCGCCAACGCCCGTTCCAGGTGCTCGCGCGCCTCGACAAATTCCCCCGCGAACCATTCTGTGACCCCATTGATGCGGTGCGCGACGCTGGCTTCCCCAGATACCGGCAGGTTCGCGCAGTCGTGAAGGAAAGATATGGCGAGTTCGCGCATGGCGCCAAGTTCGCCGCGCACATAGCTTCCAGCCCATAGGCCGTAGGTGACTGAAAGGTGTTCTTGGGCATCTTCAATGTCTGTCGCAAGCACGCGCGCCCGCTCAAAGGCCGCGGCGGCTTCGTGCGCGCCGTGGCCGCGCGCTGCCATTAGCGCGCGGCCATAGGAGATTTGCAGCTTCACCTGCCCCGCCCCCGCGCCCTCCGTCATCTCGATCGCCTTGCCGAGATGGGCGATCGCTTCCTTGAACGCGGACCGGCGCAGCGCAAGATCGCCGGCCTTGCCCCAATATTCGATCGCCGGCGCGGTCAGTCCGGCTTGCGTGAAGTGATGGGCGAGGAGTTCGGGCTCGGCCTCGACGACGGCGCCGAATTTTTCACGCAAGTTTTCGGCGATGCGCTGGTGCAAGATCTGCCGGCGGCTTTTGAGCAGGCTCTCGTAGGCCGTGTCCTGCACAAGCGCGTGCTTGAACACATAGCGCGCGTCGGGCGGCGTGCCGTGGCGGAACACGAGTTCCGAGTCCTCCAATTGCGTGAGCGCCACGCGCAGCGTCGCTTCGTCGCGGCCAACGACCGCGTTCAGGAGCGCATAGGAGAACTCGCGCCCGATCGCGGCGCCGATCTGCGCGATTTCTTTCACCGTCGCGAGCCGGTCGAGGCGCGCCATTAGCGAATCCTGCAAGGTCGAGGGGATCGCGAGCGGCGGCAGGGGGCCGTCGAGGCGGTAGCGGTTCTCTTCCTCGACCAAAAGGCCGGATTCGAGCACGTTCTTGGTCAATTCCTCCACGAACAACGGCACGCCGTCGGTCTTGGCGACGATCTGCGCGAGAACTTCGGCGGGGAGCTTTCGCCCGCCCGTCACGCGCTCGACCAGCGCCTCCGCCTCGGCGCGATCGAAGCGCTGCAGCGCGATTTCGGCGACGTCCGGCAGACCCTTCCACGGCGCCTCGAATTCTGGGCGGGACGTGACGAGCATCATGACCGGCAGCCGCCGCACCCGCTCTATCGCCAGATCGAGCACTTCGAGCGAGGTCGCGTCAGCCCAATGCGCGTCCTCGAACAGCATCAGCACCGGCTGCTTTTTCGCAAGGCCCTCCATCTGGTCGAGCAGCGCCGAGAGTGTCTGGCGGCGCTGCTGCGCGGGCGAGAGGTTGAGCGGGGGATAGCGCGTTCCTGTCGGGATCGACAGCATCGAGGCGATCAGCGGCGCGACCTCGCCCATGCGGTCGGTTGCGAGGCCGAGCACCTTCTCGAGCTTGTCGAGCTTCGCCTCGGCCGGCTCTTGCGGCGCGATCCCTGCCGCGCGCTCCAATTGCTGCACGAAAGGATAGAGAGCGCTGTCCCGATGGTACGGCGAGCATTGGTAGCGCAGCCGCGTGTGCGGCGTCTCCGCGACCTGTTCCGCGAGCCACGCGGCAAGCCGCGACTTGCCGATGCCGGCGTCGCCCGAGATCAGCGCGATCTGGCCTTGCCCGCCCCAGGCGTGGCGCTGACGCGCAAGCAAGTCCGCGCTCTCGGCCTCGCGGCCGACGAAGCCGGCGAGCCGCGCCGAATGCGCCGCCTCGAAGCGGCTCTCACTCGCCGATACACCGAGCGCCGCGAAAGCCTCGACCGGCTCGGCGAGGCCCTTGACCGCATGTTTGCCGAGATCGCGCAGCCGGAAGCGATCGCCGAGGAGGCGCCGCGTCGACGCCGACACCACGACGCCGCCCGTCTCGGCGAGGCCTTGCAGACGCGCGGCGAGATTGGGCGTGTCGCCGACGACCGCCTGCTCCTGCGCCGACCCCTGCCCCACAAGATCGCCGACGACGACGAGGCCGGTCGCGATCCCGACCCGCACGGCGAGTTTCTCGCGCGCGGGCGTTTGCAACGCCGCGACCGCCTCGGCGATCTCCAGCCCCGCGTGGACCGCGCGCGCCGCGTCGTCTTCATGCGCGCGCGGAAAGCCAAAATAGGCGAGAACGCCATCGCCCATGAATTTCGCTATGAACCCGTCATAGCGCGCAACCACGCCCGAACAGGCGTCCTGATAGGCGCGGATGATCTGGCGCATGTCCTCTGGATCGAGCCGGGCCGACAGTGCGGTCGAGCCGACGAGGTCGGAGAACATGACGGTGAGCTGGCGCCGCTCGGCTGCGTCGGCAGGGACAGGGGTCTGCGCCGCGGGCGCATGCGCCGCTTCGGCTGGCGCGGCGGACGGGGCGTTGAGCGTCTCGATCGCGGACATGATCTTGCGCCGATGGCCGACCACCGCGACGCCGAGATCCTTGAGATCCTCGACCGTCAGCTTCGGCAGCACGTCGCCGTCGATTTCGTTGTCGCGGAACGCCGCCTCGTACTGCCCAAGGCCGAGGCTTTTGAGCCAACTCCCGACGTCCATCCCTGTTCCTTAAGCCCCGCGTGGCCGATGATGGTCTCACGGAGCGGCCGTGTCCATGGCGTTTGTCCGGAAAGGAGCAGCCGTCGCGGCCCCGCACCCTCCCGTCAGGGCACCAACGACGGAGGCGCGTGGCGTTTTCTGATGGCGTCTGCCGTGGTACCCATTCCTCCGTCGAGCCATTCAATCGCGTCGATCGGATGCGCGATCACGAGGCTGACGCCGTCGCTCCGTTCGAAGATCAGCGCGTCAAGCTGCCGGCGCGAGCCGCCGCGACGACGGACGCTCTGCGTCGCGACGCGCTCCACGTCCTTGATCGCGAAGTCGTCGAGATTGTCGGTTATCAGGAGATCGACGCGCGCGGCGATCGCTGAGGCCAGGACGCCCGCATCCTCGATATCCTTCATCGGAAGGGATCTGCCGCCCTCGGGCAAGAGGTAGGGATCGAATCGCAAAGATCCGGCTTTCATGATCCCAACCAGCGCGGCCGTGTTGGCCGAGATGCCCTGTGGATCGAACTTCAGCCGGGCGAGGACGCCCTCCAGCGTTCCAAGCATCTCCCACGACATGACGAGCTGCACCGGCCCGGCCGCGCACGTCATGTCGCGCACGATACGGACGAGGCCTGAGGCGCTCCCGCCGACGCGGCTGTTTTGGATCGCAAGAAGGTGTGCGATCCAGATATTCACGTCGAGGCAAACCCGGATCGCCGCCGGCTTCGGCGCGGCTGTTTCTTTCTCCGCCAATCACGGATTCCGGGAGATCGCGGACGCCGTCTCGAGGATATCGAGATCGGAGGCGTCTTCGTGCAGCTCAGGGAGACGATTCTGCTCGCCAAGACGCTGCAAGACGACGTCGAGCTTGCGTCGCGCCACCACAGCCGAAATCTCCTGGACGACGCTGCGGAAGGCGGCGGAGTTTTCGTCAACACTGAGCTCGAGCAGCGAATCCCTGAGTTCCTTCGGCATGCCGACGAACACCGAGAGCGCGTTGGCGATCACGTTGGACACCGTCCGATGCTCGCCCTTGGCGAGCTTGCGGACGAGGGCGGCCAGAGACTTGTCGAGATTCGCGGAAACGGACTCGGCTTTCATCGGTCACCTATAGGAATACTCTATTTCTATATACCGCCGCCTCACCCAAGACGCAACGGGCCGTTCAGCGCGTCCGCCGGGCGGCGTGAGGCTCGCCCCTCCGAGCGACAGAAAATGACGCCTAAAGGTTTGAAATCACGGAGTCGCGCACGAAAATGCACACGGCAAAGTCGCTTGCCGCGCACGACGCTTCGGTCTCCATTCCCGCGCAGGGCTTCACTCCGCCATCGCCCGCTTCGCCGCGAACACGACCCTCGGCACCATCGCGGCGGTGGCTGCGACGAGGAGCGCGATCGCGAACAGCGAGACGAAGGTCATGTGCAGCGACTGGTCGAGCGCAGCCCTCAGCGCCACGTTGGACGCGGCCGCGCCGCCTTCGAGAAGTTTCCGCAGCTGGTCCGAGCTCACCGCGCCGACGCCGGAACGGATGAGCCCGAAGTTGAGGACAGCGCCGAACACCGTCGCGCCGAAGGTGCTGCCGAGGCTGCGGGCGAACATATAGGAGGCGGTGACGCTGCCGCGCTCGGACCAGTCGACGATTTCCTGAATGAGCACGATCGAGGCGCTGCTCGAGAGCCCCATGCCGAAGCCGACAAGCGCCGATCCGAGGCCCGCCGCGACGGGCGACGTCTCGGGCTTGAGGAAGACGAAGACGAGCGCGCCGAGCGGGACCAGCGCTCCGCCGACCCTAAGGATCGCGCGCACGCCGAAGCGCGCCCAAAGCTGGGCCGAGAGCGTCGCGCCGATCGGCCAGCCGAGCACCATGCCCGAGAGCGAAAAGCCGGCGATCAGCGGGGAGCGTCCCATCACACCCTGAACGAAGACCGGCAAAAAGGTCGTGAGCCCGATCATCACCATACCGGCGAACAGCGACGAGGCGTTGACCGCGGCGATGGGCCTCCGCCCCCAGAGCTTCAGCGAGATCATCGGCTCGGGCGAGCGCCGCTCCTGGACAATGAACAGCGCGACGGCGACGATCGCGATCAGCGTGATGATCGAGGTCTCGGTCCGGCTCGAGGTCGAGAGCGCGGTGAGGTCGGCCATGATCGCGGCAATGGCGATGGTGAACACGCCCGCGCTCACGTGATCGATCTGTCCCTGCGCCCGAGACTTTTTCTCATGCAGATAGGCCCAGAAGCCGGCGGAGGCGAGAAGCCCGAGCGGCAGGTTCATCCAGAAGATCCAGGCCCAGGACCAGTGTTGGATGATGAGCGCGCCGACCAGCGGGCCGATGACGGCCGAGAGCGCCCAGACGCTGGCGAGCCAGCCCTAAATCTTGCCGCGCTCATGCACCGAATAAAGATCGCCGACGATCGTCATCGCGACCGGCTGCACCGCGCCGGCGCCGACGCCCTGGACCAGCCGGAAGACGATGAGCGAGGGCATCGACCAGGCGAACCCACAAAGGATCGAGCCGACGAGGAAGATCGCAATGCCCGACAGCATGACGGTCTTGCGGCCCCTGAGGTCGGAAAGCTTGCCGAAAACGATGGTCGTGGCGGTCTGGGTCAGGAGGAAGGCGGCGAACACCCAGCTGTAGAGTTCGAGCCCACCGAGCTGGGCGACGATCTGCGGCATCGCGGTCGAGACGATCGTCGCCTCGATCGCGATCATGAAATTCGCCGCCATCACGGCGGCGAGCACAAGCGGGCGATGCGTCGTGAGGGCGGTCATGGGCTGTTACATAGGGGAGAGGGTGCGCCCGCGCCAATAACGTTATCGAGATGGACCGATGACCGGCCAGGGGCGCGTTTTCGATATCAGCGGCGCGGAAGACGCGCGGCCGATACCCAGGAGCGGTTTCCGGTTTGCACGCAATGCCGCTCCGGATGCGCGGAGGTTTCCGAGCCCGGAATTCTGCGATAGGTTCGTCGCAATTTGGGAGAAGGCCCATGCAGCAGCGCCGTCTGGGACGCACCGATCTCACGATTGCGCCGATGGTTCTGGGCGGCAACGTGTTCGGCTGGACGGCGGACAAGGCGACGTCTTTCGCCGTCCTCGACCGCTTCGCGGCCGCGGGTTTCACCGCCATCGACACGGCCAACTCCTATTCGACATGGGTCCCGGGCCATCATGGCGGCGAATCGGAGACGATCATCGGCGAATGGATGAAGGCGCGCGGCAACCGCAGCCACATGATCGTCGTCACCAAGGTCGGCTCGCCGATGGGCAAGGGCAAGGAGGGCCTTTCGCGGCGCTACGTCGAAGAGGCGGTCGAAGCGTCGCTCAGGCGCCTGCAGACCGACGTCATCGACCTCTATCTGTCGCACTGGCCCGACATGGCGACGCCGATCGACGAAACGCTCGGCGCCTATCAGCAGCTGATCGAAAAGGGCAAGATCCGCTGGTGCGGCGCCTCGAATCTCACCGTCGCACTGCTCGAAGCCGCGATCGCGGCGGCGAAGGCGCGCGGCGGGCCGCGCTACGAAGTGCTCCAGCCGGAATACAATCTCGCCGACCGGCACGGATTCGAGAACGGGCTCGCCGACCTCTGCCGGCGCGAGGAGATCGGCGTCATCACCTATTTCAGCCTGGCGAAGGGCTTTCTGTCGGGCAAGTACCGCAGCGTCGAGGACCTGACGAAGAGCCCGCGCGGCGGCGACGTGAAGGCCTATCTCAATCCGCGCGGTTTCCGCATTCTCGACGCGCTCGAAGCGGTCGCCGCGCCTCATAAGGCAAAGCCCGCCGAAGTTGCGCTCGCGTGGCTCATTGCCCGCCCCGGCGTGACGGCGCCGATCGCGAGCGCGACCTCGACCGAGCAGGTCGATAGCCTCGTCCGCGCGACGGAATTGTTTCTGTCGGAGGGGGACATGACAGTGCTCAAAGAGGCCAGCGTCGGCTGACACGGCCCTAAGGGGCCGCCTTCCCCAGGATCATGTCGCCCCGCTCTCGCCGATCATAACCCCGCACCCTCATGCGAACCGCAGACGACAGCTTCAACCTCGCCTGGCATTGTCTCGGCCGGCTAGCCGAAGAGCGCCCCGGCAAGACTGCGCTGATCCTCTGCGACGGGCCGGACGCGTTCCGCTCGTGGACCTACGCCGAGCTCGGCCAGATGGTCCGAAGGCTCGCGGGCGGACTGATTGCCAGCGGCCTCGTCAAGGGCGACCGGGTGATGATCCGCGCCGCGAACGACATCGATTTCGTGCTCGCCTTTTTTGCGACGACGGCGATCGGCTGCGTGGCGCAGCCGGCCTCGCTGCTCCTGACGACGGAAGAGGCGCTCGCGCTGGCTGTCGACTCCGGCGCGGCGGCGATCTTTCTCGGCGACGGGGATGCAAGCGAGTGCAGGCTTTTCTCGAACCTCACGATTTTCGACCGGCAGGAGACTCTTCGCCTCGCGGCAGAGGGCGCGCCTGCCCCTTACGCGCCGACCGCGCCCGACGACCCCGCCTATCTTGTCTTTACTTCCGGCTCGACGGCCGAGCCGAAGGGCGTCCTGCATGCCCAGCGGGTCCTGATCGGCCGCCGGCCGATGGCGCGCGACTGGCTGGGGCTGACCGAAGACGACATCCTGCTCCACGCCGGCAACATCAACTGGACCTATACGCTCGGCGTCGGCGTGCTCGATCCCTTCGCCTGCGGCGCGACCGGCGTGCTCTATGCGGGACCGCGCGATCCATCGGTCTGGCTCAAGCTCATTGAACGCAGCCGGGCGACGATCTTCGCCGCCGTGCCCAGCCTCTATCGCCAGATTATCAAATACGGCGATCCGTCAAGATTCGATCTGTCGAGCCTGCGTCACGGCGTATCCGCCGGCGAGGCGCTTTCTCCCGAGCTGCTCGCCCAATGGCGCGAGGCGACTGGAACCTGGCTCTACGAAGCCTTGGGCATGAGCGAGATCTCGACCTATATCTCGTGCCGCCCGGGCGAGCCGATCCGTCCCGGCTCGCCCGGGCGGCCGCAGACGGGGCGCCGCATCGCCGTTCTGCCGATTGACGGCGGAACGGAGCCGCTGCCGCCCGGGCGGGTCGGCTTGCTGGCCGTCCATCGCAGCGATCCCGGCCTGATGCTCGGCTACTGGAACCGGCCGGCTGAAGAGGCCGCTGCCTTTCGCGGCGAATGGTTCGTCGGCGGCGATCTGGCGGAATTCGATGACGACGGCTGGATCTGGTATCGCGGCCGCAACGACGACCTCATGAACGCCTTCGGCTACCGAGTGTCGCCGCTCGAAGTCGAGAAGGTTCTTTCAGCCCATCCTGACGTCGCCGATGTGGCGGTCGCCGAGCGGAAAGTCGCCGACGGCGTCTCCGTGATCGCAGCCTTCGTGGTGTTGAAGGCGGACAGAGCGGCCGATGAGGGTGCGCTTCTCGCCCATTGCGCCGGGCATCTCGCGGCTTACAAGCGCCCGCGCAAGATCGCGTTCGTGAGTGCGATCGCCCGCACCGCCAACGGCAAGGTCAGCCGGAAGGCGCTGCCGCAGCTGATCTGAAGTGGGGAGCTGCAGCGCCTGGTCGACGGGGCGATGCTCCCTGCTAGCAGGGAGCAAACAGGAAGAATCGCGCGCGCTCAGTCCGATCCTGGGGCGGAACAACATCTGATTCCAATGGGTTGAGCGAACATTGTCGGCCCGCGCGGAACAGGACGACAACAGGGAGGTATTTCGCGCACAACAGGGCGCTAACAGGTGGCGCGTCGAGATTTGGCTTATGGCCGACGATTGACATGATCCCGAGCGTTCGTGGTCCTTCGCGTCCTTTGTGGTAGCATTTTTCACCACCGACGACACACAGGAACACGAAGGCGGCAAGGTCGAACATGAGCGACAAAACGAATGCGATCAGCGGGATTATTGCCATCATGCAAAGCTCATGGGATCTGCCCGTCGACTGCAACGAGGGGGAATTGTTCGCCTACGCGGAGATCCTTTTCGATCGAATTCACGCAGGCGAGAGCAAGGACGCGCTCTACGCCTATCTCGGCGGCGTTCAGGTCGACAACCTGGACATGCCGAAGTCCGACGCTTTCAAGGGGATCGTCGACCGCTCGGTCGCTCTCGTGAGGAATTCGGGCTGAAGCGCGTCCGGAGGTCTGAGGCGGGTTCCGGTTCATCCCCATTGTGGAGACAAGCTAGCGCCCCTTCTCCCCTTGCGGGAGACGATGGCCCGAAGGGCCGGATGAAGGGTCGCGCACCGCGAGGCGCGTGACCGCGCCCGACCCCTTACCCCCCAACCCCTCTCCCGCAAGGGGAGAGGGGAGATCCGCTACTGGGCGGCCTGCGCCTTTGCGAAGGTCTGGCGGAGCTGGTACTTGAGAATCTTGCCCGTGGCGTTGCGCGGCAGCGCCGGGACGATCTCGAGCCTGCCCGGGAGCTTGTAGCGCGCGAGCAACTCGGCTGCGAATTCGCGTAGAGCCTCGAGCGTCAAAGACTGGCCGGCTTTGAGCGCCGCAATCGCGACGATCCCCTCGCCCCATTGCTCGTGCGGTTCGCCGATCACCGCGACCTCCGCGATCGCCGGATGGCGCATCAGCGCGCTTTCGACTTCTGCCGGATAAACGTTCTCGCCGCCAGTGATGATCATGTCCTTGATGCGGTCGCTGATGGTGAGGAAGCCCTCTTCGTCGAAGAAGCCAGCGTCCCCGGTGCGGAACCAGCCGTCTTTGTCGATCGCAAGCGCTGTCGCCTGCGGCAGGCCCCAGTAGCCCGGCGTCACGTTCGGCCCGCGCACCAGGATCTCGCCCTGGGTCTTCGACGCCACGACCGCGCGGCCGTCCGGGTCGACAATTTTGACCTCAACGAACAGCGCTGTTCGCCCCGAAGAGCCGACCTTGGTCAGCGCATGTTCCGGCGGGAGGAAGCTCACCATCGGCGCGGTCTCGGTGAGGCCATAGCCCTGCTGCATCGAGACGCCGCGCGCCAGATAGGTCTTGAGCAGCGGAAGAGGAGACGGCGCTCCGCCGACGACGAGCACGCGAACGGACGACAGGTCCGTCTCGCCGAAGGCCGGGTGCTGCGCCATGAACAGGAACATCGCCGGCACCCCGAACATCGTCGTGACCTTGTGCTTCGCGATGTCAGCCAGCGCGCGGCCGGGATCGAAGGCGCGATGCAGGACAACGAGGGCGCCTTTCTGGAACGCGGTGAGCGTCGTGACGTTGAGGCCGCCGATATGGAAGACCGGCGCCGCCGTCAGCGTCACGTCATCTCCCAGGACGTCGAGCGCGTGCATGCCATTAACGTTGTTCCACCAGAAATTGCCATGGGTCAGCATCGCGCCCTTCGGCCGGCCAGTGGTGCCCGAGGTGTACATGATCATCGCGACGTCATCCTCGCAGACCCGGATGGGTTCGGTCGCGGGCGCGGGCCCTTTCGTCCAGTGCAGCTCGTCCTCGGCGGCGAGGAAGGCTTTGAGCGACGTCAGCCGCTCGCGCTGCGGCTCGATGACGGGGCGGAGTTGCGCGTCGACGATGAGCGCGCACGCGGCGCAGTCCTCGATCATGAAGGCGAGTTCCGGACCGGTCAGGCGGAAATTGAGCGGCACGAAAATCGCCCCGAGCCAGGCCGCGGCAAACATCACGAAGAAGAACATCGGCTGGTTGAGCCCGAGGAAGGCGACCCGCTCGCCCTTCCCGACCTGGAGCGCCGAGAGCCGCGCGGCGCAATCCTCAATTCCCCGCTGCATCTCGGCGTAGGTCCAGTCGCGGCCCTCGAAGTGCAGCGCCCTGCGCTCCGGCGAGCGCAAGGCGCGCTGATGGAACCAATTGGCCAGTCCGATGTCCGGGGTCATTTGATCCTCCCGCTGTTTTGCTTCGGCTTACATCGTTTCGTGTCTTCGCGTCCCTTTGTGATCGTCGCGGTGAGAAAGCTTTCACGACCTTGGACACGAAGGAGCACGAAGCGCCTCATGTTGCTCGTGACGGCCCTTCGGGCGGCAGCGTCGGCCCGACGCCCCTCTCGCTCGCCGCGCGCTTTTGCGCCGCCTTCGCCCGCGCGAAGGCCGGCCTCTCCGTGAGCCGGCCGTAGTACGCTTGCAGCGACGCCGGCGCCTGATCGAAGAGGTTGATGACCTCGAGCAGCATCAGCGCGTAGCCGACCGAAATGTCGGCGACCGTGAAGCGGTCCGCTGCGACGTAATCGCCGCCGCCCATCAGGCTTTCGAGCCCGGCAAGGCGCCCCAGCGTCCAGCGCGCATAATCGGCGACCGGCTGCGGCAGGCGGCGTTCGGGCGGTTCGAGGCGGCTATAGCGCAGCACGATGGTTTGCGGGAAGGTCAGCGTCGCCTCGCCGAAATGCAGCGCGTTGAGATAGGCGCCGTAGCCCGGCTCGTCCTGCCGCACGGCCAACGGCGGCCCGGCGTAGCGCTCGGCGAGATACTGGCAGATCGCGGCCAATTCGGTCATGCGAACGTCGCCGTCGATCATGAGCGGGATCGTGCCGAGCGGGTTGATTTGGAGATAGTCGCGCGCGAGGTAGCGCGGCGGAAACGGTAAGATCTCTAGGCGGTACGGCGCGCCGATTTCCTCCAGCGCCCATAAGGGCCGGAACGAGCGCGCATCGACGCAATGCCAGAGGGTGATCATCGCGTCCTTCGTGATCCTTGGTGTTCTTGGTGGCGAGTTTTTTTACCACGAAGGACACGAAGGACCACCAAGTCAGAGCACAAGGCGTTTGATCCCGTGTTTGAGGAGGACCACGTTGAAGTTGATCAATAGGCCGATCCGCAGGCCGGAGAGTTTCAGATAACTCAGGACTTGCGCGTCGTGGATTGGCGCGAGCGCGTCGAGGGACTTGACCTCGACAATGACGGAGCCGTCGACGACGAGGTCTAAACGGTAGCCGGCGTCCAGCCGTTCGCCCTCGTAGACAACGCGCAACCCGAGCTGCCGCTGAACCTCTACGCCCAAGCTCGTGCGCGAGGCAATGCTCGTAGGCCGAACTCGAGCAAGCCAGGGCCGAGCGCCCTATGCACCTGGAGGGCCGCGTCTATGCATTGCCGTGCGGCGGCTTCCGAACGCGGAGGGATCGGATCGTGCCCCACTTCGCGCCCCTTCGTGTTCTTTGTGGTGAATTCCATTTTGACCACGAAGGACACGAAGGAACACGAAGACTATAGTCCCATCTGTCGGCTGGCGAGATCTTTCATGATTTCTTCCGTGCCAGCGCCGATCGCGTTGACTTTCACCTCGCGATAGATGCGCTCGACCTTGGCGCCGCGCAGGAAGCCGGCGCCGCCGAAAATCTGCACGCCCTCGGAGGCGCAGAAGGCGAGCGTCGTCGACGCCTGGTTCTTCAGCATGCAGATCTCGGCGACCGGATTCTCGCCCTGCTCGAGACGCCAGGTCAAAAGCTCGAGCATCGCCTGCGAGGCCTCGATGCGCTGCGCCATGTCGACGAGCTTGTGGCGGATCACCTGATGCTGAACGATCGGCTTGCCGAAAGTGACGCGCTCCTTGGCGTAGGCGATCGCCTCCTCGAGACAAACGCGCGCGAAAGCGATCGAGCCAGCCGCGCCGTGCAGGCGCTCGTCGTTGAAATTGAGCATGATGGCGCGAAATCCCTCGCCTTCCTTGCCGATGAGGTTGGCCACCGGCACGCGACAATTGTCGAAATAGAGCGTCGCCGTATCCGAGCACCACCAGCCCATTTTCTTGAGCGGCGTGCGCTGGAGGCCCTCGGGATTGCCCTCAACGAGGATGAGGCTGACCCCGCTCGCGCCTGGGCCGCCAGTGCGCGCCGCAAGTGTGATGAAATCGGCGCGCATGCCCGAGGTGATGAAAGTCTTCGAGCCATTGATCACGTAATGATCGCCCTCGCGCCGCGCGGCCGTGCGCAGGTTGGCGACATCGGAGCCGCCGCTCGGCTCGGTGATGGCGAGCGCAGATATTTTCTCGCCCGAGAGGATCTGTGGCAGCACGCGCGCCTTCATCTCCTCCGAGCCGCGATGAAGGATCGGCGGCGCGCCGATTGTGTGGCTGAAGAGGCCCGCGCCCACGCCGCCTGACCCGCCCCGGGCGATCTCCTGCATCGCGATGATCCGCATGAAGCGGTCGCACTCGATGCCGCCGTAGCGCTCGGGATAGCCGAGCTGCATATAGCCGACCGCGGCGGCCTTTTTGTAAAGCTCGCGCGGGAACTCGCCAGCTTCGTCCCATTGGTTCGCGTACGGCTCGATCTCGCGCGCGACGAACCGGCGCAGCGTCTGCCGGAACGCCTCGTGCTCGGGCGTGTAGAACGGGCTTAAGCGAACGGCGTCGAACGAATGCGCGGTCATGGGCGGGTCTCCTTTGCTTGTGGCGAGAGATTGAGGGCGAGGCGCGCTTCGTCCGGCGAGGCGATGGCGCGTCCGACTTCGCGAGCGAGCGCGGCCAGCGCATTGACAAGTTCGCCGTTCGAGGCGGCGCGCGAGCCGTCGGGCAAATGGATCGTGTCCTCGAGCCCGGTGCGCAGATCGCCCCCGAGCTCGGCCGCGCGCCGGTGCAGCGGCCAGATCTCCTTCCGGCCGATGGCGGTGACGCTCCAGCGCGCGCCGGCGACGATGAGCCTGGTCAGGATCGGCAGCAGGTCCGGATCCCCCGGCATGCCGGATTCGACGCCCATAACGAAATTATATTTCGGCGCGCGCCCGTAGCCGCAGTTGCGCGCGATCGCCGCGGCTGTGCGCACGATGCCGGTGTCGAAGCACTCAAACTCCGGCTCGATTGCGCATTCGCGCATCGTCTTAAGGAACGCGGCGACTTTCTCGACCGGATTGTCGAACAGCATCGGCGGCCAGGCCCATGTCCCGTCGCCGCGCGTCTTGAGGTAGTTGAGCGAGCCGGCGTTGAGCGCGGCGATCTCGGGCCTGACAGCGTTGAGGCATGCGAGCGGCCCAGAGATGTCGGAGCCGACCACGCCGGTCGTCTGGTTGACGATCACCCCGGGGCAGGCGTCGCGGATCGCCGCGACCACGGCGGTCGCGACCTCAGGCTCCCAGGACGGCAGATGGCCCTTGCCAGGCTCAAGGCGGCGGAAGTGGACATGGACGACGCTCGCTCCCTCATCACAGGCGCGCCTGGCTTCGCGCGCCATCTCCTCGGGCGTCACCGGCGCTGGATAGACGGCGGGATCGGTCAGGACGCCGGTCAGCGCGCAGGTGACGACCGCCTTGTCCATCTCAATGGTCTCCGTGCGGCGCAATGACGAACAGGATCGCCCGCGCCTGCGCCTGGGCGCCGGCGGAGGCGTTCGCCGTCTGGACGACGCCGTCGATCGGGGCAAGGATCGAATATTGCATCTTCATCGCCTCGACTGTCGCGAGCACTTGTCCGCGCCGCACCTTGTCGCCGGCCCTCGCGTCGACGCCGACGATGACGCCGCTGACCGGCGAGCGCACGGCCCCGTCGGAGTCTTCATCCTTGAGCCGCGGCGGGGCGTAGGTCCGGTCGACGAAGCGGCGGCACGCGCCGTCAAAGTCGAGCCACAGTTCGTCGCCGTCGCGGGCTGAGGCGGCGCGCCTGTCGACGCCGCCGCAGGAGAAGCGGATGTCGTTCCCGCCGCGCGAGAGTAGCCGCATCTCCAACGTTTCCCCGTCGAGCGTCACGATCCGCTCGTCGCCCCGACTGCTGACTGACGCCCGCGCCTCCGCGCCGTCGACCGTGAGCCGCAGCGGCGATGCGCGCCACGTGGCGGTCGGCTCGGCGGTCGGCGTGGGCGCGCCTGCGCGTTCGACGAACAGAAGCGCGGCAAGCGCGAGCGCCTCGCGGCTCGGGGGCGCGGGACGACGAGGCGCGCCAGCGAGAAACGCGGTCGTCGCCTCGCCGTCGATGAATTCGCGCCGGCTCAGCGCATCGATGAGAAAGTCCCGGTTGGTCGCGACGCCGGCGACGAATGTTTCGCGAAGCGCCCGCACCAGCCGGCGGCGCGCCTCATCGCGGTTTGAGCCAAAGGCGATCACCTTGGCGAGGAGGGAATCGTAATGCGGCCCGACGGTTCGCTCCGCTTTCAAGTCCGCAATCGACCCGCACGCCCTCTCCTTCGCCCGGCCGCCAAGCGACGATACGCCCGGTCGAGGGAAGGAAATCGGCTAAAGGGTTCTCTGCATAGAGCCTCGCCTCGATCGCATGTCCTCGCAAGGCGACGTCCGAATGGTCGAACGGCAGCCGGCGCCCTTGCGCGACCTGAAACTGAAGCCGCACGAGGTCGATCCCGGTGACGCATTCGGTCACCGGATGCTCGACCTGGATGCGCGTGTTCATCTCCAGAAAATAGAAGCTTCCGTCATCGTCGAGAAGAAATTCGACGGTTCCCGCGCCGACATAGCCGACTGCGCGCGCCGCCTGCACCGCGGCCGCGCCCATTCGGGCCCGCAACTCGGGCAAGACGGCGGGCGACGGCAATTCCTCGATCAGCTTCTGATGGCGGCGCTGGATCGAGCAGTCGCGTTCGCCGAGGTGGACGATGGCGCCATGCTCGTCGCCGAAGACCTGGATCTCGACATGGCGGGCGCCGAGAAGGGCGCGCTCGAGAAGGAGCCGCCCGTCGCCGAAAGCGCTCCCGGCTTCCGCGCTCGCCGAACGCAGCGCGGCGTCGAGCGCCTCAGGCGCGCGCACGATCCGCATGCCACGCCCGCCGCCGCCGGCGCTCGCCTTCACCATCAGGGGATAGCCGATGCGCCGGGCCTCCTCGACGAAGCGCGCCGTGCTCTGGTCCTCGCCATGATAGCCAGGCGCGCACGGCACGCCCGCCGCCATCACGCGGGCCTTGGCCGCGCTCTTGTCGCCCATCGCCCGCATCGCCGCGGGCGGCGGCCCGACGAAGACGAGACCGGCCGACGCGCAGCGTTCGGCGAAGTCCGCGCTTTCGGCGAGGAAGCCGTAGCCTGGATGGACGGCTTCGGCCCGCGTAGCCTTCGCCGCGGCGATCAGGGCGTCGATCGAAAGATAAGATTGCGCCGCCGCCGCGGGGCCGATGCGCACGGCGGCGTCGGCGAGACGCACATGCAGCGCCTCGGCGTCGGCGTCGCTATAGACCGCAACGGCGCGAAGCCCTTCCGCGCGCGCGGCGCGAATGATGCGGCAGGCGATCTCGCCGCGATTGGCGACCAGCACAGAGGAGAAGCGCGCGCTCATGCGTTCCTCGTCCAGGACGGCGCGCGCTTTTCCACGAAGGCGCTCAGCCCCTCGCGCCCCTCCGGGCCGCGCAGGGCGGCGGCGAAGCTTTTCGCCGCCGTCTCGATATAGGCGTCGGACGTTTGGGTTCGGCAGGCGCGGAAAAGCCGCTTGGCCTCGGCGTTGGCGCCCGGCGCACATCGCTCGATCGACGCGAGCAGGGCCTCGAGCTTCGCGTCGCGCTCGGCGTCGCTGTCGCAATAGAAGTCGGCGAGGCCGAGCGCCGCAGCCTCGCGCCCGTCGAGCCGCGCGCCAGTCAGGGCGAGACGGCGCGCGACCCGCTCGCCGAGCCGGGCGACCAGATGGGGCGCGATCTGGGCGGGCGGTATGCCGAGGCTCGTCTCGGTGAGCGCGAAGCGTGCGCGCGCGGTTGCGACGACAATGTCGGCGGCGGCGGCGAGGCCCATGCCGCCGCCGACCGCCGGGCCGTCGACTGCGGCGATCGTCACGTAAGGCAGCGTGGCGAAGCAGGCGAAGAAACGCCCGCCGGCGGCGTTGAGCGCCTCAAGGGGATCGGCCTCGCCTTGCTCAGGCGATTTCTCCAGGGCCGCGGACAATGATTTGAGATCGGCGCCGGCGCTGAAGACGCCGTTTGCGCCTTCGATGACGAGCGCCGCGAGGCCGGGCGGCGCCGCGTCGAGCGCGGCTTCGATCTCGCCGACCATCTCCGCCGAGAGCGCGTTCTGGCGACGCGGGTCGTCGAGCACGATCGTCAGGCGGCGGCCGGTTTGACGGAGATGAAGGAGCGAGGCCATGGCTTCAAAACCTCGCGACGCCGAAGCTGTTGGGGCGGAGCGTCCGCGCCTCGGCCTCCGCGCAGGTGTCGAGACAGAAGGCGAGCGTAGCGCGGCTGTCGCGCGGATCGATGAGGCCGTCGTCCCAGAGCCGCGCGGTGGCGAAAAGCGCGGTCGACTCGCGATCGTAGCTGGCGACGATCCTTGCCCCTTGCGCCTTCGCCTTCTCCGCGTCGAAAGGGAGTCCGCGCCCGCGCGCGCCCTCCTCGGCGACAATCGCCATCACTTTAGCGGCCTGCTCGCCGCCCATCACTGCGACGCGAGCGTTCGGCCATGAGAAGAGGAAGCGCGGCCCGAACGCACGCCCGCACATGCCGTAATGGCCGGCGCCGAACGAGGCGCCGATCTGCAGCGTGAGCTTCGGAACGGCGGCGTTGGTGACCGCCTGGATCATCTTCGAGCCGTGCTTGACGATGCCGGAGGTCTCGGCGTCGACGCCGACGAGATAGCCTGTCGTGTTTTGCAGGAACACGATCGGCAGGCCCGCCTGCGAGCAGAGCTGGATGAACTGCCCGGCCTTGCTCGAACCCGCCGAGTCGATCGGCCCGTTGTTGCCGAGAAGGCCGACCGGGCGGCCCTCGATCGCCGCATGGCCGCAAACGGTGGCGGCGCCGTAGAGCGGCTTGAAATCGAGAAACTCCGAGCCGTCGACGAGGCGCGCGATGACCTCGCGCACCTCATAGGGCTTGCGATAGTCCACGGGCACGATCCCGAGGAGCTCCTCGGGATCGTAAAGCGGCGCGGGCGCGCGCAGGCGCGGCGCGAGCCGGCCCCAGCCGATGCGGGCGAGGATCTCCCGGCCGATGCGCAAGGCGTCGGCGTCGTCCTCGGCGAGATATTCGCCGAGGCCCGTCACCGCGCAGTGGAGTTCGGCGCCGCCGAGCGCTTCGTCGCCGGCGACCTCGCCGGTCGCGGCCCTCAGCAGCGGCGGACCCGCGAGGAAAACCTTCGAGCGTCCGCGCACCATCACGACATAGTCAGCGAGGCCGGTCTGATAGGCGCCGCCAGCGGTCGAGGAGCCGTGCACGATGGAGATGACCGGAATGCCGGCGGCCGACAGACGCGCCATGTTGGCGAAGGTCGCCCCGCCGCGAACGAACATCTCCGCCTGCAGCATGAGATTGGCGCCGGCGCTTTCGACGAGCTGGACGTAAGGCAGCTTGTTCAAGAGCGCGATCTCCTGGGCGCGGATCGCCTTCTCGACGCCCATCGGATGCGCGGCGCCGCCCTTGATGCCCGAATCGCTGGCGGCGATCATGGAGCGCGCGCCGGAAATTTCGCCGATGCCAATGATCGAGCCGCCGCCGAAGACATTGTCTGCGCCGTCGTCCTCGTGCATGCCGAGGCCGCAGAGGCTCGACAGCTGGAGAAAGGGCGAGTCGCGATCGAGGATGAGGTTAACCCGCTCTCGCGGCGGCAATTGTCCGCGCGCACGGAACTTGGCGTCGCCGCGGGCGGAGACTTCGCAGACCTTCCGTTCGAGCGCGCGGAACTCTGCGATCAATTCAAGATGCGCGGCGCGGTTGGCGCGAAAGTCGTCGCTTTCCACGATGACGTTCGAGCGAATCGCGAGCATGCGGCCGGCCCCTCCCTCTTCCCGCGCGCTCCGCGCCCTCGTTGCGGCCAAGGGTTCACGGGAACCGCGGGGAAGTCAATCGCCGCCTCAGGTCGCGACGACGTCAGCGGTCAGCGGCAGTTTTCCGAGTTCGGCGCGCAGCGTCTTGCAATGCGCGATCGGGGCCTTGACGGTCACGACGAGGCCCCGCTCGATCTCGGTGGCGGCGCAGACGTCGGCGGCTATTCCCGGCGCCGCCGCCTCGATCATTTCGCGCGCGGCCTCTTCGGCCGCAATCTCCCTCAGGCGGGGCTTGAAGATCTTGCCGACCGGCGTCAGCGGCATCTCGGGAATGACGACGATGGCGCGCGGGCGAGCGGGCGTCTCGATGATGCGGCCTTCGACGAATTGACCGAGCGATGCGGGATCGATCGATGCGCCGGGAGAGGGCGAGACGAACAGCATCGGCGTCTCGCCGGAATAGGGATCGGGCCGTCCGACCGCGGCGGCGAGCGCCACCCCGGGAAAGCCCAGCGCCGCGTCCTCGATGCCGGCGGGATCGATGTTGTGCCCGCCGCGGATGATCACGTCCTTGATCCGTCCGGTGACATAGATCTCGCCGTCGGCGCCGATGCGGCCGAGGTCGCCGCTGCGCAGCCAGCCGTCGTGGAACGCCCCGGCCCCATGCCGCGGATCTGCGTAGCCGGCGAAGACCTGAGGACCGCGCGCGACGATCTCGCCAGTCGGCGAGGGCCCGCGATGCAACTCGCCGCCGGCGAGCACGGCGACTTCGGCGAGCGCGACCGGAAAGCCGACGGAGCCGGGCTTCTGTCCGAGATTGTGAGGCGTCTGGGTGGTCGCGCCGGCGAATTCGGTCATGCCGTAAACCTGTCTGACGCAGTCGCCCGGCCAGGCGGCGAGAAAACGCCGCTCGATTTCCGGCGGGCAGACCGAGGCGCCTGTGGCGAACAAGCGCAAGCTCGAAATATCGGCCCCGCCGACCGGTACTTCGGCGACCGCCCCGAGGGCGGTCGGGACCAGCGCGCCGATGGTGATGCGCTGCGCCTCGACGATGCGCCAGAAGTTTTTGATCACCTCCGGGTTGCGCAGGCTCGCCGCGGTCGGGACGACCTGCGTTGCGCCGGCGGCGAAGGCCGCGAGCGCGCCGACGAACGCCCCGCCGACATGAAACAAAGGGAGCGCGATCAGGACGCGGTCGTCGGGCCGCCCGTCGAAGGCGAGCATCGAAGCGACCGCCGAGGCGACCACGTTGCGGTTTGTCAGCCGAGCCGCTTTCGGCGCGCCGGTCGTGCCGCCCGTTGGCAGCATGGCGACAACGCGATCGGGCGAGGCCGCCGCCGGCGACGGCTCGCGCCAGGCGGAATCGGGTTTAAGCGTCTCGTCGTCGAACGCAACCCGACCGTCGAGCGGAAGGGTCACGATTCGCTCGAGCGTCGGAACGGAACGGGCGACGCCCTCGACTTTCTCGAACAATCCGCCAGGCGCTCCCGGCGGCGGCGTGAACAGGATTTTCGCTTTTGCCGCCGCGAGCTGCGCGGCGATCGCCTCCCGGCTGAAGAGGAGGTTGAGCGGATGCACGGTCGCAAAGCTCATCGCCGACCAATAGGCGACGGAGACCGCGGTGCAATTCGGGGCGAGAATCGACACCGCGTCCTCGGGTCCGACGCCGTTTTCGCTGAGCCATCGCCCGGCGGCCGAGATGAGCCCGAGAAACGCTCGGGCCGTCGTTACGACGGGCGCGGGATCGAGCGCCGTTCGCAAGTAGACGATCGCCTCGTGCTCCGGGTCGATCGCTGCGCCGCGGGCGATGAGGCGAAAGACGTCTGGACATTCGTCGAGAATTGAGCGGGCTTTCGCGTCGAGCGCCTCGCGCTCGATCCTCGCCGCATGAATCGCCATCCTTGCCTCCCTTTTACGCGGTTCTTGAACTCACGGTCGCGAAAAGGGTCGGCCGGTGCACGCGCGCCGTCAAGCCGCGGCGGCGATCGACTCAAAATGAAAACGGCCCCCGAAGGAGGCCGTTCCGTTCGTTCGAAGGCTGATCCGCGACCAGCGGATCACAACGCGTAGCGCGAGCCCCTGCGACGCCTGCTCAGGCCGACCAGACCGATTGCCGCGAACCCGGTGCCGAGCATCGCCCAGGTGGAGGCTTCCGGGACCGCATCAAGCCGCTCGCCGACTCCCGCCGGAAGTCCCTGGTTGTCAATGTCCCTGATCTTAAGGAAATAGGTGCCGGCGGTAAAATCGAGCTGAAGATGGGCAAAGTCGGTGCTGAGCCAATCCGCGGCAAAGTCACCTGCGGCGGGGCCTTTGTCGTTGACGAATGGAGTCGGATAAAGGGTGAAAGTCGTTGTCACCGTGACAAAGCTAGCAGAGGGTGTAAAACCTACTGATACCGTATAGACATCGCCTGGGATAAAGCCGTCCGACAGCGAAAAGAGGGCGCCACTGGCCGGAACGATCAGCTCGATGGGCGAGTTCACGGAGACGGCAGGGGGGACGGCATTCACTTGATCGTACTCCCACCCGCCGTCCAACGGGAGGACGTAGGTCGCGAATGCCGAGGAGGATACCGAGATCGCCGCGGAGAATATGGCCGCCGCCAAGATTTTCGTGTTCATGCAAACCCCCTTCGTGTGCCTACCCGCACTGCACGCAACGGAAGCTAAGCATAGCCGCGCGATCCGGTCAAGCCCTTTCTTACCAAGTTTCGACGGTCAACATTCTTTTTTGCGACGCTGGCCAGAGCCACGACAATCGACCAGAAGTCCATGATATTTCAGCATGTTTCCAGCCAAGCCAAAAACTAAGCCGACGAAATAGGACGCCCATTGCGGATTTCTTTTGCCCGGACGGCGACGAATCTTGTCTCACGAGCCCAGCAAAGCCTTGCTCGGGTCGCCGACCATGAATTCGCGGGTTTCCGGCGTCACCGCGTTCAAGAGATCGCGAATGAACTTGTCCTGCAATTTGAAGCTCATGTCCTGAGGCAGGCCGACGGTCGAGACGCGGAAGAGCGCGCCGTCCGGAATCCATCCCCTGAGCCCATACTCGAGCTTCAGCCCCTGACGGGCCCAGTTGCTGTTCGAGACGTCGTAGCCGATCCGCATCCAATAGCTGATCGGTTCGAGCCGTTCCTCCCGCGTCGCGACCAGCCGGGTCACCGGGATCGGCGGCGCTGAGGGCGACCATTTGAACTCGGAGGTCGCGGGCCTAGTGACGCGGAAGCCCTGCGCCGTGTAGCAAACCTCTGGGTGATGAAGCTGCAACCGGTCGCTCTGGCTCTCGCCGTAAGCGACGATGAAGAACACGACATGGCCTTCTTTATCGACGTAGGCGCGGGCGATTTCCTGATTGTAGATCTCAGCCTCGAGCCCGTCGGGTGGCGGCCTGATCGCCTGCGCCCCCGGAAGCGGCGACCAGTCGCCGAACGCGCGGGGGACATGCTCGTCGATATTGAAGACGTCGTGGGTGCGGGCCATCAGACCATGGGGCGTCATTACATGGGCGAGCAGCGCCGCAGCCAGCAGGGCGACGCAGCTCAAAATGATGTTAACCGAACGCGCCATGTCCGTTTCCGCCTTTCGAGGGCCTGAGCCCGCGATCTGTATCGAGAGATGATACGATTTCGCTGCGCCGGGCGCAACGCTAGCGCTGACGCGGGGCCGCGCGATGAGCCAGGGACTTGTCGGGTCGCCCGAATTGGGGTCGAAGAAGCGTCTCACCCCGGGGAACGGAGCCAATTCCCATGACAAGCGAAGACATCCTTCATCGCGCCGGCTTTGGCGCGGTGGAACTATCGAGCGGAGACTTCGCCGTCCGGTCGCCAATCGACCGCGTCGAGATCGCGCGGGTGCGTGAGACGCCGGCAGCCGATATGCCGGAGGTCATAGCCCGCTCTAGGAGAGCCTTCCAGGCGTGGCGCGACGTTCCCGCTCCGCGCCGCGGCGAACTCGTCCGGCTCCTCGGCGAGGAGCTGAGAGCCTCCAAGGAAACGCTCGGCGCGGTCGTGACGCTGGAGACAGGCAAGATCGTCTCCGAAGGGCTCGGCGAAGTTCAGGAGATGATCGACATCTGCGACTTCGCCGTCGGTCTCTCCCGCCAGATCTACGGGCTCACCATCGCCTCCGAGCGCCCCGGCCACCGCATGGCTGAGACGTGGCATCCGATAGGGCCGTGCGCCGTGATTTCCGCGTTCAACTTTCCCGTCGCGGTCTGGTCATGGAACGCGGCGCTGGCGCTGGTCTGCGGCGACCCCGTCATCTGGAAGCCCTCGGAGAAGACCCCGCTAAGCGCGCTCGCGACCATGAAAATCTTCGACCGCGCCTTGAAACGCTTCGGCGCCGATGCGCCCGAGGGGCTCGCGCAGGCCGTCATCGGCGGTCCCGCGATCGGCGAGGCGTTGGTCGCCTCGAAGGACGTGCCGATCGTCTCGGCGACGGGCTCGACCCGCATGGGCTCGGCCGTGGGCCCAAAGGTCACGGCGCGCTTCGGCCGCGCCATTCTCGAACTCGGCGGCAACAATGCGATGATCGTCGCGCCCTCCGCAGACCTCGACTTGGCGGTGCGCGCGATTCTGTTCTCCGCGGTCGGCACCGCAGGGCAGCGCTGCACCTCGCTCCGCCGGCTCATCGTCCATCATTCGATCCGGGCAGATCTCACGCGGCGCCTCGTCAAGGCCTATTCCAGCCTGCCGATCGGCGATCCGCGCGACGCGTCGACGCTCGTCGGGCCGCTCATCGACGAAGGGGCGCGCGAGCGCATGATGGCCGCGCTCGCCCGCGCGAAATCCGAGGGCGGCGTCGTTCACGGCGGGCGCGCGTTCGCCGGGCCGGCGCCAAAGGGCGGCGCTTATGTCGAGCCGGCAATCGTCGAAATGCCAAGCCAGACTTCGACTGTGCGGGAGGAAACCTTCGCGCCTATCCTCTATACGCTCGGATACGAGACACTCGACGAAGCGATCGCGATCCACAACGGCGTCCCGCAGGGTCTTTCGTCCTGCATTTTCACTCTCAACCTGCGCGAGGCGGAGGCGTTCCTTTCGGCGGCGGGGTCCGATTGCGGGATCGCCAACGTCAACATCGGGCCGTCGGGCGCCGAGATCGGCGGCGCGTTCGGCGGCGAGAAGGAGACCGGGGGCGGGCGCGAGAGCGGCTCCGACGCGTGGAAGAGCTATATGCGCCGGCAGACGAGTACGGTGAATTATTCGTCGAAACTTCCGCTCGCGCAGGGGGTGAAGTTCGACGTATAGCGGGGCGCCCGCGCTCGTTCAGGCTGCGAGTTCGCGGCGTCGAAGGACGCGCGCTTCGCAACTCTGCTTACATCTCACGCTAGAACAACCAGCATCGAAATCGGCAATGCGGATGCGTCTGCTCGCCGCCTCCGGTAGAACAGACGAACCGTCCATGTCCCTCCCCGCGGCAGCGCCCGCTCACGACGGCCTTCCCAATCCGCAACGCCTGCTGGCGTTCGCGACCCTCGCCATGGCGATCGCGATGTCGGTTCTCGACGGCTCCATCGTCAATGTGGCGCTGCCGACGATGTCGCGCGAGCTCGCCGTCACACCCGCCCACGCCGTCTGGATCATCAACGCCTATCAACTCGCGATCACCGTTTCCCTGTTGCCGCTTTCGGCGCTAGGCGACACAGTCGGCTACCGCCGCGTCTACTGGCCCGGCCTCGCCCTATTCACCGCGGCCTCGCTCGCCTGCGCGCTTTCCCCGAGCTTCGCCACGCTGACCATCGCGCGGGCCGTTCAGGGGTTGGGCGCCGCGGGCATCATGAGCGTCAACATCGCGCTCGTCAGGTTCATCTATCCCTCGTCGAAGCTCGGACAGGGTGTCGGCAATATTGCGGTGGTCGTGGCCGTGTGTTCCGCGGGAGGCCCGAGCATCGCTGCGGCCATTCTTTCGGTAGCTTCCTGGCGATGGCTTTTCCTCATCAACGTTCCGATCGGCGTGGCGGCGCTGATCCTCGCAGCGCGGTCCCTGCCCGACACGCCGCGCTCGATTCGCCGCCTCGACCCCGTGAGCGTGATCCTCAACGCGCTGACCTTCGCCCTTCTGATCACCGGCGTCGACGCGATCGGCGACAATCGAAACCTTCTCGTTCCGATCGCCGAACTGATCGGCGCCGCGGCGTTCGGCACGGTATTTGTGCGGCGCCAGCTCAAGCAGTCCGCGCCGCTTCTTCCGGTCGATCTCCTGAGCCGGCCGGTATTCGCGCTTTCGCTGGCGACCTCGATCGCCTCGTTCGCGGCGCAGAGCCTCGCCCTCGTCGCGCTCCCGTTCTTCTTCGAGGATACGCTACAACGCTCCGAAACCGCGACCGGACTCCTAATGACGCCCTGGCCGGTCGCGACCGCGCTCATCGCGCCGGCGGCTGGACGGCTCGCCGACCGGTTCGCGCCCGGTCTGCTGGGGAGCGCCGGGCTGATCGTGATGGGAGGGGGCCTCGTCCTCCTCGCATTGAACGTCGGGGAGACGGCAGCGACCGGGCTCGTCTGGCGGCTCGCGATCTGCGGGCTGGGTTTCGGCTTCTTCCAATCGCCCAACAACCGGCTGATCATCGGCAGCGCCCCGCCCGAGCGCAGCGGCGGCGCGGCCGGGCTGCAATCGTCGGGCCGGCTGATCGGCCAGTCCTTCGGAACCGCGCTGATGGCGGTCGCCTTCGGCCGGGCGCCGCAGCACGCGACGTCGATCGCGCTGTGGACGGCGGCCGGGCTGACGTTCTTGGGCGCCTGTGCGAGCGGCCTGCGGAGATCGACTTAGCCGCCCCTCATGCTCCAGGATAATCTTCTAGCCGGCCAATCGTAGGCGGTCGTATCTTGCGCAAGCTCTTGCCGACCCTCTCGACCCGGCGGAGCACGCGAAGCACGTTCGAGGACGAAAGTTTTTCGAGGTCGCGTTCGGAAAACCCGCGTCGCACCAGCTCCGCGAACAGATGCGGGAACCGGCCGACGCTCTCCAGCCCGACCGGCGAAGCGCCGCCGAAATAGTCCGATCCGATCCCGACCTGGCTCATCCCCGCAGTCTCGACAAGCCGCGCGATGTGGTCGGCGACGTCAATGAGAGTGGCCTTCGGCGCCACTCCATGTTTCGCCTCGAGTTCGGAGAACTGAGCCTTGGGATCGGCTGCGAGCGGCGCCTTGCCATAGGCGTCGCGCGATCGGCGAAGCCAGTCGCGCAGTCGTTGCGAAACGAACCCGGGCACGAAAGTCGCCATGACGATCCCGCCGTTGGCCTTCAGCCGGCGAAGGACGTCATCTGTTGTGTTGCGCGGATGATCGCAGAGCGAAAAGGCGTTGGAATGGGACACCGCGACCGGCGCCTGCGTGACGTCCAGCACGCGTCGCATCGCCTCATGGGAAGTGTGCGCGAGATCGATCACAATCCCAAGCCGGTTGAGTTCGCCGATGACCGCGCGGCCGAATGCGTTGAGGCCGCCGATTTGAGGGGTGTCGGTCGCCGAGTTGACCCAGTCGAGGCTCTCGTTGTGGCAGAGCGTCATCAACCGGACTCCGGCCGCATGCCAGATGCGCAGCGGGCTCAGCGAATTCTCGAGACCAACGCCGCCTTCAACCGCGATGAAGGAGGCGATCTTCCCGCGCGCCTTGGCCCTTGCATAATCGGACGCCTGACGGGCGGGGAGAAATACGTCCGGATGCGCCTCCTCGATGCGTCGGATGAGGTCGATCTGCTCCATCGTCGTACGCGCAGGGTGGGGAGCGTTGGTGGGCTGGAAAGCAGCCCAGAATTGGGCCCCCACCATACCCTCGCGCAACCGCGGAATGTCGGTGTCTGCGCCTTCGTGGACCCTGCTCAGATCGTAGGCGAGCACATCGCCACGCGCCGCTCTATCGGCCCGGATGACCCAGGGAAGGTCATTGTGACCGTCGAACAGCGGCGCGCGACTGAGAATCGCTTGCGCGACCGATAGCGCGTTGTCGATCGCCTCGTCGGGCCGGCCTGCTCTTTCCTCGTCCATGCTCCTGAACCCGCCTCAGTCCAGCGGCACGGCGACGAAGCGGACAACGCCTTCGCCGTTCGACACCAGCAAGAGCGCCGGCTTCTTGCCCCCGTCCTTCTTTGCGCCCTCGATCGCTTTGGCGACGTCGCCTGGACGTTCCACCGCCTGGTGATTGACCTCTTCGATCACGTCGCCGGGCTTCAAGCCGCGCTCCGCCGCGGCTGAGCCGGGCTCGACTGAGGTTACGATGACGCCCTTGACGCTGTCCTTGATCTTGAAGGATTTTCGCATCTCGTCGCTCAGTCCCGAAAATTCCATGCCGAGCGCCTTTGAGACGGCGTCCTGTTGCTGAACGTCATCGTTCTCATCGGCGAGCGCGGTTTGCTTCTCCCCATCCTCCAGTCGTCCAAGCGTCACGGTCTTGGTCAATTCCTTGCCGTCGCGCACGACGACTACGTCGACCGGCTTGCCCACTGGCATCGAAGCCACGAGGCGCGGCAGATCGCGCGATTCCTTGATGTCCTTGCCGTCGAATTTGATGATCACGTCGCCCGGCTGAAGCCCCGCCGGCTTGGCGGGGCCCTTTTCGTCGACCCCTGCGATGAGCGCGCCCCGGGCCGCGCCCAAGCCCAGGCTGTCCGCGATCGTATCGTCGACCGGCTGGATCCGCACGCCGAGCCAGCCGCGCCGAGTTTCATGGAATTGCTCAAGCTGTGCGATAACCGGAATGACCGATGCGGACGGCGTCGCAAATCCGATGCCAATCGAGCCTCCTGACGGCGAAAGGATCGCCGTATTGATGCCGATGACTTCGCCTTCCAGGTTGAACAGAGGTCCGCCCGAATTGCCCTTGTTGATCGAGGCGTCGGTCTGCAGGAAATCGTCATAAGGGCCGTTGTCGATATTGCGGTTTCGGGCGGAAATGATGCCTGCGGTCACCGTCTCGCCAAGGCCGAACGGATTGCCGACCGCCATCACGCCGTCGCCGACGCGCATCTTGTCGCTGTCCCCGAACTTGACTGTCTTCAGCGGCTTGTCACTTTCCACTTTGAGCACAGCGACGTCCACCTTCGAGTCCTTGCCAAGCACCTTGGCCTTCAATTTGCGGCCGTCAGTGAAGATGACCACGATGTCGTTGGCGTCGCCGACCACGTGATTGTTGGTGATAACGATCCCGCTGGGGTCGATGACGAAGCCGGAGCCCAGAGACTGCGCCTGTCGGGCGCGCGGGTGGGGATTGATGCCGTGATTGCGGAAGAACTCCTCGAACATCTCGTCGAACGGCGTACCCTTGGGCAGGTCCGGCGCCTCCGCGCCCTTGTCCTCGATGGTCTGAGTCGCCGAAATGTTAACAACCGCCTCAGCAACCGAATCGACGAGATCAGCGAGGTTGGTCGGTCGCGCCTGAGCGAAGGCCGGGGTCGCGGAAACAAGCGCCAGCGAAGCGCCGACCAGCGCGGAAGCTATCGCGAGCGCGAGCGCAGAACGAACGCGGCGATTACCCATCGAGATTTGCTTGGCTTCGTTCATCGGGTCCTCCTGAGAAGCGGGATGCGATGCTTTTCGTCGTTCTTTACAGCCTAATGTAGTAAGGCGCGGGAGGCCCACACGATTGCAACGCCGAGAAGCGCCGCGCCGAGGCCGACGCTGCGCAGTTTCGTCGCATCCTCCCGCGCCGCCGCCGCCATGCGCTTTCGCATCGACTCTGTAAAGCCTGCCATCAGCAATCCCTCGATCGCGAAGACGAGCCCGATCGCCGCGCCGAAGTCGCGCACTTCAGTCCGCCTTCGCCGCCGGCGACGGCGCGGTCGCAGCTTCGGGCGGCGGCGTGGGCGTCGAAAAGTAGCGGAAGAAGTCCGACTTCGGACTTATCAACGCCCGCGTCTGCCCATTGTTGAAGCTGTTCTGGTAGGCTTGCATGGATCGGTAGAACGCAAAGAATTCCGGATCCGCACCGTAAGCTTCCGCAAAAATGCGGTTGCGTTCGCCGTCGCCCTCGCCGCGGATCTGCTCGGACTGCTGCTGAGCCTGGGCGGTGATGACGGTCACCTTCCGGTCAGCCTCGGCCTTGATCTGCTGGCTCTGCTGCGACCCTTGCGCGCGGTAGGACGCGGCGCGCTGCTGTCGCTCGGTCTGCATGCGACGGAAGACGGCCTCCGAATTCTCCGCCGGCAAATCGGCGCGTTTGATCCGCACGTCGATGACTGCAAGTCCGAAGCGCTTCGCGCCCGCGATCATCTGATCGCGGATATCGGCCATCAGCGCGTCGCGCTTGTCGCGCACAATGTCGGTGATCGACGCCTCCGACAATGTGCGGCGAAGCGCCGAGTTCAGCATGCCGCCGAGCTGCGCGTCGGCGCCCCGGGTATTGAACACGGACTGATAGAACAGCAGCGGATCGTCGATGCGGTAGCGCACGAAGGCGTCGACCTCCAGACGTTGGTTGTCGGACACCAAGACTTCCTGGCGCTCGTCTTCGAGCGCAAGAATGCGCTTGTCGATATAGACGACGTTGTCGATGAAGGGCCACTTGAAGTAGAGGCCGGGGGCCCCGATGAGATCGCGAATCGGCTGACCGAAACGCAGCACAAGCGCCTGCTCGGTCGGGTCGACAACAAACGTCGACATCCATGCGAGCACGATCGCGGCGACCGCAAGCAGAGCGATCATAGCGCCGCTGAGGGGCCGTTTCATTTGGCGCTCCCCGACGTCTTGGACTGAAGCTGATCCAGCGCGATATAGGGTACGGGGGCGCTCGCCGAATTCGAGTCGACGATCGTCTTGTCCATCGGCCCGAGGACGCGCTCCATCGTCTCGAGATACATGCGTTCGCGGGTCACGCCGGGAGCCTTTTTGTACTGCTCATAGATCTGATTGTAGCGCTGCGTTTGGCCCTTGGCGTCGAGGATCGTCTGCTCACGATAGGCGTTGGCCTCGGCAAGGATGCGCGCCGCGCCGCCCTCAGCCTCGGGCACAACCTTGTTGGCATAGGTCTCGGCTTCGTTGACGGCGCGTTGCTGGTCCTGCTGGGCCGCAGTCACGTCGCGATAGGCCGAAATCACCTGGCTCGGCGCGTCGACCGACTGCAATTGGACCTGCTTGACCAGTACGCCCGCACGATAACCGTTGAGCACGTCCTGGATGCGCTTCTGCGCATCCGTCTCGACTGACTTGCGATCCGTCGTCAGAATGCCGTCGATGGTTTTCAACCCGACGACCTCTCGCATAATGCTCTCCGCCACCGCCTTGACGGTCTCGCGCGGGCTCAAAATATTGAACACGTAGTCCTCGGGCTTCTCTGGATCGATCTGCCAGTTCACCCGGAAGTGGACGTCGACGATATTCTTGTCGCCGGTCAGCATCTGGCTCTCTTCCGGAATATCGGCGTTCGAGCCGAGGCTGCGATAGCCGACCTCGGTGATCTGCTGGTCCCATACAGGGACCTTGATCACCGAGCCGATCGGCCAGGGCCAGTTGTTGTTAAGCCCAGCCTTGGTCTTGCCGGTATAGCGGCCAAGCACGAGATTGATGCCGACCTCGTTCGGCTGGACTGTATAGAATGTGCCCCAGGCGAACCAGACCAGGACTGCCCCCAGGATCAGAAACAGAACCGTGCGGCTGGTAAACCCGCTCCCGCTCGCTCCGCCTCCTCCCGATCCGCCTGGCGTCAGTTTGCCAAGCGCTTCCTGAACGCGGCGAATGATTTCTTCCAGATCGGCCGTTGGCTGAGGGCCAGACGGCCCCTGCCCCCATGGCCCCCGCCCGGGGGACCGCCACGGTCCGCCTCCTTGATTGTTCCAGGACATCCAAACCTCTCGCGGGCCTGCCCGCCAGTGCATGGCCGCTTATATAGGGAAGTCCGCCGGCCCGGCAAAGGAGCCTTCCCGCCCTTGTCTTCCCTGACCGCCGCCGGGGGCTTCAATCGTCGGTCGTCCCCTCGGCTTCCTGGTCGGGCGCTTGGGTTTCGGTCTCGCGCGGCGTGAGCGGGGAGACTCTGAGCGCCGCGATCCGGTTGCGCTGTTTGCGCAGCACCTCAAACCGGAAACCATGGAAGGAGAAGGTCTGCCGAGGCTCGGGAATGGCCCGGGCCTCATGAATGACGAGGCCGGCGACAGTCGCGGCCTCTTCGTCGGGCAGGTTCCAGTCCATGGCGCGATTGAGATCGCGGATCGTCACCGAGCCATCGACGACGACGGAGCCGTCGCGCTGCTTGCGCACGCCCTGAACCGCGACGTCGTGCTCGTCGCGAATATCCCCGACAATCTCCTCGATGATGTCCTCGAGCGTCACCAGACCCTGCACCACGCCGTATTCGTCGACGACCAATGCTGAATGCGTCTTACGGCGCAGGAAGGCCTGCAACTGATCGCGCAACGTTGTCGATTCTGGAATGAACCACGGCTCGAGCGCCAGATCGGCAATCTTGATCTTGCTGGCGTCGCCGCCCGCGGCGACAAAGGCGCGCAGTAGGTCCTTGGCGTGCAGCACGCCAATGATATTGTCTGGTTCGCCGCGCCAGAGCGGCATGCGCGTGTAAGGCGATGCAATCGCTTCGCGCACGAGTTCGTCAGGCGGCAGATCGGCGTCGATGAGTTGCATTTTGGTGCGATGCACCATCACGTCGGACACCGGAATCTCGGCCAATTCGAGGAGCCCGCCGAACATGTCTCGGTCCGCGCGCTCGACCCCACCCTCCCGGTGAAGGATGTCTACAGCGCCCATTAGCTCTTCGTGACCGGTCACACTCGGATCCGTCTCGGTCAGAGAAACGCCGCACAAACGCAGGACGCCGCGGACCAAGGTCTCGACGGCGCTGACGATCGGGCCGAAGATCGTCACGAAGAACAAAACCAGGGGCGCGATCAGAAGCGAGACCCGGTCCGGGTAGGCGATGGCGATCGTCTTCGGCATGACCTCCCCGAAGACGACAATGAGCGCAGTCATGATGATCGTCGCGGCCCAGACGCCGTGATCTCCGTAGAGATCGAGAAGGACGCTGGTGGCGATCGCCGAGGCCCCGATGGTGACGAACTGGCCGCCAAGGAGCATCGCGCTGATGAGCCGGCCGCGCATGCCGATGAGGCGCGTCACAAGCTTTGCCCGTTTCTCGCCGCCCATTTCGAGCGCATGCATGCGCGCGCGCGAGGCCGCCGTCAGCGCGGTCTCGGCCCCAGCGAAAAACGCCGCGGCGACGATGCTCACAATGATGATGGCGAGGTCTAAGGCGAACGGCATTCGCTCATTTTAGCACGTCTGCGGGCCCCCAGGCACAGGGACATGCTGGTCAATGCGAGCGAAGCTGCAGATCCTCCCGCAAGAAAGCCAGAACGCCCGCCTCCTCCACGTCACGAGCGATAAAGCTCTCGCCGACGCCCTTGGCGAGAATGAAGGTTAGCCGTCCACGTTCGACCTTCTTATCCTGCCGCATGGCCAAGAGGATGTTCTCCGCCCCAGCGTTCAGGCCGGGAATGTCGCGAATGCGGGTCGGAAGGCCGACCGTCTTCAGATGGGCCTCGACCCGCGCCGCGTCCTGTCCTGAACAAAATCCGAGATAGCGCGAAAAGCGGAAGGCGGCGGCCATCCCGATCGCAACGCCCTCGCCGTGAACGAGACGAGCCGAATCGTAGCGCGTCAGGCTCTCGAAGGCGTGACCGAAGGTGTGACCGAGATTGAGCAGCGCACGCTCGCCTCGCTCGGTCTCGTCGGCAGCGACGACGCGGGCTTTGGCCGCACAACTGATCGCAATGGCCTCGGCGCGTGCCGGGCCGCCAGAGAACACTTCGCGCCAACGAGCTTCGAGAAATTCGAAGAAATTACGGTCGCCGATGAGGCCGTACTTGACGATTTCCGCGTACCCGGCGCGAAACTCGCGTCTGCTCAGGGTATCTAGGCTGCTCGAATCTGCGAGAACGAGCACCGGCTGGTGGAACGCGCCGACCAGATTCTTGCCGTGCGGCGAATTGATCCCCGTCTTTCCGCCGACGCTGGAATCGACTTGCGAAAGAAGCGTAGTGGGGACTTGAACAAAGCGCACGCCTCGGCGGAGAGAAGCCGCGCAGAATCCCGTCAGATCGCCGATGACGCCCCCGCCAAGCGCGACGACGATGTCGCCGCGCTCGATGCGCGCTTCGATCAGCGCGTCGGAAACCCGCGCAAATTCGCCATAGGACTTCGTTGCCTCTCCCGCCGGGCAAACGATCGCGCTGGAGCGCAAGCCCGCCCTCTCAAGGCTCGCCGTCAGGCGGCTGAGATAGAGCGGCGCGACATTGGCGTCGGTCACGATCGCGCACTTCACCCCTGGCGCGATCCTCATGATTTCGGCCCCTGCCTCGTCGATTACGCCCGGGCCGATGAGAATCGAATAGGCTCGCGGACCGAGCGGCACTTGGACTTTGCGCCGCTCGTATGCGCCGGCCTCGGCCGCGCCGCAGAGCGTCTCGGCAAGACGGTTGAGCGCTATCTCGACAACAACATCATGCGGCCCGTCACGGGACTCGATCGTTATGTCGGCAAGCGCGTAGGTTGGCGAGCGCTCGTCCAGGAGCCGGCGCAATGTCTTCTCCGGATCGTCGGTCTGCAGCAAAGGCCGGTTGGACTTCTTGCGAACGCGCGCGAGAAGAACCTCGACGTCTGGCTTCAGCCAGATCGAAACGCCGTGCGACGCGATGGTGTCGCGAGTCGTCTTGTTCATGAATGCGCCGCCGCCTGTCGCAAGCACCTGCGGACCTGAGTTCAGCAGACGGGCGATCACCCTGCGCTCTCCGTCGCGGAAATACGCCTCGCCAAACCGCTCGAAAATCTCGGCGATCGTAAGTTGCGCCCCGGCCTCGATCTCGGCGTCGGCGTCGACGAAAGGCAGGCCAAGTTTCGCCGCGAGCCGCTTGCCGACCGACGTCTTCCCGGCTCCCATCATGCCGACTAGCACGACCGAACGTCCGCCCAATGCGGCCGCCACGCGCCGGGCGTCGATTTGCTGCCCCGCAATCATGACACTTCGAACCCTGTCCATCCTCAATCCGAGCGCGGGTCCCTTACAGGAAATGAGCGCCGAATGCGATGCGGCGGCGGCGGTCGTTCCAGCCCGCCACATTGCTGCTGTCCAGGGCGTCTTGCGCGCCGCGTCCGTTCTTGCAACCATGTCGCAGCATGACAGGAATGCGTCGGCGTCGTCGCGGGATCGCGTGGTCCGGCGTTCGTCCAACTCATGCGGCGCGGTCGCGCCGCGCCAAGAAACGCTTGAGGGAGCCCAGCTTTGACCGCAGCCAATCATGAGCACCGTATTCCCGGTCCGCGCCTCATCGCCGTTGTCGGGCCATTTCAAAGCGGAAAAACCAGCCTGGTCGAGGGGATACTGGCCCGTGGCGGCGGTCTGGCGCGGCAAGGCTCCGTGCGCGAAGGCACCAGCATAGGCGATTCCAGCCCCGAGGCGCGCGGTCACGCGATGAGCGTCGAGCCGAACGTCGCCAGCATTGACTACATGGGCGACCGGTTGACCTTCTTCGACTGCCCTGGCTCGATCGAATTCATCCACGACATGCGCTATGCGCTGCCGGTCTGCGATGCCGTCGTCGTCGTATGCGAAGCGGATCCGCGCAAGGTTCCCGCGCTGCAAGTCATTTTGCGCGAACTCGAGGAAATCGGGGCGCCGCGAATTCTCTTTCTCAACAAGATCGACCAGTCGAGCGGAGGCCTGCGCGAGACCCTCGAGATGCTCCAGCCCGCTTCTCGGACGCCCCTGCTCTTGCGTCAGATCCCGGTCTGGGAAAACGGCGTTGCGACGGGATTCGTCGATCTCGCGCTTGAGCGCGCCTTCGTCTACCGCGAGTTCGGCGCCTTCGACCGTCATCGAAATGCCGGCCGGCGTCATCCCGGAGGAAAAGCAGGCGCGCTATTCGATGCTCGAAAAGCTCGCCGACTACGACGACGCATTGATGGAGCAGCTCATCAGCGACATCGAGCCGCCGAGGGACCTCGTGTTCGACGACCTGGCGCGCGAGTTGCGCGAGGGGCATGTCGTGCCAGTGCTGATGGGTTCGGCGACCGAGGGCCATGGCGTGACGAGGCTCTTGAAAGCAGTGAGGCACGAGGCGCCCGCCATCGCCCACACACGCAAGCGCCTCAAGATCGAGGACAAGGGGCCGGCGCTCGCGCAAGTCATCCGCACCATCCACACCGCGCACGGCGGCAAATTGTCGCTCGCGCGCGTCCTTCGCGGCGCCTTCGCCGACGGAGCGACCGTCGTTAGCGCGCACGGGCTCGAGGAGCGCATTGGCGGCCTCGCCCGGCTCATTGGAGCGACGTCATCGAAAGTGTCGCGCGCCGATGAGGGCGACACCATCGCCTTCGCCCGCCTCGAAGGCCTCGCGACCGGCGACCGCTTCGGCGACGGGAAAGCCGCCCCCGCCGCTGCCGAAATTCCGGCCCCGCCCGCGCCCACGCAGGCATTCGCAATTCACGTCAAGGACCGCAAGGATGAAGTGCGGCTCGCCAGCGCTCTCGCCAAGCTCTGCGAGGAGGACCGCGCGCTGTCGTTCGTCCAGGACGCGGAAATGTCCGAGATGAAGCTCTCCGGCCAGGGCGAAATGCATTTGCGCGTCACGACCGAACGGCTTGCCGACCGCTTCGGCGTGACGATCCATACGCAGAAGCCGACCGTCGCCTATCGCGAGACGATCCGAGACGCGGTGACCGTCCGCGGCCGGCACAAAAAGCAGTCGGGGGGCCACGGCCAGTTCGGCGACGTTCTGGTTGAGGTCGCGCCGAGGGCTCGGGGCGAGGGCTTCGCATTCGCCGAGCGAGTGCATGGCGGATCGGTGCCCAGACAATATTTCTCCTCGGTCGAGGCAGGCTCAAAGGACGCGCTGACGCGGGGGCCGCTCGGTTTTCCCGTGGTGGACATTTCTGTGACACTGATCGACGGGTCCTATCACACGGTCGATTCCTCGGACATGGCGTTCCGCGCCGCCGCGAGGATCGCGGTCGACGAGGCGCTGGCGAAAGCACGACCCGTGCTGCTCGAGCCGATCCTTTCGGTGACGATCTACGTTCCGTCCGACGCATTGGCGCGGGCGAGCGCGCTGGTCAGCGCGCGCCGAGGGCAGATCCTCGGTTTCGAGGCCCGGCAGGGTTGGAATGGTTGGGAGGCGTTGCGGGCCCTCATTCCGGAAGCGGAGATCGGCGATCTGATCGTCGAACTGCGCTCGGCGACCTCTGGCGTCGGCGCCTTCGAGACCCAGTTCAACCATCTCGCCGAACTTTCCGGACGGACGGCCGAGCAGGTGATCGCCGCCCGGCAGCGCGCGATCGCCTGAGCCCGCGACCGCCCTCGCGAATCGGGGCTTTTTGACGGCTGTACAGTGGGGCGGCCATCGCATAAAGGGTGGGGTCAATCCGCCCTTCTGGAGACGACCACGATGGCCGACGCCACTTTCGAACGAAGCCGTCTGGCGACGGTTTTCGGCGGCTCCGGCTTCGTCGGGCGCCATATCGTGCGGGCTTTGGCGCGAAGAGGCTGGCGGGTGCGGGTGGCGGTGCGACGACCCGATCTCGCGGCCTTTTTGCAGACCGCCGGCGTCGTCGGGCAGATCCTGCCCGTCCAGGCCAATCTGCGCTATCCGGCCTCGATCGCAGCAGCGCTCGAGGGGGCGGAAATGGTCGTCAACGCCGCCGGCCTGCGCGCGGAGAGCGGGGCCCAGACCTATCGGGCCGTGCATGTCGACGGGGCGGCGGCGCTGGCGCGCGCCGCCAGAGCGGCGGGCGTCGAATCTTATGTCCACGTCTCGGGGATCGGGGCCGACGCCCGCTCCGCGTCTCCCTACATCGCCAGCAAGGGGCGCGGCGAGGCCGTGACGCTCGAGGCCTATCCCGACGCGACGATTCTTCGTCCGTCGGTGGTCTTCGGACCGGAGGACGACTTCTTCAACCGGTTCGGCGCACTCTCTCGGTTTTTGCCGGTCATTCCCGTGTTTGGCGGCGGCGCGACGCGTCTGCAGCCCGTCTACGCGGGCGATGTCGCGAGAGCGGCCGCGACGGCGCTCGCCGGATCTGCGAAGCCCGGCGCAATCTACGAACTGGGCGGTCCGCTCGTCATGACGCTGCGCGAAGCAGCCGAACTCGTCCTGCGTACGGTCGATCGGCGCCGTCTGCTCGTCGGGCTCCCCCTCGGCCTTTCGCGCCTGGTCGCATCAACGAGCACGATTGCGAGCAGGGCGACGCTCGGCCTTTATCCCAGGCTCCTCACGACCAGCCGCGACCAGGTCGACCTCCTTGGTGCCGACAATGTCGTGTCGGCAGAAGCGGAGGCGGAGGGCCGTACCCTTCGCGGGCTTGGAATCGAGCCGCAGGCGGCCGATGCGATCGTTCCGAGCTACCTTGTGCGTTTCCGGAAGACAGGCCAGTATGAAGCTCAGCGTTCGGCCTGAAGGCGGCGCGCTTCGGGAAGCCGTCGCAATTCTCGTAATGCTGGTTTCGTATTGATCGGGCAAGTCAATTCAGGGCATGAAGGCCGGGAGTGAGACTCCTGGGCCGTTTCGAGTCGGGGATGTTCAGTGATTAAGTCGGAACTTGTGCAGCGCATGGCCGCCCGCAATCCGCACCTCTACCAGCGCGACATCGAAAACATCATCGACGCCATTCTCGGCGAGATCGCGGACGCCTTGGCGCGCGGCGAGCGGGTGGAACTGCGCGGCTTCGGGGCCTTCTCGACCAAGCAGCGTCAGGCGCGCACGGGGCGCAATCCGCGCACCGGCGACAAGGTGCCGGTGACGGAGAAGCTCGCGCCGTTCTTCAAGACCGGCAAGGAGCTGCGCGAGCGTCTCAACCGAACGTCGGTCGAGCACGTCTAGAATGGCGCACGGTCCGACGGGCGCTTGAGGCTGGCATGATCCGCATGGTGAAATATGCTGTCCTCGCCGTCATTGCGCTCATCCTGCTTCTCTTCGCATTCGCCAACCGCGAGACGGTGACGGTTTCGTTCGACCCGTTCGGCGGGAGCGACAATGCGGCGCTGGCGATCGCCGCGCCCTTGTTCGCCGTCGTCATCCTCTTCGCCGCGCTCGGCGTGGTGGCGGGCGCTTTTGCGACCTGGCTGTCGCAGGGCCGGCACCGGCGCGCTTCGCGCCAGAACCAGGCCGAGGCCGACAAATGGCGCGCGCAAGCGGAGGCTTTGAAGGCGGCGCAATCCTCGCCCCCCGCCCTGCCCCGCCATTAGCCATGCGGGTCTTTTCGGCCGAGGACATCGACCGCGCGCTCGACTTTCCCTCGCTGGTCGAGGCGCTGAGCGTGGCGATGCGCGGCGGCTTCATCGCGCCAGCGCGCCATCATCACGAGATCGAGCGCGCGGGCGAGAAGCCTGCGGTCCAGCTCCTGATGCCAGCCTGGACGGAGAGCGCATCCAAGGCCGGCCTCTATCTCGGGGCGAAGATCGTCAATGTCTTTCCCGGCAATGCCGCGCGCGGCGTGCCCACGGTCATGGGAACTTACGTGCTGCAGTCGGGACGGACCGGCGCGACGCTAGCCGCGCTCGACGGAACGCGGCTGACCCACTGGCGCACCGCCGCCGCTTCGGCGCTGGCGGCGCAGCACCTCGCGCGCCAGGACGCCGAGCGCCTGCTCGTCGTCGGCGCCGGAGCGCTTGCGCCCTATCTCGCGCGCGCCCATGCGAGCCAGCGATCGTATCAGGCGATCACGGTCTGGAACCGAAGCCCCGAGGGCGCGCGTCGCGTCGCCGAGGCGCTTCAAGCGCAGGGCCTGCCCGCCCGCGCGAGCGACGACCTCGAGCGCGCGGTCGCGGAGGCCGAGGTGATCAGCTGCGCGACGCTCACGACCGCGCCGCTGATCGAAGGTCGATGGCTGAAGCCCGGGCAGCATCTCGATCTTGTCGGCGCGTTCACGTTGGGCATGCGCGAGGCCGACGACGAGGCGCTGACGCGCTCGCGGATCTTCATCGACACAGAGGCCGCCTGCACGGAGGGCGGCGACGTCGCGATCGGCCTCGCCTCCGGCGTGATTGCGCGGGCCGACGTCGCCGCTGACCTGCCGGCGCTCTGCCGCGGGGCGAAGGGCCGGCGGAGCGGCGAGGAGATCACCCTCTTCAAGTCGATCGGCGCGGCGATCGAGGACCTGGCCGCGGCGATGCTGGTCTGGCGCAACGCCGGCGGCGCGGAGCCTTGACGGCGTCCGACAGCAGGAGGCGGCGGCTTACTGGCATAAACCCTCCCAACAGGTGCGAATCTCCATCGCCGTTTTGAGCGATTTCAAAGGCTTGTGACGACTTTTCCATCGCACCATCGCAACCGATTTGGCGAGCTTGGCAATTACCGCGCCGCAGCCGTTGCTATTGAAGGCCGTGGCTCACGTCCCGTTTTACAGATCCTTGTCGGCACCGTTTGCGTGATCGCGCGCCTCAATCGGACGACCAAGTGACCGTAGCACGGATTTCGATTTTCTGGAAGAACTTATCTGAAAAATCCCGCCAAGGACGGATTTGTTTCAAAAACCTGGAAGCAACCGTGCTCTCAGGCTTGCAGTTGCCGCGTGATCGCCGCCGTGTCGAGGATCGCCCAGCGCTCGGCGAGTTCCCCTCCTGTGCGCCGCATCGAGAGCCGTCTGGCTTGCGCCGCCCCGTCCTCACCCTCCGAACCGCTGCCGCCAGGTCGGCAGTGCGCTGGGGACATTTAGCGGCGTCGCTTCATAGACGCCTCGGGCGATCGAGCGGGCAACGCATTCGGCGGCAAGCATGCCGATCTCGGCGAGGTCGCGGACCTCGGGCGCCCCAGTCGCGCGCCCGGTCGCGGCGGCGAAGACGACGTCGCCGTCGACCGGAGAGAGCGCCGGGCGGCAGGCGAGCGCAAAGCCGCTCTGAGCCATGATCGCGAGGCGCTTGACCTGGGCCTTGGCGAGCGGGGCGTCGGTAGCGACGACAACGAGGATGGTGTTGGCCGTTCCGTCGCTCCGGAGGCGCAAGGTCAGATGATCTTCCGGGTGCTCAGGGCCATGGCCGCGGCCGCCGAATTCGCCGTCGCGCTCGTATGGCGCGGCCCAGAAATGCGGGCTTTCGCCCCGGGTCACCCGCCCGCCTGGATTGGCCGCGGCGAGCGCCCCGACGCGAAACCCTCGCGACGAGAGCGCGCTCGCCGAGCCAAGGCCGCCCTTGAGGCCGAAGCTGTTCGCTCCGTATCCTGCCCCTTGCGTGCCCAGCGCAAAGACGGGACCGGCCGCCGCGGCGGCGCGATAGCCGAGCTCCCAATAGGGCGGCGGGCGGCCCCAGGCCTTGTCGCCGCCGTTGGCGAGATCGAAGAGGCTCGCCCCGGGCACGATCGGCACCCGCAACCCGTGCGCCAGAAACCCGCGCCCTTTTTTGGCGAGCCAGGCCATCGTGCCGCCCGCGGCGTCGAGGCCGAAGGCGGAGCCGCCGGAGAGGACGAAGCCGTCGACGCGCTCGACCGTCATCTCCGGCTCGAGCAGCGCCGTGTCGCGGACCGCCGGCGCGCCCCCGTGGATCGCGATCGAGGCGACCGCCGGTTCGTCGAAGATCACCGCGGTCACGCCCGAGGCGAGCTTTGGGTCGTCCGCCGATCCGACGCGGACGCCCGCCACGTCGGTGATGAGATTGGCCGTCATCGCATGTCCTTCGCGATCCGCATCCACGACGCGATAGGCCGGGCCGGGCGCGTTGACAACCGCGCCCTCACCCCGGCCCTCATGAGGGCCTTTGGTCGGATTTGCCGAACGGCCGTCACGCTCTATTGTTCCGTCGCCGGGCGCCCGGCGCAAACCCCAAACGAGACCCATGAGTCACGAGCTCCTCTATCGGCCCTGCGTCGGGGTCGCCTTGGTCAACCGCGACGGCCTTGCTTTTATCGGCCATCGCAAGCGCAAGCGGGGCAACGAGGTGCTCGACGCCCGCGCCTGGCAGATGCCGCAGGGCGGAATCGACGATGGCGAAGAGCCGCTCAAGGCGGCGCGGCGCGAATTGTGGGAGGAGACCAATGTCCGGTCGAGCGAGCTCATCGCCGAAATGCCCGAGTGGCTCCGCTACGATCTCCCCCTCGAAGCTCGGAGCCGCTGGAGCGGGCGCTATCGCGGCCAGACGCAAAAATGGTTCCTATTCCGCTTTACCGGCGACGAGAGCGAGATCGACGTCCACCGGCCCGCCGGCGGCGCGCACGAGGCTGAATTCGACGAGTGGCGGTGGGAGCCTTTCGAGCGGCTGCCCGAGGTGGTCGTGCCGTTCAAGCGCGAGGTCTACGAGGCGGTCGCGACGGCGTTCGCGCCGCTGTCGCGACCCGCTCGTTAGGCAGCGCGGCCCGCGCCCCCTCCACCACGCTGCGCGTGGTCCCCCTCCCCCACTTCGTGGGGGAGGGAATGCGCCGCCGGCTTATCCTCTCCTGCGCTTACAAAGCGCGGGCGAGGGGGACCGGGCGAAGCCCGGTGGAGAGGGCGCTCGAAGCGGGGGGCTACTTTCCGCTTTTGACCGAGGCGAGCGCTTCGGCCATTTCCTCGTCCATCTTCTTGCGCAGGCGATGGTCGGAGAGGTCGACGTCGGCGCGCTCGAGGTCGGCTTTCAGCGCCGCGACGACGTCGTCGTCATTGTGACCGACCTGCGCGGCGACGAAGTCGTCGGCGTATTTTTCGGCGTCCGCCGCAGAGAGCCCCTTCATCTCGGCGGCCCAGAGCGCGACCGCCTTGTTGCGGCGCGCGACCGCGCGGAAGCGGATGGCCTCGTCGTTGGCGAACTGCTTTTCGAAGGTGTTTTCCCGATCCTGGAATGCGTCGGACATGCCGGCCTCTTATCACTCATGCGAAGTCGAACCCGCGCGAACCGATCGCCAGCGACAACGCGCTCTTCGGGCCAGATTTTGGCCGTTGACTTTAGCGACCTTATCACGGTTTCGGCGGCGGCGCGCAATGCGACGCCGCGACGCCCTCCGGCACAACGCGAGCCAGTCGGCTTGCCGCGGCTCTAGACGGGGTTAGCGGCGAACGCAGCAAGCTGCCTCGGCGATCGAATATGAATGATTCGCGCCTTTCCCCGTCGAGCTTCGATCGCCGCAACCAGCTTTGGCCTATTCTCCCGGTGCAGCCCCCACATCATCTTGAAAAGTCGGATCGTGACTGGGAACATGGGGCATCCCGCCGGCCCATCTGGCCGCCCATAGAAGAGCGATTTGATTTGCCGCTTGGTCGCCCACCAGTAGTGCACCCGGATCGGGTGATCGACGAAAACGATTGTGTCCGCCATACTGATCCGGCGCTCAACCGATGACCACGAGCCATAGCCGTCAATAAGCCACCGCTCTTTGGAAAGCAGCGCCTCGTGCGCTTGGGTGAATTCCGGTTCGGGTGTGAGAACCCAATTCGGCCTCCACTGGATCTTGTCGATTGCGTAATACGGCAAGGAATGCGCGGAGCTTAGCGCTCTGCACATTGTCGACTTTCCACCGCCGGCATTGCCTATGACCATCACGCGCGTCATTAGCAAAAGATATCCCGTGACCGCGCCAATCGGAAGCCGCGCCTAACCCGACAGCACATTCCGCCTAAATCCCGAACCGCCTCCGCGCCGCCGCGATCAGCGCCTGCGCCTCTGCCTCGCGGTAGAGCGTCGCGGCGCCATGCCCCCAGACCGGGCCGGGCCAAGCGGGGTCGCCGACGTTGCGCGCGACGACATGGAGATGGAGCTGGCGCACGACATTGCCGAGGGCGCCGAGGTTGATCTTGAGCGCGCCCGTATGGGCTTTGAGAAAGCGAGCCGCGCACGCCGCCTCTTCGATGAGAAGCGCGCAGTCTGCCGCATCGAGATCAGTCAATTCGACGGCGCCCTCGCGCCTAGGGACCAGAATGAGCCAGGGCCAGCGCGCGTCGTTCATCAGCAACACACGCGAGAGCCGCATATCGCCGACGAAGAGCGCATCCTTCGCGAGCCGCTCGTCGAGCGCAAAGCTCATGCGGCCCAGGCCGTCCCATGCGGCCCCTTCGGCAGGCCGAGTTTTGCGGCGATCGTCTCGGCGATGTCGGCGAGGCTCGCCCGCGCGCCGATCGGGCCTGCGGGCGCGCCGGCGCCGAAGGCGAGGATCGGCACGTGTTCGCGGGTGTGGTCGAAGCCTCTGAAGGTCGGATCGTTGCCGTGGTCGGCGGTGATGAGGCAAAAGTCGTCCGGCCGCATCGCCGCCTCGATCTCCGCGAGTCGCCGGTCGAACGCCTCGAGGCAGGCGGCGTAGCCGGGGACGTCGCGGCGATGGCCCCATTCGGTGTCGAAGTCGACCAGATTGACGAAGATCAGCCCGCCGTCCGGCGTGTCTTTCAGCGCCTCGATGAGGAGATCGACGTTGCCGTCGTTGCTCTTGCCCTTGACCTCCTTGCCGGTGTCGCGATGGGCGAAGATGTCGCCGATCTTGCCGATGGAGACGACGGCTCGGCCCGCCTGCGCCGCGCGCTGCAGAAGGTTGCCGTCGGGCGGCGGCACGGCGAAATCCTTGCGGTGCGACGTGCGAGCGAAATCTTTTGCGGTTCGGCCGACGAAGGGCCGCGCGATAACCCGCCCGATCTTCAAGGGATCGCAGAGGCGCCGCGCTATGCGGCAGAGCTCGTAGAGCCGTTCGAGGCCGAAGGCCTCTTCGTGCGCGGCGATCTGGAGCACCGAGTTGGCCGAAGTGTAGCAGATCGGCTTTCCCGTCTTTAAGGACTCCTCGCCGAACTCTTCGATGATCGTCGTGCCTGAGGCATGGCGGTTGGCGAGAATGCCAGGCAGCTTGCCCTCTTTGATCAGCGCCGCGGTCACCGCTTCCGGAAAGGCGGGAATTTCTTGCGGGAAATAACCCCAGTCGAAATCGACCGGCGTCCCGGCGATCTCCCAGTGGCCCGACGGCGTGTCCTTGCCGCGTGAGGTCTCGACGCCATAGCCCCATTGCCCTTGGGGCTCAGGAAGCGCGAAGCCGGGCGGCGTACGGCCGGTCGAGGCCTTGATCGCGTGCCCGAGTCCGAGCGCGTCGAGGCGCGGCAGAGCGAGCGGCCCGCGCCTCAGGCCTTCGCGATCGCCCCGGCCGAGCGCGCAGGCCTCGGCGATGTGGCCGAGCGTATCCGCGCCCTCATCGCCGTAGGCTTTCGCATCCTCGGCGCCGCCGCAGCCGACCGAATCGAGAACGACGAGGATGCCGCGGGCCATGGAGCTCTCATTGGCTGACGACGCTCTCCGGCGCCGCCTCATTGGCAAAGGCCGCAGCGAAGAGCGCGCGGGTATAGTCGCTTTGCGGCGAGGCGAACACCGCTTTCGCTTCGCCGCTCTCAACGACCTTGCCGCGACGCATGACGATGATCTCGCTGGCCAGCGCCCGCACGACCTTGAGATCGTGCGAAATGAAAAGATAGGCGAGACGCCGCCGCTTCTGCAAATCGCGCAAAAGATCGACGATCTGCGCCTGGATCGACATGTCGAGCGCCGAGGTCGGCTCGTCGAGCACGACGAATTTCGGATCGAGCGCCATCGCCCGCGCGATGGCGATCCGCTGGCGCTGGCCGCCGGAGAATTCGTGCGGATAGCGGTCGAGCGTCGACGGGTCGAGGCCGGTGTCGGCGAGCGCCCGCTCGGCGACGCGGCGGCGCTCGGCCGGCGCTGAGCTTGGTCCCTTGCGCGATCAGGCCCTCCTCGACGATCTCGGCGACCGACATGCGCGGCGATAGCGAGCCGAAAGGGTCCTGAAAGACAACCTGCATCTCGCGCCTCAAGGGACGCATGGCTTTGGCGTTCAAGCCTTGAATCGCGCGCCCGCAGTAGGCGATTGGCCCTTCCGACCGGATGAGCCTCAGCATCGCAAGTCCGAGCGTCGTCTTGCCCGAGCCCGATTCGCCGACGACGCCGACGGTCTCACCCTCGCGCACCGCGAGCGAAACGCCGTCGACCGCCTTGACGTGACCGACCGTGCGGCGAAGGAAGCCGCGCCTGATCGGAAACCAGACGCGCAGGTTCTCCGTGCTGGCGATGGTCGGCGCGTTCATATCGCCGAGCGGCGCTTCCCCTTTCGGCTCGGCGGCGAGAAGGGCTCGCGTATAGGGATGTCGCGGACTGGCGAAGACGTCCGCCACGGGCCCCGCTTCGACAATCTCGCCCCTTTGCATCACGATCACGTCGTCGGCGATGCGCCGGACGACATTGAGATCGTGGGTGATGAACAGCATTGCCATGCCGATCTTTTCCTGCAGGTCTTTCAAGAGCTTCAGGATCTGCGCCTGCACGGTGACGTCGAGCGCGGTCGTCGGCTCGTCGGCGATGAGGAGGTCCGGCCGGTTGGCGAGCGCCATCGCGATCATCACCCGCTGGCGCTGGCCGCCGGAGAGCTGATGCGGATAGGCGCCGAGGCGCTCGCCGGGATTGCCGATGCCGACCTCCTCGAGCAGCTCGACAATGCGCGCCCTGGTGGCCGCGGCGCGGCCCTGATGGAGCGCGATGATTTCGCCGATCTGCTTTTCGATGGGGTGCAAGGGGTTGAGCGAAGTCATCGGCTCCTGAAAGACCATGGTCACGGCGGCGCCGCGCATGTCGCGCAGCTCCCCGTCCGACATTTTGAGCACGTCCCGGCCGCGAAAGAGGATCTCGCCGGTCGGGTAGCTCGCCGCCGGCTGCGGCAGGAGGCGGACAATCGCCTGCGCGGTCACCGTCTTGCCCGAGCCCGATTCGCCGACGAGCGCCAGAGCCCGGCCCTTCTCCAGCCTGAAGGAGACGCGGTCGACGACGGTCTTGCGCCCGCCCCCTTGCGCGAAAGCGATCGACAGATCGCGGACGTCGATGAGCGGCGCGATCCCGCTCACGAGAATGTCTTTCTCGGATCGAAGGCGTCGCGCACCGCCTCGCCTATGAAAATCAGGAGCGAGAGCATCAGCGCGGTCACCGCGAAGGCGGAAAGGCCGATCCACGGCGCCGAGAGATTCGACTTGCCCTGCAACAGCAGTTCGCCGAGCGAGGGCGAGCCCGGCGGCATGCCGAGGCCGAGAAAATCGAGCGAGGTCAAGGTGCTGATCGACGAATTGACGATGAAGGGCAGGAAGGTCAGCGTCGCCACCATCGCGTTCGGCAGCACGTGCTTGACGATGATCTTGGCGTTGGAGAGCCCGAGCGCGCGCGCCGCGTTGACATATTCGAAATTCCGCGCCCGCAGGAACTCGGCCCGCACGACATGGACGAGGCTGACCCAGGAAAAGAGGAGCAGGATCGTCAGAAGCACGAAGAAACTCGGCGCGAGAATGGCCGAGAGGATGATCAGAATGTAGAGATGCGGCAGCGACGACCAGATCTCGATCACCCGCTGCATGGTGAGATCGAGCCAGCCGCCGAAATAGCCCTGCACGGCGCCGGCGAAGACGCCGATCACCGACGAGACGCCGGCGAGGATGAGGCCGAACAACACCGAGAGGCGGAAGCCATAGAGGAGGCGGGCGACGATGTCGTGGCCGTCCTGATCGGAGCCGAGCCATAGGGGTTCCAGCTTCCAGCACGGTCGCGCCACGGTCGCGGCGTCCTTCGCGCCTTGCTTTTCGAGCGCCGCGCGGCACTCAGCGTCGCTCAGCATCCAGGTCGGCGGGGTCGGAAGCGGCGTCGGCGGATTGAGGATGGTGGTCGAATTGGCGAAACGGATCGGCGGCCAGATCATCCAGCCGTGCGCCTTGATCTCGTCGGCGACGAAAGGATCGCGGTAGTCCGCGTGCGCCTGAAAGCCGCCGAACTTCTCCTCCGGATAGTCGACGAACACCGGGAACAAAAGCTCGCCCTTGTAGGAGACGAGGAGTGGCCGGTCGTTGGCGATGAACTCGGAGCCGAGCGAGGCGCCAAAGAGGACGAGGAAGATCACGAACGACCACGCGCCGCGCCGGTTTCGGCGGAAGTTGTCGAGCCGCCGGCGGTTCATCGGCGCGAGGTTCAGCCAAAGACGGGGCGGTGTGGCGCTCGCCTCCCTTTGAGCCCCGGATTCTACGGCGTCACGCCCGGGCTTGTCCCGGCCATCCACGCGGTCGTGCGCCTCCAAGTTTGTCATGAATGCACTGCCGAATTCGAGCGAGAGAGCTGCCCGAACGACGTCGCCTCTTTAGCCGCCAGCAGGAGAAGCGGAAGCGCGTGGATGACCGGGACATAGGGCGTCGAGAGACGCCCGTCCATGACGGCCTTAGCCATTATCAGCGCATGCCGGTCCACCTCACACCTCGCGCGTCTCGAAATCGATGCGCGGATCGATCAAGGTGTAGGTGAGGTCGGAAATGAGGTTCACGACGAGGCCGATGAGCGCGAAGATATAGAGATTGGCGAGCACCACCGGGTAGTCGCGCTGGATGAGTGAATCGTAGGACAGGTAGCCCAGGCCATCGAGCGAAAATACCTGCTCGATCAGGAGCGAGCCGGTGAAGAAGGCGGCGACGAAGGCGCCCGGGAATCCGGCGATCACGATTAGCATCGCGTTCCGAAACACGTGGCCGTAGAGCACCCGCCGCTCGCTCAGGCCCTTCATCCGCGCCGTCTGGACATAGGATTTCTTGATCTCGTCGAGGAACGAATTCTTGGTGAGAAGCGTCGAGGTGGCGAAGGAGCCGAGGACCAGCGCCGTCACCGGCAACGTCACGTGCCAGAGGTAGTCGAGAATCTTGTGCGGCCAGTCGAGGTCGGCGAAATTGTCGGAGGTGAGGCCGCGCAGCGGAAAGATCTGCCAGAACGAGCCGCCGCAGAAGAGCACGATCAGCAGAACCGCGAACAGGAAGCTCGGGATGGCGTAGCCGAAGATGACGATCGCCGAGGTCGCGGTGTCGAAACGCGAGCCGTCCTTGACGGCCTTCTGGATGCCGAGCGGGATCGAGATCGCATAGGAGATGAGGGTCATCCACATGCCGAGCGAGATCGACACCGGTAGCTTCTCTCCGATCAGCTGCAGCACCGGTACGTCGCGGTAGTAGCTCTTGCCGAAATTGAAGGTCGCGTAGTCGCGCACCAGAATCCAGAAGCGCTCGAGCGCCGGTTTGTCGAAGCCGTACTGCTTCTCAAGCTCCTTGATGAATTTCGGATCGAGCCCCTGCGAGCCGCGGTAGCGTGAGGAAATGTCGCCGCCGGCCTGCGCCGTGCCTGCGCCGATCTGCCCACCGCCCCCGCCGAAACTGGCGGTCGAGCTCTGGTCTGTCCCCTGCAACTGCGCGATCACGCGCTCGACCGGCCCGCCGGGCACGAACTGAACGATGGCGAAGGAGACGGCCATGATGCCGAGGATCGTCGGGATCATCAGCAGGAGGCGGCGGAGGATATAGGCGAGCATGGTTCGTCAGCTTGCGCTTGGCGGACGAGGCGTCAAGCGGCAATCCAAGCTGCGATCACAATCCAATCGTCTTGGCCTTTCCTTCGTCCCACCACCAGGTGCCGGGCGCGCCGGTGCCGAGCTTCGGCTGCCGCTCTGGGCGCGAAAACGCGTCCCAATAGGCGACCCAGGCGGTGTCGCGATACCACATCGGCACCCAATAATGGCCGGCGCGGAGGACGCGGTCGAGCGCGCGGCAGGCCGCATTGAGCTCCTCCCGCGATTTTGCCGTCGCGATCGTCTCGATCAGCGCGTCGACGACCGGATCGGCCACGCCGGCGAGGTTGCGCGAACCGCTCTGCTTCGCGGCCTCGGACGTGAAGACGACGCGCAGGCCCACGCCCGGCGTGGTTGAGCCGGCAAGCGCCTCGGTGACGACGTCGTAGTCGAAGGCTTCCGTCCGGCTCTTGAGCTGCGCGGCGTCGACGATGCGGAAATTCGCCTGAATCCCAAGCTTGGCGAGGTTCTGGATGAAGGGCATGGTATGCGGCTGCAACGCGCTCGAACTGTCGAGGAATTCGATGGTCAGCGGCTTGCCGTTCGGTAGCGTTATTGTCTCGCCCTGGCGTTTGCACCCGGCCGAGAGCAGGAGATCATAGGCCTGCTTGAGGAGCGTGCGGTCGGCGCCGGACCCGTCGCTGACCGGCGGCGTATAAGGATCGTCGAAGACGGAGGGGGCGAGCTTGTCGCGGAAGGGCTCGAGCAGCTTAAGCTCGTCCGGGCCGGGTTTGCCCTTGGCCTCCATGTCGGTGTTCGCGAAGTAGGAGATGATCCGCTTGTAGGACGAATACATCACGTTTCGGTTCGTCCACTCGAAATCGAAGGCGAGGCCGATCGCCTCGCGAACGCGCGGATCACTGAACTGCTCGCGGCGGGTGTTGAGATACCAGCCTTGCGTGTTGACCGGCGCCCCGTTGTGCAGGACCTCTTTCTTGACCCGCCCGTCCTTGGCGGCGGGAAAGTCGTAGGAGGTCGCCCAGAAGCGCGAGGTGTATTCCTCGTGATAGTTGATCGCGCCGGCCTTGAACGCCTCGAAGGCGACCTGACGCTCGCGATAGTACTCGAAGCGCAGCCGGTCGAAGTTGTTCTGGCCGAGATTGACCGGCAACTTCGCGCCCCAATAGTTCGGGTCGCGCTCATATTCGATGAAGCGTCCCTGCTCGAACGCCTTCACCTTATAGGCGCCAGAGCCGAGCGGCGTATCGAGCGTGGCGGCGGCGAAGTCGCGGTCCTTCCACCACGCGGCAGAGAAGACGGGCATGCCGATGACGATGAGATGGGCGTCGCGCGAGCGGTCCTTGACGAAGCGCACGTGAGCGACATCGTCGCCCTCCGCGTCGGCGGACTCGACCTCCCTTAGAAGCTGGGCGTAGATCGGATGACCCTTCTCCTTGAGGATGTTGAGCGAAAAGGCGACGTCGCCTGCAGTCACCCGCGATCCGTCGAAGAAGCGCGCCTCCGGGCGAAGGCGAAAGCGATAGTCGAGCTTGTCGGCGGAAACCCGGACCGAGTGGGCGAGCAGGCCATAGACCGAATCGGGCTCGTCGCCGTTCGGGGCCATCAGCGTGTCGAACGTCGCCGACATGCCGGCCGCGCCGTTGCCCTTCCAGCTGTAAATGTTGAGGGTGTCGAACGTGTCGAAGTTCTGGTTGCCGCTCGTGCCGGTGATCTGCAGCGACAGCAGCCCGCCGGTCGGCGCCTCAGGATCGACGTAGGCAAAATGTGGGAAATCCGGCGGCAGGGCGAGATCCCCGAACGACGAAAGGCCGTGGGTCTCGACGGAATCGTCGGCGAAGGCGGCAAGAGGGCGGGCGAGAAGCGCGGCCAACGCGCCGCCAGCGCCCGCCTGCAAGGCCGCCCGGCGCGTAAAGACTACCGTCATCGAATGCCTCAACTTCATCGCGCGATCTACCGCGCCCCGAGGCTCATTACCAGCGAGAGCGGCGAAAACGAGGCGGCGCGACGGCGGGATGGCGGGATCGCTCGCATGTTAAGAAACGTTAAGGAACGGATGGGATGACTTCCAACATGAACGCTGGTTCCTTCGTGTGAGCGACGCGCCTCTCGAACCGTCCCCAGGCCGGGTGACCATCGATCTCGACGCGCTTGCCGACAACTGGCGCGCCCTTGCGCGGCTTGCCACGCCCGGTCGCTGCGGCGCTGTCGTCAAGGCCGACGCCTATGGGATTGGTCTCGAAAAGGCCGCTCCCGCGCTCTGGTCCGCCGGGGCGCGCGTCTTCTTCGTCGCTCAGTTCGGCGAGGGCCTCGCCGCCCGGCGCGTCCTGCCTGAGGAAGCGACCATCTATGTCCTCAACGGCCTGGAAGAGGACGCCAACCCGGCCGACTACGTCGAACACGGCTTAAGGCCCGCGATTGGTGGCGAGGACGAGCTTCTGCGCTGGTCGATTGAGGCGGCGCGCCGCGGCAATGCTTCGCCTTTCGCGCTGCATCTCGACACCGGCATGAGCCGGCTCGGCTTCGAATCGCTGACGGTGCTTAAAGGCGCCGTGGTGCGCCACGGGGCGGCCAGCGGCGCGGATCTCCTGATGAGCCATTTCGTCTCGGCCGAAATTCCCGGCGATCCGATCAACACGAACCAGATCGCGCTCTTCGACGCGGCCCACGCGGCGTTTCCGCATCTCCCTGCCTCGCTCGCCAATTCGTCGGGAATGTTCCTCGACGCGCGGCCGATCTACGATCTCGCTCGGCCCGGCTATGCGCTCTATGGCGGCAATCCGACACCCGGCGCCCTCAATCCGATGCGCCCCGTCGTGACGCTGACCGTCGCGATCCAGCAGACGCGATGGATCGAAGCGGGCGCGACCTGCGGCTACAACGCCCAATGGACGGCGAAGCGGCGCACGCGGCTCGCGACGCTGCTCGCGGGCTACGCCGACGGCCTTCCGCGCGGCGCCGGCACGACCGACGCGAGGGCCGGCGCCGAAATCGTCATCGCCGGACGGCGCTGCCCGCTCGTCGGCCGCGTCTCGATGGACCTATGCGTTGCCGACGTCACCGACTTGCCCGAGGAGGCGGTCGGGCCGGGCGTACGGGCCGAATTCTTCGGCGCAGCCGCTGATCTTGACGATTTCGCGACGCGCAGCGGCACGATCGGCTATCAGGTCCTGACCGGCCTCGGGCGCCGCTATCGGCGGGACTATCTATCCGAGCAGCCCTGCGATGCATGAGGACGCCTAAGAGCGTTGGTTGTGGCGAGTTGCCTTGGACGATATCGTCCGACGATGGAAATCCGGGACGCCGTCGCCGGCGACGCAGACGAGGCTTGCACGGTGCCGCGGCGGTCGATAGCCGAGCTCTGCGGGGCCGACCACCGGAACGATCCCGCGATCCTGGCTCGATGGCTCGACAACAAGACGCCCGAAAACGTCTCCGTCTGGATCGCGCGGCCCGACGCCTCCATGCTGGTGGCGGTCGATGGCGGCGCGATCGTCGCGGTCGGCATGGCGACCGACGGGGGCGAGATTATCCTTAACTACGTTTCGCCCGACGCGAGGTTTCGCGGCGCGAGCCGAACGCTGCTGGCTGCCCTCGAAGCGCGGGCGGTAGAGCGCGGCGCCGGACAGTGCCGTCTCGAGAGCACCGAAACCGCGTATCGCTTCTACCGCGCGAACGGTTACGTCGAGGATGGACCGCCCACTGGCAAATTCGGCATGTCTTCGGGCTATCGAATGGCGAAGAGTCTGCCATCGCGGAGCTCTTGCGGCCACGACAGGCGCGCCCGCCTCAGTGCGCCCGGCTGATCGCGAACTCCACCGCATCATGCAAGGCGTGCTTCCAGGGCGAAGAGGGAAAGAGTTCGAGCGCGTCGCGCGCCATCGCGCCGTAGTGGCGCGCCCGTTCGATCGTGTCTTCGAGGGCGCGGCGCTTCTTTATCGCAGCGAGCGCGAATTCGAGATCGCCCTCGACGATCTCTCCCTTTTCCAGCGTGCGACGCCAGAAGTCGCGCTCTTCCGGCGATCCGCGCCGAAATGACAGCAGGACCGGCAGCGTAATCTTGCCTTCGCGAAAATCGTCTCCGGTGTTCTTGCCTAGCCTTGCTGAGGACCCGCCGTAGTCGAGCGCGTCGTCGATCAGCTGGAAGGCGACGCCGAGATTGGCGCCGTAGTCCCGGCACGCCGCGATTTCGGCCCTGGAGCGGGCGGCGAGGATGGGGCCGACCTCGCAGGCGGCGGCGAACAGGGCCGCGGTCTTGGCGCGGATCACGGCGAGATAAGCCTCCTCGGTCGTCTCGGTGTCCTTGGCGGCGGAGAGCTGCATCACCTCCCCTTCCGCGATCACGACCGCGGCGCTCGAGAGCACTTCGAGACACGGGAGCGACCCGACCTCAACCATCATCTTGAACGCCTGGCCGAGCAGGAAGTCGCCGACCAGCACAGTCGCTTCGTTGCCCCAGAGCATCCGGGCGGCTGCCTTGCCGCGGCGCATGTCGCTTTCGTCGACCACGTCGTCATGCAGCAGCGTCGCGGTGTGCATGAATTCGACCGCGGCGGCGAGCTTGACATGCCCAGCGCCGCCGTACCCGCACAAGCCGGCGACGGCAAGGGTCAGAATCGGCCTGAGGCGCTTGCCGCCGGACGCGATGAGATGGTTGGCGATCTCCGGGATCATCGTCACGTCGGATCCCGTCCGTGACAGAATGGTCGTGTTGACCCGGTCCATGTCGTCCGCAACCAGTGTCATCAACGGCTCGATCAGGCGATCGACCGATTGGTTCTCGAGCGCAACGACAACTCCCACGGGACGCTTTCCCTTGCCAGACCCTGCGGGACGACCATAAAGACGCTCAAACGGCGGAGCAAGCGCGCCCCTTGAGGTCCCCGATTGGTCGAAATCTTGCGTACAAACGATCTTGTCCTTATCAGCGTAATCGAATCGCTTCTGAGGGCGGAAGGCGTCGGATTTTTCGTCGCCGACCAGCACATGGCCGCGGTCGAAGGCTCGCTCGGGTTCCTGCCGCGGCGAATTCTGGTCGATGCGCGCGACGAAGCACGGGCCCGTCGCCTGCTTCAGCAGGCGGGGCTCGCCCGCGAGTTGCGCGATGGTTGAGACGCCGGAGGCGCTTTCCCATGAATGGCCGGAGGAGCGGTTGACGCGCGATGCGTGGCTCGGTGGGCGGTTGACGCTTGTCCAGCCCAGGGGCGGGCATCGCGTCGGCACGGACGCCGCCCTGCTCGCGGCGGCGGCCGACGCGGCGCATGGACGGGTCGTCGACGTTGGCGCGGGCGTCGGCGCCGTGGGGCTGGCACTCATCATCTGCAACGGAGCGCCTCGCCGGCGATCTCGTCGAGATCGACCCGCGCCTCGCTGAGCTCGCCGCCGCCAACGCCGCGCGGAACGGACTGGCGGGGCGGGTTCGAATCCTGCCGATCGACATCCGCGACGCGCGCGCCCGTCGGGAGGCGGGGCTCGCCGACGATGAGGCCGAGGCGGTCGTCACCAACCCGCCGTTCTTCGAATTCCCGCGCTGTGCGCGCCTCGCCTGATGACGGGAAAGCGCGCGCGCATGTCTTCTCGTCCGGCGAAGCCGACGCCGCGCCGCTCATTAGTCTGGATCCGGGCGTCAATCGCGATCCTCAAGCCCGGCGGACGCTTCACCATGATCCATCGGCCGGAAGCGCTCAGCGCGATCCTCGCCGCGATCGGAGGCCGGCTTGGCGCGCTGGCGCTGCTACCGGTTCATCCGACGAAAGGCGCGAGCGCGCATCGTCTCCTTATCTCGGGCGTGAAGGGTTCAAAAGCGCCGCTGCGCCTTGCTCCAGGGCTGATTCTGCACGGGGCGGGCGGCCGTCTCACGGCCGAGGCGGACGCCATCCATCGCGGCGAGCGGCTCATTGACTGGGGCGGCTAGGCTCGACCGGAGGAGCAAAACTATACGCGCGGACGCAGCGTACCGTTTTGAGCGCGACTCAGTTCTTTCAATTGCTTAGCCTCATTTTTCTGCAACTCGGTGACTCCCAAGCCGCCGCTCCGATCCTCATCCTGAGCCGCGATGCGAAGCATCGCGTGTCGAAGGATTATCCAGAAGGAGGCGCTGTTCGCGCGCTCTGGAGCATCCTTCGAGAAGCGTCGCCTGCGGCGCCGCTCCTCAGGATGAGGGAGTGGTAGGGAGTTACGCAACTCGAAACGGCCTAGGCGTCCAGATAAGATACATATCTATGCAGTAGTTAGCGGTCTGGATCCAGGGCGCGGGCAATCTCATCGTCTCGACGTTGGGGACCGGCGAACTGTGGCTCGAGAACCGAACCGGCGTCGTGATGCGCCCGACCGCCCCGCAGGGGGCTCACATTCAGCGCTGGGCGGCGCGAGATTTTTGTCCAGCTATCGCAATAGCGGCGCGTTCCGCGCACTGCTAAACTTCCGGCCTCTCCTTCATCGAACGAGGCCCCATGTCCGAAGCCTTTCTGGCCCATGTCCGCGGGACGCTCGACGAGATTGAGGCGGCGGGCCTCACGAAGCGCGAGCGCCTGCTGACGGGACCACAGGGCGGGCGGATCCGCGTGGCTTCGGAGAACGGCTCGCGCGAGGCTCTCAATCTTTGCGCCAACAATTATCTCGGCCTCGCCGATCACCCAGAGGTCATTGCCGCCGCTGTGCGGGCGATGGACGAATTCGGCTTCGGCATGGCTTCGGTCCGGTTCATCTGCGGCGCGCAGACGCTGCATCGCGAGCTCGAGCTTGCGATCGCGAAACACCTCGGCAAGGACGACGCGATCGCGTTCGCGGCCTGCTTCGACGCCAATGGCGGCGTGTTCGAGCCGCTCTTGGACGAGAACGACGCCATCATCTCCGACAGCCTCAACCACGCCTCGATCATCGACGGCGTGCGGCTCTCGAAGGCGCGCCGCTATCGCTTCGCCAATTCCGACATGAACGAGCTCGAGGACCGGCTCAAGGAGGCCGACGCCGGCGGCGCGCGCTTCAAGCTTATCGCCACCGACGGCGTGTTCTCAATGGATGGCTATGTAGCGAAGCTCAAGGAGATCTGCGGGCTCGCCGACCGATATGGCGCGCTGGTGCTGGTCGACGACTGCCACGCGACCGGGCATCTCGGCGAGAAGGGACGCGGCACGCCGGCGCTGACCGGCGCCGACCAGCGCGTCGATATCGTTACCGGCACCTTCGGCAAGACGCTCGGGGGAGGCATGGGCGGCTTCGTCGCCGCGGCGCAGCCCGTTGTCGACCTCCTGCGGCAGCGGGCGCGGCCTTACCTGTTCTCCAACTCGCTCGCACCGCCGATCGCCGCAGGCGCTCTGAAAGCGTTGGAAATCGCGATCGAAGCCGACGACCGGCGAGCGACGCTCAAGTCGCATGCGAGCCGGTTTCGCGCGGGTGTCCAGAAGGCGGGCTTCAAGGTGCTGCCCGGGGAGACGCCAATCATTCCGGTGATGCTGGGCGAGGCGAAACTGGCGCAGGATCTTTCAAAGGCGCTCGACGAGCGCGGCGTTTTCGTCGCCGGCTTCTTCTTCCCCGTGGTGCCGAAGGGCGCGGCGCGCATCCGCACGCAGATGTCGGCGGCGCTGACGGCAGGCGACATCGATTTCGCGGTCACCGCCTTCGCCGACGCGGGCCGGGCGCTGGGGATTGTGTAAGAGAGGCGGCAGTCGTTTTGTAGACGCGGTCGCTGACCGCGTCCGCGGCGCTCAGCGAGCGCGGCTACAATGCCGACCGCCCAAACAGGAGCCAACCCTATGAAAGCGCTCGTCAAGGCAAAGCCTGAACCGGGCCTCTGGCTCGAAGAGCAGCCGGTTCCCGCGTTCGGTCCTGACGATGTCCTCGTCAAGATCCACAAGACCGGCATCTGCGGCACCGACGTCCATATCTTCAACTGGGACGAATGGGCGCAGAGGACGATCCCGACGCCGATGACGATCGGCCACGAATATGCGGGCGAAGTCGCCGCGATCGGGGCGAATGTGAAGGGCCTCAAGGTCGGCCAGCGGGTGTCGGGCGAAGGCCATGTGATCGGGATGCGAAGCCGCGCCGCCCGCGGCGGGCGCTATCATCTCGATCCCGAGACGCGCGGCATCGGGGTCAACATCCCCGGCGCCTTCGCCGAATATGTGCGGGTGCCCGCGTTCAACATCGTGCCGCTGCCCGACGACGTCGACGACGAGCTCGGCGCGATCCTCGATCCGCTCGGCAACGCGGTCCATACCGCGCTCTCCTTCGATCTCGTCGGCGAGGACGTCCTGATCACCGGCGCGGGCCCGATCGGCATCATGGCGGGCGCGGTCGCGCGCCATGTCGGCGCCCGCCACATCGTGATCACCGACATCAATCCGCACCGGCTTAAGCTTGCGGCCGAGGTCGCGGACATCGTGCCGGTCGACGTGTCGAAGCAGGACCTCAGCGAGACGATGAAACGCCTCAAGATGACGGAGGGCTTCGACGTCGCGCTCGAAATGAGCGGCGCGCCGGCGGCGTTCGATCAGCTCTTCGACGCCATCATCACCGGCGGGCGGGTGGCGCTGCTCGGCCTGCCGGCGAAGCCGACGCCCGTCGACTGGAACAAGGTCATCTTCAAGCAGTTGACCCTCAAGGGGATCTACGGCCGGGAGATGTTTGAGACCTGGCACAAGATGATCGCGATGCTGGAGAGCGGCCTCGACGTTCGCAAGGTCATCACCCACCGCCTGCCGGCAAGCCGGTTCCTCGAAGGGTTCGAGATCATGCGCCGCGGCGAAAGCGGCAAGATCGTGCTCGACTGGGACGCGGCCTAAACTCTGGCTGGAGCGCCTTCCGGCGCGCGTTTTGACGGCGCCATTTCGGGCTGTCGGGCTGACCCCGGAGTCCGGTCGGTATAGGCTACGCCCTTGCCGAGCTGTATACTGCTTATTATATTTGTACATGATCTTTTTGTTCCCCCGTCGCGGGGTGCACGACAGGGGCGGCTTGGCAAGGGAAAGCATAATACACATTCTGATTTTCACGAAGGAATTGTCGTGAGGCTCGCGAGCAAGCTGTGGGGAGGCTGTGGCGCGAGCCGTTCTTGAGGATCGGTCTAAGCAGGGTGAATGAAGGCTCGCTCCGCGGCCTCTGGCGAATGTCGAGACAACCGGAGTGTGATGGGCGTCACAGCCGAAACCCGCAACATGCGCTTAGTAAAACCTGGGTTACGGTTCGCAAGGGAGGTATTGGCCTCGCGGTGTGCGAGGCGATTACAACGAGCGATATTAGATTAGTTTTGCGAGCGCCGGTCCCAGGCAAGTTTCTGGAGACGTTCCTGCCATCGGTCTCGCGACTTCCTTAGCGTCTTGGAGCGAATAAGGGGAGCTGCAACCGACGTATAGTTCGGCGGTTTCATCCGGTTACGATCGGAGTACGCCATGATAACCGATGCAGATTGGACCTCTCTTCTTACGAGCATATTCGAATACAACGAGTGCACTCCGTTTTTGGGAGCCGGCGCCTGTATTCCATTCTTCCCGAGCGGCCAGCAGCTCGCGGAAAAATGGGCGGCTGAGGCGTCCTATCCGTTTCATCACAAAGATTTGAGCGAGGTCGCGCAGTTTATTGCGGTCAACTCGGGCGGCAAGGCGGCGAAATTTAAAATGGATCAGGCTCTGAAAGAGTCTCTCCAAGCCAGTCCGCTCCCTGACTTCAATTGTTCTGCGTCGGTCCACGGCATGCTGGCCGATTTGCCCCTGAAGATTTATTTGACGACGAACTACGATAAATTGATGGAAACTGCGCTTTCCACCAAGCTTCGGAAGCCTGCCACCGACCATTGCCGCTGGAACAGGTCTTTGCAGAAGTTGTATCCGCAGGTCGACGCTGGCGCGCCAAGCATTGACGCGCCGCTAGTCTACCACATTCACGGGCTGATAGGCTATCCAGACACGATGGTGCTGACTGAAGATGATTACGAGACGTTCCTGCTTGGATTCGGTCTGGATGATAATTTGATTCCATCGTCTGTAAGGATAGCAATTAGCCAATATCCGCTTCTTTTTGTCGGTTACTCGCTTAGAGACTGGAGTTTTCGCGTCCTTTTCAGAGCTGTCGTCAAGGAATATGAACAAAACGCTGGAATTCCAGGCATTACGGTGCAACTGTCTCCGTCCGAGGTGACCGATCAGACGGCGGCGACAGCTTACATTACCAAGAAGTACGAGCAGATCGGCCTCAAGATATTTTGGGGCACCGCGTCGGAATTCGCCACAACTTTCCGCAAGAAAGTGGACCAGTATAAACAGGAGCACGGAGTAAAACAGCATTTAGCAGCAGGTGCGGTCGCATGAGCGCCGCCGGAAGCACGTCGCCGTTTGTCGGTC
>CAVRMF010000011.1:0-479996 GCA_963721905.1 uncultured Alphaproteobacteria bacterium
GTAGGGTCGGGGACTGGCGCGCCGGTTTAGGCCCAAGTTTGTGTTCCCTGTTGGCTCGCTCTTTCGTCTGCGAGTGTCACACCATCTCGGCCGTGCCACGTTTCCAGCCCCCGCCTCGTCGAACGCAGCATGCGGATTTCCCGCACTGCGCTCTCCTGTTTGCTTCGCCTCAAGGCTTATGGGGCCTATCCTGCCGGAGCGGCTTTCGGCGCTGGTCGAACCCCACTCGGCAGCCATCGAACAGCTTCAGAGTTTGGTACAGCCACCCCCTACTCCACCGCGGCCAGCCGAAGCCCTGTCGGCTCCGGGCTAATCCCCAGAACTTCCAGGACGTCTCAGCCTTCGCCTTGACGTATATTCTCCGCCTCAGGTCTTGCAAATCGATGGACGCCTTTGTCATCTCGTCCTTGCCTTCCTTGTGGTCGGAGACGTTACAAACAGCAGGGCTCCTTCGCTCCACGGGCATTACCCCGCCTCAACGCTACTACGAACCCATCCGTCACCCTCTCGCCTTCGATCGACTTCCCGGTTGAGCCGGTTATACGATCGACCTTGCTCCGGCGATTTCGCGCCGGGACGAGAAGGGCTTCTCCAGTTGCTCGGCATGTCCTTGCCACCGTGCTGTCGCTTCCACCCCGCCGAAGTGAAGGAGCCGCGTCGGTCAGATTTCGGCTCCCCCATGCCGCCTTCGCCCTCCGGTTGAGGACTCGGCCTTCGGGGCTACGCACTTTCGAGGCCACTTTCGCGTTCACTGTCGTTACGGCCCGGTGACTCGTCGTCTTCCCGAGGGAGACGTTGTCGATAGGCTTCAGAGTCTTGGTTTCCCGCCACCCTGCTATCCAAACTACGGGGCTCCTGACTCTTACCCCGGCAGGCCTTTCTCCTGCTGAACATGCCAGCCTTCGCTGGACACACAACTGGACGTGCAGTTTTCCCGCATCCAGCTTTCATGAATGGGCTTTCACGGTCTGAAGAGACGGTATCAGTGAGACGAGGCAGACCAGCTTGAACTCCTCTCCGCGCAGCCGTTTCGTGGGATAGTGCTTCCAGCCTGAGTTCCTCCATCGCTTCGCGCGATGCGACCAGAGCCTTCGGACAATCCATCCATCGAGCTGGTGAAAGAGCTTCCTGACATGGGAGCGACAGAAGTAGTTTCCCCATCCTCGGATGATCGGATTGATCGTGTTGATCAATTCCCCCATTCGTAGAGGCACGCGCCTCTTCGTCAGGGCCCTGATCTGGTCTTTGAATCGGTCCACTGCCTTCTGCGCGGGAATGGCGTAGAGATTCTGTCGGTTCAGCTTGGATTTAATCCGATCGCGGGACAACTTGAACTGCCTTGTTCCGCGTTTGATTTTAAATCCCAGAAACTCGAAGCCGTGCGCGACATGCACAATCCGGGTCTTGTCCCGGTTGAGCGTGACGCCGAGTTCTTCGAGTATCTTTTCCGCCCGAGCCAAAGCATGCTCTGCTTCCGCTCGGGTTCGACAGGTCACGACCCAGTCATCCGCCCACCGTGTGAGTTGATACCCTTGCCGCCTCATCTCCTTGTCGAAGGGAGTGAGAAGGATATTGCTCAGCAGCGGCGAGATGACCCCGCCCTGCGGGGTTCCCCGTGGAGTTGCATACTGGCGACCCTCCTCTTGGTAGCCCGCCGTGAGCGTTTGCTGAATGAGCTTCAGCACTCGGCCATCGGCGACTTGCTTCCCGATAAGAGCCATGAGCTTTTCGTGGTCCACGGACCCAAAATAGTCTTTTAGATCCGCGTCGACGATCCACTCGTTTCCAGCCTCCACTTCGCGCCAAATCTTGCTCAGGGCGTCGGCCGTCTTGCGACCCTTCCGATACCCAAAGCTGCTCGGATCGAAGACTTCCTCAAAGATCGGCTCCAGACGGTTGACCATAGCCTGTTGGCACACGCGGTCGTAGACCGAGGGAATGCCTAACGGCCTCGTCTTCCCCGGAGCTCCTCTTTTCGGTATCTCTATCCGTCGCACGGGTTGCGGTTGATAGGTTCCGTCTCGAAGCTCTCGATGCAGCCTGTCTAGATTGATCTCCAGATGGGCCTCGAAATCTTCGATACTTATTCCATCTGTGCCGCCACTCCCCCGATTGGCTCGAACGCGCTCCCACGCAAGCTTCAAGTTCGTGCGTGAGTAGACTTTGTCCACCAGTGAGTGGACCTTCCGCTTCAGACCTTCGAGGACGAGATGGTCCGACAGTCTCCTGGGCGCGTGTCGTTCGGGTTTTTCACATAGGGAACTTTCCATCTGCACGCTCCTTTCTCATCTGTCTCGACCGATCCTGTCCCGAACCCTCCACGAACGTCCTTCCCCGGATCACTCACGATCCGCCGTCTCCGGTCACGCGAGTTATTCGTCTCGCGCTTCAGGTACTATTACGTTCTCCGACTCCTGCATGAGCATCGGTTCCCATTTCGCTTTCGCTTATAGGGTCGCCTACCCGGCTTGCAGCCGGGACGCATGCAGGTCTCCTGGGGTCACACGTGAATTTTCCGTATCGTGCCGCCAGCAAACACCTTGGTGCGATGGGTGAATGAGAAACGCCTTCGCCCCCATAGTGCGGGCTCGACCTTGCCCCATCTTTGGCCGACCTGTTCGTCTTCGGGGTGGCCCCCATTGACTACAGCCCGATACTTCTCCTCATGCCCTTCGGATTCCAGATCGCTCCGGACACCCTGCCCTCCGGGACTCGTGCAACCGGCTCCAGGTCCGCCTTGGCTGTGTCCGGCTTTCGCCTTCGTGCCCGTTTAGGCTTCTCCATACCGCCCTGCTTTCCCGGCCAGCGAGGCATTACCCCCGCTTTCGGATACGGCGCTCCTCATCCGAGCGCCGAGGGGACTTCAACCCCCATGACTCACACGCTGCCCAGCACACACTATGGGCGAGTCCGACTTCTCTGGTCCGTTCATCGTCGGCTTCGGCCTCCGGCCTTCCCGGCGCGGTCCTTGCAAAACTCCGCAAGGACGGCCCAGAGATATCCCGGTTCCCGAGCAGGAGGCGTCAGCGCATGCCAGTGTCTACGACGACGCGGGGCCGTCCTATGTCTCGCGATCGCGACATAGGCCGTATCGCCTTCTGCAGGACGGAAAGCATCGGCGCCCCGAAGTTGGTTTTCGCCGCTCAATGGCTGGCCTGCGCTATCCCCTGTCAACGCTTCGCTTCGCCCCTCGCGGGTCGCCGCGCATGAACTCGGGGTCGGTGCGGTTCGCTACACCTTCACCGCAGAGGACTCACATGGGCGTTTTCGGGTCAAGTGGTCAGGTTCATCGGCACATCGAAAAACTCCGGTGGCTGTTTCGGTATCCAAGGTCTGAGCCCTATTTCATGACCTGGTTGGTTCCGCACCAGATCAAACTCACATCCGGTCGCCGCTCAAAGCAGCTGCACCAATATCCCGCGTTCGGCGGATGGGGCTCAGGAGGTCGAGACCATTCTTTCACTCGGCTGTTTAAGCCAGTCCACTGCTCGGTTCCGATCGCCTGGATCCGTCAGGACCGGTTAGGTCCCGGGGATTGGAAGGATTGTGTTGGAGCGTCTGCGCTCAGATGGCCTTCATCACGGCGCCCTCGATGACGACGCCGCTGGTTGAATATTTCCACAACGCGACGAGGAGCTTGCGAGCCAGCGCAACGATCGTGGTCTTGCGCATCTTACCGCCGTTGCTCCGGACGCGCTCTTGGAACCAGACGCTTAGCGCCGAGGTTGGCTGGTGCCGCAGCCACAGCCACGCGAGCTGTATCATCGTCGTTCGCAGCCGCCGATTGCCGGCCTTGGAGACCCCCTGTTCGTGAGCGACCGATCCGCTCTGCCAGGGTGTCGGCGCCAGCCCAGCGTAGGCCGCCAGTTGCCTTCGGTTGCTGAAGCTGCGGAACAGCCCTTCAGACCAGAGTATTGCCGTAAATTCCGGTCCCATCCCCTTCAGCTGCGCCAGCATCGCTGCAGGCGTGGGGCACCCTTCGCTCACCGGCTTGAGTAAGGCATCCCGTTCCGCCTCGACCGCCTTCAGCTGCGGCAGGACCAACTCGAGACGGTCGAGTTCGCGGCTGATCTGCGCTTTCAGGTGCGCCGGCAAGGGGCGGCCATCGCCCGTCTTCAATTCTTCCAGCCGCGCCCGGCGGTTACGCTTCAACGGCTCATAATCAGAGACGCCTTGGGCGAAGAGCAGCCCCTTGATCCGGTTGACGTGTTCCACTCGCTCGCCGACGAGCGTCTTGCGCTCCCGGCAGATCCGGCGGCGGTCTTCCTCTTCGGGTGTCGGCGCCTTGACCATCGCGCACACCCGCGGCTCCCCGCGTTTGTGGGCTAAAAGCGTGCGGACCAGCGTCTCCCCATCGATCCCGTCGGTCTTCGCTCGGCGCCGGCGGCGCGAGGTCAAAATCGACGCGGCATCGACAACGTGGCTTTCAATTCCTTCGCTCTGCAGAACGCGGTGGATCCAGAAGCCGTCCAATCCGGCCTCTTGAATGGCGATGATGGGAAAGTCCCGCCCCGTCCGCCCTCGCGCCTTCTCCTTGAGCTGGGCCAACCGCACGAGCAAGCCCGCCACATCGCCGGCCCGAATCGAATGCTTCGACATCTTCTCCCCGGCGCCGGGCGACAAAGATGTGATCAGCCAGATAGATCGGCTGAGTTCCAAAGACACAAAAATTGCGGGAAGATCTGTTTGGATAGCGGTCGACGCATCGGTTCGGTCAGCTGCAACTTGCATGGTCGTCTCCAGAGCGGGTGGTTTAGCAACCTCACTCTGCCGAGTGCGCCGGTCGCTATCCAGACGCCCATGGGATCTTTCACCTCCTACCTCCTGCCGGTCTCCCGGCGCACCCGTCTACCCCATCATTCGCTGCCGGCGAACGGGTCAATTCGACCCGAACCGACCGCCTACCCGGCATCGTCGTCGCGGAAGTTCTGCATCGACATCGCTGGAATCAGAGCCGGGCCGCCAAGGAGCTTGGCCTATCGCGCGTCGGTCTCGCCAACAAGATCAAGCGCTATGATCTCGACAAGGTCGAGGGGGCGAGGCATGGCTGACCGTGAAGGCCCGCCTCCGCCGAGCGGCGACATGGTCCGCTTTCCCCAATCGCGGGTGCGCGTCGGCTCGAGCGGCCAGCCCTGTAAGCAATTGGGCACGAGCGCGCTTTGCGGCCAATTCGGCTGGCCGGATCGCCAGACGACCGGCCATTGGTGCAGTCGCTGCCGGGGCGTCTGGTTCGGCTATCTGCTCGAAGTGACATGCCCGGTCTGCGGCAACCGCCACGGGTAGCATGCGTTCGAGAGTCGCTTTCATCCTGATAACTGGGAGAACAATGGAGAGGCGCCCGGTTTTGGCGAACCTCGTCGCAAAAAGACCTTTATCATCAATCTCTTCCGAAAAAAGACTCGCACGCGGCAGGGCAAAATAACAGGACGATAACAGGGCGACCATTCGCGTTTATCAGGGAGATAACAGAAGCGCGGAGCGGGCGAAAACAGTCCGCGAAAATCGCCTATGAAGGGGTTGGGTTATGCGGACTGCGCATGCGTTCGAGGGCGAGGCGACGCCTGACGAGGCGCCAGCCGAGCGACTTGCCCGCGGCGCGAGACCGAGTATGATGAATTTATCAAAAGATCATACACGTCTTCTCGCGATCGGGAGCCGGATCAATGGAGCGCGTAACGATCAGCATGTCTGACGAACTCGCCGCCGAGCTGGCCGATTTCATGGCCAACTACCGGTATGACAATCGCTCAGAGGCTGTGCGCGACCTCGCCCGTCTGGGTCTGAAGCGAGCGCGAATCGATCACAGCATGACCGGTCAGTGCTTTGCGACGCTTGCCTATGTCTTCAACCACCACACCCGCGAATTGGCGACGCGGCTGACTGAGAAACATCACGCGCATCATGACCTTCATGTCGCGACGATGCACGTTCATCTCGACCACGAGAATTGTCTGGAAGTCGCCGTCCTGCGCGGCGACGCCGCGGCGGCGCGAGAATTCTCAAAATCCGTGATCGCGGAACGCGGCGTCAAACACGGTCAGGTGACTTTTGTGCCGATCACCGTTAAATCCTCGGCGCACGCGCATGAGGGGGGAGCGCACGGCCACCGCCACCCGCATTCGCATTCCCATCCGACGGATTGATAACGAGTCGAGCCGCTCGATCGGCCGGCCTGAGTGGAGGAGTAGGCACAAATGAGCGGCTTTGCGTCCAGTCTCTTTGATGACAGGGGTGACAACCTCAGGGGCAAAGTGATCGGAATCTACGTTCTTCTTTTTGCCGCCAACATCGCCGCGTGGCTTTGGGCCATCACAGCCTTCCACAACTACCCGGTTCTGTTGGGAACCGCCACGCTCGCTTACAGCTTCGGCCTTCGGCACGCTTTCGACGCCGACCACATCGCCGCAATCGATAACGTGACCCGCAAACTCATGCAGGAAGGGCGGCGCCCCGCGGCGGTCGGGCTGTTCTTTTCGCTTGGCCATTCGACGATTGTCGTCGCGTTGACCATCGCGATCGCCATCACCGCGACGGCGTTGCAGGATCGGTTCGACGCCTTCAAAAGCTTTGGCGGCGTGGTCGGGACGCTGGTCTCCGCGCTCTTCCTGTTCGGCATCGCGGTTGCGAACATTCTTGTGCTGATTTCGATCTGGCGGACCTTTCAGACCGTCAAGAACGGCGGCCGCTTCGTCGAAGAGGACCTCGATCTCGCGCTCGCCAATCGAGGCCTGCTCGGGCGCCTGTTTCGGCGCTTTTTTCATTTGATCGATCGGAGTTGGCAAATGCTCCCTTTGGGCGTGCTGTTCGGACTGGGCTTCGACACTGCGACCGAAGTGGGCCTCCTCGGAATTTCCGCCACGCAGGCGTCGCAGGGCCTGTCGATCTGGTCGATCCTGGTGTTTCCTGCGCTGTTCACCGCCGGCATGACCTTGATCGATGCGACCGACAGCATCCTGATGCTCGGCGCCTACGGCTGGGCTTTTATCAAGCCGATCCGCAAGCTCTACTATAACCTGACGATCACGGCGGTTTCCGTGATTGTCGCGTTGGTCGTCGGCGGCCTTGAGACGCTCAATCTGATCGGCGACCAGTTGGGCCTGACCGACGGGGGCGGGTTCTGGGGCGCGATCGGTTCGCTGAACGACAATTTCGGCGTGCTCGGCTATGTCATCGTCGGCATTTTTGTCGTCGCCTGGGCGATCTCGTATGTCGTCTATCGCGTCAATCGCTACGACGAGATCGAGGCGTCCGCGGGTTAGTCGGCCAGAAGCCAATCAGCTTTGACCGGTTTCAATCCGACGTCGACGATTGTCGCGAGCGATCGAACGTCGGGAATCGACGTGGGGACTAAACCGCTCTCGCGGTAGGGTGGCGCGGGTAGCGCGAGAAGTCAAAAGGCCGGGTCGACGCGAGGGCGCGGACTGTCTCAGAATCATGGGGTTCAACCGCATGGGCGACCGGAGCTTTCGCGATCTCCGACAAACCCATCAGTCCGTTGCGCCAGCGGATGATCGACGACATGACGGCTCGCCGGTTCAAGGAGAAGGCGCCGAAGGATTACGTCCGGGACGTCAAGACCTTCGCGGCCTTTCTCGGCCGGTCGCCGGACACGGCCACGAGCGAGGACCTTCGCCGCTTCCAGCTGCACATGGCGCAGCAACAGATCAGCGCAGGGTCCATCAACGCCGGCGTCTCGGCGCTCCGCTTCTTTTTCGTCGCCACTATTTCGCCTTGAATTGTTCGAACAATAGCCAACAATAGGCATGGTCCGAGGCGGCGCGCTTCGCTTTGACGGCGACGACGACGCGGACCGCGACGAGTGAACGATCAAGGCTCGTCGGAATCGAGGAGTAATGGCGTCCTAACGAACAGGGAGGCGGGCATGAACCAGACATTTCGGGCAAGGTTCTGGATCTTGAGCGGGATTGCGGCGATCACCGGTATTCTCGCAATCATCACGCCGTTCGCTCCGGACTGGATCGAAGTCGTGTCCGGCTGGGATCCCGATCAGCACGACGGATCGGTCGAGCGGCTCATCGTAATCGGACTCTGTTGCGTGACCGCCCTGTCGTTCCTTCTCGCCGCGCTTGAATGGCGGCGGACGCAAACTGCCGGTTCGGCCTGATCCGCCTTCCGCGGGGAGCAGGCGGGCCGCGGCGTCCTCGTTTCAGGGCCGACATCTCTTAGGTTCGCGCAAGGAGCAAAATGCCATGCCGCATGCCATTCCGTTGGGGCTCACGATCGGCCTGCCGCCGCCGAATGGGGTGATCATCATCGGCGAGACCACGTTGGTCAGCGGGGTTGCGACGGGCGCCGGCGGCGCCGAACCAGTGCTTGTCGACAGCGTGACCGTTCAGATCGGCGGCGGCCCGCCCGTCACGGCCGGGCTCTCCTTTGCTGGTGGGGAGGCGAGGGACTTCAAAGCCGAGGCGGTCGTCCCAGGCCCACCCGGTCCCGTCGTCATCAGCGTCACCGCCCGCTTTGATGGCGACCGCATCGTGACGAAAACGGTCACGGCTGTCGCGACCGCGGGCGCGCTCACCGGATGCTGGTCCTCCGATGACGGGATGCTGTTCTTTTTGAACCAGAACGGAAACACGCTCTGGGGGGCGGGGCTGGACCAGGGGCCGGGCCTCCAGGGACAAGGGCTCAGCGTCACGACGGTGTTTCAGGGCGCGGTCAGCTCGGTGACGCACCCGAACCCCCAAGCGGCCGGGATCGCGGGACCGGCGATCGGCATACCTCCTCCGGTCACCCTCGGCATCCAGGGCGCGTGGGCCGACGTCCCGCGCGGGACGCGATCGCTGAGCGGAACGCTGATCTTTGACCCTCAGAGCGGCCCGGGCGGCGTCCAAGTCCTGAACGTGGTCGCCCAGACCGGCGGCTTCACGGCCACGAGGCTGACGCGGGTCGCCTTCACGCCGCCGCCGCCGCCGGAGGACATCCAGTCCGTCTTCGCGCTCGTCCACAAGAACCTCAACAACGACGAAACGCTGGCGATCTCGCGCGAGTTGGGCCTCTTCGATTTTTCGAACCTGACCGCCTACAAGGACGCCGCCGTGGTGTTCGGGTTCGTGGCGGCGGCGGACCCCACGGACCCCGGCGCCCCCATCATGGTCGTAAACCGCAGACCGACCGATGGTGTGACGTATGGAGATTTCATCTGCATCCATGACGGAGGCAGTCTCGACTGCGACGTGAATTTCAATCTCGTCCTCGATTCCGATTGGCTCGACCCGAACTTCTGGACCGAAGGATGGGAGCCGGGCGTGAACCCGCAAGACTACCAGGCGAAGGTCGACGCCGACAGCGGGCGCATCCATCTCGAACTCATCATGTTCGCCCGCAACGCCAGCTGCGCGCAGCCGGACAGCTTCGACGGTCCGGCCCTGTTGCCCGGCTGGCAGGAAATGGGCGGCGACAGCGTCCTCATTAATGGCCGGCCGCTGAACGGCGCCATCGAGACGGCGCCGGATCCCGGTCACACCCCGCCCCCCTTGCAGGTGACCTCCCTCGGCGGGAAGGCGATCGGCGTCTTCGACCGCGTCCGCCTCACTGGGGTTCTCGCGCTGGATTGTGGGCATGGGTTTATGACGGATCGGTGCCAGGCGAGCAACCCCAGCTACAACAATCAGGAGATCCATCCCGTCTACGCCATCGACCTCATCGACGCGACCTCGCAGGAAAACCTGACCGGCGTCTGGGGCGACAATTTCGGCATGACCTATTACCTCGCTCAGGTCGGCGACATTGTGTGGTGGTTCGGCATGGGGCCGTTCCGCAACAACGCTCTCGCCCAGGTCTTTCAGGGCGTGGCGGCGAACGGAACGATCGCGGGGTCGTGGCAGGACGTCCCGCTCGCGACCGCAAGCAGCGGGGAGGCGCTGACGCTCGCCATCGATCCCGGGAGAATGATGCTTACGCCCATTTCGTCCGCATCGCTCAGCGGCCGGCGGTGGATGAAACTCTACGACGCCGGAGTTCCGTCCGCTGGAGGGGCGACCCCAGGCCAAGCCACCGGCTGAGACCACCCGACGGGTCGCCAGGGTGACGAGCGCGGCGCTCGACGCGCAGGCCATTGATATCATGCGGGTATTTTGAGCTAGGCCAGCTGGCGCCCGAATTGCTTGGTAGTCCCGAGCATCCCGAACACGGCAATCGCGCCAACCTCGCCCTGGCGCAGGCGCATTATATCGAAGCGCGCGCGATCTTCATGGCGCATGGCGAACTCGACAAGGCGCGCATCGTCGCCGAGGCAATCGATCAGATCGGGCGCGAAGTCCTATCGCTCGACCCGACGAATGGCAAGGTGAGGCCGATGTGATAAGATCCAGTCCCGGTCGCTGCGGAGCGAGCCTATGGAGCCACTGACAATCCTAGTGGCGCTCATCGTCGGCGCTGTAGCCTCCGTGATCGGCGGGGCGCTAGGCGGCGTCGCAATCGGAGGCAAATCTTTGGGCAACGAACTGGCGGCGCTGATGGGCGGATTTTTCGGGCCGCTGGCCGCCATTCCCGGCCTCGTCATCGGGCTCGTCATCTTGCGCTTCATCGGCTGAGGAGAAGTGCGCATGTGCTCGATGGCTCAAAGCTCGATGATCCTTTTCTTTCGCGGCAAGCTCTTCGCCGACCCGGCCATGGCTCTGCGGCAAAACGCCTTTGGCGTTATCGCAGCAGTCGTCGTACTAATCGCAGCGGTCGAGATCGGCGCGCCCTTCTGGCTCGGCGTGCTCGTCGCCGGTCTCATCGGCGGGGCGCTGCAGCCCTATCTCTTCAAGGACCTTCGTTACAGGTGAACATGCCCCATGAATGCGATCGACCGATCCGCTGCGCAAGGCAATGACCTGGCTGGCCTCGTCGGCGACATCGAGCGGCTCGAAGCCATTTTCGAGACATGGGAGGAGACGCCGCGGACCGTCGCGCAGTCCTACCGACGTTCGATCGAAGCGCTCAACGGCGAGGCTCTGCGCCGTCTGGTGCGGTCGCTCAACACCGATCCGGCGGCGCTCGCGGCGATGAAATCCGCCCTCGCCGACGAAGTCGTCTACGCGGTCCTTCGACCCCACGAGATCGTCAAACCGGCTCTGGCGGAACGGGTCGAGAATGCCCTCGAAAGCCTGCGCCCGATGCTCGCCTCGCATGGGGGGGACGTCGAACTCATCAAGGTCGCGCCCCCGTCAATCGAAGTGCGCTTCACCGGCGCCTGCGACGGCTGCCCGGCTTCGGCGCTGACCTTTCATGCCGGGGTGAAGAAGGCGGTGCCGTGCTGGCCTTACGGCGTGGCCGCCAGCGGCTCTACAGTCGCGATCGCCGACTCGGGCAACAACCGGGTGCTCCTCTGGGAGGCCGCCGCCCCATGACGCTGCTGCGGGACGTCCGGCAGGAGGCGCAATTCGTCGCCATGGAAATCCGGGTGCGCGGCCGGGTGCAGGGCGTTGGTTTTCGCCCGACGGTCTGGCGCATTGCACGCGAACTCGACCTCATGGGCGAGGTTCTCAACGATTGCGAGGGCGTTCTCGTGCGCGTCGGGGGAAGCCCAAGCGCCGTCGAGGGTTTCCTCGCCCGACTGGAGAGCGATCCGCCGCCGTTGGCGCGGATCGACGAGATCGACGCTCGTGTCTTCGGCGGCGCCCTCCCGTCTGAGTTTCAGATCGCCGACAGTCTTGCGGGCGACGCGCACACTGAGGTCGCACCGGACGCTGCGATCTGTGCGGCTTGCGCCCAGGAAGTCATCGATCCGTTCCAGCGCCGGTTCCGCTATCCGTTCGCCAATTGCACGCATTGCGGTCCGCGCCTCAGCATCGTCAAGGGCATCCCCTACGATCGCGCCAATACGACGATGTCGCCGTTTGCGATGTGCGAAGCGTGCGAGGTGGAATATCGCAGTCCCGCGGACCGCCGTTTCCACGCCGAAGCGATCGCCTGCCACACATGCGGGCCCAGGGCGAGGCTGTTCCGTCTCGACGGCCGGGCGACGAGTTTCGACCGACATTCGATGCTCGATGATGTCGATGCGGTCCGCGAACTCATGACGAAGGGCGAAATCGTCGCGATCAAGGGTCTCGGCGGCTTTCACCTCGCTTGCGACGCGACCAACGCCGAAACCATCGCGCGCCTGCGCCGGCTAAAGCGACGCGACGCGAAACCGTTCGCGCTGATGGCGAGGGACCTTGACGTCGTCAGGCGCTATTGCACGGTGGGACCGCAGGAGGAGCGGGCGCTCGTCAGCCCGGCGGCGCCGATCGTGCTGCTCGCGGCCGACAAGGCCGAGACGCTGCCGGATGAAGTCGCCCGCGGACTTGCGACTCTCGGCTTCATGCTGCCGACGACGCCGCTGCACCAGCTGATCCTGGCGCGCATCGACCGCCCGGTGGTGATGACCAGCGGCAATGTCTCCGAGGAGCCGCAGGTCATCGACGATGACGTCGCGCGCACGCGGCTCGGCGAAATCGCGACTTACGCGCTGATGCATGATCGCGAGATCGCCAATCGCGTCGACGACTCGGTGGCGCGCGTGATGGCCGGCCGGACGCGGATATTGCGCCGCGCACGCGGCTTCGCGCCTGCGCCCATCGCGCTTCCCCCGGGGTTCGAGGCGGCGCCCGAACTTCTCGCGATGGGCGGAGAGCTCAAGGCGACCTTCTGTCTCGTCAAGGACGGCGAGGCGATCCTCTCGCAGCATCAGGGCGATCTGGAGAATGTCGAGACTTTCGACGACTACCGCAAGAATTTGGCGCTCTACGCCGAGCTTTTTCATCACGCGCCACGGGCTCTCGTCGCTGATCGACACCCGGAGTATCTCTCGTCCAAGCTCGCGCGCGAATGGGCGCAGTCGCAGTCGCTCCTCCTCATCGAAGCGCAGCACCATCACGCCCATGTTGCAGCGTGCCTGGCTGAAAACAACGTCCCGCTCGACGCGCCTCCTGCGCTTGGCGTCGTCCTCGACGGTCTGGGCTGGGGCGACGACGGTACGGTCTGGGGCGGGGAATTCCTGCTTGCGGATTATCGGCGGTTCGAGCGGCTCGGCGCGTTCAAGCCGGTGGCGATGCCGGGCGGCGCGCAAGCCGTGCGCGAACCGTGGCGCAACCTCTACGCCCATCTGATGGCCGAGATGGGCTGGGCCGAGTTTTCGATGAATTTCGCCGAACTCGACCTCTATGCCGATCTTTCGCGCCGGCCGCGCGCGACGCTCGACGCAATGGTCCGCGCCGGCGTCAATTCGCCGAAGGCCTCTTCCTGCGGAAGGCTGTTCGACGCCGTAGCCGCGGCGTTGAACATCTGCCGCGAGCGCCAGGCCTACGAGGGCGAGGCGGGCGCGCGTCTGGAGGCGATCGTCGACCTCAGCGCCATGGGCCGCGACGACGAGGAATCCGCCTATCCGTTCGCCATCCCCAATCTGCGCGACGCCGGCCTGCCTTATATCGAGCCGCTGGCGATGTGGCGGGCGTTGCTTGGCGATCTCATCCTGAAGACGCCGGCGCCGCTGATGGCGGCGCGCTTCCATAAAGGTCTCGCCAAGATCATCGCTGCAATGACGAGAAAATTGGCCGATCGCGAAGACGGGGGCAACGCACGGTTCGATACCGTCGCCCTGTCCGGAGGATGCTTTCAGAACCGCGTTCTGTTCGAGGAGATCGTTCGCCGCCTCGAGCAGGACAACTTCACCGTGCTCTCGCATGCTGAAGTCCCCACCAACGACGGCGGCCTCGCGCTTGGACAGGCCGCGATCGGCGCCGCGCGCCTGATTGACGCCGGAATAAAGAACCGCAACCCACGTCGAACCAAGGGATAAGCGCCATGTGCCTCGGCATCCCAGGTCGAATCGAGAGAATCGACGATCCCGCCAGGAAACTGGCGACAGTCGACGTCGGCGGCGTCAAGCGGCAGGTCAACATCGCCTGCGTGGTCAGCGACGAGCACCCCGTGACGTCCTGCGTGGGGGACTGGGTCCTGATCCACGTCGGCTTCGCCATGAGCCGCATCGACGAAGCCGAGGCGGCCGAAACATTACGCATCTTGACCGAACTCGGCGAAGCGCAGGCCGAACTCGAGGCGATGCGCCTTTCGGCCGGCCAATGATGGAGGCGAGGTCATGACTGAGCTCTCCGATCTCCAGACGCTCTACCCCTTCCTGCACGGCGCGGCGCAGGAGCCGAGAAAGCTGGACGCCGCGCTCTTGCGCTCCATCGAGGACAAGGCGCGCGCCTCGCGCGAGACCAACTCCGCCTTCTTTGACTCACAGGCGCCGATCCTGGTTGCGGCGGCCAAGGCCGTCGCGGGGGTCTATCGGGGGGGCGGCCGATTGTTCTCGATGGGCAACGGCGGCTCGAGCTGCGACGCCTCGCATATCGCGGTCGAATTCGTGCATCCGATCACGGCGGGACGTCCGGCGCTCGCCGCGATCAACCTCGTCGCCGACATCGCGATGATCTCGGCGGTCGGAAACGATGTCGGCTTCGACCAGGTGTTCGTCCGCCAGATCATCGCCCAGGCCAAAGCCGGGGACGGCCTCATCGGCATTTCAACCAGCGGCAATTCCGGCAATCTCATCTCTGCCTTCGCCAGGGCCAAGGAGATGGGCCTCGCCACGATCGGGCTCGCCGGCGGCGACGGCGGCAAGATGAAGGCAAGCGGCGTCGTGGACCATTGCCTCGTCGTGCCGACGACGTCGATTCACCGCATCCAGGAATGCCACGTCGCCGCCTATCACATCCTCTGGGACCTCGTGCACACGCTGCTCGCCGACGATCGGGGATCGGCGACGACCAAAGGGGCGCCGTCATGAAATATCTCGACGAGTTTCGCGACAGCGCCAAGGCCAGCATTCTCGTGCGGGAAATCGAGGCGCTGGTCGCTTCGATGAATATCCCCGACCAAAAACCGCTCAACATCATGGAAGTCTGCGGCGGCCACACCCACTCGATCTTTCGCTACGGCGTCGAAGGCATGCTGCCGAAACAGATCGAGCTGGTGCATGGCCCGGGGTGCCCGGTCTGCGTCCTGCCGATGGGGCGGGTCGACGATTGCGTCGCCATCGCCGAGCAGAAGCACGTGATCTTCACTACCTTCGGCGACGCCATGCGGGTGCCCGGCTCCAAGAAGAGCCTGATGCAGGCCAAGGCGGACGGCGCCGATGTGCGCATGGTCTATTCCCCCATGGACGCGCTTGCGCTCGCTCGCGCCAATCCGACCCGCGAGGTGGTTTTCTTCGGGCTTGGTTTTGAGACAACGATGCCGTCGACCGCGCTGACGATCCTTCAGGCCGAGAACGACGGCGTGACAAATTTTTCGGTGTTTTGCAATCACATCACGATTGTCCCCACCATCAAGGCGATTCTTGACAGTCCCGATCTCAGGCTGGACGGTTTTCTTGGGCCGGGCCACGTCTCGATGGTGATCGGCACGGCGCCTTATGAGTTCATCGCCAAATTCTATCGCAAGCCGATGGTGATCGCCGGCTTCGAGCCGCTCGATATCTTGCAATCGATCTGGATGGTCCTGCGGCAGATCAAAGAGGGTCGCGTCGAGATCGAAAACCAATACGCGCGCGTCGTTCCCGAACGTGGAAATGCGCCTGCGCTCCGCGCGGTAGCGCGCGTTTATGAATTGCGCGAATTTTTCGAGTGGCGGGGCCTGGGATCGATCGATCACTCCGGCGTCAAGCTGCGCGACGAATATGCCCGCTTCGACGCCGAACGAAAATTCGCCATACCCAACGTCCGGATCGCCGATCCTAAATCCTGCCAATGCGGCGAGGTGCTCAAGGGCGCCATCAAGCCCTGGCAGTGCAAGGTCTTCGGGTCGGCATGCACGCCCGAGACCCCGCTCGGCGCGCTGATGGTGTCCTCGGAGGGGGCCTGCGCAGCCTATTACCAGTATGGCGGGGTCAAGCATCACGAGGCCGCGGAATGAACGTCGCTCCGCGCATCCGCGCCCGGACTTTGGCCCGGGTCCACGTGCCGACGGTGACGCTTGCCCATGGCGGCGGCGGCAAGGCGATGAAGGACCTGATCGACGACGTGTTCGTCAGGGCGTTCGACAACGCCGCGCTGGCGCCGCTCGAGGATCAAGCGCGTTTCGATCTCTGCGATCTTGTGCGATATGGCGACCGGCTCGCCTTCACTACCGATTCCTTCGTGGTCGACCCGCTGGTCTTCCCCGGCGGCGACATCGGCAAGCTTGCGGTCTGCGGCACGGTCAACGATCTGGCGGTCGGCGGGGCGCGGCCGCTCTACCTCTCCTGCGCGGCGATCGTGGAAGAAGGCGTGACCATCGACCTGTTGCGGCAAATCGCCGGCTCGATGGCGGGTGCGGCGGCCGACGCTGGCGTCGAGATCGTCACCGGCGACACCAAGGTCGTTCATAAGGGGGCCTGCGACAAGCTCTTCCTCACGACCACCGGAATCGGCGTCATCCGCGAAGGCGTGAATCTCGGCGCGCATCTGGCGCGAGAGGGCGACGTCGTCCTGGTCAATGGCCTGCTCGGCGACCATGGGGCCGCGATTCTCTCCGCGCGCGGGGATATGGCGCTGACGACGCCGATCGAAAGCGATTGCGCGCCGCTCAATGGGCTTGTCGACGCGTTGCTCGCGGCTGCGCCGGGCGTGCGCTTCCTGCGTGACGCGACGCGCGGCGGATTGGCGACCGTGCTCAACGAGATCGCCGGGGCGTCTCAGGTTGCAATCGAGATTGAAGAGACCGCGACGCCGATCCGCGAGGAAGTCAAAGCTTTTTGCGAGATCCTTGGGCTCGATCCGCTCTATCTCGCCAACGAGGGCAAGATCGTCATCGTCGCGCCGCCTGAAGAGGTTGAGGCGGCTCTCGCGGCGATGCGCGCTCATCCGCTCGGCGCGCGGGCGGCGGTCGTCGGGCGCATTCAAGCGGGCGAAGCGGGGCGCGTGACGATGCGCACGGTATTCGGCGGGCGGCGCATTGTCGACATGCTCGTCGGCGAGCAATTGCCGCGGATTTGCTGAGGCAAGCGATGCACGAACTCAGCATCACGCGCAACATTGTGGCGATCGTCGAAGAGGCGGCGAAGGGCCGCCGCGTACGGCGTGTTACGCTCGAGGTCGGCGAGCTCTCCGGCGTCGTCAGCGAGGCCATCGCCTTCTGCTTCGACGTTGTGGCCGCGGGGACCGCGCTCGAAGGCGCCAGCCTCGAAATTCAAAAAATCGAGGGTCGCGCGCGTTGCGAGTCCTGCGGCGCCGAGTTCGCGACCGCGACGCTGTTCGCGACCTGTGATTGCGGTTCCGGCCGGTTGACGCGGCTGCATGGCGAAGAGCTGAACGTCAAGTCGATGGAGCTGATGGAGGCTGCGTGATGTGCGGACATTGCGGATGCGGCGAGGCAGATGCGACGGTCCTCAATCTGGAGACGGGAAAGGAGACGGTCGTGCGACGCGTCGTTCACGATCATCCCCACGATCACGATCATCCGCATGATCATGATCATCCGCATGACCACGACCATTCACATGCCCACGGACACGACCGCGACGACCCCCGTCACCATCATAGCCACACTTCGCCCGAGGGCGCTTTGGTCGAACTGGAAGCGCGCATCCTCGCCAAGAACGACGCGCTGGCGCAAAAGAACCGCGCCTGGTTCAAGGGCCGCGAGATTCTGGCGCTCAATCTCATGAGCTCCCCCGGGGCGGGCAAGACTTCGCTGCTCGAACGAACGATCCGCGATCTCAGCCGCGAGTTGCGCCTCTACGTCATCGAGGGCGACCAGGCGACCGCACATGACGGCGAGCGCATCCGCGCGGCTGGAGCTCCTGCGGTGCAGGTGAATACCGGCTCCGGGTGTCATCTCGAAGCCGACATGGTCGCGCGCGGGCTTCAGGAATTGCGACCCTCAGCCGGCTCGATCGTCATGATCGAGAACGTCGGCAACCTCGTCTGCCCCGCTCTTTTCGATCTCGGCGAGCGCGCCAAGGTGGTGATTCTTTCGGTGACGGAGGGTGACGACAAACCGCTCAAATATCCACACATGTTCCGAGCCGCCGACCTCATGATTCTCAACAAGATCGACCTGTTGCCGCATGTCGACTTTGACGTGTCGCGCGCGATCGCCAACGCCGCTCAGGTGAACCCGGCGATCACCGCGCTTGAGCTGTCCGCCCGCACCGGCGAGGGGCTTGCCGCCTGGTACGCCTGGCTCCGGCGGGAAGCCGCCGCAGTCGGAGACGCGGTCTTCAGCTGACGTGCCTTTGCCGCGCTGGCCGGGCTACGCTCCAACCAAACTCGACTGTTGATGCAATCGAGCTTCTATTGAGAAGTTTTTCCGCAGACGCGCTTGGAGCGGCAGACCAACCTGCGCCTCACGACGGAAAAGGTCGGGTCGCGATATGCGACACCAGTGGGGGCTCGCTCACTGGATCCGGAGCCTACTGGATTATCATCGACGACCCGCATAATACCACGGACATATACTCGGAGGCGGCGCGCGAGAAAGTGAAGTCCTTCCTCCGGCAGAGATAGTTCGCCTTTCGTCGGTATCCACATATCTGGAATCGAATTTGATGTGGTTGCCCAAGGACGCCTCGTGGCTGGCGGAATTCGAGGCCGAGCTACTTGGCTTCCCGGGGACTCGCTACGACGATCAGGTCGACAGCCTGTCTTGAGAGCGCGGCGCGGCCAGTAGCGGCGCGGCGAAACGAGGCGCAGCCGCGCATTACCATCAAATCCGGATCGGTTCGGTCGGGAGGAGACCAGCTCAATGCGACATCAGCACCGGCAGCGACTGCTGGCGCATCAGGTCGAGGCTGACCCCGCCGAACAGGCCCTCGAAGACCCGCGAATGACCGAAGGCGCCGGCGACGATGAGGTCCGCGTCCTGCGTGTCGAGGCTCGCGAACAGCGCCTCGATCGCCGTCAGGTCGCCGGTGTTGGTCCAGTCCGAAATATGCGAGGCCACGCCGTGCAATTCGAGATGCTGGACCAGCATGACCGCGGAGGCGCGCAGATCGCTCGGCCGCGAAGAGAAGCAGAAAACCGTCACCTTTCGCGCCTTCTTGAGAAGCGGCATCGCGTCATGCACGGCCCGCAACGCCTCGCGCCCGGCGTTCCAGGCGATGACGACGTTCTGGCCGACCGGTCCCGGCGTCCAGTCGGGCGGCAGGATCAGCATCGGCGCCCCGGATTCGAGCAGCGCATGGTCCAGCGCGCCGCGCCGGATCATCTCCCGCGCCGGACCCCCAGGGGCTGGGGCGACGACGAGGTCGACGCAATGGGTGAAGGCGTCCCCCTCGCCCGGCTTTTCCGCCGGCACGAAGACGGTCTTCAAGCCGGCCGCGTGGGTCGTTTCGTCGAACATCTGACCGATGACCTCCGAACTATCCGCGGCCGCGGCGCCTTCGAGTGTGCTGGCGTCGACGCCGATGAGCCGCGCGCCGTGTGTCTTCGCGAGGTCGACGGCAAAGCGCAACCGCTCGACCAATTCGGCGGTCGGATCGAGATAGACCAGAATATCCTTGTAAGCCATGCCTCCCTCCCGCTTCGACCCCCGCCGCCGGCGGCTAACGACTTTGCTTCGGCGAGAAGCCCGGCCGGCGCGCCGACTTTAGCATGCGGCGCGCTCCTGTCGACGGCCAGGCGCACCCCGGCGAGGCTCCGATGCTCCAATTTTTGCGGTGAGCTTTGCCTTCGCTCAAGTTTGGACGTATTCCGCCACAGCGCTCGGCGGCGGGACTGGAAGTCCGTCCTCCTGAAACCCTGGATGTGGAATCTAATCGCCTCGCGCAGTTCCCGCTCCACTTCCGCGACGGTTTCGCCGATAGCGATACAGTCCGGCAAGTCGGGGACATAGCCGGCGCGTTTTCGATCACGACGGCGTAGCGCGTCACCGATTACCCGTGAGGCTAACTGCTTGTTGCGTCCATTCGCCGTCTCAATCCCGAAGCGTCCCGCGCAATACGGCAATTCATCCGCCCTCAATTGCGTCCCAAAAAGCCGGGAATGGACTCAGCCTCTTTTCGCAACGGCATTCTTCGCTTCGGCCAAAATGAGATCAAGAACCTCCAAGAATTCCGGGTCGAGTTCGTTCGGCTCAATGAAGTCGGCAAGCGTGTAAAAATTGGACTTGTTCATTCGGTCGTCGAGCTTGAGTATTTCAAAGTATATGGTGAATACACGAGGCAAGAACTCGTCTGAGACTTTTTCATCCGCGGACCACGGGTCGCGACCAAGGACTCTGAACGCCTCTTCAACTCTGCGGATCGCTTCGTCCATCGCCTCGCGCCGTGTGGCGCGAAATGCGCGGCCAACAAGATCGTCCGGCTCCATACCGGCCGCATAACGCTCCAGGATTTCTCGACGACAGAGATAATTCTCGATCTCGCGCTTTCGCCATATTTTGTTCGGGATAGCGAATCCATCTGGCAGACCGCCGCCCAATCGGTCGAACACTGCCACAGCCCTCAGATCAGCCTTGGCCTCGCGCAATCCATAGAAATGATGCGTCGCCGCGGTGGGCTGATTTTGAATGTAATGTACAAAAGGATCGTCCAATACTGTCATTGCGCTGTGTTGAAATTTTCGTGCCACCGCTCGCAGGATAGCGAGATCCGTAGACCCTTCCAGGTACAAGACAAAGCCCGTAATCTCTGCCTGATAGTATTGTTCGAAGCCGATCTCCCTGAGCGACTTCAATACGTGGCTGCCGCGATCGTCGATCCTGTGCGGGCGTCCCACGAACGCGACTACGACATCCTTGTCGGCGGCCTCATTCAAAAGAACTTCGGAATGGCTGGCCGCCACTATCTGAGAACCGGTACGGCCAGCGGTCTCCGAGATGAGCGAGTAGATTTGACGTTGACGCAATATTTCGAGATGCGCGTCTGGCTCGTCCAGCAGCAGAACGCTGGCCGGATTTGCGTGAAGATGCGCCAGCAATAACAGTGTCTGTTGCAGACCGCGGCCCGCACTCGGAAGATCGAGGGATATGTTGCGTTCCCGATACGAAAGTTCGATCGTTCCGCGGGCCGGATCGCGATGGGGCTCGGTAAGTTCGACGCCGAACGTGCGGCGCATCTCGCCCACGATGGCTTGCCAGGATTCTGGCGACCCCTGATGAACTTGGAAGCACAGATTTCGCAGGACTTGGGCCGTCTGCCCTTCGCCAAGAAGAACCGAAATACGGCCCGGTTGCACCTCCGGCTCTTCTGACGCCAAGCCCGACATCGGGGGAAGTAGGGCGATCTTCGTTGTAGCGGCCTCGTCTGGAACGGCCGTCCAGCCGCCTTTATCGTCTCTCAAGGGGCGACAGTAGATCGAACTCTGGATTAGCGTGATAAAATTCAAAGCCACACGTCCATCTCTTACCCGAAGTTTCCCCCTCCACAATAAGGTCGAGGAAAACCGGCTTGGTTTCTTGCGAGCCGTTTGCGCGAGTTGCGACGTTGACCCGAAGGTCGTGCCAGAGCTGTCTGGCCTCAGAAACGGGAGTATGCGTCAGGGACCGGCGATTCACGGTGACGCCGGGCCGCTTGCTAGCTCGACTGCTGCCGGCGCGCCGGGAATTCCATTCCGCGAGCCCGGTATGCCACAGCGCTAGCGCCTGCAAAGCGGACGTTTTCCCGGAGTTGTTCGGCCCGATCAACACGACGTTCTGGCCGAGCGGAATGTCCGCCTCCTCAAGCGTCTTGAAGTTGCGGATTTGCAGTCGGGTCAGCATTCACTGACCCTAGCGGTCAGCGCTCATGGCGCCTAGTTGTCCAGGAAGCTCCTCAGCTTCCGGCTCCGGCTCGGGTGCTTCAATTTGCGCAGCGCCTTCGCCTCGATCTGGCGGATGCGTTCGCGGGTCACCGAGAACTGCTGGCCGACCTCTTCGAGCGTGTGGTCGGTATTCATGCCGATGCCGAAGCGCATGCGAAGCACGCGCTCCTCGCGCGGGGTCAGCGACGCGAGCACACGCGTCGTCGTCTCGCGCAGGTTCGACTGGATCGCCGCGTCGATCGGCAGCACTGCGTTCTTGTCCTCGATGAAATCGCCGAGATGGCTGTCCTCCTCGTCGCCGATCGGCGTCTCGAGGCTGATCGGCTCCTTGGCGATCTTCAACACCTTGCGCACTTTCTCGAGCGGCATGGCGAGTTTTTCGCTCAACTCTTCCGGCGTCGGCTCGCGGCCGATCTCATGCAGCATCTGACGCGAGGTGCGCACGATTTTGTTGATCGTCTCGATCATGTGCACCGGAATGCGGATCGTGCGCGCCTGATCGGCGATCGAGCGGGTGATCGCCTGCCGGATCCACCAGGTGGCGTAGGTCGAGAACTTATAGCCGCGGCGGTACTCGAACTTGTCGACCGCCTTCATCAGGCCGATGTTGCCTTCCTGGATGAGGTCGAGGAACTGGAGACCGCGATTGGTGTACTTCTTGGCGATCGAGATCACGAGACGCAGGTTCGCCTCGACCATTTCCTTCTTCGCCTGCCGCGCCTCGCGCTCGCCCTTCTGCACCATCTGGACGAGCTTGCGGAATTCCTGGATCTCAAGCCCCGTCTCGGTCGCAAGCGACTGGATTTCGCTGCGGATCTCCTTGACCGGGGCCTTGTCGGCCGCAACGAACTCCTTCCAGCCGCGCGTCGTCAGCTTGGAGATGCGCAGGAGCCATTTCGGATCGAGTTCGGAATTCTGGTAGTTCTTGAGGAAATCCTCGCGGCTGACGCGATGCGCCTCCGCCATGCGCATGAGGCGTATGTCGAGGCCGATCAGGCGCTTGTTGATATCGTAGAGCTGCTCGACCAGGGCGTCGATGCGGTTCTGGTTGAGCGACAGCGACTTGACGTCGCCGACGATGTCCTTCTTCAGCGCCTTGTATTTGCGCTCCTGCGCCGGCGAAAGCGACTCGCTCCTGAGCTTGTTCTCGACGTTCTGGTCCTGCAGGCGGCGCAGCTTCTTGTACGCCTCCGCGATGCGGTCGAAGGTTTCGAGCACCTTGGGCTTGAGGTCGGCTTCCATCGCCGACAGCGAGACGGAATTCTCGAGATCGTCGTCGTCGTCAAAACCGTCGACAGGGGCTGCGCCCTCGCCCTCGAAGCCTTCCGGCGGCGCCGCCGGCGCGGTCGCCGGCGCCAAGCGGTCGCGAACGGGATTGGGCGCGGGCGGCGCGCCGGGCGCCGTGTAATCGGTCTTCGGCGGCCGCTTGCCGTCGGGCCCGGTGTAGCTCGCTTCGAGATCGATGATGTCGCGCAGGAGGATCTTGCCCTCGTTCAGTTCGTCGCGCCAGATGATGATCGCCTGGAAGGTCAGCGGGCTTTCGCAAAGCCCAGCGATCATCGCCTCGCGGCCGGCCTCGATGCGCTTGGCGATAGCGATCTCGCCCTCGCGCGAAAGGAGCTCGACCGATCCCATCTCGCGCAGATACATGCGCACCGGATCATCGGTGCGCTCGGCCGGCTCGGAGGTTCGGGTCGCAACGGCGGTCGATCTCGGCGCCTCGACGATCTCCCCGGCTTCGGTCTCCTCCTCTTCGTCGGGGCTTTCCTTTTCCGCCTCCTCCGCGTCCTCATTGTCGACGACGTTGATGCCCATTTCGCTTAGCATCGCGTTCATGTCCTCGATCTGGTCGGAGGAAATCTCCTCGGACGGGAGAACGGCGTTGAGTTCGTCCTGCGTGACCCAGCCGCGTTTCTTGGCGACCTTCAGCATCCGCTTGACGGCGGCGTCGTTCAGATCGAGAAGCGGGCCGTCGGCGGTTTCGACCGCCGCCGCTTCCCCTTCGACCTTCGCCTCGTCCTTCTTCGCCATCTTGGTCTCCATTCATCCCGCGGAGGGTTGCGCGGGGTTTAAGGTTTCATCCGGCCGAGGCTCTGGCGCGCAAGGCCGTGCTCAAAACCCAAGCGACGCAGCCGGCCCGTGTTGGGGTCGAGCTGACGTCGCTTCCCATGACGTGGTCCCCTTAAGCTCGCCTTAACCCTGACGCGAAACCGGTCAGAGGCTCGGCGAGGGTCTCCCGGAATGCTCGCCGAAACCATCGATTGCCGCCTCCGCATGCGCGAGATCGGCCAAATGCGCCTTGATATCCAGCAATCGGGCGAAATTCTGCTCGTTAGGCTCGGCAGCCAGCGACCGCTCCGCGAGTTTCAGCTCCCTATTTAACGCGCCCGACCGCCGATGCAAGGCCAGGCTTTGCCTCAGCACGTGCTCGGCGTCGGACGGCGCGGCGTCCGCGCGCAGGCACCACCAGTTGGGCATTCTGGCCGCCAGCGCAAGGATGCGCTCCCGCTCCTCCGCCTGACCCCCGGTCTTCAGCGTCTCCGCAAGCGTCTCCGGCGATTGCAACGCCTCGGACGGCGCGGCGATCAGCGCGTCCCGGAAGGCGGCAAACCTCTTGCCTGAGAAGTCCAGCGCCGCCAGTTCCTCCCAGTGCGGCTCGAGAAGCGTGGGATGGCCGAGCGCGATCGCCAAGATCATGACCTCGCGCGCCGGCTCTCGCGACTTGCGGCCGAGCTTGTGTTGCGAGGGCAAGGGCGCTTCGGCAAGGCCGACTCGGGGTCCGCGCGGCGGGAAAGGCGCGCCGCGCCGCTCGAAGGGAAAGGCTCGCGCTCCGCCGTCGCGCCGAGGCCCTGTCGGGCGCTCTTCCCCGAAAAACGCAGCGAGGCGGCGCCTCATATCCGCCTGATAATGCCGGCGGAGGATGTCGTCGCCGATCAGGCCGACGGCGTCCGTCAGTCTGCGCTCGAGCGCGGCGCGGCTTTCTGGCGTACCAAACCCGTGGCCGTCGCTCTCGCGCTGAAACAGCATGTCGGCGAAGGTCCGCGCGCCTTTGAGGACATCGGCCATGGCCGGCCCGCCGCCCGCCCGGATAAGGTCGTCAGGATCCTGGCCCTCTGGCAGAAGCGCGAAACGCAGGCTCTTGGCCGCGCCGATCAGCGGCAGCGCCGTCTCGATCGCGCGAAAGGCCGCTTTCCGTCCGGCATTGTCGCCGTCGAAACAAAGAATGGGCTCGGGCGCCATCCCCCATAAGAGAGCGCACTGATCGGAGGTCAGCGCGGTCCCGAGCGGCGCGACCACATTGGCAAAGCCGGCTTCGCTCATCGCGATCGTATCGATGTAGCCTTCGACGACGATGACCTCGTCGCGATCGTGGGCGGCTTTTCGCGCCCTGTGGTGGTTGAAGAGCAGCGCGCCTTTGTGGAAAAGTGTCGTCTCGGGGGAGTTGAGATATTTCGCCGTCGCGCCCGGGTCCATCGCCCGGCCCCCGAAGGCGATGACTCGCCCGACGCGGTCGTGGATCGGGAACATCACCCGATCGCGAAACCGGTCGTAAGGCACGGCGATCCCTTCGCCGTGAACGAGCAGGCCGGCCTCGATCATCTGGTCGACGCCGACGCCCTGACCGGCCAACGCATCGCGCAGGGCAAAACGTTCCGGCGAAGAAAATCCCAGCGAGAAGCGCTGTTGCGCGGCCGGACCGATGCCGCGATCGGAGAGGTAGCCGCGCGCTTTCGCTCCCGTCGGCTGCTGGAGGTTGCTTTCGAACAGACGCGCGGCCATCGCGAGCACGTCGAGGAGGCTTCCGCGCCTTTTCTCCTGCTCCGCCTCCGCGTCGCTTTGCCGCGGCATCGGCACGCCCGCCATCGTCGCCAGCCGTTCCACGGCGTCAGGAAAGCTTAGGCCCTCGGTCTCGATCACGAAGCCGAAAATGTCGCCGTGCTTGCCGGACGAAAAATCGTGGAAGAAGCCCTTCTGGTCGTTGACAAAGAAGGATGGAGTCTTCTCCGCGTTGAAGGGCGAGAGGCCCGCCCATTCCCGTCCCTGCTTGCGCAATTTGACGCGCTTGCCCACGACTTCCGAGACCGGCAGCCGGGCCCGGATCTCGTCGAGGAAGGCAGGCAGGAATTTCATGGCCGCGGGATGGACGGGGAAAGCAGCATTTTGGCGGCGGGGGACGCGTTGGCAAGGGGGCGGCCAAATTGTCCCCGGCTTTCGACGGCTTTCACAAAGGGCGGAGGGCGAGGACGAGGGGCGAAGGGCGAAGGACTGCCAGGCTGACGGGAAGAGGCAAAGCGAGAGCGCCTGTCGTTCCCCCTGTTATCTCCCTGATACGGTCGATTTACCGCCCTGTTATCGTCCTGTCCCGAGCGCACGGTGATTTTCGCGCAACCTTTTGAAAACACATGAATTTCGGCGGCAGAAACGAGCCCTTGACGCGCGATTCTCCCTGTTTTCCCCCTGCTAGCAGGGACTTTCTGTGTCGCTTCCCCCGCCGGCCTCACCCCGGCGCCGCGCCCATCAGCTTGCGGGCGGCGGCCGCGCTCATCGGCTGGCCGAAGGCCGTGCCTTGGGCGAACTGGCAACCGATCTGGGCGAGTTCGACCGTGTCCGACTCGGTCTCCGCGCCTTCGGAGATCACGTCCATGCCGATCTCCTGCGCCATGGCGACAATCGGACGCAGGATCGGCGAGCGGGCGCCCATGGCTTTGGGCCTCACCAGCGAGGCGTCGATCCGCATCGCGTCGAATCGATATTCCGGCAGATGGCCGAGCGAGGTATAGCCGGCGCCGAACCGGTCAAGCATCAGGGCTGCGCCGATTTCGCGCACGCGCTGCAGAAGCGCGGCGGCGTATTCCGGGTTCTCCATGACCACGCTCTCGGCGATCGCGATCCTGAGCGTTCCACGCTGCACGAGATGGCGGCTCAGCGCGGCGCGCACGTCCGCAACGAGATCATGGTTCAGCATCTGAGACGAGGACGCTGCGACGGTGGCGAAAATCGGTGGATTGACTTCGAGCGCCTTCTGCCACGCCGCCAGTTCTCGCGCCGACGTCTCGAGCGCGTAGGCGCCGATGTCGACGACGGCGCCGGACAATTCGGCGACAGAGGCGAACTCGTCCTCCTCGAGGACGCCAAGCTTGGGATGACGCCAGCGCACAACAGCCTGGAATCCGGCGACGGTGCGGTCCTCGAGCCGAACGATGGGGCGGAACAGGACCATGATCTCGCCCCGCTCGAGCGCGCGGCGCATGTCGTTCTGGAGCATCTGCCGATCGGAGCGTTGCGACCGCATGACGGGCGAGAAGACTTCAACCCGGTCGCCGCCCGCCTTCTTCGCATTGGCGAGCGCGAGTTGCGCGTCTGCGAGAAGATCGCCGCCCTTGAGATGGAGCTTCGGGTCGTAAACCGCGGCGCCGATCGAGACGGTTACCGCGATCTCCCGCTCGCCGAAGCTGATCGGCGCCGCCAGCGCAGTCCGCAATCGGTCGATCTTGATCGCGAGATCGGTCGAGTGTGATTCGTCGAGAACGATGGCTCCGAACTGGTCCCCCGAAAGCCGCGCCAGCGTGTCGCCCGGCTTCATGTCGCGCGACAGACGCCGGGCCACTGCGAGGAGGGCCGAATCGCCGATCGAAAGACCGAACGAATCGTTGACTATCTTGAACTGGTCGATGTCGACGACCAGCACAATCGGCGCCCTTGCCCCCGGCTTCTGCGCCAGGGTCATTGCGGAGGCCAGACGATCGTAAAACAGTTCGCGATTGGGAAGGCCGGTCAGATTGTCGTGGATGGCGTCGTGGAGCATTCGCTCCTCGGCCGACTTGATCTCGGTCACGTCCGCCAGGGAGCCGATCACGCGCACCACCTCCCCGTCTGGGCCGACGACCGGCCGCGCCTTCAGCACGTACCAGAAATAGTGGCCGTCCGAGCCGCGCAGGCGAAGGTCATGATTGATCCGTCCCGAGCGCTGATGCAGGAGCCCGTCGAGCGCGAGCGTGTAACGATCCCGGTCGAGGGGGTGGAGCACGTCGAGCCAGCCGGCCGCCGGCCCCTCGAGCGCGCCGCGCTTCAGCCCCAACTGGCTCTCGAGCGCCTCGCTGCCGCTCACTTCGTCGTTGACCACGTTCCAGTCGAAGATCGCCTCGCCCGAGCCCGTCATGGCGAGAGACCGTCGCTCCGCGTCCGCGCCATTGTCGGCGCCCCCGCCTGCTCCGGAAAAGGCAAACTGCATCACGGTAAAGCCGATCAGCATGACGATCAGGACAAGCCCGCCGACTAGGCCTGGCGCCGCGAGATCGTTGGTCAGGTAACCGAGCGCGGCGGCGCCTGCGGCCACGACCCAGACCGCGAGCAAATACCAGGTCGGAATGAGCATGACCGCGCGCTCGGATCCGCGTGCCGCCAGGCTCAGGATCAACATGAGGCCGATCCCCGCGACCGTCGCGATTGAAATGCGTGCGACGCCTGCCGCGACCGGGGCGTTGAACACCGAGAGACCGACGACCGCGGCCATCAGGACCAGCCATGCCAGAGCAAAGTGCGTGTAGCGCACATGCCATCGGCGGAGATTGAGGTAGGCGAACAGGAACACGATCAGTGTCGCCGCGATGGTCGCCTCGACGCCGGCGCGCCAAATTCGCTCGGTCGCGTCTTCCAGGCCGAACATCTTTTTCCAAAAGCCGAAGTCAACACAGACATAGGCGAAGACCGCCCACGCTAGCGCCGCCGCAGCGGGGAAGATCATCGCCCCCCGCACGACAAACACGATCGTGAGGAACAGAGCCAGAAGACCGGCAATGCCGATCAGAATGCCCTCGTAGAGCGTCAGGCTGGTTGACTTGTCCTTGAACGCGTCAGGCTCCCACAGGTAAAGCTGAGGAAGCGACGGCGTGCGCAATTCAGCGACGTATGTGACCGTGGTTCCCGGATCGAGAGTGAGCCGGAACACATCCGCGCTCGCATTGTCGTCGCGCTCGGGCACGGCTCCCTGACTGGCGGTGATCGTCGTGATTCGAGAGGAGCCGAGATCGGGCCAAACGACGCCAGATCCGACGAAACGAAAATGAGGCGCGACGATAAGACGTGTCAGCTGTTCATCGGAATCGTTGGTCAGCGCAAACACGATCCAGGATGGCTGAGCCTCGGCTTCTAGGGCGCTCACCTCGATGCGGCGCACAATTCCGTCAGGGCCGGGCGCGGTCGAGACCTGGATACGGTCGCCCTGTGCGCTGTAGCGTTCGACTGCGCGGGTAAGATCGATCGCGTCGGAATCCGGCGACACTCTGACCGATTGAACCGCAAGCGCCGGTCCGCACGCCGCAAAAGCGAGCGCGAGCAGGATGGCGATGCGCACGAGTCCCGACAATGCGTGGCGACGCCGGGCCTTGTAGCCGGGGCGGGCGGCGAGGCTCGGGCAAGCGATTCGGTCGGCGCCGCGCACCTCAGACCTAGACAAATTTCGACGCCGTCGATTTCGCGCGGAAATCGCTTTCGATCAACGCAAACAGAACGTGGTCGCGCCAAGCGCCGTTGATCTTGAGATATTCGCGCGCGTATCCTTCTCGTTGGAAGCCGTTGCGCTCCAGCAGCGCGACGGATGGCGCGTTGTCGGGGATGCAGGCCGCCTCGACCCGATGAAGTCTCAGCTTGGAGAAAGCAAATTCCACAGTCGTCGCGACCGCGCGAGTCATCCGCCTCTTGCCGGCGTGAGGAGCGCCCATCCAGTAGCCCAGCGTTCCCGACTGCGAGACGCCGCGCCGAACGCCGCCCAATGTGATGCCGCCCAGCAATTCGTCCGAGGTCTGGTCGAAGATAAGGAAGGCATAGGCCTCGTCTCGTGCGATGTCTTCGTCCTGCCGCCGCAGGCGGCGGCGGAAGGCAGCCTGCGTCAGGTCGTCATCTGGCCAGGTTGGTTCCCAAGGCTCAAGAAACGCCCGGCTCGCCGCCCGGAGCCGCGTCCAAGAGGAAAAATCCACAGGGGTCGCGGGACGCAAATAGAGCCCCTCTCCGCGCAGGAGCGGCTCCGGACTGACGGATCGGGTGAGGCCGAAAAGCGCCATCAAACTCCTCTCAGCGCTTCCGCGACTTTCGCTTCGCCGGGAACCTTGCCGACCGAGCCGATTGTCGCAACTGTCGGACGCGATCTAAGCATCGCAGCGCCAGTTTTGCGAACGTCTTCGGCCGAGACCGCGTCGATGCGCGCCATCATCTCCTCAATGGAAACCGGACGACCGTGGACCTGCATCTGGCGCGCGATCTGCTGGGCGCGCGCGCCAGGCGATTCGAGCGCGGCGACCATCGAAACTTTGATCTGCGCCTTCGCGCGTCGGATCTCCGTTTCGCTAACGCCATGCGCAGCCTCGGCCAGGCAGTCAATCGAAGCCGCCGCGACCTCCGCGGCGTCGCGGTCCGCCGAGCCGGCATAAAAGCCGAAAAGTCCGGAATCTGAATAGTCCCAGTGAAAGGAGTAGATCGAATAAGCCAGCGCCCGTTTCTCGCGCACCTCCTGGAATAGGCGCGAGGACATGCCGCCGCCAGCCGCCGCCGCGAAGACCTGCGCGGCTTCGAGATCCGACGCGCCGGATGAGCGGCCTTCAAATCCGACGACGATGTGAGTTTGCTCCAGGCGCTTGCGCAGCTTGGTTTCTCCGCCTCGATATGCGGCAGGCGTCTCGAGCGGGGCGCGCTCGCGCGACAGACCTTCAAGGCGGGCTCCCGCAAGCGAGACGATCTCGTCGTGCTCAACGGCGCCGGCCGCGGCGACCACCATTGCTGGGGCGCTGTAATGCTTGCGCAGATAACCGTCGATTGCGATCCTGTCGAAAGCGCTGACTCGCTCGCGTGTGCCCAGGATCGGCCGTCCGATCGCCTGGTCCGGCCATGCGCTCGAGGTCAGTAGGTCGAATATGAGGTCATCGGGCGTGTCTTCGACGGCGCCGATTTCCTGCACGATGACGTTCTTCTCCCGCTTGAGTTCGTCCTCAAGGAACTGGCTATCGGTAAGAATATCGCCAAGGATTTCCAGCGCCAGCGCTGTGTCGCCGCCCAATACCCGGGCAAAATAACCGGTGCGTTCTACGCCAGTCTCCGCGTTGAGGTCGCCGCCCACGTCCTCGATCGCCTCGGCGATCTCGCGGGCGGTTCGACGACGGGTACCTTTGAACGCCATGTGCTCGATGAGATGGGAAAGCCCGTGCTCTCTTACGCTCTCGTGCCGCGAGCCGACAGCCACGAAAACGCCGATCGCAGCCGTCTTCACATGCGTCGTCACGTCGGTGACGACGGTGATCCCTGAGGGCAGAGTCGTGACCTGAACGCTCACGCAAGCGCTCTCGCGGTCTGACGCAGGAAATCGGCGACCGCGTTCCGATTGTTCGGCAGAACGATGATCTTCTCCTCCCGGTCCATGAGATCCTGAAGGTGCGCGGGCAGCGCAGGACGCACCCCCGTGGCCCGCTGAACCGCGTCGGGAAACTTCGCCGGATGGGCGGTCCCAAGCGCGATGACGGACGTCGCCGGAGAGGCGACGAGCGCCCTCCGCGCGGCCCCGACGCCAATTGCGCTATGCGGGTCGATGACGAGGCCGCTCTCGCGATAGACGCGTGCCATTTCCATGACGCAGCCTGCCTCGTCGATCCGCTCGGCGCCGAAGTCAGCGCGAATGCGTTGCAAGATCGGGGAGGGAATCGCGAACGATCCATCCCGCGAGAAGTCGGCCATCAGCGTGCGGATGACCTTGGGGTCCTGCCCCGAGCACACGAACAGCAGGCGCTCGAAATTGGAGGAAACCTGAATGTCCATTGAGGGGGATTGCGTCGCCTTGACGCTCCTGGGCTCGTAGCGGCCGCTCGAAAGCGCGCGGGCGAGGATGTCGTTCACATTGGTCGCGATGATAAGCCGCTCGACGGGCAGCCCCATGCGCTTGGCGTAGTAGCCCGCGAGAATATCGCCAAAATTTCCGGTCGGAACAGCAAAGGAGACCCGTCTCTCGGGAGCGCCGAGGGCGACGGCTCCGACGAAATAATAGACAATCTGGGCGAGGATGCGCGCCCAATTGATCGAGTTCACGCCCGAAAGCCGCATCTCATCGCGAAAGACGAGGTCGCCGAACAGCTCTTTGACGATGCGTTGGCAGTCATCAAATGTGCCCTCGATCGCCAGCGCGTGGACGTTTGCCTTGCCGACCGTCGTCATCTGCCGGCGCTGCACATCGGAGACGCGGCCCCGCGGATAAAGAATATAGACGTCGGCCTGCGATTGCCCGCCGAACGCCTCGATCGCAGCAGCGCCCGTGTCCCCGGAGGTTGCGCCGAGAATGGTCGCGCGTACGCCGCGCGTACGCAGGACGCGGTTCATGGCGCGGCCAAGCCACTGCATGGCGAAATCCTTGAACGCCAGTGTCGGCCCATGAAAAAGCTCGAGCGCGAACAGGTTGTCGTCGATTTGAACGAGTGGAGCGGTGGCAGCGTGCCGGAAGCCGCAATATGCGTCCGCAGTCATCAACGCGAGTTCTGTCGCGCCGAATTCGCCTCCGATGAACGGCTCTATCACCTTGACGGCTGCGTCTGCGTAGGCGAGGCCCCTCAGAGCGCGGATAGCCTCCGGACGCCATTCCGGGAGAACCATGGGCGCATAAAGGCCGCCGTCGCGGGCGAGGCCCGCCAGAAGCGCGTCCGCAAAGCCGAGCTCCGGCGCCTGGCCGCGCGTCGAAATGTATTGCACGAACTGGGGATCCCTGGCCGCTTCGCCCGTCGTCTAACGCAAAAAGCGCGAAAGGAAAATGCTGTCGGACATGGTCTCACGAATGGGGCCAAACCAAGACCGCGGCGCTGTCCGGCGGCCTGGACTTGCAAACCTCGTAAAACTTTCCATAACTTGAAGATTTGGGAGGCTCCAAGCCGCCCGTCGCACGCTCCGTCGAACGAGGTATTGCGTCATGTCGGCATCATTTGCGTCACTGTTGAGAAAACTGGTGCGCACAGGCGATCTCGAAGTCGAGACGGCCGACGGCGCGAAGCAGGTGTACGGCGACGGTTCGGGTCCGCGTCTTGGCGTTAGGCTCGCCGACCGGGCGGCGGAGTGGGAATTGCTGTTGAACCCAACGCTTACGCTCGGCGAGCTCTACATGGACGGCCGCCTGACCGTCACCGAGGGCGACCTTTACGACGTTCTGGAACTTGGCGCCAAGAACCTCCTCGAACTCCGAGGGCTGCCGTGGGTGACGGCGATGGAGAAGATCCGCATCGCCTTCCGTGAGTTGCACCAGCGCAACGACCGGCGACGCGCCAAATCCAACATCGCGCGCCACTACGATCTCGACGCGCGCCTGTACGATCTCTTTCTCGACGCGGACAGGCAGTACTCCTGCGCCTACTTCGAGCGGCCCGATCAGTCGCTGGACGACGCGCAGGTCGCGAAGAAGCGCCACATCGTCGCCAAGCTCCTCCCGCAAGACGGTGCGAAAGTGCTCGATATCGGGTGCGGGTTCGGCGGCTTGGCGCTCTATCTGGCGGGCGTCGCCGGCGCGAACGTGACGGGCGTCACGCTATCAGAGGAGCAATTCGCCGTCGCCTCGGATCGAACGCGGTCGTCGGGACTCTCTGATCGTGTCGATTTTCGGCTGCAGGACTATCGCGACGTGCGGGATTCTTTCGACCGGATCGTGTCGGTCGGGATGTTCGAGCATGTCGGGATACTCGGCTACGACGAATTTTTCCAGACTGTGCGCCGGCAGCTCAACGACGACGGCGTGATGCTGCTTCACTCGATCGGCCGCAACTCCGTCCCTGGCGCAACCAATCCATGGATCCGCAAGTACATCTTCCCGGGCGGCTACATTCCTAGCCTTTCGGAGGTCCTCCCGGCGATCGAACGCGCCGGACTCTTCGTCACCGACATCGAAATTCTGCGGCTGCACTACGCAGATACGCTTCGCGCCTGGCGCCACCGGTTCATCGCTAATCGCGAGGAAGCCAAACGCCTCTACGACGAGCGCTTCTGCCGGATGTGGGAGTTTTATCTGGCGGGAGCGGAATCGTCGTTCCGCGTCGACGGGCACATGGTCTTCCAGATCCAGATCGCAAAGCGGCAGGACGCCGTCCCGCTGACGCGAGACTACATTCAGGAGCGCGAGGCCGAGCTGCGGCGCCGGGAGGCCACGCGTGCGCCTTTCCGGCAGGCGGCCGAATAGCGGCCGCGGAGGAATGCGAGGGCGTTAGGCGGCGCGGGCGAAGCGAACCGCAAGGCCGGTCGCGGTTACCCGGCGCAGCTCGACGCCGTCGATGTCGTGTCCCTTGACGTCGTCGATCTCGAACCGAACATCGACGACCGCGTCGGCGCCATATTCCGCAGCCTCGCGCATCAGCGCCTCAATCGCCGCTTTGCGCTCGGCCTCTGAGCCCACCCCATCGGCCGCCCGCCACCGCGAGGTCGCCCTCACGCGCCCGATCACTGTTTTGGCTCGGCCGTCCTCGAGGGCCTCGGTAAAGCTCACTTGCATGATGCTGAATGTCCCGTTTCCGTATATCGATCCTGCTTCGATACGCTGCCCGCGTTTCCGGCCGGTTAAGGAACGGTTGCGGAGTTGGTTAAATTCGGTCAGGGGCGCGGCAAAACGAAAGAGCGGCGCCTGCCGGCGCCGCCCCGGTCTCGAGGATCGCCTCTCACCCTATTCGCTCGCCGTCGCCGGTTCGGCCGCCTGAGCCTTCTCGAGGTCGGCGCCCGTCTGCTGATCCACGACGCGCATTGACAGCTTCACCTTGCCGCGATCGTCGTAACCGAGGACCTTGACCTTGACCTTGTCTCCTTCCTTGACGACATCGGTCGTCTTGGCGACCCGGGTCTTGGCCAGTTGCGAAATGTGGACGAGCCCGTCTTTGGAGCCGAAGAAATTAACGAAAGCGCCGAATTCGACCGTTTTGACCACAGTGCCGTCGTAGATCTGTCCGACTTCCGGCTCCGATGCGATCGACTTGATCCAGTTGACGGCGGCCTTGATCTTGGCGCCGTCGCTCGAGGCGATCTTGACCGTCCCGTCGTCCTCGATGTTGATTTTGGCGCCGGTCTTTTCGACGATTTCGCGGATGACCTTGCCGCCCGTGCCGATCACTTCGCGGATCTTGTCGGTCGGGATCTTCATCGTCTCAATGCGCGGCGCGAACTCGCCCAGTTCGGCGCGCGCCCCGGTGATCGCCTTGCTCATTTCGCCCAGGATATGCATGCGGCCAGCGCGCGCCTGGGCTAGCGCGACCCTCATGATCTCCTCGGTGATCCCGGCGATCTTGATGTCCATTTGCAACGATGTGACTCCTTCACTCGTGCCGGCGACCTTGAAGTCCATGTCACCGAGATGATCTTCATCGCCGAGAATGTCGGAGAGAACCGCGAAGCGGGAGCCCTCAAGGATGAGCCCCATGGCGATGCCCGCGGTGGGCCGCTTCAGGGGTACGCCGGCGTCCATGAGCGCGAGCGACGACCCGCAGACCGTCGCCATTGAAGAGGAGCCATTCGAACTCGGTGATCTCCGAAACAACGCGGATTGTGTAGGGGAATTCCGCCGCGGTCGGCAGCATAGGACGAATCGCGCGCCACGCGAGTTTGCCGTGTCCGATTTCGCGCCGGCCCGGCGAACCCATGCGGCCCGTCTCGCCGACAGAGTAGGGCGGGAAGTTATAGTGGAGCAGGAAGCGTTCCTTGTAGGTCCCCTCGAGCGAATCGACGTATTGCTCGTCCTCGCCCGTGCCAAGCGTCGCGACCACGAGGGCCTGCGTTTCCCCGCGAGTGAACAGCGCCGAGCCATGGGTGCGTGGGAGGACGCCGACCTGAGCGAGGATCGGACGCACCGTCGTCAGGTCACGTCCGTCGATCCGGCTTTGGTGATCGAGAATGTTCCAGCGAACCACTTTCGCTTGGGCGTTGTGGAACGCTTCGGCGATCTCCGACAGGGGGAACTTGGGCTCGGCCCCTTCCGGCGCGAGCGAGCCCACGACTTTGGCCTTCACGGCGTCGACCGCGGCGTACCGTTCCTGCTTCTGGGTGATCGCATACGCCGCGCGCAGATCGGCTTCTCCGACCTCGAGCACGGCCTTCTCGACCGCCGTGCGACTGCTCGGCGGCAGTTCGCGCGGGTCTTTGGCGGCCTTCTCAGCCAAGCGGATGATGGCCTGGATGACCGGCTGGAACCCTGCGTGGCCGGTCATGACCGCCTTCAGCATCGTCTCCTCGGACAGTTCCTTGGCCTCCGATTCGACCATCAGGACAGCATCTGCGGTGCCGGCGACCACGAGATCCAGAGTGGAGTCCTTCATCTCCTCGATCGTCGGATTGAGCCTGATTTCACCCTTGATAACACCGACGCGCGCGGCGCCGATGGGACCCATGAATGGCACGCCGGAAAGGGTCAGCGCCGCTGAGGAGGCGATCATCGCCAGAATGTCGGAGTCCGACTCGAGGTCGTAGGAGAAAACCGTGGCGATGATCTGCGTATCGCAGCGGAATTCGTCGGGAAACAACGGACGGATCGGCCGATCGATCAGACGCGAGGTCAGTGTCTCGCGGTCCGAAGGGCGCCCCTCGCGCTTAAGGTAGCCGCCCGGGATACGGCCCGCAGCGAACGCCTTTTCCTGATAGTGAACCGTGAGCGGGAAAAAGTCTTGCCCGGGTTTGGCCTCCTTCGCCGCGACGACGGTCGCAAGCACGGTCGTTTCGCCCCAGGAGGCAAACACGGCGCCGTCGGCCTGGCGCGCCACGCGGCCGGTTTCGAGAACGAGCTTGCGCCCGCACCAGTCGAGCTCTTCACGTTGAATGTCAAACATCTTTCTTCATCCTGCCTTTTGAGGATGCGAAGGCCTGCGGCCTGTGCCGCCCGCGGTTCGGGCTCGTCATCGGCAAGACGGCGGGGGGCTGGGCGAAATCAAGCGCCAGCCCCCGGCGATCCTGCCATGACGCGAGGCTCCCGCATGTGTTGCGAGCGCCGGCCCATGCCGCCGCCCGGTAATGAGATCGGGGCGCCTGAGACATCCGCTCGCCCGCTTTTAGCGGCGAATGCCCAAGCGCTCGATCAGAGCCTTATAGCGTGCCTCGTCCTGCTTCTTGACGTAGTCGAGAAGCGTGCGGCGCTGCGAAACCATCTTGAGCAGACCGCGACGGGAGTGGTTGTCCTTCACGTGGGTTTTGAAGTGGTTGGTCAGATTGGCGATCCGCTCAGTGAGGATTGCGACCTGGACCTCGGGCGAGCCTGTGTCGCCGACCTTGACGGCATATTGGTTGATGAGCGCAGTCTTGCGCTCGGCGGTAATCGACATCGGATTGTTCCTTAATCTTGGCGGCGGGTCAGACCCGCGTTTCTTGAAAGCGGCCGAACCGGGATGTCGTCCAGGTCGGTCGCAGCGTCGGAGTCGCGCATTTTTGGGCGCTTATACAGATTTCGAGCGCGTGCGCCAGCCTTTTTTGGTCAATGAGGCCGAGGGCGAACGGCGTTCGCCTTGCCCGGGCCGCCTCAAGCGGCTACCAAGCCCGCGCCAAACCGATCGACGCCGATGCGCACATCGCCAGAAGAACTTCTCGCTTGCCTCGCCGCGCTCTCCATCGGAACCACGACCGTCGAGCATCCGCCGCTTCATACGGTTGAGCAATCGCAGGCGCTGCGAGGGGACATTCCCGGCGGCCACACGAAGAACCTGTTCGTCAAGGACAAAAAGAGCCGCCTTTTCCTGCTGGTCCTCGATGAAGATACATTTGTCGACCTGAAGCGGGTGCACGAGAAGATCGGCGCACATGGGCGCGTTTCCTTCGGCGCGGCCGAGTTGCTGGAGGAGGTCTGGGGCGTCCTGCCGGGCGCGGTGACCCCGTTTGGCGCGGTCAACGACAAGGCTGGACGGGTCAGCGTCGTGCTCGATCAGGCGATGATGCGCCACGCGCGGCTTAACTTTCACCCGTTGGTCAACACCCGCACGACCGGACTCGCCAGCGCGGATCTCGTTAAATTTCTCCGCGCGACGGGTCACGAACCCCTGATCGTGGGCCTCGGTCGGGAGGACGAAGCGCAGTTGAATACCTTGCCGCGAGCCTCCATCTAAGCCGCGGATTTTGAACACGAGAGGCGCACGCGCCTCGCTTTGGGCTGGAGATCAAGACGATGGCGAATGGCGACGGCGCAGCGGCGCCTCTGATGAAAACAGCGCCGCCGAAGGACGTGACCACCGCCTCCTTCCGGGCTGACGTGCTGACTGCCTCCCAGCGGCAGCCGGTGCTGGTCGACTTCTGGGCGCCCTGGTGCGGGCCGTGCAAGCAGCTGGCGCCTGCTCTCGAAAGGGCGGTCGTCGACTCGAACGGCAAGGTCGCGCTGGTCAAGATGAACATCGACGACCACCCGCAGATCGCCGGCCAACTCGGGATCCAGTCGATTCCCGCCGTCATCGCCTTCAGCAAGGGCCAGCCGGTCGACGGGTTCGTCGGCGCCCTGCCGGAGAGCCAGATTCGCGGCTTCATCGAACGCCTCGTCGGACCGCTCGAAGGCGGGACTGCGGCCCTGCTTGCCGAAGCCGAGGACGCGGCCGCCAAAGGCGACGCGGCGGGCGCAGCCGAGATCTACGCCGAGATCCTTGAAGGGGCCCCCGGCGATCCGAAAGCCGTCGCGGGACTCGCGAGGCTTCAGATCGAAGCGGGGCAGCTTGACCAAGCGAAGGCTCTTTTGGAGACTGCTCCGGCACCTCCGCCCGGCAAGGATCAGGATCCGGCGATCGCGGCCGCCTGGGCGGCGCTGCACCTCGCCGAACAGGCCTCGAACGTCGGCGAACTCGCGCCTCTCGAACAGACGGTCGCGGCCAATCCCGACGATCATCAATCGCGCTTCGATCTCGCGGTCGCGCTCTCGGCGAAGGGAGACCGGGAGGCCGCCGCGGACCACTTGCTTGAAATCATCAGGCGGGATCGCAAATGGAACGACGAAGCCGCACGCAAGCAGCTCTTGCAGCTCTTTGAGGCTTGGGGCCTGATGGACCCGGCGACGGTCGCGGCGCGCCGCAAGCTGTCGGCAATCTGGTTCTAAAGGGCGGGCCGGGGCGGGACCGCAACGCGGAGCCCAACAAAAGCGAGCAGGGAGCGATGAAGCTCAACCGCACTTACACCGGGCCGGCCGACATGCCGGCGACGATTTCGTTGTTTCCCTTGGAGGGGGCCCTTCTCCTGCCGCGCCGGCCGATGCAACTGACGGTGTTTGAACCACGCTATCTCGCGATGCTCGACGACGCGCTGAGCGGCGAGCGGCTGATCGGCATCATCCAGCCGTCGAGCGCGGAGGAGGCGGCGCGGGCGCCGGAGCTATACCCGCTAGGCTGCGCGGGCCGCATCGTCCAATATGCGGAGATCGGCGACGGCCGATGCTTTCTGACCTTGATGGGCGTTGCCCGCTTTCGGCTCGTATCCGAGGCAGAGAACTCCGCCCCCTACCGAATCGCTGTCGCCGACTACGCCCCATTCGCGGAGGACTTCAGAGAGGGCGCGGGAGAGGCCGGAGTCGATCGCGAAGGCCTTCTCGCGACCCTGCGGCGGTTCGCCGAGGTCAACGAGATCAAGATCGTTTGGAGCGACATCAAGAAGGCTTCCAACGAGGCTCTGGTCAATGGGCTTTCAATGTTGAGCCCTTGCGGGCCAAGGGAAAAGCAGGCGCTTCTCGAGGCGCCTGACCTCAAGTCGCGAGCCGAGATGCTGGTGGCGATCACCACGATCGGCCTCGTGCGTGGCGATGACGCGTCGTCCCAGCTGCACTAGAGCGGTTTCCGCCCGAGTTGAATTGGAAGGGGATTCCCGAATCGACGGAAATCTGATCGATGATTTGCGCTGATTGGAGGCGGCGCGGGATGGGTCCGTTGTCTTTGGATTTACGCAAGAGGGTGATTTCGGCGGTAACTGAGGACGGAATGAGCTGTCGCGCGGCGGCGCGGCGGTTTGGCGTGAGTTTTGCCAGCGCGATCCGTTGGATGGCGTCGCTGCGCGAGAGGGGCGACTATGCTCCCCTACCTATGGGCGGCGACCAACGCTCGGGACGCGTGGAGGCGCATGCCGATTACCTTCTCGGCCTTATCTGGCGTGGTAGGGTCGGGGACTGGCGCGCCGGTTTAGGCCGAAGTTTGTGTTCCCTGTTGTCTCGCTCTTTCGTCTGCGAGTGTCACACGATCTCGGCCATGCCACGTTTCCAGCCCCCGCCTCATCGAACGCAGCATGCGGATTTCCCGCACTGCGCTCTCCTGTTTGCTTCGCCCCAAGGGTTATGGGGCCGATCCTGCCGGGGCGGCTTTCGGCGCTGGTCGAACCACTCGGTAGCCATTGAACAGCTTCAGAGTTTGGTACAGCCATCCCCTACTCCACCGCGCCCAGCCGAAGCCCTGTCGGTTCCGGGCTCGCAGCATATGGCGCCGGATCTTCTTCTCCACCCAGTCTTTCACGAAGCCGAAGCACTCGCTGGCGTGTCCGACCGCAAAGTAGTTCACCCAACCGCGCAGCACCGGGTTGATCAACTTCACGACCCGATCAACCGGTTGCGATTGGTGGCGGCGGAACACATCCTTGAGCTTGCGTAGCAGCGCCGTCCGCTTTTTGAGCTTGGGCGTGTAGTGGGCGCGCCATGCGCCCCGCAGACTACGCACGCGGCGGAAGTCGAACCCCAGAAAGCCGAAGCTCTCGCCTCGGCGGAGGTCCACGATTCGACTCTTTTCTTCGTTGATTTCGACCTGCAGCTCGGCCAGTTCCTCGCGCAGCCGTTTCGCCACCGCCGCCATCAGCCAGTAATGTCGCTGGTGGGCGTCGATCAAGATCACCAGGTCGTCAGCGAATTCTCGCGTATTCGACGGAGGTGTACTTGCCGTAGCGCGTGGCCTCCTTCGCCCGCTCCAGCATCCTGTCAACCTCGGTGAGGTAGATGTTGCTGAGCAGCGGCGAAATCACCCCGCCCTGCGGAACGCCTTGTTTGCCGCCGGCTTTGAGCATGACCTTCAGCAGGTGCATGACGTCGGCATCGTCCACGCGCTGGGCTACTTTCGCCAACAGCCGGTCATGCCGGACATTGTCGAAATAGCTGCGCAAGTCGATGTCGATGACGCGCGTCTTGTGCTGAACGATCGCTCGCGCCACACGGTCCACCGCTTCATGAGCTGTCCGTTGCGGTCGGTATCCGAACGACCCCGGTTGGAAGTCCGCCTCGAAGATCGGTTCCAATATGAGCTTGAGCGCGCCCTGCGCCACCCGGTCGCGGATAGCCGGAATTGAAAGGACGCGGACCTTGCCCCCATCCTTCGGAATTTCCTGCCTCCGGGCCGGTAGCGGCACATAGAAGCGCCCGACCAGTTCGTCCGCAATCTGCCTGAGGAAAGCCTCTACGCCTTGCGCTTCGATGGCCTCGAAGGTCACCCCGTCACTTCCCGGAGCCCCGTCGTTCTTTTTGGCCAGCGCATACGCCTCGCGTAACGTTTCCAGCTTGCAGACATGGACATAGAGTCCCCAGAACCTCCAGGACGTCTCAGCCTTCGCCTTGACGTATATTCTCCGCCTCAGGTCCTGCAAATCGATGGACGCCTTTGTCATCTCGTCCTTGCCTTCCTTGTGGTCGGAGACTTTACAAACAGCAGGGCTCCTTCGCTCCACGGGCGTTACCCCGCTTCAACGCTACTTCGAACCCATCCGTCACCCTCTCGCCTTCGATCGACTTCCCGGTTGAGCCGGTTATACGATCGACGCTGCTCCGATGATTTCTCCTCGGGACGAGGAGGGCTTCTCCAGTTGCTTGGCATGTCCTTGTCACCGTGCTGTCGCTTCCACCCCGCCGAAGTGTTGGAGCCGCATCGATCAGATTTCGGCTCCCCATGCTGCCTTCGCCCTCCGGTTGGGGGCTCGGCCTTCGGGGCTACTCACTTTCGAGGCCACTTTTGCGTTCACTGTTGTTACGGCCCGGTGACTCGTCGCCTCCCCAAGGGAGGCGTTGTCGATAGGCTTCAGGGTCTTGGTTTCCCTCCACCCTGCTATCCAAACTACGGGGCCTCTGATTCTTGCCCCGGCAGGCCTTTCTCCTGCTGAACATGCCAGCCTTCGCTGGACACACAACCGGACCTGACGCTGGCCGAGATCTGCGATCGTCTGAAGCGCGTCCGCGGCGAACAGGTTTCGCCATCGATGATTTGGCGTTTCTTCGATCGGCACGACATCACGCTCAAAAAAAGTCTGCGCACGCAAGCGAGCAGGATCGCCCGGACGTCCTGCAACGGCGACGGGAATGGTTTGCCGGCCAACTCGACCTTGATCCGCTGAAACTGGTGTTCGTCGACGAGACCGGGGCGGCGACGAACATGGCGCGCCGCTACGGCCGCCGTCGGCGTGGTCGGCGTCTGCGCTGCGGCGTCCCTCACGGCCATTACAAAGCGATCACCTTTGTCTGCGGCCTGCGTCTGAGGGGCGTCGTCGCGCCCAAGGCCTATGATCGCGCCCTGAACGCCGAGACCTTCGAAGCCTGGCTCGAACACCATCTTCTGCCGACATTGGAAGAGGGCGACATCGTCGTCCTGGACAATCTCAACGTCCACAAAAGCCCACGGGTGGCTGAAATTCTGGCGAAAAAGAACTGCACGGTCCGATATCTGCCGCCCTACAGCCCCGACTTCAACCCCATCGAGAAGGCCTATTCGAAGCTCAAATCCCTCCTGCGAAAACTCGCTGAGCGCACCGTCGCCGGCCTCGTCGCCATCCTCGAAAGTTGCGCCGATCTCTTCAAACCCCGCGAATGCCAAAACTACTTTAAGGCCTGCGGATATGACACAACCTGAACGGATTCCGCTCTAGCGGCTCAGACTTCACGAGCGCCAGCTGACAAGAAAAGGCTGGCTTTCTTCTAAACTCGGCTCACGAGGAGAAGTGCGTCCGCGGCTCGGGAGACGCCACGATAGCAGCCGCGTTCGAAGGCGCTACTCAGCCCGCTCAGGCTCTGCTAAACTTAATTTCAGGCCGCCGGCGCCGCCTGCTGGGAGTTGGTCATGCAATTCGAGAATACCCCGATCTCGTCGAACGTCGAGGACCGGCGCGGCCAGGGCGGAGGCGGGGGACTGCCGATGGGCCGTGGCGGGCTCGGCATCGGCGCGATCATCGTCATCTTTGCGATCAGCTATTTCACCGGCATTTCCCCGCAAGTGTTGATGGGCGGCGCCGAGATCATCGCCAACCACAGCGGCGGCGACACGACGCAGACCCAGCCGGCGTCGACGGGCCCGGCGGCGGATCCGAACGATCCCATGCGCACGTTTATCGCGCACGTGCTGGGCGGGACGGAAGCCGTCTGGGCGACCGTGCTGCCGCAGCAGACGGGCGTGCAATATACGCCGGCGCCGCTCGTGCTCTATGACGGCGCGACCCGCTCAGGATGCGGTGGGGCGAGGTCAGCGATGGGTCCGTTCTACTGCCCGATCGACAAGAAGGTCTATCTCGACACGTCGTTCTTCCGCGACATGAAGACGAAATACGGCGGCGGCGGCGACTTCGCCTACGCTTATGTGATCGCGCACGAGATCGGCCACCACGTGCAGGATCTGCTCGGCATCCTGGACAAGGTGGACGCCGCGAAGGAGCGCGTGGGCCAGACACAAGCCAACGCGCTTTCGGTCCGGGTCGAACTCCAGGCCGACTGCCTCGCCGGCGTCTGGGCCGCCAACGCCAATGCGAAGTGGAAGATCCTCGAACCCGGCGACATCGAAAAGGCGATGGCGACGGCCGCCGCGATCGGCGACGACCGGCTCCAGACTGCTGCGCGAGGCTACGCTGTCCCCGACAGCTTTACCCACGGCTCCGCGGCGGCGCGCCAGCAATGGCTGACGACCGGCCTCAAGAGCGGGCAGGTCGCCTCCTGCGACACGTTCTCGAGGTGACGGGGCAGTGTTGCTCGTTCAGCCGCGCTTCTCGCTGTCGAGATGCGCCATCGCCTGCGCGGGATAGCGCTCGCCTTTGGCGGCGCCCTTGGGGACGGCCCGTTCGATCGCGGCAAGATCGACTTCGGTCAGACGAAGAACGTCGGCGGCGCTCAACTCCGCCCATTGCCCGCGCTTGCGGGCGCCGACCAGCGGGACAATGTCGTCCCCTTGCGCAAGGACCCAAGCGACTGCGGTCGCGGCGACGCTCGCCCGCCGGGCATGCGCGACTTTCCGCAGGCCCTCAACCAGAGCAAGATTATGGTCGAGATTTTCGCCGGCGAAGCGTGAGGAGAAAGTGCGGAAGTCCTGCGGCTTCGCCCGCTCCTTCGTCCAATGGCCGGAGATGAGCCCGCGCGCCAGCACCCCATAGGCGGTGATTCCGATTCCAAGCGCGCGGCAGGCCGGCAGGATCTCGGCCTCGATCATCCGCACGACGATCGAATATTCGATCTGCAGATCGACGATTGGATGAACGGCGGCGGCGCGCCGGATCGTCGCGGCATTGACCTCGGATAGGCCGATCGCCCGCACATAGCCTTTCCCGACCATGTCGGCGATCGCGCCGATCGTGGCCTCGATCGGAACGGCGGGATCGAGCCGGGCCGGGCGGTAGATGTCGATGAAATCGACGCCGAGGCGCTTCAGCGAATAGGACAGCGCGTTCTTCACTGCCTCGGGCCGGGCGTCATAGCCGATGAAGCCGCCGGCCGGATCGCGCAGCGCGCCGAACTTGACGCTCAAGACGTAGTCGTCGCGCGGCCGGCCGCGCAACGCTTCGCTGATCAGGATTTCATTGTGGCCGGAGCCGTAGAAGTCGCCGGTGTCGATCAGCGTCGCGCCCGAATCGAGCGCGGCGTGGATGGTCGCGATGCTTTCGGCGCGGTCGGCGGGCCCGTAGAAATCCGACATGCCCATGCAGCCGAGACCGATGGCGCCGACTTCGGGTCCGTTCGCGCCCAATCTCCGCCGATGCATCGTCGTCTCCATATTTTGGCGCGGTGGGGAACCGCGCGGCGTAAAACCCGCGCTTTCGTCTTGTCCGCGCTGTTGAAGAGTTCGATCTCTGAGGCGCATTCTGCGCCAAAGGGCCTTCGAAGCAACCCACACATTTTTCGAACGCCCTTCGGAGACGAGGCCCATGGACGGATCGCCATCGACCAATTCCTATCTCGCCGGCAATTTTGCGCCGGTGCGCACCGAAGACGACTACGACCTCGAGGTCGCAGGGGAGATTCCGTCCGGCCTCAGGGGCGCCTTCTACCGCAACGGGCCCAATCCCCAATTCGAGCCGCGCGGCCATTACCACTGGTTTACCGGCGACGGTATGATCCACGCCTTCTTCGTCGAGGACGGCAAGGTCGCTTATCGCAACCGCTACGTTAGAACGCCGAAATGGCAACTCGAACACGCCGCGGGCAAGGCGCTGTTCGGCGGTTTCGACCCGCGCGCGGCCGACCCTTCGGTGACGGGCAAGGACAGCGGCGTCGCCAACACCAACGTCGTCTGGCACGCGGGTCGTCTCATGGCGCTCGAGGAGGCCCACAAGCCCTTCGAGCTCGATCCGTTGAGCCTCGACTCCCGCGGCTATGTCGAGCCTTACAAGGGCCGCGTCACCGCGCATCCCAAGCTCGATCCCGAGACGGGCGAGATGGTCTGGTTCGGCTATTCGGTTGGGAACGGGTGGTTCACCAAGACCATGTCCTACGGCGTGACTGATGCTCAAGGCCGGGTGACGCGGCGCGATGATTTCGAGGCGCCCTTCTCGAGCATGGTGCATGACTTCCTGGTCACCCGCCGGCATGCGCTCTTCCCCATCCTGCCGCTGACCGGCGATCTCCAGCGGGCGATGCGCGGCGGGCCGGCCTATGCCTGGGAGCCGGAGAAAGGCGCCCATGTCGGGGTGATGGCGCGTGACGCCGGCGTCGACACGATGCGCTGGTTCACGACCGACGCCTGCTACGTCTTCCATCCGATGAACGCCTGGGAAGAGGGCGACACGATCTTCGCCGACGTAATGGAGTATCCGGTCGCGCCCTTGTTCCCCAATGCAGACGGGTCCATGCCCGAACGCGCCTCCGCCCGGCTGGTGAGATGGACCTTCGATCTCGCGGGGGCGTCCGACACGATCAAGCGCGAGCCGCTCGACGACCTGCCGGGCGAGTTTCCGCGCTTCGACGAACGGCGCGCGGGCGTAAGTTACCGGCAGGGATGGTTCGCGGGCCGAGCCGGCGGCCGCGAGGACCGCACTTTCGACTGCATCGCTCATGTCGACCTCACAACCGGAAAACGGACGACCTATGGGTTCGCTGCGGGCGACGCGCCGGGAGAGCCGGTTTTCGTGCCTCGCTCGGTCGAGGCGCCCGAGGGGGACGGCTGGGTGGTCGCGGTCGTCTACCGCAGCTCGGAAGATCGCAGCGATTTTGTCGTCTTCGACGCGGGTGCGATCGAGGCCGGTCCGATGGGGATCGCTAAAATGCCGCGGCGGGTTCCGTTCGGCTTCCATGGAAACTGGCGGCCCGCGTAGAGCACGTTGGTCGACGTCGCCGGTTTCGTTTTCGGGGCGGGCTTGACGGCTCAGCAACGGAGCGCTATCTGTTCGTTCATGTTTTGTTCGCATGGACCAAAGGCATGAACGCGACCAGAGCCTCCGCTGTCGATCCGCGCCACAGTCCGGCCGCGATCGCCGAACGCATCCTCCCGGGCGAGCTCCGGCGGGGCCGTGGCGCAGCGACCAATGCATCCGGACGGTTCGAGATCCAGAGCCGCGAGGACTTTGACGACGGCTGGACGCGCGAAGAAGCGCCCGAGCCACTCGCGACCGAAGTGACCCTCGAGCGGCCGAAGAACATCATTACGCGTAACGATTCTCCTGACATCTCCTTCGACCGCTCGATCAACCCCTATCGCGGCTGCGAGCATGGCTGCTTCTACTGCTTCGCAAGGCCCACCCACGCCTATATGGGGCTTTCGGCCGGGCTGGACTTCGAAACCCGACTGTTCGCAAAGGAAGGCGCCGCGGCGCTGCTCGAGCGCGAGCTCGCCGCCGCCAAGTATGTTCCCGCCCCGATCGCCTTCGGCACCAATACCGATCCCTATCAGCCGATCGAGCGGCAATACCGCATCACCCGCTCGCTTCTTGAGACCCTACAGCGCGTCCGCCATCCTTTGAGCATCGTCACCAAATCGAACCTCATTTTTCGCGATCTCGACATTCTGAGCGACATGAGCCGGGACGGACTGGTCAAGGTCTTTCTCTCGGTCACGACGCTCGACCGCGAGCTGGCGCGCAAAATGGAGCCCCGCGCTCCGACCCCCCAGAAACGGCTCGAAGCGATCGAGGCGCTGAACGACGCCGGCGTGCCGACGGGAGTGATGGTCGCCCCGATCATTCCGGCGATCAACGACTCGGAGATCGAGAGGATCTTGACCCGCGCCCATGCGGCCGGCGCCCGCGAAGGCGGCTATGTCGTTCTGCGCCTGCCGCTCGAAATCCGCGACATGTTCCGCGAATGGCTGCAGGTCCACTATCCTGACAGGCTCAACCACGCCGTGTCGCTGATCCAGTCGATGCACGGGGGCAAGGACTATGAGTCCCAATGGGGCCGGCGTATGGCCGGTTCCGGTCCCTACGCCTGGATGATCGGCCGCCGTTTCGAGATGGCCGCGCGGCGGCTTGGCTACCGCGAAACAAAGACGATCCTGCGCACCGACCTCTTCCGAAAGCCCAAGTCCGCGGCGAACGAGGCTGGAGCCCAGCTGAGTCTGTTCTAGATGGGCGAGAATCCCTTCTCCCGCCTGCGGGAGAAGGTGGCGCGAAGCGCCCGGATGAGGGCCTTCGGTCGAGCTTTCAGCCCGGCGACCGACCCTCACCCCAACCCTCTCCCGCGAGCGGGAGAGGGGGCGCGGTGAACCCGCAGGCGGCAAGAGCATCGAGCATATGCGGCGGCGCGGGCGCCTCGACCTCGACCGGCGGCTTCGCCTTCGACAGCGGCACGATGACCTTGCGCGCCAGCAGCTGCAACGGCGTGTCGGCGCGAGCGCCATAGATCGCGTCGCCGAGGATCGGCCAGCCCTGCGAGGCGCAGTGAACGCGCAACTGGTGCGTCCGCCCGGTTTGCGGCTCGAGCTCGAGCCATGCGATCGGGTCGTCCCGCCACGCTCCCCTTCCCTTGACGCGCCAGAGCGTCAGCGCCTTTTGCCCCTTCTGATCGACCTTCATCCACCAGCCGCGCCTGTCGTCGAGCCGGCCGAGCGGCAGATCGATCGCCCCGCTGTCGGCGTCGGGCGCACCGGCGACGACGGCCCAATAGGTCTTGCGGATCTTGCCCTGTTTGAACAGAAGCCCCAATGTCTCCAGCGCTTTATGATGCCGTCCGAGCACGAGGCAGCCGGCGGTGTCGCGATCGAGGCGGTGCGCCAGCGCAGGCTTCCGCGGCAGGCCGAAGCGCAGGGCGTCGAAATCGTCCTCGAGACTTGCGCCGCCCTTCGGCCCTCGGTGAACGGCGACGCCTGCCGGCTTGTCGAGGACCAGCATCAAACCGTCGCGATAGAGCAGCCGCGCTCTTGTTTCTTCCGGCGTCATGAGGACATAGGGTAATGAACCGAGCCCTGCCCGCATAGGGCAGCGGCCTTAAGGACGACGCGTTGAGCCAGGACGGCGACAAGAAAGCGAAATCCACCCTTCTTCGGCGCTGGTTCGGCGGCGTCGATGCTGCTGACGCCTCGCAGGCAGACGGGACGCTCGAACCGATCCCCACGGACGCGTCGCCCGTCGCGGAGCCTGCGCCGGCGGATGTCGCTGTCGCATCCGGGCCGAAGCGAAGCTGGTTTCAGCGGCTCAGGTTCGGTCTCTCGCGCTCGTCGTCGAGCATCGGGCGGGGCATTTCGGACATCTTCACCAAGCGCAAGCTCGACGCCGCCTCGCTCGACGATCTCGAGGACGTGCTGATCCAGGCCGACCTCGGCCTCGGCGCGGCGACCCGCATTCGCGAGGCGATCGCGCGCGGGCGCTACGAAAAAGGGATCGATCCCGACGAGGTCAAGGCGGTCCTCGCCGACGAGGTCGAGCGGACGCTCGCCCCTGTCGCGCGCCCGCTCGCGCTCGACCCGACGAAGAAACCCTTCGTCGTTCTGGTGGTCGGCGTCAACGGCTCCGGCAAGACGACGACCATCGGCAAGCTTGCGGCCAAGTTCAGGTCCGAGGGGCACACCGTGATGCTGGCGGCAGGCGACACGTTTCGCGCCGCCGCCATCGAGCAGTTGCGCGTCTGGGCGCGCCGCACCGGCTCCGACCTTGTGGAGCGCGAGCAGGGCGGCGACGCGGCGGGCCTCGCGTTCGACGCGCTGACGCGCGCCCGCGCCGAAGGCGCGGACGTCGTGCTGATGGACACCGCCGGCCGGCTACAGAATCGCGCCGAGCTCATGGGCGAACTCGAGAAGATCATCCGCGTGATGAAGAAGGTGGACGCCGAGGCGCCGCATGCGGTGCTGCTCGTTCTCGACGCCACCGTCGGGCAGAACGCGCTGAGCCAGGTCGAGATTTTCGGCCGCACCGCAGGCGTCACCGGCCTCGTGATGACGAAGCTCGACGGCACTGCGCGCGGCGGCATTCTTGTCGCCATCGCCGACAAATTCGGCCTGCCGGTGCACTTTATCGGGGTCGGCGAAGGCCTCGACGACCTCGAGCCGTTCGCCGCTCGCGACTTCGCCGAGGCGATCGCGGGCGTCGAGCGAGCGGACGCGTGAGGCGATCATGACAGGAACGAACGTGACCGAAACCTCCGCCGCGCCTGCGCGAAAGGCGTTGAACCCGATCCTCAAGCTCGTGCTCGAACTCGGTCCGTTGGCGCTGTTCTTCGCCGTCTATTCTAGGCTCGGCATCTTCGCCGCGACCGGCGTCCTGATGGCGGGCGTGGTGGTCACGCTCGGCGTTTCCTATGCGATGCTGCGGCGCATTCCGATCATGCCGCTGGTGACAGCGGCGATCGTCCTCATCTTCGGCTCGCTGACGCTCTTCTTCCACGACGAGACGCTGATCAAGATCAAGCCCACCGCGCTTTATCTCCTGTTTGCGGCCGCTCTGTTCGGCGGGCTCGCGCTCAACAAGCCAATCCTCAAAATCCTGTTCGACGGGGCGCTGCATGTGACAGAGGAGGGCTGGCGCAGGCTGACCTGGCGCTGGGCGTTCTTTTTCATCGCGCTTGCGGTCATCAACGAGATTGTCTGGCGGACCCAGACCACGGACCTCTGGGTCAAGTTCAAGACTTTCGGCTTCATGCCGCTGACCCTCCTCTTCGCTCTCGCGCAGGCGCCCCTCATCATGCGCTATGAAACCAAGGAGGAATCGGGGGACGATCTCTAGGCTTTCAGCGCGCGCAGATCTTGACTGAGCCCGGAGCGCCCCACATCGCGCAGGGCGAAAAGCTGAAGCGGTAGGTCCCGTTCGACGGCGCGCGGAAGGTGAGCACACCCGGCGCCTCGGCGGCGCCGAAGAAGAACCCGCCCGGCCCCTCGACATTGGGGTCGCGCGGCCGCCAGACTGTAGCGACCCGGCCGCTTCGCGGGTCATAGTCGGCAGCTTCCCCGATCATCTGGGCGGCGACTGTCTGTCCATTAGAAAAGTCGCCGACAAACATCGTGGCGGCGCCGCGATACGTCCAGCAAGCCTGACCCGGCGCCATCTCGATCCGAACCGCGACAACCCTGTTGCAGGAACTCGCGAGCGCCGGCGTCGGCGCGGAGAGAACCAAAAGGCCGGCGAGGCAGAAGAACGCGACAGAACGGGCGGAGCGCATGGCGTTCCTTCTAGGCGGCGCGAGCTCAGCGTCTCTCGTCGCCCGTCAGCGCCGCGAGTTGCGCTTCCTCCTCGGCGCTCAGCGCCTGCGTGGCGATGGGCGCGCGCCGGCGCGCCAGCCATACTGCGACGAGCCCCGCGGCGAGCGTCAGCGGCGCTGACAGCCACAAGAGCAGCGTCTCAAGCTTGAACGGCGGCTTCAAAAGGACGAAATCGCCGTAGCGCGAAACGAGATAGGATCGGACCGCGTCATTGCTTTCGCCCTCGGCGATACGCTGGCGAATGAGGATGCGGATGTCGCGCGCGAGCGGCGCATCGGAATCGTCGATCGACTGGTTCTGACAAACCATGCAGCGAAGCTCCGCCGACAGCGCGCGGGCGCGGGCCTCGAGGGCCGGGTCCTTCATCAGTTCGTCCGGCTGCACCGCGAACGACGGCGTGGCCAAGGCTGCAAAGAAAACGAGGAGAACGAGGCGAGGCCAGCGCACGGCTATTCCGCCGCGGCGGCGACGGCGCCGGTCCTCGCGCGCACACCAACGCCGAAGCGCAGCCGGCGATCGGCGAGCGACAGCGCGCCGCCGAGCGCCATCGCGGCGCCGCCGAGCCAGATCAGCGTCACCAGCGGTTTCCAGTAAAGTCGCGCTGGCACTTCGCCGTCGGGCGTCGGATCGGCGATCGAGACATAGACCTGTCCGAAATGAATCGTCGCCAGCCCCGCTTCCGTCGTCGCCATCTGGCGGGCGGCGAATTGACGTCGCGCCGGCTCGATCGTGGCGACGGCTGTCGCGCCGGAGCGGACCGTCATCGTGGCGACGGCCTCCTTATAATTGGGCCCGACGCGATCACCGACTGAGTCGAGCGTGATCGAATAGGGTCCGACCTCAACCGGAGCGCCCTTGTGCAAGGTCGTGATCGCCTCCGCGCCGAAGCCGACACCCGCCAGCCCCAGGAGCGTCAAGCCGACGCCCGTATGCGCCAGCGCCGCCCCCCAGAACGATAGCGGCAGGCCGATGGCGCGCCTTAGCGCCAGACCGGGCGCCAGACCCGGGCGCCAGGCGCGCATAGCGACTTCGACCAGCGTCCCTATGACGACAAAGATCGCGAGGCCGGCCATGATAGGGGCGACAATTGAGCCGCCGCGAAGCCAGGCCGCGCCCACAATCGCTGTGACAGCGCCGGCTGCGATCGCGACTGTCAGCCGCTGGATGACCCCCAGGAGGTCGCCGCGCTTCCAGGCGAGCGAAAAGCCGATCGGCATGACCGACGCCGCTGCGAGCAGCAGCGCACCGCAGGTCATGTTGAAGAAGGGCGCGCCGACGGTGATCTTCTCGCCTGTCAGTTGCTCCAGCGCGAGCGGATAGAGCGTGCCGAAGAGCACGGTCGCACATGCCGTGGTCAGGAGCAGGTTGTTGAGCACGAGAGCGCCCTCGCGCGAGACCGGCGCGAAGACGCCGCCCTGCTTCAGGACCGGCGCGCGCCAGGCGAAGAGCGCGAACGAGCCGAAAATGAAGAATGCGAGGATGGCGAGGATGAAGACGCCGCGCCGCGGGTCGTTGGCGAAAGCGTGCACCGAGGTCAGGACGCCCGAACGCACCAGGAAGGTGCCGAGCAGCGAAAAGGCGAAAACCAGGATCGCGAGGAAGATCGTCCACACTTTCAGGGCGTCGCGCTTCTCCATCACGGCGACTGAATGGACGAAGGCGGTCCCGGCGAGCCATGGCATGAGGGACGCGTTCTCGACCGGGTCCCAGAACCAGAAGCCGCCCCAGCCGAGCGTGTAATAGGCCCAGAACGAGCCCGCCGCGATGCCGAGCGTGAGCAGGCTCCACGCGACCAGCGCGAACGGACGGACGAAGCGCGCCCAGGCGGCGTCGATCCGCCCCTCGATCAGGGCCGCGGCGGCGAACGAATAGACGATCGAGAAACCGACGTAGCCGAGATAGAGCATCGGCGGATGGACCGCGAGGCCGGGATCCTGAAGGATCGGATTGAGGTCGCGCCCCTCGAACGGCGCCGGAGCGAGGCGCTCGAACGGGTTCGACGTCAAAAGGATGAAGAGCAGGAAGGCGACGCCGATGAGGCCCTGCACGGCGAGGGCATTGGCACGCAGCGCGCGCGGCAGCGAGCGGCCGAAAAGGGCGACCAGCGCGCCGAAGACCGCCAGGATCAAGACCCACAGCAGCATCGAGCCCTCGTGGTTTCCCCAGACGCCGGAGATCTTGTAGATCGTCGGCACGGCGCTGTGCGAATTCTCGGCCACGTTGAGGACGGAGAAGTCAGAGGTCAAATGCGCGTTGACGAGGGCTGCGAAGGCGATCGCCACCAGCGCAAGCTGGGTCAACGCGGCGCTCTGCCCAACCGCCATCAAAACCGAGTCGCCTAGTCGCGCGCCCCAGGACGGCACGACGGTCTGCGCAAGCGCGGCGCAGAGCGCCAGCACGAGGGCGAAATGACCGATCTCGATAATCACTTCGGGTTCCAGAGGATCACTTGGCGCTCGCCTCCCCTTCCTGCCAGCGGCCCTGCTTCTTCAGCGCGTCCACGACTTCCCGGGGCATATAGCGTTCATCGTGCTTGGCGAGAATGGTCTCGGCGCGAAGCTCGCCAGGCGTCTCGAGGACGCCCTCGGCCACAACCCCCTGGCCTTCGCGAAAGAGATCCGGCAGCAGGCCTTGATACGCGACCTTCAGGTCATGCGCGCCGTCAGTCACGACAAAGGCGACGTTCTGGCCCGGGGACTTGACCAGAGTGCCAGCTTTGACGAGGCCGCCAACGCGAAGACGCGCGCCGGGCTCAACCGCCTTCTCGGCGACCTCGGTCGGGCTGTAGAAGAAAACGATGCTGTCGCGCAATGCGTAGAGTGCGATCCCCGCCGCGGCGCCGATAACGGCGAGCGCCATGGCGATCAGGGCGAGGCGGCGGCTCCGACGGGTCAATTGGCCTCTCCGAGGCCAAGATCGTGCGCGAGCGCGTCGAGGTTCGCCACCGCGTTCGCGTCCGGCGCGAGCGCCTTCCGTGCGTCCGCGAGTGCCGCCTTGGCCTTGTCCGCCTCATGCAGGACCGCATAGGCGCGAATAAGGCGCGCCCATTCGTCGACGCTGCCGCCGTTGGCGGCGAGCCGGGTCGCGAGCCGGCTGACCATGCCCTCGATCATCGCCTTTTGCGCCTCGGGCGCGGCCGCGGAGGCGTCCGGGGCCGCTCGCGGCGACGGTTCGCCTTTCAGCGAGGCGACGCGCGTCTTGACCGCATCGACCCAGTGCGCATCCGGCGGCGCGTCAGCGATGAGGGACTCATAGTCGCGGATGGCGTCGGCCTTCCTGCCGTCCTGCTCAGCGGCAAGCGCGAGGTAGAAGCGGGCCTGCGGCAGCCCGGGCTCGTCGGCGAGCGCTTTCATGAAGGCCTCGCGCGCGTTGTCGGTGACGACGCCCCCGGCCGCGGCCACCAGGGCCTCGCCATAGGCGGCGCGTCGTCGGCCGTCTTCGCCGAGAAGCCGGAGCGCCTCCGAATAGGCGCGCGCCGCATCCTCGTAGCGCTCAAGCCGCATGTAGACCGGCGCAATCACCGCCCAGCCCTTGCCGTCGTCGGGCTTGGCGATGAGATGCGCCTCGACCCCCGCGACCGCCGCCTCGATGTCGCTCGAAGCGAGGCTCGCCGGCGGGCGGCTCGCCAGAGGCTCGTCCGGCATCTGCGGGCGGCCGAGATAGGCATAGAGCGGAAGGGCGATCACCGGCACGCCGACCGCGATCAGCGCGGCTGCGGCCAGTCGGTAACGCGCGCCGGAGGGTGGGGCCGGCTTCTGCGCTTCCGAGCGGCTCGAAATCAGGCGGCGCGCCGCCTCCGCACGGGCGCTCGCCACCTCGCTTTGCGGCAATACGCCGCGCTCCACGTCGCGCTGAATCTCCTCGAGCTGCGCCTTGTAGAAGGCCGTCTCGCTGGCCGCGGGATCAGCGTCAATGGCGCGAGGCGACGAGCGCAGAACGGGCCAAATCGCGGCGAGCGCCACGAATGCGGCCATTCCCGCCATGATGAACCAAAGCATCAAATCCCTCGGGGGCGGCTGGCGCCGGACCGCGACAATCTCGGCGGTGCGTTAGCAGCAAAACGGGGCCCGGGTCTTGTCAAAAGTCTAGCTCGTCATCTTCCAGCTGCCGTCCGCCTGCTTGCAGCCGACGCCCTGGCCGCGGTTCGGCCGCCCGGCGACATAGATGGTCTGTGAGTAGGCGCGGCAGCCCCCGCCGGTCTCGGAGCCCGGTTCGATAAAGCCGAATACGCCATGCGCGCCTCGCCATGAGCGTCGCTGTCCGGAATCGAGCGCGGCGACCTGCGCCGCCCATGCCCCCTGCCGGTCGGCCTCAGTGAGCGAAGCACCGACCGGGCCGCCGAGAACGCCACCCAGCGCCGCGCCGGTCGGAACCGTGGGAGCGGCCGGCGCCGCTGGCGTGGCCGTGACGGCCGGGGGAGGCGGGGGACCGCCGCTCATCCCGAACCCGGAACAGCCGGCGAGGCACGGCGCAACGAACGCAAGCATCCCTACGAAACCCTGCCTCATGACCAACTCCAAATAAGGTCGACGCGAAACGTCATGCGCACGGCAGACGCAGAATTGCGCGTAAGCCCCCGAGCGGACTCTCGTCCAGGCGCAGCGAGCCTCCGTAAATTGCCGCGAGCTCGACGACAATGGAGAGGCCGAGACCGGAGCCGGGCCGCGATTCGTCGAGCCGCTTGCCGCGCTCGAGGGCCTCGGCGCGCGCGCTCTCGTCGAGGCCCGGGCCGTCGTCGTCAATCTCAGCGATGAGAAAAGCCGCGGCGTCCCTTGGGCTCGCCTCGCGCCAGGCCCGGATCGCGACGCGCTCGCGCGCCCATTTTCCCGCATTGTCGAGCAGATTGCCGATGAGGTCGGTCAGATCCTGGACCTCTCCGCGGAACCTCAATCCGTCCGGCAAGTCGATGGAGAACGCAAGCCCGCGTTCGGCGTGGAGTTTCTCGAACGTGCGCACCAGCCCTTCGACGACCGGCTTGACTTCGGTAACGACGCCGATCGATCTGGCGCGCGCTGCGGCGCGCGCGCGGTCGAGATAGAACGTCACCTGTCGGCGCATGATCGCGGTCTGCTCATGCACCTTCTCCGGCAGGCTCGGACTTCGCGAGTCAGCCTCGTTCACGAGCACGCTGAGCGGCGTCTTCAGCGCGTGAGCGAGGTTGCCGACCTGGGTGCGCGCGCGCTCCACGATCTGCCGGTTGGCGTCGAGCAGCTGGTTCACTTCGGTGGCAAGCGGCGCGACGTCCTCGGGAAACTCGCCGGCGATTCGTTCCGTCTCGCCGCGGCGGATCGACGCGACGCCCTCCTGCAGCACGCGCAAAGGCCTCAGGCCGAAACGGACCGCGAGCGCCGTCGAGCCGATCAGCGCCAGGGCCAAGGTGAGAAACGTCGCTGCAAGCGCCCACTGGAAGCTTCGCTCCTGCGCCTCAATCACGTCGGCGTTGGCGGCGACCTGGACGAGATAGCGTCCCTCGTCGCCGGCGTCGATTTCGCGTTCGATCATTCTGAGCTCGTGTCCGCCTGGCCCGATGACGTAGCCGCTTAAGATCTCCCCATGATCCGGGTTCACGGCGACGAGACGGGGCAGCTGGGTGGCGAACAGCGACTTTGACGCCCGGATTTCCGGCGGATTGGCGTCGAGGCGGGTGATCTGCCAGTACCATCCGGAGAAGGCGAGCTCGAACTGCGGGGCGACCGCAGCGGGAGCGGCGCCCTTCGTCTCTTCATTCGGGATCGCGACATTGGCGACCAGCGCCTTCAGATAGACGCCAAGCTCGTCGTCGAAGTTGGCTTCGGTCCAGCGGGCGTTGAGCGCACTCAAGCCTAAGCCCGCCAGGGCCAGAATAAGCGTGCTCCAGAACGCCGCGGAGAGGAAGAGGCGCGAGGCGATGGAGCGGGCGCTGAGCGCCTTGAGCATGCCGGCCGCTTTTAAGGAACCTCGCGCACCGCGCCCCTCGACGCGCTCGTGGCGAAGGCGGCGTAGGCGCGCAAGGCTTTCGACACTTTGCGCGGGCGGGGTCGGGCGGGCTTCCAGGCGTGCTTGCCTTTCGCCTCCATCGTCGCGCGGCGCTTCGCCAGCGTCGCGTCGTCGACGAGCGCGTTGATCGTGCGGGCCGGAATGTCGATCTCGATCCGGTCGCCGTCCTCGATGAGGGCGATGGCGCCGCCTTCCTCCGCTTCCGGCGAGACATGGCAGATGGAGAGCCCCGAGGTCCCGCCGGAGAAGCGTCCGTCGGTGATGAGGGCGCAGACCTTGCCGAGACCGCGCGACTTCAGATAGCTGGTCGGATAGAGCATCTCCTGCATGCCGGGGCCGCCGCGCGGGCCTTCGTAGCGGATGACGACGACGTCTCCGGCGACGACCGCGCCGCCAAGAATACCCTGAACCGCGTCGTCCTGGCTCTCGAAGACGCGCGCGGGACCGGAGAACCTGAGCAGGCTTGCGTCGACGCCTGCGGTCTTCACGATCGAGCTGTCGAGCGCGATGTTACCCCTGAGCACGGCAAGGCCGCCGTCCTTCGAGAAAGCGTGTTTCACGTCGCGGATGACGCCCTTGGCGCGATCCTCGTCGAGCGACTCGAAACGCGCTGACTGGCTGAAGGCGACCTGGGTCGGCACGCCGCCGGGCGCGGCGGAGAAGAATTCGCGCGCAGCTTTGCTCGATGTGCGCATGATGTCGTTACGCGAGAGCGCGTGTTCGAGCGACTCGGCGTGAACCATCCTGACGCCGCGGTTGAGGAGCCCGGCGCGATCGAGTTCGCCGAGGATTCCCATGATGCCACCGGCGCGATGGACGTCCTCGATATGCACGTCGGGGACCGAGGGCGCGACCTTGCAGAGGACGGGCACGCGCCGCGACAGCCGGTCGATGTCGTCCATGGTGAAATTGATCTCGGCCTCGTGCGCGGCCGCGAGCAGATGCAGGACCGTGTTGGTCGAGCCGCCCATCGAAATGTCGAGCGTCATCGCGTTTTCGAACGCCGCAAAACTCGCGATCGAGCGCGGCAGCACGCCCGCGTCGTTCTCTTCATAGTAGCGGCGGGCGAGATCGACGATGAGATGCCCCGCTTCGACGAAGAGACGCTTGCGGTCGGCATGGGTCGCGAGCGTCGTGCCGTTGCCCGGCAGCGAGAGGCCGAGCGCCTCGGTGAGGCAGTTCATCGAATTGGCGGTGAACATGCCCGAGCACGAGCCGCAGGTCGGACACGCCGAGCGCTCCATCACCGCGACGTCAGCGTCGCTGACCTTCGAGTCGGCAGCGGCGACCATCGCGTCGATGAGGTCGACTTTCTTGACGCCCGCGCCGACCTTGACCTTGCCCGCCTCCATCGGCCCGCCGGAGACGAAGACAGAGGGAATGTTGAGGCGAAGCGAGGCCATCAGCATGCCCGGCGTGATCTTGTCGCAGTTCGAGATGCAAACGAGCGCGTCGGCGCAATGGGCGTTGGCCATGTATTCGACGCTGTCCGCGATCACCTCGCGCGAGGGCAGCGAATAGAGCATGCCGTCGTGGCCCATGGCGATGCCGTCGTCGACCGCGATGGTGTTGAACTCCTTGGCGACGCCGCCCGCCGCTTCGATCTCGCGCGCGACGAGCTGGCCCAGGTCCTTGAGATGGACGTGGCCCGGCACGAACTGGGTGAAGGAATTGGCGACCGCGATGATCGGCTTGCCGAAGTCGCCGTCCTTCATGCCGGTCGCGCGCCAGAGGCCGCGGGCGCCGGCCATGTTGCGGCCATGCGTGGTGGTGCGGGAACGATAGGGAGGCATTGCGGGCGCCTTTGGAGGTCGGGGCGCGCGGTCGACGCGCGAGAAGGGGCTATAGTCGCATCTTCAGACGGTCGCCAGCAAGGGCAACGCGGAGCGCTCTCAGGGCAATCGCTTCAGGTTAACGAGTTCAGCGCGGGGTTGGAAAATATGATTCCTGGGTGGCTTCGATTGATTCGGAGCCAACCATGTTCAAAGCGCCGCCTTCGGCCAGCCTTCTCGACCATTTCTCGGGGCTCTCGGACCCGCGCCAAAGGTGGCGGGTTGTCTATCCGCTACCCGAAATCCTGCTGCTCGTGTTGTGCGCGACGTTGTGCGGGATGGAGGACTTCGTCGAAATCAGGATGTGGGGCGAGCAGCGGCTCGATTTCCTGCGGCGTTTTCTGGCCTACGAGCGTGGCCTGCCGGCCCATGACACGCTCAACGACGTGATCAACGCGCTCGACCCGTTTCTATTCCAGACGTGCTTTTCCGCCTGGGTCGAGACGCTGCGCGAGCGCGCGCCCGACATCGTCGCCATCGACGGCAAGACCTCGCGACGAACCCACGCGCGCGCCAAGGGCCGCCAACCGCTGCACATGGTCAGCGCCTGGGCCGCCCGTCAGCGTCTGGTTCTGGCGCAGGAGGCGGTCGATGAGAAGTCCAATGAAATCGTCGCTATTCCGCTGTTGCTCGAACGATTGCAGTTGACCGGCGCGCTCGTCACCATCGACGCCATGGGGACCCAGACCGACATCGCGGAACAAATCGTCGCCGGCGGCGGCGACTATCTGCTCGCGTTGAAGGCCAACCGACCGGTCCTGCACCAGGATGTCGTCGACTTTTTCGCCAATCCGCCCGCGGAGATGACGGAGCCCGGCCACAACACCACTGACGGCGACCATGGCCGCATCGAAGAGCGCCGCCATGTTGTCTGCCACAAGGTCGACTGGCTGTTCTCCGACCGCCGCTACGCCGACGAACCGCGTTTCCCGCATCTGGCGATGATCGGCTTGGTCGAAAGCCGCGTCGAACGAAACGGCCTCCTCGCGCGCGAACGCCGATATTATCTCTCCTCAGCCAAGCTCGACGCCAAGACCTTCGCCGCCGCCGTGCGAGCCCACTGGAGCGTCGAGAACCGGCTCCATTGGGTGCTCGACGTCGTCTTCCACGATGACCTCGCCCGCCTGCGAACCGCTAACGGCCCTCAAAACATGGCTGTCATCAAACACATGAACGTCAACCTGATCCGCGACCCAAAGGACAGACACAGCCTCAAAACTCGCCGAAAACTCGCCAACCTGAACCCCGATTACCTTGAGTTCCTCATCCGCCAAACCCCGCCGTTAACCTGAAGCGATTCCCCTGGGAGCGCTCTCCGGGCGCCGCCCGGGAGACAGACTAACGCTTGAGAGACGTCAAATAGTGCGATCCTTGCGGCGAGCGGAGCCTCATGATTTGCCTTCGCTGGAAATGTCTTACGCGGATCTGCATTCAGCCCCCTCGGGGCTTTCATTGTCTTACATTTGCCGGAATTCCCTCCTGCGAGATGAGCGTTTTCAAGGGCTTGCGATGCTTCAGCGAGAGAAAAAACGCGACCCCAAACTACGAACCTAAAATACTGACGGACAGTCTTTTCATACCACGCGCTTCGCTTCATCCTCTTGCTCTCCGGCCGCGGAAGCCGAGCATAACACAACCTTTGGTTTTTCGGAAGAAATGGTTGCATCGACAGCAACTGTCGCTTTTTCGCCGCAACCGGGAGACCGCATTCCATCGAGGGCGGAGTGGTCAAAAAGGAAGCCGCCCGCGAACGGGCGGCTTCCAGAGACTTGAGGCAGCCTATCCTTAGAGCGCGGCGACCGCCGTGCGGCGCGCGCGGAACCCGGCGAAGCCAAGGCCGGCGAAACCAACGAACATCATCGCCCAGGTCGATGCCTCGGGGACCCCAGGAGCGACCGTGCCCACAGCGCCGAAATTGGCGGAATTCGGGTCGGAGAATGCGCCGAAGCCTGGCCCTGGACCAACAAAGAAGTCGCTTCCCACGACCGCGTGTACCAGAGTCCAATCCAAGGGCGCGGTTCCGCCTAGCGGACTATCGAGGTCGAAACCGGGATTTGCAACCAGATTCCCGCCGCCCGCCGGCGAGACCGAGACGTCGTCCAGGTCATACCAAGCAGGAACCTCCCGGCCATTAAATTGGAGGGTCGTCGACGAGGACGTCGCGGTCGCCGTGAATGTGTACAGCGTATAAGGGAACTCTGCGGCGTTAACGAGCGATAAAAGCTCGTCGCTGCCGAACCAAGCTGAGAAATCGTCTCTCATTGTTTGTCGAGTCGTGCGCCAGTTCGAAGCTGACGGTGTACGCTGTTCCCGGCGTGGTGGCCAGGACTTGGCTGAGCATGTCGTCCAAACTGGACGCCGAGCCCACGCCGACCGAGCAAACCAAGGCTGCGCCCGCCAGCGCCCCCGCGCGCGCGAGTGATTCCAGTTTCCGCATTGTCGACTCCCCGTTGGTTGTTGCCGTGACACCCACAGCGGCGCACCCCGCCACCGCATTGACGTGAGCCCCTGCGAATAGTTTTCTCATGGCTCTCCCCACTTCGTCCGCACCCCCATGGCCGGACATTACGAATTGGTAACCCGGTTTTGCGCGATTGTAAACACCTATCGCGCAACTGGAACGATAAAAACCTTAAGTAAGGCTCCACAAAGCACGGTTGTGCGACAGCGTTGAAAAATCGCCCGGGCCCGTCCGAAAGCGACTCCCCTGAAGCCCTGCCGGGCCGATGAGCGCAGTTGGAACGGGATTCGCATCCTTGCAGACTTCGAGACCGACGCCTTCCGCGTTCCGTCTCGCATTGACTTCGCCGCGCGGCATTGCCATGAAACGGCGCTGAAAGCGCGGTCCAGTTCGCCGGGAGCGAGGGCGTCAAGCGCGGGTGTAGCTCAATGGTAGAGCAGCAGCCTTCCAAGCTGAATACGAGGGTTCGATTCCCTTCACCCGCTCCAATTAAGTCAACGGCTTAACATCATCGTGGTGGCCCCAAGACGAGCCGGGCTGACCAGCGGCTAACGAAGCGCTGGCTGCGGGCTTACGGCCGCAAGCGTCGCCGACGCGGGCGCGTTCAACCGGCTGAAGGAAGGCTAGATTCGCCGGAACGTCATTCGAGGCGCATACGCGGATCGTGACAAATGTCCGGGAGTGCCTTGAACGCCTGACTGGTTCCGCCCACCGGCCACGGTAAACTAAAGTCACCTGACCATTGAACCTCCAACGTTTTGCGCGTCGAGGCGATAAAGTGAACCTCATCCGGCGAAAGTTCGACGGAAGTCATCCCGATATTATTAGCGTGGCTGGCGAAAATAATTTGGCGCCCATCGACGATCACGCCGATGCTCACCGGCCCTTCACTTGGCTGCGGGCGAAGAGTATGAAGATCGTCACCCGCTATAGTTGGTCTCATGTCCATCAGATATTTTCCACTGACGCAGTCATAGTCGATCTCGAACGGGCTATTGTGACCTAGTGACATGCCATAAGGTTGTCCGGGACCGATCATAGCTCTAATCCACCAGTCTCCAATTTTCGCCGGGCGGCGCAATGCGCGTAATTTCGGGGCGCTACCCCTAATCCCCCGTCCTCGCCATGTGGCATTTCGTCCGGACGGCGTCGCTCATGGTTTTGGGAGGCAGAGGGCGAGCTCGCCATGCGCCGCGAGAACGCGAGGGGACGCCTCGCCAATGCCGCTTGACGCTCCGGTGATGAGCACCACTTTATTTTCGACAGAAGGCATGTGAGCTCCCTGTTGGATTCGACTCTGTAGCCGCGCTCGCTGAGCGCGGCGCCGCGGTCATCGACCGCGGCGACAAAAGACCCCGTCTCACGAAGAAACTTTCAGAACCGCTCGCCCACCATCTCCTCGCTCTTGGCCCAGAGCGTTTTGGCATGGTCGGGATCGAGAGCGTAGGCGCGGACGCCGCCGCGGAGGTCGGCGCCTTCGGCGAGTTCAGCCACGTGGCAGTCCTCGCAATAGCGGCCGCCGACCTCATCTGCGGGGGCGACGACGCCGGCCCAGACGGTGGTCGCCGCTCCCTGCGGGATGGTCTTATGGGTGAACGCCTCCCCGCCCGCGGCCAGGCTGGCCGCATTGAGCCGCTCGATCATCTCATGAAGGTATTCAGGCGTCAGGTGCCGGCTGAGCTCGGTCTTGATGCCGCCGGGATGGACGGCGGTCGCCCGGACGCCGCTCGCCTTGCGCCGCCGGTCGAACTCGACGGCGAAGAGAATGTTGGCGGTCTTCGAGCGGCCATAGGCGCCGAACTCGGTATAGGGCGTGCGCTCGAAGTTCAGGTCGTCGAGGTCGACGTCGGAGTACCGGTGGCCCGCGGAGGAGAGGTTCACCAGGCGCGACCCCGGCTTCATCACCGAGGCGATGCGGTTGACGAGGACGAAATGGCCGAGGTGGTTGGTCCCGAACTGGGTCTCGAAACCGTCGGCGGTCACACCCTTCGGACAGGCCATGACGCCCGCGTTGGCGATCACGAGATCGAACGGCTTGCCGGCGGCGTTGAGCGCGTCGGCGCAGGCCCGCACGCTCTTCAGCGACGCCAGATCGAGCTCAACAAGCTCGAGCCCGCCGCCTTTCGCCGCCCCGGCCCGAACGAGCTCGGTCGCGGCCTTGGCTTTGCTCAGGTCCCGCGCGGCGCCGACGACATGAGCGCCGTGCGCAGCGAGCGCGCGGGCGGTCTCGACGCCAAGCCCGGCCGAAACGCCGGTGACCAGGATGCGTTTGCCGCTGAGGTCGACGCCTTCAAGGACTTCGTCCGTCGTCGACGTCGCGCCAAACGGTCCGGCCATCGGTGTCTCCAATCTTTGGGTTCCCTCATTTGGTCATGAAAACGCTTGGCTTTCCAGACTTGGGGCCAAATTTGGCGATCGGGCACCGATGCGAACCGCCCGTTCAACTTTCCGTGAACATCCGGAGCATCGCCTTCGCCCCAACCGTTCTCCTTGTCGAACTGAACAAATTCCCATTTCCGGCGAAGGCATCCTATGGCCGCGTGGACGGAAGCAAGCATGGACAACGAAGCGATGCGCGTTCCGCCCCACGTCGAGGAAACGGTCGCGGCGATCGCCGCGCTCCATGCGGCGCACTACCGGCAGGCCGGCGCCCAGCAAAAATTCGTGTCCGCGGCGACCGCGGCCGTGGCGCGGCCGCGGACGCTTGGCCTCTTCACCATCGCCATCGTCGGATGGCTGGTCCTCAACATCGCGTTGATGGCTTGGGGTCGGGGCGCGCCCGATCCCTTCCCCTTTCCGCTGCTGTCAGCGGTGGTCTCGACGGTTGCGCTCTATCTGGCGGCGATGATCCTGATCGCGCAGCGCCACGACGACGCGCTCGCGACGCGGCGCGACCAGCTGACGCTCGAACTCGCCATTCTTGGCGAGCAGAAGTCGGCGAAGATCATCGCGCTTCTTGAGGAATTTCGCCGCAACGACCCGAACCAGGGCGACCATCGCGACGAGATCGCGGAGGCGCTGGCGACGCCGGCCGATCCGCAAGCCGTGCTCGAGGCGATCAAGGTGGCGCACGGAGACGCTGCGCCGCCGGGGGTGGGCGCCGAGAAGGGTGCAGACGGATAGACACCGCTTCTGTTGTCATTCCCGCGTGACGCGGGAATCCAGACCGGCCGCGCTGCGCGCCACTCTGGACGCCCGCATTTGCGGGCGTGACATTGGCCCCTACAATGCTCGCTCCCACCTCTTGCGATACTCCGCCAGCCCCGGGATGCGCCAGGCTTCGGCCGGGGCGAGCCGGGGCGGGGCGTGGGGTTCGCCCCATCGGGCAAGCATCGCCGCGCCTTCGGCCGCGCCCGAGGTCGGGGCGACGACCACGCTGCGGCCGGGCATGAGGCCTGCAAGAAGGGCGGCGAAGGCGGGCGAGCGGTTGAAGCCGCCTTCGACGATGATGTCGCCTGGCGCCTCGAGCCGGTCGAGCACATGAGCGGTCATCAGCGCGACATAGAGCGTCGCCAAAGCCGTCCGCGCGGCCGGCGTCTTCGGCGCTTGGCCGACGATCCGGCCTTTCCGGCCGGCGAAGGGGCCACCCTGATCGGAAAAGGCGGGCGTCGCCATCACGCCCGCGGCGACGATGGCCGCGACGTCGGCCTCGTGCGCCTCGGCGGGATGGTCGCCCGCGAGAACCGCAAACTCGCGCCCGCCCATGAAGCGCGCCGTCGGCACCGGACGCCCGCGCACGTCGACATTCATCAGCATGTCGGCTTTCGGATCGAGCCGGCCCTTGCCTCCGACCGCCATCAGGATCGCCCAGGTGCCGGTCGAGACGACGGTGAAGGAGTCGCTGCGCGCGGCCAGATGCGGAACGAGCGAGGCGTTCGAATCATGCGCGCCGCAAACGACCCGCACGTCCGGCGGAAGCCCGGTCGCCGCGGCGACTTCGCGTTTCAACGACCCCAGGGTCTCCCAGGCGCGGCGCATCGGCGGAAAGAGGTGTGTCCAGCCGAGCCGCTCGACCATGCTCGACAGGCGCCCCTCGATCGGCCGCCAGAGGTCGGAATGGGCGGCGATCGTGGTCACTTCGGAGGCCATCACGCCACTCAGCCGCCACGACCAGTATTGCGGCCAGCCGAGGAAGGCGCGTGCGCGGGCGAAGGCGTCGGGGAACTTGCGCTCGACATAGAAAATCTGCCGCCCGAGGTTGAGCCCGCGCGGAAGGTTCGGCGTGAGCAACTCCTCGAACGGCGGCCTCAGCGCGTCGTATTCGGCGTCGACAGCGGCGAAGCCGTCGAACTCGTAGTCCACCGGCGGCGCGGCGACGCCCTCGTCGGTCACCAGAACGCCGGCGGCGCCGTGAGCGGCGACCGAGACGGCTTCGATCGTAAATTTGGCGCCGACGTCCTTGAGCGCCGCGAGATAGAAGGCCCAGGCGCGCTCCGCATCCAGCCTCAGATACGGCCATCCGGCGTCGGGCTTGAGCGGCGCGCTCACTTGCGACCGTTCCGCGATGACCTTGCCGGCGGCGTCGAAGACGACGAGCTTGGTGTTGGTCTTGCCGATATCGAGGACCGCGACGCAGCCGGTCATGCGTGCGTCCTCTCACGCGACCGATCGCTCCCTTCTCCCCTTGCGGGAGAAGGTGGCCGCGCTGAAAGCGCGGCCGGATGAGGGGTCCGCGCCATCAGGCGCGCTGACCCCAAGCTCACCGGATGGCGCTTCGCGCCGGACCCCTCACCCCCAACCCCTCTCCCGCAAGGAGAGAGGGAAGGAACCGAAGCCTCGGGTGTTGCAGAGGGCGCCGTCATTCCAGATGAAAGACCTCGATGAGCGGCGCGGTGACGGGACTGCCATCGGGATTGGCGGCCATGATGTCCTTCATATACGCCCACCAGCGCTGCATGACGGGATTCTTCGTCAGGTCCTCCATGCCGTGATCCTCCGACCGCTCGAGATAGGCGAAGAGGATGTTGGTCTCGGGATCGAGATGGATCGAATAGTTGCGCACGCCCTTTTCACGAATGAGCGCCTTCAGATCCGGCCAGATCGCGTCGTGGCGGCGAAGGTATTCGTGCGACGCGCCGGGGTTGAGAAACATCTTGAAGGCGTAGCGCTGCATCGGCGGTTCCGCGGGAGCACGCGACGCCTTCTCCCCGTTCGAGGGGAGAAGGCCGGGATGCCTTTTCCTCTCCCCGCGCTGCGGGGAGAGGAAATCTGGCCCATCAGAAGTCGAACTTGGCGACGTTGTCCTTGTTGTAGATGAACGGGGGCCCAAGCAGGATTTCGCTGCCGTTGACGACGGTGAGCTTGCCGAGCTTGCCCGCGTCGACCGAGGTCGCGCCGGGCTTCAGCTTGCCGTCGACCACCGCGCGGATCACGTAGGTCGCCGCGTAGCCGAGGTCGATCGGGTTCCACAAGACCACCGACTTGACGCAGCCGGCAGTGACATAGGGCTTCATCGCGTTGGGCGTCGCCAGACCGACGACCGCGACCTTGCCGCAGAGGCCGGCCTTGGTGACGGCTTCGGCGGAAGCCGGCGTCGCGACCGACGTCATGCCGAAGAGGCCCTTCAGCTTGTCGCCGTGCTTGTTGATGAGCGTCGTCGCCTGATTGAATGAGAGGTTGTTGTCCTCCTGCGCCTCGACCGTTTCGAGCCATGTCATCTTCGGATGGCATTTGGCGGCGTAGGCGGACATTTCGGCGATCCAGCGCGCCTGGTTCGGCGTGGTGAAGGTCGAGGTGACGATGGCGAAGCTGCCGTCCTCGCCGATCTCCTTGGCCATCGAATCCATCATCGCCTTGCCGATGCCGTTGAACTCGGCCTGGTTGACGAACCATTCGCGCGCGTCGGGCGTCGAGTTGGCGTCGTAGCCGACGACATGGATGCCCTTCGACAGCGCTTTCTTGAGCACCGGCGCGATCGCCACCGGATCGTTGGCGGCGAACAGCACGCCGTCGACGCCGCGGGTGATGTAATTGTCGATGAACTTGATCTGCTCGTCGATCTTGGCTTCGGTCGGACCGTCGGTCGTCACCGTGACGTTGCCGAGCTCCTTGGCGGCGTCCTGCATCCCTTTGGAGGTGGCGTTGAAATAGCCGATGCCGATCAGCTTCGGCACGTCCACCAGGGTAATCGGCTTGCCCGCTTTGTCCGGCGGGTTGGTCGCCTGCCCCCCGTCATAGGGCTTGGCCGCGACCGGGGCCGCCGCGCCGCTCGCGTCGCAGGCGAGAGGATTCGTCGGCAAATCGTCGGCGCCGTCCCATTTGCCCGCGGCGCTCGCGCCGCCGGTCGCGAACCCGAGGGCGAACATCGCCGCCGCCGTCGTCAGTAAGTATCTCGATTTCATCGTCGCTTCCTTCCCTGCTTCACCGCCACATCGCGGCTAACTCTGTGATTCTTGTCATTCGCGGCGGCGCTGAAGCGAGCTCGCGATGAGCACCGAGAGGATGAGCGCCACCCCGATGACGACAATTGTCGCGTCGCCCTTCACTCCGGTCAACGCCAACCCGTTCTTGAGGAGCTGAATCATCACGAGACCGACCACCGTGCCCCAGATCGTGCCGGAGCCGCCGAAAATGCTGGCGCCGCCGAGGACGACCGCGGCGATCACGTCGAGTTCGTAGCCCATGCCCATGTCCATGCGCGTCGTCGTCACCCGCGAGACCAGCACGACGCCCGCGAGCGCCGAGGCAAGCCCCGAGAGGGTGTAGACGATGAGTTTGGTCCGGTCGACGGCGAGCGCGGAAAAACGCGCCGCTGTCTCGTTGGCGCCGATCGCGTAGAGCGTACGGCCGAACGTCGTGCGGTCGAGCGCGACGCCGGCCACGACGATCAGGACGATGAGGATCAGGAGCTGGGTTGGGACGCCGAACACGCTTCCCTGGCCGAGCACGTAGAACCATTCCGGATAGCTGCGCACCGAATGCGCCTGGCTAACCCCCTCGGCGAGCCCACGGTAGAGAGCGAGAGTCGCAATCGTCATGATGAGGGGCGGCACCTTGACGCGCGTGATCACAAAGCCGTTGACGAAGCCCGCGAGCGCGCCGACGAAGAGCGCGAAAACGATCGCGAGCGGCAGCGGAAAGCCGAAGGACTTCCACGAAACGCCGAGCATGATGGCGCAGAGACCGACGATCGCGCCGACCGAAAGGTCGATGCCGCCGGTGATGATGACGAAGGTCATCGGCAGCGCGATGAGGCCGATCTCGGTCATCAGCCGGCCCTGATTCAGGAGGTTGTCGACGGTCAGAAAGCGTTCGTTGAAGGCACCGAGGCAGATCAGCGCGATGACGAGGATGATCGCAAGCAGCGTCTCGTGCCGCTTGAGCCACCATGGCGCGCCGCCGGCGCGGGTCTCGGCCGCGACGCTCATTTCTTCCAGCCTCTCGCGGCGCGGCGCTGGCGGCGCAGGATGTCAGCGACGACGGTGGCGAGGATGAGCCCGCCGCGCACGGCGTCGGTCCAATAGGGCGAGACGTTGATGAAGACGAGGGCGCTGGTGATCTCGGCGATGAGGATCGCCGCCAGCGTCGAGCCGACGACGGTGCCGACGCCGCCGAGAATGCTGACCCCTCCGACGACCGAGGCCGTGATGACGGTAAGCTCGAGGCCCGGCGGCGTGGTCGACTGGATCACCCGAAGCTGCGTCGCATAGACGAGGGTCGCGAGGCCGGCGAAAAAACCATGCAGGGCGAAGACCATCACCACGGTGCGCTGCGGATTGACGCCGCAGAGCCGCGCGGCTTCCGCGTTGCCGCCGGTGGCGTAGATCGCCCGCCCGCTGGGGCTGTAGCGCATCCAGAGCGCGGCGAGCGCGGTCGCCAGAACCATGATGACCACCGGCATGGGGGCGCCGAACAGGTTGAGGTCGGCGAGATGAAAGCTCTGGGGCAGGTCGGTGATCCACCTGCCGCCGGTGACGCTGATGAGGCCGCCTTTAAGGATCGACAGCATGCCGAGCGTGACGACAATCGCCGGGATTCGCAGATAGGCGACGACCGCCCCCTGCGCCGCCATCACTGCGACGCCGAGGACGAGCGGCGTGAGCCAGGTCACGAGAGTCGGAGCGCCTGCGACGGCGAGCGAGCCGCTGATGGTTGCGAGCACGCCGATCAGCGCGCCGACGGAAATGTCGATGTTGCCCGAGATGATCACCATCGACATGCCGACGGCCGCGACCGCGATATAGGCGTTGCCGAGCAGGATGTCGGAGAGATTGCGGGTTGCGAGAAAGCGCGGGTTGATGAATCCGACGATGAGCGCAAGCCCGATGACCGCGACCGCGAGCAACGCTTCTTGGGAGGCGAAGCGCCTGAGGCTGAGGCCGCGCCCGCTCGCCGCGCCTGCGATCGCCGTCGCGCTCACGCCGCTTCCTCCACGCCCGCCTTCTCCGCGCCCGCCTTCCGCACTTCCGCGGTCGATTCGCCCATCATCGCGCCGCCCACCGCTTCGGAGGTCGCGTGGGCGCGGTCGAACTCGGCCACCAGCCGCCCCTCGCGCATGACGAGCACGCGGTCGCTCATGCCGAGCACTTCCGGCAGTTCGCTGGAGATCATCAGGATGGCCACGCCCGTGCCGGCGAGTTCGCTCATCAGCCGGTGAATCTCGGCCTTGGCGCCGACGTCGATGCCGCGCGTCGGCTCATCGAGAATGAGGAGCTTCGGGTTGTTGGCGAGCCATTTTCCCAAGATGATCTTCTGCTGGTTGCCGCCGGAGAGCCGGCCGGCGACCTCTTCGACCGAACTCGTCTTGACGCTGAACCGCCGGACGCCCTCCTCCGCCATTCGCCGCTCGGCGCCGCGGTCGACGAAGCCGGCGCGCGACAACGAACCGAGCGCGGCGAGAGAGAAATTGTGCAGGACGCTCATCGGCCTCACCAGGCCCTGCACGCCGCGGTCCTCAGGCACGTAGGCGATGCCTCGCGCGCGGGCGCTCTCCGCCGAATCGATCTTGACGCTCTCGCCCATGAGCCGGATCTCCCCCAATTCGGCGGGGGTGATGCCGAACAGCGTCTGCGCCAGCTCGCTGCGTCCGGAGCCGACGAGGCCCGCGAGGCCGACGATCTCGCCGGCGCAGACCGTCAGGCTGACGCTTTTGGTCATCGGCCGGCGCACGAGGTCTTTCACCTCGAGAACCGGCGCGCCGACCGTGGCGGCGACCTTGGGAAAGAGGTTGTCGATCCGCCGCCCGACCATCATCTGGACGAGCTCCGCGGCATTGGTGTCGGCGACCTGCCGCGCTCCGACATAGGCGCCGTCGCGCAACACCGTAACCCGATCGCCGATGGCGAATATCTCGTCGAGGCGATGGCTGATATAGACGATGCCGACGCCGCGCGCCTTGAGGCGGCGCACGATGTCGAAAAGACGCATCACGTCGCCTTCGGTCAGGGCGGCGGTAGGCTCGTCCATGATGAGGATGCGCGCGTCGTGCGACAGGGCGCGTAGGATCTCGACCCGCTGGCGGTGGCCGACCGAGAGCGCGCCAACGATCTGATCGGCGGCGAGATCGCCGATGTCGAGCGAGGCGAGCAGCGCTTCGGCCTTGGCGCGCATCTCCCGCCAGTCGATCCGGCCCATGCCGGTCAAGGGCGCATGGCCAAGGAAGATGTTCTCGGCGACGGTGAGCTCGGGGAAGAGCAGGAGCTCCTGATAGATGGTCGCAATGCCCTCGCGCCTCGCGTCGTCGGGCGAAGCAAGCCGCGTCTCCCGCCCGTCGATCAGGATCGCGCCCGAGTCGGGCTGGTACACCCCGGATACGATCTTGATCAGCGTTGACTTGCCGGCGCCGTTCTCGCCAAGCAGCGCATGGACCTCGCCCGCCCTCACGTCGAACGAAACGCCCGAAAGCGCGTGCACGCCGGGGAACGCCTTTTCGATGTCGCGCACTTCGAGAAGCGGCGCGGCGGATGCGGTCTCGAGCGGCGGCGCGGCGCTCATGCGGCCTCCGTCGAATGTTCTTCGGGTTCGACGACGATCGTCTGTACCCCCGCCTCGGCGAGCATCGCGAGCGCCTCCGGCGGCGCGCGCGAGTCGGTGATCAGCGCGTGGATGCGCGCGAGCGGGCAGACGACGAGGCTTCCGCGCGCGACGAACTTGGAGGCGTCGGCGAGGACGACGAGCCTGTCGGCGCGCTTGAGGAGCTTCGTCTCCGCCCGCGCGATGAGCGGGTCGCCCTCGATCACGCCGAGCGGGCCGATCGAGATCGCGCTCATGAACATGAGGCGGGCGGAATAGTGCTGGATCGCATCGTCGTCGAATGGTGCGACGATCAGCTTCTGCTCGCGATAGACCTCGCCGCCGGGCAGCGCGACGCGGTTCTGCGTCTCGTGGATCAGGATCTCCGCCAGCGGGTAGGAATTGGTCAGGATCTTGAGCCTGGTGTGGCGCAAGAAATCCGACATCTGGAAGGTCGTCGTTCCGCCATTGACGATGATCACGTCGCCGGCCGCGCACATTTCGACCGCTCGCCGCGCAATCGCGCGCTTGGCCTCGATGTTGATGGTGCGGCTCGCGTCGAAGGAGCGGGTCGCGAGCGGCGTCTGCGTCAGCGCCTTGGAGAAGGCGTCGCCGATTGCCTGAACGCCGCCGTGCACGCGGTCGGCCAGGCCGGCGTCGGCCAGCCGCCCGGCGTCGCGCCGCGCGGAGGCGGCGGACACGCCGGTCGCGGCCATGATCTCGGCGATCGAGAGGAAGCCTCGCTCGACGAGCAAATTCCGGACGATTTCAGCGCGTTGTCGCTCGCGCATGGGCCCTTGCCGTTTCCTCGAAATGGGTGTCGTTGAGCGGTAGGTTGCCATCGGCGCCGTGCACTGTCAATCAAGATCGATCATTTTCGCTCATTGCGCTGCACAATCGAGCAACGAGATTGACGAACGGCGATCGGATTCTATAATGATCGCTCAAAATCGCTCGAAAATCCGGAGGAACGACCATGAGCGGCCAAGCTTCCCGTGTCGATGCGCCCTTGGACGCACCCTTGCCCGATCTTTGGGACGACAAGCACGCGGCGACCCTCGACGAGCCCAACCTCCTGCTCTACCGCTCGAATCTTCTCGGCAGCGATCTCAGGATCACCAATTTCGGCGGCGGCAACACTTCGGCCAAGGTCGACGAAAAGGACCCGCTGACGGCCAAGCCCGTCCAGGTGCTTTGGGTCAAAGGCTCGGGCGGCGACATCGGCTCGATGAAGCTCGACGGATTTTCCACCCTCTATCTCGACAAGCTCTTGGGCCTCAAGTCGGTCTATCGCGGACTGAAGCATGAAGACGAGATGGTGGCGCTCTTCAACCACTGCACGTTCAATCTGAACCCGCGCGCGACCTCGATCGACACGCCGCTGCACGGCTTCGTTCCACACCCGCATGTCGACCACGTTCACGCCGATGCGGTGATCGCGATCGCCGCCAGCGAAAACGCCGAGGAACTGACCCGCAAGGTGTTCGGCGGCGAACTCGGCTTTCTGCCGTGGCAGCGGCCCGGGTTCGACCTCGGCCTCAAGCTCGGCGCGATGGCGGAGGCGAATCCGAATCTGAAGGGCGTCGTACTCGGCGGCCATGGTCTCTTCACCTGGGGGCCGACGTCGAAAGCCTGTTACGAGACGACGCTCGCGATGATCAACAAGGCCTCCACCTGGCTCGGCGCCAACGCGCGGGGCGAGGCCTTCGGCGGAGCGGCGGTCGAGGCGCTGCCGCCCGCCGAGCGGCGCGCAATCGCCGCGGCGCTGATGCCCGCGATCCGCAAGCGCGTTTCGGCGGGCGAGCGCAAGATCGGCCATTTCGCCGACGGATCGGAAGTCATGGAATTCGTCAACGCGCGCGACCTTAAAGCGCTCGCCGCGCTCGGCACGTCATGCCCGGACCATTTCCTGCGCACCAAGATCCGTCCGCTGGTGCTGGCGTTCGATCCGGCGGCGCGCAATCTCGAGGCTGTCATCGGCTCGCTCGATCAGAGCCTCGCCGCTTACCGCGCGGACTACGCCGCCTATTACGAGCGCTGCAAGCGGCCGAACTCGCCGGCCATGCGCGATCCCAACGCCGTCATCTATCTCGTGCCGGGCATCGGCATGCTCTCCTTCGCCAAGGACAAGGCGACTGCGCGCATCGCCTCCGAATTTTACGTCAACGCAATCAATGTGATGCGCGGCGCCTCGAGCGTCAGCCGCTATGTCGGGCTCGCCGAGCAGGAGGCGTTCGACATCGAATACTGGCTGCTGGAAGAGGCGAAGCTTCAGCGCATGCCGAAGCCGAAGTCGCTCGCCGGGCGGGTCGCGCTGGTGACCGGCGGGGCCGGCGGCATCGGCCAGGCGATCGCGGCGCGGCTGATCGGCGAAGGCGCCTGCGTTGTGCTCGCCGACATCGACCGGGCGAGCCTCGATCGGGCCGCAGCCGATTTCGCCAAGCGCTTCGGCAAGGACGCGGTCTCCGGCGTCGTCGCCGACGTGACGGACGAGACGGCGGTCGAGGCCGCGTTCCGCGACGCCGTCGTCGGCTATGGCGGGGTCGATATCGTCGTCGCCAACGCCGGCATTGCATCCGCCGCTCCGTTCGAGGACACCTCGCTCGAACTCTGGAACCGCAACATCGCGATCCTCGCCACCGGCTATTTTCTGTCCGCCCGGGCTGGCTACCGGATCATGAAGGATCAGGGCCTCGGCGGCAGCATCGTCTTCATCGCCTCGAAGAACGCACTCGCCGCCTCGCCGGGCGCCTCGGCCTATTGCACGGCCAAGGCAGCGGAAGTGCATCTGGCGCGCTGTCTTGCGCTCGAAGGCGCGCCCTACGGCATTCGCGCCAATACGGTCAATCCGGACGCCGTGCTGCGCGGATCGAAGATCTGGCAGGGCGAGTGGCGCGCGCAGCGCGCCGCGTCGAACAAGGTTGACGAATCCGAGCTCGAGGAGGTCTATCGCCAGCGCTCGCTGCTCAAGCTTTCCGTCTATCCCGAGGATATCGCCGAGGCGGTCTATTATTTCGCCTCCGATCTCTCGGCCAAGAGCACCGGCAACATCCTCAATGTCGACGCGGGCAACGCGGTGAGCTTCACGAGGTAGCGAGGGGTCAGGGAGGAGCCTATGTCCTATCGCATTCCAGACATGCTGATCGGCGAAGCGAACGCCAAAATCGCCGCCGCGCACGACGAGGATTATGCAGCGCTCGGCCGGCGCCTGGAGCGAAGCGGCGTCGATATCGACGCGGTCGCCGCCAAGGTCGCGGCGTTCGCGGTCGCCGTTCCGACCTGGGGGGTCGGCACCGGGGGCACCCGCTTCGCCCGCTTTCCCGGCCCAGGCGAACCGCGCGGCATTTTCGACAAGCTCGAGGATTGCGCGACAATTCACCAGCTTACCCGCGCGACGCCGACCTGCTCGCCGCATTTCCCCTGGGACAAGGTCAGCGATTATCGCGAGCTCGCCGAACGGGCGAAGGCGCTCGGCGTCGGGTTCGATGCGGTCAACTCCAACACGTTTCAGGATGAGCCCGGCCAGAAGCTTTCCTACAAGTTCGGGTCGCTCAGCCACAGCGAGAAAGCAGTCCGGGACCAGGCGGTGGCGCACAACCTCGAATGCATCGAGATCGGCGAAAAGCTGGGCTCGACGGCGCTGACGGTCTGGATTGCCGACGGCTCCAATTTCCCCGGACAGTCGAACCTGAACCGCGTCTTCGACTGGTATCTCGAATCGTTGAGCGCCATATACGCGCGCCTGCCCGCAAACTGGCGGGTGTTCCTGGAGCACAAGCTCTGCGAGCCGGCCTTCTATTCGACCGTCATTTCCGACTGGGGGACGAGCCTGATGGCGGCCGAGGCGCTGGGACCGAAGGCCCTTTGCCTCGTCGACCTCGGACACCATGCGCCGAACGTCAACATCGAGCAGATCGTGGCGCGGCTGATCCGCGCCGGGAGGCTCGCCGGCTTCCACTTCAACGATTCCAAATACGGGGACGACGATCTCGACACGGGGTCGATCGACCCGTTCCGCCTCTATCGCGTCTTCAACGAACTTGTCGACGCCAGCGCGCGCGGCGCGCCCGGCTTCGATCCCGCCTATATGCTTGACCAGTCGCACAACGTGACCGACCCGATCGAGAGCCTGATCGTCTCGGCCACCGAGGTGCAGCGCGCTTATGCGCAGGCGCTCCTGATCGACCGCGCCGCGCTGGCAGTCGCGCAGGAGGTGAACGACGTCATGCTCGCGCATCGCCTTTTCAAGGCAGGCTTCGTGACCGATGTGTCGCCGATCCTGGCCGAGGCGCGGCGGCGTGGCGGCGGCGCGATCGATCCGATCGCCGTCTACCGCGCCTCGAAATACCGCGCGCACAAGGCGAAGGAGCGGCCCGCCGTCGCGGGCTCATCGTCGGGGATCGTCTGATCCCGACCTCGGCTATGGCGGGTGATTCCCGGTTGGCTGTGCTAGAGTCGCGCTCAGCCCGTGGCCGCGAGCACTGGTCCCGCATCCAAGGCGAAAGTTCGAAAAAGATCGCGCCGCCCGAACCCGTGGAGCGGCACGGTCGACGCCGGCTTCGGGCCAGGCAGGCCTATTCCGCTGGCGTCGCCGACACCGGCGATAAATCCTCGACGGGAACTGCGACAGGGTTTTCACGGCGCAGGAAGCGCCGAAAGGCCATCCGGACGTCCCGGAAGAGCCGGACCCAGGCGTTCGGCTTGCGGAAATGCGAGGCGAACTCCCGGTTCGTCTCGAGCGGCGTCCAATATTGCTGACGCCATGTCTTGAACATCGAGACCAGTTCGTCGGTCTGCTCTGGCTTGATCGCGAGCATTGCGCATCCGCAGAGCGCATCGATCGTCACTCGTCCCATCCGGTCGAACTGGAAGCGATGACGGCTCGGGACGTGGTGCAGCCAGCCATGCGCATATTCGAAATCGTCCGGCTGGAAGCGCAGCGCCGAAATCATCGGCGATACGTCCAGATATCGAACGGTCTGCCCGGGCGCGTATCGGAACTCGACGTTAGACATGAGAATCTCCATCCGCCTGAACTCCCAGCCCGGTCCTGAACGATCTCGCGTCGGGCAGGGTTCCTCGAATGGTGCACGCGAGATCGGCTTTTTTATGCTGCGCCGGCGAGAAATCGCGCTTCGTCGCTGCGGATCCAATTTTGCGGGAATCGGATATCCAGGGCTGTCGTCGGCCTCAGCGGGGGAACTGTCATGTATCTGACGGTCGTCATATTGCTTATGGGCGCACTTCCGGTCGTCTCTATCGTCGCCGAAGCGGCGCTTTCTCACGGCGGCGCCGACTTGACCCTGCTCATTGGCAAATGGTTCGTCTTCTGGCCGGTCGGCGTCCGGCTGATCCTCGCCGGCCTGCGCCAAATCGCCAATCCCAGCTTCACCGCGGAGTCGATCTTTAGGATCAGGGACACGGGGGCGCTGAGCATCGTCCGGGAACTTGGATTCGGGAATCTCTCCATTGGGCTGCTCGGGGCGTGCGCCCTTTTCAATCCGGGGTGGGTCACGCCTGCGGCGGTCGCGGGAGGCCTCTTTTACAGGCTGGCGGGCGTCCAGCACCTCATGAAAGGGATCGAAACGCGAAGGAGACCATCGCGATGGTCTCGGACCTTCTTGTCTTTTTGGTGCTCGCCGTCTTTCTCGTCGCCCTGCTCTTCCGGCCCGGATGAGCATCGCCTGCGGTCGCGGCGACCGTTTTCCTGCGCCCCGACGCGATTACCCTCCGCCAGCCTCGATTTGGCACGCGCGCCGGTATCGTTGGGCCTCCCCGACCACGGCGAGCGCGGCGGCGGCGAGCGGCCCGGACGGCGCCGGTGCGTCGGTCGGCGTCTGATTCGGGGCGAGTTGGGCCTGAAGCCAATCGCGCGCGCCGCTGTCGGGCGCCGGCGCGACGCCCAGCCGCGCGTCGAGCCGCGCCGCGGAAAATTGAGCGACGAGGCCATATGACGCGATCAGCAGCGCCGCCATTTCGTCCAGGCCCTTGCGCGTGGCGGTCGGTTCGATGCTCATGCGCCCGGCCGAATCGGAGAGCGCGGCGAGCGCCTCGATCATGTTCTTGCGCGCCAGGCGATAGTCGTGGACGCCGGTCTCAGGGTTAAGGGCGACGCTCGCGAAAGTGGCGAGCCGCGCGAGCAGCCCGGTCGCGACGCGGGGCGCCTCCCTAAATTCCCAGTGCGGCCACACATAGCTGAAGAGATGCGCGATCGCGGCGCCGATCAGCGTGTCGGCGAGCCGCGCGAGGACAGGCGCCGGCAGCGAGGGCTGGACGAGATGCAACGAAACGAGCGCCATCACTGACGCCCCGACCGAGGCCAGCCGATAATTGAGCCGTACGAAGCTGTGGACGACGGCGAGCGACAGGCCCTGCACCGCGACCAGCGCGCCCGCCGGTAGCCACGCAACCGCGCCTGCGGCGGCGACGCAGCCGATCAGGGTGCCGACGACGCGATCGTCGCGGCGCTGCCTGGTGAGCCCGTAATTCGCGCGCATCACCACGGCGATGGTCAGCAGAACCCAGTTGCCGTGACCCGAGTCGCCGAGGAACTGCGCGATGATCGCGCCCGCCATCATCGCCAGAGCCAGCCGAACCGAATAACGCAGAACGGGCGAGGCGAGGGTGAAATGAGGCCCGAGCGCCGCCAGCGAATAGGAGCGCTTCGGGATGAAGGCGGCGAGGTTGACGCCGCCGATAACCCCTTCGGCCGTCTCGTTGTCCGAGAGAGTTTTCTCCAGTCGCCGGATGTTGTCGAGCGCCAGAGCGATCCGGCGCGTCGACGCGAGGAGCGCCTCGCGCGCTGGCTTGTCTGACGCTGCTTCGGTTCCCGCCACCGTCGCTTCCCGCTTCAGGGCGTCGATGGCGACGTGATGATCGGGCGGCAGGGTCGGACGGTCGGTCGTTAGGAGTTCGAGGCTCAAATGGCCGACATCGAGGGCGCCGACGCGCAGCGCCGTGCGGATGCGATGAAGGACCGCAGCCGCCACAGGCGTCTCGCGGATGAGCGCGACGTCGCATTGCGCGGCGACCAGCGCGTCGAAGGCGTCGAGCAGCACGCCGATCGTGGCGGCCAGCCTCAGTCGCTCCGGTGTGCGGCTCGCGTGGTCGAGCAGCAGCGATCGCGTCGACTGCAATTGTTCGGCCAACGCCGCCTGCTGTCGGATCGCCGCGCCGTAAGCAGCCGCCAAATCCGTTTCGGGCTCGAACACTGCGGCGACTGTACGGAGATAGATCGAGAACTCACGGATCGCCTCGCTGGCGACCAGCCGCCGGGCGCTCGCGTCGGTGACGACGGTCGCGAGCAACGCGATTGCGATGTAGACGAGGCCGCCGGCGACGAACATCGCCTCAATGTGCATCGCGGCCGTGAACGTCTCGCGCGGAAAGCCCAGCACGAACACCATGGGGATCACCGCCTGCATGCCGACGGCGATCGCCCAGCGGCCGAGCCCGGTCACGAAGCCGCCGACGAACGCGATCGCGCCGATCGTCAGCAGCGCCGCCAGCGGCCACGGCAGGGCGAGCTGAATCGCGATGGTCGAGAGAAGCGCGAGCGCGAAGCCGAAGCCCATCGCGCGGGCCTTCTCATGCCACGGCGCCGGCAGATCGGAGATGCTGGCTGAAATCGCGCCGATCGTTGCGGGCTGGCCGGCGGCGAAGCCGAAGATGGCGGTGGCGGCGAGGGCGACCGCGATGACGCCGACGCCGACGCTGACGCCGTTGACGATGTGCTGGCCTACGAACAGCCGGGTGAGGTCGGGGGCGCGCCAGCGAAACTCGAGCCAGCGAAACATGACGACGCGGCGTCAGACGTGCGCGGCGCGCTTCAGCGCCTCGACCGCATGGGCCGCCGTCGGGTTGAGGCCGGCGTGGCGTTCCTCGGCAAAGGCGATAAGTTCGCGAATCATCTTTGGCGTCCAGTATTGGCGCAGATGCGAGGCGGCGCCAGCGACCGCTTCCTTTTCGGGCATGGCGGCGTAAAAGTCGCCGATCTGGTTCGCCATGCGCACGAGTTTCTCGATCTTGTCCGCAGTCACGCCGCTAACCCTCCGTCCGCCCCGTTCCGCGCCGTCTCGAAACTCAGCGCCCTGTCGGCCCGGGCGACGGCGATGAGGGCGACGCCGAAGTCCCGCGCCCGTTCGAGCGCGAGCGAGGTTGGCGCGGAGAGCGAAACCAGCGCGCCCGCGCCGAAAATCGCCGCCTTGGCGACCATCTCGAACGAACATCGGCTGGTGATGACGAAAAACCCATTCTCAGCGCCAACGCCGGCGCGCCAGAGCGCCCCGATCGCCTTGTCGAGCGCATTATGGCGTCCGACATCTTCGCGCGCCAGAATGATCCGCCCGTCGCGCCCGCACCAGGCGGCCCCGTGCACGGCGCGGGTCAATTCGTTCAGCGGCTGGCGCCGCTTGAGCTCCGCGATCGCGGCGCCGATCGCGGAAGGTTCGATCGGCGGACCGGAGCCGAGCGCGCGCCGCGGCGAGGGCATTTGCGAAATCTCCTCGATGCCGCAGAGGCCACAGCCGGTTCGCCCGCTCATCGCGCGCTTGCGCGCGAGATGCGCCTGCAGTCTCTCGCCCGTGAGCGCGATTGCGATCCGAAAGCCGTCTTCAGCCCGCTCGATCTCGACGCCGCGAATGTCCTCGATCCGTCCGGCAATTCCCTCGCTCAGCGCGAAGCCGTAAGCGAAATCCTCGAGGTCGCAAGGCGTCGCCATCATCACGGCGAAGGGCGCGGCGCCGATGACGATCTGGACCGGCGCCTCAATCGCGACCGCCCGCGTCAGCGGCGGCCCAACGACGCCGTCTTCGTAAGAAAATGAGTGCGCTTCGACCTCGACGGAACCCGCGCCCTCATTCGGCGGCATCGGCCGTCGCTCTCTCCACGCGGCGCAGGCTGATCGCCTCTTCCCGATCGAGGGTCTGCCAGTCCGACAGGTGGTTGGTCCGCCGGACCTGCACTGCCGTCACCTTGTATTCCGGACAATTGGTCGCCCAGTCGGAATTGTCGGTGGTTACGACATTGGCGCCGGTGACGGCGTGATGGAACGTCGTGTAGACGACGCCCGGTTGCATCCGCTCGCTCACTCTGGCGCGCAGCGCGGTCTCCCCCGAGCGGCTCTGCAGCGCGACGAGGTCGCCATCCCTGACGCCGCGGCTCTCCGCGTCAAACGGATGGATTTCGAGCACGTCCTCTTCGTGCCAGGTCATATTGGCGGTGCGGCGCGTCTGCGCCCCGACATTGTATTGCGAGAGAATGCGTCCGGTCGTCAAAAGCAGCGGGAAGCGCGGCCCGACGCGTTCCTCGGTTCCGACATATTCAGTCAGCATGAACTGCCCCTTGCCGCGGACGAAGCGCTCGACATGCATGATCGGCGTGCCGGCCGGCGCCTCGTCGTTGCAGGGCCATTGGATCGAGCCGAGCTCGTCGAGCCGCGCATAGGAAACGCCCCGGAAGGTCGGCGTGGTCGCTGCGATCTCGTCCATGATCTCGCCCGGATGCTTGTAGCGCATCGGTAAGCCCATCGCGTTGGCGAGCGCGATCGTCGTCTCCCAGTCCGCCTTGCCGGCGAGCGGCTCGATCGCCTTGCGCACCCGCCCGATCCGGCGTTCAGCGTTGGTGAAGGTGCCGTCCTTCTCGAGGAACGAGGCGCCGGGGAGGAAAATATGGGCGTAGCGCGCGCTCTCGTTGAGGAAGAGGTCTTGCACGATCACGCATTCCATGGCGCGCAGGCCCGCCGTGATGTGCTTCGTGTCCGGATCGGACTGGGCGATGTCCTCGCCCTGCAGGTAGAGCCCCTTGAACGCGCCGTCGATGGCCTCGTCCATCATATTGGGGATGCGCAGGCCCGGCTCGTTGCTGAGCGGCACGCCCCACAGGCGCTCGAAGATTTCCCGCGTCGCGTCGTCCGAAACGTGACGGTAGCCTGAGAACTCGTGCGGAAAGGAGCCCATGTCGCAGGAGCCCTGCACGTTGTTCTGTCCGCGCAGCGGGTTCACGCCGACACCCTCGCGGCCGATGTTGCCGGTCGCCATGGCGAGATTGGCGATCGCCATCACCGCGGTCGACCCCTGCGCGTGCTCGGTGACGCCGAGACCGTAATAGATCGCCCCATTGCCGCCGGTCGCATAGAGCCGCGCGGCCCGTCGCAGTTCCTGCGGGTCGACGCCTGTCGCCGCCGCGACCGCCTCCGGCGAATGGCGCTCCTCGGCGACGAACCGCGCCCACGATTCGAAATTGGCCGGGTCGCAGCGCTCTCGCACGAACGCCTCTTTCACCAGGCCTTCGGTGACGACGACATGGGCCAGAGCGTTCAAGACGGCGACGTTGGTTCCGGGCCTCAGCGCCAGATGATAGTCGGCCTCGACGTGCGGGCTCCGGATCAGATCGATGCGGCGCGGATCGATGACGATCAGGCGGGCGCCCGCGCGCAGGCGCTTCTTGAGGCGGGAGGCGAAGACCGGATGGGCGTCGGTCGGATTGGCCCCGATGACAATGACCACGTCGGATTTGTCGACCGACTTGAAGTCCTGCGTGCCGGCCGAAGTCCCGTAGGTCCTGGAGAGTCCGAAGCCGGTCGGCGAATGGCAGACGCGGGCGCAGGTGTCGATATTGTTGTTGCCGAAGCCCATGCGCACCAGCTTCTGGACGAGGAATACCTCTTCGTTCGTGCAACGCGATGAGCTGATCGCGCCGACCGAGTCGCGCCCGTACCGAGCCTGAATGCGCCTGAACTCGCTGCCCGCATGGGCGAGCGCCTCGTCCCACGAGACCTCCCGCCACGTATCCTCGATCCGCTTGCGGATCATGGGCTTGAGAACCCGGTCCTTGTGCGTGGCGTAGCCATAGGCGAAACGGCCTTTGATGCAGGAATGGCCTTCATTGGCCTTGCCCGCCTTCAAGGGGACCATGCGCAGGACCTCGTCGCCCTTCAGCTCCGCCTTGAAGGCGCAGCCGACGCCGCAATAGGCGCAGGTCGTGACGACCGTGCGCTCGGGCGTTCCCTTGTCGATCACCGGCCTTTCATTGAGCGTCGCCGTCGGGCAGGCCTGGACGCAGGCGCCGCACGAGACGCATTCGGACGACAGGAAATCGACGCCTCCCGGCGACACTGTCGAATCGAAGCCGCGGCCGAGGATTGTCAGCGCAAAGGTTCCCTGCACTTCCGCGCAGGCGCGCACGCAGCGCGAGCAGACGATGCATTTCGACGATTCGAAGCTGAAATAGGGATTGGACGCGTCGACCGGCGCCTTGAGATGATTGGCTCCATCGTAGCCGTAGCGCACGTCGCGGAGGCCCACGTTGCCGGCCTGCGTCTGCAACTCACAATCGCCATTGGCGCTGCAGGTCAGGCAATCGAGCGGATGGTCGGAGATGTAGAGCTCCATCACGCCGCGCCGCAGCCGTTCGAGCCGCGGCGTTTTCGTGTGCACGACCATGCCCTCTTCCGCCGGCGTCGTGCAGGAGGCGGGCGTGCCCTTGCGGCCCTCGATCTCGACAAGGCAAAGGCGGCAGGAGCCGAACGCTTCAAGACTGTCGGTCGCACAGAGCTTCGGAATCGGATTATCGATCAGCGCGGCGGCGGCCATCACCGAGGTTCCCGGCGGCACGCTGACTTTGCGCCCATCGATCGTGAGCGTGACGGTCGCGGCGCCGGTGCGGATCGGCGTGCCTGTGTCCAGTTCCTGCATGAGCGGCATCGGCCGGTCTCCTATTCCGCGGCGGCGCGCGCGGGCGCCTTGGCGAAATCTTCGCTGAAATGATCCAGAGCGCTGAGGACGGGCAGGGGCGTGAGCCCGCCGAGCGCACAGAGCGAGCCGTCCGTCATGACCTCGCAAAGATCGCGCAAGAGTTGGACGTTCTTTTGGCGGTCCAGACCGGCGATGATCTTGTCGACCGTCTCCGCGCCGCGCGTCGAGCCGATGCGGCAGGGCGTGCATTTGCCGCAGCTTTCCTTGGCGCAGAATTGAAAAGCGAAACGCGCCTGCCGCGCCATGTCGACGCGGTCGTCGAAGACGACGATCCCGCCGTGGCCCAGCATGCCCTTCGCTGCTGTCATGGATTCGTAATCGAGCGGCGTATCGAGCAGGCTTTCAGGAAAATAGGCGCCGAGCGGCCCGCCGACTTGAACGGCGCGGATCGGGCGGCCGGACCGCGTGCCGCCGCCGAAGCTTTCGACCAGCTCGCGGATCGTTGCGCCGAACGCCAGTTCAATGAGACCGCCGTGACGGACATTGCCGGCAAGCTGGAAGGGCTGGGAGCCGAGCGACCGCCCGACGCCGTAGTCGGCGTAGGCCTTCGCGCCGTTGTCCAGAACCCATGGGACGGAGGCGAAGGTCAGAACGTTGTTGATGACGGTCGGCTTGCCGAACAGGCCCGAGATCGCCGGCAGCGGCGGCTTGGCCCGCACCTCGCCGCGCTTGCCCTCGAGGCTCTCGAGCAGCGAGGTTTCCTCGCCGCAGATATAGGCGCCGGCGCCGAGCCGCGCCTCGAGGTCGAAGGCATGAGCGGAGCCGAGCACGCGCTCGCCGAGAAGCCCCGCGGAGCGCGCGCGCTCGATCGCGCGGGAGAACGTCGCGAAGGCGTGCGGATATTCCGAGCGGATATAGACATAGCCCATGGTCGCGCCGACCGAGACGCCGGCGATCGCCATGCCCTCGATCAGGAGGAAGGGATCGCCTTCCATCAGCATGCGGTCGGCGAAAGTGCCGCTGTCGCCCTCATCCGCATTGCAGACGACGTATTTGCGATCCGATACCGCCGCCGCGGCGGTTCGCCATTTGATGCCCGTAGGGAAGCCGGCGCCGCCGCGCCCGCGCAAGCCCGAAGCCAGAACCTCATCGACTGTCGCCTTGGGCCCGAGCCTCAGTGCGGCCTCCAGCCCCTTCAGTCCGCCGTGACGGCGGTAATCGTCAAGCGAGAGCGGGTCAGTCAGGCCGCACCGCGCGAACACGAGCCGCTGCTGCCGCTTGAGGTAGGGAAGATCCTCGACCCGTCCGAGCGCCCTCGGGTGCGCGCCCCCGACCAGGAACCCGCATTCGAACAGCGAGCCGGCGTCCTCATCCGCGACCGGACCGTAACCCATCCGGCCGGCCGGGGTCTCGATTTCGACGAGCGGCTCCAGCCAGAAAAGGCCGCGCGAGCCGGTGCGCACGATCGCGACGTCGACGCCCCGATTGCGCGCCTCTCGCGAGAGGGCGGCGGCGACGGCGTCGGCGCCGACGGAGAGGGCCGAGGAATCGCCAGGGACGAAGACTTTTGCGTTCACGACGCTTTTCCCTCGGCGGCGGCGACAATCGCGTCGATCTTGTCCCGGTCGAGGCGGCCGATCGGCTGGCCGTCGAGAAGCGCCGCGGGAGACAGAGCGCAATTGCCGAGGCAATAGACCGTCTCGACGTGGAGCCCGCGACCGGCGTCCGCGGCGTCGGACGCCAGGCCGTGCTGCGTCGCAAGATGCTCGACGAGGTCTTCGCACCCCATTGACTGGCAGGATTCCGCGCGGCAGAGCTTCAGCACGCGCCCATCGACCGCGGCACGGCGGAAATCGTGGTAGAAGCTGACGACGCCGAGCGCCTCGGCTTTCGAGATGTTGAGCGCGTCGGCCATCAGCGTGACGGCCGCGTTGTCGATATAGCCGAACTGATGCTGGAGGTCGTGCAGGATTGGCAGCGCCGCTCCCGGCGTGGATCGCCTGCGGTCGATAACCGCGCGCGCAAGCTCCGCATCAAACGCCGCCTTGGCGGCCATGAGGATTCCTCCCGAAAATATCGCTGTAAAATGCGCTTGAAGCGCCGGGCTTTCAAATCGAACGTTTGAAAGGAGTGATAGAGAATTTCTATCGATCAGGCGGCTCGATCAGCGCCGCGATGTTGGCTGGCCATTGCATGGCGAACAGGTTTCGAGCGAGCGGCGAGGGCGGTTCGCGGTCGCTCATGACGAGACCGATCGTGCGCCGCGCGCTTGGTTCGACCAGCTCGATCGCCCGCGTGCCTTTGGGGACGCCGAAGAAGCGCAACAACTGGCGCGGCACGATCGCCGACCAGAGCCCAGCGCTGACATGCGAGACGAGGTTGAAAATCGAATTCGTCTCCATCGCAGGAACCGGTTTCGCGCCGACAGAGCGGAACACGCCGTCGATGATGCGGCGGTTCTGCATGTCCGGCGTCAGCAGGCACAGGGGCGCCGTCGCCGCTTCGCTCCAGGTCACCTTCGCCCGACCGGCCAAATCGCCGCTCGCAGGCGTCAGGAACATGTATTCCTCGAGGCAGATTGGCTTGACTTTGACCCGCTCGATCGGCTCCGCGTCGAGATAGGTGAGGCCGGCGTCGAGTTCGAAGTCCTCGATCCCGCGCTCGATCTCCTGGCTATTTAGCGACAGAACCGCGACGGTGACCCCGGGAAATCGGGCGTAGAACGGCCCCGTCAGGTGGGAGACGATCGGCAGCGCCGTCGGGATGGCCCCGATCCGGAGCCGGCCGGTGAGGCCCTTGTCGATCTCCTCGAGGCCGTGGCGCAGATTCGCGGTCTCGGCGAGAATGCGGTGCGCGTGCTCGACCGCGATCTGGCCCTGCGGAGTGAGTCCGACGAAGCGATGGCCGCGCTCGACGATCGGCGCCCCCAGATCCTCTTCGAGGAGGCGGATCGCCGCCGAAAGCGTCGGCTGCGAGACGTGGCAGGCCTCGGCGGCGCGGCCGAAATGCTTCTCCCGCGCCAGCGCGACAAGATATTCGAGCTGACGCAATACCATGGCGGGCTCCGTGCGCCATTGCTGGCGCCCAACCCTGCGAAGGTCAATAGCAAACGCCTATCAGTTCGCGCGCCTCGTTGCTAGAGATCGCCCAAATTTGGCGCTAGAAGCGCTTCGACCGCCTGGAGACGACATGCCGCCGACAGAACCCCGGACCCCACAGAATTCGCGCGCCTTCCCAATCCGGATCGCGGCGACGATGGCGGCGGTCGCCGTCCTTGCGATCGCGGCGATCTGGCTCGCCTGGGCGCCGCAGGCCTCGAACAGATCCCTAATCGGCGGTCCGTTCGCCTTGCAGGACGGGGCCGGGAAGACCATCAGCGAGGAGTCGCTGCGGGGGCGACCGTTCCTCGTCTATTTCGGTTATACCCATTGTCCCGACGTCTGCCCGACCGAGCTTGCCGCCATCTCCGACGTCCTCGCCAAGATGGGCAACAGGGCGATTCCCGCTCTCTTCATCACAATCGATCCGGAGCGCGACACCCCAAAAGTGATGCAGGACTATGTCAGCAGCTTCGATCCCCATATCGTCGGGCTCTCGGGAAGCCCGCAGGCGGTCGGCGCCGCGGAGAAGGGCTATCGGGTGTTCGCGCGCAAAGGCGAGATCCAGTCCGACGGCGGCTATTCGATGGACCACAGCTCGATCATCTATTTGATGAACAAATCCGGTGGCTTCGTTGAGGCCCTCAACCTCGAACGCCCGCCGGAGGAGACTGCCAAGGAGCTCGAGTCCTATCTCTGAGGGCCTTTACCCTGCAGCGGACGGTTTGCTAGAGCCCTTCTCCCCAGGAACAGGAAGCCGATGGACAAGTTCACCAGATTGACCGGAGTTGCCGCGCCGCTGCCGATCGACAATGTCGACACGGACATGATCATTCCCAAGCAATACCTGAAGACGATCAAGCGCACCGGGCTCGGCGCCGGGCTCTTCGCCGAGATGCGCTACCGCGAGGACGGCTCGGAGCACCCCGATTTCGTGCTCAACAAGCCCGCTTACCGCAAAGCCTCCATTCTGGTCGCAGGCGACAATTTCGGTTGCGGCTCATCGCGCGAACATGCGCCCTGGGCCTTGCTCGATTTCGGCGTGCGCTGCGTCATCGCGACCTCCTTCGCCGACATTTTCTATAATAACTGCTTCAAGAACGGCATCCTGCCGATCAAGGTCACGCCCGAGGACCTCGCCAAGCTGATGGACGACGCCGAGCGCGGCGCCAACGCGACGCTGACCGTCGATTTGGAGACGCAGGAGATCCGTGGGCCCGACGGCGGCATGATCAAGTTCGAGGTCGACGCGTTCCGCAAACACTGCCTGATCCAGGGCCTCGACGACGTCGGCCTGACGATGGTGGAAGCGCCGGCGATCGAGGCCTTCGAAAAGAGGTCCGCGGCGGCGCGCCCCTGGCTTTGAGACCGGGCGCCGCGGTCGCCGCGAGCCGACCGCCCCTCGCCGATTGTCAACGCGCCGCCTTCCCCGGTAGAATCGCTTAAAAAAGCAAAGGGGTGGACGCGCGAACTCGATGAACGGCACGACGGTCTTTCTCACCGCGATCGCCTATGTCTCCCTGCTGTTCCTCATCGCCTGGTGGGGCGACCGCGGGGGACAGCGCTTCGCGTCGGGCGGACCGCGCGCCGTCGTCTATGCGCTCAGTCTCGCAGTTTATTGCACGTCCTGGACCTACTACGGGTCGGTCGGCCTCGCTTCCGAACACGGGCTCGATTTCCTGCCCATCTACATCGGCCCCATCCTAGTCATCGGCCTCGGCGCCCCGCTCGTAGCCCGGATCGCGAGGCTCGCGCGGGCGCAGAATGTGACGACCGTCGCCGATTTCGTCTCGGCGCGCTACGGCAAGTCGCAATCTGTAGCGGCGGTCGCCGCGCTGATCCTCCTCTTCGGCTCCGCGCCTTATGTCGCCCTGCAGCTCAAGGCGGTGGCGACCACGCTTCTGACGGTGGTCGATTCCTTCGACCAGTCGCGGCTTGCGGCGCAGACGCCGTCGACCTCGTTCTATCTGGCGATCTCGATGGTGCTCGCCGCCTTCGCCATGGCGTTCGGCACGCGCCGGATCAACCCGAAGGAGCAACAGAACGGCCTGATATTGGCGATCGCAGTCGAATCGATCGTGAAGCTCGCGGCGTTTCTCGCCGTCGGCGCGTTTGTTGTCTGGAAAATGAATGGAGGCATCGCCGATCTGACCCAAACCGTGCAGACGACCCCCGGGATCGCCGAGGTGATCCAGACGCGGCCAGACCCGGGGGTCTGGGGCGTCACCACGCTGCTCTCGGCAATCGCGATCGTGCTGCTCCCGCGTCAGTTCCACGTCGCCATCGTCGAGAATCACGACCAGCGCGGCATCCGGACGGCGTCCTGGCTTTTCCCCCTCTATCTCGTTCTGATCAATCTCTTCGTCGCGCCGCTCGCCGTCGCGGGCCTGAAGATGTTCCCGGACGGCGGTATCAACCGCGACCTGACGGTTCTGGCGTTGCCGCTCGCCGCCGGCGCGCACGGCGTCGCGCTTCTGACGATGATCGGCGGCATCTCGGCTGCGACCGGAATGGTGGTGCTCGACAGCCTCGCGCTCGCGATAACCATCTCGAACAATCTCGTGATGCCCCTTCTGTTGCGGCGGCGGGTGGCGCAGGGGCGCGCGGCGAACGGCGACATCGGCGCGCTGGTGCTGTGGGTGCGCCGCGCCGCGATCCTGGGCGTTCTCGCGCTTGGATTCGGTTACGAGCGGGTAGCCGGCCAGGCAGGTCTCGCCGCGATCGGGCTTTTGTCGTTCGCCGCGATCGCGCAGATCGCGCCGGCCTTCCTCGGCGCTCTCTTCTGGCGTCGCGGCACGGCGCGCGGCGCCATCGCTGGCATGGCGACGGGCTCGCTCGGCTGGGTCTATCTGCTGCTGCTCCCCTCGATTGAGGCGCACGAGTCGCTCCAGGCCTTTTTGTCGCATGGGCCTCTCGCGATCGCCTGGCTGAGCCCCGCCGCGCTTGTCGCCTTTGCTCCGAGCGCGCTCGTCGGCGGGGTCATTCTGTCGCTTGGCGCCAATATCGCGGCCTTCGTCGCATTTTCGCTGACCCGCCAGCCGAGCGCGCTCGAACGCACCCAGGCGAGCGCGTTCGCGGGCGCAGGCGGCAAGCCACAGGCATTCCGGCTGTGGCGATCGTCGACCACGGCCGGCGAACTCGAAGCCGCTGTCGCCCGCTATCTGGGAGCGTCCCGGGCGCGCCGCGCGTTTTCCGCTTTCCTGCGCGAGGGCGGCCTCGATTACGACCCTTCCCAGGAGGCGAGCGCGCAACTGATCCGCCACGCGGAATTCCTGCTGTCGCCCGCCATCGGCGCCTCGACCTCGCGCCAGGTGCTGTCGCTGCTCTTGAGGCCTCGCGCCGTGTCCGGTCAATCGGCGTTGAAACTGATCGACGAAGCCTCGGCGGCGATCCAGTCGAGCCGCGACCAGTTGCAGCATGCGCTCGACCACGCGCGCCAGGGCGTCACGGTCTTTGACGCGAATCTCGAGCTGACGGCCTGGAACCGGGAGTTCGCCGATCTCTTCGATCTGCCTGCGGCGATGTTGCATCACGGGGTCGGCCTCGACGAGATCGTTCGCTTCAACGCCGGCCGCGGCGCCTATGGGCCCGGCGATTCGGAAGACTTCGTGACCGACCGCGTGGCGGCGCTTCTCTACGAGGACCAGCCGACCCGCCTCAGGCTCTTCTCAACCCACCGCGTGCTCGAAGTGCGATCGGCCCGGCTGCCCGACGGCGGCATTGTCACCACCTACACCGACGTGACGCAGACCGTTCAGACCGAGGAGGCGCTCGAGGCCGCGAACGAATTGCTGGAGAAGCGGGTCGACGAGCGCACCGCCGAACTGCAGCGCCTCAACGCCGAGCTCGCCCGCGCGAAAACGGTCGCCGAAGAGGCGAACCTCTCCAAGACCCGCTTTCTTGCCGCCGCGAGCCACGACATTCTCCAGCCTCTCAATGCTGCACGGCTCTACGCGAGCTCGATGAGCGAGGGCGCGAGCCAGATCGGCCGCGAGGAGCGAGCGGATCTGGCGCGTAACGTCGACGTCTCGCTCGAGGCAGTCGAGGAGATTCTGGGCGCGCTTCTCGATATTTCGCGCCTCGACGCCGGAGCGATGAAGCCGGAGATTTCCGACGTCCCCGTAGCCGACCTCATGCGCATGCTCGAGGTCGAGTTCGCCCCGATCGCCAAGTCGAGGGGACTGGACCTGCGGTTTGTCGCGACGAAGCTCGCGATTCAGACCGACCGCCGGCTCATGCGCCGGCTTTTGCAGAATCTCGTCTCCAACGCTCTCAAATATACCTTGAAGGGCCGCGTGCTGGTCGGCTGCCGCCGGGCTTCGGGCGGCGCTTTACGGATCGAGGTATGGGACACCGGGCTCGGCATTCCGGCCGACCGGCAGCGCGCGGTGTTCGAGGAGTTCCACCGGCTCGATCAGGGCGTGCGCGTCGCGCGGGGCCTGGGGCTCGGCCTGTCGATTGTAGAGCGCCTCGGCCGCGTGCTCGGCCATGCCGTCGGATTGACCTCGCGCCCCGGAAAGGGCTCGGTCTTCTTCGTCACCGCGCCGATCGGAACGGCGGCGCCGGAAGGCCGAGACGAGCGCGGTGCGCCGCTCCTCGCCCTGGGGAGCGAGCCTTTGCGCGGCCTCAAGGTTCTCGCGATCGACAACGAGCCGCGCGTGCTCGAAGGCATGCAGAGCCTCATGAGCCGATGGGGCTGCGTCGTCGTGACCGCGCACGGCCTCAACGAGGCGCGCGAAGCGCTCGAGGCCTTCGGCGCCCCCGACGTCGTCATCGCCGACTATCATCTCGACCAGGGCGACGGGGTCGAGGCGATCCGCGCTTTGCGCAAGGAGCTCGGCCGCGACGTGTCCGCCATCCTCGCCACCGCCGACCGCAGCCCCGAAGTGCGCGACGAAGCAGCGCGCGCGGACGTCATCATCCTCAACAAGCCGCTGAAGCCGGCCCCTTTAAGGGCGCAGCTCACCCGCTACAGCGCCATGCGCGAGGCAGCGGAGTAGGGGCGCGGGCGCCGTCCGCCCGAACGTCTCGCCGACCTTGCGGACCCAGGACCGGCGCAAGGGTGGCCCTCGTGTGAATCTGCACTCAATCGAAATTTTCCGTAAGCGGCGTTTTCAGGCCACGGCTTTGAGCGGCTCCGCTTTCACGTAGGCCCATGGCAGGAGATCGTCGATCTGGCTGTTGAGATGGCCGTTGACGATCTTGGCGAGCGCGTCGGCGAGATAGAGGTGAGGATCGACGCTGTTGAGCTTGCAGGTTTCGACCAGCGAGGCGATGACCGCCCAGTTTTCCCCGCCGCCGTCGGAGCCGGCGAAGAGCGCATTCTTGCGATTAAGGGCGATGGGTCTGATCGAGCGCTCGACCGTGTTGGAGTCGATCTCGATTCGGCCGTCGTCGAGGAATCGGGTAAGGCCCTCCCAAGGCGCGAGCGCATAGCGTATCGCCTCGGCGAGTTTGCTCTTCTGGCTGATGAGGCCGAGCTTCTCGCGCAGCCACGGCTCGAGATCGGCGATGAGCGGTCGAGTTCTGGCCTGGCGAACGTCGCGCCGTTGTTCAGGCCCTCGGCCGCGAATGTCGTTCTCGTTTCGATAGAGCGCCGCGATGCGCTGGAGCGCTTCGCTGGCGATCGGTGAGGCGGCGCCGACGGCGAGTTCATAGAACCGCCGTCTCACATGCGACCAGCAGAAGGCGAGACTGACGTCACCCTTTTCGGCGAGCGCGCGATATCCGGCATAGCCGTCGACCTGAAGAACGCCCTTGAAGCCGGCAAGATGCGCGATTGGCTGCCACGCCTTGCGGTCGGGCGCATAGACATAGGCAACCGCCGGCGGGTCCAATCCGCCCCAGGGCCTGTCGTCTCGCGCATAGGCCCAGAGCTGGCCGGTCTTGGTGCGCCCGCGGCCCGGATCGAGCACCGGCGCGGTCGTCTCGTCGGCAAATAGCTTCGTCGATGACCGCAGATGCGCGAGAATGCGCTCATGCACGGGCCGCAAATGGAACGCAGCGCGTCCGACCCAGTCGGCGAGCGTCGAGCGATCGAGGCGAACAGCCTGGCGCTCGTAAATCTGCGCCTGGCGGTAGAGCGGCAAGTGATCGGCATATTTGGCGACGAGCACGTGCGCGACCGTTGCTTCCGTCGGCAGGCCGCCTTCGATCAGCCGCGCCGGGGCCGGCGATTGGACGACGACGTCCTCGCATGCGCGGCAGGCGTATTTGGGTCGGCGCACGACCAGCACCCGGAACTGCGCCGGCACGACATCGAGCTTCTCGCTGACGTCCTCGCCAATCTGGTGAAGCTTGCCCCTACAGCAAGGACAGGCCTTGTCCTCGACGTCGACAATCGTCTCGACGCGCGGCAGATGCGGCGGCAAAGCTCCACGGTTCGCGCGCCGCTTGCGCGTCGCCGCCGCCTGCCCAGTGAGAGATCTTGCCTCGGCTTCCGCAGCCGCGCCCGCTTCTCTCTGCTCGAGCTCTTCGAGCGCGAGCAGCAATTGATCCTCCGGCAACGTCTCGGCGCGACGCCCGAAGCGATGGCGCTGCAATTCCTTGATGATCTGGGCCAGCCGTTCGCTACGGATCTGCTCGGCGATCAGCATCGCCTTCAGTGTTTCGGGATCGTTGGGAAGCGCGTCGACGGCCTGCGGCATAGTCGCGACGAGACCATGATTCGCGCGGCTTTGCGACGGTATTGCTCGCCCTGATTCACTATGCCGCAGGTCAGCCCGGCAGCCTCGGCGCCGGCGTGTCCCTTGCCGCGCGCACGCGCCGCCAATCGAGGCCTTCGATGAGCGCGGAGAGCTGCGCGGCGGAAAGACGCATCACCCCATCCTCGATCTTCGGCCAGCGGAAATGGCCGTCCTCGAGCCGCTTGGCGAACAGGCACACGCCCGTTCCGTCCCAGAATACCAGCTTCACCCGGTCCGCGCGTTTGGCGCGGAAGACGTAGATCGCCCCGTCGAACGGATCGGCCTGCATGACCTCGCGCACCAAAGCCGCCAAGCCTTCAGCCCCTTTGCGGAAGTCGACCGCCTTCGTCGCCACCCTCACCCGTACCGCGCCTGTCGGTCCAATCACTTGGCCGCCTTCAGCGCGCCGATGATCGCCGCCACCATCGCCGCATCCGCCCCGGGCCAGACCCACACGCTCGAACCTTCGATGTCCAACTCGATCGAGTGCGGGCGCGTGCCCGCGGCTTCGCTCTCGACCTGGTTCAAGGGCCGAACGCCTTCGTTCGGCGCTTCCACAAGCGCTGGCACAAAAGGCGGCGCATCGGTCTCTTTCCTAGACTTGCCGCGCGCCTCACGGCGCCACGCGAACAGTTGCTGCGGCGTCAGGCCATGACGACGCGCGACATGGCAGGCCCGAACGCCTTCCTCGAAGCTTTCGGCGACAATCGCCGCCTTCTCTCCCGGGCTCCAACTTCGCCGCCGTCCCGCGCCAGTAAATATCTCGAACTCGCCGCGCGGGAGCCTCTCCCTCCGACACGTGCTTACGCTCAGAAATCGACATGTGTCGGAGCCCTCCTTTGCCCCGACTATCGCCGCCGCGCCCGCCCCGGAAAAGGTGATGTCAAAACAGCGCTTACAGTCCATCCGGCATCCAGCCGTAGCCACCGCGCAATTTGAGCTGCAATTCGAGCGGCGAATCCGGATGGGTTGGTCGAAAAGACAAACCAGTACACATATTTTGTGAAACCCAGTTAAATTACTTTCAGTTTCCGGCGGAAACATGAGCTTGCAACGAGGCGTTGCCGACGAGAGGTTCGAAAAGGATCTTTTGAGCACAACGGCAAATAGCGGCTGCTCTTGGGCATCCCTGGCGTCGCGCCCATTTTTCGGTGGCTTAAAGCGGCGTCATGATTTATTGGGTACAGCCACGAGTGCGAGGGAGTCGACCATGTCAATTGGCCAAGTTCTGCTGATCCTGTGGCGCCGCAGCTGGATCGTCGCGCTGGCGTTCTTAACCGCAGTGAGTGTGGCGGCGGCAGTTCTGTACTTCGTGCCGGGTCGCTACGACGCGGTCGCGACCGCGAGCATCGATCCGAGCGGGCTCGATCCGGTCAGCATGACGTCGCAAGGAAGCGCCACTGCGATCGGACTGATGCAGGGGAACATGCTCCAGCTTGTTTCCAGCGAACGCGTCGCGCTCGATGTCGTCAAGCGGTTGAACTTGACAGCGAATCCGCGCGTACAAAATGATTTTCGAAGTTCGGATTCGTTTGGTCGCGAAAGTATCGACGATTGGATGGCTGAAAGCCTTCTAAAGAACGTTGACCCCAAGTTCAACGTTGGTACAAATGTGCTGTCAATCAAGTACAAGACGGGCGACCCGAACCAGGCAGCGCTGATCGCAAACGCGTTCCTCGCCTCCACGATCGACGCAACCATCGCCATGAAGGCCGCATCGGGCGACCAGACCGCGCGTTGGTTCGCGCCGCAGCTGGACGACATGCGCAAGGAACTCGAGACCGCGCGCGGCGCTTTGGAGAGTTATCAGAAGGAGACGAACCTTGTAGCCCCAACGGCGGCTGCCGACACCGAGTCAAGCGCGCTTATGGCGATCGCACAGGAGTTGTCGAACAGTAGGGCCAGCGTGACCGTCATGCAGAGCCGTCTGGCCAGCGGCGACACCAATCTCGCCAGCGATCCGTCCGATCCGGATCTCCAATTGCTGGCCACCCTCAAGGATAAGTTGTTGACTGCACAGACGGCGGTCGAATCGGTCAAGAATTCGCTTGGGGCCAACAACCCAAAGATGGTGTCAGAGGCGGCCAATATTGCGGCGCTCAAAAAGCAAATCGCCGACGCAACAGACAGAATGCGCGAGCATCTCAAAGCGCGCATCGCCCAAACTCAAGACCAAATCGCCAAGCTTGAAGTCTCGCAGGCTGCGGCGCAAAAGGCGCTGATCGCCGCACAGGCGCAACGCAATCGGCTAGGCGAGCTTGAACATGACGTAGCCTTCCGCCTCGATCAGCTCAACGAGCAGGAAAAGATGGCGGCGCAAGCCAGGCTGCAGAGCAAACTGACGTTTGCTGACATTGCTGTCCTCGACAAGGCTGCGCCGCCAATCGAGCCGGCGTTCCCTAAACCTCTGATTGTGATCCCGGTGGCCATCGCGGCCGGCCTCGCGCTTGGTTTAATTCTTGCCCTCCTTGCGGAGATGACAGATCGGCGCATTCGCATTCCGAACGATCTCAATTTAGTGTGCTCGGCGCCGGTGCTGGGCGTAATCGAACCGCAGAAGCGCTTGCGATCGCGGTCCGGCGGTTTGCGCAGGTTGCGCGCGGCGTGATGCGTCCGTGGGCGCATCGGATCTCGGCCGGCCGGAGAGCGGCTGATCAGTCGGAGGGCCGGTCGAGTGCGCCCGCGTGGCCAGCAATTTCCTTTCCAGCCGCCGCCGACAGCCGGGGTGGCGCCCTTGGCGACCCTCGCCCTCCATGGTGGACAATTTCCATCGCGGTTTTGATTGATTTCAAAGGCTTGCGGCGACTTATCCATCCCACCGTAACTCCCAAGCCGGGGTGAGTCCGAAAAGTCACAGTTGGGTAGAAAAGGTGTTTGGAGGGTCGATTTTTTGAGACGGCGGGCGACGAATCAGAATTCAAGGGTGGGATGGTTCTTCCCGCCGAAGTCGAGGAGTTGATCGCTTCGCTAAGGCGCGAGATTGTGGCGCTTCGGGCTGAGGTGGCGGACCTTCGGCGGCAGTTGGGGCAAGACAGTTCGAACAGCTCCAAGCCGCCTTCGAGCGACGGATTGAAGAAAAAGCCTCGCATTGCCGGCAGCCTGCGCGGCGCTTCGGGCAAGGCGAGCGGCGGGCAGAAGGGCCACAAGGGCGGGACGTTGCGGCAGGTCGCCGATCCCGATTGGGTGGTTCGACACGAGGCGTGCGCGTGCGGCCACTGCGGTTCGCCGCTCGATCCGAAGTCGGCGACCGGGATCGAGAAGCGCCAGGTGTTCGATCTTGCCGAGCGCGCGCTTGTGGTCACCGAACATCAGGCCTTGCTCTACCGCTGCGAAAACTGCCGGGACGAGACGAAGGCGGCGTTTCCCGATGGCGTGGTCTCGCCGGCGCAATATGGCGAGCGCGTCAAGGCGGCGGCGATCTATCTCAATATCCAGCAGCTCATCCCCGAGGACCGGACCGCCCAGGCGCTGAGCGATCTGTTCGGCGCGCCGCTGATCTGTCCGGCGAGCATCGTGGCCTGGGTTGGAAAGAAGGCGCAAGACTTGCGGCGGGTCTATGAGCGCATCGGCGAGCGCGTGGCCGAGGCGAAGGTTCGCCATCTCGACGAAACGGGGTTTCGCATCGCAGGCAAGCTGCAGTGGCTGCACACCACCTCGAGCCGGGCCTTCACCTTCTATCGCGCCGACGAAAAGCGCGGCGCGATCCCTGAGGATTTGCAAGGGGGCGTGGTCGTGCACGACCATTTCCTGCCCTATCGTCGGCTCGACACGGTGGCTCACGCCTTCTGCAACGCCCACATCCTGCGCGAACTCAAGAGCCTGATCGAGTTCGATCACGAGCCCTGGGCCGAAGCCATGCGCGACATGCTGCTTTCGGCCAACCTCGCGGTCAATAGGGCGCGCGAGGCGGGGGCGCGCGCGCTTGCGCCCTCTGAATGCCAAGCCTTCGTCGAGCGCTATTGGGCCGCCGTCCGCCTCGGCCTGGCCTTCCATCGCGAGTTGCCCAAACTGGCGATGAAGCCCGCGCGCGGGCGGGTGAAGCACCGGCCTGGCCACAACCTGCTCCAAAGGCTGAAAACGTTCCAAACGGAAACCTTGCGCTTCCTCACCGACTTCGATGTGCCCTTCACCAACAACCTGGCCGAACAGGACCTCAGGATGATGAAGGTCAAAATGAAAATCTCAGGATCGTTCCGAACCCTCGAAGGCGCTCAAATCTTCGCACGCCTCAGATCCATCGTCTCCACTGCGAGAAAACGCGGATTCAACAGCCTCCAAATCCTCACCGCAACCCAAGATCACATCATTACCGTCCTCACGGCGTAGCCGACGGCTTGGGAGTTACAGCACGACAGAAAAGTCGCTTCAACCCTTTGAAATCACTCAAACGGTGACGGAAATGGACACCCCTAGGACGAAACCGCGCGACCATGAAGCTCATACCCCGGCGCCCTTCGCTGAGCCCTTCATTCCACCCCAATAGCCTCCTCGATCCTCGCCCGCCAGGCCGCCTCGTCATTCGCCGGCGTCGCAAACTGAAGCCGGGCGGCGCGGCCGCCCGCCGAAAGGTCGAGGCCTTCGCCGTCGAGGCCGATGGCGCGCCAGACCCGGCGCCCGGACAGTTTGCGGCCGGCGAGGCGTGCGACCGCGTCGTCGCCCAGCGCGTTGATCTCGTCGATGAGACGCGGCTCGGCTTCCGTCAGCGCCCCCTCGCCCTCACGCGGGCTCAGAATGTCGGCCGGCTCCAGCGGATCGGCGCGGCCGAAGCCGCCGTTGAAATGCACCGCTTCGATCGCGAGCCGGAAAAAGGCGAAATCGGCGAAATCGGCGTAGAGCTTCGCCTTGGGATTGCGCTGCAGATAGCGCCTGCGCGCACTGACGGAGCCGGCCCATTCGATCCGTCCGCTCAGCGTGATGCGCGGATGGTTCAAGGGATCGCCGCGCTCATGCTCCCCGGTCAGGAGAAGCGAAGCGCGGGGATCGTTGATGAGATGCCTCGTGTGGCGGGAGAGCGTCGACATCAGAAAGAGCGGCGCGCCGTCGAAATCGCTGGCCACGCCGACGAGCGTGGTCAAGGGCGCCCCCGCTTCCGGCTCGAGCGTGGCGAGCGCGCCCGCGCGGGCGAGCCGCATCAGCCGCTTCGCGTCGGCGACCGCCAGGGCGTGCTGGGTTTGCGAAACGGCGGGCGATTGGGTCACGGGGCGGCCTCAGCGCGGATCTCGCGTGCGAGAGAACCGCGCGCGGCCCGGCGGGTCAAGCCGCCCGGCCAGAAAAGGCGCCGTATGCCTTTGACGCAATCCGCAATGCGGCTGACAATGGCGCCTGACTCCGAAGCCTCGTCGAAAGAGGAGGCCAAGGCGGCAGGGCGCGTCTGCGCCTCGATCTTATGAAGCGCAAGGCGAACGGGATGCGTGGACGGGTTTTGAGGCGTCTCATCACGACTGCGCTGCTCGGGCTCCTGACCTGCGCCTCGGCGGCAAGCGCCGAAGAGCCCGTGACCTTCAGGAGCGCCGCCGGCGGCCTCGACATTCGGGGCTATCTCGCCCAGCCTGAAGGACGCGGACCATTCCCGGCCGTCGTGCTCCTGCACTCGTGTCTCGGCCTTCCGGCGAACCGGCAATCGATCGAAACCGAGATAACGGGATGGGGCTATGTCGCCCTCTTCGTCGATGATTTCTCAGCCAGAGGCCTCAAAGAGACGTGCGCCGTCGACTTTCCCGAAGGCGCGTCCGACGCCTACGGCGCCTTGGCGTTCCTCGCGGGGCTCGTCTACGTCAATTCGTCGAGGGTCGCCGCGGTCGGCTTCTCGCAAGGGGCCGACACGGCGCTCGCGATCGCAGCGTCCGGGCGCAATTCCTCCTTCGCGATCCCGGGCGACCTCGCGTTCAAGGCCGCGGCGGCTTTCTATCCGCCCTGCGCCAACCATGCGGACGCCGAGCTCCGGCTTCCCACGCTTATTCTCGTCGGCGCGCAGGACTCCGTGACGCGGGCGGCGGATTGCCGGCAACTGGCGAAAAGGCAGCCGGGCGTCGTCGAGCTTGTGGTCTACCCCGGCGTCGGTCACGGGTTCGATCTCCCCGAATTCGCCGGCGGACGCCGCGTGCTCGGCATGCAGCTGAAATACGACCGTGAGACGGCGGAACAGTCGTGGCTTGAGCTCAGGCGGTTTCTGACGAAAAGGCTGCGATAGCGGCCCCGGCGAAGCCCGTGTAGAAAGCGGCGTCGCGGAATTTGAACCATTGGAGATAAGACTTGATGCGCAGACGCGAATTTCTGATCGGCGCCGCGGCGGGCCTCGCAGCCTCCTCCCCGCTCGCGGCCTTGGCCGCCGAGGGGCCGCCGCTCTCGGGCAAGGCGGAGTTCGTCGCCTGGATGACGGCCAATCGCCCGGCCGAAGAGCCCAAACATCTTGAGCGGCGCTGGGACCGCTATCAGGTGCTGCTCAGCTTCAACGATCTCTGGACCCCGGCTGACAAGCGCGCCTTCCTAATGACGCCGCGCCAGGAGTTCTGCTTGCCCGAGAACCGCGAGGACGCGTATGTCGGACACTACCTCGACATCGGCTTCGGCGTGACAATCACCCCGCCCGGCACGATGGGGCGCATGACGAGCGCCCTTCAAGTGCGTGGCGACAAGGTGCTCGAGATCGGCACCGGGTCGGGCTTCCAGTCGGCGCTGCTCACCTATCTGACGGGCCGCGTGCATTCGATCGAGATCATTCCCGAGCTCGCGGGGCGCACACGCGGCGTCTACGACCGCCTGATCGCCAACGGTTACCACGAGTACGGGAACATCGTGACGAAGAGCGGCGACGGCTACTACGGCTGGGAGGACGCGGCGCCGTTCGACAAGATCATCGTCACCTGCGGCATCGACCACATTCCGCCGCCGCTTCTGCAGCAGCTGAAGCCGAGCGGGATCATGGTCATTCCAGTCGGTCCGCCGGGCGCGCAGCATATCCTGAAAGTGGTCAAGAAGGTCGGCGCGGACGGCGACACAACCGTCGCTCGCTCCGATATTTTCGGCGGCAAGGTCATTCCCTTCGTGCCGTTGTCGGGCGGACACCAGAGCGAAGGCTGAGCCGGGGATCGGCGCCGCTCCGGCCCAATCCCGGATTAGGCGCTGTCATTTGGAGATGATAGGGTCGCGAGGGCGGCGGGGAACCCGCCGCGACCTAACGGGGGGAAGAATGACCACCGACCTTCAATATCTCGCCTATACGGCGCTGCTGACAGCATCGCTATGGATTCCCTATATCGTCTCCCAGTCGATGACCAACGGGCTGCTTGCTCCGCAAAATTATGCCGATCCCACGCCGCGTCCGGTGCCGTTCTGGGGCCAGCGCGCCAATCGCGCCCATATCAACGCGGTCGAAGCTTTCGCGCCGTTCGCCGCGCTCATTTTGATCGCCCAGGTCGCGGGCAAGGCCGACGCCACCACGGCGTTCTGCGCCATCGCGTTCTTCTGGCTGAGGCTCGCGCATGCCGTGGTCTACTGGTTCGGGCTCCCCTATATCCGCACCCTTGTTTTCACCCTCGGGTGGATCGTCGTCGTTGTGCTCTTCCTGCAAGTCGTCCGGTAGAGGCGTCTCGCGCCTCGGTTGACGCCGGGCCGCTCCATGCCCACCTGACCCGGGTGATCCACGAAGTCGCATCATAAGCTTGGTTCTTGTGACGGGCGGATCGGGCTTCATCGGCGGGCATTGCATCTTGCAACTGCTCGCTCAGGGTCATCACGTCCGCACGACGGTCCGAAGTCTTGCCCGCGAGCCGGAGGTGCGCGCGTTGCTGAAACGCGCGGGCGCCGAAGGCGGCGATCGACTGACCTTCGCCGCCGCGGACCTCGAGCGCGACGCGGGTTGGCCTGAGGCGGTCGCGGGCTCCGACTTTGTCCTTCACGTCGCCTCCCCGTTTCCGCCAACAGTGCCGAAGCACGAGGACGAACTCATCGTCCCGGCGCGGGAGGGTGCGCTGCGTGTGCTGAAGGCCGCGCGGGCGGCAGGCGTCAAACGGGTCGTGCTAACCTCGTCCTTTGCCGCGATCGGCTATGGCCACAAGCCACAGGCGGCCCCGTTCGACGAAAGAGACTGGACCGACGTTTCGGGCGACGACGTCGCGCCCTATGCCAAATCGAAGACGCTCGCCGAGCGCGCGGCCTGGGATTTCGTCGCTCAGGAAGGCGGCCCCGAACTCTCTGTCGTCAATCCGGTCGGCGTGTTTGGACCCGTTCTTGGGCCCGACACCTCCACCTCGATCCTTGTTGTCCAGCGCCTGATGGACGGCGCGTTGCCTGGTCTGCCGCAAATGGCGTTCGGCGTCGTTGACGTGCGCGATGTCGCCGACTTGCATCTTCGCGCGATGACCGACCCGCGAGCCAAAGGCCAGCGGTTTTTGGCCACGGCCGGCGACTTCATGACCTTCCGCGAGATCGCGTTGACTCTGAAGTCGCGTTTGGGCGTGGCAGCGCGGCGCGTGCCGACCCGCGAACTGCCAAACTGGCTGGTGCGGGTGGCCTCGCTTGCCGACCCGGCCGTTCGGCAAATCACCCCGGAACTGGGCAAGGCCAAGAACGCAACCAGCGAAAAGGCGCGCCGCCTGCTCGGCTGGGCGCCGCGTTCGCGCGAGGACGCGTTGGTCGCGACCGCCGAAAGCCTCATGCGGCTTGGCCTGCTGAAAGAGAAGATCGCGGCTTGAGCGCGACGGAAGCTTTTCAGGGCGAACCCGCTCACGCCTGACATGGTCGATCCCCGAAGGGCCAGAGCCGTGGCTCCTTAACAAACTTTAACCCTTCCAGCCATCGAAGGGCCATGCGTCTGTGGTTCCTTGCCGTGCAACGGGCGGGCTTCGAAGCATGGAGCAAACGATGCACAAAGCCCTCATCGCCCTCGCGGCCGTCGCCGCCTTCGGCGCAACCTCGGCCTCAGCGGCGAGCATGAACTCGAATAGGACCGGCACGATCCAGTCGATTGATCGTTCCACCGATCAAATCAAACTTAGCGATGGCTCGACTTTCAATGTCCCCAAGAGCGCGAGCCTCACTGGATTGACAAAGGGTGAGAAAGTCACCGTGACGTACACCCAGGCGGGCAAGGCGATGAACGCGACAGAGATCAAGCCAACCGCCTGATCGATATCTCACAACGAGCCGTCGGCAAGGCGGCGGCTCGGTTCCGAGCGCAAAGACGAACGCTTCTAGACAATTCTGCTTCGTCCGCTTTCCGCGAACGCGACGAGCCCGTACTGTCGTCGCCGATAGTAAGGAGTTGGCCGTTCGATCGGGACGCGTCGACAAGGCGCGGGATGTGGACGTGGGGCGTATCGCTTCGGCGGCTCTCTGGCTTCTGATATCGCTGCTGGTCATTACGCCCCTGACGGCCTGGGCCGCGATGGCGCTCTGGTTCCGGCTCCCGGCGCCCGAATGGGCGAGAGGTGCCGCCGCGGGCGTCTTCGTCGTTGTCGGCCTTGTCACCGTGCTGGCGCTGTTCAGGCGTGGCCGCTGGGTCGCGCTCGGGGTCTATGTTCTGGCTTTCGGCGCGGTCATCGTGTGGTGGGCCACGATCGAGCCGCCGGCCGACGGCGATTGGGCGCCCGACGTCGCGCGGCAAACGACAGGGAGGCTCGAGGGCGACATCCTGACGCTGTCCGAGGTGCGCGATTTCGACTGGCGCACCGATGATGACTTCACCGAGCGATGGTCGAAGCGTTCCTACGATCTTTCCAAACTCAAAACGCTCGACCTCTTCCTCGCCTATTGGGCGGGACCGGAAATGGCGCACGTCATCATGAGTTTCGGGTTTGATGACGGAGACCACATCGCCTGGTCGGTCGAGGTTCGCCGCGAGAGAAACAGCGAATTCTCGCCGGTCGCCGACGCGTTCAAATCCCACACGCTCATCTATCTTGCCACAACCGAACGCGATTCGGTCCGCCTGCGCTCGAACGTTCGCGGCGAGGATGTGCGGCTCTATCGGCTCAACACGCCCCCCGAGCAGGCGCGCGTCCTCCTCACCCAATACGTCCTGGAGGCGACCGCGCTGGCCAAGCAGCCGAAGTTCTACAATTCGATCACCGCCAATTGTGCGACGGTTGTCTTCAAGATCATGCGCGCGGCTGGCGGAATGTTCCCCTTCGACTGGCGGCTCGTCGTCAATGGCTTTCTCCCCGGCTACCTTTACGACCATCGGGTGGTGGTCACGACGATGCCCCTCAGCGAACTGATGCAGCGCGCGCGTATCAACGCCCAGGCGAAGGCGGCCGATCAATCGCCGGAGTTCTCCCGGCTCATCCGCGTCGGCGTTCCTTCGCCCTTCGGCCAGGCGGTGCAGTGACTCAAGCCGATGCGGATGGATTTTTCGTAATCTTCGAAAGCACCAGCCCGACGTCTTCCTGCATCTGGCCGATTGCGTCAGCATCCCCGGACAGATGCTTGAGCAGGCATTGCTGAAACAGCCCGTCGATCATCGCGTAGATGACCCGGGGCGGCATGTTCTGCGGCTCTCCCGTCAATTCCGCGAAGCGGCGGACGATGCGCCAGATCATGTCCTCGAGGCTCTTGTCCAGTTCCGCGACGTCGGCGCGGAACGCTGCCTCGAACAGCGTCTGCGAGCGGATGTCGTACCAGAGGCGATGCATATGCGCTTCGTCGCGCATCGTCTGCGCGAGCGCCGCGAGAAAGCCCGTCATCAAGTCTTCGTACGTCCGCGCGTCGGCGGTGACCTGATCGTAACGGGTCACGCATCGCGCCTTGTATTGGCGCACGCTGCAGAGGATCAGATCGACCTTGTCACGAAAATAATAATGTAGAACCCCATGCGTGAACTCGGAATTCTGCGCGATCTCGCGCAGGCTGGTGCGCGCATAGCCCAATTCCGCAAGGGTCTGCAACGCCGCCTCGGCGAGCTCCGCCCGGCGCTCGGCGAACTTGTCCACCCGCTGGCGCGGAATTCTGTCGAGTTTTGTCACCTTCTGCAAATTCGCTCTCGCCTTGCGGTGAACCGCGCACGATCCATTCGAGCGATAGCACGCAGACGGTGGAGATCAAAAGACTTCGCCTTCAGTGCTGCGCCTCGCAAACCCCGAACGGAACTCTCTCGTCCTGCGACTGAGCGAGGTCACGGGCGCGAAACACGACGGTCGCCGAAAATATTTTGACAACCGTATAAGAAAAGCTTGACACTTGTCAAAATATTTCGTCCCAATGACGCGTCTCCGTAAGAGAGACGATCGCGAAAGGGAGGCGCCCCATGCGGACGGCATCGATTCGATGCGCTGCTCTGGCGATTTCGGCGAGGCCGTGGTCTGCGCTCGCGCCTCCTCCCAAACGTGCAATGACCGCCGACCGCTCGTGAGGAGCGCATGGGCGGCAAGGTCCATTCACTCACTCCTGGAGGAATTGTTCAATGAGCAATTTTGATCTCGCCGGCCGAAAAGCATTGGTCACCGGCGGCGCGCGCGGTCTTGGCGCTGGCATGGCGGCGGCGCTGTCGAAGGCCGGCGCTGCGGTGATGATTGGCGACGTCTTGTCCGATGTCGGCAGAGATACCGCAAAAACCATTGCCGCCACCGGCGCCAAGGCCGGCTTCGTCGCGCTTGACGTAACCGACGACGCGAGTTGGGTGGCGGCGGTCTCGAAGACGATCGCGGAACTGGGTGGCTTCGACATCCTCGTGAACAACGCCGGCGTCGAGATCACGTCGCTGGTGATCAACGTCGAGGCGGGCGATCTTCGCCGAATGTGCGAGGTCAATGTTGTAGGGACAGCCCTTGGCATGAAGCACGCGTTTCGCGCCATGAAACCGGACGGGGCCGCCGGCAAGGGCGGCGCAGTCGTCAACATTGCCTCCGTGGCGGCGACCATCGCGTTCCCGGGCATCGCGGGCTATTCCGCAACCAAGTCGGGCGTTGACCGGCTGACCCGGGTCGGCGCGATGGAGTCGGGCAAGCTCGGCTACGGAGTCCGCGTCAACTGCATCTATCCGGGCCTCGTTCCGACCGACATGGGCATGCAACTGGCGAACGACGTCGTAGCGGCCGGCCTTTTCCCGAGCGTGGAAGCCGCCGTTGGCGGCGTGATCGGGGAGACGCCGCTCGCCAGGCTCGGCGAGGTCAGCGACATGGCGGACGCCGTGGTCTTCCTCGCTTCGGACGCGGCCCGGTTCATCACCGGCGCGGGCCTGCCAGTCGACGGCGGAATGGGAATGTGACCGCCAGCCCTGATGGCCGCGCGGGGAAGCAACCAGCGAAGGATTTGAAATCATGACCGACAAGAAACCTGTCATCGTCTACGGCGCGTCCGGCTACACGGGTCGCCTCGTTTGCGAATATTTGCGTGAGTTGCATGTGCCGTTCATCGCTGCCGGCCGCGATCGCGCGCGGGTGCAGGCAGTCATGGACAAGATCCCCGGGATTGAAACCGCGGACTACGAAGTTGCGACGGTCGAACACAGCGTCAAGGCGCTGGCCGGATTGTTCGACGGCGCTAAGGTCGTCAGCAACATGGTTGGCCCGTTCAGCAAGTACGGCCCCGAGGTCGCAGAGGCGTGCCTCGCCGCCGGCTGCCACTACACGGACACCACGGGAGAGCAGGATTGGGTGCTCGACGCGAAGACCCGCTGGGGAGCGAAGTTCGCCGCCAAGGGCCTCCTGCTCTCGCCCGGCGTGGCGCAGATGTACACGACCGGCGAAATCGCCGCCAACATCTGTCTGGAGACGCCTGGCGTCGATACGCTCGACATTCTCGTGCTCTGGAAAGGCTTTCCGACTTACGCCTCGACGCAGACCATTTTCGCGATCCTGCAGGCCAAGTGGTACTATCTGGAGCAGAACAAATATGTCGAATGGGCGCAGAACACACATTTCGACGTGAATGTTCCGGGACAGCACGTCCATGCACTGGTGACGCCCTGGGCCGGCACGTCGCATCCCGTCTGGTTCAAGGACGACCCGCGGGTGGCCAATTGCAAGGCTCTCGGCGGGGTGTTCGCGCGCGAAGTCATGGAGGGCTTCGTGGCGACGCAGAAGATGTTCGAGGAGCAGATCAAGCCGCTGCCTCCCGACCAGCAGCAGGCGGCGCTCGCCAATATCGCGGCTTCGATTCAAGCAGGGATGCCGCCGCGCGAAAACCCTCGCGTCAACGTTTCGCTCGACTCGGTTTATGCTTCCGGCCCGCTGGCGCGCATCCATTGCGTGATCCACGGCGTCAGCAACTACAAACAGACCGGCCTCCTGCAGGCCCATGCCGCCTATTCCCTGCTGCAGTCTCCCCCGAAGAAGGCGGGTTTCGCCTCGGCCTGCCAAGCCTTCGGGCATCGTGAGCTGCTCGGCGTGCTGAAGAGCTTCGGGCTCGTCATGGACCCGGTTGTCACCGCGCATCACTAGATGCGAGCCGAGCCTTGGGGCGCCTCGGCCGCCCTTTAAGCGCCACGCGCGGAGAGCGCCATGCGGTTGATCGACTATCTGGACAAGGGCGCCACGCTGGGCGCCGCCGCGCCCTGCCTAACCATGGGCGAAGAGGACATGTCCTACGGCGACGTGCAGCGCCTCACTTGGCGCGTCGCCCGGGCGCTTGCTCGTTCCGGCGTCAAGCCCGGCGACAAGGTGGCGATCCTGTCGAGTAATGACCCCATGGCTTTCGCCTGCGTCTTCAGCATCTCGCGCGCCGGCGCCGTCTGGTGTCCGATCAACCCGCGCAATGAGGCGGCCGAAAACCGCTTCATCCTCGACGCCTTCGACTGCACGAGCCTAATATTCCATAGCGCTTACGCGTCGCTCGTGGATGAGATGCGCGCCGGCCTGCCCAAGCTTTCGCTTCTTGTCTGCCTCGACAAGCCGACGCCCTATGCGCTCTCGCTCGATGCGTGGCTCGACGGCGTCGACGACGAGCCGACTGAGATTGCGACGGTGGACGATATCGCGATGATCGCCGGCACCGGCGGCACCACCGGTCAGCCCAAAGGCGTGATGCTTTCAGGGCGCAATCTCGAGACAATGTCCGCTTTGACGCTGATGAGCTATCCGTTCGATGGCCGACCCGTTTATCTTGCGCTCGCGCCGTTGACTCACGCGGCCGGCGTCTTGTGTTTCCCAGTTCTGGCGATGGGCGGCCGGATCGTCATCATGCCCAAGGCGGATCTCACCGAGTTTCTCGACCTTATCGAGCGGAGCCGCGTCACCCACACGTTCTTGCCGCCGACCTTGATCTACATGCTCCTGGAGCATCCGAAACTCGCCGGGACCGATCGAAGCTCGCTCCAGTGCTTCTGGTACGGCGCCGCGCCGATTTCGGCGGCGAGGTTGGAAGAGGCGATCGACAAGATCGGGCCCGTCATGGCGCAGTTGTTCGGTCAGACCGAAGCGCCGATGATGATCTCGACAATGGCCCCGAAAGATCATTTCAAGCCCGATAGAACGATCGCGCGGGAGCGTCTCGCCTCGGCGGGAAGACCAACGCCCCTGACGCAGGTCGGCGTGATGGACGACGATGGCAGGCTTCTGCCGACCGGAGGGCGCGGCGAGATCGTCGTCCGGGGATCGCTGGTGATGGAGGGCTACTACAAGAACGCCCAGGCGACCGCCGAGGTCTCGCGCTTCAATTGGCATCACACCGGCGACATCGGTTATCTCGATCAGGAGAACTTTCTCTATATCGTGGACCGCGCCAAAGACATGATCATCACCGGTGGCTTCAACGTCTATTCGATCGAGGTCGAACAGGCGCTGTTGCAGCACCCGGACGTGATGGACAGCGCCGTATTTGGACTGCCCGACTCAAAATGGGGCGAGAGGGTCGCCGCCGTCGTGCAGCTCCACACTGGCCGCGCGTTGACCGCCGAAGAGCTTATAGGCTTCGTCAAGGGGCGCATCGGCAGCGTCAAGGCGCCGAAGCAAGTCGACATCTGGCCCGAACTGCCGCGCTCGAAGGTCGGCAAAGTCCTCAAAAAGGAAATTCGCGCCAAAATTCTCGCGGAGCGGGAACGAACTTGATTTTGGGCCAGACAAAGTCGGGCGGGACGTGAGCGAATCGATCCAAAGTCTCGCAGGGACGTTGAGTGGGCCGTAACAGGCGCCGCAAGCCTGGCAAATCGGCCGATTGGGTCGCGGATTTGGTACAGTCCTCGCAGGGGAGATCGAGCTTCAGCGCGGCGCCCTCTTCGCCCTGAACGACAGCTGTCCCCCAACTCCTGCGCGGGAGCCAAGCGCGAGATTTGATTGCTAGAAGAGCAAGCGCCTGGCGCGACCGCGCCTTGCCGCAATCTCCAACCTGTCGCATGACTGTCACGATGTGTGCGGCACATTGCTTGCTAGGCAAGGGCCGAAAAAGCGGGAGAATGAGCGATGCCGAAGATCCCCCCGGGAGTAGCTCCCCGGTTGCCGCAAATTGTGGTCCTGTTCGGCGCGACGGGCGATCTTTCGCAGCGCAAGCTGCTTCCGGGTCTCTTTCATCTCTCAGCGGCGGGATTTCTGCCTAATTTATTCATCATCGGCGTTTCGCTCGAAGACTTCGACGTCGAAGCGTTTCGGGCGCTCGCCCGGCAGGCGATCGAACGGAATCACAACCGCAGTCCGAGCATGCAAGGCTGGGAGGGCTTTGAGGCGGCGCTCGACTACGTGCCGATGTTAGCCGGCGCCGGCGCGCTCAAGGCGTCGGTGGATAAAGCAGCTCTGGCCTGCAATGGGGAAAGCAAGCTGGTTCATTACCTCAGCGTGCCGCCGAACGCCGCGCTGTCCGCGGTCCGCATGCTCGACGAAGCCGGCCTCGCCAAGGGCTCGCGCGTCATCATGGAGAAGCCGTTCGGCACGGATCTCGAAAGCGCGATCGCGCTCAATGCAAAGCTGCACGCCGTCTTCGGCGAAGACCAGATCTTCCGCATTGACCATTTCCTCGGCAAGGAGCCGGCGCAAAATATTCTTGCCTTCCGCTTCGCCAATGGCCTCTTCGAGCCGATCTGGAATCGCAATTTCATCGACCATGTCCAGATCGACGTGCCCGAGTCGCTGGACATCGGCAATCGCATCGCTTTTTACGAGCAGACCGGCGCTTATCGCGACATGGTTGTCACCCACCTCTTTCAGATCCTCGCCTTCATGGCGATGGAGCCGCCGACCTCGCTGGCGCCTAGACCAATCAGCGAAGAAAAGAACAAAGTGTTCCGCTCCCTGATGCCGATCGATCCGACTGAAGTCGTGCGCGGCCAGTTTATCGGCTATCGCAAGGAAAAGGGCGTCGACCCGGAATCCGACACCGAGACTTTCATCGCGCTCAAGTGCCGGATCGACAATTGGCGGTGGGCGGGCGTCCCGTTCTACCTTCGCACGGGCAAGCGCATGGCCGAGGGCCAGCGCATCATCTCGATCGCTTTCCGCGAGCCGCCGCGCAGCATGTTCCCCGAGGATTCCGGCATTAGCACCCAGGGTCCCGACCACCTCACTTTCGACCTCGCCGACCAGTCGAAAGTGTCCCTGTCCTTTTACGGCAAGCGGCCGGGCCCCGGTATGCGGCTTCTGAAGCAGAGCCTTCAGTTCGCGATGCACGAGACCGGTCTCGGCGGGGACGTGCTCGAGGCCTACGAGCGCCTGATCCTGGACGCCATGCGCGGCGACCACACGCTCTTCACCAGCGCCGACGGCATCGAACGGCTGTGGGACGTTTCGACCCGGCTCCTCAACAGCCCGCCGGCAGTCCGGAGCTACTCGCCCGGCTCCTGGGGCCCGCAGTCGATCTACCAATTGGTCGCGCCTCACGCCTGGCGGCTGCCGTTCGAGCGCGCCTGGCGCGATCCCAATCCTCTCGGCGCCTAAAGCGTTTCCGCCCGCGCGGCGCGCATGCTAGAGCCGCGAGATGTCCGACCTTCCTCTCGTCCTCGAATCCGAGACGCCCGACGACGCTGAAGCGATCGAACATCTCAACGAGCGGGTGTTCGGGCCCGGACGCTTCGCCCGCACCGCCTACCGCATCCGCGAGCGGGCCGATCCCGATCCGTCGCTGAGTTTCGTCGCGCGCGTCGGCACACTCATGGTCGGCGCCATCGCTATGACGCCGATCGTCATCGGCAAGGCAAAGGCGCTCCTACTCGGCCCGCTGATCGTCGAGCCGGTGTTTCGCAGCCAGGGCATCGGCGAGGCCTTGGTGGCCCGGTCGCTCGAGGCGGCAAAAGCGCAGGGCTGCAAGCTCGTCATTCTAGTTGGCGACGAGCCCTATTACGCCCGGGTGGGGTTCCGACGCGTTCCGGCCGGCCGCATTGTCCTGCCTGGTCCCGTCGATCCCGCCCGCCTGCTCTATTGCGAGCTCGAGGCCGGGGCGCTCGAGGCGGCCCAGGGCGAGGCGCGCCCAGCCTGAATGCGCAACGGATGTTTACATTGCGGCAAGAAAATATGTCTACCCGCCGCCATTCTGTCGTATTGCCGATTTCTCGAAAGAGTGGTCTTGTAGGGTGATTCGAGGGCGGCGGCGGAGAATAACCCCCTCGAACGCTGGGAGACGGGGGTGGATATCGTGGAGGTTCCGCCGGTTGGTCGGCGGATCGAGTGGCCGACAATCGCACTTGCGATCATCATTTATGGGTTGTGGTTCGGGACGACCTTTTTCTGGCGGCACTTGCCTTGGTGGGCGCTGGCGGCGCTTGGCGCCTGGACCATCGCCTGGCAGATGAACCTTCAGCATGAGGTGATCCACGGTCATCCGACGCCGAACCGCGTCGTCAACAAGGCGATTGGCGTTTGGCCACTCTCGTTGTGGCTGCCGTTCTCCACCTATCGGTCGACCCATCTCCGCCATCATCAGGACGCAAACCTGACCGATCCCTTCGAAGATCCGGAAAGCTATTATTGGACTATGGCGGGCTGGACAAACCTCGGCCCCGTCGGCCGGGCACTGGCGCGGGCGCAGTCGACCCTGCTCGGACGGATGGTCCTCGGTCCCGCCTGGTTGATAGCGCGCGGCGTCGGCCGCGAGCTCCACGACGCCTGGCGCGCCAAGCCCGGCGCGCGGACCGTTCTTCTTTGGCATCTCCTTCAGTGCGCGCCGGTGCTAGTCTGGACAATCGGCGTCTGCGGCATGCCGTTCTGGATCTATGTCGCCGCTTTCGTCTATCCTGGCATGAGCCTGGCGATGGTGCGCTCCTTCGCCGAGCACCGGGCATCGCCGCAGTCGAACGAACGCACCGCGATCGTCGAGAACGCGAAGATTCTCGGGCCGCTCTTCCTGTTCAACAATCTGCACGCAGCCCACCACCTGCGCGGCGGACTGCCGTGGTATCAGATTCCCACCTTCTACCGTCTCAACCGGGCGGTCCTCATCGAACACAACGGCGGCCTCGTCTACAACTCCTACCTGGAGGTCGCGCGGCGATACCTTCTCAAGTCTCACGACAGCCCGCTCCACCCGGAATGGGGCCGCCTCGAGGCATGATCGCCGGCGCCCTGATCGCGGCGCTGCCGATGTACGACGATCAGGGGACAGCGGCGGCGAACGACGCGATTTGGGCGGCGATCGCCGCGTCCTTGCGCCAGCGAGGCTTTCCAGCGCCCGCAAAGCTGACGCGCGGCGGCGATCTCGACGCGCAATGGCGGAGCCCAAGCCTCGTTTTCGGCCAGACCTGCGGCTATCCCTATGTGAGGGACCTGCGGGACGACGTGAGACTGATCGCGACGCCGGAATATGCGTTTCCTGGCTGCGAGGGCATAGACCATCGAAGCTTTCTGGTGCGAAGAGCGCGCGACCCTCGCACGAGGCTCGCGGCCTTTCGCGGCGGCGTCGCCGCAATCAACGCCCCCGACAGCAACAGCGGCATGAATCTGTTTCGCGCGACGATCGCGTCGATCGCGGAGAGGCGCGCGTTCTTCGGTGCGGTGGTCACAACGGGCTCGCATCGAGCGAGCCTCGAAGCGGTCGCCGGCGGACGCGCCGACCTCGCCGCCATCGACTGCGTCAGCTTCGCGCTGATGAAACGGCTCCGCCCCGGCCTCGTCGAGAGCGTCATGGTCATCGCCGAGAGCCCGCTCTCGCCCGGCCTGCCCTTCATCATGAGCGCCCACCTGCCGGAGGCGACGCTCGTATCGGCGCGCGAAGCGCTGTTCGACGTTTTGGCGGATCCCGATCTCGCCGACGCGCGCGCCGCGCTCGGTCTCAAGGGCGCGCGTTTGACGACGCCTGCCGACTACGAGCGGATCCTTAAGATCGAGCGCGACGCGGCGGCGATGGGATACGCGGGGCTGGCTTGAGCCGATCAAACCCGCCCCGTTCTCAAAGCCCTCAAGGTCATGGCCAGCACCGCCTCGAAACAGCTGGCGACGGCGCTCGCCGAGGCGTCGCTGTCGAGCCGCAGCGCCACCGGATGGATGAACCGATGGGCCCCGTCGAAGATCAGCGACGTCGCGCGTCGCCGGTCGGTCATCGCGAAGGCGCCCGAAGAGACGCCTTCCTCCAGCACCCTTTGGATCTCCGACTGCACCCGCGCGCGGTGTTTGCGCGCGCTCGATCGGTCCTTGACGAGCGCCTCGATCAGGAGATCGAACAGCGCCGGATCGTCGTCGAGCTTGCCGCGATAGTCGCGGTGAATGGCGATCAGCATGCGTTCGAGCTTGTCGTGCGCCGGATCGGCGCCGTCTGCGGCCTCGCGCAAGCGGGCTTCAAGCGGCCTCAGCACGCTCGCAATGACCTCGTCCAGGAGCGCCGTCTTCGACGGTCGGCATTCAGGTCTCGGCGATGCCGCCGAGATCGCCCGACTGCGATCCGGTCTCGCGGCCGTGCGGCAGCGCGAGATAGTCGGCCGAGCGCATCTCGAAGAGGCGCGAGGCGGCGCGCGCGAATTCGAACGCTTCTGCGCCGTCGGCGCCGGTGAACAGCCCCTCAGGCTCGGCGGCCGCCGACACGACGAGCTTCACCCGCATGTCGTAGAGCGCGTCGACGAGAGTGATGAAGCGCCTGGCCTCGTTGCGTTCGCTTACGGACATGACCGGGATGCGATCGATAAGCAGGGTGTGGAATTTGTCGGCGATTTCGAGATAGTCGGCCGAGCCGAGGGGCGCCGGCAGAGCTGATCGAAGTCGAACCGCGCAACGCCGCCGGCCGCCTGCGGCACGTCGAGACGGCGGCCGAGCAGTTCAATTTCGACCGGCTCGCCGCGCTCACGGCCGGTCAGCGCGAGGAACGCGGCGTCGAGCGCGCCGTCGGCCTTGGGCCCGAGCGGCGTATAATAGACCGGCGCGCGGACCAGCTTTTCCAGCCGGTAGTCGGTCCGCGCGTCGAGTTGGACGATGTCGAGACGCTCGCGCAGGAGCGCCAAGAACGGCAGGAAGAGCGCGCGATTGAGCCCGTCCTTGTAGAGATAGTCCGGCGCCACGTTCGATGTGGCGACGACGACGACGCCGGCCTCGAACAGCGCCGTGAACAGTCTGCCCAGGATCATCGCGTCGGCGATGTCGCGCACCGCGAACTCGTCGAAGCAGAGGAGCGAGGCCTCCCGCGCGAGCTCGGCGGCGACCGGAGCGATCGGGTCTTCGCCCTCGACCTCGCCCCTCTTGCGCGCTTGCCTCCATCGATGCAGGCGGGCGTGCACGTCGGCCATGAAGCCGTGGAAATGCGCGCGCCGCTTGGCGTCGAGGTCGATGGCGTTGAAGAAGAGGTCCATCAGCATCGTCTTGCCGCGCCCGACCGCGCCGTAGACGTAAAGCCCGCGCGGCGCCTCGACCGGCTTCAGGCCAATGAACCGGGCAAAGGCGTTAGTCCGCGAATCCTCCGCGCGATAGCCGTTGAGCCTGACGCGCAGCGCCTCGAGCCTGTCGGCAAGGCGCGCCTGGGCGGGGTCGTATTCAAAGCGGTGATCGTGGACGAGCGCGCGGTATCGCTCCGGGATCGTCATCATGACAAAGTCGTCATCGCGAGGAGCGCAAGCGACGATGCAATCCAGAGGCCGTAGGGCGACTGTTGCCCTGAATAGCTCTGCTTCCCTCGCAACGACGGGTGAAGGAACAGAGACGTCTCGACACGCTAATGCGCCTCCTCCCAGTTCTGGGCGGCGCGCGCCTCGACCTGCAGCGGGACATGCAGCCGGACCGCCGGCTCCGGCGCATCGACCATCACCTTCGCCACCACCGGCAGCGTCGCCTCGACCTCCTCGTCGGGCGCCTCGAACACGAGTTCGTCATGCACCGTGAGGAGCATCCGTGCGCTCAAGCCGGCGCGCGCCAGCGCATCGTCGATGCGCGCCATGGCGCGGCGGATAATGTCGGCGGCCGAACCCTGGAGCGGCGCGTTGATCGCCGCGCGCTCGTTGAAGGCGCGCTCGGAAACATTGGAGGCGTTGATGCGCGGATAGTGGCACTTGCGGCCGAAGATCGTCGTCACATAGCCCTTGGCGCGCGCCGTCGACTTGGTTGCGTCCATGTAGGCGCGGATGCCCGGAAAGCGCTCGAAATATTTTCGGATATAGTCGCCCGCCTCCTCGCGCGGGATGCCGAGCTGGTTGGCGAGGCCGAAGGCCGAGATGCCGTAGATGATGCCGAAGTTGATCGCCTTGGCGCGGCGCCGGATCTCGCCCGGCATGCCCGCGATCGGAACGCCGAACATTTCGGACGCCGTCATGGCGTGAATGTCGAGCTTTTCCGCGAAGGCTTTTTTCAGCGCCGGAATGTCGGCGACATGGGCGAGAAGGCGGAGCTCGATCTGGCTGTAGTCGGCCGAGATCAGCTTGTGGCCGGGCGGAGCCACGAAAGCGCGGCGGATCTTGCGGCCTTCCTCAGTGCGGACCGGGATATTCTGCAGATTGGGCTCCGATGACGACAGCCGCCCGGTCGTCGTGGCGCCGAGTGCGTAAGACGTATGCACCCGGCCGGTCGAGCGATTGACGAAGCCCGGCAGCGCGTCGGCATAGGTCGATTTGAGTTTCGCGACCTGGCGCCATTCGAGAATCCGCGCCGGCAATTCGTGGCCCTCTTCGGCGAGGTCTTCGAGCACGCTGGCCGTCGTCGACCACGCGCCGGTCGCCGTCCGTTTACCGCCGGGCAGCCCCATCTTGCCGAACAGAATGTCGCCGAGCTGCTTTGGCGAGCCGGGATTGAACGGCGCGCCGACCATTTTCGCGATCTCGTCCTCGAGCCGCGCCATGGTCTGGGAGAAATCGCCGGCGAGCCTCGACAACATATTTCGGTCGATGGCGACGCCGCGCCGCTCCATCCGCGCCAGCACGGGGACGAGCGGCCGCTCGAGCGTCTCGTAGACCGTCGCCACCTGCTCGGCGGCGAGGCGCGGCTTCAACGCACGCCAGAGGCGCATGATCACATCGGCGTTCTCGGCCGCATATTCCGTCGCCTTGTCGAGCGCGACGCGCGCAAAACCGACAAAGTTGCGGCCCGACCCCGCCACTTCGCTGAGCCCGATCGGCTTGTGGCCAAGACATTTCTCCGCCAGTTCGTCCATGCCGTGGACGCCCGCCAGACCTCCGTCGAGCGCATAGGAAATGAGCATCGTGTCGTCGACCGGCGCGACGGTCACGCCGCGGTGCGCGAACACCTGCACGCCGAACTTCACGTCGTGGCCGACCTTGAGGACGCCGGGCGCCTCGATCAGCGGCTTTAAGAGGCCAATCGCGTCCTCCTCGCGGATCTGATCCGGCACGAGGCCGCCGCCGTCGAAGAGGTCGTCCGCGCCTATGCGATGGCCGATCGGAACGTAGCAGGCTTCCCCGGGAGCGATCGCCAGCGAAACGCCGATAAGGTCAGCCTGCAACGGGTCAAACGAAGATGTCTGCGCATCGAAAGCGACATGGCCGGCGTCGTGAGCGCGGACGATCCAGGCGCGAAGCTCATCGAGGGTTCGCATCGTCTTGTACGCCGTCCGGTCGATGGGCGCCTTTGCTTCGCTCGCTCGCGTCCGCACGAGATCCGCAGGCGTTGCCGCGCCGGGCGCAGCGGACGGCGCAGCAGGGGAAGGCGAAGGCGACGCGGCCGCCGCCTCCTGCTCCCGCGCCAGCGCCGCCTCGCCTTCGCGGCCCTGCCACCCGGCCGGGCCGACGAAGCGCGGGTCGGGCTCGATCGCCGAGATGTCGACAGCGCAGATTTCGCCGACCCGGCGGGTGATCGTGGTGAGCTCCATCGCCTTGAAGAAGGCGACGAGCTCCTTGCCGTCGAGCTTCGGCAGGGCGAGCTCGTCGAGCTGCGTCTCGACGGCGACGTCGCGGTCGAGCGTCACCAGTCGCTTCGAAATCCGGATGCGGTCGACGTTTTCCGGACTGGTCAGCGCTTCGCGGCGCTTCGGCTGCTTGACCTCGCCGGCGCGGGCGAGCAACGTCTCGAGGTCGCCGTAAGCATTTATGAGTTCCGCCGCCGTCTTGACGCCGATGCCGGGCGCGCCCGGAACGTTGTCCGTCGAATCGCCGGCCAGCGCCTGAACGTCGATCACCTTGTCGGGTCCCACGCCGAAATAGTCCATCACTTCGGCGGCGCCGATCTTCCGCTCCTCGCGAGAGCCTTTCGCGCCCGCTTCGCCCGACGCCGGATCGTACATGGATACGCCAGGCTCGATGAGCTGCATGAGGTCCTTGTCGGCGGAGATAATCAGCACGTCAGCGCCCCTCTCGCGCGCCTGACGAGCATAGGTCGCGATGAGGTCGTCCGCTTCGTATCGTCCCTGCTCGATCGGGACCATACCGAAGGCGCGCACGGTTGCGCGCATAAGCGGGAACTGAGGGACTAGATCGTCGGGAGGGTCCTTTCGTTGGCTCTTGTAAGCCGGGTACATATCGCGGCGAAACGAGTTCTCCGTCTTGTCAAAGATCATCGCGAGATGCGTCGGCTTGATCCCGGCGGCGCCGTCGCGGACAAATTGCAGCAGCTTGGTCGAAAACAGCCGGACGGCGCCGATCGGAAGGCGGTCCGAACGGTAATTGTATTTCTGATCCTGCCGGATCGACTGGTAATAGGCGCGGAAGATGAAGGACGAGCCGTCGACGAGAAAGACGTGGTCGCCGGGGCCGACCGGACGGTGGGGCTGGGTCATGGGCGTGAAGATAGGCGATCGAGTGAGCGGGCGCCATTGGCCCAGGGGAGGGCGGCGAACGAAACCATTTGATGACGCGGCGCCAATATCATAGGCAGTCCATTCATCGTCCAGTCATCGGCGAGGGCGCATGAAGGGGCGGCGACGGCGCCGGCCGCTCCGGCCGGCGAGGTTTGGCGGCGAGGCGGTTTGATGCATTGGCGCGGCGTTGTCGGCGCATCCGCTTTGGCTCTATCGGCGATCGTCGGGTCTGACTCCGCGCTCGAGACCGCGCAGTCGCTGACCATTCAGACTTTCTGCGTGGACGCCGCCCACTGCCCCTTCTGCCATGGCGGCGCAGAGCAGGGCCGGACCGAGGGCGATTTTATCGCGCTCGCCGCCTACCAGCTCGGCCCCGAGAAGCCGATGGATCTGCCGCCGGCCAACATGACGATGCCTGCGCCGGTCGATCCGAAGAACGTTTATGCCGGCGCGGGCGCGGGCATGTTCAGCCCCGCGGTCGCCGGACACCTTTCGCGCGTCTATTCGCCCAACCTCACCACCGGCAAGGTCGACGTGATCGACCCCGAAACCTTCAAGGTGATCGAGAGCCTCGACGCCATTCCGAGCCCCGAGCACATTGTGCCGTCCTGGGATCTGCAGACGCTCTGGGTCTCGGGCGACATCAGCTATGGCGGCGGCCATGCCGATGTGATGCCGATCGATCCGAAGACCGGCAAGCTCGGCCAGGCGATCGAGGTGCCCGATTCCTACAACATGTATTTCACCCCTGACGGCAAGTCGGCGATCCTGGTCGCCGAGGCGATGCGGCGGCTCGAATTCCGCGATCCGCACACGATGGCGCTGCAAGGCTACATCGACACGCCGAAATGTTCGGGAATCAACCACGCCGACTTCTCGCCCGACGGCTCCTATGCGATCTTCACCTGCGAGTACAACAACGCGCTCGCCAAGGTCGATCTCGTCCATCACACGCTCGTCGAAACGCTCTATCTGTCGCCCGGCCATATCCCGCAGGACATCCGCGTCGCGCCTGACGGCTCGGCCTTCTTCGTCGCCGACATGTTGAGGGACGGGCTCGTCGTCATCGACGGCAATATTTTCGGGGAGCTCGGATTCATTCCGACCGGCGTCGGCGCGCACGGCCTCTATCCGAGCCGCGACGGAACCAAGCTTTATGTCTCCAATCGCGGCACGCACAACATCGCCGGCGTCAAGAACGGCCAGGGCAGCGTCTCGGTGCTCGACTTCGCAACGCGCAAAGTGATCGCGACGTGGACGATTCCGGGAGGCGGAAGCCCCGACATGGGAAATTTGAGCGCCGACGGCAAATGGCTGTGGCTCTCAGGCCGCTACGACGGCGTCATCTACGCCTTCAACACCGACGACGGCTCGGTGAAGACGATCCCCGTCGGCGGCATGCCGCACGGCCTCACGGTGTGGCCGCAGCCGGGGCGCTATTCGCTCGGCCATACGGGCAACATGCGCTAGCGATTCTCCCCTCTCCCCAAAGGGCGTTCGCAAGAACGCCCGTCTTTCGACGGGCTATCGCGGGAGAGGGGTTGGGGGTGAGGGGTCCGGCGCGTAAGCGCCACGCGCCTTGCGGCGCGAACCCCTCATCCGTCGCCTTCGGCGACACCTTCTCCCGCAAGGGGAGAAGGGCGACCTCATCTGCGCCGGTCGATGCTGGGCGCGCGAATTCCCGCCATGCCGCTTACGCCCGAATGGTCGAATTTCTTCACGGCTGAGCTCGGCGCGCTTGCGGCGCTGACCGGCTTCGTCGTCGTGGCGATCTCGATCAACCTCGCGCGCATTCTCGCCTACCCGTGGCTGCCGAGCCGGGCCGCCGAGGCGCTGATCGCGCCCGTGGGCGCAATCACCGCGACAGGCTTGGTCCTCGTGCCCGATCAAAGCCCCGCGCTCATCGGAACGGCGATCCTTGCGACCGGCCTCGTGATGCTCCTTGCGCCGATCGTGATCCAGTTACGGTCTTGGAGCCTGCGGAAGGACGTAACGGCGGTCGAGCGGATGGTGCGCTTTGCAACGAGCGCGGGCCTCGGCCTGATGTTCGTCGTCGGCGCCGCGCTCGTGACGGCTGGCGCGCATGCCGGGCTCGCCTGGCTCGCCGTCGGCGACATCGCCTGCATCGTCGCCGTCGTGCTCAACGCCTGGGTGCTGATGATCGAGATCTTGCGTTAGGCGGGCTTCCGCGAGCTGGGCCTACTTCATCTGCCCCAGGAGATGCTGGGCTCCCGAGACGTCGGCTTTGCCGGTCTCCGGCTCGATGTTGAGCTCCTTGACGACCCCATCGACGACGAGCATCGAATAACGCTTTGAGCGCAGGCCCAGGCCGCCTGCCGACAGATCGAGATCGAGGCCGAGCGCCTTGGCGAAATTGGCGCTGCCGTCGGCGAGGAAATCGATATGGTCCTTGGCGCCGGTCGCCTCTGACCAAGCCGAGAGGACGTGATGGTCGTTGACCGAGGTCATGGCGATCTTGTCGACGCCCTTTTCCTTGAAAGCGGCTTCGCTGACGATGAAGCCCGGCAGGTGGTTCTTGTGGCAGGTCGGGGTGAAGGCGCCCGGCAGGCCGAACAGCACGACCGTCCTGCCGGCGAAATAATCCTTCGTCTCGATCGGCTTCGGGCCGTCCGCCGTCACCTGGCGGAGCGTGACGTTGGGCAGGCGTTCGCCGACGTTGATGGTCATGGGCCGTCCTTTCGCTGGCGCCGCCCGTGCGGCGGGTTCGGGGAGGATGTTACGCGAACGACGCGCGGTGCGTAAAGCAGCAGTGCTGGCCTCGTCCTTCGAGATGCCGCTGCGCGGCTCCTCAGGATGAGGCCATCAGTGGGTCCTGTTGAAAGAAATCCTCATCCTGAGGAGCGGCCGCCAGGCCGCGTCTCGAAGGACGCGGTTTTCGCGTCGCACCCAATCGGTTTCGGGACACTACGCCACAGCGCGCTCCCGCGCTTCGACCTTGGCGGCAAAATCGCCGATCGCCCTGAGATAGAGCGCCGCCGCGGACTCGGTGAAGTCGTGGCCGAGGCCAGGCACAAGCAGAAGCTCCGCCTCGGGGATGCTTTGCGCCGTGTCCTTCCCGTGCGCCGCCAGTATGACGGGATCGTCGGCGCCGTGAATGACGAGCGCCGGAATTTTCAGCGCCTTCAGCCGGTCGTTGCGCGGCGGCGCGGCGATGACGGCCGCCATCTGGCGCGCCGCGGCGGGCGGATCGTAGGGGGTGTAGTCTATGCTGCGCCCGAGATAGGCGCGCCGCTCGTCGTCGCTCGCAGGAAAGCCGGGACCGCCGATCGCCTTGACCGCGGCGAGCGCGGTCGCGAGGCGATCCTCCCGGCTCGGGCTCGCGGGCATGGCCATCAGGGCCTGCATCGCTTCCGGCCTTTCCCGCGGCAGGCCGGGCCGTCCGGTGGTCGACATGATGGAGACGAGGCTCTTCGTCTTCGCCGGATGGTTGATCGCAACGAGCTGCGCGATCATGCCGCCCATCGACGCGCCGACCACATGCGCACGGCTTATCCCGAGCGCGTCGAGAAGGGCGGCCGCGTCGGCCGCCATGTCGTCGAGGGAATAAGGCGCGACCGGCGTGCGGCCGGCCTCAAGCTTGGTCATCATCGCTGCAAGGTCCGGCACGCCGAACTGCGCCAAAAAGGTAGAGCGCCCGATGTCGCGATTGTCGAACCGGACGACCCGAAACCCGCGGGCCACGAGCCCCTCGCAGAGCGAATCCGGCCAGCCGGTCAGCGGCGTGGCGAACCCATGGATCATCAGGATCGCGGGATCGCCGTCGCGCCCGAGGCTCTCATAGGCGAAGTCGATGCCGTTGGCGCGGACTTGGGGCATGGTTGCGCTTCCTTTGCGAAGGCGTGAGGATAGCCCAGACGGTTGTCGGCTCAAGTCACGCGCGCCGCATCGGCTTGGCTTACGGGAAAGGGGCGGACATCATGCAATATTTCCAGACGCCGGAGATGAAGGCGCTAGGCCTTCCTTTTAGCGCCGCCGTCCGTGTCGGCGACATGCTCTATCTCTCCGGCGCGCTCGGCAACCTTCCCGGCACGCTCAAGCTTGCCGAAGGCGGCATGGCCGGTGAGGCGCGCCAGACGATGGAGAATATCGGCGCCGTGCTGCGGTTCTGCGGGCTCGACTTCGCCGACGTCGTCAAATGCACCGTGATGCTCGCTGACATGTCGGAATGGGCCGAGTTCAATAAGGTCTACGTGACCTATTTCGCGCCCGATCGCCTGCCAGCCCGCTCAGCCTTCGGCTGCAGCGGCTTGGCGCTCGATGGACGGCTCGAAGTCGAGTGCCTCGCCCGCTATCCCTGACCGGCCGTGGCCAAGAGGCGCCGCGGCTTGGGCCTCGTCCTTCGAGACGCCGCTGCGCGGCTCCTCAGGAAGAGGCCATTCGGCAGGTTCAGATCCGCTCGATCGTTTTCGCCGCCGTGTCGAGCGCGTCGACGATCGCCTGGATCTGCTCGGGGCTCGTGGGCCCGCCGCGCAGGCGCAGGCGGGTCGCGGCGCGAAGGTTCATCATCGCGCGGAGGACCGAGCCCATGCCGCGGGCGCCAGCCTCGTCGCGGTCGCCGAAGCGCTCGAAGATCGCGTCGACCTGCGCCTTGTTCTCGGCCAGCGTCTTTTCGCCTTCGGGGGTCAGCGTATAGAGCTTGCGCCCCGCCTGATCCTGGCTGGCGCTGGCGTAGCCCATCTCCTCGAGCATGGTCAGCGTCGGATAGACGACGCCGGGGCTCGGCGAATACTCGCCCCCGACCCGCTCGCCGAGCTCCTTGATGATCTCGTAGCCGTACCGGGGCTTCTCGGCGACCAGCGCGAGAATGACGAGCCGAAGCTCGCCCGCGTCGAACATGCGCCCCTCGCGCCGGCCCATGCCGCCGCCCCGCTCGCGCCATCGATGGAACGGCCCGCGGCCGAAGCCGCCATGGCCGTGTCGAACATGATCGTCAAAGTGACGATGGAACATTGTGTTACTCCTTTGGTTCCTTTTAAGACATATCAAGTTATGTCTCATACAAAGATATATCTTGAACCATTGGAGCGCGCAAGGGGGCCTGGAGAGGTTTTTTTTGAAGGCCCCTCTGGAGGCGTGGCCGAGGACCATGGATCGGGCGTCGCGATGGAGCCCGGCGCAGGTCGTAGTGCGGTGGAATCGGCGGCTGGAACGTCCACTCGCGCTGGTGCAAAGCAAACTCCCAAGTCTTCCGAAGACTGCGCCTGTTATCTCCCTGATAACCGCGAATCATCTCCCTGTTAATGTCTTGTTCCACGACCGCGCGTTTTTTGGTAAGACCTTAGAATCAACGGTGTTTTCTCAACAAAAAGCAGTTGGAGACGCCCAATTCTGCCTGTTTTCTCCCTGCTAGCAGGGAATTCGGCTTGGCCCCGCTTTGCCGGCGGACCGGTCAATATCCCCGCTTCGGATCCACCACATTCCGCAGCGGCTCGCCCCGTTCGAACGCCTCGATCTGGCGGGCGATGGCGGCGGCGACGGCGGCGGGGGCGGAGATGGCGGCGTTGTGGGGGCTCACATAGACGGCGGGATGAGCCCATAAGCGCGAGGACGGCGGCAGCGGCTCGTGCTCGAACACGTCCAGTGAGGCGCCTTTGAGGACGCCCGAGTTCGAGCGCGGCAAGGATGTCGGCTTCGACCTGCAAGCCCCCGCGTCCGGCATTGATAAGCACCGGGCCGCCGAGCCGACCGCCTTGCTTGAGCTTGGTGAACAGCGAGGCGTTGAGCATGCCGCGCGTCGCCCGCGTCAGCGGCAGGAGGGCGACGAGCAGGTCGGTCTGGGCGAGGAGGGCGTCGAGGCCGTCCGAGTCGCTGAAGCATTCGATTCCGGGCGCGGATTTCGGCGTCGCGCTCCATGCCGAGACCTTGAAGCCGAGCGCCTTGAGCTTCGCCGCCGCGTCCATGCCCAACACGCCCAGGCCCAGCACGCCGACTTGAATGTCGCCGGCCTTCGGCTGGCGGTCGTCGTCCGCCCAGACGCGGTCGCGTTGCTGGCGCTCGTAGCGCCTGAGCTGGCGCAGATGGATCAGCGCATGCATGACGACCCATTCGCTCATGCGGTCGCGCAAGTCCGCATCGACGACGCGCACGATCGGGCGGTCCGGCAAAGCGGGATCGGCGAAGAGATGATCGACGCCGGCGCCGAGGGAGAAGATGACGCTAAGGTTCGGCAGGTCCTTGAGCGCGCCCGGCGGATGGGCCCAGCTCAGCGCGTAGCGGATCGCGGCGCAGTCGAACGGGTCGCCGAGGATTGCGACCTGATGCGAGGGCAGCAGTGCTTCCAGCCGCGCGCGCCAAGAGGGGGCGTTCCAGCCGGGCGCCGCGAACAGGATGCTCATTGAGCACCGGCGATGCGCGCGACCACTGGATCGGCGAGAGCGGGCGGCGCGTCGCTTAGCAAATAAGCAGCGCGGAGGCGGCGCGCAGCGGCCTCAGCCTCGTCGGCGGTCCGCGCATGCACCCGCGCCAGCGGCGCGTCGGGTCCGACTTCTGCGCCGATCGGCTGGAGCTCGGTGAGCCCGACCGACGGGTCAATCGTATCGGAGGCGCGCGCCCGCCCGCCGCCAAGCTCGACCACGGCGAGCCCGACGGATCGCACGTCGATTGCGGCGACGAATCCGCGGCCCTGCGACACGACGTCGACGAGAATGGGCGCACGTGGCAGCACTGCATAAGCGTGCTTCAGAAAATCCTTCGGCCCGCCGAGCGCGGCTGCCATGCGCTCGAAGCGTTCCGCCGCCGCGCCGGAATCGAGCGCGCGCTGCAGCGCCGCGCGCCCCACCTCGACGTCCTTCGCGAGTCCGGAGAGCGCCAGCAGTTCGGCGCCGAGCGCCAGCGTCACGCGGTGGAGACGCGGGTCGCGTTTCGCGCCGGTCAGGTAATCGACGGCGTTGCGGATCTCGACCGCGTTGCCGGCGGCGCTGGCGAGCGGCTCGTTCATGTCGGTGATGAGCGAGACGGTCGGCAGGCCAGCGCCGCTGGCCACGGTCGCAATACTCTCCGCGAGCTCGCGCGAAGCGTCGAGCGTCGGCATGAAGGCGCCGGAGCCGGTCTTCACGTCCATGACGAGGCCCTGAAGCCCGGCGGCGAGCTTCTTCGACAGGATCGAGGCGGTGATGAGCGCGACCAACTCGACCGTCGCGGTCACGTCGCGGATCGCGTAGAGGCGCCGGTCGGCGGGGGCGAGATCGGCCGTCTGGCCGATGATTGCGCAGCCCGCCTCCTTCACCACGCGCCTGAACAGCGCGAGATCGGGTTGCGACACGTAGCCCGGGATCGAATTCGAGCTTATCGAGCGTGCCGCCGGTGTGCCCGAGGCCGCGCCCGGAGATCATCGGCACAAAGGCGCCGCACGCTGCGAGCATCGGGGCGAGCATGAGCGACACGTTGTCGCCGACGCCTCCGGTCGAATGCTTGTCGAGGGTCGGGCCGGAAAGATTCGCCTCGCGCCAGTCGATGGTCGCGCCCGACCCCGTCATCGCGCGGGTCAGCGCGACCCGCTCGTCGAGCGTCATGCCGCGAAAGAACACCGCCATCGCGAAGGCGGCGGCCTGCCCCTCGGTGACGTCGCCGCTAGTCAGCCCGGCGATGAATTCGGCGATTTCCGCCTCGCTCAAAGCTCGCCCGTCGCGCTTGGCGCGGATGATCTCCTGCGGCAGGCTCATCGACGCTTAGGTCCCGTAGCCGCGGATGAAGGCGCGCAGCAGGCGCTTGAACGCGTCGGAGGCCTTCGCCGCGACTTCCTGCGTCTCCTCGTGGCTGGGGTCGCCGCCCGCGAGGCCCGCGGCGTAATTGGTGACGACCGAGACGGCGGCGCAGCGGAGGCCCGAGCGGCGGGCGAGAATGACTTCCGGCACTGTCGACATGCCGACGAGGTCGGCGCCCAGCACGCGCGCGGCGCGGATCTCGGCCGGCGTCTCGAAGCTCGGACCCGAGAACCACATGTAGACGCCATCATAGAGCTCGATATCCGACGCCCGCGCCGCCTCGTGGAGTTCGGCGATGAGCGTTGCGTCATAGGCCTGGGTCAGCGGCACGAAACGGTCCGGCCCCGAATACCCGATCAAGGGATTGGCGCCGGCGAAGTTGATATGGTCGCGGATGGCGACCAGCGCCGGGGGCCGCCACTCTTTGTTGAGGCCGCCGGCGGCGTTCGTCAGCAGTAGCGTCTCGCCGCCAAGCTGACGGAAGGTCTCGATCGCGACCCGCATCGCGTTGGCGGCGCCGCGCTCATAGTAGTGACCGCGTCCCTGAAAGAGCGCAACCTTGCGGCCTTCGACGGCCCCGACGACGAGCCGCCCGGCGTGGCCTTCGACGCTCGGCACGGGAAAGCCGGGAATGTCGGCATAGGAGACTGCGATCGCGCCGCTCGCTTCGTTCACGAAAGGGCCGAGGCCGGAGCCGAGCACAATCGCGAGCGGCGGAAGCGAGTCGATGGCCTTCGCCCTGAGGGCCATGACCGCGGCGTCCACGCTCTCGTTCATGGGTTGCTCCTCGTTCCCCTCGTCCTGCCTCAGGCCGGCAGATGCCCGGGCCCGAAGGATTCCGGCAGCAGATCTGCGAGTTGGAAGGTCTTGCGTACGCCCTCGGGCCCGGCGACATGGATCATGGTTCTGGCGTCGGCGAATTCGCGGATGCGCTGCCGGCAGCCGCCGCAGGGTGTGCAGAGCGCTTCGCCGTCGCCGACGACGCAGATCTCGACAATGCGCCGCTCGCCCGCCAGCGTCATGGCGGAGATCGCGCTCGTCTCCGCGCAGACCCCCTCCGGATAGGCGGCGTTTTCGACATTGCCGCCGGAGAAGAGCGCGCCGCCGGGCGTCGTGAGCGCGGCACCGACCTTGAAGCGCGAATAGGGCGCATAGGCGTTGGCCTGGGCGGCTCTTGCCGCCGCGAACAGGGCCGCGAGGGGTTCAGCGCTCCTTGACATAAGGAATTCCTGAGGCCCTCGGCGGGATCGCCTTGCCGATGAAGCCGGCGAGCAGCACGACGGTCAGCACGTAGGGCAAGGCCTCGATCGCCTGCACGGGAACCGGTCCGATCACGGGAAGCTCGACGCCCTGCAGGCGGGTCGCCAAGGCATCGAGGAAGCCGAACAGCAGGCATGTCGCCAACGCCGGCCAGGGCCGCCATTTGGCGAAGACGAGCGCGGCGAGCGCAATGAAGCCCTTGCCGGCGCTCATATGCGGCTGAAAATAGGCAGCCTGCGCGAGCGAGAGATAGACGCCGGATAGCCCGACCAGCACACCGCAGATGATCACCGCGCTGTATCGCAATCCGCGCACGGAAATGCCGGCCGTATCGACGGCCGCCGGATTCTCGCCAACCGCGCGCAGGCGCAGACCGAAACGCGTGCTGTACAGCGCCCAATAGGTCAGCGGCACCAGCGCGAAAGCGGCGTAAGTGACGATGTCGTGGCCAGATATCAAATGGCGGTAGATCGAGCCCAGGATCGGGACGGCGCCGAAGCTTTCGGCGAAGGGAAGGGTGATCGGGTTGAACAGCGCCGTGTCGGGCAGTTCGGGCGTGCGCCCGCCCTGCGACCAGATGGCGTTGCCGATCAACGCCGTCAGGCCGTCGGCGACCATGTTGATCGCGGTGCCCGAAACGATCTGGTTGGCGCGCTGATCGATCGAGGCGTAGCCATGAACGAGAGAGGCGACGACCGTTGCAGCCACGCCCGCGAGCAGCCCCATCCAAGCGCTGCCGGTGAAGGTAGCGAACGCCGCGCCTGCGAAGGCGCCGACCAGCATCTTGCCTTCAAGGCCGATGTCGACGACGCCGGAGCGCTCTGACCAGAGGCCCGCGAGACACGCGAGGATTAACGGCACGCCAAGCCTGATGCCGGAGCCGAAGATCTGGATGAAGGTGTCGAATAATTCCATGCGCGCGGTCGTCAGATCGGCGGTTGCGTCGTGCGACGCGCCAGCAGAACCGCAACGGGCCGGCGGAACATGTGTTCGAGCGCGCCGGCGAACAGGACCACGAGACCTTGAATCACGATGATCATATCGCGGCTGATCTTCGGCTTCTCGAACGCCAGTTCGGCGCCGCCCTGGTAGAGCACGCCGAACAGGATCGCGGCCAGAATGATGCCGACGGGATGCGCCCGTCCCATCAACGCGACCGCGATGCCGACGAAGCCGAAGCCCCCGGTAAACTCTAGGATCAGCCGATGCTCCTCGCCGAGGATCACGTTGACCGCAAGCCCGCCTGCGAGTGCGCCAGAGAGCAGCGTCGTGATGATCGTGATGCGGGCTGGCGAGATGCCTCCATAGATCGCCGCGGTTGGATTGGCGCCGACGGTTCGAATCTCGTATCCAAGACGCGTGCGCCAGATGAGAAGCCAGAAGGCGAGCGCGGCAAGGAGAGCCAGCAAGAACGACAGGTTGAACGGCGTCACTGGCCAGTGGACGCCGAACTTCGCCAGCACTTCGTGGAACTGCGGCACGATGCCGCCTGGCGGAAACTGGCGCGTCTCCGCATTCATCTGACCAGGAACGCGGAGCACGTCGACCAGCAGATAGCCCATCAGCGCCGAAGCGATGTAGTTGAACATGATCGTCGTGATGACGATGTGGCTGTCACGCTTGGCCTGCAGATAGCCCGGAATCGCGGCGAAGGCGGCCCCGAACAGCGCAGCAGCGGCGATGGCGACGACGACCAGACTGTAGCCGGGCAGGAAGCCGAGATAGAGGGCCGCCAGCGCCGCCCCAAGCCCCGCGACATAGGCCTGACCCTCGACTCCGATGTTGAAGAGGCCGGCGTGGAAGCAGATCGCGACGGCGAGGCCGGTGAAGATGAAACTCGTCGCGTAATAGAGCGTGAAGCCGATGCCCTCGAGATCACCGAGCGCGCCCGCAATTAGAATCTGGACCGCCTCCAGCGGGTTCTCGCCGATCGCCAGCACGACGAAACCTGAAATGACGAAGGCGGCGGTGACGTTGATGAGCGGAATGAGCGCAACGTCGGCCCACTGGGGGAGGGGCTTGAGAGGCGAGCTCATGCAGCGCGCTCGTTGACGCCTGCCATCAGGAGCCCCAGGTCCTGCGCGTTCGTCTCCTCCGGCCTTCTCTCGCCGGTGATCCGCCCGCCGCAGAGCACGATGATGCGGTCGGAGAGGGCGAAGATCTCGTCGAGCTCGACGGAGACCAGCAGCAGCGCCTTGCCCGCATCGCGCTGGGCGACGATGCGCTTGTGAATGAACTCAATCGCGCCGATGTCGACGCCGCGCGTCGGCTGGCCGACCAGCATGATCATCGGGTTGCGCTCGATCTCGCGCGCGAGGACGAGTTTCTGCTGATTTCCGCCCGAGAAATTGGCGGTCTTGAGCAGAGGGGCGCGAGGCCGGACGTCGAACGCCTCCATCTTGCGCTCGGCGTCGGCAATGATTGCCTTGCGGTCATAGAGCAGGCCTTTGCCGTAGACCGTCTCGTAATGAAAGCCGAGCATGGCGCTCTCGCAGGCCTCGAACGGCATGACGAGCCCCACGCGATGGCGATCTTCCGGCACGTGGCCAACGCCGATGAGCCGCTCCGCGCGCGGGTTACGCTCGGCGGGCGGAAGCGGTTCGCCGTCTATCAGGATTTCGCCGCCGCTCAAAGGCCGGATGCCGGCGAGCGCCTCGAGCAACTCCGACTGACCGTTGCCGGCGACGCCCGCGACGCCGAGGATTTCGCCCTCTCTCAGAGCGAAAGAGACGCCGTCGACGCGCACCACGTCCCGGTCGTCGCGCACCACGAGGTTGCGCACTTCGAGCGCGACCCGGCCCGGATGGGCCTCGCCCTTGTCGATCTTCAGGATCACCTTACGGCCGACCATCGCGTCGGCCAGCTCCGGCGGGGAAGTATTCGCGGTCTCGAAGGTCGCGACGATCTCACCGCGCCGCATGACCGAAACGCGATCCGTCAGGCTCATGATCTCGCGCAACTTGTGGGTGATGAAGATGATGGTCTTGTCCTCGCCCTTAAGCACCCGCAGCATCTCGAAAAGCTGATCGGCTTCCGCCGGAGTCAGCACCGCGGTCGGCTCGTCGAGCACGAGGATTTCGGCGCCGCGAACGAGGGCCTTCAGAATCTCGACCCGCTGCTGGAGGCCGACCGACAATTCGCCGACGATCGCGTTGGGGTCGACTTCCAGGCCGTACTCTTTGCCGAGTTCGGCGAGACGCTTGCGGATCGCGCCCGCGCCCTCGGCGAGCAAGGCGCCGCCCTCCGCGCCGAGCATCACGTTCTCGAGTACGCTGAGTGGCGGCACCAGCATGAAATGCTGATGCACCATGCCGATGCCGTGGCTGATCGCTTCCTTCGAGGAGCGGATGCGCACGGGCTCGCCATTGATGCGGATTTCGCCTGCGTCTGCTTCGTAGAAGCCGTACAGGATCGACATCAAGGTCGATTTGCCGGCGCCATTCTCGCCGACGATGCCGTGAATGACGCCGCGTTCGACCCTGAGGTTGACGTTCTTGTTGGCGTGAACCGGGCCGAAGCTCTTGTCGATCCCGATCAGCTCGATCGCGGGAGTGGATGGGCTGGCATCACTCATCACACGCCCCCAAGCGACCCCCGGCGTCCAGTGCGGACCGAAGCTTACCACCATTGTCGACATCGCGGCCGGGATAAGCCCGGCCACGATGCGCGATACCTAAGCGCGGGCCAACCTCACACAGGGCACTTGTTGTCCTCAGTGTAGTCATGCACCTGGATCTTGCCGGAGATGATGTCCGCCTTTGCTGCGTCGGCCGCGGCCTTGGCTTCCGGCGTCAGCACGGTCTTGTTCCATTCGTCGACGGCATAGTCGACGCCGCCTTCCTTGAGGCCGAGCAACAGCAGACCGGGCTTCCATGTGCCGTTCTTGGCGTCCATGAAGGATTTGTAGGTGGCGACGTCGACATGTTTGAGCATCGAGGTCAGAACCTTGCCGGGGAAAAGATTGTCCTGATCCGAGTCGACGCCGATGCCGAGCTTGCCGGCGTCGGCGGCGGCCTTCAGCACGCCCTGGCCGGTCGCGCCGGCGGCGGCGTAGACGATGTCCGCGCCGCGATCGATCTGCGACTTGGCGAGCTCGCCGCCTTTCACCGGATCGTTCCAGGCGTGAAAATCCGTTCCGGTCATATTCGCGAACACGTCGTCCTTCGCGTTCACATATTTGACGCCCTGGGCGTAGCCGCAACCGAATTTCGAGATGAGCGGTATGTCCATGCCGCCGACAAAGCCCAGCTTGCCGGTCTTGGAGGTCTTGGCCGCGATCACGCCGACGAGGAACGAACCCTCGTGCTCCTTGAATTTGATCGACTGCACATTGGGCAGGTCGACGACCCCGTCGATGATGCCGAACTTGGTATTGGGAAACTCAGGCGCAACTGTTTTCGTCGCGGTTTCCCAGGCGAAGCCCACCGTCATGATTGGCGAGAAGCCGTCCTTGGCGAATTTGCGCAGGACCTGCTCGCGTTGCGCGTCGCTCTGAATTTCGAGGTCGCGGAAGTCGACGCCGCTCTCCTTCTTGAAACGAGTCGCTCCGTTGAAGACGCCCTCGTTGAAGGACTTATCGAACTTGCCACCGAGGTCGTAAACGACGGCGGGTTTGATGTCGGCCGCGTAGGCGGCGGTGACCAGACTGCCGGCGAACACCGCCGTCGTCAGCAGATAAGACTTGCGACCGAACATTCCTCAACCTCCCGGTGGTGGCGAGCGCCACAGCCGGCGCGCGCCCGATAACCTCACGAAACTGACCAGTTGGTCAAGACAAGTCCAACGCGGCGGGGCTGTCAAGCATCGCCCCTCTGTTCAAAGACTTCGGCAGCGATCGTTCGACGCCGGCTCGGGTTCGACTGCTTGCCAACGAACGAAATCGACACTATGCGGCGGATTCCGTGAGGGCAAGTCGGGACCGGGGAATTGCCGCCCGAATTCTCTTTCCCGCCGAAGCGGCCCGCGCCCCTCAGTTGAACAACGAAGAAACGCTCTCTTCCTTGGCGATGCGGCCGATCGCCTCGCCGATCAGCGGGGCGATCGAGATGACGCGGATGTTGCGCGCGACTCTCACCGCTTCGGTCGGGGCGATCGTGTCGGTCAGCACGAGCTCCGTCAGTTTCGAGGCGGCGATGCGCGCGACCGCGCCGCCCGACAGAACCCCGTGGGTGATATAGGCCGAAACGCTCGCGGCGCCGGCGTCGAGCAGCGCGTCAGCGGCGTTGCAGAGCGTCCCGCCGGAATCGACGATGTCGTCGAGCAAGACGCACTCCCGGCCCGCCACGTCGCCGATGATGTTCATCACTTCCGATTCGCCAGCCCGCTCGCGCCGCTTGTCGACGATGGCGAGCGGGGCATCGAGGCGCTTGGCCAGCGCCCGGGCGCGCACGACGCCGCCGACGTCGGGTGAGACGACCATGACGGCCTTGGGATCGTGACCACGCGACTGGATGTCGCGCACCATGGTCGGCGCGGCGAACAGGTTGTCGGTCGGGATGTCGAAGAAGCCCTGGATCTGGCCAGCGTGCAAATCGACGGTCAGCACCCGGTCGGCGCCGGCGCGGGTGATGAGATTGGCGACGAGCTTGGCCGAGATCGGCGAGCGGGGTCCAGGCTTCCGGTCCTGGCGGGCGTAGCCGAAATAGGGGATGACCGCCGTGATGCGCTGCGCCGAGGCGCGCCGCAGCGCGTCGATCATGATGAGAAGCTCCATCAGATTGTCGTTGGCCGGATAGGACGTCGACTGGATGATGAAAGCGTCCCGCCCGCGCACGTTCTCGAGAATCTCGACGAAAATCTCGAGGTCGGCGAACCGCCGCACGTGGCAGCCGGTCAATGGTTCGCCGAGATAGGCTGCGATCGCTTCGGCGAGCGGCGGATTGGAGTTGCCCGCCAAAATCTTCATTTTGCCGAGCACGGGGCGCTATCTCCAAAGCCTCATTGTGCGCTGCGAAAAAGCAGGCGCGGCGGGTCATAGCAGCCGCCTTGCGCGCAAACAACATGACAATCGCATTACATCCCTAAAGACCCGCCCGCCTGTCCACAGGCAAATTGATCGGTCACTGGGCGTAGCTCAGCGCAGCCCCTGCGGGCGCAGCTTCGGGCGTGTTGGACAGATACGCGGCGAGCTCGTCGGCGCATTTGGCGGCGATGCTGTCGAGCGCCGCTCCGCTGACCATCGCCCAGGGGTCGTCGCCGGATCCCCGAACGACGATCGTATCGCTGAGCCGCTGCGCGCGCTTCTTGTCGGGGGTGAACACGTCCCAGACGAAGTCAACGGCCGCCCCGTCCTGCACCAGCGAGGCGCTCAAATAGCCGCGCACCAGATAGCGGGCCGAGGTGGGCGGCGCGACGGCGATCTGTCGATCCGCGGCCGCACGGTCGAGGCTCTGGTCGAATTCGGCCGTCAGTTCGTCGGGCGCGCCTTCGACCGACATGATCGCCATCGTCGCGCCCGCCATGCTCGCGTCCTGTCGCCGCACGAATTGCTCGCTTCCCGCGCCGGGCGCGATGTCGCCGGCGGTCTCTACGCAGCCGGCCAGCGCCGCCGCCGCCATGATCGAGAGAAGGCCCGATGCGAGCGCCTTGCATGGCGCAAACGCATCCCCGAAATGCAGCCTCACGCTGAACAAACTCCCAGCCCCGAGCGACCCCGGGCGGCTCGGAAGGTTAACGAAATCCTAACGCGACGGAGAAAGTGCTAGCCCCATTCCCGGCCGAGGTCCAGTCGGGCGCCGGGGAGAGCTTATCTCCGCGGGACAGGGCATGGGCGCCCGCTTTCCATCGCTGCGGCCCCGCCCTAGATAGGCGCCATGACCCGTGCGGCGAAATATCCTCCCGGCGAAGCGCCCGAAGCCGAAGCGCGGGCCGAGGCCGCTCTCGAGCGCGAGCTTCGCGCCGACGCGGCGCCCTTGGACATCGCCCTCGAAGAGCCTCCGGCCGAGCCCGGCGGGCTTGCGCGCGGCGCCGAGGTGATCCGGGACTTCTGGCGCCATGCGCCGATGGGGCCCGGCGTCTATCGCATGATCGGTGCCGAGGGGCAGGTGCTCTATGTCGGCAAGGCGCGCTCGATCAAGAAACGCATCGCCGCCTACATGACGCCGGAGCGCCAGCCGAGCCGCATCGCGCGCATGGTCGCGCAGACGCGCTCGATGGTGTTCGTCACCACCGAGAGCGAGGCCGAAGCGCTGCTGCTCGAGGCCAACCTCGTCAAGCAGCTGAGGCCGCGCTACAACGTCGTGCTGCGGGACGACAAGAGCTTTCCCTATATCCTCATTTGCACCGGCCATCCCGCGGCGCGGCTTGTCAAGCACCGGGGCGCGCGGGCCCTGAAGGGAGATTATTTCGGCCCGTTCGCCAGCGCGGGCGCGGTGTTCCGCACCATGAACGCCCTGCAACGGGCGTTCCTGCTGCGCACCTGCTCCGACAGCTATTACGAGAACCGCACGCGGCCCTGCCTGCTCTACCAGATCAAGCGCTGCTCCGGACCTTGCACCGGCGAGATCGCGCTCGACGACTATGCGAAGCTCGTCGCCCAGGCGCGTGATTTCTTATCGGGGCGCAGCCGCGCGATCCGGCAGCGTCTCGCCGAGGAGATGGCTGAGTCCTCGGCCGCGCTCGAGTTCGAAAAAGCGGCGCGGCTGCGCGACCGCATCAGCGCGCTCTCGGCGATCCAGGGCGAGCAGAGCGTCAATCCGCGTTCGATTCCGGAGGCGGACGTGTTCGCGATCGCGGAAGAGGCGGGGCAATTTTGCGTCGAGGTGTTCTTTTTCCGAACCTACCAGAACTGGGGCAATCGCGCATACTTCCCGCGCGCCGACAGGGCGCTTGGGCCCGAAGAGGTGCTCGACGCCTTTCTGGCGCAGTTCTACCTTGAGCGCCCCGCCCCGCGGCTCGTGCTGTTGAGCCACAACGTCCCGAGCGCCGAACCCTTATGCGAGGTCTTGACCGCGCGCGCAGGCCATCGCATCGCGATCGGCGTCCCCCGCCGCGGCGAGAAGAAGGACCTGGTGGACGCGGCGATGCGCAACGCGCGTGAGGCGCTGTCGCGGAAGCTCGCAGAGGCCGCGAGCCAGGAGAAGCTGCTCGCCGCGCTTCAAGCCGCCTTCGGCGTCGACCACCCGATCCGCCGGGTCGAGGTCTATGACAACTCTCACATCATGGGGACGAACGCGATCGGGGCGATGGTGGTCGCGGGGCCGGACGGCTTCGTCAAGAATCAGTACCGCACCTTCAACATCAGGAGCGCGGACCTGACGCCGGGCGACGACTATGCGATGATGCGCGAGGTCTTGACCCGCCGCTTCGCCCGGCTCATGCGGCAGGGCGAGACGGCGGAAGCCGGCGCCTTCCCCGATACGCCCGACCTCATCATCATCGACGGCGGACGGGGCCAGTTCGAAGCCGCGCGCGAGGTGTTGCACGCGCTCAGCGTGACCGGGGTTAAGCTCGCCTCGATCGCCAAGGGCCCCGACCGCAATGCGGGGCGCGAGACCTTCTTCGTCGAGGGCCGCGAGCCGTTCCGGCTGTCGCCCCGCGATCCGGCGCTCTTCTTCGTCCAGAGGCTACGCGACGAGGCGCACCGCTTCGCCATCGGGACCCATCGCGCGCGCCGCAAGCGCGAGTTCGTCAAGAACCCGCTCGACGAAATCCCGGGCGTCGGCCCGGCGCGCAAGCGCGCGCTTCTCTTCACCTTCGGCTCCGCCAAGGCCGTCGCTCGCGCGGGGCTGTCCGATCTCGAAAAGACGCCGGGCCTGAACGCCGCGACGGCGAAGCTCGTGTACGACTTCTTCCACGACGCTGGCCGGGGGTAACGTTCCCGGGCACACCGCCTCGAATTTCCATGATAGCGTCAGGAGGCTCTCGGACGCTTCAAGAAAGCGGTGAAACGTTGAAATTCCTTTCTTTTTCTTTCTTTTCCTTTCGCGAATTGCGCCTTTTCAAAGGGTGCGAGCGCTCCGGGCCGGAAAAAATTTCAATGCCTCTTTGTCCCCGCTGGGCAGGCCGCTCGCCAGCCACGGGCCGGCGGAATTCACCGTTGTAGCCCTGTCTGGAAATCGTCGATCTCGCTTGCGGTTTCGTCGTCACGATTTTGAGGGTAACTCTAGTTTTGCTTTTCAGCAAGAAATTGTCGTGATCCCCGTGGGCGGGTCGATCCATGCTGCAAGGACGTCACCCGCGCGGGTTTATCCGATCTCGAAACAACGCCTTGCTGCCAGGGGGTGAGCGGACCTGATAGGGGGCATCTTCCTTCCCCCTTGCGGGGGAAGGTGGACGCGCGGAGCGCGGCCGGATGAGGGTTCGGCGCGCAAGCGCCTCTTCATCGCGCGCCTGACGGCGCGGACCCCTCATCCGGCGCACATAGCCCGTTCGGAAGAACGGGCGTTCTTCCGAACGCCCTATGGCGCCACCTTCTCCCGCAAAGGGAGAGGGGGAATCGCGACGTCCCAACCTCTAAGGTCTCCCGCTCAACAACGCGGCCCATCGCCTGACGCTTGCGGCGGACGAGAAGCGCACCCGCCGGCCGGAGTTGCGTCGACCGCGTTCGAGATCGAGGATCGGTTTCCAGGCGGCGTCAAAGCGCCGCCGCTCACAGAAACTTCTTTCGGCTTCGAGCCGGATGCGCCTCGGAGGAATCGATGACCGTAGACCCGATGCAATCCAGTGGGACCACCTCCGCGGAGCACGAGAACCAGGCACGCGAGGCGCCGTCGACGCCGCAAACCTTCCCGGAAGGCTTTCTGTGGGGGACGGCGACCGCCTCGCACCAGATCGAGGGGGCGTGGAACGAGGACGGCAAGGGCGAGTCGATCTGGGATCGGTTCGCGCATACGCCCGGCAGGATCGAGAACGGCGACACCGGCGACGCGGCCGACGATCACTATCACCTCTACAAGGACGACGTTCGGCTGATGAAGGAGCTGGGGGCCAAGGCCTATCGCTTCTCCATCTCCTGGCCGCGCATCTTTCCGGACGGCGCAGGCGCTTCAAATCCTAAGGGCCTCGATTTCTACAATCGCCTGGTCGACGAACTGCTCGCCAACGGAATCGCGCCTTTCGCGACGCTCTATCATTGGGATCTGCCGCAGGTTTTGCAGGATCGGTGGGGCGGCTGGGAGTCTCGCGACACCGCCCGCGCGTTTGCCGACTACTCCGGTTACGTCGCCGAGCGGCTGAGTGACCGGGTGCGGAATTTCTTCACCATCAACGAATTCAACTCGTTCGTGGATATGGGTTATGGCGAGGGCCGCTTCGCGCCCGGCCTCAAACTTCCGCCGGCGCGGCTCAATCAGGTCAGGCACAATGCGGTCCTCGCCCACGGCCTCGCCGTACAGGCGATCCGGGCCAGAGCAGCGCCGGGAACCCGGATCGGGCTCGCGGAGAACTTAGCCGTGGGGGTCCCCGTCGTCGAAACGCCGGAGCATATCGAGGCCGCTGAACGCTTTACCCGCGAAACCAATGCGGCGTATCTGACCGTGATCCTGGAAGGCCGCTACACCGACGCCTTCCTGTCGAAGGAGGGCGCGAACGCCCCCAGATACGACGACGAGGATCTGAAGGTCATCAACAGCCCTCTCGATTTCGTCGGGATCAACGTCTATGTCCCGAAATACGTGCGCGCGATCGACGCGTCTCCGGGCTACGAGCAGGTCGCCTTCCCCAAGTCGCACCCCCGCATGGCCGCGCCCTGGAGTTTCATCGGGCCGGAGGCGCTTTACTGGGCTCCCCGTCATCTGGTGAAGCTCTGGAACGTCAAGCACATTTACATCACCGAGAACGGATGCGCGGCGGCTGACGAGCCGGACGCCGACGGCGTCGCCCAAGACGTGGACCGGATCATGTTCCTGCGAAACTCTCTGGCCCAGCTTCGGCGCGCGACTGCGGAGGGCGCTCCGGTGCGCGGCTATTTCCATTGGAGCCTGATGGACAATTTCGAGTGGGCGAGCGGCTATGGATTGCGGTTCGGATTGGTCCGCGTCGATTACGCGACCTTGAAGCGGACGCCGAAGCTCAGCGCCGGGTATTTCAAGGCGGCGGCGGCTCAGAACCGGGTTCCGTGACGAGAGTGACGGACTTTGGCGGGCGCTGAGTGCGCATGGTAGGGGGCATCTTCCTTCCCTCCTTGCGGGGGAAGGTGGACGCGCGGAGCGCGGCCGGATGAGGGGGTTCGGCGCGTCTCTTCGTCGCGAGCCTGATGGCGCGGACACCTCATCCGGCGCCACAGCCCGTCCAAAGACGGGCGTCTTTCGACGCCCTATGGCGCCACCCTCTCCCGCAGGGCTATCGCATATGAACAAAGAGTTCGAAGAGGAATTCTTTTTTCCAACCGGCGAGTTTCATTTTGCGTGCCACGGAGCGGTTGTCGGGGTGGGCCTTTAAGATGTCGAGGCTCATTCGACGGATGAAGGAGAGGTTTTGTGGGGCGTGGTTCTTGCGGGTTCGGGCGTCGTCTTCGTTGAAGACGACGTCGAGCGGCCAATGCAGGTTGTTTTCGACACCCCAATGATTGCGCACCGTTTCCATCATTGTTTTTGGCGACATGCGTTTGGACAAGGCGACGTGATGGGTGAAAGTCTTGATCTCTCCCTTCGCGGCGCGCCGTTGGCTTTCGACCCGGCCGAACGCGACGAGCCCGGGAAAGGGCGGCGCGCCTTTGGGCGGCGCGACGATGCTGGCGCGGCGGCGCTCGAAACGGTCGTGGCCTTCTTCGCTCGTTTCATGAAAGGCAAGCGCGCCGGCGCCATCGGCTTGGGCGAAGGCTTGAAGCGCGCAAGCCAACAGCGGCCCGTTGTTGGCCTTGAGCTTGAGGGCGTAATGGGCGCCGGCGGCGCGAACTCCTTCGGCCATTTTGGGATGGCAGTGCAAGGCGTCGGCGGTGACGACGCAGCCTTTCAAATCAAGGCTTTGCAACACTTTGAGGGTTGCTGCGACCTCGTTGCCGTCGCTGCTCGCGAGCGCCGCGATCGACACCCGCGTCTCAGCGTCCCAGACGCTGATCATCAGCGGCGGCATGAAGGCGCGCCCACGCTCGTAGCCGCGCCGCACCCGCTTGCCGTCGATGGCGACGACCCCCTTGGCCGGCCCGAGCCCGAGACCTTCGCGCATGGCCCGCGCGAAAGTCTGAAAGGTCCGGGCCATGTCCTCGGGATCGAGCAGGCGGAACAGCCGCGAGAAGCTGTCATGGCTCGGCGCGCCATGGCGCAAATCGACAATCTCGCTCAGATCGTCTTCATTGACGGAAGCGAAATCAGCTATATCCACGCACGATTTCGCCCCGCACAGAGTCGCCACCAGCGAGATGAACAACATCGCCGAGCATTCGTGCCGCGCGTTGAAATCACGCGGATCGCGAACCTCGCGCAAAATGGTAATCAGCGGTTCCATCAAGAGCCTCCCGAATCAGGAAGCCTCTCAAGAATTGGTTTTTATCGTTCGCGCAATCCCCCATACTCATCTGCGATTCCCCTGCCCTCTCCCGCAAGGGGAGAAGGGGTGCTCTGGAGTCCCCATGCTCGAAGGCCTGCCGCCCAACAACGCCGCCCACCGCCTGACGCTTGTCAGCGACGAGCGCCGGGCGCGCGCGGTCGCCGACCTTTTCGCCGAGAGCTTCGAGCCGGGCGAGGCCGCATCCACCGCGTTCGAAACCGCCGACCTGTGGCCGGGCGGCGGCAGGGCCTGGCTCATGGAAGCCTATTTCGGCTTCGAGCCGGACGAGGAAGAGGTCCGCGCGCTGATCGCGGTCGCGTCCGACGAGGAGACCGCGCGCTCGGCGACCTTCGGCCTGACCGAGAAGCGCGACTGGGTCGCGACCGCACTAGCGGGACTGGCACCCGTGCGCGCCGGGCGGTTTCTGGTGCACGGCGCGCATGACCGCGCGCGCGTCGGCGCGAACGACATCGGGATCGAGATCGAGGCCGGGCTCGCCTTCGGCACCGGCCATCACGGCACGACACGGGGCTGCCTTCTGCATTTCGACCGCCTCCTGAAGCGCCGCCGACCAAGGGCCGTGCTCGATGTCGGCTGCGGCGCTGGGGTGCTCGCTATCGCGGCGGCGAAGGTCCTGCGCCGCAAAGTCTGGCTCGGCGACATCGATCCGATCGCGGTCGAGGTCGGCAACGCCAATGCGCGGCTGAACGGCGTCGGCGAATTTTGCAAGGCGGTCGTCTCGCGCGGGGTCGAGAACCGCACTGCACGCGACGGCGCGCCCTATGACGTCGTCTTCGCCAACATCCTCGCCAGACCCTTGAGGCTGCTCGCGCCCTCGCTCGCGGCGGTCATCGGCCCCCACGGCGAGGCGATCGTCTCGGGCCTATTGCTTGCCGACGTTCCCGGCGTGCTGGCGTCCTGGCGGGCGCAGGGCTTTTTCCTTGCCGAGCGGATCGATCTCGAGGGCTGGGCCAGCCTTCGGCTGGGGCGCTAGCCTAACGCGCAGCCTTCTTGGTCGCCGTCAGATGCGCGTCGAGCGCCGACGGGTCGGCGAGGAGTTCGGCGCTCGGGGCGTCGTGGGCGATCGCGCCGCGATCGAGCACGATGGCGTGGTCGGTGAAGGGCAAGATCTTCTTCGGCTTCTGCTCGACGATGATCATCGAAAGCCCGGCGCGCGCGAGTTCGCGCAAAGCGGCCAGCAATTCATCGACGATGATCGGCGCGAGTCCTTCGGTCGGCTCGTCGAGCAGCAAGAGGCGCGGGTTGAGCATGAGCGCACGGCCGATCGCCAGCATCTGCTGTTCGCCGCCCGATAGCTGTCGCCCCATGTTGCTGCGCCGTTCCTCGAGGCGGGGAAAGAGCCCGTAGACGCGTTTCGGCGTCCAGGCGCCGGGAAGCGCGACCGCGGTCAGGTTCTCCTCGACCGTCAGCGAGCGGAAGATGTTGCGCTCCTGCGGCGTCCAGCCGACGCCGAGTCGCGCCCGCACATGCGGCGGGAGCGAGGCGATGTCCTCGCCGGCCAAGAGAATGCGCCCGCCGAAGCGGGTCGTCACGCCGATCAGCGTGTCGATGAGCGTCGTCTTGCCGACGCCGTTACGCCCCAGGAGCGCGAGCGACCGGCCGTCCTCGAGCGCGAAGGTGAGGTTCTGGATGACCCGCGCCTCGCCGTAGCCGGCGCTTAAGGATTCGACGCGCAGGAGCTCGGTCATCCCGCGTCCTCGCCGAGATAGACCGCACGCACGCGCTCATCCGCCGCGATCTCTTCCGGCTCGCCCTCAGTGAGAAGCCGACCGGCGACCAGCACCGAGATGCGGGTCGCAAAGGTGAAGACGAGATCCATGTCGTGCTCGATCAGGAGGATCGCGACGTCCGATGGCAGCGCCGCCAGCGCCGCCAGAATGTCCTGGCGCTCCTCCTCCGGCACGCCGGCCGCGGGCTCGTCGAGCAGCAGGACGCGCGGGCGGGTCGCGAGCGCCAGCGCGATTTCGAGCAGCCGCTGTTTGCCGTACGGGAGCTTGCGCGTCGGCTGGTCCATCTCGTTCTCGAGGCCGAAACGCGTCAAGAGCTCCTCGATCTCCGCGATGATCGCCGGCCGCGTGCCAGCGACCCGCCAGAAGTCGGCGCCCGAGCGGTTGCGCTCGGAGATCGCGAGCCCAAGCGACTCGGCGGGCGTCAGATGAGGAAAAAGCTGGTTGATCTGAAACGTGCGCGAGAGCCCGAGCCGCACCCTTTGGCTCGACGACAACGCCGTGACGTTGCGATCTTGCAGCAGAACCTGCCCCTCGGTCGGCTCGACGACGCCGGTCAGGAGATTGATCAGCGTCGTCTTGCCGGCGCCGTTCGGCCCGATGAGCGCCTGACGCGCTCCCGGTTGAATCGTGAAAGATACGTTGTCGGTGGCCAGCAGCGCGCCGAACTGCTTCATGAGCCCGCGCGCCTCGAGCGCCGGCGCGCTCACGCCGTGTCCCCGCGAGCGGGCTTAGGCGCGAGGGACGAGGCGGCGCGGACGGCGAAGTCGTGAATGCGTTCGCGGCCGATCAGCACCAGCGCGACCAGGAGCGCCCCGATCCAGAATTCCCAGTACTCCGGCGTCGCAGCCGATATCACGTCCCTCAGTACGATGAACACGGCCGCACCGATGATGCCGCCATAGAGATAACCGGCGCCGCCGATGATGAGCATCAGCATCACGTCGGCGGAGCGGTGGAAATCGAAGAGGTCGAGCGACACGATCTGCGTCGTCTCGGCAAGCAGAGCGCCGGCCACGCCGGCGTAGGCCGCGGAGACCGCATAGATCGCGATGATGCGCCGGGAGGTCGCGATGCCGAGCGCGCCCGCGCGCAACCGGTTTTCGCGGATTGCCGCCAGCGCAAGCCCGAACGGCGATTGCGCGAGACGCCGCGCGGCGGCGAACAGGATGAACAGCACGGCGAGACTGTAGAGCGCTGCGTTGCGTTGTCCGGTAAAGTCGATCGGGAAGAGGCCCAGCACCTTTCCCACCGAAAAGTTGAGGCCGTCCGTCCCGCCGGTCAGCCAGCCGTTGCGGTTCGCGAGTTCGCCGAGCATCAGCGAAACGCCGAGCGTCACCATGAGGCGCGTGAGGTCGGCGCCGCGCAACAGGAGCGGCGCGGTCGCGAGGCCGAGGACGGCGGCCACGGCGGCTCCGACAAGAAGACCGAATGTCGGGTCGGCAAAGCCTTTGCTCGCGAAAATGGCCGCAGCGTAGGCGCCGAGGCCGAAGAACGCCGCCTGTCCCAGCGAGACGATGCCCGTCAGGCCGAGAATGAGGTCGAGCGACAGTGCGAACAACCCCGCAATCAGGATTTCGTTGATGAGCGCGGCGCGCGAGGGGACGACGATAATGATCGCCAGCACAGCGACCCAAAAGACGATCTCGGGCCATCGCCAGCGCGCGCGGCGATGCAGATGCGCCTCCAGCCGGCGCGCCGTCGCCGTCGGCTGAGCCGCGCTCATCGCCCGTCCCCGCGCGCGAACAGGCCTTGCGGACGCAGGACGAGGGTCACCACCATCACGCCGTAGATGATGAAGCCGCCGATCGAGGGGACGTAATATTTGCCCGCCACGTCGAGCACGCCGAGCAGCAGCGCCCCGAACAGCGCGCCCAGAATCCCGTTTGCGCCGCCGATGGTGACGACGATCAGGAACGTGACCAGAAATTTGACCGGGAAGGACGGATCGATGCCGCCGACGACGTCGGCGGCGAGCGCGCCTCCAAGTCCCGCAAGACCGCTGCCGACGGCGAAGGCGACAGCAAATATGCGGTCGACGTTGATCCCGAGACCGTCAGCTACGCGCGTGTCATCGACTGCCGCCCTCAATTGCGCCCCGAACCGCGTCCTGACGAGGAAGATTTGCAGGAGCGCCGCGATGACGCCGCAGACGGCGACGATAAAGAGGCGATAGAGGCTGATGCCGACCCCGTACACCGTCACGCTGCCGGAGAGCCAGGCCGGCAAATTGACCTGTTGCGGCTCATCGCCGAGGAAGAAATCGGCGATCGGCATCGCCATCAGCACGAGGCCGATGGTGAACAGCACCTGATCGAGCGGGCTCGCGCCGTAGAGACGGCGGTAGAGCGTTCGTTCGAGAACGACGCCGAGGATCGCCGGAATGAGAAAGGCGGCCGGCAACGTGACCAGAAACGGAACGCCGGCCCGATTCATCAGGAGCGCCGTCACGTACCCCCCGACCATGGCGAAGGCGCCATGCGCGAGGTTGATGAAATTCATCAACCCGAGCGTCACCGAAAGCCCGCTCGCGAGCACGAACAGCAACATGCCGTAAGCCACGCCGTCGAACAGAATCGTCAGCATGTGCTGCTCGAAAAGGTCATACGAATTCGCGCCAGGGCAATGGAAACTCAGTGGGTTCGAAGTTTCGACCAAGTCTCCCCTCTCCCCATGCGGGAGAGGGGCTGGGGGGTGAGGGGTCCGGCGCGCCAGCGCGTCGGCTACGGTGCGCTTTGCAGCGCGGACCCCTCATCCGGCCGCGCGTTCCGCGCGTCCACCTTCTCCCACAAGGGGAGAAGGGGTCGCCGTCAGTGCTTCGCAGCCTTGTAGGGGTCCTTCACGTTGGGAATGGTCTCGAACTCGACGTTGTAGAGCGCGCCGTCCTTTTTCTCGACCTTGCGGACATAGATGTTTTGCACGATCTCGCGCGTTTCCGGGTCGATGGAGATGGGTCCTCGCGGGCTCATCCAGCTCATGTCCTTCATAGCGGCCATGAGCGCATCCCCGCTCGCGTCGCCCTTGGTCTTTTCCAGCGCCTTGTAGACGAGCGCCATCCCGTCATAGGCCCCCACCGCCATGAAATTCGGCCGCATGCCGTTGTTGGCCTTTTCGAACGCAGCGACGAAGGCCTTGTTCTCCGGCGAATCGTGGTCCGCCGAATAATGGTGCGTGGTCACCGCGCCGAGCGCTGAATCGCCGATGTCGGCGAGCAGGTCATCGTCGGTGACGTCGCCTGTGCCGATGAGCTTGATGCCCGACTTGTCGAGCCCGCGCTCGACGAATTCCTTCATGAAGATGGCGCCCTGGCCCGACGGCACGAAGACGAACACCGCGTCCGGCGCGTCGTCCTTCATCCGCTGAAGGAAGGGGGCAAAGTCCGGATTCTTCAGCGGCACGCGAATCTTCTGCGTAATCTTGCCGCCGCCCTTCTCGAACGTGTCGCCGAACCATTTCTCCGCGTCGACGCCCGGGCCGTAGTCGGTCACGATGGTGACGACCTTCTTGATCCCGTTCTTCAGCGCCCAGTCGGCCATCGGTGCGGCGGCCTGCGGCAGCGTGAATGAGGTGCGCACGATATAGGGCGACTTCTCGGTGATCATAGCGGTCCCGGCGGCGGTGACGATCTCGGGCACTTTCGCTTCGGTCGCAACCGGCGCCGCGGCGAGCGCGAGCGGCGTGAGGCCGAAGCCCATCAGCACGCTTGCGTGATCGTTGCCGATCAGCTCCTCGGCGAGGCGCTTGGTCACGTCGGCCGCCCCGGTGTCGTCCTTGACCACGAGCGCAATCTTCTTGCCGGCGACCGTATCTCCGTGTTGCTGAATGTAGAGCTCCGCGGCTGCGCGCTCCTGCTTGCCGGTCGATGCCGACGGACCGGTCATCGGCAGGATCATTCCGACGGTCACCGTGTTGTCATCGGCCATCGCCGGCGCGGCGAGCAGCGCGGCGCCCAGGACGGGGCCTAACACGGCGCCAAGGATCACGTGTCTGGAAATCATCGAATGCTCCTCCCGTTCGGCCGGTGAGCGGCGCGAATTATCATGCAACGCTAGCCTCTTCGGACGGCAAGCGGAAGAGGCGCCTTAGTCGGCCTTTTGGTCAAGGGTGGCGAGAATCCTGTCGGCGAGGGCGCGATAATCTGCAGCTTCGTCCGCGCTTGATCTAAGGCCAAGGTCGCCGACCGTCTGCTGCCAGCCGACCGATGCGCGCGACATCGCCCCATCGAGGCCAAGGAGATCGACGGTCAGGGCGACCTCGCGCATCTCCGCCGCGCGCCGGACGCCATGCGTCATCACCCGTTCGAGCATGTAGGCCGAGCGCTTCCTCCAGTCGAAGCCGGGATAAGTGTCGTCGAGCGAATCGAGCACGGTCTCGATCACACCGGCCTTCCGCCCGGCCAGCACACATTCGCAGACCAGCGCCTCGAGCCCCTTCATCATGATCGAGCGGATCATCTTGACCGCCGACGAGGAGCCGACAGGTCCGTCATGAATCGTGGCCGACATGTCGAGCGCGGCGAGTGCGGCTGCCGCATCCTTGGCGTGCGAGCCGCTGATGAGGAGCGGGGTCCGATGCAGCCGCGGATGCACTGGCGCCATCACCGCCACATCGACATAGCGCGCGCCGGCGGCGTCCACCTCGCTCGCCGTCCGCTCCTTGGTCTGCGGCGCGCAGGAATCGCAGTCGAAAACCAGCGCGCCGTTAGCGAGGCCCGGCAGCGCCGCCATCGCCGCTTGATGCGCCTGGTCGGCCGTCACGACCAGGAAGACGGCTTCGGCGCCGGCGACCGCTCCGGGCGCGCTCGACGCCCCAATGACGTTCGCAGCGGCGTAGTCGGCGCGCTTGGCGGCGCGCACATCCGCGTCGGGGAAATCGGTCTTGATGTCGTACGCGGCGACTCGCGCGCTGAAGCCGGGTTGCGTGCGCCACCCGTCAAGGAACGCGCGCGCCGCCTCGCCGAAACCGATGAAGGCGATGGAGCCTGCGGCGATCGTGGACTCGGACATGGCGCCTCGGTCGCTCTTACCCTTGCGTTTCCGGCAGGTGGACGACGAGACCGTCGATCGCCGGCGACGCCTTGAGCTGGCAGGAAAGGCGGCTGTTGGGTCGCACTCCGGCAGCGGCCAGGTCGAGCATCGCGAGTTCATTGTCGTCGGGAGGCGGCAGTTCCGCAAGCCGCTCCTCGTCGACGTAGCAGTGACAGGTCGCGCAGGCGCAGGAGCCGCCGCATTCGCCGACGATCCCCTCCACGCCGTTCGACACTGCGCCCTGCATGAGGCTCCAGCCGCTGGCGACGTCCACGGTCTTGGAGCGGCCGCCCCAATCCACATAAGTGATCTTCGCCATCGACTGCTCCAAACGAGCGCGCGCGTGAAAGGCCCTGCGGGGCCAGCCTCATTAGTGAACCGCAAGCTCCAGCGCGAGCGGGCTGCGGAACGTCGATGACGGCATCCAGGGGAGCTGGTCGGCGACGCGGCTGTAGTTGGGGACCATTTTGTGGAACTCCTCGAAAGCGATCTTGGTCGCGATGCGGGCGACCGAGGCGCCAAGGCAAGCGTGGACGCCGCCGCCGAAGCCAAGATGCCCGCGTGGCTTGCGAGCGACATCGAAGCGGTCGGGATCGGGGTATTGCCGCTCGTCGCGGTTGCCCGAACCATAAGCAAGGCACACGAAGTCACCTTCCCTCATCGTTTGCCCATGCAGTTCGACATCCTTCATCAGGCGGCGGCGGAAGCGCTGGGCCGAGGTGTTGAAGCGCAGGCTCTCCTCGATAGCGCCTGCGAGCAATTCCGGATTTTTGACCGTCGCCTCGCGCGCCTCAGGGAAGCTCGCGAGATTGTAGGCGAACATCATCATGAAGCCACCGAGCAATTCGACCCCCGCCATGATCAGCGTCGTCGTCGTCAGCAGCACCTCGCGCTCGTCGAGCCTGTCGCCGTCGATCTCAGCCGAAGCGAAGTTCGAGATGAGGTCGTTTCGCGGCGCCGCTCGGCGCATGGCGATCACCTTGGCGGCATAGTCGCGCATCCATTCGAAAGCGGCCAGATGTTCAGGCCCTTTGGCCCGGGTGCGCGGATCGCTCTGCACCATCAGCACCGCCTTTTCGCGCACAGTGTCCTCATCGACGATCGCCTCGTCGCCCGACGGCAGGCCGAGCGCGGCCATCAGCACGCGGACGGTGAATCTCGCCGAATAGTCCTTGAAGTCGAACGTTGTCTCGCCGCGCAGGTCTTCAGCGGCGCCCTTTGCGATGGCGCGGATCGGCTCGGCGAGGCCTTCGAGGTTGCGCTTCATGAAGGCGTATTGAACGAGCGCCCGCAGCCGATCATGGCGCGGTGGATCGGTCGTGCCCAATGTCGCGCCCGCACGGTTGGGCAACTCCGTCATCATGTTGCCGCTGGCGGACGAATAGGTCCGCCAGTCCTGCCCGGCGCTGACGATATCGGCGTAGCGCGAGAGAACCCAGATCTGCGCCTCCTCGCTCCAGAAGCAGGGCGCCTCGTCGCGCAAGCGCTTGTAGTAAGGAAATGGATCGGCGTCGACGGCCGGGGAATAAGGATCGAAATGCAGCATGGACGCCTCCCTCAGGTTTTGAGTTCAGCCTAGCGCCGCCGGACCTGCCCGCCCATGTGAAACAAGCTGCAAAAATTGCACTTTTCGTTCAAATTGGAGGGCATGAGCAAACCCCGCGCGACGACGAAACCGTCCCGCCGCGCGCCGGCCGGCGGCGCCATCCCCAACTTTGCGCTCTACGGCGAAGCGCCGGCGCCCCAGCAGGAGACGCTTCACATCGAGGAGATCCAGTCTCGCAGCCGCCTCCACCAATGGGAGATCAAGCCTCACGTCCATCAAGGCCTTTATCAGATCGTCTGGCTCCATCGCGGCCGCGCCGAGGTCGGCATCGACGAATGGAGCGGCGTGGTCGAAGGCCCGGCAGCGATTGTCGCGCCCCCGGGCGTGGTGCATGGATTCCGGTTCGCTCCCGAGGCCGATGGACTCGTCTTGACCTTGAGCGCGCGCTTTCTGGTCGAGGGCGAGCTTCCCGCGGCGGCAGAGGCGTTCCGGACGCTTTTTCTCACCCCGACGGCCGTAAGCCTGACTTCCGACGACGGCGCCGTCAGGCGGCTCGACGCGCTGATGCGCGCACTCGCGGCCGAGTTCGCGACGCCGGGCGGCGGCGCCTCGCCGGTTCCGTTGTGGCTCGCCCGTGCGATCGTCTGGCGCCTGGCGCAGGCCCGCGCCCTCAGCGGTCGTGCGGAAGGGACGCGGGGGCGGCGTCATCAGGCCCTGTTCACCCGCTTTCTCCTGCTGGTCGAGGAGCATTTTCTCGACCGCTGGCCGCTCGAGCGCTACGCCCGCGCCCTCGGCCTGTCGAACCCGCGCCTCAACCGGCTCGCGCGGACGGAGACTGGAGGCTCGGCGCTCGAAATCATCCATGAGCGCCTGAACTCGAGAAGCGTGCCGGCGCCTTTATTACATCGCTGCGCCGGCCGAAACGCTCGCGCGCGAGCTCGGCTTCGACGACCCGACCTATTTCACCAAGTTCTTCAAGCGCCGCACGGGCCTCACACCACATCGATGGCGCGAACAGAATCGCGCGGCGCGGTAAGCCCCTATTGGCGCGACGCCGTGCAAGCTTGCTACCTAGCCAAGGGCGTTGCCCTTGATATCCCTGCGGCTCCTGAACGGGGGCGCGGGAGCTGGAGATGTCGGCTACCTTGCCGAGTTCACCTCGGCGGGGCCTTCCATGAACGCCTTCTATGAGCACCACAAGGACAGCATTCGCTTTCACTATCGCTGCTTCGACCGGATCCTGCTCAACGGATTGATCCAGCCGTTTCAGCAGCCCGAAAGGGTCATTGGGTTTTTCGACGCCTACCGACATTTGTACCCGGTGAGCCGGGGCACGTTGCATGGCATTGCCGATCGCTTTCAGCAGTGGCTGAAGCAGTGGTCGGAGAAGCGCAACGTTCCAGTCCTGGAGGCGCCGAAGGGCCGCCGCGACGAGTTCGTCGAACCGTACTTCAAAGACGCCAAGCCCGACGAGGTCGTTGCCGTACTGAAGGCCCGCGAGCCGGCACGCATTATGATCGCCATCGGCGACAGGACGGCAAACCGCTGGCATCTGCAATTTGCCGAACGCTGGGTTGTGCAATTCAACTTCTATGTCAACGACGAGCGATGGGGCCGCATGTTCGTGCGCATGTGCCCCTACCTGCCGTTCTCGGCGCGGATCTGCCTCAACCAGCACCATTGGCTGGCAAACCGCATGCGCGAGGAGGGCATCGACTTTCAGCAATGCTCGAACGCTTTCATGCGGTGCGCCAGACCCGAGCGCCTGCAAGAACTGGCCGACGAGCTAAGCGCTCGCGACCTCGTCATCTGCGGCCAGAAGTGGCTCGCCTGCTTCACGCCGTTCTTTACCCCAGCGGAACGAGAACACGCCGGCTGCCATCATAGGCTGTTCTTCGCCCAGACCGAGTTCTGCGACAATCTCGTCTTCCATCGTCGCGCCGCGCTCGACAAGCTCGGCGAACGGCTCCTCGACGCCAATCGGACCATCGGCCAGCCAAACAAGATCACCACGATCTTCGGCCACAAGGTCACCAAGCTGCACCACGGCAAGCTGCAAACCGAGATCGAGCACATGGACCTCGCCAACCCGGTCATTCGCAGCCATTATCGCAACGGCTTCATCAAGCAGTACGTGCGCGATCACCTCATCCTGCGCACCGAGGCCTCGACCAACAACGTCACCGATTACGGCGTCAGGAAGGCCGTCGACAACCTGCCGGCCCTGCGCACCACCCTCTCGGCAATCAACGACAATTACTTGAACGTGCAGCAGGACATCGTCGAGACGTTCCTTGATCGAGGGCAATTGCGAAAGCTGGCACAACCGACGATCACCGCCGCCGGAAAGCGCATTCCCGGCCTTAAGCTCGACAATCCGCGGCAACTCGCGCTCATGCACGCTCTCGTGCGCTTCAGCCACATCGCGGCCGGCAACAGCTTCACGACTGCCGAACTTCACCCCAGAGTCGTCGACGCCCTCGGCTCCGGCGCCGATCGCTACACCCTCGCTTCGCTGCGCTACGATCTTTCAAAACTTCGCGCCAAGGGCCTCGTCGAAAAGCTGCCGCACTCGCGCCGCTACCGGCTCCTTCCCAACGGCTACTCGATCTGCCTCGTCTTCCTGAAGCTCTTCGAACGCGTCTACGCCCCGCTGACCGCCGGCCTCCTCTCGCCCATCAAGGCCGACGCCAGGCTCCACAGCCAACACCGGTCCCAACTCGACCGCCTCTACCAGCGCGTCGTCGACGATCTCGACAAGCTCATTCAAGCCATCGGCCTCAAAGCAGCATGACCGCCGCCCCAACGCGAACGGAATCCTCGTTACAGGCGCAATAACGGTCTAATGCCGCATTTCTTTCTGGCAATGCGCGCCGTATTGAACGCGATAACGATGTCTCAAGGGGAGGAGCCCAATGTCTGCATCGCACGAAATCTTCGGCACGACGCCGTTCGACGGCGCAATGGCCCAGCGCGGCTACGCGCTCAACAAGATGTGCTTTTCCTTCAATAATGCGGCGAACCGCGCAGCCTTCAAGGCCGACGAAGAAGCCTATATGCGCGCCTTTGGCCTCAACGGCGAGCAGGCGGAGGCGATCCGCGCGCGCGACGTGCTCGGCCTCCTCGCGGCGGGCGGCAACGTGTACTATCTCGCCAAGTTCGCCGGCATCCTCGGCCTCGACGTCCAGGACCTCGGCGCCGCCCAGACCGGCATGAGCAAGGAGGCGTTCAAGGCGCGCCTCGTCGCCCAGAACGAGCAGCCTGAAACGATGTGACGAGAAGGACATTTTCATCATGACCAGGATCATCGGCGCTCTCGCCACTTCTCACATTCCCGCCATAGGCGGCGCGATCGCCAAGCGGCTCGAGCAAGACCCGTACTGGAAGCCGTTCTTCGATGGCTTTGGCCCAGCGCGCGACTGGCTTCGACGGGAAAAGCCGGACGTCGCGATCGTCTTCTACAATGACCACGGCCTCAATTTCTTCCTCGACAAGATGCCGACTTTCGCGGTCGGCGCTGCGCCGGAATACCGTAACGACGACGAGGGCTGGGGCATCCCGACGCTGCCGCCGTTCAAGGGCGCGCCGGACCTCTCCTGGGCGATCATCAACCATCTCGTCGAGCGCGAATTCGATATCGTGACCTGCCAGGAGATGCTGGTCGATCACGCCTTCACCCTGCCGCTCAAGCTCTTCTGGCCTGAGGGCGGCGGCCCGCTGGCCGTGCCGGTCTGCATCAACACTGTCCAATTCCCGCTACCGAGCGCCAAGCGCTGCGTCGCTCTTGGCCGCGCTGTCGGCGAAGCGGTCACGGCCTGGGACGGCGATAAGAAGGTCGTCATGATCGGTTCGGGGGGCTTGAGCCACCAGCTCGACGGTCAGCGCGCCGGCTTTATCAACAAGCCCTTCGATCTCAAGTTCATGCAGAGCATGGTCGACGAGCCGGAATGGGCGGCGCAATATAGCATCCACGAGCTGGTCGAAAAGACAGGCACGCAGGGGATCGAGCTCCTCAACTGGCTCGCAGCTCGCGCCGCGGCGCCAGGGCGCATGCGCAAGGTCCACAGCAACTACCACATCCCGATCAGCAACACCGCAGCAGGAATGATGGCGCTCGAGGCGGCGTGACAGGAGATCGCGCCGCATAGTCCGTTAACCGGGGACCACCCTTTGCTGAAGCATGGGGGCGCCCTTTGCGCGCTTGCGGCGGCTCGACCCTTCGCTAAACTGGCCCTGCTCGATTGCCGCCTGGACGGCAAGGGAGGAAACGGCCATCGATGACGAAGACCTCTCAAGCGGCCACTCCGCGTCCCTTCACGCGCGCCCTGACGCGGAGACGGGCATGAGCGGACGGATCGCGGTCCTATCGTCGATGGCGACCCGCCACATCCTGGCCGATCTCGCTCGGGACTATGAGCAGAGAAACGGGGTCGGGGTCGATATCCGATCCATGGGCGGCGTCGAGGCGGCGAAACTGGTGCGGGCCGCCGAACCGACGGACGTCGTGGTGCTGGCGTCGAGAGTCATGCGGAGCCTGGAGGCTGAAGGCCGCCTCGTCAAAGCAAGCATAAGCGACTTCGCGCGATCTGAGGTCGCCATTGCGGTTCCCGCCGGCGCGCCGCGCCCCGGCGTCGACAGCGAACAGGCCGTCAGGCAGGCCATGCTCGAGGCGCGTCGGATTTGCTATTCGACCGGTCCGAGCGGCGATCATCTGAAGGCGCTGTGCGAGAAATGGGGCGTTACCGACTCCGTCCTGGCGAGCGCTCTGGTCGCGCCGCCCGGCGTCCCTGTGGCGAGCCTGGTCGCGCGCGGCGAAGCCGATCTCGGTTTTCAGCAACTGAGCGAATTCATAGGCCAACCCGGCATCGAGATCGTTGGGTCTCTGCCGCCGGAGATCCAGGCCGTAACGGTCTTCTCGGCCGGCGTTTCCAGCAAGTCTGCCGAGCCTGACGCCGCGCATGCGCTCGTCGCCTATTTGGCGTCGGCGGAAACCGGCGACACGAAACGACGCTACGGCATGGAACCCGGTTAAATCGTCGAGAGGGCGCATTTGGATTCGCCCGTTTTGATCGCGCCGCGCCGGCGGGCGCCGCTCCTCGCTGGCCGTTTTAGGGGCAGCCAAATGCGCCGCCTTCAGGATGTGATCGGCGAGAAGCCGGCGCTCGATCGCAGGCGGGCCAGCAGGCCGTGCGCCCCGGCGCTCTGACGCCAGTTAAGTCCTGCCGCCTGGGTTGTCTTCAAACCGTGTTTCTCGATCTTCGTAAATCGGATGCCGGCTTCTCATCGCCGGCGAAGAAGCTATTCCGGCATTCAAGAAATATTGGAGATTTCGATATTAAATGGATATTGACAGGATATCATCAACGTTTTAGGGCATCGCCGGGCGGCCGGCGCCGGAAGCCGGGAGGCAGCGCGGTCCCATGTCCGATGGACGTCATCGCCGGCCGACGGTAGAAGGCGCGCAACAACGTTTCGGGAGGATTGGATGAGGAAGGCGTTGACATGGTCGACCCTTGCAATGGCCGCAGCGCTCGCGGCGCTGAGTTCTCCGGCGCGGGCGGATGGGACGATCAATCTCGTAGACTTGGCGGAATTGTCCGGCTCCGGCGCGACGGTGGGCACCAATTTCAAAAACGGGGTCGACCTCGCGGTCGATGAGATCAACGCCAAGGGGGGCATACTCGGAGCCAAGATCGTCGTCACCCACGTCGACACGCAGTCCAATGCGGGCGTCGCCAAGGCGCAGGCGGAGAAGGCGCTGGACAGCGAACCTTATGCGCTGCTCGGACCCGGCTACTCCGGCTCCGTCAAAGTCGTCGCGCCGCTCGCCGCCGATGCCGGCGTCGCCGAAATCATGGGCGGCGAGGCCGCCGACCTGACGCGCGCCGGCAACAAATTCCTGTTCCGCACCTCGTTCGGGCAACAAACGAGTATGCCCAAGATCGCCAAATACATCGCCGATGTGCTCAAGGCGAAAACGGCGGCGGTCGTTTATGTCAACAACGACTTCGGCAAGGGCGGCCACGACGCGATCCTGAAGGAATTCGCCGCGCGCGGCGTCAAAGTCGTCGTCGACAATTCCACCGAAGCCGGCCAGGCGGACTTCGCCGCCGACGCGCTGAAGGTGAAGACGGCGAATCCGGATGTCGTGTTCATTTATCTCAACGAGGAAGAGAGCGCGCGGATGCTGAAAGAGCTGCGCAAGGACGACATCAAGGCGCCGTTGGTCGGGGAGACGACGCTGATCGGCCAGAAAGTGATCGAGCTCGCGGGCGACGCCGCCAATGGCGCCATCGGCCATGTCGGCCTGACGACGGATGCGCCGGTACCCGCGCTCCAGGCCTATCGCGACAAGTTCATGGCCAAATACCATTACGTTCCTGACCATAACGGCATCAAAGGCTATCTCGCCGTTTATATGATCAAGGCCGCGACGGAGAAGATGGGCAAACTCGATCCCAAGAATCTCGCGGCGACGCTGCATGGCATGACCATCACGGCCGACAAGGAGCCGGGCATCCTGATGGATGTCACGATCGACGAGAATGGCGATCTCGATCGCGAGAGCTTCCTCGGCCAGGTCGTCGACGGCAAGCAGGTGATCAAGGAAGTGCTGCCCAAGCTCAAGAACTGAGTTCGGGCGCGGCGGCGACCGCGAGCGCATCGCGAGGCTTCATGGCCAACTTGATCGCCATTGTCGTCGCGGGCCTGGCGACCGGCGCTCTCTACGCGCTCGTCGCGGTCGGATTCACGCTGCTTTGGCAGACTTCGCAGACGATCAACTTCGCCCAGGGCGAATTCGTGATGCTGCCGGCGTTCTTCATGCTGGCGGCGATGAATCTCGGTCTGCCGTTCTGGGCGGCAATCCTCATCGGGATCGCCCTCTCGACAGCGATCCTCGGATTTGCTTTCAAGCGGTTGCTCGTCGATCCGATGTTGCGGCACGGCGTGCTGCCGCTCGCGATCGCCACCATGGCGCTTTCAACGTTCCTCAAGGAATCCGTCAAGACCTTCTATTCCGCCGAGGCTTCGCCCTTTCCCTCGATCGCGCCAGAGGGTGATCTGCACATTTTCGGCACTTCCATCGCCTGGCAGAACATCGCCGTCCTGGTCGTCGCCATCGCGGCGGTGACCGGCCTGCAATTCCTGCTCAACCGCACGCGCCTCGGCCGCCAGATGCAGGCAGCGGCGCAGAACCCCACCGTTGCGCGGATTCTCGGCGTGCCGGTGGAGCGCATGATCCTCTACACGTTTCTCATCAACGGGGCCCTGGTCGCGCTGGCGTCGCTGCTGATCTCGCCGATCTATCTCGCGAAATTCACCAACGGCGAGACGCTGGGCCTCGCGGCCTTCGTCGCAGCGATCGTCGGCGGTTTCAACCGGACCCGTGGAGCGATCGCCGGCGGGCTCCTGCTCGGCGTTGTGGACAATCTGTCGGCCGCGTATGTCTCCACGGAATATCGCGCCGCGATCCCGATGGCGCTGTTGATCATTGTGATCCTTTTCCGGCCGAGTGGACTGCTCGGCAGGCCAGAAGAGCGCACGGTATGAACCGCGTCCTGCAGGCGCGTGTGAGCTGGCTCGCAGGGGCGTTCGTGGTCGCCTTTCTTCTATGCGCGCCGATCGGGTTCCACCGCTACGGCCTCTATATCCTCAGCCAATGGGCGGTCATGACGATCGCAGCGATCGGCCTCAATTTGACGCTCGGCTATGCCGGCCAGGTTTCGCTGGCGCAGGGCGCCTTTGTCGGCATCGGGGCGTATAGCGCGGCGATCCTGACGACGCAGGGCTGGCCGCTCGGGCTTGCGATCCTCGTCGCGATCGCGCTCTGCTTCGCGGTCGGCTGGGTCCTCGGCTATCCGGCGCTGAGGGTGCAGCATCACTATCTCGCCTTCGTGACGTTGGCCTTCTCCACGTTGGCTTTCCTTGTTTTCCGCAATGAAGCCTGGTTGACCGGCGGGACGGACGGCATCGACGGCGTCCCCCGGCCGGTTATCCTCGGCATATCCACCAAGCCGCACCCGGCCTACTACTATTTCTGCCTCATCGTGCTCGCGCTCGTCACGCTGGCGATGCTCTGGCTCGTGCGGTCGCCCTGGGGGCGCGCGTTCGTCGCCCTGCGGGAAAATCCCTTGCGCGCGCTGTCGCTCGGCGTCGATACGCGACGCTATACGCTGATGGCCTTCGCGATCGGCGCCGCGCTCGGGGGCCTCGCCGGGGCGCTCTACGCTCCGCTGGTCGGGCTCGTCGAGCCGCCGGCCTTCACCCTCGCGCTGTCGCTCAATCTCCTGATGATGGTGATCGTCGGCGGCTCTGGCTATTTCCTCGGCCCGTTCCTCGGCGCGATGGTCGCGGTGCTGATGCCGGAATGGCTGCGCTTTCTCCAGAGCTATTATCTCATCCTCTATTCGCTCCTGGTGATGGGGCTGCTGATCTACTCGCCGACGGGCCTGATCGGGATTTTCGACCGCTACGTCCTGCATCGCAGGACTCGCGCCGCCTCGGCGGCGCGGGCGGCGCTCAGCGCTTCTATCGAGGGGCGCTGAGATGGCGCCGGTGCTCGAGGTGGCCAATATCAGGAAGCGCTTCGGCGGCATCACAGCGGTCGACGGCGTCTCCTTCGAGGTCCGCGAGGGCGAGATTCTCGGCATCATCGGCCCCAACGGCTGCGGCAAGTCGACCCTATTCAATTGCATCCTCGGCCAATTGCAGCCGAGCGAGGGGGAGGTGAAGCTCGACGGGCGCTTGACGACGGGAATGCGCCCCTGCGACCTCAATCGGCTGGGCGTCAGCCGCACGTTCCAGCTCTTGCAGATTTTTCCGCGACTTTCAGTGCGCGAGAATCTGATTCTCGCGGGGCAGGAGCACAAGGGGACGATGCTCTCGCGCCTCATCGGGCCGCGCGACGCGGGCCTCGGCGCCGCCGCCGATCAAATGATCGAATTCTTCAAGCTCGACCATCTCGCGGGCGAGCGCGCCGGCGGCCTCTCCTACGGTCAGCAAAAATTGCTCGACGCCGCGATGGCCTTCATGGCGGGACCGCGGCTCGTGCTGCTCGACGAACCGGCGGGCGGGGTCAATCCGACCATGCTCTCCAATCTCAAGGACCGGCTAAAGGCGTTCAACCTCGAGCGCGGCGCGACCTTCGTCGTCATCGAGCACAATATGGACTTCGTCATGTCCCTCTGCACGCGGGTTATGGTGCTCGCCGAAGGCAAAGTTCTCGCCGAGGGCCTTCCCGTCGAAGTCCGCGCCAATCCGGCCGTCGTCGAGGCCTATCTTGGCCACTGATCCGATCGTCGAATTGGAGAATGTCGTCGCCGGCTACGGCGCGATGACTATTCTCAACGGCACGAGCTTCAAGATCGCGCCCGGCGCGATCACCACGATCATCGGCCCCAACGGCGCCGGCAAGTCGACGGTGTTCAAGACGATCTTCGGCCTGCTGCGCGCCCGCTCGGGAAGGATACGCGTGTCGGGACGCGACGCTACGAACTGGTCGCAGCGCCAGTTGCTGGCCGCGGGCGTCTGCTACATCCCGCAGGGCCGCAATATCTTTCCGGAACTGTCTGTGCGTCACAACGTCGAGCTCGGCGGCGTGTCCGCCGGGCCGGAAATCAAGGATGCGCCGGCGCGGCTCGAGGCGGCGCTGGACCGGTTTCCGGCGTTGCGCCGCAAGGCGAACCATCAGGCCTCGACGCTATCGGGCGGCGAACAGAAGCAGCTCGAGATCGTGCGCGGCCTCATGCTCGATCCCAAGCTGATCCTTATCGACGAACCCTCGATTGGGCTCTCGCCGCTGATGGTGCAGGAGACCTTCGCCCTGCTCACGCAACTGCGCGACAAGGGCGCCTCGGTCCTAATGATCGAACAGAACGCGCGCTCCGCGCTGCAGATGTCGGACTATGGGCTGGTGCTTGAGCTCGGCCAGACTCGGATGCATGACAGCGCCTCCGCGATCCTGAAGGACCCACGCGTTGCGCAGTTGTTCCTGGGTGGGGTGATCGAAGGGTAGCGTCCGCGAGCCCGGGCCTTCCCGTCTACCGTCGACCCGGGGCGACCCCCGGTAGCTCCGCCCCCTTCAAGATATGCTGGGCCAAGAGCTCCGCGGCTTTGTCTGCGTTGCGGGCAAGCGCCGCATCGAGAATCTCACGGTGCTCCTTGGCCGACTGCGTTCGCGGAAACGGCTTCGTCTTCAGCGAAAGCATCCGATAGCGCTGGCTGTGATCGTACATCGCCTTGTGGAACATCAGCAGCCAGCGCGACTGGCAATTGGCGATCAACGACGCATGAAATTCCTGGTTATAGCGTTCCCAGGCATCGCCGTAACGCTCCGGATCGTTTTCGACCAACGCCTCAACCTTGGACAGCTTGTGATAGGCGCCGACGACGCGCGCCTCCCAGTCGAGGTCGGCCCGCGCGATCGATTGGCGCAGCGCGTGGCATTCGAGCAGTTGACGCATTTCGGTTATCTGCCTTAGGTCTTCCAGCGAGACCGGCAGCACCGTGAACCCCTTCTGCCCCTCGGCGACGACGAGCCCGTCGGCAGCCAGCCGCGACAGGGTCTCCCGCAAGGTGTTGACGCTGACCTCATAAGTCTTGCTGAGTTTCTCGAGTTTGAGCTTGGCGGCGGGCGGCAAGACGCCCAGGATGATGTCATGACGAAGCAGCTCGTGCAGCGTCTCGGTAAGCGTCGGCGCCCCGCCGGTCATGGCGCGTGACTCATCCATTTTGTCCGCCCGATTGTGCGAATCCAACATTCAAGAATTATCCCATATTGCTAATTTATGTCTAATCTAGTATGGAAGCGAAAATATAGGAGACTTTCTGGATGCTCAGATGGTCAATCGCCTCTGTCTGCATGGGCGGCGCGCTGGAAGGCAAGTTTGCCGCGGCCGCTAAGGCTGGCTTTCGCGCCGTCGAGCTCTTCGAGAACGATCTGACCTTCTTCAACGGCAAGCCCCGCGACGCAAGGCAATTGGCGGCCGACCTCGGGCTCGAAATCGTGGCGCTGCAACCTTTGCGCGACTTCGAGGCGATGCCGGACCCGATGCGCCGGCGCAATTTCGAGCGGGCAACGCGCAAGCTCGAGCTGATGCATGACCTCGGCGCGCGGCTTCTGTGCCTCTGCTCCAATGTCTCGCCCGAAGCGATCGACGATCCAGAACAGGCCGCCGCGGATCTCGCGGAGCTCGCCGATCTTGCCCGCCAGCACGGCATGCGCATTGGCTACGAGGCGCTCGCCTGGGGCCGTCATGTCAAGGACTGGACGGCCGCCTGGGACATCGTGCGTGCGGCCGATCGCGACAATCTCGGCATCGTACTCGACAGTTTTCACGTCTGCGTGCGCGGCAACCCGATCGAGCCGATCGCGAGCCTCCCCGCGGAACGGATCGCACTGGTTCAGGTGGCGGACGCGCCGGCGCTGGCGATGGACCCCTTGTCGCTGAGCCGTCATTACCGCTGTTACCCCGGCCAGGGCGATTATCCGATCGTCGATTATCTCGACGCCGTGACGCGCTCGGGCTACCGCGGTCCGCTATCGCTGGAAATCTTCAACGACCAGTTCCGCGGAGCCTCCGCCGCGGCGATTGCCGTGGACGGCATGCGGTCGCTGCGCGCGGCGGGTGAAGCGCTCGCGGCCAAACGCGCCGCCCGGGGCGAGGCGCCGATCGCGGACCTCGCGCCACTCCCGCCCCCGCCGGTTGTCGAAGGCGCCGAGTTCATCGAGTTCGCGGCGAGCGATGCCGACGCAAGCGAGCTCCTTGCGTTGGTCGAAGGGCTTGGCTTCCATCACGCGGGACGCCATCGTTCAAAGGAGGTCGACCTCTATGCCCAGGGCGAGATCAACCTCGTCGTCAACCACGAGCGCGAGGGCTTCGCGCATTCCTTCTCGCTGCTGCACGGGCCTTCGGTCTGCGCGCTGGCGCTCCGCGTCGACTCCATCGAGAAGGCGCTCGAACGCGCGAGCGCGCTCGAGTGCCAGAGCTATGTTGGAAAGATCGGGCCGGGCGAAGCGACTGTGCCCGCGGTCGCAGGCGTCGAAGGCAGCCTCATCTACTTCATCGGCGCGGAGGACCGCGGATGGCGCGACGACTTCGCGACCGAGCCGAAGAAGGCCAGCGGGGGCCGTCTGCGGAAGGTCGACCATCTCTCCAATGTCGTGCGCCGGGGCGAATTCCTGAGTTGGTCTCTCTTCTACCGCACTGTGCTCGGACTTACGCCGCAGCCGCAAGTCGAGATCGCCGATCCGCATGGAGCGTTCTTCAGCCGCTCGCTGCGCAGCCCGAACGGCGAATTGCGCATCGCGCTCAACGTCGGTGAGGGCGGGGCGACGGGCGTCTCGCGTTTTCTCGAGGCCTTCGGCGGCGCGGGCTTCCAGCAGATCGCGCTTTCGACCGACGACATATTCGCCACGGTCGAAGCCGCCAAAGCCAGGGGCGTCGCCTTCCTGCCAATTCCCGACAATTACTACGACGATCTCGCGACCCGCTTCGAGATCGCGCCTGACCTTCTCGCTCGCATGCGCGCGCTCGGGGTGCTGTACGATCGGGTGAAGGACGGCGAGTTCTTCCACATCTACACAGAGACTTTCCAGGACCGCTTCTTCTTCGAGATCGTCGAGCGACACAATTATGATCTGTTTGGCGCCGCCAATACGCCCGTGCGCCTCGCCGCGCAGGCGAGCGCGACGGAATTAGAAAAGCGCGCGGAGATCGAGTTTGAGTAGGCCTGCGGATCCAGCGCCGAGGAGCGGACCCCCCGGCGCATTGCTTCGGACGTGACGGAATGATGAACGGCGACACCAGGATCATCGCTCACGTCGGCTATCCGACGACGACGTTCAAGTCGTCGATGATCTACAATCCCTGGTTCGACGCCCGGGGAATCAACGCGGCCGTCGTTCCGCTCGGAGTCAAGAGCGAGGACTTTGGGCGCGCATTTCCGGAGATCTGCCGCTTCACCAATTTCCACGGCGCGCTCATCACCATGCCGCACAAGGTCTCCGTTATCGACTTCGTCGACGAGGTCTCGACCGCGGTGAAGGTTGCGGGCTCGTGCAACGCAGTGCGTCGGAACAGCGACGGCCGATTGATCGGCGACATGTTCGACGGCGAAGGGTTCGTCCGCGGCGTCGCGCGCCACGGCGGATCGCTGCGCGGCAAGAGGCTGCTGGTGGTCGGCGCGGGCGGAGTGGGCTCCGCGATCGCGGCCTCGGCGGCGGCCGCGGGCGCCTCCGAAATCGCGCTCTATGACGTCAACGCATCATCGATGGAGGCTCTGGCCAACCGGCTTCGGCAGAGCTATCCGAGCCTCAAGGTCGCGGTTGGGTCGAACGATCCGAGCGGATTCGACGTGGTCGTGAATGCGACGCCGCTCGGCATGTATCCCGGCGATCCGATGCCGCTCGATGTAGCCCGGTTGTCACCCTCAACCTACGTCGGCGAGGTCGTGATGAAGCAGGAGACGACTGCGTTTCTCGCCGCCGCTCAGGCTCGCGGTTGCACGACCCAGATCGGCATCGATATGCTGTTCGAACAGATACCCGCCTATCTCGAGTTCTTCGGCTTTCCCGCAACGACGGCGTCGGAGTTGAGAGAGGTCGCCCAAGTCGACTATTAGAACGGTTAAAAAAACAAAGACAGGGAGGAAGGGAATGACCGCTGCGATGGCGCACGAACCGGAAGGACGGCATCAGAGCAAGGTCGCGGCCGCGAGCGGCTGGATCGGCTCAGCGCTCGAATACTACGACTTCTTCATCTATGCGACTGCGGCGTCGCTCGTCTTTCCGCAAATCTTCTTTCCGTCCAGCAACCCCACCGTCGCCATCGTCGCGTCTCTGGCGACTTACGGCGTGGGCTACATCGCAAGGCCGATCGGCGCGTTCGTGCTCGGCCACCTCGGCGACACTTACGGCCGCAGGAACGTGCTTTTAATCTGCCTCGTCCTGATGGGTCTCTCAACCACCGCGGTGGGACTGCTTCCCACCTATCAGCAGGTTGGAGTTTGGGCGCCCGTCCTGCTGGTGGTCCTGCGACTCATCCAGGGCTTCGCGGTTGCGGGCGAGATATCCGGCGCGAGCTCCATGATCCTCGAACATGCCCCTTTCGGACGGCGCGGCTATTTCGCAAGCTTTACTCTGCAAGGCGTGCAGGCGGGACAAATTCTCGCGGCCGCGGTCTTTCTGCCCTTGAGCTACGCGCTGCCAAACGAGGCCTTCGTGACATGGGGGTGGCGCGTGCCGTTCCTGCTCAGCGTTCTCGTCCTGGTCGCCGGCTACATTATTCGGCGCGAGGTCGAGGAGACGCCCGCCTTCACCGCGGAGCAAGCGCATCGCGAGATTCCGAAGGCGCCGATCATCGACGCTTTGACCAACCATTGGCCGGACATGCTGCGGGTCGTCTGCATGTCGCTGATGAACGTCATTCCGGTGGTGGCGACCATTTTCGGCGCCGCCTACGCCGTGCAGCCCGCATACGGCGTCGGAATGGACAAAACCATCTACTTGTGGATTCCCGTCGTCGGCAACATCGTGGCCGTCGTCGTGATTCCGTTCGTCGGCAACCTCTCGGACAGAATCGGCCGCCGGCTGCCGATGATCATCGGCTCGCTCGCGGCGGGCCTCCTGACCTTTGCTTATCTCTACTGCATCAGCATCAAGAACGTGCCGCTTGCGTTCGTGATCTCGATCCTGATGTGGGGCGTCGTCTATCAGGGATATAACGCCGTGTTCCCAAGCTTCTATCCGGAGCTCTTCCCGACCCGCGCGCGCGTCTCGGGCATGGCGATTGCGCAGAACATCGGGACGATGCTGACGGCTTTGCTGCCGGCGCTGTTCGCGACGGTCGCGCCCCCAGGCTCGCACAATGTGCCGCTGACGGTTGGAGCGCTCGCCCTCGGCATCACGGTCATCGCCTCGATCGCCGCCTGGACCGCGCGCGAGACGTTCCGTGTCCATCTCAACGATCTGGGTGAATCTGGGGCGCCCGAAGTCGACAGGGCCGAATATGATCGCTTGCGTCGGCAAAGTCTGGCGACCGCCGGTTAAGTCCCCGAACCGGCCTCGCGACACTTCGCGGGACTTCGGGCTATGCTGTTTGATTTCGGGAGGCCAAGAATTGATCATCGACTGTCACGGCCACTACACGACCGCTCCCAAGGCGCTGGAGAAGTGGCGAAACCAGCAGATCGCCGGCATCAAGGATCCGGCCGTCATGCCGAAGGTCGCGGATCTCAAGATCAGCGACGACGAGCTTCGCGAATCGATCGAAGCCAACCAGTTGCGGCTGATGAGGGAGCGCGGCGCCGACCTCACGATCTTTTCGCCGCGCGCGAGCTTCATGGCGCACCACATCGGCGATTTCGCCGTCAGTTCGACCTGGGCCTCGATCTGCAACGAGCTCTGCCACCGCGTCTCGAAGCTCTTTCCCGATCATTTCATCGGCGCGGCGATGCTGCCGCAGAGCCCGGGCGTCGATCCGAAGACCTGCATCCCCGAGCTCGAGCGTTGCGTGAAGGAGTTCGGCTTTGTCGGGATCAATCTCAATCCAGATCCGTCCGGAGGTCATTGGACGAGCCCGCCGCTGACCGACCGCCACTGGTATCCGATCTACGGGGCGATGGTCGAATACGACATCCCGGCCATGGTGCACGTGTCGACGAGCTGCAACGCCTGCTTCCACACGACGGGCGCGCACTACATCAACGCCGACACCACCGCGGTGATGCAGTTCATCCAGGGTGACCTCTTCAAGGACTTTCCGAAGCTGCGCTTCGTCGTCCCGCATGGCGGCGGCGCCGCCCCTTACCACTGGGGCCGCTATCGCGGACTGGCGCAGGAGCTGAAGAAGCCGCTGCTTAAGGATCACCTGCTCAACAACGTCTTTTTTGACACCTGCGTCTACCATCAGCCGGGCGTCGACCTCCTTGCCAAGGTGATCCCTGTCGACAACATCCTGTTCGCCAGCGAAATGATCGGCGCCGTGCGCGGCATCGATCCCGAAACTGGCCATCACTACGACGACACCAAGCGCTACATCGAGGCGACTGTGAATCTGACCCCTCACGAGCGCCAGATGGTCTATGAAGGCAATGCGCGCCGGGTCTATCCGCGTCTCGACAAGGCGCTGAAAGCCAGGGGCCGGTAGGAGGGAAAGATGACCGAACTCGGCGTCGTTCGACGCGCCATCACTCGGGCCGACCGCGCTTCCGTCGACGCGCTCGCGGCGCTCGGCGTTGCGACCGTGCACGAGGCCATGGGCCGTGTCGGGCTGATGAAGCCCTATATGCGGCCGATCTTTGCCGGCGCCCAGGTCTCCGGCACGGCGGTGACGGTGCTCCTGCATCCGGGCGACAACTGGATGATGCATGTCGTCGCGGAGCAGATCCAGCCGGGCGACATCGTCGTCGCCGCCATCACCGCCGATTGCGAGGACGGTTATTTCGGCGATCTGCTCGCGTCAAGCTTCAAGGCGCGTGGCGCGCGCGCGCTCGTCATCGACGCCGGCGTGCGCGACGTGAAGACGCTGACCGAGATGGGCTTCCCGGTCTGGAGCAAATGCGTCAGCGCCAAGGGAACCGTCAAGGCGACGCTGGGCTCCGTCAACGTGCCCGTTGTCTGCGCGGGCGCGCTCATCAATCCGGGCGACGGAATCGTCGCGGACGACGATGGCGTGGTCGTGGTGCCGGCCGCCTGGGCAGAGAAGACGCGCGTCGCGGCGGCGGCGCGCGAAGCCAACGAGGGCGACAAGCGGGCGAAGCTCGCCGCCGGCGTCCTCGGCCTCGATATGTACAAAATGCGCGAGCCGCTGGAAAAAGCTGGCCTCAAATACATCGATTGAGGGCGCTAATGAACGCAATCTCCAAACCCGTCACCGGACCGTTCGAAAAGACCAAAGGCTGGCTCGACTGGTACGCCGAGCCAAGCAAGCCGCATTTCCGCCTGCCCACGGGAGCTGTCGACGCGCATTGCCACGTCTTCGGCCCGGGCGCGGAGTTCCCTTATGCGCCCGAGCGCAAATATACGCCCTGCGACGCGAGCAAGGCCGAACTCTTCGCTTTGCGAGATCACCTCGGGTTCTCGCGTAACGTTGTCGTGCAGGCGACCTGTCATGGGGCCGACAATCGCGCGATGGTCGACGCCTGCATGTCCAGCGCCGGCAAAGCGCGCGGCGTCGCGACGGTCAAGCGCGACGTGAGCGATGACGAACTGAAGCGGCTCGACCGCGCAGGCGTCCGTGGCGTGCGGTTTAATTTCGTCAAGCGCCTCGTCGACTTCACGCCCAAGGACGAACTGATGGAGATCGCCGGGCGTATCGGCCAGCTCGGCTGGCATGTCGTGATCTATTTCGAGGCGGTCGATCTGCCGGAACTCTGGGACTTCTTTACCGCGCTTCCGACGACGATCATCGTCGACCATATGGGCCGGCCCGACGTGAGGAAGCCGACGGATGGTCCCGAGTTCGCGCTCTTCCTCAAATTCATGCGCGAGAACTCCAGCGTCTGGGCCAAGGTGTCGGGCGCTGAGCGTCTGTCCGTTTCGGGGCCGCCGGCGCTGAATGGCGAGCGCGAGCCGTATCGCGACTTCGTCCCGTTTGCCCGGCGGGTGGTCGAAGAATTCCCCGACCGCGTCATCTGGGGAACCGACTGGCCGCACCCGAACCTTAAGGATCACATGCCCGACGACGGACTGCTGGTCGACATCCTGCCGCATATAGCGCCGACGGCCGAGCTTCAGCGAACGCTGCTCGTCGACAATCCGATGCGGCTCTACTGGCCCGAGGAAAAAGGAGTCTGAACCATGGCTCTCGACAAGGAGTTCAATGAAATTCCCGGCACGATCATCTTCGACGCCGAGCAATCGCGCAAAGGCTACTGGCTCAACCAGTTCTGCATGTCGCTGATGAAGGCCGAGAACCGCGCGAAGTTCAAGGCCGACGAGCGCGCCTATCTCGACGGCTGGAAGCTCACCGAGGAGCAGAAGCAGGCGGTGCTCGACCGAGATCTCAACCGCATGATGGCGCTCGGCGGCAACATCTACTTCCTGTCGAAGATCGGCGCGACCGACGGCAAGAGCTTCCAGCAGATGGCCGGCTCGATGACCGGCATGAGCGAGCAGGAATACCGCGACATGATGATCAGGGGCGGCCGCAAGATCGACGGCAACCGCAGGATCGGCGAGGACGGCGACGCGCAGCGTCCCCGGAAAGACTGACGACAGTCTCCGGACTTCTCCCGACGAAGGACTTTTTGAACATGGCCCGCATCACCGCCTCGCTCTTCACCTCGCACATCCCCGCCGTCGGCGCGGCCTTCGACCTCGGCAAGACGAAGGAGGACTACTGGAAGCCGGTCTTCGCCGGATACGACTTCGACAAGGAATGGGTGAGGACGCACATGCCCGACGTGATCTTCCTCGTCTACAACGATCACGCCACCGCCTTCAGTCTGCAGATGATCCCGACTTTCGCGATCATGACCGGCCCGGAATTCAACCCCGCGGACGAAGGCTACGGCGCGCGCCCGGTGCCCAAGGTCATCGGCCACCCGGAGCTTGCTTCCCATATCGCCTCGGAGGTGATCCAGCAGGATTTCGACCTGACCATGGTCAACGAGATCGACGTCGACCACGGCCTCACGGTGCCGCTCAGCTGCGTTTTCGGCGAGGTCGACGAGTGGCCGTGCAAGATCATCCCCTTCGCCGTCAATGTCGTGCAGCACCCCGTGCCTTCGGGGGCGCGGTGTTTCGCCCTCGGCCAGGCGATCCGCAAGGCTATCGAGAGCTACCCCGAGGATCTCAACGTCCATATCTGGGGCACGGGCGGCATGAGCCATCAGCTTCAGGGTCCCCGCGCCGGCCTGATCAACAGGAAGTGGGACAACATGTTCCTCGACCGGCTGATCGACGACCCGAAGGGCCTCGCGCGAATGCCGAACATCGAGTACGTCCGCGAGGCGGGTTCGGAGGGCATCGAACTCGTCATGTGGCTGATTGCTCGCGGCGCGATGGCGGATGTCGCCGGCGGCCCGAAGCCGAAAGTGGCGCACCGGTTCTACCATGTTCCGGCGTCCAACACCGCGGTCGGCCATCTCATTCTCGAAAACGCGGCGTAGAATACTGGGGGTTTGGGAATGCCGTCTTCGATCAAGGTCGCGCTGGCGGGCGCGGGCGCCTTCGGCCTCAAGCATCTCGACGGCATCAAGCTGATCGACGGAGTCGAGGTCGTCTCGCTCGTCGGCCGCGAACTCGACAAGACGAAAGAGGCCGCGGCCAATTACGGCGTGGGTCACGTGACGACGGATCTCGCCGACAGCCTCAAGCTGTCGGGCCTCGACGCCGTCATCCTGGCGACGCCGACCCAGATGCACGCCGCCCAGGCGCTCCAGTGCATGGAAGCCGGCAAGCATGTTCAGGTGGAGATTCCGCTCGCCGACAGTCTGAAGGACGCCGAGGCCGTCGCCGCGATGCAGAAGCGCACTGGGCTCATCGCGATGGCCGGCCACACTCGCCGCTTCAACCCCAGCCATCAGTTTGTCCACAAGCAAATTTTGGCCGGCAAGTTTCACATCTACCAAATGGACGTGCAGACCTATTTCTTCCGCCGCACCAATATGAACGCGCTCGGCCAGCCGCGCTCATGGACCGACCACCTCTTGTGGCACCATGCGGCGCACACCGTCGACCTTTTCGCCTATCAGTGCGGCTCGCCGATCGTGAAAGCCAATGCGCTGCAGGGGCCGATCCATCCGACGCTCGGCATTGCGATGGACATGAGCATTCAATTGAAGGCGGCGAACGGCGCAATCTGCACCCTGTCGCTCTCGTTCAACAACGACGGCCCTCTCGGCACCTTCTTCCGCTATATCGGCGACAGCGCGACCTATATCGCCCGCTACGACGACCTCTTCACCGGCAAGGACGAAAAGATCGATGTCAGCAAGGTCGACGTCTCGATGAACGGCATTGAGCTGCAGGACCGCGAATTCTTCGCCGCCATCCGCGAGGGCCGCGAGCCCAATTCCAGCGTCGCCCAGGTGCTCCCGGGCTACCGCGTGCTCCACGAACTGGAGCGGCAGCTTAGGTAAGGGCGAAGGCCGCCGCGTCGTCGGCTGGCGCAGTCGCTTCCCTGGCGCAACCTGTCCCGAAACTTGAGATTCCCGCGTTTCTCCTCTAGGACAGCGATCTGTCGGGCGTCGAGGGAGCGGAATCATGCCTTTTGGCGTATGGTCACTCGGTCGCAGCGCTGCGGCCGGCCTTGGGGTGCTCCTCGCGCTCTGGGCGACGTCCGCCTCGGCCGAGCCCTATCTCGTCGCTGACGCTGACAGCGGCCAGGTGTTGATGCAGAACGACGCGACCGAGGTCTGGTATCCCGCTTCGCTCACCAAGCTGATGACTGTCTATGTCGCGCTCGACGCAGTGCGCAACGGCAAGCTGACCATGGATACGCCGCTCGTCGTGTCGGCCCGGGCGGCGCGCGCTCCGCCGTCGAAAATGGGCTTTCGCCCGGGCACCGAGGTGACGCTCGACAATGCGCTCAAGATGCTCATGGTCAAGTCGCCGAACGACCTTGCGATTACGGTCGCCGAGGGCGTCTCGGGTTCGGTCGAGTCGTTCGCCGACGCGATGAACGCGGCGGGACAGCGCTTGGGGCTGCACGAATCGCATTTCGTCAATCCGAACGGCTTGCACAACCCCGATCATGTGTCGTCGGCGCGGGATATGGCGATGATCGCGCGCGCCCTCTTGCGAGAATTCCCCGAACACGCCGATCTTTTCGGCATCGGCGCGCTGCAGCTCGGCAATCAGATCATCACTAACCACAACGGGCTCATCGGCCGCTATCCCGGCGCCGACGGCATGAAGACGGGCTTCACCTGTCCGGCCGGCTTTAACGTTGTCGCCAGCGCCAACCATAACGGGCGGCATCTGCTCGTCGTCGTGCTGGGCTCGCCGACGGCGAAAATCCGCAACCAGGAGGCTGCGGATCTGTTCGATCGCGGCTTTGCGATGAGCGGAGGGATCGGGTCGCTGGATTCGCTGCCCGACGCGGGTTCGAGAATCGCGGCCAACTCCAACGTCTGCCTGCACCGCAGCGCCGCCGCGATCGCGATCGCCGAAGAGGAAGGCACGGCGGAGCCCGAGCAGCATATGCCGGCGGGCGGCCGCGGCGCCGCCGTCGTCTCCGTTTCGGCCACGGGCGGCGAGTTCTACTCACACGGTACTTTCCGACGAGCGGCCGCATTTCGACCCTGTCCTGGTGTTCATCGGTCCGGTTGCCGGCTGGACGGGCCCCGTCCTCGCCGCCCGGTCGACCGCCGCGCCCGGCGCGGCGCTGCCGGTCGACGCCAAGGCTTATGTCGGCGAGAAGGCGGATGCCACCGAGGACGAGTTTGCGAACGGCCAGGAAGCGAACGCGCCCGCGGTCCTGAAGCACATGGTGCGCACGCCGCAACTCACGCATGGGCCAAGGGCCGGTCGGAAACCGGTGCGAAGCGCGGCGCTGGAGGGCAAGCCGCCCAAGAAGCCCGCCGCGAAGCCGCCCGTCGAGAAAGCCAACGTTTTGAAGAAGGACGCGAAATCGACGACCAGCGAGTGATTGAAGCCGGAGGCGACCAAATCCGCTTTGCCGGCCAAAAAACGGTGTCGTCACAAAGATTTTACGTGATGCCTTAGTTCGGCCTGTTTATCGTCAAGCGCGCGCCGCAAGACTCGGCGATATATGAATCTGTGCCGCGTGAGATCGGTTCGCGGTTGCTCGGTTTTCTTGCCCCCCAGCCCCCGAGCGCCAGGACGAGCCGAAGTCATCTCACGAAGGCTAGCGGATCGGCGGGCCCCCTCCCAGCCGATCCGCTCTTTTTTGCCCTTTTCGCTCCATCGCACGTCTCGCATCCGGCCTTTGAGAGGTCGGCCCCGCGATGCAAGCGCGTCACGTTGGCGTCATGCGACTCAGCTAGCGCGCGTCGTTCATATTCAAATCAAGGGGACGGCCGTGCTGCAATCGAGGAGGGCGGTTCGGAAGGCGACCGGCGCCGGGCTTAAGGCTGCGGTTCATCGGGCGAAGCCGCTCTCACCGGCAGGCGTGCTCGAACGCATGTTCACCCTCGCCTTCTCGAAGCTTGTTTATCCGCAAATCTGGGAAGACCCGGTCGTCGACATGAAGGCGCTCGAGATCGGCCCCGACTGCGAGGTGATCGCGATCGCCTCGGGCGGATGCAACGTGCTCTCGTATCTGACGGCCGATCCTGCGGGCGTCACCGCCGTTGATCTCAACGGCGCGCATATCGCGCTTGGACGACTCAAGATCTGCGCGCTGCAATATCTCCCCGACTACGAGACCTTCTTTCGCTTCTTCGGCCGGGCGGACGCGCGGGCCAACGTCGGCCTCTACGAGCAGCGGCTGCGCGCCAAGCTGGATCCGGCGACGCGCGCTTATTGGGACAAGCGCAGGACGTTCGGCCGCCGCCGCATCGGGGTCTTCGCGCGCAACGTCTATCGCCATGGCGTCCTGGGACATTGCCTTGGCGCGGGCCACACCCTGGCGCGACTGCACGGGCTCGATCCTTCGGTCGTTCTCAAGGCCAGGACGATCGAGGAGCAGCGGGCGCTCTACCAGGAGCGGCTTGCGCCGATCTTCGAAAAGCCGCTCGTTCGCTGGCTGATGAAACAGCCGGCCTCGCTCTACGGCCTCGGCATTCCGCCCGCGCAATACAAGGCGCTCGCCGCCGATTCGCCGAACGGAATCGCCGATGTTCTGAGTCAGCGCCTTGAGCGGCTTGCCTGCGGATTCGATATCGCGGACAATTACTTCGCCTGGCAGGCATTCGGCCGCCGCTACGCGCCGGGGCCGAACCCATCTCTTCCGCCCTATCTCGAGAAGGAGAATTTCGAGGCGGTGCGGAGCCGCTGCGGCCGGGTCCGCTATGTCCAGCGCTCGTTCACCGAGATCCTGCGCGATTCGGCCCCTGCAAGCTTCGATCGTTATGTGCTGCTCGACGCGCAGGACTGGATGAACGACGGCGACCTGACCGCGCTCTGGACCGAGATCGCCCGCACCGCCCGGCCGGGCGCGCGGGTCATCTTCCGCACCGCTGCCGACGAGCGGCTTCTGCCGGGCCGCCTGCCCGACGAGCTCCTTGGCCGCTGGACCTACGAAGAGGAGCCGAGCCGCGAATTCGGCCGGCAAGACCGGTCTTCGATCTACGGCGCCTTCCACCTCTACACCATGAAAGGCGCGTGAGATGGCCGACGCGGCGGCGCTGATGGACCGGATGTATCGGCATCAGCGCTACGTCTACGACCTGACCCGCAAATACTATCTGGCCGGCCGCGACGAGGCGGTCGCCCGCCTCAAGCCGGGGCCCGGGGATACGGTGCTCGAGATTGGTTGCGGCACCGGACGGAATCTCATCAGGGCGGCGAGGGCCCATCTTGAGGCGCGGTTCTTCGGACTCGACGTGTCGCGCGAAATGCTTGGCGCGGCCGCGGCCTCGATCGCTCGCGCGGGGCTCTCGTCGCGCATTTCGATCACGCAGGCGGACGCCTCCGCCTTCGATCCGCACGCACTGTTCGGCCAGGCGCAGTTCAATCGCGTGATCATTTCCTACGCCCTGTCGATGATCCCGCCCTGGCGCGAAGCGTTGGGCCAGGCGCTCGACGCCGTCGCGCCGGGCGGCTCGCTGCATTGCGTCGATTTCGGCGACTGCTCGGGTCTGCCCAGCCCGTTCAAGGCGGCGCTGCGCGGCTGGCTCGCCGCCTTCGACGTCAGCCCGCGCGACGATCTTGCGGAAACGCTCGCCGCGCTCTCGGCTTCGCGCGGGTTGACCAGCGCGACGGAGCCTTGGCGGCGGGGCTACGCCATGCTGGCGGTCGCAAGCCGCGGCGCTGCCGGGTCTTGATTTCGTTGCGCCCGATTTGCATTTCGTTGGCGCCGGCTAACGACCGCTTGAGATCGGCAGCGCCGGCGGCTATGGGGCGGAATGGACCAGCCATCGAAAGACGCGCCGTCGAGCGTTCACGAGCCAGAGGTCGACGAGGCGCTCGCGATCGCCCATGGACTGAAGGCGGATGAATATGCGCGCTTCGTCGCCCTGATCGGCCGGACGCCGACGTTCACCGAACTCGGCGTCGTTTCGGCGATGTGGAACGAGCATTGCTCGTACAAGTCTTCCCGCCTACATCTGCGCGGTCTGCCGACTAAAGCCCCGTGGGTCATCCAGGGCCCGGGCGAGAATGCCGGCGTCATTGATATCGGCGACGGCGAGGCCTGCGTCTTCAAGATGGAAAGCCACAACCACCCTTCGTTCATCGAGCCCTACCAGGGAGCGGCGACGGGGGTCGGCGGAATATTGCGCGACGTCTTCACCATGGGCGCCCGGCCCGTCGCCTGCCTCGACTTCTTGCGTTTCGGCTCGCCGGAGCATCCGAGGACACGCCATCTGCTCGCCGGCGTCGTGGCGGGAATCGGCGGCTACGGCAATGCGTTCGGCGTGCCGACGGTCGGCGGCTCGGTCGGCTTCCATCGGCGCTACGACGGCAACATTCTCGTCAACGCGATGGCGGTCGGCGTCGCGAGGGCCGACGCGATCTTCACCGCCAAGGCGTCTGGCGTCGGAAATCCGATCGTCTATCTCGGCTCCAAGACCGGGCGGGATGGCATCCATGGCGCCACCATGGCCTCGGCCGCTTTCGAGGCCGATGCGGAGGAGAAGCGGCCGACAGTCCAGGTCGGCGATCCGTTTTCGGAGAAACTCCTGCTGGAAGCCTGCCTCGAATTGATGGCCTCGGGCGCCGTCGTCGCCATTCAGGACATGGGCGCGGCGGGCCTCACCTCCTCCGCGGTCGAAATGGGCGCCAAGGGCGATCTCGGAGTTCGAGCTCGATCTCGACGCCGTCCCCTGCCGCGAGACGGGCATGAGCGCCTACGAGATGCTGCTCTCCGAGAGCCAGGAGCGCATGCTGATGGTGCTGAAGCCCGAGAAAGAGGCGGAGGCCGAGGCCATCTTCCGCAAATGGGGGCTCGATTTCGCCGTTATCGGCAAGACGACTGGCACGAAGCGCTTCGTCGTCAGGCACAAGGGCGAGGTCAAGGCAGACCTTCCGATCAAGGAGCTTGGCGACCAGGCGCCGCTCTACGACCGCCCCTGGACCGCGACTGCGCCGTCTCCGGTGATCGAGCCGATCTCGATTGTCCCGCCGATGCCGACCGATGCGGCGCTCCTCGAGCTTCTGCGTTCGCCGGATCTCTCATCGAAGCGCTGGGTCTACGAGCAATACGACTGGCTCATTCTCGGCAACACCGTCCAGGGCCCGGGCGGGGACGCCGCGGTGGTCAGGCTCGGCGACGGACCCAGGGGTCTCGCGCTGACCACCGACTGCGTCGAACGCTATTGCGAGGCGGACCCGCGCGAGGGCGGCAAGCAGGCCGTCGCGGAGGCCTGGCGGAACCTGATCGCCGTCGGCGCGCGTCCGCTTGCGCTGACCGACAATCTCAATTTCGGCAACCCGGAGAAGCCGCATGCGATGGGACAGCTCGTCGGATGCATCCAGGGCATCGGAGAGGCTGCGCGCGCTCTCGATTTCCCGATCGTTTCGGGCAACGTGTCGCTTTACAACGAGACGATGGGGACCGGCATTCCGCCGACGCCGGCGATCGGCGGGGTCGGCCTCGTCTCGGACGTGACCAAGACGATGACGCTCGCCTTCAAGGCGGAGGGCGAAGACGTGCTGCTGGTGGGCGGCGCCCCTGGCTGGCTCGGCCGATCCGCATGGCTCGCAACGATCGCCGGACGCGAGGAGGGCGCGCCGCCGCCGGTGGATCTCGCCGCCGAGCGCCGAAATGGCGAATTCGTCGCCGCGCTCATCGCCGCGCGTCAGGTCGGCGCGATTCATGACATCTCGGACGGCGGCCTCGCCGTCTCGCTTGCCGAGATGGCGATGGCCGGCGGCGTCGGCGCGACCATCGAGTTGGCTGGCCCGGAGCATGCGTTCTTTTTTGGCGAGGACCAGGGCCGTTATGTGCTGACCGCCGCGCCCGCCGAGACGGGCGTCATCGCCGAGGAGGCGGCGCGGCGCGGCGTTCCCCTCCGGGGCATTGGCGTCACGGGCGGCGAGACATTGAGGCTCGGACGTGCGGCGCCGGTCGCGCTTGCGGCGCTTCGTGAAGCGCACGAGACTGGGTTTGCCGACACCATGGACCACGCTCAGGGGAAGAACCCATGATTCCTTTCGTCATCGTCAAGACCAAGGCAGGTTTCGCCTACGTGCGGCCCGAGCATGTCGTCGCCATCAGCGCGGCCGATGCGGCGGATTGCACGATCCTCATGACCGATGGCGTGACCATAACGGCTACCGAGCCCGCAGAGGACGTCGTCGCGCGGCTCGAGGCGGAGGCCCGCGAAGAGGACGACGCGGCCGAGACCATCAAGGAGCGCAATCAGCATGGCCATGTCCCTGTCCGAGATTGAGACTATGATCCGCGAGGCTTTCCCCGGCGCGCGCGTCGACGTGAAAGACCTGGCCGGAGACGGAAATCACTACTCTGCGAGCGTCGTCTCCGCCGCTTTCAAGGGCAAGAGCCGGGTGCAGCAGCACCAAATGGTCTATGCCGCGCTGAAGGGCCGCATGGGCGGGGAACTGCACGCGCTGGCGCTGACGACGTCGGAGGGCTAGACCACCCCGCCGCCCCCGCCGGTTGGTGCGACGGGCGGAGGCGACAACTACGCGATCATTCGGTGAATGTCGGCGAACAGGTTCTTGGAAAGCGCGACCTTGGCCGTCTGGAACCGGCTCCGCCTCGAGTTGGTGAAGCGCGCGATAAAATCTTGAATCCGGGCGGCACGGCGCCGATATCGGTGCGGGCCGCGGGAGGCGCGGCGCTCCGTCACCTTTTCATCTTCCCACGAGGCCCCATTTGACCGCCGACGCCCAAGCCCCGACGAACGAAGCCGCGAAAACGCAGAGCTTCGAGGCCGACGTTTCGCGCCTGCTGCATCTGATGGTTCATTCGGTCTATTCCGACCGCGAAATTTTTGTCCGCGAGCTCGTCTCCAACGCCGCCGACGCCTGCGAGAAGCTCCGCTACGAGGCGATCGCCAAGCCGGAGTTGGTCGAGCGAGGCGGCCCCTTTGCGATCACCATCGCCCTCGATCCCGAGGCGAAGACCTTGACCATCTCGGACAACGGCGTCGGCATGACCCGCGAGGACCTGACCGAGGGGCTTGGCACCATCGCCCGTTCCGGCACCAAAGCCTTCCTCGATAAGCTCGCCACGGAAGAGGCAAGCAAGGAAGCCTCGGCCCTCATCGGTCAGTTCGGCATCGGCTTCTATTCCGCGTTCATGGTTGCTGACGAGGTTGTAGTCGAGACTCGGCGCGCGGGCGGCGAAGCAGCCTGGCGATGGTCGTCCGACGGCAAGGGCTCCTTCACCATCGCGCCGCTGGCGCTCGAGGCCGCGCCAGAACGCGGCACGCGGGTCATTCTTCACCTCAACGACGCCTCGCACGACTTTTCCGAGGCCTATCGCCTGGAACGCATTGTGCGGGAGCATTCGGGGGCGGTCCCCGTGCCGATCGACCTCATCGACAAGCCGGGCGCAGAACCGCGCCGGATCGCCGACGGCGCGGCCATCTGGGCGAAGTCGAAATCCGACGTCACGCCGGAAGAATACGCCGAGTTCTATCGCGGCCTGTCCGGCCAGTTCGACGAACCGGCGCTGACCATGCATTGGCGGGCGGAGGGGCGGCATGAATATACCGTGCTCGCCTTCATCCCCGGCTCGCGCCCGTTCGACCTGTTCGATCCGACCCGAAAAGGACGCAACAAGCTTTATGTCCGGCGCGTGCTGATCACCGAGAACGCCGACATCCTGCCGGGCTGGCTCCGCTTCGTGCGCCTCGTCGTCGACAGCGCCGACCTGCCGCTCAACGTCTCGCGCGAGATGATTCAGGAAAGCGCGGTCTTCTCCGCGATCCGCAAGGGCGTCACCAACCGTGTCGTTCAGGAGCTTGGCAAGCTCGCGGAAGCCGAGCCGGAGAAATTCGCCAAAATCTGGGAGAATTTCGGCGCGGTCATCAAGGAGGGCCTCTACGAGGATCCCGAGCGGCGCGACGGGATTTTCAAGATCGCGCGTTTCGCCTCGACAACTCATCCGGCCGGCGACCGCACGCTTGCGCAATACGTCGCCGCCTTACGCGAAAACCAGACGGCCATCTATTATCTGACTGGCGACGATTCGAAGCGCCTCGCCACGAGCCCCCAACTCGAGGGTTTTCGCGCGCGCGGGGTTGAGGTGTTGCTGCTCTCCGACCCGGTCGACGCGTTCTGGGTCTCGACCGCCGCCGGATTCGACGGCAAGCCTTTCAAGTCGGTGAGCCAGGGCGCGGCCGCCATCAAGTCGATCGCGCTGGTCGAAGGGGCCAATGCGCCTGCCGAGGCGACAGGCGCGGTCGCAACCTTGTTCGCCTTCTTCAAGCAGACGCTCGACGGCGAGGTGGCCGAGGTGCGCGCGTCGGACCGGCTGACTGACAGCGTCGCCTGTCTCATCGCGCCGGAATTCGGTCCCGATCGACAGCTCGAGAAGATGCTTGCCGCCCATGGGCGCTTGACCGAGCGCGCCAAGCCCATCCTCGAAATCAACCCGACCCATCCGCTGACCGTGACGCTGGCCGGCCGCTTCGCCACGGGCAAGGATAAGCCGCTGGTCGAGGACGCGGCCTGGATGATGCTCGACGAGGCAAGGCTTCTCGAAGGCGGAGCCGTCGAGGACCCTCGAGCTTTCGCGGCGCGCTTGCGACGGGTGCTCGAAAAGGCGCTGGGATAAGCGTCTGCCGTTGCGGTCAACGAGGGGCGTCCGCGACTATTGAGTTTGCCAGAGGCTTGCCCCTTAGGCGCGGCTTTGCCAAAAGGAGCGCCTCTCCGGGGTGGAGTTTCAATCTTGATCGCGGTCAATCCGGCCTTCGCGCGTATCGGCGAAGAGAACGCCTTCGCCGTGCTGGCGAAAGCGGCGGAGCTGCAGCGACAGGGACGCGACGTCATCAATCTCGGCATCGGCCAGCCGGATTTCAAAACGCCCCCGCACATCGTCGAAGCCGCGGTCAAGGCTCTCCGCGACGGCGAACATGGCTACACCGACGCCACCGGCATCGCCCCTCTGCGGGAGGCGGTGTCGGCGGACTTGCATCGCCGGCTCGGCCTCGAAGTCCCCCCCGACCTTGTGCTCATCGTTCCGGGCGGCAAGGTCACGATGTTCATGGCGATTTTGATGTTCGGCGAGCCGGGCGCCGACATCATCTACCCGGACCCGGGGTTCCCGATCTACCGGTCGATGATCGAATTTACCGGCGCGCGGCCGGTTCCGGCGCAGATGCGGGAAGAAAACGGCTTCGCCTTCTCCGCTGAGGAGACCCTGGCGCTGATGGCGCCTCAGACGCGCCTCGTCATTCTCAATTCGCCCGCGAACCCGACGGGCGGCGTCACGCCGGGCGAGGAGATCGACAAGCTCGTCGCCGGTCTCTTGCGATGGCCGAACGCGGCGATCCTGTCCGACGAGATCTATGGGCAGCTGACTTACGACGGCCTCGCCCACCGGACCCTTCTCGCCTATCCGGAGATCCGCGATCGCCTCATCCTGCTCGACGGCTGGTCGAAAACCTACGCCATGACCGGCTGGCGTCTCGGCTATTCGGTGTGGCCAAAGCCGTGGCGCGACATGGCGCGAAAGCTCGCGGTCAATTCCTATTCCTGCGTCAATTCCGCAGTCCAGTTCGCCGGGATCGCGGCGCTCGAAGGTCCGCAGGAACTCGGTTGCGGAGATGCGCGCCGAGTTCGACCACCGGCGGAAGGCCGTCGTCGCAGGGCTCAACCGCCTGCCCGGAGTGAGCGCGGTGACGCCGAAGGGCGCGTTCTACGCCTTCCCCAATGTCTCCCAAACGGGTTGGAAGGCGAAGTCACTGGCGTCGGCCCTGCTCGAGGAAGCGGGCGTCGCGACGATCGGCGGCCCCGACTTCGGTGTTCACGGCGAAGGCTATCTCCGCCTCTCCTACGCCAACTCGCTGGAAAACATCGAACGCGCGCTCGCGCGCATGGCTGACTTTCTGAACCGTCCGGCGTCGTCGAATGCGCGCGCCTAGAGACCCTCTGACGCGAGAGCACCCGACCATGCGAATCCCTATTGCTGCGCTCGTCCTTTCTGCGTTCGTCCTCCGACCCGCAGCGGCCGAAGACGCGCGCCCCTCGCAGCTCGCCTGCGACGCCAGCAAGATCGGCGCTCGCGATCTCGCCGAATGCCTGCGCGCGAGCGCCGATCGCGCCGACAAAGAGCTGGCCGCGGCGGTTGACGCGGCGATGAAGTCGATCGAGACGCGCCCGGGCGTGCTGTCATCGCAGAAGGCGCGCTGGCGGCGCTCGCTCAATGACGCTCAGGCCCAGTGGGTGAGCTGGCGCGATTCCGAGTGCCAGGACGTTGCGCCGTTCGAGGCCGGCATGACGGCGAAAGGGGGCGATCCACGTTTGAGCTGCATCATCGACTATGACGCAGCACGGGTCGCCAGTCTCAAGGCGCGCTATCCTTGAGCGGCTCTTTGGCGCAATGCCCGTGACGATGCTCGATGGTCTCGGCTTCGCCGCCGATCCGCTCGATCGCCTTTCCTACCGGCGCGATGACGCAGATGAGGTGGCGCGCCTCCGCGCCCGCGATGACGCGCGCGCGATACTGATTGCCCGCGACATGCCGCTGCTCCTCAAGACCGGCGCCGAACTCGAGCCCCTCCTGCCGATGAGCGAGATCGAAAGGCTCGGCGGAGCGCGAGTCGAGGCGCTCATGGGGGTCATGACGGACGGCGCGCCGGTCTTCGCCGCGCTGCTTGGGGACGAAGCGGTCGAGGAAAAGTCGGACTCGAGCGACGGTTTTCTCGACCGGCGGGTTCTCCTCGTCCCCGGCCGGGATGATCTCAAGCTGATCGACCTGCGCTCGATTGCCGCCGGCGGCCTGGTTCCGCCGGGACAAGCCAGCATGCTAGGGTCGGCGAAGGCGCTGATGCATTGGCACGCGCGGCGGCGGTTCTGCTCGAACTGCGGCGCGTCGACCGAGGTCGCGGCGGCGGGCTGGCGACGCGAGTGCCCGGTCTGCAAGATGCACCATTTCCCGCGCACCGATCCGGTCGTCATCATGCTCGCGGTCCACGGCGATGCATGCCTCTTGGGGCGCCAGCCGCGGTTCCCCAAAGGCATGTACTCGGCGCTGGCGGGGTTCGTTGAGCCGGGCGAGACGATCGAAGCGGCGGTGCGGCGGGAGATCCTCGAGGAGGCCGGCGTCGCCTGCGGCAAGGTCCGCTATTTCGCCTCGCAGCCTTGGCCCTTTCCCTCCTCGCTGATGATCGGCTGCTTCGCCGAAGCCCGGAGCCGCGCGCTCGAAGTCGACCGGGTGGAACTGGAGGACGCCCGCTGGTTCTCCCGCGAGGAAGCGCTCGCCCTCCTCGAACGGCGCCACCCGCAGGGCCTCACCGCTCCGATCCCGATGGCGATCGCCCACCATCTCCTCAAACGGTGGGCGACGGAGGACGTGGCGTTCCGCTAGCGCAGCGCAAAACCATTGCCGTCTCGCGCCCGCCTCTTTATATGGTGCGCCGCGCAATTCTCCTCCCAGAACCGGATTCCGCCTCCATGGCCTTCCTCGCCGACGTCCTTTCTCGCGTGAAGCCCTCCGCGACCATGACGGTCACGCAGAAGGCGCGCGACCTCAAAGCCAAGGGCCGAGACGTCATCTCGCTGTCGGTCGGCGAGCCGGACTTCGACACGCCCGACAACATCAAGGAAGCCGCCGTCGCGGCGATAAACCGCGGCGAGACCAAGTATCCGCCGGTGCTCGGCATCCCCCCTTTGCGCGAGGCGATCGCGGCCAAGTTTAGCCGTGAGAACGGGCTCGACTACAAGCCGTCCGACACGATCGTCGGCACCGGCGGCAAGCAGATCCTCTATAACGCCTTCCTGGTCACCATGAACAAGGGCGACGAGGTCATCATCCCCGCGCCCTATTGGGTCAGCTATCCCGAGATGGTCGCGATCAACTGGGGCGAGCCGGTCATCGTGCCGACCCATCTCGACAAGGGGTTCAAGCTGCAGCCGGAGGATCTCGAGCGCGCGATCACGCCGCGCACCAAGTGGGTCATCCTCAACTCGCCGTCGAACCCGACCGGCGCGGCCTATACCCGCGACGAACTCAAGGCGCTGACCGATGTCCTAATGCGCCATCCGCATGTCTGGGTGCTGACCGACGACATGTACGAGCATCTCGTCTACGGCGACTTCGTGTTCACGACGCCCGTTCAGGTCGAGCCGGGCCTGAAGAGCCGCACGCTGACCATGAACGGCGTGTCGAAGGCCTATGCGATGACCGGCTGGCGCATCGGCTACGCGGCCGGGCCGGCCGAGCTCATCAAGGCGATGGACATGGTCCAGGGCCAGCAGACCTCGGGCGCCTGCACGATCGCGCAATGGGCGTCGGTCGAGGCGCTCAACGGGCCGCAGGACTTCATCCCCGTCCGCCGCAAGGCGTTCGAGGAGCGGCGCGACCTCGTTGTCTCCATGCTGAACCAGGCCAAGCATCTCAAGTGCCCGAAGCCGGAAGGCGCGTTCTACGTCTATCCGTCGGTCGCCGGCGCGATCGGCAAATCAACGCCGTCCGGCAATGTGATCGAGACCGACGAGGATTTTGTCACCGCTCTCCTAGAGCAGGAGGGCGTCGCCGTCGTGCACGGCAGCGCCTTTGGCCTCGGCCCGAACTTCCGCGTCTCCTACGCGACTTCGCTGAAGCAGCTCGAAGAAGCGTGCAAGAAGATCCAGAAGTTCACCGCCGAATTGAGGTGAGCGCTTCAGCCGCTGTCGATAGCCCGTCGATAGCCCGGCGTCCTTTTCGGGCACATGCCGCGGTAAACTTGCCTGTCTATTTGGGCGGCGGCGGTATCAATACCGGCGGATTTAGGGTTGGAATCGCGTTGTTTAGAAGTTGTACGAACCGAGACGCCTGAGACGAATCGGCAAAATAGATTTGGTATTCTGCTAAGTCGTTCTGCTTCATACTGGCGTTTCCAGGATTCCCTACTGGAGGGCAGTTTGGCGGCAGTTTCTGTATGTTTTGCCGTATGAAAGGCGCTTTACTAGTGGTTTGCAGGACAACCGCCCAAATCTGCTTCGGGGCGGGCTTACCGTCGATGACGATTGGCTTACCGTCGTCATCGACGAAGTCGATCGGTCTACCGTCGTCACCGACGAGGACCAGGCGTTCCGGCGTCGGAATGGGTGTGCTTAATCGAATGTCTCTCAGGTCGAAAGTCACCGTCTCAACAGTATAATTTTCGACCGCGCAAGGTGACAATTGGTTCGTTATCGAGCTACTACTTGTCGGAGCTGTCGATGTACCGGTACCACTTATTTTTTGAACTGCCGCCCTCGGGAACTTGGTCATAACGATCTTGGTGATATTTGAGCCGCCGCCAGAAGGATTTTGGCCGCTTCCGGAAGGATTTTGGCCGCTTCCGGAAGGATTTTGGCCGCCGCCGGAAGGATTTTGTCCGCCTCCGGAAGGATTTACGGCGTAGGATACTTGTACCCAATAGTAATATGTATTATTAGCCGGGCCGTCGACCCGGAACAAGTAACCACCGAGTCTCGTAATAAAGTCCGTCACGTCAGAGATTGACACCGTCGCCGCGAACGCATCCGAGGTTGGCAGCCACACCACAAGAAAACAAAGGATAAACAAGCCCAACACGTTTCGTCCTGAATTCATTTTCTTGCCTCCCTGTTGTTCAAACCATCGCCGCCGCTAATATCTATTTGCCGGGGCAGGCCGCCTTGATGGCGGTGAGCGCCGACGAGAGATCCGAGGGACTCAGAGTGCTAAAGTTGTAGCTTGCTATGGTCTTCGCACAAAACTGGTTCTGGACTTGAGCGACCGCGGCTGCCTGATTTTGCGTAGCGCTCGTCGAGAGAACCTGCTGAATCAATTTTTGTTGATCAGCGCTATTGGTAGAAAGGCCACTGAATACTTGGCCGATGGCCCCGGTATAGCTGCTTATAAATGCGGCAGGGAGGCCCACCGCCGCAGCAACTTCCGATTTCGTCGTTTGATCCACGTTGGTAATTACCCCGTCGGTAATCGTAATATTGGCGGTATTATTCGCAAAGAACGATCGATTTACAGGAAAGAATTCAACTTCAGCGTCATCCGGCGAAGTGATTACTGTATCGCTCTGGGTTGGATTAGTTCCCGGCCCAGTAACCGTTATGAGGTAAGGAAGTTCTTGCCTGAAAAATATCCCCGAAATAGGCGTGGGCGAATTCGCGAAACTGTTGTCCTTGAAATGCACATCCTGGCCCGCTAAATCGTCCGCGCGACGCCAATCCACGTTGTATCCGCAAAGGGTCGGTCTCTGACTGCGCGTGGGATAAAGAACAATCTGGTAGCTAAAGCCAGCCGGAGGACAGCCTATAACCTGGCCCGACGGCCGCGAAGGCTTCACGTGTAGGTCGACGTTTTTGGCAAAGAGTGCACCTTCCCCGGTCAACGTTCCGAGGGTCGCGCCTAGATTCTGGACGGTTGCCGTCACTTGGCTAGTCGCGGTGCTATTGCTGGTTGTGAGAAGCCCTTTAGCACTAACACCAATATTGAACTCATTATCCGCCACCAGGTTAGTCCCCTGCGAAAGTACATAGCGTTTCGACAGGTCCGGTTCGGCTGTGCCGTTCGCAACGGTTATCGTAGGAGGACCGCCGCTGGCGGGCTCCGTTACGGTAACGACGAAAGGCCGTCTCGGAAGAAAGTAAGGAATTCCATTCGGAACGGGGGGAGATATGCCACCCGGACTTTCGGGCACTACAGCTTGCGATTGAACTACCGTACAGCCAGGTAGAACACCCACGCAAAGTACCCCAGCCAGCCCCCGTAACGCCCCGTTCGCCATCGCCGGCGCCTTCCTTTTTATGATTTTTTCCGAGCAGGATAAGTAGAAAAACAATGATTGTTGCATAACACCATAAGTAAAGAGGTTTTGCCGATGCAAGCACAGCGTATGGATCGCTCATAGTTATCCACAGTCCATGGCAGCTCGAAGAGGCGTGCAAGAAGATCCAGAAGTTCACCGCCGAGCTGCGGTAGCGTTTGGCGCCGAGGTCGCTGACCTCGGCCGCCGCGATCAGCGAGCGCGGCTACAGGGGCCGCCTCAGCCTCGCGCTGCGCGGTCGCGGGCGTTCTGCGCCTCGATCGCCTCGCGCGCGGCCTTCCATTCGGCATCGCCCCATTTGCGCAATTCGTAGAAATTGCCGCCGGTCGCGAGCGCCTGCGCGCCGTCCATCGCGATCGTTTCGCCGGTCAGCCATTCGCAGCCGTCTGACTGATCTTCAACACTTGGGGCCCTCATGCGCGTCGTAAGTCATTGATATTGTTGGATCGAGCGGCGAGTTGCGCGAAAATGTAGTGCCACGTCGTCGTTGATTGTAGTTGACTTTCATGGAGTTGTCGCCGATCGTGTGCGGACCTCGCATGAGTCGCCGCCACGGTTTCGCACCATGTATTTCCGCAAGAAGACCTCCGGCGGCCGCGCCTATCTTCAGATCGTCGAAAGCCGCCGCGAAGGCGCGGCGGTGCGCCAGCAGGTCATCGCCACCCTCGGCCGCGTCGAGGACTTGCGCGAGAGCGGCCAATTGGAGCGCCTGCTGCGTTCGGGCGCCCGCTTCGCCGCCAAGGCCATTGTCGTCGACGCCATCGCCGCCGGCAGTGTCGCAGCGGGTTCGGCGCGGCGCATTGGGCCGGCGCTCGTCTTTGAACGCTTGTGGGAGGAGACCGGCTGCCGGGAGGTCGTCGAAAACCTCGCTGGCGCCCGCAAGCATGATTTTGCGCTGGAGCGCGCAGTGTTCCTGACCGTTCTGCATCGGCTGTTTTGCGGCGGCTCGGACCGGGCGGCGGACCGCTGGAGGGAGGATTACCGCATCGACGGCGTCGAGGGCCTCGACCTGCACCATCTCTACCGGGCGATGGCCTGGCTCGGCGAGGAATTGGCCGTAGACCAACAGGAGGGGGCCACGCCTTTCGCGCCGCGTTGCCTGAAGGACGTCGTGGAGGAGGAGCTGTTCGCGCGGCGGCGCGATCTCTTCAGCACGCTCGATCTGGTGTTCATGGACACGACCAGCCTCTATTTCGAGGGGGTGGGCGGCCAGACCCTGGGACGCCGCGGCTTTTCCAAGGACCATCGGCCCGATCTCAATCAGATGATTCTGGCGGTTCTTCTCGACGGCGACGGCCGGCCGGTATGCACGGAGATGTGGCCGGGGAACACCGCCGACACGGGCAGCCTGATCCCCGTGGTCGACCGCTTGCGCCAGCGCTTTTCCATCCGCCGGGTTTGCGTCGTCGCCGATCGCGGCATGATCAGCGCCGAAACGATTGCCGAACTCGAGGCGCGCGGGCTTCTCTACATCCTTGGGGTTCGCGAGCGTAACGACAAGCTCGTGCGCGAACTCGTCCTCGACGATGCCGCTCCCTTCATCCCGCTCGTTCTGACCAAGCGGAAGAAGGACATCGAATACGAGGCCAAGGCCGTGACGCTGGCCGGGCGGCGTTACATCGTCTGTCGCAATCGCGAGGAGATGAAAAAGGACGCCGCCGCCCGGGCCGCCATCCTGGCCGCGCTCGAGCGGCAGTTGAAGAAGGGCGACAAGAGCCTGGTCGGCAACAAAGGCTACCGCCGTTTCCTGGCCACGCCCGGCGACGATCATTTCGCCATCGATCGGGCCAAGGCCGAGGAGGACGCCAAGTTCGACGGCGTCTTCGTGTTACGGACCAACGCCGATCTCTCGCCGCTCGAAGCGATGCTTTGCTACAAGCAACTATGGCGGGTGGAACGGGCGTTCCGCACCTCCAAGAGCCTGTTCGCCACGCGGCCGATCTTTCACAAACTCGACGAGACCATTCGCGGCCACGTCTCCTGCAGCTTCCTCGCCCTCGTGCTGAAAAAGGAGCTGGAGGACCGCATCGCCAATCTGGGCAAGCCGGCCGCCGACGGCGACGCCGCGCAAAGCGGTTCCTGGCCCGATATTCTGGCCGACCTCAACTCGCTGACCGAGACCGAGGTCGAACAAGACGGCAAGCGCTTTCTCCTGCGCTCGCCGCCGCGCCCCGCCGCAAGCCTCGCCTTACGCGCCGCTGGCGTCGCCCTGCCGCCCACCGTGCGCCAACTCGCCGACGCCTGATCCCAGCCCATCGATCAACGAAAATGTAGTGCCAAGGCGCTTTTCCAGCGCCGATTTACGCTTTCAATCAATGCCTCGGCAATTTGCGGTGTAGAAGATCAGTCTGACAGCAGGAACGCCGCGAGGTTCTGCAATTCCTCTATTGTGCCGACGCGTCCGAGCGGGTTTATCGTCGCCGTCTTTGACCCCGGATCGGCGCCGGGCGTGAGTCGCTTGCTCATGCCCTCGGTCGGGATTTCGCCGGGCGCGATGGCGTTGAGGCGGACGCCATAGCGGCCCCATTCGGTCGCGAGCGACATGGTCATCGCCTGGATCGCCGCCTTGCTCATCGCCGAGGGCACGACGAACGGGCCGCCGTTCCGCGCCCAGGTGACAGTGATCGAAACGACGCTGCCGCGATGGGCCCCCTTGATCCAGCGCTTGCCTACCGCCTGCGTGACATAGAACGTGCCGTGCATGACGATGTTGGCGATCGCGTCGAAGCCGCGCGGCGAGATATCCTCGGTGCGGGCGATGAAATTGCCCGCGGCGTTGTTGACGAGGGAGGTCAGCGGCCCTTGGCGAAAAATCTCCTCGATCATCGCATCCACCGCCGCGGCGTCGCGGATGTCGACGCCATAAGCTTTGACGGTTCCGCCGTGCGCCTTCATGAGCTCGTCCGCCGTCGCGTCGCAGACGCCCTTGCGGCGCCCGCAGATGGCGATTTCGCCGCCGAGGCCGAGCAGGCGCTCAGCGACCGCCTTGCCGAGTCCGGTGCCGCCGCCGGTGACGAGGATTTTCTTGCCCGCGAACAGGTCCTTGCTGAACATGCGATTTCCTCCCTTTATTTCGCTGACCCTCACCCCGGCCCTCTCCCGCACGCGGGAGAGGGGGCTTTTCCCTTCTCCCTTGTGGGAGAAGGTGGACGCGCGAAGCGCGGCCGGATGAGGGTCTGCAACCCGCCTCACTCCGGATCGGCGAACCGCGCGTCCCGCTTCTCGACGCCGGCGCGGATCGCCTCGATCTGGCTGGGCGAGCCGATCAGCGCCGCCTGCTCCTTCAATTCGGCGAGCAGGATCGTGGCCATGTCGGCGTCAGTCGCATTGTTAAGCAGGCGCTTCAGGGCGCGGACGGCGTCAGGACTCTTCGTCGCGATCTCACGCGCAGTCGCCCGAGCCGCGGCGAGCGGGTCGGCGTGGACGGCGGTGGCGAATCCGTAAGCAACCGCCTCGGCGCCCGAAAACTGCCGGCCGGTGAAAGCGAGCTCGCGGATCACGTCGCCGCGCGCGAGTTCGCGCATGAGGGCAATGCCGCCCATGTCGGGCACGAGGCCCCATTTGATCTCGAGGATCGAGAGCTTTGCCTCCGGCGCGACATAGCGGACGTCGGCGCCGAGGGCGATCTGAAAGCCCCCGCCGAAGGCGACGCCGTGAACTGCCGCGATCACCGGAACCGGCAGGCCGCGCCATACGAGCGCCGCCTCCTGCGGCCGATTGGCGTGGCCATGGGTGCGGGCGAGGAGATCGGCGGGGACGCCTTCGCGCCGGCCCGACGCCATCGCGGCGAAGCTCGCCATGTCGAGCCCCGCGCAGAAGGCGCGCCCGGCGCCGTGCAGCACGACCGCGCGCAGATCCCTGGCTCCGGCGAGCCTCGCGCCGGCCTCGATCAAGGCGTCGAACATCGAGCGAGTCGAGCGCGTTGAGCTTGTCCGCCCGGTCGAGCCGCACCTCGGCGACGTGATCGGCGATTTCGATGCTGACCCGGCCGGAGATCGTTTCCGTGTCGCCCATGGCCCTCGCCTCCCGAACCGCTCTGGCCATTCGAACCATCGCGGGGCCGAGCGATCAAGCGGAAACTGGCCTCCATGTCATTCCCGCGCACGCGCGAATCCAGACCCGCCCCGGCGCGCGGCCTCCAGATCCCGATGCCGGCGTTCGCGGGCATGACACCGCCTGCGGCCGCGTCAGTCCGCTGCCATCATGTCGCGGCCTCTTCGCTCATCGGTGGATGCGCGACTTCGCCGTGAGGTCGCCGGCGCGCCAGACATAGGCCGCGAGCAGGGGCTCGGCTGCGGTGCGCATGGCGTGGGTCGTCCAGGAGGGATGATGGATCCATTGTCCGGGCGGACGCAGCCGCCAGTCGGACTGGCCGGAGCGCCACCAGGCATGCCCGGCCAGGGGGAGATAGAGTTCCTCCGCCTGGTGCGAATGGGCGGGATATTCGGTGTCGGGGCCGAGGAGAAGAACGCCGCAGGCGATCGCCTCGCTCTCGAACGCGCCGCGCTTACCCATCCATTCGCTCCAGCCGTAGTTTTGCAGGAAACGCTCGCCGAAATCGGCGCTCGTATAAGTCTGCCGCCAGTCGAGCTCGCCGCCCAGCGCCGCAACGGCCTCAACCAGCGTCCGCGTCTCGGGCGCAGCGAAGCGCGAGAGGCCCTCGAGCGCGGAAACGATGGGAAGCGGGCGAGCGGCTTGCGGGCGTGCGATCAACTCCCGCGGCCAGTCACGGAGGAACGGCGAGGCCTGCGCGCCTGCCGCCGCGAGCTGTTCCCGGACCGCGGCCACGAGAGGGCGCAGGGAATGCTCAATTCGGGCGTTGTCAGGCATCGGATTCGGGGACAGGTCGGAGTCCTTAAGGCATTGTCATTCCCGCGAACGCGGGAATCCAAACTCGCCCCGCGGCGCGGCCTTCAGGTCTGGGTGCCCGCGTTCGCGGGCATGACAAAAGGAGCAAAGCGCCGCATCGGGCCGCATCGGCCCGCCGCCGTCAAGTCGCTCACGCGACTGCTCCGCTTGCGCTCCGCCCCTCCGGGTGACCGCGCCGGCCCGACGCCGCGTTTTGCAGCCATAGCCTCTTGCTGCGGGGAGGGGTCAGGCCCGGCGAGTTGCCTTTGCATATGCAAAAGAGTATCGGTTCTGGATGAAGTTCGGGGGCTTCGACTGGGATAGCGGCAACCTGCCGAAATGCCTCGGGCACGGAGTGTCGCTGGCCGAAATCGAGGCGCTGTTCGCGGGCGAGGTCTATGTCGTGCGCGATACGGTCGTCGGCGGCGAAAGGCGGATGATGGGCTTCGGCAACGGCGCTGGACGGTGGGTCTTTTGCGTCTTCACCTGGCGGGGAAACCGAATCCGTCTGGTCAGCGTTCGCTTCATGCATGAGAAGGAGGTCAAGCGCTATGTCGAAGAAATTTCCCGACTTGAAGACCGATGAGGAGGCCGACGCCTGGCTGCAGGGCGCGGACCTTACCGAATACGATCTCTCGGGGATGAAAAAGGTCAGGTTCGAACTCGCGCGCAAGGACGCGTCCATCAGCCTGCGCCTGCCCGCCGCGCTGCTCGCGACCCTGAAGGCGAACGCGGCGAAGGCCAACATGCCGACCCAACGCCTCATCCGCATGATGATCGAAGCGCAACTCGGGCAGGCGCGCCCGAAGTCGAAGCGCAGGCCTCAGCGCAAGACACCGGCTCGGACAGGCAAGCGCGCTGCTTGACGTCCGACTGCCCTCGCTGGATAGGCCGCATCGGCCCGCCGCCGTCAAGTCGCTTACGCGACTGCTCCGCTTCGCTTCGCCCCTCCGGGTGACTGCGCCGGTCCGACGCGGCGGGTGGCAGCCATGGCCTTTGCTGCGCGGACCCGGCCGGACGGCCGTGCCGGTCAGCAAAGACCATGGCGGACCTTGCGATCACGCCGCCCAAGGACTCGTCCGCAGCACGAGCAGCGCGTCGTGCGGGCAGGGAACGATTGCGTAGGCCTCGCCCCGATCGTCGCTGAATTCGACGAGCGAGGTCGCATCGCCGAGCGCCTCGACGACGGCGCCGACCTGCCCACGAACGAGCCCTTGGTCGGGCAGATCGCGCAGCAATGCCGCGGCGCTCAGCAGAGCGGCGGCGCCATCGCGATCTGACGATTGAGTCGCCATCTCTCAATCCGAGACGTAACGATGGATCAAAGCATTGATGAGCGTCTGATAAGGCACGCCTTCTTGTAGCGCACGGGACTTCAGGCGGGTGAGGTCTCGCTTGGGGACGCGCAGAGAGATTTTGGCGCGCTCGTCTGTCATGGCTGCACGCGCCATGGATTCGATCTCCCGCCTGCGCTTGGTCGTAAGCTCGCTTTTAAGCGGCGCGCCGCCTGTCTCAAAGGCCTGGATGAACGCTTTTTCCTCGGCGTCAAGATACCGACCGATTTCAGGCGTCATCTTCTTCATTGGATTCACTCGGCAGGTAATGAGCCTTCAGGCGCCGGCTCGGAAAGGCGGCTTTCAGAAATATGCCTTCCGGCGTCGAAACGTTGGGGGACCACGTAGACGCAGCGGTTTGCGAGAACCACCAGCACGCGCTGGCCAGGATATTTCTCCCGGTTTGGATGCTCGATAAGCCGTCATGCTTGGAGAATTCGATTTAGTATCGCGGTGAGTTGGGCTCCTCGTCTAACAAACGTTCTTTGTCATCTGTCAATTCGACGTTGTTGTCCAACACTTTAGTGTCCTCAGAAACCGGGGCGATCAATTCGACACCAAATATTTCCTTGAAAGTTTCAGCAAACGCCTTGTTTTTCCGCAATTTCAAGAAGACAGGCCACGTTCTGAAATCCTCGATGGTAAGCTCGCCGTTAGCCCCCAGCTTCTTCATATACCTAATCAACGCGTCAACGTCCTCACGAACCGCAGAGACACAAATATTAAATTTATCATCGGCTGCTGACCAATCCTCTTTGTCAAGAATAGATCTTGCCTTTTCCTTATTTCCCTGCAATCGAAAGGCATTTGCCAAGTTTACTATCATCATTCTAATCGTTCGATCCTCACCTCCGCGCTCTTTTGCTATTTCTATACAAAATGTCAGGATCAATTCCGCGATAGAATATTGACTTTTGACTATTAACTCATAACACAATTCGTTTAGTGCTTTGTCAGCTTCTCTTGCGTCTTTCTTTGCAAATTTACGCCATAGTACGAAGCACAATTTCGCGCCGATCTCGTAAACAACGCTAACGGCTGTCTGATAGTACTCTGGAGAGACGCTTAGCAATTGACCAATTCTGCTTCCTTTTGTATCGCTGCCAAATTCTTCGCAAATATCAAGGTATTGCTGAGTGACAACTCCGCCTGTATGAGTAAACAAATTGCGTCTCTCACATAATTCAACAAATTTCGGCCAGCTTTTAAGATTACTGCGTAACCGCATATCAAATTTCTTCTCCAGACGCTCAAATTGCTCATGATGACTTTCCCTTATGATTGAATCTATTTCTTTTTCAATGATGCTCGTCTTCACCTCCTCCAATGAGGTATATTTCGTTAATTCATCATATGAGACTTTCTTCTCGGATGTGAATACAACCTCCGATTTCGTACTGAAAGACAACCGAAAGCAAGCGTGATAGCAAATAATCGTAAGCGCTGATTAGTCCGATAATCATAATCTTGGGAATATGATTGGTCCCTTCCATAAAGGCTATCATTTCCTGGTTGTGAATCTGAAATTGCCGTATATGATTCGGCTTCAATTCGTAAACAACAGAGCCGTTGACAGATAGGTCGTGCCGGCATATGCCGTGTCTTTCAGCGAATCGCTTAATCCGCCTAGTTGCCATGATAGATGTCAGCAAAGGACCAATTGATATCGTAACCGGAATGAACTGAAGATATATTTCCATTACTCGTTTGAATTCATCGAGTACGTTTCTGAAAGTTAAATTGTCAACCGACGGGTCAATTTTTGCCTGTTCAGGTGTAGGGCTTTTTTCTTCAGCTCCAATAATTTGCGTAGGTTCTTTGGAAGAGACGTTATACCTTATTACTCGGCCATCTTTTTCCGCAATCGTCACAAAAAAGTGGCCTTCGTCGTCGTCTGACATAAATCCACTCCGATACGTCCAGAAACGCCTTTCTTCGCAAGTGGCCCGGCAGTCCGCAGTGTGCCACTCCAGGCGCTGTGCTCGCAAACGACTCCGAATTTTACACAATAGGTCTTTTGCCGCAAACACTCAAATCGAGTTACTGGACCAGTAATCTAAAACAAAAAATACCTCTGCGCCATCGGCAGCCTGTCGGCCGGTTCGCAGACCAGAAGCTCCCCGTCCGCCGTCACCGCGTAGGTCTCGGCGTCGATTTCGATCTTCGGCGTCGCGCCATTGTGGATGAGGCTCTTCTTGCGCAAGCCCCCGCGGGTGTTCTCGACCGCGACCAGCCGCTTCTGCACTTTGAGTTTTCGGGCCAGCCCGCCCTCAATCGCCGCGTCGGAGACGAAGGTCAGCGACGAGCCGGTTCGGGCGCGGCCGTAGGAGCCGAACATCGGGCGATAGTGGATCGGCTGGGGGGTCGGGATCGAGGCGTTGGGGTCGCCCATTTGCGCCGCGGCGATGACGCCGCCCTTGATCACGCAATCGGGCTTCACGCCGAAGAACGCGGGCGTCCATAAGACGAGGTCGGCGAGCTTGCCCTTCTCGATCGAGCCGATGTGCGTCGAGACGCCGTGGGCGATCGCGGGGTTGATGGTGTATTTCGCCACATACCGACGGCAACGGAAATTGTCGTTGCGCTTGCTGTCGCCGGGCAGCACGCCGCGCTGGCGCTTCATCTTGTCGGCCGTCTGCCAGGTGCGGATGATCACCTCGCCGACGCGGCCCATCGCCTGGCTGTCGCTCGACATCATCGAGAGCGCGCCGAGATCGTGCAGGATGTCTTCGGCGGCGATCGTCTCCTTCCGGATGCGGCTTTCGGCGAAGGCGAGATCCTCGGGGATGCTCGAATCGAGGTGATGGCAGACCATCAGCATGTCGAGATGCTCGTCGAGCGTGTTTTTGGTGTAGGGCCGCGTCGGGTTGGTCGACGAGGGCAGGACGTTCGCGAGACCCGCCACTTTCATGATGTCGGGCGCGTGGCCGCCGCCCGCGCCCTCGGTGTGGAAGGAATGGATGGTGCGGTTCTTGAACGCCTTGATCGTGTCGTCGACGTAGCCGCTCTCGTTCAGCGTATCGGTGTGGATCATCACCTGCACGTCGTAGTCGTCGGCGACGCTAAGGCAGCAGTCGATTGCGGCCGGGGTCGTGCCCCAGTCCTCGTGCAATTTCAGCGCGCAGGCGCCGGCCTTGATCTGCTCGACGAGCCCCGCCGGCTTCGACGCGTTGCCCTTGCCGGCGAAGCCGAGGTTCATCGGAAACTCGTCGGCCGCCTCGATCATGCGGGCAATATGCCAGGGCCCGGGCGTGCAGGTGGTGGCGAAGGTGCCGGTCGCGGGGCCGGTGCCGCCGCCAAGCATCGAGGTCATGCCCGACATCAGCGCCTCCTCGATCTGCTGCGGGCAGATGAAATGGATGTGGGTGTCAAAGCCGCCGGCGGTGAGGATCTTGCCCTCGCCGGCGATCACCTCGGTGCCCGGCCCGACGACGATGGTGACGCCAGGCTGGATGTCGGGATTGCCGGCCTTGCCGATGGAATGAATGAGCCCGTCCTTCAGGCCGACGTCGGCCTTCACGATCCCCCAATGGTCGAGGATGACGGCGTTGGTGATGACGGTATCGACCGCGCCGCGGGCGCGCGTCGTCTGCGCCTGGCCCATGCCGTCGCGGATCACCTTGCCGCCGCCGAACTTCACCTCCTCGCCATAGGTGGTGAAGTCCTTTTCGACCTCGATCACGAGCTCGGTGTCGGCGAGGCGAACGCGGTCGCCCGTGGTCGGGCCGAACATGTCGGCGTAGGCGGCGCGGGGGAGGGAGGTGGTCATGGGTTTGCTCACGGCACGGGAGAGAAGGCGGGGAAGTCGAGCGCGGCGCGCAGCACTACGCTCTTCTTGGGATCATTCATGCACTGCCACGCTTACGACTGCGCCGGTCGCGCGCGGTCATGGCGATGGTGATCGCTTCATCGATCGTCTTGTCGAAATCGACGCCCGCCTCGCCTGCGCTGAATGCGTTGGCGCGGGCAAAGTCGACAATCCGACGGCGCTTGCGCGGCTTTTGAAGTACGGTTGGAGTCTCGGCGTCCATTGCAGGCCTCAATGTGGCGTTCTCCCTTCTCCCCTGCGGGAGAAGCTGGCGCGAAGCGCCGGAAGAGGGGTTCGGCGGCGTCAGCCGCCTCAAGTTGAGCGCCTCGCGGCGCAAACCCCTCACCCCCGACCCCTCTCCCGCAAGCCCGCAAGGGGAGAGGGAAAGCGTTACACCTTCCCCATCACCTCCTGGCGGAAGCCGTAGACCTCACGCTTGCCCGCGAGCGCGACCAGCCGCACGCTGCGGCTCTGGCCGGGCTCGAAGCGGATCGCGGTGCCGGCGGGAATGTCGAGCCGGAAGCCCTTCGCTTTCTTGCGCTCGAATTTCAGCGCCGGGTTGGTCTCGAAGAAATGATAGTGCGAGCCGACCTGGATCGGCCGGTCGCCGGTGTTGGAGACTTCGACGGTCACGGTCTCGCGCCCCCTGTTCATCGCGATCTCGCCGGGCTCCGCCAGCACTTCGCCCGGGATATGCTTGTCGTCGGCGCCGCGGATCGGATGGTGCACAGTGACGAGCTTTGTGCCGTCGGGAAAGGTCGCCTCGACCTGGATGTCGTGGATCATCGAGGCGATCCCGTCCATCACCTGATCTGCGGTCAGCACATGCCCGCCTGCCTCCATCAGTTCGGCGACCGAGCGCCCGTCGCGCGCGCCCTCGACGACGAAATCGGTGATGAGCGCGACCGCTTCGGGATGGTTGAGCTTGACGCCGCGCTCGAGCCGCTTTCGCGCCACCATCGCCGCCATGGCGATCAGCAGCTTGTCCTTTTCACGGGGGGTCAGATTCATGAGCCTTGGCCTTCCTCTTGTCCGCCTCTTCCCCTCACCCCGGCCCTCTCCCGTGATCCCCGGGTCACACCCGGGGAGAAGGCGGTGGACGCGTAGCGCGGCCGGATGAGGGCCTCCAGCAGCCGACGCACAAGCAAGTTCCGCGCCTCTCTTATTGCCAGAGGCGCGGCGGCTTGCGCCCGCCGAGCGCCAGAATGGACGCGATCACGGCTCCGCGCAATCGGGCCGGAGAAGCGGAAAGAAGCCGCGCAACGACAAGGCCGTCGAAGGCGCTCGCGCCCGCTTCGACCGCCTCGCTTTCCGTCTCCAGCGCCGCCCGCAAATCGCCGAGGCGCGCCTCGACGTCGGGCGCTGCGGCGACGATCGTGGCGAGCGCCCGCGCCCCTGCGCCGACGGCCATGCGGTCGAGCGCGGCGCCGGCGTGATCGAGGCGCGTCTCGTCGGCGAAGACAAGCCGCCCGTCGCGGCGAATACGCCAGGACTCCGTGAGCCGCGCGTCGATGCGGCTCTCGCCCCTGGCGAGCCGCCCGAAGACGAGGCTCTCGACAAGAATGAGGCTCGCGTCGCCGGCCATGTCGACCGCAAGCCGCCGTTCGAGGCGCGAGCTGTCGAACAGCAGCGTCTCCTGCGGCAGCCAGTACAGGCTCGATTGCGGCGCCAAAGAGAGGCGTGTTTCGATGCGGGCGGGCGCGCCATCGGTGCGATAGATCTTCTCCGCCGCGGTGGTGGTCGCCTCGACCTCGGCGCCTTCTTTCAGCGCGAGCTCAACGTGATAGGCGTCCCCGCCCGCAACCCCGCCACCGGTGTTGACGATGACCGCCTCGCATGGGTTCGTCGATCGGGGAAAGCGCCAACGCAGGCCCCCCGTCTCGAACAGGCGCTCGGGTTCAGTGCGCGCCCCCGCCCTCGCGAAGGAGGCGCGCGCATGCGCGTCAGCCCGCTGGCGGGCGGGCGCGTCGCCGGGCGCCTCGACCGCCCTGGGCAAATCCGTCATTGTGAACCATTCATGACCGGCGCGGCTCACCTCACATCAGGCGTTCTGGCCGCGGTTCTCGGCGCTGCGCTCCTTCATGCGCTGTGGAATTCTCTCGTCAAGAGCGCCGACGACAAATTCCTGTCGTCCGCTCTCGTCGCGCTCTGGTGCGGCGTGGCGGCTTTTGCGGCAGCCCTCATCCTTCCTTCGCCCTCGCGCGCGGCGGCCCCGTTCGTCGTCGCCTCGGCGCTCATCCATATTGTCTATTTTCTGCTGGTGGGGCGGCTCTATCGCAATGCCGACCTCTCCGTCGCTTATCCGATGATGCGCGGCCTTGCGCCCCTGATCGCCGCCCTGATCGCCCTCGCAAGCCTCGGAGAGGCGCCAGGACCGGTCGCCGTTCTGGGCATCGTCATCCTCGTATTCGGCGTCATGCTCATGGGCGCGAGCGGTCTCGCGCATGGCCGGATCGATTCGGCGACGCTCGCGGTCGCGCTCGCCAATTCGGTCGTGATCGCGGTCTATTCCGTGATCGACGGACGAGGCGGCAGGATCTCGGGCCCGAGCGCGCTCTTCGCCTTCGCGTACAACGCCTGGGCGGACGCGCTGACGGCCCTCGCCTATGCGCCGATCGTCCTCCTCTTGCGTGGGCGCTCGGTCCCCCTCGCGTTCGTGCGCGACTGGCGGCGCGGGCTGGCCGGCGGGCTGGCGGCCTTTGTCGGCTACGCCGTCGTGATCTGGGCGATGACCCAGGCGCCGATCGCCGCGGTCGCCGCCTTGCGCGAGACCTCGGTCGTGTTCGCCGCGCTGATCGGCGTCGTCCTGCTCGGCGAACCGTTCCAGACGCAGCGCGCCGTCGCCGCGCTGGTCATCCTAGCAGGCGTTGTCACGCTGAGGCTCGGATGAAACCGGGAGGCGGCGACCGGCGTTAGGCGCGCGCGGCGACGATCAAGGTCGGCATTGGCGGTGCAGGTCGACCTCGGCGCTCGGGCAAACCGGATCGAGCGCCGGCGCGAACGGATCGGCGACGCGGTAGAGCTCGTAGGTCCCCAGAAGGTCGTCGGCGCCTCGACGCTCGATGAGGCCCGCGGGCTCGACGCTACGGAACCGCATTTTCAGGATGAGGTCGAAGCGTCGGCCCGCCTCGCCGAGCGCAAGCCCCGGCGCCACGAACAGGCTCTCGGGCGGCGCGGGCTCGAAGATCCAGCGGATGCGCTGCTCCGGTTGAACGATCGCAATCGCCGGATCGCCGTAATAGGTCATCAGTGAGGTCAGGGCGTAGCCCTGGGTCAGGACATAGGCCGCCTTTTCGGCGCGCGCCTCGAAATCGAGGTCGTGGGCAAGGTCGCGAAAGCCGCCGAGCCGCGCGGTCGGATCGGTTGCGCCCAACGGGATCAACCCAGTCGTCGCCTGCACGAACGCCAGCGCCATCACGCCGAAACCGAGAGGCGCGGCCCAGAGGGCGCCCTTCGCGACCGCGCCCTTAAGGCCGACGGCGCCGTTGCGCCGCGCCTCCGCGACCCAGTCGGCGGCGAGGATGGCGCAAGCGGGGAAAAGCGGCGCGAGCCAGTTGCCCTGGACCCGGTCGTGCAGCGCATGAACGGTGAAATAGATCGCCGCTGGGGCGATCGTGCTCAGAAGGATACGCCGCGCCTCGCCGCGCGAGCCGGGCGCGGGCCGCGTGCGCCGAGGAACCGCCGCGACCGCCGCGACGAGGGCGGCAAAAACGAGCGGGTTCATCAGCCCGATCTGCCCGGCGAGGAATTCGAGGACGTAATAAGGCTCGAAGCCGTGCGGCGGGGCGCGGCCGAGCTGCTTGAAGAAAGTCGCCCAGCCGTGTTCGACGTTCCAGCCGACGAAGGGCGCGAAGGCCGCGATCGCGATCAAAAGCGCGCCCGCAGAGGCCGGCGACACGAGCCAGCGCCGGAGCGAGGGCGTCATCGCGAGTGCGAGTGCGACCCCGGCTGCGAAAAAAGCGGCGGTGAACTTCGATTGCAGCGCGAGCCCAAGCGCAAGGCCGACCGCGAGCAGCCAGCGCGCCTTGCCGGTCCGCCAGAGCTCGACCAGCGCCGCAAGGCCCAGCGTCCAGAACACGACGAGCGGCGCATCGGGCGACACAAACACCGCGCCCGCAAGGACGAGGGGCATCGCGATCCACATCAGGACCGCGAGCGCGGCCGTCTCGACCGAACGGAAGAGCCGCCAGGCGACGAGCGCGATGAGGGCGGGGAGCGCGCCGACGAGGACGAGGGAGAGCGCTCTGACGCCGAGCTCCGAGCTCCCGAACAGCGTCGTCGAAGCGCGGATGACAAGCGCAACCATCGGCGGATGGTCGAGATAGCCGAAGGCGAGCCCACGCGACCAGAGCGTGTAATAGGCCTCGTCGAAAGTGAGTTCGAGGCGCCGGGCGGCGAACGCCTGGAGGACGAGAAGCGCAATAGACCCGCTGATCGCCCCGCCGGCGAGGCGAGCCGCATGTCGTTCTCGAGCTTCGGCGCCGGCGACGATGGAAGCGTCCCTCAAGTCGTCGCCTTAGCTCCTCTGAACGCGCGTTCCGCCCGAACCTCCAGTGGCACGGCGCCGCCCGACGGTCAATCGGGCCCGGAATCAAGGAACTTTGCTGTCCCGGCGCGATTGATCAGAAAGTGTGGCGCCATGCACACAGCCGTCCCAGCGGCTCCGTCGTATAACCCTTGACGGAGGTTGGCGATGGCGGAACGGTTCGGTTCGAGGGCCATGACGTTTGGCGCAGGCGGAACACGCTCGAGACGCATCGAGCGGGACGAGGCCGCGGACGCCTCGCGCTTCTTCGCCCGCATCGGTTACGCCGTCCTCGGCCTCGGCGCGCCTGTGGGCGTCGTCATCCATCCGCTCGCCCTCTTCGTCATCTTCCCCATCGGCGTGGCGCTGATCCTGATGTCGGCCATACTCGACGGGCCAGAGGGCTTCATCGGCAGGGTTCTGCGCGCTTTCCGCGTCCCGACTTTCCTCGCGCTCATCGCCGGGCTTGCCTGGGCGACGCTGTCGGTGCTCTGGACGCCCTATCCCGTTTCGGCGGCTCAACAAATGCTCAAGCTCGGCCTCCTGATCGCCGCGACGCTGCTCGCGGTGGCCGCCCCGCGGGAAAATGCCCGCGCCACCGACCTCTATCTATTCCCGATCGGCGTGGTCCTTGGAATGGCGACGATGGCGGCCGTGGGCCTGGCGCATATCCTGACCGGCAGAGTGGACGAGGCCGGCCTCACCTCCGGGGCGGTGGCCCTCGCTGTCCTGCTGTTTCCCGCGCTTGGGGGGCTCACGGCGCGCGCGCGCAACGGATATGCGCGGCTGCTCCTGATCCTGGCCCTGGTCTTTGCCTATGTTGACGGCTATGCGCCGCTGACCGTCGCGCTGTTCGCCGGCTATCTCGCAATGTCGTTCGCCATCTCGGACTTGAGGCGGACAACCCGGGAGCTCGCCTGGGGCGCGGCGGCCGTCGTCCTGCTTGGTCCGTTGATCCCCGCATTGGCGCCCACCGTTTCCGCCTGGATTTTCCACGCGAAGCTCGCGAACCTGCCGGCGCCCTATGCGCCGCTCTCGGTCGCGGCGGACGTTTTCACTCACCACAAGCTGCGGCTTATCACCGGGCACGGCTTCGAGACGGTCAGCCGTGGGATCCGCGACGGGATTCTGCCCCTCCAGACGCCAAAGGCCCTGGCCTTCACCGTCTGGTACGAGCTCGGCATGATCGGCGCGCTCGTTGCGGCGACCGGCCTTTGGTTCGCTTTCCGCGATATCGGCGACGCGCCGCCTCGCCTTGCCCCTTTCATGGCCGCAGGACTGACGGCGGTCGTCGCCCTCGCCTTTCTCAACGTTGATTTCAACGATATGACCGCGTTGACACTGATCGCAGTCGCGGTGATCGCGACCGACGTCGCGGCGCGCAGCCAATATCGCACTACGAGACCGTCGGCCGCCAGTCTCGCTAATCTCTAACAGGCGTCGCAAATGGCCGCAGCCTATTGCTGCGGCAATCCTTCGCGGCGCGAAGGACGGCCGTCAGCGCTTGCGCGCGAACGAAACGGCCGGGCGAACGGTGCGCGGACGCTTGTACTCGACCACCACCGCCCGCGTCCGGCCCGCGACCAGGCTCGCGCGCCCGCGCGTTTTCGCCGCATGCTTCGCCGCGAGCACCTGCACCTCTTCGACCGGCAATCCCATCAGGGACGCCGCAATCTCGGCGCGCTGCGCCGGATCGTCCGCAAGGCTTTCGGCCGCGACGAGCGCTTCCTCGATGGTCGGGTTGTCACGACGCACGCGCCGCACGCCCCATTTCGTCTTCCAGGTGGCTGCCATTGGCCCCTCCAAGGTCCTTCTCGATCCCGACGATAGCAGATATGTTGCACCGCAACAAATTAATTCGAGCAAGCGGATTTTTTTGCACAATTTTACGCACTTTTAGCGACGCTGGATCTTATCCGACGTTCTCGAGACAGGCGCGCGCGGCGGATTCGCCGGAGCGCGCGGCGCTTTCTATGCAATCCGGCAGCGGCCCTTCCACATAACCGCCCGCAAGAAAAAAGTTTCGCCACGCCGTCCGGCAGGCTGGCCGGCGCGCCGCTTCTTCGGGGGTCCAGGCGAGACTGCCGCGCGATCGGATGACGCGCCAGGGAGGCAGCGCGTCGGAAAGCCCGGTCAGAGCTGCGACGCCGCGCCAGCACTCAGCGGCGACCGCGTGGTTCGGCGCGTCGACATAGGCGCCGGCTTCCGCCACTGTCACCGATACGCGGTCGCGGTAGCCGAAGAGCCACTGGAAGAGGGCCCCCAGCGCCCCAAGCACGGTCGGCACCGCCTGAGGAGCGGGAACGGCGAAATGCACGGTCAGCGCGATTGAGAAGCTGCGCGGCGGCTCAAGGCCGGGGACAAGCGAGGCCGCGACCGGCCATGGCATGGCGAGGATCAAGGCGTCGCCCGGGCGAAGCTCGATGCGATCGTTCTCGAACTCCAGTCCCGAAAGGCGGTCCGCGCCAAAGTCGAGCGCGAGCAACCGGCGTTCGAAGCGCAGGGTTGCGCCGTCGCGCTGGATCCGCCGCGCCAAAGGCTCGACAAAAGCGCGCCCGAAACTGTGGACCGGCGTGAGAAGCCTCATTCCCGACCCGCCGAATCGGACGAGCTCACGCAATGCCGCCGCCGCCAGGGTCGCTGAGGCTGTTTCCGGCGGACAGTTGAGCGCGGCGATACACAAGGGTCGCCACAACCGATCCATCGCTGCCCCGCTGCTCGGCCCGAGACTCGCGACAGTCGCCGTCTTGGAAGCAGAATAGAGACGCCGCGCGGCCCAGTAGTCCGTGAGCCTCAAACCCGGCCCACGCCGTGCAGGATCGATCAGCCACCAGGGCGCCCGGCCCGGGTTGGGCCGCAGTCGCCAGCGCTCGCCGCTCGAAAAATCGGCGAAGGCGACGCCGGGCTCCGTTTCCTCGCGCCATTCGCCGCGCGCGCCGATGGCCTCGATCAGCGACAGCGCGGACGACCAGCACGACAGTAGCGGGAAATTGCCGGTGTCGACGTCGAGCCCGAGCGTCTCGTCATAGAAGGAGCGTCGCCGTCCGCCTGCCTGCGCGCGGGCCTCGTGCATGACGACTTCGCACCGCTGGCTCGTCGCCAGCGCGCGCGCCGCAGCCAGGCCCGCCACGCCCGCCCCGACGATGTGGACAACGGCTTTTTTCATGCTCGGGTTGCTTCCGGCCCGCCGCGTGCTCCGCGAGAGCGAATCGCCCTTCAACGCTAGGCCGCTCGACAACGAAGGGAAACCCCCCGACGATGCGGCGCGAGGTTGCAGACCTACCCAGGCTTTGCGTTGAGCCTCTCCGGCAGCCAAGGCACGAATTTCTTCGCTTCGTTCAATGCTTCGTCCAGCGAGCGATAGCTGACGCCGGAACAGAATTGAACTGGCGTCCACTCGCCGCCGTCTTCTGGATCGCGCCTGAATTCCTCGAACCCAAACGTGCCGTCTGGGCGCGAAAAGAGATCAACGCACCTGTCGTGTTCGAGGTTTTCGACGCTGGAAAAGACCAGCCATGACTTATCGATGCGTTTCGACATAAGCCGACCTTTCATAGGCACATCTTTATGGGCATGCGCCATCTGCCAAAATCTTGATTCTTTTCGACGCATCAAGATTCACGTGGACAACCGGCCAACCAGCTTCCGGATCACGGGGCTCGTGTCTCATCGCGGTCAACCAGACCAGCAGGCGCCGCGTTGTCGTCATCGCCCAGGCGTAGAACAGCGAGACCCCTGTGCTCAAGGCCGAACCCGAAACTCTCAGCCAGCGCTGGGCTTGACACGCAACGACCCCCGCGCGACGCTGACCAATCGGTCAAGAAAACCCGGTTCGCAACATGGGCTCCAGAAAGACGCCATGACGATCGCCGCCCAACCGCCAGGACTCTCCGACGTCGCGCCGGGCCGCCTCGACGAGGTCAGCATCACCGCCAACTTCGCCGACCTTCACCCGCCTCTGACCCGGCATGAGGCCAAAGTCGAAGCGGAGCGCTGCTATTTCTGCTTCGACGCGCCGTGTCAGAAGGCCTGCCCGACCTCGATCGACATTCCGCTCTTCATTCGTCAGATCGCGGCGGACAATCGCGACGGAGCGGCCCGAACCATCTTCGACGCCAACATCATGGGCGGCATGTGCGCGCGCGTCTGTCCGACCGAGACCTTGTGCGAAGAAGCCTGCGTGCGCGAGGCCGCGGAAGGCAAGCCGGTCACGATCGGCCTCCTGCAACGCTATGCGACGGACCCGACGATCGCGGCGGGCAAGTCGCCCTATGCGCGCGGCGCGCCGACCGGCAAGCGAGTCGCCATCGTCGGCGCCGGACCGGCGGGCCTTGCCTGTGCGCATGCGCTCGCAGTGGCGGGCGTCGAGTTCGACGATCTTCGAGGCGCGCACAAAAGCCGGCGGTCTCAACGAGTATGGCATCGCCGCCTACAAGGCGATCGACGACTTCGCCGCGAAAGAAGCCGCGTTCATCCTGTCGATCGGCGGCATCGAAGTTCGGCACGGGGCCGCGCTCGGTGAGGACGTCAAACTCGAAGACCTGCGCCGCGATTACGATGCGGTGTTTCTCGGCATGGGCCTCGGGGCAACCAACAAGCTAGGCCTTGCGAGAGAAGGAGAGCTCGAAAATGTCGTTGATGCGGTCGATTACATCGCCCGCCTCAGGCAGGCGGAGGATCTGGCCAAGCTGCCGGTCGGCCGGCGCGTCGTCGTCGTCGGCGGCGGCATGACGGCGATCGACATCGCCGTGCAGTCGAAAAAGCTTGGCGCTGAGACCGTGACGATGGTCTATCGACGCGGCGCCGAAAAAATGAAGGCGAGCGGGTTCGAGCGCGAACTCGCCCAGACGAGCGGCGTCGTCATCCGCACATCGGCGCGCCCGGTGTCGCTCGAGGGCCACGGGGACGCGCTGAGCGGCGTCGTTTTCGAGGATACGCGCGAGCACGACGGCGTGCTCGCCTCGCCCGGCTCGGTCTTCCGGATCGAAGCCGACATGCTGTTTACCGCCATCGGGCAGCGTAGCGCGCTCGAGGCGCTGGACGGGGCGCAGATCGACGTGAAGGACGGCCGCATCGTCGTCGACGCCGAGCGGCGCACCAGCCTCCAAGGCGTGTGGGCGGGCGGCGACTGCGTTCTCGGCGGCGAGGATCTGACTGTCAGCGCGGTCGAGGACGGCAAGCAGGCGGCGCGGTCCATCGCCGCGGCGCTCGGCGTCGCGCGCATCTGAGACATCAAAGCGAGGGTCTTATGGCTGATTTGCGGACCAATTTCCTTGGCGTCAAATCGCCCAATCCGTTCTGGCTCGCCTCGGCCCCGCCGACGGACCGTAAGGTCAACGTCGAGCGCGCATTTCGCGCCGGCTGGGCCGGCGTTGTTTGGAAGACGCTCGGCGAAGCGGGACCTCCGATCGTCAATGTGTCAGGGGCGCGCTATGGCGCGATCCACGGGCCGGACCGGCGCCTCATCGCATTGAACAACATCGAACTCATCACTGACCGCGATCTCGAGATCAATTTGCAGGAGATCAAGGAGGTCAAGCGGGCATGGCGCGATCGCGCTCTGATCGTCTCGCTGATGGTGCCCTGCGACGAGGACTCCTGGAAGGCGATCCTCGCGCGCGTCGAGGAGACGGACTGCGACGGGGTCGAGCTTAACTTTGGCTGTCCGCACGGCATGTCGGAGCGCGGCATGGGCTCGGCCGTCGGTCAGGTGCCGGAATATGTCGAAATGGTCGCGCGCTGGTGCAAGGCGCATACGCGCATGCCGGTCATCGTCAAGCTGACCCCCAACATCACCGACATCAAGAATCCGGCTCGGGCGGCGAAGAACGGGGGCGCAGACGCAGTCTCGCTCATCAACACGATCAACTCGATCATGGCGATCGATCTCGACGCGATGGCGCCGGCCGACGCGATCGACGGCAAGGGCACTCATGGGGGCATGTGCGGCCCGGCGGTCAAGCCGATTGCGCTCGCGATGGTGGCGGACATCGCCCGCGACGAGAACTGCGCGGGCCTGCCGATTTCGGCGATCGGCGGGATCACGACCTGGCGCGACGCGGCCGAATTCATCGCGCTCGGCGCGGGTACGGTGCAGGTCTGCACCGCGGCCATGACTTACGGCTTCAAGGTGGTCGAGGAGATGATCTCCGGCCTCTCCTCCTTCATGGACGCCAAGGGCTTTGCGACGATCAACGACTTCCGCGGCCGCGCTGTCCCCTCGATCACCGACTGGCAGAACCTCAATCTCAATTTCGTCGTCAAGGCGGAAATCGACCAGGATCTCTGCATCCAGTGCGGCCGCTGCCACATCGTCTGCGAGGACACGTCGCACCAGGCGATCTTCGCCCATGTGAATGGCAAGCGGCGCTTCGTCGTCAACGAGGCGGAGTGCGTGGGGTGCAATCTCTGCGTACTGGTCTGCCCGGTCGAGGGTTGCATCACGCTCGTCCACAAGACGGCCGGCGTCGATCCGCGCACGGGCCTCGACTATGGGCGGCCCGCCGCAAACTGGACAACGCACCCGAACAATCCGGGCGTTCAGAAAGCCGCGGAATAATTACTCCTCGCCGCGCGGCTCCTTCAGCTTGCCGAACACCGCGTTGACGTCGATGCGCTCTTCGCTCGCCTTCGGCTTCGGAACGCCGAACACTTCCAGTTGGCTCGACGGCGCGGGCCTCGCGGTGGTGATCTCGGCCGAAACGAGGGTCTGGCTGCGGTCCTCCTCCACCTTGGGCTTGTCCTTGGCGGCGCGGTTGACTTCGAAGTCGAGATCGATCTGCGAGCAGAGGCCGAGCGTCACCGGATCCATCGGCTGAAGGTTGGCCGAATTCCAGTGCGTCCGTTCGCGGATCGCCTGCAGCGTGTGCTTGGTCGTGCCGACGAGGCGCATGATCTGCGCATCCTTGAGCTCCGGGTGGTTGCGCAGCAGCCACAGGACCGCGTTGGGACGGTCCTGGCGGCGCGAGAGCGGGGTATAGCGCGCGCCGCGCGGCTTCTTGAACTCGGGCGTTCGCACCTTCGACGTCGCCAGATGCAGGCGATGATTCGGGTCCTGTTCGGCGGCCGCGATTTCCTCGCGAGTCAGTTGTCCGGTCGAAATCGGATCGTAGCCTTTGATGCCGGTCGCGACTTCTCCGTCGGCGATGCCCTTCACCTCAAGCGGATGCAGTTTGCAGAACTCCGCGATCTGGTCGAACGTCAACGACGTATTCTCGACCAGCCAGACGGCGGTCGCCTTCGGCATCAACGGCGCGTCGCTCATTTCGGCATGCTCCTTTAAGGCGGATCGGGCGCGCGGCTCCGGTCCCGGCCGGAGGAGGCGCAGCCTCGAAACAACAAAACTCTAGGGGAATGGCGCTTTATAGGCGCCCGAGAGCCTAAATGCAATTGTTTCTGCCAAATCAAGCGGGGCTCGACCCAAAATAATTGGCCGGGACCTTGCCGAATTGGGATCACGACCCCATTTCGCGGCGTTCAGAGCGAGGCGCCTATGCGTTCCGACACGAGGTCGGCGTCGAGCGCGAGCCCTTCATGGAAAGGAATTCCGCAATGAAATCCGCACTCGTCATGGCCGCGGCGCTTGGGCTGGCGTTCGCCCCGCTCCTGTCGCCAGCCCCCGCCGAAGCCAAGGGTTGCCTGAAGGGCGCGCTGGTCGGCGGAGTTGCCGGCCACATGGCCCATCACGGCGTCCTCGGCGCAATCGGCGGCTGCGTCGTCGGCCATCACATGGCCAATGAAAAGAGCAAACAAGAGGGCGAGGCCGCAGCGCAGAACCCGCATCCGTCGGCGTCTCCGCCGCCCCCGCAGTGACAGACGCCTTTAGGCCTTGTTGTTGAGCGCCGGTTCGGCCTTGGGGTCGAGCGGCCAGCGCGGGCGCGCCGGCGCGTTCAGTCCGTCTCTCAGTCCGAGGCGCAACCGCTCGATTCCCGCCCAGGCGATCATCGCGCCGTTATCGGTGCAAAGCTTCTGCGGAGGGGCGACCATCGGCAGGCCTGCCTCGCCGCACAGGCGCTCGAGCGCTTGCCGCAGCGCTGCATTCGCAGCGACGCCGCCCGCGGCCACCACGGCCCTTGGCGCCGTTCCGAGGCGCTCGCGGAAGAGTTTGAGGCCCATGCGCATGCGGTCCTCGACCACGTCGACGATCGCGGCCTGAAACGAAGCGCAGAGGTCGTCGACGTCGCGCGGACGCAGAGGGGCCGCCGACTCGGCGGCCTGACGGATCGCAGTCTTCAAGCCGGATAGCGAAAAGTCGGCATTGGGTCGCCCGATCAGCGGCCGGGGGAGAGAGAAACGCTCCGGATCGCCCCGCCGGGCCGCCGCCTCGACCGCAGGGCCTCCGGGAAAGGGGAGCCCGATCAACTTCGCCGTCTTGTCGAAGGCCTCGCCGATCGCGTCGTCCATTGTCGCGCCGAGGCGGACATAGTCGCCGACACCTTTCACGGCGAGGATCTGGGTGTGACCTCCAGACGCCAGAAGGATAAGGTAGGGAAAGCCGACGCTGGCGATGAGCCGCGCCGTCAGCGCGTGCGCCTCCAGATGATTGACAGCGACGAACGGCTTTCCGGTCGCCAGCGCAACGCCCTTTCCGGCCATCAGTCCGACCATGACACCGCCAATCAGGCCCGGCCCGGCGGCCGCCGCCACACCGTCGAGGTCTTTGGCCGAGAGGCCGGCCTTGGAGAGCGCCCGGGCGATCAGCGTATCGACGATCTCGACATGGGCGCGCGCCGCAATCTCCGGCACGACGCCGCCAAAGGCCGCATGCGCCGCAATCTGGCTCATGATTTCGTCGGAGAGGATCTCGCCCGCGCCGTCCGGCCGCAGCCGCACAACGGCTGCGGCCGTCTCGTCACAGGTCGTCTCGATCCCCAGAACGCGCATCCGCTTGACTCTCCTGGCCCCTTCCGCGTCTCCGGCGCTCAAGCCTGAAGGCCCATAGCGCGAAGGGAGCGGCGAGGGAACCGGCGTTGGCCAGGCGATGCGATCGACTGTCGCACACCCGTCCATTGGCTTTCGCCGCGACCCTATCGCGACTTGGCGATTTCGGCCTCGATGACCGGCGCGAGGATGGTCCTGACCGCGAAGATCGAGCCGTTGACGCTGTAGTGGCCATAGTCGACCGCCAGCATGTCCTCGGGCAGATTGTTGCCGACGAGGCGCCGGCAACCGTCGGCGCCGCAGAGCTTCTGCGCCTGCGAGACGTAGACGACGCCTTCGCCCCAGTCCTTGGCCGCGAGCGCCCGGTCGGTCTCGAGCGAATCCGGCCGAACGCCGATGCGGGAGAATTCCGGCGCTTCGCCCCGCTCGAGGACGTCGCGTCCAACGAGGATCGGCAGGATCGGGGCCCAGCTCGGAACCTGGCCCGCCACGACGATCGAGCGCACGCCGTCCCGATGCAAGCGCCGCGCGCCCTCGACCAGCGCGCCCAGATAGCCCGGATAGCGCCAGTTCGCCTCGTGGTCATATTGCGCGAAATAGCCGGCGACCAGCAAAACGTCCGGCCGGATCTCCCGGATGCGCTCGAACACGTAGTCGTTGATAGCGCGGCAGCGCGGCGTGCCGGCGACGCCGGCGTTCATTGCGACCTGCTCCACCAGGGGCGCGCAAAACACCGACGACAGCGTCAGAACATTGGCCTTGCCGGCAAAGGCTTCGGTAAGACCGGCGAAAAGATGCGCGGCATGCGAATCGCCGACGACCAGGATGGTCGGCTTGGCCGGATCGTCCTTTTCGCCGCATCGACCCGCCTCGAAGAAACGCGCCGCGCGTTGGCGTTCCTCTTCGAGCGAATAAGCGCGGTCGTCGCGCTGATAGAAGCATTGCATCAGGCGCTTTCCCTGCGCGCCGTTGACGTCGAAATCGAAAATGCGCGCGACGAGCGGCGGAAAACGCCCGGGAAAGCCTTTCGCGTCGTAAGTGATGCGCCCGACGACCCCGGTCGCCGCCAGCATCGCTACGAGCGCGAGCGCAATCGCGAAGGGGCGGCGGCGAAACAGGGCCGCGACCGGCGCCTCGATCAGCAGATAGGTGAGCGTCGCGAGACCGACCGCGACAGCGGCCAGCGCGAGCATCACGGCGGGCGTCGGAATGACGCCGGGCCAGATGTGCGCGAATGCGAACAGCGGCCAGTGCCAGAGATAGAGCGGATAGGAAATGACGCCGAAAAAACCGGCGACGCGATTGCCGAGCGCGATGTCCCCCACAAGCGAACGAGGATGCGCGATGACCAGCGCGCAGCCGGCGGTCGGGATCGCGGCCCGCCAGCCGGGGAAGGGCTGAGCCTCGCTCATTAGGAAAAACGCCCCGAGCATCAGCGCGACGCCGAGCGCTGCGCCAACATTGGCGACATTGCGGGCAGGATAGGGCAAGGCCTCGAGCCAAAAGACCTCGCGATAGGCGATGAGCGCGCCGAGCGCGAGCTCCCAGGCGCGCGTCCATGGAAGATAGAAAGCGCCGATCGGATCGATCGGCGTCAGTATGACGCAGGCGGTCAGCGACGCGAGGAATATACCGACGACGACCGCCAGCACGAGTTTGCGCGCCAGTCTGAAGAGCGCGAATAAAAGGACGGACCAGACGAGATAGAACTGTTCCTCGATGCTGAGCGACCAGAGGTGCAGCAAAGGCTTCGCCGAGGAATCCGGGCCGAAATACCCGCCGACGCCGGCGAGCCTCAGGAGCCAGAAGTTGACGGTGAAATAGGAGTTGCCGAGCAGGCCCCCGCCGATGTCGCGGAACTGGGTCGGCGCGGCGCGAAACCAGCCGACGATCCAGACCAGGCTCACGACCAGAATGAGAGCGGGCAGGATGCGCCTGGCGCGCTTGGCGTAGAACATCGCGAGCGAAAAACGGCCGGCAGCGCATTCCGACAGGATGATACGGGTAATAAGAAAGCCCGAAATGACGAAGAACACGTCGACCCCGGCAAAGCCGCCGGGAACGAGCGCGCGGTCGGCGTGGAAGGCGACGACGCCGAGCACCGCAAGCGCGCGGAGACCGTTGATGTCCTTCCGGAAGCCAAGGTCGCGTCCGGCGCGCGCCGCCGCGATATCGGAAGTGTCGAGGGCCTTGTCCAAGAACGGGTCCTGCCGCCGTCGCGTCAGCACGCGCCGGAAGGGGTGGATATGCGCATGGCGGGGTAAAGCCCCGCGCGCCGATCGGCAAGCGGCGCCTTGTTCCCCGGCCCGCCTCCGGCATAATGCGGTCGTGGACAATCGAGCGGTCGATGACGGCTAGGATCGCGCTGTTTCGCGCCCGCAAGGATGCGGCGGGCAGCGCCGCTCGGTTGCGCCGGCTCGGGTTCTCGGTCGCACACCTCCCGGTGATCGAGATCGCGCCGCTTCCCTTCGCGACGGCGAAGAGGCGCTATGACGCGGTCGTCGCCACCAGCGCCAAGGCGTTCCTGAGCGAGGCTCCGGTCGACAGGGCTTCGCCGCTCTTCGTCGTCGGCGCGAGAACGGCGCGCGAGGGCGAGGCTCGCGGCTGGCGGCTCGCCGCCCCGCCGGCGCCCGACGCCGAGCGGCTCATCCAGACGGTCGAGCGGTTGACCAAGCTCGGCGCGAGCGTGCTCTATCTCGCCGGCCGGGATCGGAAGCACGCCCTCGAGGCGGCGCTCGGCGCGACGCGCGCGCTCGAGGTTGTCGAGGCCTATGCGGCGGAAGCGCGGACAGGGTGGCGACCGGCCGAGGCCCGCGCGCTGGCGTCCTGCGCCTTCGCTCTGCACTATTCCCCGCGATCGGCCACGCTCGCGGTCCGGCTGGCCAAGGCCGCGGGCCTCTCCGGGCGCTTTGCCGCGATGACGCATGTCTGCCTGTCAGCGGAGGTCGCTGGGCCGCTCGAGGCGATTGGGGCCGCGCATGTTCTTGTCGCCGAGAGGCCGGACGAGCCGGCGCTGCTCGCGGCTTTAAGCCACGCCGCGCGCTTGTTTCCTTCGGATAGGCCCTACCGTATATAGGGCGCGAAATCCGGAAGGACGCGAGTGCGATGGTCGACGAGGAAAGCCAGGACGTTGCGTCCGCGCCTGCGGGAGGCGCTCCGGTCAATCGCGACAGGCGGCCCGATCCCGCCGTCATCGACGGGGAGGCCGCCCGCGTCGACGACGAGGCGACGGCCGGGACAGCGGCCGAAACCCCGAGGCCTGAAGCGCCGTCCCGCATTCCGCCGCCCGATGGGCGGGCGCCCGGGGCGGGGCGCGCGTTCGTTTTCGGCGCGCTCGGCGGCCTGATCGTTTCCGCGCTCGCCGCCGCCGGCGGCTATTACGCCCTGGCGCCGAGGGCCGATCTCGCAGAGGCGGACGCAGGGCGCCTCGCCACGCTCGAAGCTCAGGCTGAGCGCGAGGGCGAGGAGGCTCGGCGCCAGAGCGCCGCGATCGCCGGTCTCGACAAGCGCCTCGGCGCGCTCGAGGCCTCGAACTCTTCAACGGCTTTGGCGGGAGTGGAGAAGCGCCTCGGCGCGCTGGAATCGGCGAGCGCAGCAGGAGCCTCAAAGATCGCGGCCGCCGCGCAGGCCGCCCAGAGCGTAACAGCCGACCAGAAGAGCCTGAGGGCGGACGTGGACGCCGCGCGCGGCGAAATCCCCGGGCTTGCCGCTCGCGTGGCGAAACTCGAATCCGCCGCGCCTGAGGCCGCCGCGGCGCCAGAAATTTCGGCGCTGGCCGGACGCCTCGACAAGGTGGAGACCGCGCTTGCGGCGCCGAAGACCGAAACGCGGGTCGCCCCGGAGAAGCCCGCCCCAGGCGACAACCCCGCAGCGGTCGCGATCGTGGCCGAGGCGCTCCGCGACAAGCTCGCCGCGGGGATCCCGTTCGCTTCCGAACTTAAGGCCTTGCAGAGCCTCGGCGTGCAGCCGGAGAAGCTCGCGCCGTTGAAAGCCCTCGCCGACGGCGGGCCGACCGATCGCGCGCTCGCCGCATCTTTCGACGCCGTCGCGCCCGAGGTGCTGGCTGCCGCGTCGCGCCCACAGGGCGGCGGCGTCATCGACCGCTTCCTCGCCCATCTTCGCGGACTGGTTCAGGTGCGGGTCTTGAGCGAGACGCCGGGCGACGACCCGGCGGCGCTCGTGTCGCAGATCGAGGCCGAGAGCCGGCGCGGAGACGTGAGTGGCGCGCTCGCCGCTTTCGGCAAGCTGCCGGAGCCTGCCCGGCAGGCGGCGAGCGGCTGGGCGGCGGAGGCGGGCGCGAAACAGGCGGCGGACGAGGCGCTGGGCTCCATACGCGAAGCGGCGATAGCGAAACTGGCGGCCGACGGGAAGAGTTGAATGCGCTGCGGCTCGCGACCGCCGTCCGGCGGCCCCGCGCCAACGTTGGAAAAGCGGTGAGGATATGATTCGCCTGTTGATCTTTCTCGCCGCGCTTGCGTTGGCCGCCTGGGGCCTGACCTGGCTCTCAGACAATCCGGGCGTCGTCACGGTCGTCTGGCGCGGGGTCGAATACAAAGTCTCGCTGATCCTGGCGCTCGGCGTCGTCGCGGCGGCGGCGGTCGCGCTCTCGATCGTCTGGGCCGTCTTGCGTTTCGTTTTCAACATCCCCTCGCTCGTGACACTGGCTGCGCGGGCGCGGAGGCGCGAGAAGGGTCTCCTTGCGCTCTCGCGCGGCATGATCGCCGTCGGCGCTGGCAATGCCCGCGCAGCGGCCAAGCACGCCGCGGACGCGAGCAGGCTCGTGGCGCACGAACCGATGACCAAGCTCCTGCGAGCGCAGGCGGCGCAGTTGGCGGGCGACCGCGAAGGCGCTGTCGCGGCTTACAATGCGATGCTCGAGCATCACGAGACGCACGGGCTCGGTCTGCGCGGCCTGCATGTCGAGGCGCGGCGCGGCGGCGACCACGAGGCTGCGCTGCAATACGCCATGCGCGCCAACGCGCACGCGCCAGCCCCGTGGGCGGGGCAGGCGGTGCTGGACGACCGCGCCCGGCGCGGCGATTGGGCAGGCGCGCTCGCGACCGTCGATTCGAACGCCTCCGCCCGCCTCGTCGACAAGCCGACCGCGAACCGGTGGCGCGCCGTCATCAAGACCGCGATGGCGGAAGAGACGATGGAGCGCGATCCGAAAGCCGCGCTTGCGCTGGCGCAGGAAGCCTGCCGTCTCGCGCCGACGCTCGTTCCCGCAGCGACGATCTGCGGACGGTTGATGGCGAGCGCCGGCGATTATCGCCGCGCGACCAGGATTCTCGAGAGCGCCTATGCGCAGACGCCGCATCCCGACCTCGCCGCGGCATACTTAAGGGTTCGGCACGGCGATTCGACCGGCGACCGGCTCGCGCGCGCCAGGACGCTCGCGCGCATTGCGCCGAATGATCCCGAATCGATGCTGACCGTCGGCCGCGCGGCGCTCGAGGCGCATGACCAGGACGCCGCCCGAGCCGCCGTCGCGTCGCTGATCGCCTCCGATTCTCCGCACGGCCGGCCGACTCGTCGCGTCTGCCTGCTGATGGCCGACATCGAGGAAGCGGAAGGCCACCTCGGCGCCGTGCGCGAATGGCTCGCTCGCGCCGCCCGCGCGCCGCGCGACAAGGCCTGGGTCGCCGATGGCGTGATCAGCGACCGATGGGCGCCGGTCTCACCGTCGGGGACGCTCGACGCCTTCGTCTGGCGCACCCCCGACGAGCGACTCGCGCCCTATGTCGAGCCGCCGCCGGTCGGGCCGGAAGCCCCGTCGCCGCCTCCTGAGATCGCCGCGCCCGTGGCGTCGCCTTCGCTCGCGCCGCAAGTCGTCGAGCAACCGCGCCGCGTTCCGGCCGCGCCCCCTCCGGCGCCGCGCGCAGGCGTCATCATCGACCCGGCTGCCATGGCGCCGGACGATCCCGGCCCCGGCGAGCCGCCGGCCGAGCACAATAACTTCCCGCTCTACGCCAGCGAATGAACCTCGTCGGCCCACGGGCGCCCCAGCAGGGACAATCCTGACGATGTCTTCGTCTTCAGCAGTCATCGTCGGGGCCGGCCATGCGGGCGTTCAGGCCGCCGCGAGCCTGCGCGAGGACGGATTTCGGGAGCCGATCGTGCTTCTCTCCGACGAGCCGGAGCTTCCCTATCAGCGGCCGCCTCTGTCGAAAGCGTTTCTCAAAGGCGAGATGGACATCCACGGCCTGCCGCTGAGGGCCGAATCGTTCTTCCGCGACCATGGGATCGAGCTCAGGCGCGACACGCGGGCGACGCGAATTCGACCGCGCCTTAAGGCGCGTCGAAACAGCCGACGGGAGCGCGATCGAATATGGCCATCTGATCCTGGCGACCGGCGCGCGGCAAAGGCGTCTCGCGGCGCCGGGCGTCCAGCTGCCCGGGGTCATGAGCCTGCGGACGATCGCCGATGCGACCGCGATCCGTGAAAAGCTTAAGCCCGGCGTGAAGGTCGTCATCGTCGGCGCTGGCTTTATCGGCCTCGAAATCGCCGCCACGGCGAGGGGTCTCGGCGCCGAGGCGACGGTCGTCGAGATCGCGCGGCCGATGGGACGCGCCGTCTCGCCGGTCATGTCGGATTTTTACCTCAAAGACCACGCTGCGAGCGGCGTCACGTTCCGCATGGGGCGCGGCGTGGCCGAGATCCGCGGCGCCGGCAAAGCCGAGGCCGTCGTTCTGACGGATGGAGAGGTTCTGCCGGCGGACTGCGTCGTCGTCGCGGTCGGGATTACTGCAGAGGACGCGCTCGCTCGCGAGAGCGGACTCGAATGCTTGAACGGAATCGTGGTCGACGCGTTTATGCAGACTTCCGACCCCGCCATATCGGCGATCGGCGACTGCGTGGACTTTCCCAATGCGTCGCTCGGGTTCCGGACCCGGCTCGAATCGGTCCAGAACGCCGTCGACCAAGGGCGCTGCGTCGCCGCGCGCCTCGCCGGAAAACCCGCCCCTTACGACGCGCTCGCCTGGTTCTGGAGCGATCAGGCCGATCTCAAGCTGATGATCGCCGGCCTCTCGCATGGCGTCGACACTTGGGTCCTGCGCGGCGAGCCCGAGGCGCGCGCCTTCTCGACCTTCGGCTTCCGGGACGGCAAGCTCGCGGTCGTCGAGTTGGTCAATCGCGCCGGCGATCACGCCGCAGCGAAGCGCATCATCGGCACGCCAAAGACGCTGACCCCCGAGGACGCCGCGAACCCCGCCTTCGACCTGAGGGCGCTGGCGAAGCGATGATCAAGAGAGACGAAATCAGATTGATCCGTTCGCAGTTGCGCAGCCGAGAAGGCGCATCCCCGCCCCCTTGTGGGGGCGGGAGAGCGGCCGCGCAATTTCCAGCTCCACCTAGTTGGAGGATGCGCTAGGCTCTCGCGCGACAGATTCCATTCCCCTCGCGCCGCCGAACGAGCTTACCAACCTTTCATGCTCTCGCCATGGGAGCGTAACCGCTGGCGCCGCATAGACTCTCCATCAGGCCGGTCCAGGGGTCGGCAGTTGTTCTCAGAATGGAGAGGTCAAAAGTGGCCAATAGTCTTTCACGGCTCAGCGGACCTAAGTCGTTCCGCACCGCATTGCTCGGCGCCGTCGCCCTCGCCGCCGTCGGCGGTCTGACGATCGAGGCGCTGCCGGTCGCGACCCATCCGGCGCTTGCGGCCGCAACCACGCTCTCCGCGGGACCCGCGTCCTTCGCCGACGTGGTCGACCACGTCAAAGGCGCGGTCGTGTCCGTCAAGGTCAAGATCGACCAGTCGAAGGCATCGTTCGACGGCGACTCGCAGCCGATGCCGAATTTCCCCAAGGGCGGCCCGATGGAGAAGTTCTTCCGCCAGTTCGGCGCGCCCGGCTTCGGCGAGCGCGGCGGAGAGGACCGCGACCAGCCCCGCATGACCATGGCTCAGGGCTCCGGCTTCTTCATTTCCGCTGACGGCTACGTCGTCACCAACAATCACGTCGTCGAGCACGCCAAGGACGTGACGATCACCACCTCTGACGGCAAGACGATCCCGGCACGCGTCGTCGGCACGGACCCGAAGACGGATCTCGCGCTGCTCAAGGCCACCGAAGGCGGCGACTATCCCTTCGTTTCCTTCGCCTCGCAGGCGCCGCGGGTCGGTGACTGGGTCATCGCGGTCGGCAATCCGTTCGGCCTCGGAGGCACAGTCACGGCCGGCATCGTCTCGGCGCGCGGGCGCGACATCGGGTCGGGCCCCTATGACGACTTCCTGCAGATCGACGCCCCCGTCAACCACGGCAATTCCGGCGGCCCGACTTTCAACGCCAACGGCGAAGTGGTCGGCGTCAACACCGCCATTTTCTCCCCGTCGGGCGGCAGCGTCGGCATCGGCTTCGCCGTTGCGAGCGACGTCGCCAAGAGCGTGATTCAGTCCTTGAAGGATGACGGGAAGGTCGCCCGCGGCTGGCTCGGCGTTCAGATCCAGCCGGTGACGCAGGACATCGCCGACAGCATGGGCCTCAAGGAGAGCAAGGGCGCGCTGGTCGACAAGGCCGAGAAGGATTCGCCCGCGGCCGCGGCCGGCCTCAAGGACGGCGACGTGATCGTCTCGGTCAATGGCGAAGCTGTCGCCGACTTGCACGATCTTGCCCGCAAGATCGCAGCGCTCGGACCGAAGAAGGAGGCGGATCTCGCGATCATCCGCAACGGTGCGCCGCAGACCATCAAGGTGACGCTGGCCGCGATGCAGGACGACAAGCAGGCGAAGGCCGACACTCCCGAGTCGCATGCGAAAGACGCCATGGCGAAATACGGCATGTCGCTCGAGCCCGCGACTGCGGTCGAGGGCGCAGGCAAGACCGGCGTCGTCGTCGCCGACGTCGATCCTGACGGCGCGGCCGCGCAGAAGGGCATCGCGACTGGCGACGTCATCCTCGAGGTCGCCGGCAAGCCGGTGTCGAATCCGTCCGATGTGACGGCCGCGATCGACGGCGCCAAGGCCAACGGCAAGAAGTCGGTGTTGATGCAGGTCAAGACAGAGGACAGCACGCGCTTCGTCGCTCTGTCGACCGAAGCCGTCTCGTAACCCGAGCGGCGGGTCTGGCGCGGGAGGCCGGCGTTCCGCTTACGCCGCGCATGCGCCAGGCCATGCGGCAGGCCGGCTCCCGCTTACCGGCCTGCCGCTCTTCCGTTGAGCCGCCTCGCGCGCCCTCCGCACTTGTCTAAACGCCGAGGTAGCGCTGCAGGAGGTCGGGCTGCGCCTTTATCTCCGCGGCGGGTCCTTCATGCGCGATATGGCCGTTGTTGATGATGTAGACGCGCTGCGCCAACGCGAGCGTCGCGGCCAGATTTTGTTCGACAAGGACGATGGTCTGCCCGGTTCGCGCCAGCTCGCGGCATGTCCGCACCAGATCCTGGACGATGACGGGAGCGAGACCCTCGAAAGGCTCGTCAAGCAGGATGATCTTCGGATCGCGCACGAGCGCGCGCGCGATCGCCAACATCTGCTGCTCGCCCCCGGAAAGGTCAGTCCCGCGGCTGGTGCGCCGCTCCCTGAGCCGAGGGAACATCTCGTAAATGCGATCGAGCGGCCATTTGTTCTTGGCGGTTAGTCCGGCGAGAATGATGTTCTCCTCAACGTTCAGGCTGCCGAAGATGCGCCGATCCTCGTGCACAAGCTGCATGCCAAGCCGCGCGATGTTATGAGCCTTCCGACCGACGAGCTCAACGCCGTCGAGCTTGATGCTGCCCGTACGCCGCGCGACGACGCCCATCAGGCTCTTGAGCGTTGTGCTCTTGCCTGCGCCGTTCCTGCCGAGAAGAGCCACCGCCTCGTGCTTCTCGACACGCAGCGTGACGTCGAAGAGGATGTGGCTCTCGCCGTAGTAGCTGTTCAGTCCGTTGACTTCGAGCAGGCTCATGCCGCCTCTCCGCGAACGCCGCCGAGATAGGCCTCCTGCACCTTGGCATTGGTCTTGATCTCGTTAGGCGCGCCCTCGACCAGCACGCGACCTTCCTGCAGCACAGTGACCTTCTCGACCAGCTCGAACAGCGAGTCCATGTCATGGTCGATGATGATCACCGTACGGCCGCGAGCGATCGACTTGAGCAGGGCGACCGTGTCGACGCGCTCTCGCGGACTCATGCCCGCAAGCGGCTCGTCGAGCAGGAGCAGGCTCGGCAAGGTCGCGAGCGCTAACCCAATCTCGAGCCGCCGCTTCTCGCCGTAGGGCAGCTCGGACACAGGCGTATCCGGCCGCTTGGTCAGATCGACGAGCGCCAGAGTCTGTTCGACCTGCTCGTCGAGGCCGGGAATGCTGCGCAAACTTCGGAACAGGTCGAGCTTGAACTCGCCGCGGATCTGGCCCAGCGCCGCGATCCTGAGGTTCTGCCTAACCGTCAGGCGATCGAAGAGCTGATTGATCTGATAGCTCTTGGTAAGCCCGAGCTGGCAGACACGGGTGACGTTCATCCCGGTGATATCGCGCCCTTCGAACACGATCCTGCCCGAAGTGGGCGGAACCTCGCAGGTCAGCATCTTGAACAAGGTGCTCTTGCCTGCCCCGTTTGGCCCGATGATGCCGCGAATTTCGCCGTGATTGACGACGAAGTCGATGTCGCTGTTGGCCACCAGTCCGCCATAGCGCTTGGTAAGGCCCGTGGCCTTGAGAATCGGTCCTGACGCGTTGTCGGCCGCGTGACGACGCGCCGGAATCGGTTCGACGGCGGCGCGCGCGGCGGCTGACGATTCGGTCGGTCCGGTCGTCGTCTCGGCGAGCTCCGCCGTTCTCCAGCGGCTCGCCGCCAGCCCCCAGAGGTCGACGATCGCCCCGACAATTCCGCGCCTCAGGAAGCAGACCAGCAATACGAACACGATGCCGAGCACCAGCTTCCAAGTAGCCCCGAGATGCAACGCATTCTGTAGGAAATCGCTGAGATAGAGCCATACCGTCGCGCCAACCAGCGGCCCGACCAGCGTGCCCGCGCCGCCGATGGCGGTCTGCATGACAAGCTGGCCGGAGGTGTCGAACATGAAAGCATCCGGCGGCATGAAACCCTGCAAGACGCCGAGAAGGCCCCCCGCGAAACCGGCATAGGCCGCCGCGACCACGAAGGCAGTGAGCTTGTAGCCGTGAATGTTGTGGCCGAGCGCCGCCGCGCGCAGCGGATTATCGCGCAGCGCGCTCAAGATCGCTCCCACCGGTGAGCGCACGATGCGGAGCGCGATCACCAGGCCGACAAAATACCAGAACGCCAGGAAGGCGTACATCGACGAGTCGGTGTCGAAGCGCAGCGTCACAATGCCGAGGTTGAAGCTGGGCGTCGGGACGCCCGGCAGGCCGTTCTCTCCGCCGGTGAAGGCCGACAACGGATTGAACTCGACGAAGAAGAACACTTCGGCGATCGCCACCGTGATCATGGCGAAGTAGATGCCCGTGCGCCTAAGGGCGATCAAACCAATGAGATAGCCGACAATGCCCGCGACCAGGGCGCCGATCACAATCGAGGTCAGGACGTATGGAAAGTTGGCTTCGGTCATCAGATAGGCGGCGAACATGCCGCCGGTGCCGAAGAATGCGGACTGACCGAACGACAGAAGGCCGGTGTAGCCGAACAGCAGATCGAAGCCGAGCCCGAACAGACCCCATATCAGGACGCGGTTGATGGTGGTCAGCGAGAAGCCGAGATGGGGCAGCACGAAGGGCGCGGCAATCAGCGCGACGATCGTGAACGCTTCACCGACGAAGGGACGTGTCCTGGTCATGAAGGGACCGCGCTCACTCGCGACCCGCCGTGCCTAGGAGTCCATAGGGACGGATGACCAGGACGAGCGTCATCGCCACAAAAAGCATGACGTAGGCATAGCCGGGGTTGAACATCGACGTGATGCTGATGATCTCGCCGGCCAGCAGGCCGCCGAGCACCGCGCCGGGAAAAGAGCCGACGCCGCCGATGACGACGACGACAAAAGTCTGAACGAGGATCGATTCGCCGACGTCCGGGCTGATCGAGACGACCGGAGCGTTGACGATGCCGGCAAAGCCCGCAGCCATCGCGCCGATGCCGAAGACCAGCATGAAGATCTTGTAGACGTCTATCCCGAGCGAATCGACCATCACGGAATCCTCGATCCCCGCGCGCACGATCATGCCAATGCGCGTGCGGTAAAGCACGAAATAGAGAGCGAGCAGCGCGGCCGTGACGATGCCCAGCAGGGCCAGCCGGTAGGTTGGGTAGACCGTGAAGCCGAGCGATGTGATGCCGACAATCGGCGGCGGCACCGTCTTCGACAGGCTGCCGAAGAAAAAGCGCACCGCCTCCACGAACACAATGCCGAGGCCGAAGGTGACGAGAAGCTGGTCCTCGTTCGGGCGCGCATAGAAATAGCGAATGACCAGCCGTTCCATCAGCACTCCGACCAGCATCACGAAGAGCGAGCCGGCGATCACCGCCAGGATGAAGGACCCGGAATAGGTATAGGCGACCCAGCCGGCGTAACCGCCGAGCATGAACATCGCGCCGTGCGCGAGATTGAGGACGCCGAGCGTGCCGTAGATGATCGTCAGGCCGGATGAAATCAGCGCCAGAAGCGCGCCGAGCACAAGCCCGTTGAAGCACTGCGCTATGAAGTCTGCCCAGTTGACCACGCTGCCGCCGCTCGCATCGAGGCTGACGAATGAGCCTGTTCCCCTGTCACCATGCCCGCCATAGTGACACGGAAACCGCCAACTTGTGAGCCTGGCCGCGAAGGCGCGAACCTCCGCCGATCGCCGCGAGATAAGGGCCCTTCTCCACGCATCGAGCGCGGAGAAGGGCTCGGCGCTTGTCAGATGTAGGCGCCAAGGTCGCAGCCGAAAGCGTCCGGCTTTTGCATCAGCGGCCCGCCCGGCACCACTTCGAGGACTTCCCAGAAGTCCTCGTCGTTCTTCATGTCTTTTGGCGCCTTGCCTCGCACGATGATGACGGGGCGGATCAACTGATGGTCCTGGGGGCGGAAACTCACGTCGCCCACCATTGACGGGAAAGTCTCACCCTTTTCATACTGCTTGATCACGTCCGGCGGGTAAAAAGTGCCCGCCTCAGAGACCATGCGGCCCCAGATCGCGAACTGCATGTAAGCGTTCTCGGCGCCCCATTCCGGCCGGTAATTGTACTTCTTCTGGAAGGCCTCGACGAACATCTTGGCCAAGGGGTACTTGTCCTCCAGCGTCCACCAGAAGTCGGTGGCGGCGAATACCCCCTCCGTGAGCTCTGCGCCGACTTCCTTGGCGAGGAAGGGAATCTGATAGGGGATCACCATCTTCATCTTCGGCGTCAGGCCGAACTGCTTGGCCTGCTGCACGGACAACACCGCGTCCCGGCCCCAGTTCACGTTGATGATGAATTCGGCGCCGGAATTGGCGATGTTGGTGAGATACTGGCTGAAGTCCTGCGTCCCGAGCGGAGAAACTTGGTTCGTGACCATCGTCCAGCCGCCCTGCGAAGTCAGATAATCATTCATCGACTTCGTGACCGTGTGGCCGTAGGTGTAGTCAGGCGTCATGTACGCCGCCTTCTTGTCCTTGCCGAAATTCTTCACCAGAACCGGACCGATCGCGTTGGCGGCGGTCTCGCCATAGAAGCACTGGCGGAACGAATAGCGCGAGCAGTCCTTGCCGGTCGTGTCGTTCGAGCCCGAGATGGCGACGAGATAGAGGATCTTTTCGCGCTCCGCGAACTTGTTCAACGCCACGGCGACCGCCGACGAGGTCGAACCGGTCATGGCGATGATCTTGTTCTCGTCGATGAAGACCTGCTGTTCCTGCACCGCATTGTTCGGCTTGGCCGCCGAGTTCGGCGACGACAAGCTTCACCTCCTTGCCGAGCACTCCCCTGGTCACCTTCGGCGCGATCTGCTTGATCAGATCATTGCCCTCATTGAGGTGCTCGACCGCAAGCTGCATGCCCTTGAGCTCATCCTCGCCCTGGACCGCGTAGGCGCCCGTACGAGGGACGGTGGCGCCGATGGTGACCGAGTCGCCCTGCGAGCCGGCCGGCCAGGTTCCAAGCGCGGGCTTGTCATCCGCGTAAGCCTTGCCAACCTGTCCGAAAAAACCGGGTATCAGGGTCGCGCCTGCCGCGCCCGCGCCAAGCTGCAGCGCATGACGGCGCGAAACGAGGCCTGATGTCCTATTTCCGAATATGAACTCGGTCATGTTTTCCTCCCAAGGATTTTCTGGATTCCAGTCATGACCTTGGCTGCGACCGCGTGTTCGCTGCTTCCTCCTTCCCGGAAGTGAACGCCCGCTCCGCAAGGCGCTCTGCAGCCTGAGTTGACAAGGTCATCGGCTGCCGCAATTAGGTCGTCGGAAGAATGGCGCGTCAATGCAACTTTCGTCCGAGATAAACCAGCGTCATCACGGAGAATTGCGATCCACTTTGACGATCGAGGAGAAGCGCCCGATCTCGCAGAGCTTCCCCACTATTTTGTCGGAGCGTCGCTCAACCTGACGATCTCCGGATAACGGCGACCAGGAGCACTAAGATCGTCCCGACGATCCTCTGCCGCCACACCGTTTCGACGTTGATCTGCAGCGGATTCGTTGTGAACGGCGACAACGGGAAGAACCGCCGAAGACGCCTCTTTCGCCGGCCTTCGCCTCAGATCGGGATCCAATTGGCCTACTTACGCCAGTGACCCTTTTCGGAGATTCCAGCGATCATCCGACCCGGCGCTCGTTCTGTTCCCAGTATGGCTTGCGCAATTCGCGCTTCAGGATCTTGCCGGCGCCCGACAGCGGCAGCATCTCGTCTTGCACGCGAACGCTGCGGGGGCACTTGTAGTGAGCGATCCGCTCCTTGCAGAAGGCGATGATCTCGTCGCCGCTGACCGCAACGCCGGGCTTCCGCATCACCACGGCATGCACCGCCTCTCCCCATTTGGCGTCGGGGATGCCGATGACGGCGCATTGCGCCACCGCGGGATGCTGGGCGATGCAATTCTCGACCTCGGCCGAATAGACGTTCTCGCCGCCGGAAATGATCATGTCCTTGATCCGGTCGACGACATAGACATAGCCGTCCTTGTCCATGTAGCCGCCGTCGCCCGTGTGCATCCAGCCGTCGACCACCGCCTTTCGCGTCTCCTCCGGGCGTTCCCAGTATCCCATCATCACGGTCTCGCCGCGCGCGACGATTTCGCCGACGACGCCCGCCGGAACCGGCTTGTCGCTAACGTCGACGATGCGCACATCGACCATTATCGCGGGACGTCCGCCCGAGCGATGCCGACCCTTCGTTCGCCCTTCGCCGATGTGATCTTTCCACGGCAGAATGGTCGCGGAGGGCGAAAGCTCGGTCATGCCGTAGGACTGCACGAACGTCGTAGTCGGCAGCTTCCCGATCGCGCGGTCCAACAGCGCCTCGCTGATCGGAGAGGCTCCGTAGATGATCAGCCGCAGCGAGGAGAGATAGAAGCGGCTCGTGGAAGGGTCGTCGACGAACATCTGAATCATGGTCGGAACCAGCAGGATGTCCGTCACCTTGAAGCGCTCGATCGTCTGAGCGAGCCTTTCCGGAGTGAACGCGCGCACAACCGCCTGCGAACCGCCCGCCAGGAAATGGATATACATGGCGGCGGCGTTGGCCAGATGGAACATTGGGGCAACATTGAGATAGACGGTATTGTCTCCCGCCAAACCCTCGGCGAGCGCGTTCCGCGCGTTGGCCATCAGATTGCGGTGGCTCAGCATCACGCCTTTGGAGCGCCCGGTGGTGCCGCCGGTGTAGAAGATACCGGCAAGCTCGTCGGCTCCCGCCTCGGCGTCCGCGACGGGCGTAGCGCCTGCGAGCAGACTTTCATAGTCCAGCAGCGCCTGCGAACCAGGGGACGGAGCGTCGTCGGCGTAAATGACCGACAGCGAGGCAACCCCTTCGGCGATTTCGCGGCCCATTGTCGCGAACGCGGCGTCGACGAACAGGATCTTCGGACGGCAGTCGCGAAGCGCATCCTCGTTTTCGAGCGCGCTCCACCGAATGTTGAGGGGAACGATGACGGCCCCGGCCCAGGCGACGCCGAGAAAGAGCTCGATGTAACGGTCCTGGTTCAAGCTCAGAACGGCGACACGGTCGCCCCTGTCGATCCCCAGGGTCTTCAGGGCGCCGGCGAGCCGCGCGACCCTGTCGGCCAGTTCGGCGAACGTTCGCTGTCGGTCCTCGAACCTGACCGCAGTTCCGTTGCGATTGAGCAGCACAGCGCGATGCAGGCCGTAAGTGGTGCTCATGACATCCTCCCTTCGTTGCCCAGGCGGGCCTTCCTCGGTCCGCTCTCGTTTCGGTTTGGTCGCGGCGGCTCACAAAGTGCGAGCGATCAGGACCTTCATGATCTCGTTCGAGCCCCCGTAGATCCTTTGCACGCGACTGTCGCGGAACATCCGCGCGATCGGATATTCGTTCATGTATCCGTAGCCGCCGAAGAGCTGGAGGCAGATGTCGACCACCTTGTTTTCCAGGTCCGACACCCAGTATTTGGCCATCGACGCGGTCGCGGCGTCGAGCTTCCCCTGAAGGTGCAGGCCGATCAGCCGGTCGATGAAGATTCGCGCGACCGTCGCTTCGGTCTTGCATTCGGCCAATTTGAACTGCGTGTTCTGGAAGTCGATCAGCCGCTGGCCGAACGCCTTGCGCTCCTTCACGTAGGCGATCGTCAGCTCCAGCGCCCGTTCCATCGCCGCGACGCCCGAGACGCCGATCGTCAGCCGCTCGTGCGGCAACTGCTGCATCAGCTGCACGAAGCCCAGGCCCTCCTCGGCGCCCAGAAGATTCGAGGTCGCCACGCGGACGTCGTCGAAGAAGAGTTCGGAAGTGTCCTGCGCCTCCATGCCGACCTTGTCGAGATTGCGTCCGCGATGGAAGCCCTGCGCCTCGGCCGTCTCGACCACGATGAGCGACGTCCCTTTCGCGCCTCGCGAAGGATCGGTCTTGGCGACGACGATGATAATATCGGCGAGCTGGCCGTTGCTGATGAAGGTCTTCTGCCCGTTGAGGACGTAGTGATTGCCTTCCAGTCGCGCCGAAGTCTTGATGCCTTGCAGATCCGAACCCGCGCCCGGCTCGGACATCGCGATGGCGCCGATGAATTCGCCGGCGGCCATCTTCGGCAGCCATCTCTTCTTCTGCTCCTCGGAGCCGTAGTGCAGGATATAGGGCGCGACGATCGCGTTGTGCAGCGAGGCGGAAAAGCCGCTGACCTCCTTCCTGGTGATCTGCTCCATCAGGACGACTTCATGGCGAAAGTCGCCGCCGGCGCCGCCGTAGGCCTCCGGGATGGCCAAGCACAGTAGGCCGGCCTCGCCCGCCTCGCGCCACATCGCGCGTTCGACGATCCCCGCCTCGCGCCATTTCTCGACGCGGGAGGACGGCGCATGCTCGTCGAGAAACTTCGCCACCGAATCCTCGAAGATGACGATCTCTTCTTCCCTGAGGAAGTCGGCTCGATCAACATTCAACACTGGCATTGTTTTCCTCCCGGCCAACAAAGCGCCGATCGCGCTGTCGGCGATCGAATCGCCGGCAGCTCACGATTTTCGCTTCGCACCTGACTTCGGCGCCGCTGTCGTACGAAGCTGGCTTGCGCGAGTTGCAAGCCCTTCGGTCAGCAGCAGCGCGAATTCGTTCGCAATGGTTTCAACCGAGAGGTCGCCTCCCGGTTTGTACCAATCCGCGATCCCGTTCAGGGCGCCGGCAATTGCGAAGGCAGCCAATTTGGGATTGCAGGGTCTGATGGACTCGTCCTCGACGCCACGCTCGATCTGCTTTCGAAACGCCAGGTCATAGCGTCGCTTGGACCGGCGAACTTGCGCGCGAGGCTCCTCGCCAAGCTCACGATCGTCGAGACGGGCGAAGCACATGCCGATATCCGTCGTCATGATGCGGGCATAGGCGCGGATCATTTCGCGGAGTTTCACGAGTCCGCTTCCGTCTCCACGCTCGACGCGCCCGAAGCGGTCTTCGTACTGCTCGTCGCCGAGGCGATAGAGCGCGTACAGGATCTCCTCCTTGCTGGCGAAATAATTGTAGAGGGCGGGCTTGGTGATGTTGAGCCGCTCCGCGATCCTGGCGAGCGGAGTCCGGTGATAGCCTTCTTCGAGAAAGAGCCTGACCGCCATGCGCAGCACGGCGTCGCGCTTCTCGTCGCGCACGCGCCTGCGGTCCTCGAACGGCGTCCACGGCGAAGCATCTGCTATCGGATTCGGCGCGCTCACGATCTTTGTGATCCTTCTTGACAGGGCCTTCGGCGCCATATATGACCCATGGGACAGATAATGTCTAGTGGGTAATTTTCGGAGGAGCCGATGTCGACCAGGGTTATCGTCGCGGGGGTTGGAATGATCGCCTTCGCCAAGCCGGGAGCAAGCGCGAGTTATCATGAGATGGGCGCCGAGGCGGGGCGGCGTGCGCTCGCCGACGCGGGCGTCGAATACGAGACGATCGAGCAGGCCTATGTCGGCTATGTCTACGGCGACTCGACCTCGGGCCAGAGGGCGCTTTACCACCTCGGCCTGACCGGGGTTCCCATCGTAAACGTCAACAACAATTGCTCGACCGGCTCGACGGCGTTGTTTCTCGCGCGCCAGGCGATTGCTTCCGGGGCGGCCGACTGCGTGCTCGCGCTCGGTTTCGAGCAGATGAAGCCCGGCGCGCTGGGCTCGGTCTACACCGACCGTCCGAGCGCGTTTGAGAAATTCGACGCGCTCGCCGACACGCTGATCGACGCGCCCGGCATTCCGCTTGCGCTGCGTTATTTCGGCGGCGCCGGGCTCGCCCATATGAAGAAATACGGAACCAAAATGGAGGCTTTCGCGAAGATCCGCGCCAAGGCGAGCCGTCACGCCAGGAACAACCCGTTTGCGATCTTCCGCAAGGAGGTCTCGGCCCAGGATGTGATGAACGATCAGGTGATCTGGCCCGGCGTGATGACCCGGCTGATGGCCTGCCCGCCGACCTGCGGCGGCGCGGCGGCGATCCTGGTCTCGGAGACTTTCGCCAAGCGTCACGGCCTCAACAGGGACGTCGCCATCGCCGCGCAGGCGATGACGACCGACACGCACAGCACGTTTGACACCAATGACATGATGCGGCTCGTCGGCTACGACATGGCGCGCGACGCTGCGAACAAGGTCTACGAGCAATCCGGGGTCGGGCCCGAGGATATCGGCGTCGTCGAACTGCACGACTGCTTCGCCCATAACGAATTGATCACCTACGAGGCGCTTGGCCTGTGCCCCGAGGGCGGCGCTGAGGCGTTCATCGACGCAGGCGACAACACCTATGGCGGCAAGGTCGTCACCAATCCTTCCGGCGGCCTCTTGTCGAAGGGTCATCCGCTCGGCGCCACCGGCCTCGCGCAATGCTACGAGCTGACCAGGCAGCTGCGGGGAACCGCCGGGGAGACCCAGGTCGAGGGCGCCCGCCGCGGCCTTCAGCACAATCTCGGCCTCGGCGGCGCCTGCGTCGTCACGCTCTACGAAAAGAATTGAAGGCGGCCATGGTTGATGCTTCGGCGATCGGGCGTGAGTTTGCGCCAACCCATGCACGCGTCGAGCCCGGCAGATTGCGCCATTTCTTCAGCACGCTCGGCGAAACCAATCCAATCTATCGCGATCACGCCGCCGCGAAAGCCTTGGGCTTTGCGGCGACGCCGATCCCGCCGACCTATCTCTTCTGCCTGGAAATGTTGGACGCCGACAATCCGTTCGCGATGCTCGAAGCGTTGGATATCGATCTTCGCAGGGTGCTGCATGGCGAGCAGAAGTTTGTCTATCACGCGCCTGTTGTCGTCGGCGACGAACTGACCCTGCAATCGGCCGTCACCGGCGTGACCCAGAAGAAGGGCGGCGCCATGACCCTGATCGACGTCACAACGAAAATCGTCAACCAGCGCGGCGAGCATGTCGCGGACGCGGTCCGCGTCGTTGTCATCCGGAATCCGGAGCCCACGTCATGAGCAACTTCCTCGCATCGCCGCAAGTCGGTTCCGTCGTCCTCGACAAGAGCTTTCCGCGCATCACCCGCACAACGCTGGCTCTCTACGCCGGCGCGTCGGGCGATCACAATCCGATGCATATCGACATCGACTTCGCCAGGAAGGCGGGATTCCCGGACGTGTTTGCGCAGGGCATGCTGGTCATGGCGATGCTCGGCCAGGCTCTGACGGACGGGGTGCGTCCAGACCGCCTGCGCTCATTTTCGGCGCGCTTCGTCGCGATCACTGAGCTCGGCGCCAACATCCGCTGCGAGGGAACAGTCGCGGAACTTTTCGAAGCGGACGGCGAGAAGCGCGCCCGGCTTCAACTCACCGCCAAAGACGAAACCGGAGACATCAAACTCTCGGGCGAAGCCGTCGTCGCTCTCTAACAAGGAAGTCCAAATGAGCAATCTGGCAGGAAAAGTCGCGCTCGTATCGGGATCGGGCCGCGGCATCGGTCGCTCGATCGCGCTTAAGCTTGCGCGCCACGGCGCCAAGGTCGTCGTCAACGACCTCGACGAAGCCCCGGGCAAGGCCGTTGTCGATGAGATCAAGGCGCTCGGCGGCGAGGCGGTCGCGGTCAACGGCGACGTCACCAAGCCCGGCTTCGCCGAAAGCTTCGTCAGCGCGGGGATGGAAAAACTCGGCGGGCTCGACATCATCGTCAACAACGCCGGCTACACCTGGGACTCGACAGTGCAGAAAATGAGCGACGAGCAGTTTCAGGCCATGCTCGACGTGCATCTTGTCGCGCCGTTTCGCATCATGCGCGCGGCGGCCGAGCCGATCCGCATTCTCGCCAAGAAGGAGGCCGAGGCGGGACGCGAGGTGTTTCGCAAAGTGGTCAACATCTCGTCGCTCGCGGGCCTCTATGGCAATGCCGGCCAGGTCAGCTATTCTGCCGCCAAGGCCTCGCTGATCGGCTTCACGCGCACGCTCTGCAAGGAGTGGGGACGCTACAAGGTCAATGTCAATTGTGTCGCCTTCGGCCTGATCCACACTCGACTGACGCAACCGATCGAGGGGCAGCAAGCCACGATCGACGTCGCCGGCCGTGAGATCAAGGTCGGCGTCCAGCCGCAACTCCTCAGCACGTTCGAGAAGCTCGTGCCGCTGGGTCGAGGCGGAACGCCCGAGGAGGCGGCGGACGCCGTCTATCTCTTCTGCACCCCGGAATCCAACTACATCAGCGGCCAGATCGTCGCCGTCGGCGGCGGCCTCCTGATGTAGGCATAGGCCGAGCCGGGCGGCGTGCTCTCATCGGCGCCGCCGCGCTGAATTGCTGTTGTCCCCTAGTCGCAAGATGACGGACCGAGTGCGTGCGAACCCCCAACAGCGAGGTCCGGCGTCGCGACCCGCAACGGCAGCTTAATGACCGACGCCGGTCGTCCGCTTCGCGCAAATACTGGTCATTCACCGAGGGTTGGACGAACGGGTCAAATCGACCCGTTGCTGTCCTCCCTGGTCAGCCCGCTGCGGGCGGAGAACGCCGGAAACCGGGCGTAGGCGGAACGGGGAGAAGGAGCCAGAGGCGGCCGCACCCTCGACCGAGTTGCCGAGCTGATACGCTCCAATGAGCCGTCGTTCATCGATCGCGCGTTAACGCGCGTAGATTCGAAACCCTGCGAGGGTCTCTTGCCAAAGTCACTGAAAGCAAACAGTCTCGCGATTTTTAGCCTTTGGGTTTGGCGGACGACCCACTACCCGATTGACAAGTGCCGGAGCTCGACACCAACCGCAATTCACTTGCTTCAAGCTTGCCGCCACCGTCATCGCAGCGGAGACCAGCATGGACATTGTCGATGTCAGTCCCACCCGGTCGAACACGAACGCGAGCGACATCAATCATTCGGTCACCGGCCGGATGTTCTCGATCGCCTGCACCCAGGACGGACAGGAGCTTTACTGCGGCTCATATTCCAATGTCTGGACGTCGAGCGACGGCGGCGCGAACTGGACGCAGCTAACCTGGCCCCAACCCGATCCCAGCCAGTTCACCGTTCCCGGAGCGATGGGCGGCTGGTGCGTCGTTGACCTCGCCGTCTCGCTCGGATGGCGGGTGGACGAGCATCCCCGCCTTCTCGGGACGCTGACAAGCAGCGGCTTTGCCGACATCGTCAGCTTCGGCGCCTGCGGCATGTGGACGGCGCTCGGGAACGGCGACGGCACGTTCCAGGATCCAGTCGTCGTGAACTCCGATTTCGGCCTCGACGCCGGAGGCTGGCAGGTCGACAAGCACCCGAGGTTTCTCGCCGATCTGAACAAGGACGGCCTTGCCGACGTGGTCGGCTTCGGCGACGACGGCGTGTGGACGGCGATCGGAAACGGCGACGGAACCTTTCAGCCTGCGGGATTTGCACTGAACGATCTCGGCTACAACCAGGGCTGGCGGGTCGACAGGCATCCGAGGTTCGCCCTCGACATCGACGGCGACGGCTTCGGCGACGTCATCGGCTTCGGCGCCGATTTTGTGTGGTCGGCGATCGGAAACGGCGTCGGCGGATTTCAGGCCGCGCGCGCGGTTCACAACAACTACTGCTACGACCAGGGCTGGCGGGTCGAGAAGCATCCGCGCTTTGTCGTCGACATCAACAACGACGGCCGCGCCGACATCGTCGCTTTCGGGGACACGGGCGTCTGGACTGCTTTCCAGAACCCGGACGGAACCTTCACGGACTCGAACCCTGAGCCCGTCCTGTCCAATTTCGGGGTTCAGCAGGGCTGGCAGGTCGACAAGCATCCGCGCTTCGTCGTCGACCTCAACAACGACGGCTTTCCGGACATCATCGGCTTCGGCGACGACGGCGTGTGGACCGCCCTCAACGACGGCCAGGGCGGCTTCGGACCCGCCATGAACTTCACCCCGGGCCTCTTCGGATACAATCAGGGCTGGCGCGTCGACCAGCATCCGAGACTCGTGATCGACCTCAACGGCGACGGCGTCGCCGACATCATCGGCTTCGGCGACGCCGGCATCTGGACCGCGATCGGCAAGGGAGACGGCACCTTCAACGACGCCGTGTTCGTTCAGGCCAACTTCGGCGTCCAGCAAGGCTGGCGAGTGGATCGTCACCCGCGCCTGGCGGCAAACCTCGGCCCGAACGCGGTCGGCGTCGTCGCGTTCGGCGACGCTGGCGTCTGGAGCGCGGTCGGCGACGGGCACGGCGGATTTCCCACCACGAATCTCGTCAAGCTGAGCTTCGGCTACGGAACGATCGTTCTCGCGCTCGTCGCCAACGACCGCGCCGTGAACAGTCGCGGCTTGTGGCGCTCGACCGACTGGGGCGGCAACTGGATGCAAGTCCACCTGTTCAACGCCGCGATCAATGTCGGCGAGCTGCAGTGGGCCGAAGGCAGCGACCATCTCGTGTACGCGGCGGGAGGAGTTTCGCTCGCCATCAGCAAGGACGGGGGGTTAACCTTCACCGACGTCTTTCCCTGGGGTCGCGGGCCGGCGGCGAATGTCCACCATGTGGCCGTATGGCAGAACGAGCCCGCCGACGCCTTCCCGGCGGTCATCTACGCGCTCGGCGACAGCACGATGTATCTGTCGTTCGACGGCGGCGTCACCTGGACCCGGGACATGGGGCCGTTGCCGCCGAGAATCGGCGGCGTGACGAACCAGAGCGCCAACTTCAACGCGGCTCACGTGATGGCGATCTCGCCGCGCTGCCCGCTCCATGTCTTCGTGACGGAGAACGGAAGCGGCTCTCAGGCGACGCTCTATCGGGGCGACTACACGCGCTTTTTCGGCACGCAGGCGTCGAGCTGGTCCACGCTGCCGCTGCCGAGTTTTGTCGTCGACGCAGCGAACATGGACTCGGGCAACGTGTTTCTCCTCGCGACCCAGAGGGGTCGCGGCGACCTCTTGTTTTACGGCCCGCAAAGATTTTCCTTCCCAAACGACATCAGCCAATCCTCCGCCTGGGTCGGCCCGATCGACCCGCGGTCGCCGTCCGACTGGACTCGGCTCGGCTCCGGCCACCCCGATCTGCACGGCTTTCTTCTCTCGCCCGACTTCGAGGCTGGAATCGAAGGCGGCCAGTACAAGCCGGGGACCGGGACGCTCTGGATGCTGAGCGACGGAGGGATCTATCGCAGCACCGACGGAGGCCAGAACTTCAGCCCGGCGCATGTCGCCGAGACCTTGTCGGTCCTGAGCGTCGCCGGCGTCTCGATCGCGGGCAAGGGCGTGGCGCTGTCGCTGAACGAGGGCGACAACGACGGCTTCTACTCCATGAACGGCGGCCAGAACTGGTCCTATCAGCAGTATGGCGGCGGGGATAACGATTGCGCGTTCGCCGATCCGCTGCGGCCGCACGCCATCATGGTCTTGACCCCCCGATGGGACACAGGCGGCAACCTGGCTCCGCACACCGTGGATGGGCAGACGGCGTCGGTCTATCAGACGCAGCCGGGCAACCTTCCCGACGCAAGCGCGAGCGGCCACGACCGCAAGGCCGTGACCGGGCCGCCGACCGTCCCCAATACCTGGAACGGCTCGAGCTTCTACGGTGCGCGGGGCTTTCGGCCTGTCGTGCTCGGAGGCTTGGGCGAGGACGCGCCGGACCAGGGCGACTACGCCTTTATCCTCAACCCCGAGAGCAGCCAGCCGGTCGTGGTGCGCACCCAGAACATCTTCGACATCAAGCACCGCGTCGAATGGGTGACGAGCGCGACCGGACCGGGGCAGGGAGCGAACGTCTATCTGCAGGGCCCCCCGCTTCCGGAAATGCATCTCGGCGTCCTCCAGACCGCAGGCGGTCACGCGAACACGGTCTTCTACGTGGGCGGCGCCAATCCCGACGCCAGCGACCCGAACTTCGGTCCCAACACCAACCTCTGGACATGGACGGCGGGGGCGTCGGCCTGGACCAAGATCGTGCCTGCGGCGCCCATTGCGGGCAGTTCGGCCGGCGCGACGGCCGCGATCAGGTTCTTTGTCAATCCGTATCAGCCGCAGGAAATCTACATCATCGATCTCGACCCAAAGACCGGCAATCACGTTAAGCGGTCCGAGGACGGGGGCACGACCTGGAACATCGACCAGAACCTCGAGACCCTGGTCACCTGGAACGGTCAGATCGCGATCTCGAGGTCAGACAACTCCGCAGGCATCGGCGAGCATTTCGATCCGGTCATCAACGACATGAAATTCGACCCGGACACCGACGCCCGCGTTGCGGTCGGGGCGGGAGGCGCGTTCCTGTCAATCGACGGCGTCAATTGGACGCGCATCCTGCACACTTCGGCGCTCTCCGGCCGCGCTTCGAGCTGCTACCTCAACTCCATGTCCGAAGACACTGCAACCTTATACGTCGCGTTTGCGGGCCGGAGCTTGGTCAAGATCACGGGTCTCGTGCTTGCGATTATTGAGTGATTGGCGAACCGGCGGGTACTGCGACGCACGAAACTTCGAATCCGGGGTCCCCGTTTGGCCGCAGTCGGCCACTGCCCCGGGAAGGCGCGCGGATGGAGGTCATAAATCCGACGTTGGCCGACCGCTACGGCCAAACCGGCGATCCGGTGAACGCTTCCTTCAGCCGCGGGCCGGCTGAAGGCGCCGCCATTGGGCGCGCGCAACGATGCTGAGGCACGCGCACGCGACAAAGAGCCCAACCACGACGAGCCACTCGACCGATCCGTCATGCTGGTCCGGGTCGTAGCCGGTCAGCGCCTCGATCCAGTCTTGCCAGAAGATGGTGATCACGGCGAGAGCGCCGCAGAACACTGCAAGCGACGCCTCAATCCAAAACAGCGTCCTGACGTTTGCAGACATAAAACGCTCCCTCTTTAGAGCCAGCGCCCGCGCACGGATACGTGAGACCCGAGCAACGCGTACCTTTAGACTAGCATGGTCACCCGGGCTGGCGCATCCCAGAGATCTGACCTCGCGCCACGGTTCCGCTTTCCCGGCCATTCCCGCCGTTCGGCCAACGGACGCATTCCGCGGAACTGTCTACGGATGCGGTCGGCTACGACCGCTTCACGTCGATTGTGTTGAAAAACTCACTTGCGTCGCCGACTCGGCTCTGATTCAGTTTTCTCAATGAATCTGGGGCTCTCGCGATGATGGGCGAACGGCGGGTTATGCAGGGGGCGCTGTTTTATGGCTTTAGCCTGGAACGGCATGTCCCGGACAGTCACCTGCTTCGCAAGATTGACCGGTTTGTCGACCTTTCGGAGGTCCGGACGCATCTCGAGCCGTACTACAGCGAGACGGGCCGCCCTTCGATCGATCCCGAGCTGATGATGCGCATGCTGATCGTCGGCTACTGCTTCGGCATTCGTTCTGAGCGGCGGTTGTGCGAGGAGGTCCACCTCAATCTGGCCTATCGCTGGTTCTGTCGCTTGGAGCTCGACGGCGAGGTTCCCGACCATTCGACCTTTTCCAAGAACCGCCACGGTCGTTTTCGCGAGAGCGATCTGTTGCGGAAACTGTTTGAGACCGTGGTTGCGCGCTGCATCAAGGAACGGATCGTGGGAGGCGAAGCTTTCGCAGTTGACGCCAGCATAATCGTGGCGGACGCGCATCGACGACGAGGCGTCGCCAAGGTCGAGGATCTCGATCCGACCTCCAGTCGCGCAGTCGCGGAATATCTGTCGGTCCTCGATGACGCGGCCTTCGGCGGGGCGACGCCGGTCGAGCCGAAGGCGATCTCGCCAACCGATCCGGCGGCCCGCTACACCGCTTCGGCCAACTCCGTCGCCGCTTATGCCTACTCCGACAACTATCTCATCGATCTGAAGCATGCGGTGATTATGGATGTCGAGGCGACGACCGCCATTCGCCAAGCCGAAGTCGGCGCGGCTAAAGCAATGCTCGACCGCACGGCTGAACAGTTCGATGTCACCCCGTCGCGCCTGGTCGCGGATGGGGGCTACGGCTCGGCCGAGATGGTTGGGTGGCTGGTGGACGAGCGCGGGATCGAGCCGCATGTGAAACTGATCGACAAGGCCGAGCGCACGGACGGAACCTTCTCCCGCAGCGACTTCGCCTTCGATCCGGAGAGCAACCTTTATGTCTGCCCCAGCGGGAAAGAGCTAAGGAAATACCATCGCGCTTTCGCCAAGCCACGCGACGGGCTGACGAAAGACGGCACGATGATCTACTTCGCGCGCAAGCAGGACTGCGAGGCCTGCGCGCTCAAGCCAAAATGCTGCCCCAACACGCCCGCGCGCAAGATCGCGCGCTCCATTCACGAAGCCGCCCGCGACAAGGCGCGCGCTATCGCCAAGACCGAGGCCTACGCCGTTTCGCGCCGGGAGCGAAAGAAGGTCGAGATGCTCTTTGCTCACCTGAAGCGCATCCTCAGGCTTGATCGATTGCGTCTGCGTGGGCCGAGTGGAGCCAAAGACGAGTTCCTATTAGCCGCCACAGCCCAAAATCTGCGGAAACTGGCGAAGCTCATCCCCTTCCCGGCGCCAGTCTTCGCCGCGTGAGGCGGAGAGGCCCGGCTTGCCTCGCTGACAGCCGCCGCTCACGCATCTCGTGGTCGCCTGAACATAGGGTTTTTCAACGAAATACGTCGACACGCGACATTCAATCGCTCCCGTCGGCACTGCCCGAGGCCGGTCCAGTCCGATTGGATTTTGACCCTTAGTGCTTCGAGCGGCGCACTCGCCGGGAGAAGGCTTAGCTCGCCGGGCGCCAGCTTTTCTTGAGACCGTCGGGACCGTCCGAGCCCCGCATGCCTCGATTTGCGCGCGAGACGCAGCTGCGCACAGGGGCGCGCTTTGCGCGGGCGGCGCAGCGGCTCTCAAGCCGCCGCGCCTTTTGCTTTCTTCAGGCCTTGGGGAACGGGATGGCCACGAAGTGGTCGCCGCTGGCGGTCTGGATCCGCATCAGCACGGCCTTTTTGCCATCCTGCTTTGCGCTGGCGATTTCCGACTTCACCTCCGCCGGCGTCGACACCGACTTGCCTGCGACATCGAGGATGACGTCGCCGGCTGTCAGGCCTTTGGCAGCGGCCTCGCCGTTGGGATCGACGGTGACGATGGCGACGCCCTTGCCTCCGGCGCCGACCACCTGACCGGCGGGCGCAAGCTCGACGCCGAGCGCGGCGGCGGGTTCGTTCTTGCTCGTCTCGGCCTTCGCCACGGTCTCATTCTTTTGTGCGGCGAGCGTCAGGTCGGCGGTTTTCTCGGCGCCGTCGCGCAGGTAGGCGAGTTCGACCTTGTCGCCCGGCTTCATCGACTCTATCCGGCGCGTCAGATCGCCCGCGTCCTGGACCGGCTGTCCGTTCAGCTTGGTGATCACATCGCCGGCCTTCAGCCCGGCGTCGGCGGCCGGAGTTCCCGGCATGGTCTTGTCGACGATCGCGCCTTCGGCCTTCTTGAGCCCAAGGCTCTCGGCGATGTCTGGACCTACAGCCTGAATTTCCACGCCGAGATAGCCGCGCTTGACGGCGCCGCCGTGCTCGAGGGCGGCGACGACCTGATCGACGGTGTTCGCGGGAATATCGAAGCCTATGCCGACGCTGCCGCCGGAGGGCGAGAAGATCGCGGTGTTCATTCCGACAACCTGGCCCTGCATGTTGAAGGTCGGGCCGCCGGAATTGCCCTTGTTGATCGGCGCGTCGATCTGCATGAAGCGGTCGTAGGGGCCGTCGCCGATGTCACGCCCGTCGGCGGAGACGATGCCGGCGGTGACAGTGCCGCCGAGGCCATAAGGATTGCCGATCGCCACCACCCAATCGCCGACCCTGGGCTCCTGCTTGGCGAAGTCCACGTAAGGGTAGTCGCCGGGCTGGTCGACCTTCAAGAGCGCGACGTCCGTCTTCGGATCCGTTCCGATCACCTTGGCGTCGAGGACTTTGCCGTCATCCATGGTCACGGTCACCGATTTGGCGTTTTGCACCACATGGTTATTGGTGACGATATAACCATCGGAAGAAATGAAGAATCCGGATCCCTCGCCCATCATCACCGAGGGCGGCGAACTCGGAACCGTGCCGTTCTGGTTGCCGAACTGCTTCAGGAATCGCTGAATTTCAGGCGGCAGATTGCTCCATTGGCCAGAAAAGTCGTTCCAGCTTGCGTTCGATTGCACGATCTTGACCTTGACCGAGACGACCGCCGGTTTGACGCTGGCGATGAGCGGGGCGAACGAGGGCATGGCCTCGCCCTGCGGACCGGAGGTCGCGACGGCCGCAGCCTGCGCCGCATGCGGACCGGTCAATGCGACTTCGCCGATTGCGCCGCCGGCGACCAGCGAGAGGACCGCCGCAGATGCAAGGATGCGGGCGCGAGTTCGGGGCATGGTTGTGAAATGAAGGGGGGACATGTTGCTTCGTCTCCTTTGATGTCTCCTGTTGGTCGCCGGGAGCGGTCGATGGAGAGGAAGCATGCGCTCGCCCACCTATCCGGGCTTTGGCCGCGCGATTAAGATTTGTTCAACAAGGCGGAATGTGCGCCAAAAACAGGAATGGGGCGCTGCAATGGCTCAACCGCAGACGCCGGGGACGCTCGGCCAAGCTGGCTAAGGCGCCGCAATCTTGTTCCTCGCGAGGCTTCAATGCGGCCGACCATCCTTTGGATTAACAAAGTTATACACATTTGTGTGATCAGGCGCGCAAAAGTTCTTGCATTTCGTGCGTCGCACAAATATGATTTCGCGGTGCGGCGCGATTCGTTTCGCCCGCATATGCCCTCCTTGGGCGTTTCCTCCCTAGACTTGAAGGCCGCCGAAAGGCGGCCTCCTTTTTTGTGGGCCTGGCCATAGGAGCTGAGGCGCCGCGGCTGGAAAGCGTGGGCGCGCTATCGGGATGGAATTGATCGGACACGGAACCCCCGCCCTCGGCAAGGCAATTTCTGAAGAATCGACATTCTCTTGCCAAATAGATCGATCCGTGTTTTTCTTTTCCAGAAGGCCCCCGGGGCGCGCACGTTGGCGGGCGAAGCGCCTCGGGTGGGAACGAAAAGTCGCCGCAAGCCTTTGAAATCGCTAAAAACGGCGATGAAAGATACGCCGCCGAAGACAGGCTAGGCGGCGCGGACCTGCCCGGCTTCCCAGCCGATGATCGCCTGCTTGCGCGCCAGGCCCCAGTGGTAGCCGGTCAGCGCGCCTGAGCGCCCGAGAACACGATGACAGGGGACGACGAAGGAGATCGGGTTGCGGCCGACCGCGGCCCCGACTGCGCGGGCCGCCTTCGGCTTGCCTATCTTGCACGCGATGTCGGAATACGTCGTCGCCCGGCCCATCGGCACGTTGAGCAGCGTCTCCCAGACCCTGACTTCGAAGTCCGTGCCGATCATCACCACGCGCAAGGGCGCATCGGGGCGCCAGAAGGCGGGGTCGAAGACGCGCCGGGCGTAAGGCGCTGTCGCCGCATCGTCGCGGACCAACCGGGCGCGCGGCCAGCGCCGGGCCATATCGGCGAGCGTCGCTTCGCGGTCGCCGTCGACAAAGCCCAAGCCCGCCATGCCGCGCGGCGCGGCGATGACGATCGTCTCGCCGAAGGGCGAGGGATGGAAGCCATACTGAAGGGTCAGATCGTCGCGCCGGTAGTCGCCCGGCGTCAGCGCCTCATGGGTCACGAAGAGATCGTGCAGGCGGCTCGGGCCAGAGAGGCCGACGTCATAGGCGGCATCGAGAACGGTCGCCGAATCGCGCAGGAGCTCGCGCGCGCGCTCGATGGTGATCGCCTGCAGAAAGGCTTTGGGGGTCAGCCCCGCCCAGCGCTTGAACACGTGCTGGAAGTGCGAGGGCGAGAGCCCGACCTGCTCGGCGATCTCGTCGATCGACGGCTGCTCGCGCCAGTGAGTCGAGATGAACTCGATCGCTCGCTTGACGACGGCGTAGTCGGCGGTTGCGGGCGGGTGGGCAGGCATATCGAGCATGGCTTTCGTCCGGATGCGGGTCTCGAAGCGGTCGGCCTTTACGGGAATCGACCGTCATTGAACCAACATTCGCGCAATCATCCCCGCGGCGCCACCCGAAAACGATGGTCTTAAGCCAAACGTTTCGCTCATCCGCCGTCGAACATCCCCGTCGGCAGACCGTCGATGCTGACCGCGTTCTTGTCGCGGCGATAGGCTTCGAGCCCGTCTTCGCCCTTGGCTCTGGCCCAGTTGTCGAGCGACGGGCGCTCGCCGCGATAGTCGAAGAGCGGCGTCCCATAGCCACAGGACGTCTGCACCCGGTCGACATGGAGCCGGACGATCTGCCGCGCGCCCGCGGGCTCTTTGCCTGCGAACGCGCCGGTCAGAATGTCGCGATAGGCCTCGCTTCCGCGCCGCAGCACTTCTCCGCGCCCGTAGAGGCGCAGGATGTTGGGCGACCCGTCGAAGGCGCAGAACATCAAGGTCAGCCGCCCGTCGGCCGTGAGATGCGCCGCAGTCTCGTTGCCGCTTCCGGTCCGGTCGAGATAGGCGACGGTCTTGTCGTCAAGGACCGCGAACGCGTCGGTTCCGCGCGGCGACAGATTGATGTGGGCGCCCGGCGCCGCGGAGGCGGCAAAGAAAATGCGCTGGCGGCCAATGAAGTCGCGGCAGCTCGCGTCGATGCAAGGAAGAAGTTTGGCCATGACGCTCGAAATTTAACGCGAATCGCTGATCGCGTCCCAGCCCCATCTGAGGAGCGGCAGCGAATCGGCGGCAAAGGCGCAGAAACCGCCGACGAGCGCGGGCTTGCGGATCTCCACCTCCGGGACGGGGCGCATGCAAATGAAATTCTTGAGCCGCGTCGCTGCGGCGACCTCGGAGTCGTCGATGTCCTCTAAGCCGCGCGGCGGACGCTTCAGCGCGTTCTCTTCGGAAAGTCTTAGGCCTGCAGAGGCAAGCTTAGCCGTCATTTGCTTGAACGCTTTCGGCGCCCGGGCGGCGGCGGCCCTCAGCTTCGCGAGCTCGTGAGGATCAGGCATGTGGAAGCCGGCGGCGAAGAAACATTCCTCCGGCGAGAGGTGGAAATAGAGCACGCCGGGGTCGTTCTTCGAGCCGGAGCGGGTCAACGCGACGCCCGCATTGGTCTTGTAGGGATCCTTGTTCTTGGAGAAGCGCACGTCCCGGTGAATGCGGAAAAGCGACGACTTGCGGTCCCCTTTGATCGGAATTTTCGCTTTCGCCAGACGCGCAGCCATCTCCTCCACCAGATCGCCCATCGGCGCCTTGACCGCGATCTCGTACGTCTCGCGGTTCTCCTCGAACCATTCCCTGGTCTGGTGGAACGCCAGCGCCTTGAAGAACGGCAGCGCCTGCGGCCCGAACCCCTGAAACGCCATGAGACTGCTCCTATCCCGCCGATCAAAGGGCGGGGACGGCGCAGCGTCAAGCGAGGCCCTTCAAACCTCGACAGGCTGTTTCGACATGCCGCTGACGCCAAAGAGGCGCCGGTATCGCTCGACTTCGTCCGCAGGCCCGAGCGCCTTGTTGGGATTGTCGGAGAGCTTCACCGCCGGCCTGCCGTCCGCCTCGACGACCTTGCACACGAGCGAGATCGCCTTCAGCTCTCCGTCCGCGCCCGAAGGCACGCAGCCGACAAAATCGTTGGTCAGGTTGGTGCCCCAGCCGAACGACAGATTGACTTGTCCGCGCAGGGCGCGCGCCAACTCCTCGATCGAATCGATGGTCATCGCATCGGACAACACAACGAGCTTGTCCCGCGGGTCGCGTCCCCTCTCTTTCCACCAGGCGATGAGTTCGCGCGCGCCCTCGACCGGCAGCTTGGAATCGGGCCGGGCGCCCTTCCACTCCGCGACCCAGTCCGGCGCGTTGCGGAGGAACGACGTCGTCCCGAAACAATCTGGAAGGACGACGAGGAGATTGCCGCCGTACATCTGCGCCCAGTCCTTCAGCACCCTATAGGGCGCCGCGCGCCGCTCGTCGTCGTCGCGGGCGACCGCTGCGTAGACCATCGGCAGTTCGTGGGCGTTGGTGCCGATCGCTTCGAGGCCCGTGTCCATCGCGTGCTTGACGTTGGACGTGCCGATGAAACTGTTGCCGAGGCCCTCCTGCATCGCTTCGACGCACCAGAGCTGCCAGAGAAAGCCATGACGCCGGCGTGTGCCGAAATCGGAGACCCTCAATGGCCCCTCGCGCGCGAGAATCCGCAGGCGCTCGACCTTCGACCACAGCTTCGCCTTCGCCCGCGCGTAAAGAACGTCGAGGTCGAAACGGCTCATGCTGCGCATCGCAGCGCGCGCCCTGAGCTCGTTGATGATGGCGAGGGCGGGGATCTCCCACATGGTCGTTTCCGCCCAAAGTCCGGCGAAACGCAGCTCGTACTGTCCGTCATGGCGGGTCAGTTCGTATTCGGGAAGCCGGAAGCTGGCGAGCCATTCCATGAATTCGGGTTCGAAGATATGGCGCGTGCCATAGAACGTATTGCCGGCGAGCCAGATCAGTTCGTTCTTGGCGAGCCTCAGGCTCCGCGCGTGATCGAGCTGGTCGATGAGCTCCCGCTCGTCAACGATCTCGGCGAGCCTGACCGAGGCCGTCCGGTTAATGAGCTGGAAGGTCACCCGCCGCTCCGGATGCATCTTCCAGATCATCTGGAGCATCAAGAGCTTGTAGAAGTCCGTGTCCAGCAGCGTCCGGATCGCGGGGTCGATCCGAAACGCATGATTATAGACGCGGGTTGCGATATCCGTAGCCATTGTGCGACCTTACGGAGCCAATCCGTGGGCGACAAGGGCGCGCGATCCGCCAGAAGGAGGAAACCCTGCAGGACATGAATGCGACGGCGCCCCCCGACGGCCGGGCGCCGATCTCTCGGCCCAGAGTGGGATTGTTCGTCACCTGCCTTGTCGACATTATCCGTCCTACGGTCGGATTCGCCGCGGTCAAGCTCCTGGAGGAGGCCGGCTGCAAGGTTGTCGTGCCGAGTCAGACCTGCTGCGGCCAGCCGGCGTACAACGCCGGCGACCGGGCGACGGCGAAGGATCTGGCGAAGCAGGTGATCGACGCGTTCGAGGACTGCGACTACGTGGTCGCGCCCAGCGGCTCCTGCGGGGGCATGCTCGCCACACATTATCCGGAGCTCTTCGCCGGCGAGCCGGACATGGCGGCGAAGGCCGAACGTTTCGCCAACAAGACGCATGAACTCGTCAGTTTCCTCGTCGACGTGCGCGGCGTCGAAAAGGTGGCGGCGCGCTATGACGGCACAGTCGCGTATCACGATTCCTGCGCGGGTCTGCGGGAACTCGGCGTCAAGACTCAGCCGCGGCGGCTGCTCGCGAGCGTCGAGGGTCTCCGCCTCGTCGAACTCGAGGAGGCCGAGACCTGCTGCGGTTTCGGCGGCATGTTCGCCGCCAAGTATGGGGAGCTTTCGAACGCCATCGTTTCGCGCAAAAGCGAGGACATTCGAAAAACGGCGGCCGACACCGTCCTTGCGGGCGACCTCGGCTGCCTGATGAACATGGCGGGCAAGCTCCAGCGCGAAGGATCGCCGGTCAAGGCGCGCCATGTCGCGGAGGTTCTCGCCGGTATGGCGGACGGGCCGGCGATCGGCGAGAGCCAGAAGGGACGGGAGCGATGAGCACCGTCGCGACCACGTCAAAATTCAAGGAGAACGCCCACGACGCGCTGACCGACGCTCGTCTCCAAGGCGCTCTTGTCCATGCGCGCAACTTCACTGTCCGACGCGCGGCCGCCGCCGCGCGGCTACCGGAGTTCGAGGCGCTGCGCGACAGCGCCCGGGCGATCAAGGATCACACGCTCGCCCATCTCGACCTCTACCTCGAGGCTTATGAACGGAAGGTCGTCGAAACCGGCGGCCACGTCCATTACGCTGAGGACGCGGAGGAAGCGCGCCGGATCATCATAGAGCTTTGCCAGTCGCTCGGGGCGAAAAGCGTCACCAAGGGCAAATCCATGATCTCCGAGGAGATCGGCCTTAATCAGGCGCTGGAGGCGGCGGGGATCGAGGCGGTCGAGACGGACCTCGGCGAGTATATCATCCAACTGCGCGGCGAGACGCCCTCGCACATCATCGCTCCGGCGATCCACGTGACGAAGCAGGACGTGGAGCAGGACTTCCGCAAGGCGCACCGCGACCTGCCGGCGAACCGCGATCTCTCAGAACCCGAACAGCTGCTCGCCGAAGCGCGCGGCGTGCTTCGCGCCAAGTTTCTTGCAGCCGACGTCGGCGTCACGGGGGCAAATTTTCTTGTCGCCGAGACCGGGACGTCGATCATCGTCACCAACGAAGGCAACGGCGACCTGACCCAGCTCCTGCCAAAGGTCCATATCGTCATCGCCTCGATCGAGAAGATCGTTCCGACGTTGGAGGACGCCGCGCAGCTCCTGCGCGTGCTGGCGCGCTCGGCGACCGGGCAGGACGCCTCGGTCTACACGACCTTGTCGACCGGCCCGCGCCGCCAGGGCGATCCCGACGGGCCCAGCGCTTATCATGTCGTTATCCTCGACAACGGACGATCGTCGATGCTCGGCGGCGAATTCGAGGATATGCTGCGCTGCATCCGCTGTGGCGCCTGCATGAACCACTGTCCCGTCTATCAGGCGATCGGCGGGCACGCCTATGGCTGGGTCTATCCGGGCCCCATGGGCGCGGTGCTGACGCCGTCCCTCATCGGGGTCGCCGAGGGCGGCCAGCTTCCCAACGCCTCGACCTTCTGCGGCCGCTGCGAAGAGGTCTGCCCGGTCCGCATTCCGCTGCCGAAGATGATGCGTCACTGGCGCGAGCGCGAATTCGAACGCCATCTTTCGCCGGCGCCCTTCCGTTACGGTCTCGGCTTCTGGGCGTTTTTCGCCAGGCGGCCGGCGCTTTACCGCTTCGCGACGGACCTCGCCGCGCGCGCGATGCATCTTGCCGGGCGCGGCAAAGGGCGGTTCTCCTGGGCGCCGCTCGCCGGCGGCTGGACGCAGTACCGTGATCTCGCCGCGCCGGAGAAAACGACTTTTCAGAGTCAGTGGCGAGCGAAGAGCGGAGCGGTCAAGTGAGCGCGCGCGAAGCGATCTTCGCCAACGTGAGGCGCTCTCTCGGCGTCACGGGCGCGGAAGAGCCGCGCCGGTTGGAGGTCGAGACGCGGCTCGCCAGGGCGCCGGCCGGCGTCGTGCCGAAACGTGGGCAAGGTGACGCCGAGGCCCGAATCGCAACGTTCAAGGCGGAGGCCGAGCGCGCAGCGGCCAGTCTCGCCGAAGTCGCGACGCTCGCTGAGGTTCCCGGGGAAGTCGCCCGGTTCCTACGCGAGAACAACGCACCGGCTACGCTGCGCATGGGGGCCGACCAAAGACTCGCGGCGATGCCGTGGAGCGCGACGCCGCTGGACATCCTCCACGGTCCGTCGGACGGGCACGATCTCAACGCCCTTTCAGTCGCCTTCGCGGCCATTGCCGAGACCGGGACGGTTGCGCTCGTTTCCGGCGCGGACAATCCGACGACGCTCAACTTCCTCCCCGACAATCAGATCGTGGTAGTTAGGCGCGGGGACATCGTCGCCGATTACGAAAGCGTCTTCGTGAGATTGCGGGAGGCGTACGGCAAAGGGGACGCGCCGCGCACGGTCAATTTCATCACCGGCCCGTCGCGCTCGGCCGATATCGAACAGACCCTGCTCCTCGGCGCGCATGGGCCGCGGCGCCTTCACATCGTGGTCGCCGGGTGAGATGCCCTAACGGCGCCGAACAATCGCGCCTGCGGGCGCTCCGCGGCCGCCGCAAGAAAGCCGTTGTGCGAATCTAGGAACCGTTGCATTGGCTCAATCGGGCGGTGAGTCGCCCGCACGGGAAAGGCGCCGCAGCGCGATCGGGTTGCGTCAGATGAAGATTGGCATTCTGCTCGCCGGCGCGCTTGTCAGCGCGCCGTTTTTTGCTTCCAGCGCGCCAGCGCAGACGGCTCCAGCAGCAGCGCCCGCGCCGAGTGTGGCGCCGGCCGCTTCGCCCGCCTCCATTCCTCCGTCATCCGCCGCGCCTCCGGCCCCGTTCATGCCGACTGGCGCAGGAGGGTCGACCCCGGCTGTCGGCGAAAGCGCCCCTCTGAACGGTCAGGCGCCCGCCGCAAACCCGATTCCCGTGGTCGCGCCGGCGCCCCCGAAGCCGAAGAAGCTCCCTCCGCCCCCGCCGCCGCTCGAGACCGCCCTGTCAAACGATCCCGAGCCTACCATCCAGCTCAATACTTTCTTCGCCACCGCCAAAGCGTCCGAGCGTTATGGGGCGATCGTCGATGCGGGGGGCTGGCCGACCGACATCGTCGCGCTGCGCCCCGGCGCCAAGGGTCCCGCGGTCGCGACGCTGCGCAAGCGCCTGGCGATCGAGGGCGATCTCGACGCAGCCCACGCGAACGGGCAGGCGTGGGACGCCGATCTGACCGCGGCGGTCAAACGCTTCCAGGCCCGCGTCGGCCTTCGGCAGACGGGCGTCGTCGGGGGAGCGACGCTGAAGGCGATCAACGTGCCGGCGAGAGTGCGGTTCAACGAGCTCGCCTCCAGCGCCAACCGGCTGGCCGGCGCCGACTTCCCGTTCGGCGAACGGTATGTGGTGGTGAACCTGCCGTCGACCTCGGTCGAGGCGATCGAAAACGGCCGCGTCGTCCACCGTTACGTCGCCATCGTCGGCGATCCCGAGCATCCCTCGCCCGAGATCGTCGCCCAAATCCAGGTCATCAATCTCAACCCGACCTGGACCGTGCCGATATCGATCATCAAGAAGGAAATCATTCCGCGCATGCAGCGCGATCCGGGCTATCTCACCCGCGCCAAGATCCGCATCCTCGACGGCTCGGGTCAGGAGATCAATCCGAAGACCGTCAACTGGAGCACCGAACGAGCCGCCAATTACACGCTGCGCCAGGACTCGGGCGCGAGCAATTCGCTGGGCACGATCCGCATTGGCATGCCCAACAAGCTCGCCGTCTACATGCACGACACGCCTTCGAAGCGGCTGTTCGGCGCCGACTATCGGTTCCTCAGTCATGGCTGCGTTCGCGTCCAGGGCGTCTACGACCTGGCCGAATGGCTCCTGCAGGGAACCGGCGGCGGCCCGAGTGGCGTCTGGGACAATGCGGCGATGCAGGAGAAGGTGAAGGAGCGCGCGCCCTACGACATCCGGCTGGCTAGGTCGACGCCGGTGATCTGGGTCTATCTCACCGGCTGGTCCAACAGCGCCGGCGGTCCTGCCAATTTCCGCGACGACGTCTACGGCCTCGACACGGTCGGCGAAGCGCAGGCGAGCGCGCAACCCGCCCCCACTCAATGAGCCCGGGCCCGACCGGTCGGCACGGCGGCCGGCCGTTGCAGAATCGGGTCGATCCATTCGGCGAGCTTCACGCCGTCGCCCCGCGGGGCGCGATGATGGGCAACCGCGGCGGCCGGATCCATCGCGGCGACCGAACGTTGCTGCCGCGGCGCTGGACCTCGAAACGCTGGATCGTCTGCGTCTGCGAATTCAAAGGCAGGCGGCGCGATGTGTGGGGACGCTTCTACACCGAGCTTTTCTTTCTGGACGAGCCGACCGCGCTCGCCGCGGGCCATCGTCCCTGCTTCGAGTGCCGGCGCGAAGCGGCGAAGGCGTTTATTGCCGCCTTTCCGAACAGCGCCGGATTCGGCGCGGACGCGATGGACGCCGTCCTGCATCGCGAGCGCCTGACCGATGGACGGAAACGCATCTGGCGGTCGCGGCTCGGCGCGCTAGCGGACGGAACGATGATCGTCTGGGAAGGCCGCGCGCATGCGGTGCGCGACGGGCGCGTGGCGCCCTGGAGCTTCGAGGGCTATGGGGCGCCGCTGACCCTTCCAACCGCAATCGAGGTTGACGTTCTCACGCCGCCCTCGACGGTTGGGGCGCTCGCGGCGGGCTACCGGCCACAATGGGCGTCGGCCCAAGCGCCGCCTTGACGTTGACCGCCGCCTTCGCCGACATTGGCTCCCAAAGTCATGGGGAGGAGACAATGCTGCGCGTGTTGGCAAGCGCCGCCATTCTGGCGGCGATGGGTTCGCCGGCTCTGGCTGGGGACGTCAAAGGCGAATGGGCGCGCGACGACGGCAAGGCGAAGGTGCGGTTCGTGAGTTGCGGGGGCGATGCGATCTGTGGGGCGATCTCCTGGCTGCGCGATCCGGCCCAGCCCGGGAAAGTCGGCCAGCAGGTGTTCTTCGACATGAAGCCGAGCGGCGACAACGCTTGGGCGGGGCGGGCATTCAATCCGGAGGACGGCAAGACCTATTCCGGCAAAATGACAATGTCCGGCGACCATCTGGTCACCGCCGGCTGCGTGCTCGGCGGCCTCATCTGCAAGTCGTTGAACTGGACGCGGGCGAGGTAGCCGTTGCAGGCAGGCGCCGCCCCCTCCGCACCCATATCAATGAACAATTGATCTACGCGGCCTTGCAAGCGCCAGTCCATCGACGCCCGCGGCCAGCGAGGATGAGCCCAACAAAGCCCGAGAGAAGCATCGCCCAGGTGGAAGGCTCGGGAATGGACGCAATCGCCCACGTTCCGGGGTTGTTCGCGTTATAGGCGTAATCGCTGTCCATGAAGATCCGGGGAATGTAGATCGCGTCCTCGCAGCAGAATATCCCGGGAAGGTCCGCGCTGAAGACCTCCTCGACATAGGGTTGCGGACCGTACTCAAAGGGGAGGAGATCCGGCGCAACGACATCGGTTTGAGTGGTGAATTGATATCCGGTGATCTGCGACATCGCATTGGTTGAGAAGTTGATGCTGTAGAGAACGATGGTCGGGCCTCCAGCGCTGGAATAAGACAGCGGACCGAGCGAAAGGGACCAGCTTGTGATCGGCTCCGAGAACCCCGTGTCATTCCAGTTCGGGCCAAGCAGGTAGGGCGAAGTGAACTGGAACTTGATGAAGTCCGACGTGGTGAAAGGAGTGTCTTGGCCGCAGCAGATGCTGGTCACGTTAGTGAAGTCGTTGCCGGTGTAGGTATAGAGCCAATCGCTGGCCGACGCCGTGCCGGCGGCAAGGAGCCCGGTCAGGAATGCGGCGATCCATTTGCGCATAGCGATCCCCTTCGTTTCAGTCCGATGTCGGCCACACGAACGCCGCTCGGGACCGAAACGCGCAACACGCGCGAACGGATCGACGCGGCGTTGACACCGTCACGCGTTTTTAACGGAGGCCCGGGCGCGCTGTCTTGGTCCAGGGCGCACCGAATCCGGCCCCGACCGCACTATTGGACGTCGAGGAGTGGAACGACGATGTTTCAACCGGGGTTTCGTCGAAGGCAAGGCGGTCGTCTTACGACCAGGTCATCTCGCGCGCCGCGCATCGCTGGGCGTCTCGCCGAAATACAAACGGAACGCTCGATTGAAGTGCGAAAGGTCGTTGAATCCCGCCATTGACGCAATATCGCAGATTCCCAGGTGAGAGGTGAGCCGATCGCGCAGCAACTGGCGAGCGAGCTTCAGCCGCCGCTCCCGGACATAGACGGAGAACGAATACCCGGCTCCTTCCAGCAATTGCTGGACGTAGCGCTCCGAGAGACGAAGCCTGCGCCCAACAGACGCGGCGCTGAGATCGGCATCGGAAAGGCGGAGCGCAATATCCCGGACCACCGCCTGCAGGCGCGCAGCCCTGATCCCGCCGTACGCTTCAGCGCGCGCGAGGTCGCCGGTAGGATCGCAAACATGCGCCAGCAACTCCCGAACCTGCTGATCCGAGAGTCGGGCGACCGAATTGGAAAGCCCGCGCGGCACGGACAACAGAGAGATCAGATAGGAACTAAGGATCGCGAACGCAGCCTCATCGAGTCGGATCGGGCGGTTGAGGAGTTTTTCGACGTCGGGCGCGAGGCTGCGGGCGGCGCGGCGGGCGACGCGCAGAGAAACCCCACAAACGCCCGCGGGCGCGCGCAGGCTATTGACCTGATTCAACGACGTGATGATCGCCGCTCCCGGGCCGACGCGCGCCTGATTGGCGCCGGCTTGCAGTTCGAGGGCATTTCGCCATGGCAGCGAAAAGACCAGCGCGTCGTCGCCGTCGCGAACCATGTCGGCGGTGCGTCGGACCAAACTCGGCGTGGATAGCCGTTCTATGATCGCGACGTTCGGCAGATTCAACACGCGGAGCCGTGTGTGAAAATTCTTCTTGTCGGGCACGTCGACGTCGACGTGGATGACCCGCAACATCAATTCTTCACGCCAGGCGTCGAATCGGTCGCGCTCGTCGAAAGCGTCGCTCGACAGCAGGAGCGGCGCTGAACGATTGACGTCCTCGATCGACTGCGTTGACACCCTTGACTCCAGACCAAGCGGGCGGCTGATCCTCCGAAAACCTGTGCGCCGCCGGTAAACTAGAGACGGATATGCGATTTTGGCAAGTTGGCCTGGGCTACGCCTCACCATCTTCGCCAGCGGTCGAAGTCTTCCTCCGTCACGAAGCCGAGTTCGAGCGCGGCGGCTTTGAGCGTTGTGTCGCGCTCCAGGGCCCGATGCGCGATCCCGGCGGCCTGTTCATAGCCGATCGCCAGCGAGAGCGCGGTGACCAGCATCAGCGAACGCTCCACCAGTTCGGCGATCGGCGGCGATCATCTCGCCAAGCATGAGATCGCGGCCGATGCTGAGGTGCTAGATCGCGCGCCGCCGCTGGGCGCCCCAGAGCTTGCCGTCGGAATTTTTGACCGGACTGAGGCTGCCGGTCCCCGTATGGCTGTTTGACAGAGCGTCTCTCCCGGTGTTCGAGATGAGGCGCGCGCTCATCAAGTTCCCCTTGTGCGACTTAGGCCGCGCGCACGGTCGGGAACGCGATCTCGATCAGCGTTCCCTGATCGCGGCGGCTCTTGATCGAAAACTCCGCCCCGTTCGCTTCGACCAGCGCCTTAGTCAGCGGCAGACCAAGGCCGACGCCGCCCTTTCGACCCGCGCGGCCGATCTGGCTGAATGGTTCCAGGGCGAGGCCGACCTCGCTTTCGCTCATTCCAACGCCAGTGTCGCGCACGCGGATGACCGCCTGTCCTGCAGCGTCGACGGCGGTCGATACGATGACCTGGCCCCCGGGCTCGTTGAATTTCACCGCGTTCGACATCAGGTTCAACATGATCTGCTTCAGCGAGCGCTCGTCGACCACCACCTGTGGCAGGCGCTCGAAAAGAGACACGCGCATGATGATGCGCTCGCGCGCGGCCTGAGGCTGCATCATCGAGACGCATTCGCGGATGAGGCTGTTGGCGTCGACAGGCGTGAAGGCGAGCTCGAGCTTGCCGGCCTCGATCTTGCTGAGATCGAGGAGATCGTCGGCGAGGCTCATCACATGGGCGCCGGAGGCATGGATGTCCTTCAGATAATCCTTGTAACGTTCATTGCCGATCGGCCCGAAGCGCTCCTCCATCATCACCTCTGTGAAGCCCAGGATCGCGTGCAGCGGCGTCCGGATTTCGTGGCTGACTTGAGCCAGAAAATCCGTCTTCGCCGCGCTCGCGGCCTGCGCGGCGTCGCGCGCGGAAATCAGTTTCCGCGCCGCTTCCTGTTCGCGGCTCATGTCCCGCATGAGGGCGCAATAATGGGGCGCTTCGGGCGGGCCGATCCGCGCCAGCGTCAAGGCAAGGCTGAGCGCGGCGCCGGCGCGGGCGCGGCCCGCGACCGGAATGGGCCCGCCGGCGGGCGAATCACCGTCGCGGCTGAGGCTTTCGAGCCGGGCGGTCGTTTCGGGATGGCTCTGCGGCGCAAGCAGCATCAGAACGCTTTCGCCGACGACACCCTTCTCATCGTAGCCGAAAAGCTTTTCCGCGGGCTTGCTCAGAGACAGGATGCGTCCGGCCGAGTCGAGGGTCACCGCGGCGTCGGCCGCGCGATCAAGCATGTCCTGCAGATCGTTTGCCGCGCCGTTGCGGCTCCACGCCCCATCCTCGACGGGCTGGGCGTCGAGGTCCGCGTCTCGCAACCGGCGAAACGCGATCAGCGTCGCCGGCGCGCCGTCCCAGTTCACAGCTTGCGCGTGGCCGTCGACCGCGAGCGATTCGCCGTTCGCCCTGACGATCTCAAGAGCGCCGCTTTGCTTCGTCGACACGGCCTGCGGATGGGGCCCCTGGAACATTGCCGCAAGACCGTTGGACGCCAGGAAATGCTCGAGATCGCGGTAGCCCAGAAGATCGAGCAGCGTGCGGTTCAGATAGAGAGCCTGCGCGTCCCGGGCGACGAGCACGCCGATCGGCAGTCGATCAAGGAGAGCCCAGGCGTTGCGCCGGACCGGTTCGGGAGCCTCCGCGGCCGCGCCGTCCTGCCCGGCTTCAAGAGGCGGGGACGGCGAAGTTGGCGCCCCGACAGCCTCGGCCAACCGCTCTGGCGAATCGCCGACCGGCAGCGCGCCGTCGGGTCCCGCGTGCCGGGGCCCATTGTGGGCCCGGCCGATCAGAGCGCGCGCGATTTCCCGGAAGGCTTCGCGCTCGCTCTTGCTGAGTTCGACGCTCTCGCCGCCCGAGCCCAGCCCGGGATCGGGGGCCAGCGCTTCAAGCGCGCCCGGACGGATCGGAACGATTTTCGGTGTCGCCGCATGGGTCTGGCGCAGGACATAGATTTCAGCGGTGCGTTCGGGAGGCATGTTCGCCGCATCGCCCGGCGCTTTGCTTCGAGCATCCTCGGGATGATTGCCCTGAGGCGTCTCGACACCTGACCTCGCGTCCGCCTCGAAGCTCGTCTCGGACGCGCCGCCGTCCTCGTCCGCGCCTTCAGGCAAAGCCGGAGCAAGCTCGCTTCTATCCGCGAGGCTGTCCGCCGGACTGGAGTCCGCCTGGGCTGCTCCTGCCAGGACCGTCGCCGTATCCTCGGCCTTATCTTCCGGCGCAGGGACGCCTCGATTCTCGGCTGTCCGATTATCGAAGGCTCCGACGCTCGCACCGGATTCCGCAATGTCGACGAACGATGCAGTGTCGGCAACCGCGGACCCATCCGACATGCTGATCGCCTCATCGAGGCGCCCGAAGCCGCGAAATCCGCCGAATTCGCGGCCGCGCTCGAACGCCGGCGCCGCCGAGAGCCTCATCCGAAACCGGATATTTTCACTGGCCGATGGCCAGTCGACAGGAACATCGGAGAATGTCTCTCGCTCTTCGAACGCGCGCACGAGGTCGTCGCCATGCGTCAATCCCGTCCGCTCCCTCAATGCGTCGAGCGTTTCGCCGGGAAGAGGGGCATTCGCGCCGAGCGCCGCGGTGAGGACAGGGTCCGCGACGCCGAAGCGGCCTTCCTTGTCGAGCGACCACAGAAACCGCGACTTCATCCAAGGCTCGGTCGAAGGACTGGCCGTGTCGGCGCCAAGCGCTTCTCCGGCGCGCGCATCCGAGCCCGCGAGGTCGATCGGGCCCATCTCTTCGCGCCCTGCGCTCGCGGCCGGCGCCCAAATAACCAGATATGCGGCGCCATCGGGGGTGCCGACGCGGGCGCAGCGCAAATTGAGGCTCACCGGCCGGCGCTCCGGAGAAAAACGCAGCCGCTCGAGACGCGGAGCCTCCCCAATCGGCAACGACGTTGCCAGATGACGCAACCGGCGGGCGGTCGGTCCCTCGCTCGCGAGCAGCCGGTCTTGTAGGTCCGAACGATGTTTTGCGCCAAAGAGTTCGAGAGCGTTCTGCGTCGCATAGGCGATTCGCGCCTGCGCATCGATGATCAGGAGCCGCGTGCCGTTTTGGCCGCGCGGCGCGAGCTCGGAGGCGTCGAAAACGGCGTTCGCCGCATCGGGCGTCATGGCCGCGCAGGCTTCTGAGGGTCTTGGCGGCGAAAGGGTCACGGGGCGGCTCGCAATGGAAACGTGTCGCGCAGTCGGCGCGGTGACGCGGGCGCCGACGCAGCAGACGATTAGCGAAGGTTTAACCCTGTTGGCCGGATTCCACCACGCCGTCGCCGGGAGGGATTCGGGGCAGGGTTAAAATTGCTGGTGCGGCGCAAAATCATGTTGCACTGCAACAAAAGGCGCCGTATAATGCGGCACACGATGGGTGAGTCCATTTGCCGCCAGATCATGTGAAAGGGATGAAAAAGTGTCCAATTCTCCGTTTGAGATCCCCAATGAGTTGCGTGATTTCGCCGAGCGTAGCGTCGAGCAGGCGCGCAAGGCGTTCGAAGGTTTTCTCGCGGTTGCGCAGCGCACGGCGGGGGTCGCCGGCGAGGCGGTCAATTCGGGCGAGGGCGGCGCCAAATCTGTGAGCGCTCACGTCCTTGCCTATACCGAGCAGAACGTGAACGCAGCGTTCGAACTCGCCCATAAGCTCGTCAGGGCGAAGGATCCGCAAGAGGCCTTCGCGCTCCAGAGCGAATACATGAAGACTCAGCTTGTCGCGTTGCAGACGCAGGCTAAGGAGCTTGGCGCCCTTTTCCAGAAGAGCATGACTCCCGGTTCGCGCTGACATCCGACGCCTGTCCACCGTCCATTCCAGGAAGAAAGGAAAAGCCATGGCCGCCTCACCGAAGAAAAATCTCGCCCCGCAGACCGCCCCCGCAGCCGCCGCGGAGCCCTTGTCCGACGTCCTGACGCCAAGCGTCCCCGAAGCGGCAGTTGAAGTCGTCGAGCCGGTCGCCGGCATGCAGGAGAGCGTTCGCGCCGCGCTCGAAAAAGGCGTGGCCGAATCGCGAGCAGCCTTCGTCAAGGCGAAGGTCTCGGCCGACGAGGCCGCCAATGCTTTCGAACAGAGCTTCAGCGCGGCGAAGGACGGCGTGATCGCCATCAACGCAAAGGCTCTGGAGGCCCTGCGCGCCAACACGGAAGCCAATTTCGAGTTCATGAAGGCGTCTTTCGCCGTCAAATCGCTCGCCGATCTGGTCGCCCTGCAGAGCGAGTTCACCCGCAAGCAGGTCGACGCGATGACCGGGCAGGCCAAGGACATCGGCGCCCTCACGCAAAAGACGATGGCGGACGCCATCGAGCCTCTCAAGGACCAGATGGCCAAGTCCTTCAAGATCGCCGTCTGACGCCGCATCGAGCGGCGCGGTTCCTCCCACGCGCCGCTCCTTAGCGCCGCCCGCTCATTTTGCGGGCGGCGCGCCCTTCGTTCCATCCGCAGCGAGCCGATGGCTAGCCCGCATATCTCAAATTAGGGGCGCATCGGGCCGCCGAATCAGGCAAAAGTTGTTTTGTGAGAATGACTTGAGCCGGTTCGGAGGAGTGGCCCGATGCAGACGGAGTGTAGCGCAGAACCGAGCGCGTTTGGACGGGTCGAAGGGCGGCCTGTGATGGCAGCGTTCGACGGCGGCGCGCTGACCTCCGACGCCGGCGGTCTACTGCTGGGCGCAGCCGACCGAAGGCTCAATCTGGTTCGACGGCTTGCGGGATGTTTCCGCGACGCCAGAGACCCGAGGTTCATTGAGCATTCCGTCGCCACGCTCATCGGGCAGCGCGTGTACGGCATCGCGCTCGGCTATGAGGACCTGAACGACCATGACGAGCTTCGCCACGATCCTTTGATGGCGGTGCTGGCGGGCAAGCTTGAGGCCAGGCGCGAGGATTGCGCGCCGGTGGCCGGCAAGTCGACGCTGAACCGGCTGGAACTGTCGCGCGAGATCGCCACCCGCTACAAGAAGATCAGCCACGACCCGGCGGCGATCGAGGCCCTGTTCGTCGACCTGTTCCTCGAGGCGCACGATCGGGCGCCCAGAGAGATCATCCTCGACCTCGACGCGACCGACGACCCGCTGTACGGCCATCAGGAGGGCCGGTTCTTCCACGGCTATTACGACGGCTACTGCTATCTGCCGCTGTATGTGTTCTGCGGCCGCCATCTCCTGGCGGCCAAGCTCAGGCCCTCGAACATCGACGCCAGCGCCGGATCGGTCGAGGAGGCGGCGCGGATCGTCAGGCAAATTCGGGCGCGCTGGCCGAAGACGCGCATCCTGTTGCGCGCCGACTCGGGCTTCGCCCGCGAGGCGCTGATGGCCTGGTGCGAACAGAACCGGGTCGACTTCGTGTTCGGCCTGGCGCGCAACCCCCGGCTCGTCGAGGAGATCGCCGCCGAACTCGCGCAGGCCGAGGCGGAAGCCGCCGCGACCGGCAAACCCGCCCGCCGCTTCAAGGACTTCCGCTATGCGACGCTCGACAGCTGGTCGCGCCGGCGCCGGGTGATCGGCAAGGCGGAATGGACAAAGGGCGAGGTCAATCCGCGCTTCATCGTCACCTCGCTCAAGCAGGGCGAGATCAACGGCCGCTTCCTCTACGAGACGGTCTACTGCGCCCGCGGCGACATGGAGAACCGGATCAAGGAGTGCCAGGGCGACCTGTTCGCCGACCGCACCTCGACCGCCACCATGCGCGCCAACCAGCTCAGGCTCTGGCTGGCCTCGTTCGCCTATGTTCTGATCTGCGCGCTCAGGCGCGTCGGCCTCGCACACACCCAGTTCGCCGAGGCAACCTGCGGCACGATCAGGCTCAAGCTCCTCAAGCTCGCAGGCCTCGTCCGCATCAGCGCGCGCCGCATCAAATTCGCGCTCGCCTCGGCTTGTCCTTACGCCGACGAATGGCGCCTCGCCGCCGTCCGCCTCGCCTGAGGCGTCGCCGCGACGCCGACAAATCGCGGCAATCCACCCCTCGGCCCACAGGAGAACCGAAACACCCCGATCCAACTGCGCAAACGGCGCAAAGCGTGCGCTCGTCGGTCACACAGACGCTGCGCACATCCCCGTCAGCCAGTCTGCAATGCGCCCGCAGTCTGAGAAATGCGGGCTAGGCCTTGTCACGCCTCGCCTTTGACACTAGTTTCCCGGCCGATCTCGTCAGGCCGCCATAGCTCAGTTGGTTAGAGCGCTAGATTGTGGATCTAGAGGTCCCCCGTTCGAGCCGGGGTGGCGGTACCAATTATTTCAATATGTTATGTTCCCAGCTGTGGGTCGCTTTAGGTTCGGGGCGCTCCCCGGGCGCTCCCGGCGATAAGATCGGGAGGCAATCGGCGCGCAGGCTAACGCGACAATTAGTCACGCTGCTTGCAACAAACGGCCAAACGCTCACAGGCTGCCGACGTGACATCGGTGAGGAAGGGGAGCCAGGGGGCGGCACGGGGCGGAGCGCGCTGGCGCTTGGCTCGTTGAATTATTTCGCCTTTGTGGCGGAAGTGCCAGCCGCAACTCATGCCGCGGCACCGATAATCTCTAATCCGACCAATGATTTGCGGCCGACCGCGGTCGGCGCTTTTATCTTGCCGTCCGTGGTCGGCACCTCTGCGACCGGCTGCGCTCAATTCCGAACCTGCGATATGCCCTTCGAGCGTGCGACGGAGTGCGAGGCCAATCGTGGCGATCCGGCTTCGCTTGCCAAGCGCCACAAAGAGGCCGTCGGAATACTGCGCAAGCGCCGAAAGATCGACGGCCCGGCGGACGGCCGGGGAACGGGCAGGGGATGGCGGCCGATCGCGCCGCGCTAACTCGGGGTTCGGACGTGGCCGCCTCCGCGGGAAAATTTTTCTCAGACCCGCCTCGGAAACCGCGTGCGAATTTTGAAAATTAACGGCCTAATACTGTGGCACGCGGTGCGTGCGGCAATCGAAACGCCCCTTGATCGACGCATCGTAAAATCGTCCCATCGACTCCGCCGCCATCAAACTCGACACCGTGGCGGGGTCAATTTCGCAATAGTGATACCAAGTCCCGTTGAGGTCGATCAGCATGTACGAATTCGCGGCGTCGTAGCAGACGCGCTCAATAAAGCTGCTACGTGTGATCGCGTCGCACTTGAACTGCGCAAGGCTCACCGGGCCGCGATATTTGACCGTCACGACTTCCGGTTCAGTTTTGGCGTCCGGTTTCGGCGCGTTAGACTCGGCGAGCGCCGAGGACGCTGCCGGATTCGGACCCGTCGTGGCAGGATGCGCAGCGGGAGGCTCCGTCCCGCCTGCCGGCTTCTCGGCCGGCCCTGCGCTGAATCCTTCCGGTAATTTAGTCGTCCAACCTGGCGGGATACGCGGCTTGGGTTTTGCTCCGGGCGGTTCGGTCGTCCATCCGGGGGGACCCGCAGCAGGCGGTTCCCTCGTAAATCCGGGAATTAAATCGTCGTATTCGCCGCCTTTATTGTCCAAATTCCAGTCAGCAACAAATTCCTTTGCGAGTTTTTCAATTGTTTGGGATACGTGTTGTTCATGGTCTGAGCGTTGGCTGCTAATAATTGCTTCTTTTTCCCATAAGTTAACCTCCGCCGCCACGCTTCGATTGGAAAAGTCAAGCGTGACGATTTGAATATTATATGCCAAAACATCAATATTAGAGACACAGTAATCAACTTGGCTAGAATATAGCGTATTGACATTTGTATAAAAGACAACAGAGTCAAGCTTGGTGGTCAATTTGAATCTATAAATTAAGTAATTGCTCAGGTCCCCGTTTGCGTTTTCAAGCTGCGCAAGGGAGGGGGCGGCCTTCGAGGGTGAGGCGGATGGCGTCGATGGCTCGGATTGATCTTCGCCGTGCGGTCTCGACGACGGATCGGATATCGGCGTAGAGCGCGGCGCCCATTGGCTGCGAAAGCCGTTGGTGATTTTGCGGTAGACCGCGCAGGGGCGCAGGGCGCGCTCCGAGCCGTTGTTGGTCGTGGTGAGGTCGCGGTTGGTCATGAAGACGAACAGATGGCGGCGGACCTTCTTGATGATTTTCTGAAGCTTGCCGCCGGCTTTGTGGGTCGGGATTAGGCTCATTAGGCGGTCGAGGCGTCGGTTCAGATCGGTCTCGTAGATTTTGAGCGTGCTGTCGGCCAGAGCGTCGCGTCGGCGCCCAATGGCGCAGGCGCGTTTGAGCAGGCCCTTCATGCCCGGGGCGAACACCAAGTCACCGGTGTCGATGGCGTATTGGACGTCGCGGATGAGATGCGCAAGACAGACCTGATGCTCGCGCTTGGCCCAACCCATCTGGCCGCCGTAGCGGTCCGATGTCCAGAAATCGGGACGCCATCCGCCCAGGAAACCCTCGACGACCGCCTTGGAGCGATGGTTGTCGGCGACAAAGACGGCGCTGTCGCGATGATGGAACACCCAGAGCCACCAGTTCGCCTTGCCGACCCTCATGCCGGTTTCATCCGAGGCCAGCGCCGTGCCGGCCATCAGCCGCGCCTTGATCAGGCTGGTCTGCGCCGCGAAGGGCTTCCGGCTGGCGGAAAGAATGTTGACCAGCGCGCCCTCGCTGATCTCCAGACCGAACAAGTCGCGCAGCACATGGCTCAATCGCGCCAGCGGAATCCCCTGAACGGAGCGCAGATAAACCACAAAGGCGCGCAGGTTCGGCCCGAACGGCGACCCCGGCTCCAATCCCTCCGGCGGCTCGGCCTTGAAGCGCCTGGTGCAGCATGGGCAGACGCCGCCATATAAAGAAACCCGCGTCACGTCGGGCTGGATCTCGGGGATTTCGACCCGATCATAACTCTCGCATAGGCTTTGCGCGACGTCGGACACATCCGTCCCGCAGCCTTGGCAGCGGCAGGCCAAGACTTCGCGCCTGGACGTCGGGTTCGGATCAAGCGGACGATGCGCCCCGGCGTGCGGCTTGGCCTTGTCCTTGGGCGCCGAAGATTCCGACGGCTTCTGACCCTTCGACGGCGGAACGCTGGAATTATCAGGCGTCTTGGGCGGCAGGCCCAGCTTCGCCTCAAGCTCGGCGACCCGAGCCGTCAGAGACGCGACCTGCGCCATCAATGCGGCGATCAACGCGTCCTTCTGCGCGTGCGAGAGGCTCGAAAGGTCGGGGTCCGCGGACATGAACCCAACGATTTGAATTCGTCCCAGCCACGCCAGTCGCTAGACCTCCCATAAGTCAATTCGCCGCACCCATCACGCGGAAATGGGGTGAGCAATTACGAATTTGAAGCTTGCTGAACTAAAAGGATATTTAATTGTCCTGTTGATCAGTCCTTCGCTGACGTTGCATGTTAGTGAGTCTTTATCCAATTTCTCAATCAAAATCGTTACTGAGTTAGCGCCGCGCAAGACATCGCCCTTCGTTTGCGCGAGACAAGGCCTGACCATGAGCGCCAACGAAAGCACCAATAATGAGAACTTGAAAATTCTGCTCATGTGTTGCGCCTGATGAGAATTGGTGGATCGAGTTTGGCGAATTGTCCTATATTCCACTCCTAAAAGCGCAACCAATGCCTACGACAGGAAGCAATACAAAGAACGCCCAAATTTACTCGCATTTCACCCCTCCGATATGATGCGGGCGCGCCAGCCTCAGATTTCGTAAAGACCGAACCGATGCGCCGAGTGGGACAACCCCCGCGATGGCCGCTGGCGGTGACTGATCAACTTTGAGAAGTCGCCGATATGGTTGGCATACTTGAGGCGTGGGAGACTGCAAACTAAACCTTACTGAGATCAATTTTGATGCCCTGGCTATGCATTTCCTGCGCAAGTGTTAATTTTGCCTCAGTTACGCTTTCTTTCCAAGGAATATATATGAGTCCTTGAATGTCTGACGGCTTCTCCATCTTTAGGTCGCTCTTCATTAATATTGCAACCTTTGGTCGGCCTAATACGGCTAGCATCATACCTAATTCCAGCACCACATTTTGCCTTGCCCTGAACAACTTTTTTTCTTCACGCCCCTTTTCATTCCCCTCATCGTCAGGCGTGGCGAGTACAACGGCAAAAACGGCATCTTTCCGAACACTTTCAAGCTTTTCAATTATAGTCTGCCCCCCAGATGGCAACTGAGCCAAGATTAACGGGTCTAATTGCCACCTCCTGAGCATTGCTTCTAGTTCTGTACGCGCTGGGCCGTCGTGGCCATACACAACAAAGACCTTTCTCGACGCATCCAACTTTTGGGCCTGGAACGCTGTGTGTGCTGCGCCGTCATCCAACCCAAGCGCTTCACGGGCAGGCTTCGGATTCTTGCCTTGAATATCAATCCTGCCAGTGTCGTACGCATTTACGATGGCATTGCAATCCAGCTTAAGTCGCCAGCCGGTATCATTTCCGTTCCTCGCTTCCTCGGTTATGGATAATCCGGCTCTCGCCAAGCGCTCTTTAATTGCCTCGATGCTCATTTTCCGATTCGGCCGCAAATGAACCTCAGATTCATTATCGGCCCACGGAGGGGCTTCAATGTCAAGAACGCCTGCCATATCAAACTGGCCCACTACCCCAACCTGCGACGGGCCGTAATCTGTGGGTCGGCAACGGTCAGATCAGTGCAGGCGGCGCTTGTAGGCGCGCAGAAAGGCGCATCCAAAGCGGCAGAGGCAATATTCGCGGACTGGCCAGCCAAGGGGCTCATCGCGCCGCCGACTTGATGCCGGGCCGCCTATCGGTTGGCCAGTAGCGACGCGCGCAATTCGGGGATGCGCGCGAGTGCCGCTTGACGATCCCGCTCCATCGCCGCTCGCTCTTGAGCGTCGAGCATCGCCTTCGCTTTTGTCTTCTCCCCCGGGCCGCCGTCCGCGCTCTGCAACAGGGCAAGTGTGAGCGCGCGGTCTAGCGTGAAACGGCTGCCACCGAGCCGGTGAGCCTCGGTGCGGGCGCGCTCCCGCATCGGTTCGGTCACCCATCTCTCGCCACGCTTGCGACCGGCAGGGAATTTCCTCCCTTCGGCGCGTCGCCGCGCAACCCATTTGCGCCGTCCCTCGACCATTGCGGCAACGACGCGCGCTTTGCCGTCCAGCGACTTCGGCCCGGTCGAAGCGCCGCCATGCATCCAGCAACGTCCGTTCTCCATCGCCCAGGCTTTGCAAAGGGGGCCGCGAGAGACCTTGACGCCATTCTTGCCGATCCTGAACAGGTTCTTGACCCGAGCGTCGCAGCGCTGACGGCGCGACGGCCCCCCGGTCGCGGGCGTGCCGGCGCTCCTCAACAGGGATCGAAGACGGCGGGCGGACGGACCGGGCGCGCGGTGGGACTTCATCCACTCCCGAGGAGCGAAGGCTTCGTTCAATTGCTGTTGGATTTCTTCCGGCGAAGGCGTGGGTCGGAGGGTTTCGACCGGCGGCTGGCGTAAAAACCCGCCATTCGGGAGCACCCCAGCAAATGCTTCGTTCAATCGCTGTTGAATTTCTTCCGGCGTCGGCATGCGGTGGCGGCCTTCAAAGTGTGGTATCATAATACCGCATCGGGCCCCGGGCAAATCCGGGAAAGGTTTTCGCGCTTCCTTTACTTTTGCTGCGAAGCGAAATTCCCGTTGCTAGCGCATTCATTGACGAGTTGTCGCTTCCGGTCACTTCCCTCTTCGCGAGCCGTAACGCCGTAACAATCTTTGTATTTCAATGGGTTGCGAGAGCTCCTCGGCCGTAACAGGGCGCAAAATGTTACGGGCAAAAAACCGGCGTAAGCCTTTGACATATAAAGATTGTTACGGGGGTTACGGCCTGGACGGTCAAATAGCGAGGCGTCCGCCACCCGTTGGTCCCTCACTAGGGGTTTCGGGCACGGCGAAGACGACGCGGTGGACGACGGCTCTGCGCAAAGAGCGGTCATTTGCCGCGGCATGGCGATTGGGTCAAATCGACCCTAGACCGCCATCCACCCACTGGCGGGCCGGCTTCCTTCGGCCCGAACGCTTTTGGATAGGCGGGCATGCGGCTCACGCCTTTCTTGTGCTATTCTGCATGACGGGTGAGGCGCGCTTGACGAGACCCGGAAACTCGCGGCGATCTTGGTTGCGGACATCGTCGGCCACAGCCGCCGATCCGCGCGCGCTCGCGGCCTTCGCCACCTGATCGGCGAACGGCCAGGAGACGCGCTCGCCCAGTATCACCTGAAGCGGCTGCTCAACGGCTGCGTCGGAACGCGGATCGAAATGGCTTAGTCGTTCCCGCAAAAAAGAAAGCCGCCCGAAGGCGGCTTTCGAAAGGCTTGCTTTGGCTCCCGATCAGGCGACCGAGACCGCAGGGCGCGCCTTGCGATAAGCGGCGAAGCCGAGGCCCGCGAAGCCTAGCAGCATCATCGCCCAGGTTGATGGCTCCGGCGTGGCGACCGAGTAGGAGAAGCCGGCCGGAAGGATTGAAGAGCCGTCCGGGAATACGCCCCCGGGGAGGGTAAGCAGGTCTTGTACCTGGAGAGTGTTGACGCCGGCCGTGACCAAGGCGGAGAACGTGCCCGAACTATAAGTCGGCCCCTCTACCACCACGATTGGCGTCGTCCCGATGACGACGCCGTCGACCCAAGTCTTGTAGTAATCTCCCACGATGCAGCAGTCGGTTATCGTGACGGCAACGTCGCCCGCGAACGGCGACGTAAAGTCGATGAGCGGCGACAAGCCCGAGGGGGCCACGGCGGTGGAACTGCCCGACGCTATCACTCCCGCGAATGCAGCGGAGGGCGCAAATGCAGCGGCTGCGACCATCGCAGCGCTCACCAATAAAGCCTTCTTCAACATGTCGTATTCCCCTATTGCTACGAAGGCGAACACTCCACCGAGGACAATCCCCGAGGCCGCCAACATTACAAAATGTTCACATAAAGGTAATCACGTCAACTTATTTTTTTCGAAACAGGTTTCGGCTGGGCATTGATGATGCCGTTTTCGCTTTTCTCGCGGCTGTCGCCCCTTCCCGTGGGGAATCGGGGAAAGACCGTTGCGAACGCTTGCGGCCCGGCCGGGATCAACGTCACTGGGCGGTCGCCTCACTTTCGCCTAAGATGGCAACAGACCGAAAACCGGAGAACGTAGGGACCTGAATTGGGGATCGCGTGAGATCGCGTGGGATATTGCGTCATATCGTGAGATATTGCGTCATATAAAGCCTTTTTGCTTCGCGAATTGACGGTGTTGACCCCGCAACTTCCCAAAGCTTCGGTATTTATATCACCGACGGGTTGCCCACGGGCATCCACAACGCGGGTTTGATGCAACGGGTTTGGCTCCTCGCCAGGCATCGGTTGCAAGGCAAAACTTAATCTGTCAGACTTCGCCTAACAGGGCTGATCAGAGCAGCGAAGCGGAAGCAATGATAAGCGGCCGAGCAATACACCAACTCAGGAAAGAGAGGGGAATCTCGCAAGGGCGCTTGGCTCTTGAGGCCGGCATACCTCAAGAAATCGTTGCTGAACTGGAGGCCGGCGGACAAGAGACGTCAGAGTACCTACCCGCGGTCGCCGCAGCACTTGGCGTAACAGTCGGCGAGCTTAGAGGCGACGCAGCCGGGACGGACGGTCTGTCGATTAATGTCGAAGCGTTACGGGAGCTTTTGCTTGCGGCATTCGAGGGCCTGGGTGTGCTGCCGCCGGATGCTGGGGTCCTAACTGCGGCTATCATTGCAGCCGCTCGCCGGTCTCAAACCCGGGACCTCAAAAAGCTATTGATCGCACTCCGCCGGGTCTTCGGGGCCGACCTTGGATAAATAATTTCACGCTAGACCAGAACGCCAAGTGCGGCCTCTCGCCCAAAGCGCGACACTGCGTCTTGGCGACTACCAAGCGCCTGACCAAGGCCACGCCGACCATCAGCGCCCGTCAGTTCGAAACCAAGCGCGCCGCGCGCTGCGGTCTTTCTGTTTGAGCGGCTTCTCAAGAAACACGGCGACCCCCACATCATCCGTCGCCATCCGCTATGTCCGCTCTACGTCGACTCCGGTCTAAACAGCGCCGTTTCCGCAACGTCGGTGACGGACATCTAATCAGCCCGTTTTTTCAAGAGCGTAGCCGTAACACGGCAACAATTTATATTTTTCAATGGGTTACACTAAATAGTAGCCGTAACATCAAGCCAATTATTTACGGCCTCTGATTGCCGTAAGTCATTGTAATTATTCGTATGTTACGTCGTTACGCCTTCAGGAGGCAGATATCTAGCGAACGTGTCTTCGAACGTGGAAACACGGTAGCCCTTTGCGAGCTCTTCGTCGAACCGGATTGTCTCCGAACCAATCCCATAAGGCCTAAGCATGCGTGCGATGCCAGCCGGTGTGATCCATCTGCCCTTGTCGAAGGTCGGCCATGGACGATCATTCATTGCGACAAGGGCCGTAACCAGGGTTTCGCTCTTAAGCCGGTCGACCTTTTTCTCTCGAAACACGCCCCGAATGTCGGAGAGCAGCAGCGTGCGCATTGTGTCCGCCTCTGCCGCTTTGACCGCCGACAGCTCAAGCGCGGCGCGACGCGCCTTTTCTGGCCACTGATTGCCCGCTCGATCGGCGATCGCAAGAAGCGGGCCGCCAGTTGTCCGCGGCCCGATCGTTCAGCTCGGTCGGCACGGCGGGATCAGCGTCGCGGAGAGCGCGCGCCGAGTCAGCCGCCCAGCGCGCGGCCTTTCTTCCGAGCTCATGTTGCGCCCCGACGCGGTCGATTCGGAACCGCGCAACCCTTTCGTCGGGGTGTCGCCGCCGCATCTGAATGATGACGCTTCGATCCTCAATCGTACCGGGCAATGCGCCGATTGCCGCTATCGCGACCGGACACCAGGTGGAAAAAACTCGCGGCTCGTGATCCTCGCCGACAAGCCTGATGGCCGTGCCGTCGCACGCGTGACCGGAGTTTATCATACCGCGCAGCTCCTCGTTGTCCTTGAGAAACGAGTCGGCCTCATCGATCAGCAGCGCCGGTCGACAGGCTTCGACCGTTCTGAACATGGCGGCGACGGTGATGTTGGCGGCGCACAGGGCTTTGGGAAGCATCGGTTGCATCACCCGCAGAAGCGTGCTCTTGCCACAGCGCTTCTCGGGCGAAGTGATTGAGAGGCGAGGCGAGATGTAGAAGGCCTCAAACGCGTGAGCGTGGATGCACCACAGTGCGACCGCAACCGCCGCTGCCGGGGAGAGCGCAACATAACGAGTGATTGTCTCGACGATCGCCTCAAGCAGGGCGGCACCGTCGACAGGTTCGGTCCACGGCTCGGGCGCGGGCAGCGACAGCGCCCGCCCTGCCATGCCCGCGGCATCGCCTGGAAGACGGAATTTCTCTACCCCGTCATCCAACGTTCCGACACGAACGCCGAGCTTTTCGGCCTCAGCAATGCGCACGCGATCGTATTCGATAGGCGACAACGCAGCGAGACGAGCGAACGTCGCCTGCGGCTCTGACAAACGTTCCCCAATCCCCCCTTCAACAGAATCCCCCGCGCCCAGTTTGGGCAACTCCTTGCGGTCACTCGCGTGGCAGTCTGCGGTCGGCGCGGTCGGATCACGCCAGCCGAACTCTTGCGCCAGATGATAGATTGTCGCGACGGTGACGCGCGGCCCGTGGTAGTCGCGATCGAAGGACGCCCAGGTCCTTTGTTGGTCCGCCTCGTTGAATTTCTCCGGGCAGGTCTTCGACCATGCATCCCACATCTCGCGGCCCTGCCAGCGCGGATCGTGCGCGGCGAGGTCATGCAGCGCGAAGCCGACCTTCAACCAAATGTCTCGGTTGTCGGCCGGGATCGCTGCGAGCGCCGATCGAAGCCGCTGCTCGCCGATTTCGCTCCAGGGCTCCGGGGCGCGGGCTGGCGCGAACTCGTCGAATGCTCGCGGACCGTCGTTTGCGCGGCCCTGGCGAGGCGCAGGATGGCCGTCGCCGGCCGGCCCTCCCGACACGTCCTTGGCCGCCGCAGGGCCGTCTAACGCCTTCAAGACGGCGTCGCGATCTCGAGCAAAGTCCAAGAGCCATACCGGTGCGAGCGCCATTTCGTTCGGCGACCGGGCATCCCACTGATACGTTTTGCCGTTTGGGTGGATGCTCGGCGGTGCGACGACGTATCCGCCATCGGCTCGGATATCGAGGCCCCCTTCCGCGCTACTCGGAACCGTCCCGCAATCGAAAGGGAGCTTGAAAAAGAATTGGTGACCTTTGCCCGTAGTGTCGTGGTGCGTCGGCGGGAGCGTGCCAAACTGTGCCGCGAGTTCGGCAAGGAGCTTCGCTCCCGCGAGACTGTCGATGTCGACGATGATCAGCCCGCTCCGCGCTCCGGCCGCAATGCCGACATTTGCGTTCGGCGAGTCCATCCACCATTTTCGAATTTGGGCTTCGTCGCACGCCGCGTCCTTGAAACCGTGTTTCGTGATCGGTTCCTTGCCGCGGGGCCTGCAGGGGAAAACCGCGAAGCCCGCGCGTGCATAGGCAAGGGCAAAGTCGAGCAGTGAAAGCGGTCGCGCCATCGGTCACACCCCCCACGCGTTCGGGGGTGGGGGCGGCTTAAGCTCCGCCGTGGCCTGCCGAGGCTTTTTTGGGGGCTTCAGCCGGGCATTTGACCCGTCGCGCCTGACGTCCCAGCCGAACGCGAGCGCCGCGGCGATTATCGCACCGTTGGACACGTAGTGTTGGCGATCTGATTGCAGGAGCCGGGACCAGCGCTCGGCGCGATGCTTCAACGCGTACGAATGGAATTCCCCATAGGACCGCGGGCCGAGCTCTCCCGAGACAATGAATGCACACGCAAGCTCGAAGTCCTGGGGATAGGTTAGAATTTTCGCCCGCGACGCTGCGTAGCCGGGCTCGCCGCGGTCCATGAGCCCCTCACTTGTCAGCGTGGGGTGCTTAGTCCAGATCGCCGCAAGCGCGGTGCGCAGGGCATCGGCGGCGTCACGCTCGGCAAACGTCGCGTCGCGCCCAGTGGCTATCGGTTTGCCGCTTTGCAGCCGGGCGCGCAATCCGTCGAACGGTTGCGCCGTGCACGGCGAATCCTTATAGTGCCTGGTCATATTGGTGACCTTCGTTCGGCCCGGCTTCGCGTCATCAGCGCGACCCGGGCCTATTCTTTCGGGAGGATGGGATTTAGGCGGCGCGCTGACGGGGCGGGCCTCATGCGGCCGGTCCCGCGCGCGAGGCTGTTCATTCGGACGTTGAGCGAAGGGTCGGGCGTCGGGCGATGAACTCTGCCACGTCCGATTGGCGGTAGCGCACAAGGCGGCCCAACCTTATGAACGGGATGCAATCGTCGCCGCCGCGCAGCCGATCCTTTTGGATTGTCTTGCGGGCGCGACCCGTCAGCCGGGCAACGTCCGCATCGGTGAGCAGGGTGTCGGGGAGCGCGTGTTTCGTCTCGACTCGCATGAGTATCTCCAAAGCGATGCAATGCTCGGAAATTCTCAGAAATGCGATCCAGCGTCCCCTCAAGAATGGAACGATTTTGCGCTAGGCGGGCTCGTTTCGCCCGCTAAGCGATTAGGAGGGCGGCGGCGGTTCGATTCTCTGCCGCGGCGAGACCATTAGCGCAACAAGCCGGTCTTGGTTGTGTTCGTCAGGGCACGGGATATCCGCTGAGGCGAGCGTGTCGCGAATAAAGGCGACCAACTGCGGAGGCGGCGGCCTCTCGCCCCTAGCCCAAGCCAAGTCCTTTCCATAGCGCGACGCAAACCCCTGCAAGCCCCGCACAGCGTGCGTGAGCGCGTACGACTTGATTCGTCCCGGGTTCGAGGGCTCTTGCGACAATTCAGCCAAGGCCTGCCCGGTCAACCGGGCAACGTCCACATCCGTCAGCAGAGCGCCGTCAGGCGATCGGCCCCTCAAGACCTCTCGCCACAATTCCTGTAAAAGGCCGGGGGGGAGCCGCGGCGCGCGCTTGCGGCTGCGTTCTCGCTGCTTCCGCCATCGCTGCTCTTTTTGGAAGGCTTGCGCCTTTCTTCCCGGCGTTTCCTGCTGTTCGACAAGCTTGTCCAATCTGTAGAGGCGCAATATGCAATCGAGTTCTTCCTCGCATCGCTTTCGCAAGCCATTGCCGACGCCCAAAGACCTCAGCGCCTTGTCATAATTCCCGTCGAGCTTCTCCAGTGCGCGCGGATCGTTCACCGGGCCGAACCCGAATCTTTGGCGCTTCGTGAGATCGGATTCGACGAAAGGCAGCGAGCGAGGCATTTTCAGAGTGTCGGCCGTCGCAGCGGCAGTACCGAACCCGCGCTGTTTTGAGCGCCAGCCATAGCGCCCGCGATCGTCGCGCCAATCGTCTCGACCGCGCGCCGCATCGGGTCCGCGTCGAGGTGAGCATAGCGCGCCGTCGTGGCGGATTGCGCGTGCCCGAGCAGCTTCCCGATGATCGGCAACCCGAGGGAGGCCCCTGCGCCGACACTGGCGAAGCTGTGCCGCAGATCATGAAGGCGCACGCCCTCAAGGCCCGCAGCCCTTGTCACAGCCGCCCAAGGCTTCTTGAGATCGGCGCGCGGCGCGCCGTCCTTCGCCCCCGCAATGATGAACGGGTTGCCTTCGATGCGCGGGAGGCTGCTCAATATGGCGAGCGCCGCCGCGCCGAGGTAGATCGGCTTCTTGCCGGTCTTGCTGTCGGGCAGGAACATGACGCCGCGCTCGAAATCGACGTATTCCCATTTCGCGTGAAGGATTTCACGAAGGCGCGCGCCGGTCAGCATTAGCAGCCGGATTGCGGCTGCGGCGAACGGGTCGAGCCTTGTACGGCGGTTGTCCAGTGCGGCAGCGTGCCGCGCTCCGGGCTTCGTTTCGTCGACGGCATAGGTTAGCCCCGCAGTCTCGCCCTCTTGGAGCGCTCCGCCAAGGCGCGCCAGTTCGTCGGTCGTGAGGAATCGTTCGCGCGTCTTTTCGGGAAATTTCTCGATACCGCGCGCGGGATTATGCCCTTCGGCTGCATATCCGTTCTTCCCGGCCCAGGAATAAAGCGCGCTCAGGATTGCCAGCGTCCTATTCGCTTGAACCGGCCGATCGTTCATCGACGAATGAAGGCGAGCGGCGTCCTGTCGCGTGACCCTGTCCGGCTTCATTGAGCCAAGGGCGGGCTTGACGATGCGTTCGAGCGCATCGCGCATCCACGCCGCCGTGGAGGCTTTGCGCTTCGCCTCGACATGCTCCCTCAAGAAAGCGTCGACGACCTCGCCAAGGGACAGGGCGCGCCGCTCGCTAGCCTTTTCCGCGGCCGGGTCCTCGCCATGCGCGACCGAGCCAAGGACCCTCCTTGCGGCTGCGCGGGCCTCGTCTGGCGTTATCTTGCCGACGGGGCCGATTGTCACCCGCCGCGTCGGCGCGCCGCGCCCGCGGCCAGCTTTGTATTCGACCGCGTAGGACATGCCGCCGGTCTTTCGGACCCGCACGGCGAAGCCGGGAACATCGGAGTCGAAGATAGTGCGATCGGCGGAACCGGGCTCGAGCCCGTCGACCAGGCGCTTCGTGATCTTGGCTTTCATCGTTGGGGCGCTCCCGGGGCGCTACGGCAAATCAAACTGGAGAGGGCTACCGAATACTCAATCGGGTTCAAAGTCAATGATAGCAAGCTAGAAAAGGGTTCTATCGCGCGTAAGAGTACTAGAGAATAGCCCAACCGCAAGATTGTGGATCTAGAGGTCCCCCGTTCGAGCCGGGGTGGCGGTACCACTGAAGTCGCTGTCACGCAGTGGAGGCGTTCTCGCCCGGCGCCTCGGCGACGGTCTTCGGCTCGAAGGGGCAGACGTCGTTGAGAACGCAGGAGCCGCATAGCGGCTTCCGCGCCTTGCAAACATAGCGCCCGTGCAGAATGAGCCAGTGGTGGGCGTGGCGCAGGAACCGTTCGGGGACGACGCGAATCAGTTCGTCCTCGACTTCGCGCGGCGTCTTGCCGGGCGCGATCCCGAGTCGGTTGGCGACGCGGAACACGTGCGTATCGACCGCGATTGTGGGCTCGCCAAAGGCGGTGTTGAGGACGACGTTGGCGGTCTTGCGGCCGACCCCCGGCAAGGCCTCGAGCGCGACGCGGTCGCGCGGCGTCTGCCCGCCATGCCTTTCGACGATTGCTTTCGAGAGCGCGATGACGTGCTTGGCCTTCGAGCGATAGAGACCAATCGTCTTGATCCGCCCGGCGAGCGCCTCCTCCCCCAACGCCGCCATTTTCTCGGGCGTGTCCGCGACCGCGAACAGGGAGCGGGTCGCCTTGTTGACGCCGGCGTCGGTCGCCTGCGCCGACAACACCACCGCCACGAGAAGCGTAAAGGGATTAACGTAGTCGAGCTCTCCCTTCGGCGCCGGCTCGACCGCCGACAGCCTTTCGAAGACCACCTCGGCCAGAGCCGCTCGCTTTTGCCGGGAAGCCATCCTCATGGCGACGTTGTAGGGACTTCTCGTTCGACAAGCCAAGCGTGGTGCGTCTTGCGTTGCGGTGCCGTGACAAGCAATATGAGGCGATGGCCAGGGTGTTGCTGGGCGGGGCATCGACTCGGGGTCGAACCGGGAGGAGACATTCATGAAAACGTCCAAACGACTGTTGCTGTCGGCGGCCGCGCTCTGCGCTTTCCTGACGGCCGGGGGGGCATACGCTGCTTCGAACAAGGTGGTGATCGGCGATATCGACGACATGTCAGGCCCCTATGCCGACATACTCGGCGCTGGCGGCGTCGAGGCGATCAAGATGGCGATCGCCGATTTCGGCGGCACGGTTCTGGGCCAGCCGATCGACATCCTCACCGCCGATCATCAGAACAAGCCAGACCTCGCCGTGCAGAAATTCCGCGAATGGGCCGATACGGACGGCCTGACGATGCAGCTCGGCGGCTCCAACACCGGCGTCAGCCTCGCGCTTTCGTCGGCCGACAAGGAGAAGAAGGTTCCGTTCTTCGCCATTGGGGCGGCCGGCGCGTCGCTGACCGGCAAGGACTGCACGCCCTATACGATCCATTACGGCTACGACACCACCGCGCTCGCCAACGGGACCGCCAAAACCATCCTCGAACAGGGCGGCAAGAGCTGGTTTTTTCTCACCGCGGATTATGCGTTCGGAACGCAGCTCGAGAACGTCACGGCTTCGGTCGTGAAGGCGGGCGGCGGCACTGTGGTGGGCGACGTGCGCGTGCCGCTCGGAACGTCCGACTTCGCCTCCTATCTCTTGCAAGCGCAGAGCTCCGGGGCGCAGGTGCTCGGCCTCGCCAACGCAGGCGCCGACACCATCAACTCGATGAAGGCGGCCTCCGAATTCGGTCTCACCAAGACGATGCGACCGGCGGCGCTGCTGGTGTTCCTGACCGACGTTCACGCCATGGGTCTCGACATCGCCCAAGGCCTAGTGCTGACCACGGCCTGGTATTGGGACCTCGACGACCGGACGCGGGCGTTCGCCAAGCAATTCAACGAGAAGGAGAAGCGAGAGCCAACCTTCCCACAAGCCGCCTTTTATTCGGCCACCACGACCTATCTGAACGCGGTCAAGGCGGCCGGGACGACGGATACCGACAAGGTGATGGACGAGCTTCACAAGATGAAGATCAGCGACGCCTTCGTTCAGAACGCCACCATCCGCGCCGACGGCCTGCTCGAACATGACATGTACATCATGGAAGTGAAGAAGCCGTCGGAATCGAAGGGCCCCTGGGACTATTACAAGCTCATCAAGACGATGAGCGGCGACGAGGCGTTCGGCAAGCTCGCCGAATTCGGCCTGCCCGCTGGTCAAGAAGTAAAGTCTGGCGCAGACGTGACGGCGCAGGCCGCCGTCACGCCATTGTGACTTCAGAGCCGACGCCAAGCGCCCTACTCCCAAAATTCGCCACGTTCGGTTCACGCTTCGCCCAGCGTTTGGGCGCTTTGATGCGCGGGAGCATTTTTCGCGCTCGCGGGCTGGTCGCTTAGCGACCCGGGCCCCGGGCAGCCGTCTCCCAGGCACGGCGCGTAGACAACAAAGTTAATTTGTTTTATTAGTTTGCGCTGGCCTTCCTTTTTGCTTTCACGAGCTTTCGTTTTGCTCGCTTTTATTTGCATTTGCTCTTTCAAATCGAGCCGTTTCAATGGGTTACCGACGATGAGCGGCCAAAATATTTTCGTGGGCGTTTTTGGCTAATTGAGCAGCCACGTTTCGTCAAATGGCGTCACATATTGTAGTCGCTGTTCTGATTCTCTGCAAGCAAATGTCGCGGCCGGTGTCGAGGTCGGAAAGGGCACGACGAACTCATCGCGGGGGCAACCCGGACCCGTTTCGGGACGAAATTGCGCCAATCGTTCGTGTCGTACGCTCCGCTCGCCGGAATCACGCTCGACGCTTGTGTTGTCGACCCAGAATCGTTCAAATTATATCGATACTCTTGCGACGAATGCAAAGCCCTCGGATTAGCCTTCGTATGCTTTAAGTTCGAAGGCCATTCTTATGACACTACGCACTACTCTGCTTAGCGTAGGCCCAATCGTCGGCGTCGCGATGCTGAGCGTTGGTCTTGCCTCGCATCGCACAGCTTCGGAGGTCTGTTCCTACAAACCCGACGCCATCATTTTGGCCGCACAGCAAGCCATCAAAGACAGGCTGCCAAACCTCCATTTTCCAATATTCTCCTATTCCAGCGACGATCACACCTTCGTTTCGAACGATCAGTGCGATTGGACCGTGCTCGGGCACGTTGAAACGCTAGCAGACGACGGAACGACGGTGCGACTGGGGTGGGCGGTCAATCTCCGCATCAGGCCCGGTGATGCTCTTCGCGCGCCAACTGTGGCTTCATCCATCGTATTCTGACCGCAAAAGCAACCCCGGCTCTGCCAAAGGATCGTCGCGGTTTCGGCCGATCTCGACCAATTTATCCGGGAGCGATTCCGGCCACTTTGGCAACGCCCTTTCGGAATGAAGTTGGAGACGAGCGTCGAGATGCCGATGCCAAGATTGACGTAGAAACCGTGTTTCAGTTCATCGCACCCGTCGCAAACGCCAGCCGGACGTCTCCCGCCGCCGGGCCGCGTCTGCGAAGCCCCCGCGCTCAATTCCAGCCGCGGCGGTTTGGCGGCGAAGCTCGGACGAGGTCAGCGCGGCGAGCTCCTCCTCATATCGATAGCCGGGCGCAGCTCCGGCAAATCCTGATGAAATGGCCGGATGAGTGTAAATTTCGGTCACGCCCTCCGGCAAATGCGCGATCAGCCCCGCAAGCCGCGAATGGATCATGGCGCCGCTCCAGGCGAGCCCGAAAACCTGATCGGGCGTGGCGACGCCCGCGCGCTTCAGACGTGCGCGCTGAACGCGCGCCAAAGGGGCCAAGGCGGAGGCCGCCAGACCGGGGGGGCGCCGTCGATCCGCGTCAGGATCGCCGAGGGCTCCAGGGGCACACGAACGTCCCTCACCCCAAATTCCTCCGCCAAGGCGAGAATCGCCGAGAGAATCGAGGGATGCAGGTGAAAATGCTTGTGAGCGTTGACATGATCGAGCGTCAAACCTGTCGCGCGGAAGGCCTCGAACTGGGCGCGGACCTCCGCCAGCATTTGCCTGCGCACATGGGGCAGAAAAAACGTCGCGGCGCCGGAGAGGGCCATGTTCGTCCGGAACCGCCCGGGCCTATCGACCAGATCCGGGACGGCCGAAGCCGGCAGAATCGGCTCTGCGTCGACCAGCGCCAGATGCAGTCCGACCGCGAGCCGCGGCAGCCGGCGCGCAAGGTCGACGGCCGCCGGCGCCGCCGGCGCTCCGACCATCAGGCTCGCCGCGGTGAGGATGCCTTCGACATGGGCGCGCTCAACGGCCCGGTTGACCTCATCGGCAAGGCCGAAATCGTCCGCCGTGACGATAAGATATTTCAGTGCGCGATCTCGCGGCGCTCGCGCAGGAAGCGGAAGAACTCCACGCCCTCGCGCAGGCGCCGTTTCATCAAGTCGGGGCTCAGAACCATCTCGCCGACAATCGAGGCGATCTTGGCGGGGCGCAGATAGAAGCTGCGGTAGAAGGTTTCGACCGAGTCGAAGATCTCGGTGTGGCTCAGGCCGGGATAGTGCAACGGGGCCATCTGCACGCCGTTCTCGTCGACGAGCTCGGCATTGGCGTCGTCGAGCCACCCGTTTTCGAGGGCCTGCTTGTAGAGGTGCGTCCCGGGATAGGGCGCGGCGAGCGAGACCTGGAGCGTGTGCGGGTTGATCTCCTTGGCGAAGGCGATCGTCTCCTTGATCGTCTCCGGGGTTTCGCCCGGCAGGCCCATGATGAAGGTGCCGTGGATGGTGACGCCGAGGTCCCGGCAATCCTTGGTGAACCGCTTGGCGACGTCGATCCGCATGCCCTTCTTGATGTTGTGCAGGATTTGCTGGTTGCCCGTCTCGTAGCCGACCAGCAGCAAACGCAAGCCGTTGTCGCGCATAACTTTCAGCGCCGCGCGGGGCACGTTGGCCTTGGCGTTGCAGGACCAGACGACGCCGAGCTTGCCAAGTTCACGCGCGATCGCCTCGGCCCGCGGCAAATCGTCGGTGAACGTGTCGTCGTCGAAAAAGAATTCCTTGACCTCCGGAAAAGCCTTCTTCGCCCAGGCGATTTCCTCGATCACATGGCCGACGCTGCGGGTGCGGTAGCGATGACCCCCAACGCTTTGCGGCCACAGGCAGAACGTGCACCGCGATTTGCAGCCGCGTCCGGTGTACAGAGAAATATAGGGGTGACGGAGATAGCCGATGAAATATCGCGAGATCTGCAAGTCCCGCTTGTAGACTGGCGTGACGAAGGGCAAGTCGTCCATGGTTTCCAGGGTCGGGCGGTCCGGCGTGTGCTGGATCTGGCCATTTGCGTCCCGGAAGGAAAGGCCACGGATTGACTTCCAGTCCCGCCCGTCGGCGACCTCCTTGATGGTGAAATCGAATTCGTTGCGGGCGGCGAAATCGATAATCGGCGCAGACTGCAGGACGCCTTCCGCGTCGACGGCCGCCTTGGCGCCGATCAGCCCCGCCTTCAGCGCCGGGTTGGCGCCCTTCAGCGCCGCGATCGCCCGCACGTCGGAAGCGAACGAGGGCGTCGACGTGTGCAGGACGGCGAGATCGAAGTTCCTCGCCTCGGCTACGACTTCAGCGAGCGACGTTCCGTGCGGGGGCGCGTCGATCAATTTGCTGTTCTCAACGAGGGCGGCGGGCTGGGCGAGCCAGGTCGGGTACCAGAACGACCGGATCTCGCGTTTTGACTGGTAACGGGATCCTGCGCCGCCGTCGAAACCGTCAAACGAAGGAGCCTGAAGAAACAGCGTACGCATCACCTCATCGCCTTTCCATACGACGCGGAGCCTGCTCGCGGCTCAACCGTCGCCAGCAGCGTTCCGTCCCGCGCAACCGCGAAATCCTGTCCGCGCCAGCTGACGCGCGTCGACCAAAAACTCCCGAAATAAACTGCGAACGAGAGAATGTCGCGAGGAACAAGGAGAGCATAGTTGGGCCTTGGCAAATCAAATTCGCGCGTGAGGCGATATTTCAAGAACAGGCGAGACGCCAAGGCGCCGAGCACCACCGCCAGCCCCAGGGGGTCGAACCCGCGAAGGGCCGCCCCCACGAGCGACAACGGCAAGGCGTGGGTCAAGCCGCTGCCGATATATCCGACCGGATCGACGGTGAAAATCGTCCGCGCCCAGCGCAGTTCATGCCGAACCACCTCGCTGAGCGTTTTTTCTTCGAATGAGTGAGCCACCAACATTCGCGGAAGGACGACCCGAAGTCCGGCCTGGCGCACCGCTTTGCCGATCGCGTAATCGTCGGCCAATTGGTTGGCGACCGTCTCGAAGCCCCCGATCTGCGATAATGTATCTCGCGACAGCGCGATTGTCGAACCAAGACAAGGTCGCGCCAGGCCGAGCGCGAGCCCGAGGATCGTGCTCGGCAGGAAATGATCGTGCGCCGCCATGGAGGACAGTCGCGACCAGAAACCGCCCCCCGGCAGACCGCGGTAGAGGCAGGTGACCGCCCCGACGCCCGGCTGCGCCAGAGCGGTCGCCAAAGTCCGCAAATAGTTTGGATCGACAGCCACGTCACTGTCGCTTGCGACAATGACGGGATGGCGCGCGACTCGCCCCATGTTGATGAGGTTGGAGACCTTGCGGTTGCCGCCATGCCTCGCGCCGTTGACGACCAGTTGAAGATCAAGCCCGGGATATCGCTCAATCAGCGATTTCACGACCGGAATTGCGCTGTCGCCGGGATCCTGCACTCCGAAGACGCATTGAATGGCGCCGGGATAATCCTGATTGAAATAGGTTTCAATATTCTCGGATAGTTGCGCCTCGAAGCCGGACAGCGGCTTCAGGATCGAGACATCCGGCCACGCGCTTGAAGTCGATGCGGTCGGCCGTCGGACAAACCAGCGCGCCGCCCATGCCGCGCCTAAGGCGCATATTGAGCCAAAAACGCTAGCGGCAATGAAAAATAGCGACAGCCAGGCTGTCGTAAGCGCGCCTATCTGTTCGAGGCCATCATTCATGTTTCGGTCCGGTTCGTTCCGCAGCTTGAGTCTGCAAACCTCAGACGCCGATTTTCGCCGAGATCTTGCGCGAACCTCGGACAACACGGTGACATTTTGCTTGCAGCTTTGTGACATCAGCCGCGTAAACGATGGCGAGATTCATCGCGACGCCCCGCCCAGCCGGGCCGGCGTAGTAAGGGCCGGGACGGACACGTCAGATTCCCGAAGTATCCCAGTGGCTCCAATTCGCTCTTTCAACTCGGATTTGAGCCATCCACGCAAGGCCTTCTTAACCGGTCTTGGGCGGCGGCGGAGATGGATAGCGCAACTTCCTGAGGACATCCGGCGTCTTAAATCCTCATTGCGCGCGCTACGGCTCATTCCCTCACACCTTGCCAATCCAATTGCGGTCTTCCCACACCGCCCGCAGAGAAATGAGATTGCGCCGGTCAAAAACATTGCCAGCCGCCGCGCGCAGTTTGCCTTTCTTGACGTTGTTCCAAGCGTCGCTGGCGCTGATCGCCACGAATTGAAGGACGCTGGGATCGCGGTAACAGTCAATCATACATTTGGTGCAGCCGTCGCGGATCAGCTTGCTTTCGTCGAAGTCGTAAATGTTGCATATCGGCTTGTCCCAGGCATGGCAGCGGTAGAGGTCGAGGTTCCAATCCAAGTAAAAATACTTGTGGCCGCCCAGGCAGCCGAACCGCTCCGGCTCCTTGCGCAAATGGCGTTGCATTTCCGTGAGCGATTCAGTCGGGTTGACCACCGCGTAGCCGCTGCGCTTCTTCATCGCCTTGATTTTCTCGAAGACGCCGATCAATTCCTCTGTTGAGTAACTCACCAGCTTCGAATCGCTGAAACTCAGATAGCTGGACTCCAGACTGGTCAGCGGATAGCTGAACGTGCAACTGGAAAAGCCGAGCCTCTGCAGAAACTCCGGCAGTTTATCGTAATCGTCAATCAAACGGCTGACGGTGACGCTGGCGGTGGTTTGCACGCCCAGGGCGGCGAACACTTCGTTGGCGCGCTTGATTTTGCGGCAGACCTCCGGCAACCCGCGGTTTTGTTCGTGCCGCGCCACGTCGTGCGAATCGATCGACATGATGACGCTGCTCAAACCGTCATCGGCGAACCCATGCATGTTTCGCTCCGTCCAGAGCGAGCCATTGGTGCAAATCATCGGATGGACGCCCCGCTCGGCCGCGTAGCGCACCATGGCGCGAAGGTCCTTGTGCGCGAGCGGTTCTCCGCCGACAAAAAGCAGATAGGCGATGTGGTTCTTGACCGCGATGTCAATCACATCGCGCGCCTCTTCCAAAGAGACCGAACGGCGGCGGCCAGGGTCGAATTTGTCCACCGCGAACCCGCAAAAATCGCAGCGGGCGTTGCAGATATTGGTGATGGCGAATTGCAAATATCCCGGGCCGCCGTGATCAAGCACTTCGCCCAAAAGGCGCCCAAACGATTTTTTCGGTTTGACAACCGGGGCCGAGTACTCGGCGGCGGTGAGGTCCGGAGCCTTCTCCGGCGTGACTTGTTCTCCGGCGGCCTGGCTGTCGGCAATCATGCCTCCAGATCTTGCGACAATTCCTCCCCAAGTCAAACCCTTTGACGGGTTCACGTGACGACAAAAGCCGCCGTTCGGCGTCGCAGATATCTCGTATCCGACAAGCGCGCGCCAGCCGCCTTGAGCGTCAGGATCGCTAACCTCATGGTCGCCGACGTGCAGACGCTGATTTTGACCGGCGGGCCGGCCAAACTCGAGGCGGACGAGTTGTGGTCAGATTGAATATGCGCCTAAATGACCGGCAGGGCTCCGATGTCGATGGCAACCTGTCGGGATCGTGGGAGATTTGGCCTTCGGAGTTTCTGAAACGCACAGTCCGGCCGGTTCGCAAAAGGAAAGGAATTTATGAAAGACGGTCGCGCCGTTGCAAATCGTGACGTCAACGAGCCCGGCGTCAGCAATGATTGGGGCCGGCGCCTATGGCCTTTTGACGTTGAGGCTATGTGTGGGAAAGCGCGCCGGACGACCGGCCTCGAAGATTTTGGCGCGCCGCCCATTGAACAGGCGTTGTCCGTACTCGCCGACAGTCTAGAGCGGGAAGCGGCCCTGCATCAAGTCGGCCGGTTCCTGATGCGGATGCATCTTTTGGATTTGTTGAAGACCCGGTTACGACTGGTGGACGCGTGGAAAAGACAGCCGCAGGATGACGTGGAGTCCTCGCCCATCGCGCGGCCGATTTTCATCACGGGAATGCCGCGCAGCGGTTCGACGTTTCTTCACGAATTGCTGGCGGCCGACCCCGCCCTGAGGGCGCCCCGAGTTTGGGAAGTGATGTTTCCTGTCACCGCGAACGAGCCGGACAGGGGCTGGGGCGACCGGCGGGTCTGGAATGCCGCGACGTCTTTGTGGTGGTTTCGGCGGCTGTCGCCGGGGGCGGACGCCGTTTATCCCATGCGCGCCCGGACGCCCCACGAATGTGTGGCGATTCATAGCTACTGTTTGATGTCCGAAGAGTTTGTGTCGAGTTGCCGTGTTCCGGCCTACGAGGCCTTCCTGCGTTCGTCAGATTTGGTCCCGGTATATCATTGGGAAAGACGTTTTCTGCAGCACCTGCAACAGAATCAACGCGTTACGCGTTGGGTGTTGAAAGCGCCGGACCACGCTTACGGGTTGGAGGCGTTGTTCTCCGTTTTCCCGGATGCAGTGGTCATTCAAACTCATCGCGACCCGTTGCAGGTCTTGAAATCCTCCATCCATTTGAATTGGGTCTTGCGTGGCCTTTATGCCCAGCCGGGTGATCCGATCCAACTCGCCGAGCGCGAGGCGCGGGTGCTAGCCGGCATGACGGACCGTCTCATCCGGTTTCGCGCCGCGCACCCGGAACTGGCCGAACGATTTGTCGATGTGACCTATGGCGAACTGACCGCAGATCCGCTTGCGGTCATAAATCGAATTTACGGGCGCTTCGATTTGACCCTGACCCCGGAGGCCGCGGGGCGCATAGGGCAACTGGCCTTGCGCCGCTCGCGCTATCGCGGCCGTCGTTCCATTCCCGGCCTCGCCGATATTGGATTGGACGAGCTCACCCTGGCGGGTCTTATTGGCGCGCGGCCTGTTTCTGAGGCTTGATTTCTTCGCGCCCCGTCCCGCGCCTGGCTTGACGCGTCTGGGTATGACGAGGGCTACCGGTTCCGTGCGCGGTTTTCCGTCATCTCCAAGGGCCGGGCGAGGCGCCGCGACGGTGGATCCTGAAATCGCCCAAACACGTGTTCTCGATCGACGCGAAAGAACGCGGGGCGTGCATCAATCACGCCCCGATATCCGCTTCATTCGCTCTTCAAGTGCGCCACGGGGAAGTACAGTCCCAGCAATCGCCGGTTCCACCATCGCCCTGCCGCCTTCTCTTCCCTGCTGGCATACGTGTAGTCGTAGAATTGCGCGCGCACATAGATCGGCGGCTTGTCCGGAAAGGGATTCTTTTCCAGAAGCGCCGTCACTGTAGGCTCGTTCTCCAGCAACCGTTCAAGAAAACGCGTAAACCATGGAAGGTGGCGCGGGTCGTCGAGCGCGGCGAACCACATCTGCCAGTCCAGGCGCGGCTGATGCGGGATATTCCAGCGTGGGCGGCGCGTGACATCGCCGGGCTTGTACAAGAAATCGTACTCGCGCCATTCAGCGCCGTCAGTCGAGCCCTCGACGACGATTTCGTTGCGCTCCGTGGTCATGACCGCGAACAGGCCGTAAGAGCTGACGATATGCAGAGGTTCGATAAGGTCATCGACCGCCTGCGCCGCCTCGGGCGGGCTGCCGCCGAAGCGCTCATCCATCTGCACCAGGCTGCAGAAAACGATCAGCGCCGCCACTGCGCTGACGACGACTGTCGCTGCTCGTCGCGGCGCCTGATTTTCCGCGCGTGACTGCAGCTGCCCGACCAGGCGACGCGGCAATATCTCTCGCACCGCCGCGTCATCGAACAGCGGCAGGCAGAGCAGCATGGTCTGGAGATTGAACCAGTTGTAGTTGCCGGTGATGAGAATGCAGCCTTGCAGCAGCAGGATGCCAAAGGCCGAGACAAATCGCAGCCGGCGCGGACAGAAGATCAGAAACGGTAGAATCAACTCGACGAAAAACGTGCCGCCGGTGGCGAATTTCAATGCGCCCGGCGGCAACTGCGCGGCGTACCACGCAAGCGGCGTCGGCAGCGGCTGCGTCAGAAAGTGATAGGACAGCGCCGAGAGGTTCCACCAGTTGGGATCGCCGCTCAAAAGCTTGACGACGCCCGACATGAACACGAAGCGGAACAGGAGCCAGCGCGAGAGCCAGATACCCGGCAATGTGGCAAGGCTCATCAGAAATGCGACAAACCCGGTTTCCAGCAGGAACGTGTCCCACTGGAAGCTCATGAAGGTTTGCCCCGCGTAAAACAGCGAGAGATAGAGCGCATACAGCAGAAACAGGGTCAGCCGCGGGAACAGATTGAAGACGAGCAGCAGCGACAGCCCGGCCCCCGCCCAGCCGACGGCTTGAATGGCCACATCGCTGTCGTTTATCCAGAACACCATCGGCATCAGAAAGAAGCGTTCTGGCCCGAGACGGCCGGCGAGGCCGTCGACCAGTTCGGCCAACGGCAGGATGCCGTGGCTGCCGATGAGCCCTTGCGCCTGTACGGCGAAGGAGACGAAGGCCGACAGGTAGACCAGCCCCAGTAGGCGCAGGAACAGGAATGAAACGAGATCGTAGCGCGGCGGCTCGTGGCTCCTGCCCCAGAGCAGCAGACTGACGCGGAAAAAGGCCGGGCGGTGAGCGGCGATGAACGCGTAAGCAAGTTCCGAGATGGTCGCGAAACCGGGCAGGTTTCTGTAGAGAGCCAGCCAGAGGCCCTTGCCGCGTGCGTGGCTCAGGGTCAGGAAACTGGCTTCGGCGGCGCTGGCAACATCACCATCGGGGGCGATGAATTGCACCGCCCGCTGAAAATCGGGTTGCGAGATCGCGGGATATCGAACCGCTACTTCCTGATACGGCCGGTATTCGACGCGGTCGCCGGTGAGCTTCTGCCAGTAGCGCGCCCAGTAGGCGCAGAACCCGCAATCTCCATCATAGACGAGAAGCGGCCGCGGAGTGGCGGCTTTTGTCTGAACGGCGTCGGCGGACTGATTTTCGGATGTCTCTTGCACAATATTAACGGCGACAGGCGGCGGGTGACGCCTCGATGCCTGTGATCCTGGGGTAGCCTGAGAACCCTGGCAACCAGACCCCTGAATTGCTCAAAATGAGGCCTTATTCCCTTTCGGCTTCATGTCGAACTCTCAAGTTCCAGCCTTCAGTTGAGCGCGACGCGATAGGCCGCTTCGGTCTTGGCGGCGATCTCGTCGACCGCGACGCCGGGGGCGAGCTCGACGAGCGCCATGCCGCGAAAGCCGTGCTTGTCGATCGAAAAGACGCCGAGATCGGTGATGACGAGGTCCACGACCTTCAAGCCGGTGAGCGGCAACTCGCAATGATGGAGGAGCTTCGGCCCATCCTTGCCAACATGCTCCATCACCACGATGATGCGCTTGACGCCGGCGACGAGGTCCATCGCGCCGCCCATGCCCTTGACCATCTTGCCGGGGATCATCCAGTTCGCCAGATCGCCATGCTCGGAGACCTGCATCGCGCCGAGAATGGCGAGGTCGATGTGGCCGCCGCGGATCATGGCGAAGGAATTGGCGCTGGAAAAGAAGCTCGTCGTCGGCAGTTGGGTGACGGTCTGCTTGCCCGCATTGATGAGGTCGGGGTCCTCTTCGCCTTCGAACGGAAACGGCCCCATGCCGAGCATGCCGTTTTCGCTCTGCAGCTGCACGCTCATGCCCTTCGGGATGTAGTTCGAGACGAGCGTCGGGATGCCGATGCCGAGATTGACGTAGAAGCCGTCCTTCAGTTCTTTGGCGGCGCGCGCCGCCATTTCGTCGCGGGTCCAGGCCATGAAAGTCTCCTTGGGTCAGGCTGCGTCGCGCTTGCGCGTGGTGCGCTGCTCGATGCGCTTCCCGGCGTTGGGCGCGTGTACGATGCGCTGCACGAAAATGCCGGGGGTGATGATGTGATCCGGATCGATCTCGCCCGGCTGCACGAGATGCTCGACCTCGGCGATCGTGAGCCTCGCCGCACTCGCCATCATCGGATTGAAGTTGCGCGCCGTCTTCCGGTAGACGAGATTGCCCTCCGTATCGCCCTTGAAGGCGTGGACAAGGGCGATGTCGGCGACGAGCCCGGTCTCCATGAGATAGGCCTCGTTGTTGAAGTCGCGGATTTCCTTGCCCTCGGCAACGTCCGTGCCGACGCCGGTGCGGGTGAAGAAGGCGGGGATGCCAGCGCCTCCGGCGCGGATGCGCTCGGCCAGCGTGCCCTGCGGCGTGAACTCGAGCTCGAGCTTGCCGGACAGATAGAGGTTGGCGAAAATCTTGTTCTCGCCGACGTAGCTCGAGATCATCTTCCTGATCTGTCCGGTCTCGAGCAGGACGCCAAGGCCGATGCCGTCGACGCCGGCGTTGTTGGAGACGACGGTCAGATCCTTCACGCCGGTTTTGCGCAAGGCCTCGATCAAGGTTTCGGGGATGCCGCAGAGGCCGAAGCCTCCGGCCATGATCATCATGCCGTCCCTGGCGACGCCGGCGAGCGCCTCGTCAGCGGTGGCGTAGACTTTTTTCATGAAGACGGTTCCCGCGAAAGCGCGCTGTTCCTATCGCCCCCGGGGGTCGACTGCAAGCGCGGAGCCGAGCGCCGGCGGCGCGTCAGCCGTCACCGACGATCGCCTTCGTCGCTGCGACGCCGATCGCTGCGGCGACGGCCGAGAGGATCGTGCCCCACGCCATATCCGCGACGGCTAGCGTTGTCGTCCAGTTTCGCAGCGTCGCCTGATTGGTCAAATCGTAGGTCGCATAGGCGAAAAAGCCGAAGAGCGCGCCGTTCAGCAGAGCCCGGCTCCACGACTCCGAGGCGAGGCCCGGGCGCACCGCGAAATAGACCAGGCCCGCCGCGTAGACGAGGTAGAAGGCGATCGCCGGGGCCGGACGAAAGCCGTCGACGAGGATGTCCTTGAGGATCGGCCGGTAGAGCTTATCGCTGGAGAGCAAGAGCCAGACGAAATCGATGCCGAAAAGAGCGGCGAGGGTGGTCAGATAGGCGGTCAGACTGACCTTCATGCCGAGGTTCTTTCCCTTCACCAGAACATATGCGCTTATTGAGACGCCGAACTCAGGCGTCTCCAGCTCATCGACCTGCAGAGCAGGCCCGCGAGGATGCAGCCGCGCGAACTCATCGTCCGCTCCCCGACCTCGATCCGCATGCGGTAGGTCAAGTTTCGCTGCGGGTCGAAGGCTTGGCCCGTCATGAGGGAGGGGCCGGATGGCGCTACGGTGAGGATGAGCTTGTCGCCAGCCTTCTCGTTCTTTGTCCCGGCCCTGATCCAGGTATTGATCGCGCAGAGGTTCGCGCCGCAGGGCTCGATCCGGACGACCGCCTTCCCATCTCCGCGAGCCCAGAGGCCGAGCATGGACGGTTCAGCCATTACGGGACCCGCCGACAGAAGGACGATTGCAGCCGAAGCCCTGTATCCGGTCATCCGCGTCACCGTCGCCTCTCGCTTCCGAGACTGTCCGCGCGCCCGCAGCCGTCCTCGCATGACGCGGGGCTTGTCAATATACGACGCGGTCGCGGCTGTGGTTCCCGCGACGGCGCCGAAAATCAGCTCGCCTGGCCGGGACCGGCGAATATCGTCCGGCGCCATAGAACCAGGATCGAGCCGATTGCGTACCGTCGGCAGGTCCAGGAGAGCGATCGGCTTGAGCTTTATCGCCGCAGCGGTCCGCGCCGCCGAAAATGCGCCCCTGCCGGACCACGCCCGGCGGACTTGAGCGTGGACTCGCAGACCGACGGCCGCACCGCGGCATGCGTTTCGACGGCCTGGATCATCTTCGTCAACAAGCCGCTCTATCCGCTCACCGTCTGGGCTCTGATCGGCGCCCATGCCGCGACGCTGTCCCTGGTCACGGTCGCCCTCGCGCCGCTCTACGCGCTGGTTCCCTATCTGGCGAAGCGCTCCGCCTGGGGCGCGAGGCTCGCGCTGCCTTTGATCGGGCTCGGCGATACGCTCTACGCGACCAAGGCGATGGGACCAGACTCCGGAACGGAGCTCTTCCTGTTTCCCTGCGCGCTGCTGGCGATCGTCAGCTTTTCCGCCCGCGAGGCAATCACGTCACGCGCGCTGATCCTCGTCATCTATTGCGCCTATCTGGTGCTACACGGCCGCTATGGCGCGCCGCTCCTGGATTGGACCGCCGGGGAACTAATGCGGCTCTTCACGCTCAACGCCTTTTCGGCCGCCTCGCTGACCGCGTTCATCGGGCTCAGCTTCGCCAAGGCGAAGTGAGCCGCGCTTCGCGGCTTACTCAGTTTCCGCCCCGCCGCAACCGGCCGGCTTCGGCGAGCCATGCGGCGACGACGGCGCCGAGCAGGAAGGCAAGCCCGAAGAATCCCGACGCGAGCGATGTAGAGCGGGCGCCGATCAGTTCGCTCGAGCCGGTCCGCTTGATTCCGATATAGTCGGTGCCGCCGTAGCTCGGCCCCGGATTGAGCCCGACGACGCGAGGAATCGCGACATTGCCGCCGGCCGCCGCCAGCCGGCGCACCGTGCCGCCGGTCGCCTCGGCGATCGGGCGCAGCTTTTCCGGAGTTGAGACGACGTCCTGCATTTCGAGAGGATTGTCGGGGCCGACGCTGACCAGCGCGACATGCTGGCCGTCCTCGGCGCGATAGAGGCCGTAGCGGTCGACCGCGACATGCGCCCTGCTGAGACCCGGCGCTTCGGACGTCATGGTCAATTTCGTCCTCTTGCCGTCGGGCGCGACGAGATCGGTTTCGCGCTCCTCGCCGCTCGCGCTTTGACGCTCGACCGTAACGTCGTGTCCTTTGGCGCTGGCGCGAAGCGCCTCTTCCTCGAGCTCCGGCTCCTTCATCAGCCAGTGGGCCAGACGGCGCAGAAGATCGAGATAAGGTCCGCCGCCGTCGTAACCGCGCGCCCAGAGCCACATCTGGTCGCTGAGCAGGAGACCGACCCGCCCTTTATCGACGCGGGAGAGCATGAGCAGGGGCTGGTCGTCGGGGCCGCTCATCACCGTTTCGCCGCCCGTCGGCCTGGCGCCGATCAGCCGGAACCAGCGGCCCCAGGCGCCATCGCCGGTTTTGGCGTCGAGGCCTGCAAGTCCGCGCATAACCGGGTGGCGAAGGCCCTCTTCCGAGACTTTCGCCTGGAACGGCGCCTCGACATCCTCGCCCGTCGGCTCGGCCGGCGCGATCGCGCCGAGCGGGGAATAGAACAGTCCGTCTGGGGTGGAGAACTCCGGCCCCTCGGCCATCAGCAGGGCGCCGCCCTCGCGGACGTAATTGGCGATGTTGTCGAGATAGGCATAGGGCAGGATCGACTGCTGGGCGTAGCGGTCGAAAATGATCAGGTCGAAATCCTTGATCTTTCGTCCGAAGAGATCGGCGACCGGGAAGGCGATCAGCGACAATTCGTTGATCGGCGTGCCGTCGCCGCCCTTTTCCGGCGGCCGCAGAATGGTGAAATGGACCAGGTCGACGTTCGGGTCCGATTTAAGCAGATTGCGCCACATCCGCTCGCCCGGATGCGGCTTGCCGGAGACGAGCAGCACATGCAGCTTGTCGCGCACGCCCTCGATATTGACGACCGCGCGGTTGCTGTCGGTCGCGAGCTCGCCCTCGACCGGGGCGACCTCGAGCTCGATCACATTGGGGCCGGCATGGTCGATCGTCGCCTCAACGTCGATCCGTTCGCCGACCTTGGCGTCGAGCTCGGCGATCGTCGCGCCGTCGCGCCGCACCGCGAGCCTGACCGGCCCGCCGTGGTCCGCGCTGTCGAGAACGCGGAGCGCAATGACCTGATCCTTGCCGACGATCCCGTATCGCGGCGCCTCGATGAGTTCGATCCGGCGCTGCCGCTCGCCCTCGCGGCCGGTGATCAGCGCATGCAGCGGCGCGTCGAAGCCGAGCGCGGCGACGGTCCCTGGGATGTCGTGAACGTCGCCGTCGGTGATCATGATCGCGCCGCCCACCCGCTCGGGCGGGGCGTCCGAGAGCGCCCCGCGCAGCGCGGAGAAGAGCTTTGTGCCCTCGGTGTCCGATTCCTGGCGGGAGGTCTCGACGACGCGAAGATCGACATCGCCGAGCGCGTTGAGGCGCGCCTTCAGTTCGTCGCGCGCCTTGTCGGTCTGGCCTGGCCTCTCGCCGATGTCCTGGCTGGCGGAGCGGTCGACGACGAGGGCGACGATGTCTTTCAGCGGGCGCCGGTTCTCCTGCACCAGATTCGGATCGCAGAGGCCCAAAATGAGAAGCGCGAAGGCGAGCGCCCGGAGCCAGGCGCCGCGCACGTGACGCCACGCGAGAACGATCGTGATCGCGAGCGCCGCAGCCGAGAGCGCGATGATCGCCCAGGGCGGCAGGAAGGGAGAGAAGGCGATCGACCAGACGCTCAACGGGTGAGCCTTTCGATGATGTCCTTCGCGTGGACCTGATCGGCCTTGTAGTTGCCGGTGAGCGTGTACATCACGAGATTGATCCCGCTGCGGAAGGCGAGCTCGCGCTGGCGGGCCCCGCCCGGAATGAGCGGATAGAGCGGGGCCCCCTCGGCGTCGGTCGCCCAAGCCGCAGCCAGATCGTCGGAGGCGATGATGATCGGCGACACCCCGTCGCCCGCCCGCGCCGGCCTGCCCTTGTCGTTCGAATCGGCGGGCGGGAGCGCCTCGATCCAAGTCTGCCCGACCGCCGTCCGGCCGACGATGCGGTCAAGAAGGTAAAAGGTCTTGGTCAGCACGTGATCGCGCGGCACCGGCTCAAGCTCCGGCACGTCCACGCCCGCGAGCAGGGCGCGCAGCCAGAGCGCCGCCCCGGTCGGAGCGCCGCCCGGACGCGAAATGAGCGCGTCGCGCGTGTCGAAGACGACGGTGCCGCCGTTCTTCATGTAGGCGGCAATGCGGGTGCGCGCTTCGGGCTGGGGTTGGGACTGGCCCGCGACGATCGGCCAGTAGATCAGCGGATAGAAGGCGAGCTCGTCGCGCGCCGGGTTGACGGCGATCGGCTCGGCGAGTTCGGCGGAGGTGCGCGAAGCGAGCACGCGCGTCAGTCCAATGAGTCCCTGCTTCGAGGTCTCGTCGACCGCCGCGTCGCCGGTCACGACATACGCGAGGCGCGTCGAAAGAGCCGCGTCCATATCGTTCGGTCCGGCGGCGCCGGCTGCCTGGCTCGAATGGGGCAGGGAAAAAGCGCCGATCGCCACGGCGAACGCGAGCGCCGCAACCGCGCTGCGGCGGCGGAAGGCCGCGCCGCCCGCGAGCCAGGCGGAGATCAGCGCATCGATCATGAGGCCGATCAGCGCGGCGGGCAGCAGCCAGCGGCGGAGATCGATCGGCGGCGCAATCGCGAGCGCGCCTTGGCGCACGGTCAGCGGGCCATAGTCGGCGCGCGCAAGCGCCTGGCCCTGCGCGAGAGCGTTGACCGCGCTCAGCGAGTCCTGCGCGCCGTAGAAGCCGGGCGGATGCAGCGGATCGCCGACGCCGGAAAAATCATCGCCGATCGGCTGGGCTTGGGCCGGCGGGGCCCCGAGAACGCCGAACCCGCTGAGCGTCCGCCAGGGCGCCAGGCTTACGGCGCGCTCTCCGGGCTTTGCGTTCGCCGCCGCGGCCGGCGCGCCGGCCTTGGCGACGATCCGGCGCAGCATGTCGACGAACAGCCCCGAGAGCGGCAGATTTGACCAGGTCGTGTCGGCCGTCACATGGAAGAGGACAATCAGGCCCTTGCCGCGCGGTCCGGCGGTCACGAGCGGAGTGCCGTCGCCGAGCCGCGCCCAGACCTTATTGGCGAGAGCGGCGTCCGGCTCGGCCAGCACCTGCCGCAGGACCGTCACTTCGTCGGGCGCGGCGAGTCCATAGAAAGGGCTCCCTTCCTCGAAGGGCGCGATGTGCTTCGGCGTCTCCCAGGAGAGAGCGCCTCCCAGCAGGCGGCCGCCGCGCCTCAGCTCGCTCGGCGTCAGATCGTCGTCCCCGGCGGCGAGCCGCGTGCCGGCGAATCGCAGAAGGACGCCGCCCTGGTCCAGAAACTGGAGAATGGCGTCGCGCTCCGGCCCGGGGGCGACGCTCATGTCGGCCAGCGCCAGCACCGAGGGCTTTTCCGCCAGCAGCGAAACGATGGGATCGCTCGAAGAATCATGCCATTCGCTGACGTCGGCGAAAGGCTCCAGCGCACGTTTCAGATAGTAGTTCGGCGCGAGCAGCGGCTGGGCGACGTCGGCGCTTGCGCCCGAGGCGATCGCCACCCGCCGGCGGCGCGAGCGCTCGTCGACGAGCCAGGTCGCGCCCGCCGAACGCTCGCCGTCGATCACGACGCGCGATATGTCGTTGCGCACCTCGACAGGCAGGTCGAAGCGCGCTTCGGTGAGGAGAGTCTCGCCGAAGTCGAAGGGCGCGCGGCCGACTTCGCGACCCTGGGCGTCGAGCGCCCGCACCATCCCCTTGGCCGGCGCGAAAGGATCGGAGCGCGTCAGCCGGACGGCGAGAGCGCCCGCTTCGTTATCGACCCCGGCGATGGCGCGCGCGCCGGTTCCGTCGGTCACGACCTCGACCGAGCGCGTGAGCGCCCGAAGCCTGGCCGCAAATCCGCTTGCGCCGCCGAGTTCGACCCCGTCGGCGATCCAGAGAATCTCTGTCTTCGGTTCCTGCGCGAGAAATTGCTGGATAGCCGGCAGCGCGGCCTCGCGGGCGGGCGCGTACGGGACGGGCGCGAGCGATCGCAGATGTCCCTGGATTTCGGCCATGTCGAGCGGCGCAATGGCTTCGGCGCCCTGCGACAGCGGCTTGACCGCGACCGCCCGACCGGCGCGGGCGGCGGCTTCCATCCGCTGCCGGGCGTAGTCGATGCGCTTTTCGAAGGCAGGCGCGGCCGCCCATCCGTCGTCGATGACGACGAGGAGCGGACCCGAGCCGGCAAGGCCGGCGAGGCTGTTCCATAGCGGCTCGGCCATGGCCAAAATGATCAGCGCGCCGATCGTAAGGCGCAGCGCCAAGATCGGCCATGGCGTCCGCGCCGGCTCGGTATCCTTGGGGTCGAGGCCGATGAGGAGGCGGAGCGGCGGAAACAACGTTTGTCTCGGCCTCGGCGGCGTGACGCGCAGGAGGAAGTAGAGCGCCGCGAGGCCAACGAGGGCCGCCAGCACAGCGGGCGCGGCAAAGGCGAGGGGCAGGCCCAACATCGATCAGGCGCTCCGGGTTTCGCCGAACTCGGGCGTCGACAGCCGCACGCGCAGCGCCAGAAGCACTTCCGCCGCGGACGCATCGGTGCGGTGGAGGATCATGCCCCATCCGAGGCGCCCGCAAATCCGCCGCAGCGCGTCACGGTGCGCGGCGAGCCGGCCGAGATAGGCCTCGCGCAGATTCTGCGCCCTTGGGATCACGAGCCGGTCCGCCCCGCCTGGATGGAGGAACTCGACATTGCCGGAGAACGGATAGACCTCCTCGATCGGATCCACGATCAAAACGAGCTCACCGATGGCGCCTTCGGCGCTGACCGCGCGCATCGCCTGCTCAGTCTTTTCGGGTTCGCCAAGAAAGTCGCCCACGAGCAGCGCCATCGAACGGGAGGGCGCGGGCGCCAGCGGCGGCAAGCCGGCTTCAGAGGCGCCATGAAGGCGCTCGTCGGTTGCGATCGCCTCAGCGAAGCGCTCGATCACCCCCTGCGATGCAAGCGGGCGGGTCAGTCCGAGAAGACCGGCGCGCTCGCCGCCGCGCACGCAAAGATCCGCGAAGGCAAGAGCGAGCATTGCTGCACGGTCGATTTTCGTCGTTTGCGAGAGGCTCGATCCGAAGCGCATCGACGCCGACCGGTCGAACCAGATCCAGACCGTATGAGCAGCCTCCCATTCGCGTTCGCGCACAAAAGCGTGCGCTTCGCGCGCCGATCGCCGCCAGTCGACGCGCGAGGACGGCTCCCCCGACACGAACGGCCGGAATTGCCAGAAGGTTTCGCCCGATCCGGCGCGGCGGCGCCCATGAACGCCGTGGCGGACGGTCTGCGCGACCTTGCGCGCCACGATCACGAGGCTCGGCAGGCGGGCGGACAGCGTCGCCGCGTCCTGACGGATGGAGGGGGAGATCGTCATTGCGGCGAACGACGCCTGCGGGGAGTCATTGAACGAACTTTGCGACAAGGCGCGCAATCACCGCGGTGGTGGTTTCGCCCTCGGCGCGGGCGGCGAAAGTGAGCGCCATGCGGTGCTTGAGAGCCGGCTCCGCCAGCGCGGCGATGTCCTCGAGCGAGGGCGAGAGCCGTCCGTCGACCAGCGCCCGGGCGCGGGCGGCCAGCATCAGCGCCTGCGCGGCGCGCGGTCCCGGCCCCCAGCCGATCCCCTTGGTCAGCTCCGGGTCGCCCTCGCCGGGGCGCGCCGCGCGCACGAGGTCGAGGATCGCCTCGACGACCCGATCGCCGATCGGAGCGCGGCGGACGATGCGCTGCGCCTCCAGCAGGTCTTCGGCCGACATGACCGGTCTCGGCCTCGTCTCGCGATCCCCTGTCGTTTCGATGAGGATGCGGCGCTCGGCCGCACGGTCGGGATAGCCGACGTCGACCTGCAGGAGGAAGCGGTCGAGCTGCGCCTCCGGGAGCGGATAGGCCCCCTCCTGCTCGAGCGGGTTCTGCGTCGCCAGCACATGAAACGGGCTCGGCAGGTCATGCCGCGCGCCGGCGACGGTGACATGGTGTTCCTGCATCGCCTGCAGGAGGGCGGACTGCGTCCGCGGGCTCGCGCGGTTGATCTCATCCGCCATCAGGAGCTGCGCGAAGATGGGGCCCCGGATGAAACGGAAGACGCGCTTGCCGTCGAGCCCTTCCTCCATCACCTCGGAGCCGAGGATGTCGGACGGCATCAGGTCGGGGGTGAATTGGACGCGCAGCGCGTCGAGGCCGACGACAATCCCCAGTGTCTCGACGAGTTTCGTCTTGGCGAGGCCGGGGACGCCAATCAGAAGCCCGTGTCCTCCGGCCAGAAGAATGGCGAGCGTCAGATCGACCACCCGCTCCTGGCCGAAGATGACGGCGCTGATTTCCGCGCGCGCCGCGGCGATCCGCTCGAGCGTTGCATCGACGTCGCGCGTCAGGAGACTGGGGCTAAGGGTATCGGTCACAGTCATTCGGTTGTCCTTTGCGCCGCAGCGCCTCGCGTCCGGTTTCGCTTTCACGCCGGGCGCACTAGATTGGCGGGCGTCCCTCCGGCGAAGCACGTATCATGCCGATGTCAGAACTGCCCGTAAACCCACGCCAGACCATAGCGGACCCCGCCAAGTCCCCCGAGCAGGCGCTGAGGGGGCTCTCGGAGGCTGCCGGCCGCGGCAAGCGCGGCCCGGCTCCGGTGCACCTTTGGGATCCGCCCGACTGCGGCGATATCGACATGCGCATCGCTGCCGACGGAACATGGTTTTATTGCGGCTCGCCGATCGGCCGCCTTCCGCTGGTGCAGCTTTTCGCATCAATTTTGCGCAAGGACGGCGACCGCTATGTCCTGGTGACGCCGGTGGAGAAGGTCGGCCTCAAGGTTGACGACGCTCCGTTCCTGGCCGTCGAGCTCAAGGTCGAGGGCGAAGGCGCCGACATCGGTCTGACCTTTCGAACCAATGTGGACGACATGGCGACGGTCGACGATCAGCATCCGCTTCGCTTCGAGCATGGGGCGGCTGAGGGCCTGAAGCCCTATGTCCGCGTTCGCGACAATCTCTGGGCGCTGGTGAAGCGGTCGCTCTACTATGATCTTGTGGCGTTGGGGACGACCGAACGCTGGCGGGAGGAGGCGTGGTTCGGCGTGCGGTCGCGCGGCGTGTTCTTCCCGATGTGCCTCGCCAGCGAGATCGAGGGCCTTTGAGCGCGCTTTCCCCGTCCGATCTCGACGCCGGGACCTTGCGCGCGCTGGCGCGGAGAAAGCTTGGGCCCGAACTCGCCGTCGACGCGCTTGAGGCCATCGCGCCGAGGGCCGGCGACTTCGCCTTGACCGGACCGCCTCCGGGCGCCGACGTGCTGGCGCTCGCGCGTCCGGCCGCAGTGCTCGCGCCCATCATCGCGCGGCCGCAAGGCCTCACCGTGCTGCTCACCCTTCGCGCTTCGCACTTGCGCGCCCATTCCGGCCAGATCGCCTTTCCCGGCGGGAAAATCGATCCGGGCGAGACGACGGGCGAGGCGGCGCTCCGCGAAGCGCACGAGGAAATCGGCCTCGAGAAGCGGTTCGTCGAGCCTCTCGGCTGGCTCGACTCTTACCTCACCGGCACCGGGTTTCGCATCGCGCCGCTGGTCGCGCTGATCGACCCCTCGTTCGCGCCGACGGTCAATCCGCTCGAAGTCGACGAAGTGTTCGAAACCCCGTTCGCCTTTCTGATGGACCCCACCAATCACCGGCTCGACGAGCGCGAATGGCAGGGGAGGATGCGAAAGTTCTACGTCATGCCGCATGAGGGCCACTATATCTGGGGCGCGACCGCCGGCATCTTGCGGAACCTGTACGAGAGGCTGTTTTCCTGATGGCGCGGGAAGTGCTCGAGCCGCTCGCGTTGTTCCTGGTCCCCTTCGCGGCCTACGCGATCTACCTCATCCTCAGGGCTCGCTATCCGCTCGAAGTCCAACACTGGACCGGTTTTCGCGTGTCGATCATGACGCTGATCGGGCTCGCCGCCGTGGTCCTCGGCCTGGTGATCCTCGATGCTTTCGCGCCGCGCGGCCAAGGCGTCTATGTGCCGGCGCATGAGGAAAACGGGGTTCTGGTCCCGGGGCGGATCGAATGACGGCTCTGCCGGGCCTGAAGGACGGAAGGCTCGAGGATCTTGCGCCGCTGAGGCGGGGTCCGCTGGCGAAGGCGCTCGAAGCGCTCAACGGCCAGGGCGAGGAGACGCGGCTGATCGGCGGGGCGGTGCGCGACCTCGCGCTCGGCGAGAAGGCGCTCGATTTCGATCTCGCCACGACCGCGACCCCGGACGAAGTGATCCGCCGCGGGCGGAAGGCGGGATTCAAGGTCGCGCTGACGGGCGTCGCACACGGCACCGTCACCTTGATCGTGAGCGGCCGGCCGATCGAGGTCACCACCTTGCGCGAGGACGTGGAGACTGACGGACGGCACGCCAAGGTCGCGTTCGGCCGAGATTTTTCGGCCGACGCGCGCCGGCGCGATTTCACCATCAATGCGCTCTCGCTTGACTCGGAGGGCCGCGTCCATGATTCGCTCGGCGGACTCGATGACCTCGCCTCGGGCCGCGTCCGCTTCATCGGCGACGCCGATGAGCGCATCCGCGAGGACTATCTTCGCATTCTGCGGTTCTTCCGCTTTTCCGCGCGATTCGGCAACGGCGCCGTCGATCGCGGGGGGCTCGAGGCAACCATACGCGGGCGCGCCGGCATGGCCCGGCTTTCGCGCGAGCGCCTGCGCGCCGAATGCCTCAAGCTCCTCGTCGCGCCTCATGCGGCGGCGATCGTGCGCGCGATGGGCGACAGCGGATTCCTGGGGCCGCTGTTCGGCGGAATGGCCTATCCCGGCAGGCTCGCGCGTCTCATCGCAATCGAAGAGGCTCGCGGCGCCGAGCCCGACGCGCTCTTGCGCCTCGCGGCGCTCGCCGTCGTGATCTCCGAGGACGCCGACCGTCTTCACGAGCGGCTACGGCTCGCCAACGCCGAGTGGCGGCGCCTCGCCTCGGCGGCCTCGGCGATGACGCCATTGCACGGAATCGAGGCGCCGCCGGACGTTCGCGGCCTCCGAGCATTGCTGTTCGCGGCCAAGCGCCGCGCCGCGCATGACGCGCTCCTGCTCGCCCAGGCCGAATCGGCAGCGAGCGCCGACGATGTCGCCTTCGCCCAGGCCGACCGGTTCCTCGCCCAGACGCCGGAGCCAAAACTTCCGGTCGGGGGGGCGGATCTCGCGGCGCGGGGCTTTGCAAGCGGCCCCCGGGTGGGGGAGATCCTCAGCGCGTTTCGCGATCTCTGGATCGAGGCCGGCTTCCCGACCGAGCCGGAGGCTGTCGACCGCCTTCTACAAACGGCGACGGAAGGCGAGGACGGCGCGGGGCGATAGAGCAGCAGGCGCGTGTGCGGCTCGCTTAAGCCGGAACGATCTTTTGCTGCGGGTCGCGGTGGTGGTTGACATTGTCGCCAAGGCGCCGCGGATTGGCGGCGGCGCCCGAACAGAGAGAGACCCCATGCGCGATGACCCGACCCGCTTCGTCGGCTCCATCCCCGAGCACTACGACCAGGGCATGGGGCCCGTCATTTTCGCGCGCCCGGCCGATCTCGTCGCAACGCAGGTCGCGTCGTTCGAGCCCTCGCGGGTGCTCGAGACCGCGGCCGGCACCGGCATCGTCACGCGACGGTTGCGCGACCTCCTTCCGGCCGCGGCCGAGATCGTCGCGACCGATCTCAACCCCGCGATGCTCGATACGGCCGGCCGGAAATTCCGGCCAGGCGAGGCCGTCATGTTCCAGCCGGCCGACGCGACGGCGCTTCCCTTCGCCGACGGGGAGTTCGACGCGATGGTCTGCCAATTCGGTGTGATGTTCTACCCCGACAAGGAGACGGCCTATCGCGAAGCGCGCCGCGTGTTGAAGCCGGGCGGACGCTATGTGTTCAGCGTGTGGGATGCGGTAGATCACAATCCTTTCGCCCGCATCGTCGGCGCCGCGTTGCGCAGCGCCTTCGCATCCGACCCGCCGCCCTTTCTCAATGTGCCCTTCGGCTATGCCGCGCTCGATCCGATCAAGGCGTCGTTGCTCGCAAATGGATTCGCCGGACTTCGCATCGACGTCGTCCGCACTCAAGGGACAATCGCGGATTTCGACGCCTTCGCCAACGGACTGGTTCGCGGCAGCCCGCTTGTCGAGCAGATCCAGTCGCGCGGAGTCGGGCCCGAAAAGCTGGTCGGGGTGGTGAGGCAAACGCTGCGCGACGAATTCGGCGCCGGCGTGACGCCACTCCAGTTCATCGTGTTCGAGGCCTCGCGCGAGTAAGGGTCAGTCGCGCGAGTGAGGATCTGCGCACTCCGACATCCGCGTTGCGCATGGGCGCGGATCCGTCCTGCGGCAAGGTCGGCGGGTCGCCGTCATTCCACTTCGGTTCAAGACATTTGTCCCCTTTGAGTTGCGCGCTGGCCGCGGGGCGGCCGGCGCGCGCGTCATATGACTTCGGGAGGCATTGCCGATCAAGCGAGCCTGAACCCTTCGTAGCCGGCAGCGGCCACCTCTGCGCAGCGCTCGGCGTAGGCGGGAAATCCGCTGGCCAGCGGCATGAAAAGGCGCGGCTTGCCGGGGATGTTGGCGCCCAAGTACCAGGAGTTGCAGGTCAAGAACACCGTCTGCCGCGCCACGGCCTGCACATATTCCATCCAGGCGGCCTCGGCCTCTTCGGTGGCTTCGATCGTCTTCAAGCCGTGCGCGTCGAGCCAGGCGATGCAGTCGCTGATCCAGTCGATGTGGTGCTCGATCGAGAGGATCACGCTAGTGAAGGCCGAGGTGCTGCCTGCGCCCGCCACGTTGAAGAGATTGGGGAACCCAGCCGTGGTCAGTCCGAGGTAGTTGAGCGGCCCCGCGCGCCACTTATGCTGAATCGGCAGGCCGCCGCGACCTTTCAGCGCCAACCGCGTCAGCGTGCCCGTGACCGCGTCGAAGCCGGTCGCGAGCACGAGCGCGTCGAGCGCATGCTCGCGCCCGCCCGCCACAACGCCGCGCGGCGTGATTCGCTCGATCGGCAGGTCGCCCACGTCAACCAGCCGCACGTGCGGCTGGTTGAAGGTCTCATAATACCCGCCGCTATCCACGCACAGACGCTTGCAGCCTATCGTTTGCCTGGGCGAGAGGAGACGCGCCGTCTCGGGATCCTGAACGGTCTCGCGGATCTTGCCGCGAACGAACTCCGCGGCGAGGGCATTGGCGCGCTCGTCGACCATGATGTCGTTGAAGGCGCCGAAGAACGCGAAGCCGCCCATGCGCCAGCGCTCCTCGAACCGCGCGTCGCGTTCCTCGGCGGTCACCGCGAGCGCCGACACCATGTTCGGAGGCGTCTCGCTTCCGAACCCGATGCCCATCCGGCGATTGCGCTGGCGAAAACCGGCGTAGTCGGACTTGATGCGCGCCTCGAAGGCCGGGTCGAGCGGGCCATTGTGCGCCGGCACCACGTAGGCCGCCGTACGCTGGAACACGGTCAGTTCGCGCGCCTGCCGAGCGATCGCCGGAATGACCTGAACGCCCGAGGAGCCGGTGCCGATCACGCCGACGCGTTGGCCGGTGAAATCCACTGGCTCATGGGGCCAGTCCGCAGTGTGGTAGATCGCGCCGGCGAACGTATCGAGGCCGTCGAACGCCGGCGTGCTGGGCGTCGATAGCGGCCCGGTCGCCATCACGAGGTATCGCGCAGACCATCGCTGGCCCGTCTGCGCCGCCGCCTGCCAGCGTCCGCTCGCCTCGTCCCAAATCGCTTCCGTGAGCCGCGTCTCGAAAAGGATATCGTTGCGTAGGGCGAAGCGGTCAGCCACGTGATTGGCATAACGCAACAGTTCGGGCTGCGACGCGTAGCGCTCGTTCCAACGCCATTCCTGCTGCAGCGCCTCATCGAAGCTGTACGAATACTCCAGGCTCTGGATGTCGACGCGAGCGCCGGGATAACGGTTGTGATACCAAGTGCCGCCGACGCTGGAGGCCGCCTCGATCGCCAGCGCATTGAGGCCCATGCGGCGGGCCTTGATCAGCATGTACAGGCCAGCGAACCCGGCGCCGACGATCAAGAGGTCCAGCGGATCGCCGTCGAAGGCGGCGCGGCGCGTCCGCCGGCGCCGGTCGGCTGTCGTCATTGCGCCCTCCCGCGTCATTAGTCGGATCAATCCGGGATCCGCTTTCGCTTTTCACGCGTCAGGGCAGCCACCAAGTGTCGCCTTGTCAACGCGTCGGCTCCCGCGCAGTTGAAATCCGCCGGAGCGGTTCCTCACTGCGGCCGCGCGCCCACGCCTGCGACGCCGCGGATCAGATCCGCGGCGCGTTCGGCGATCATGATCGTAGGCGCGTTGGTGTTGCCGCGCACGACGCTCGGCATCACCGAGGCGTCGACCACGCGAAGGCTGTCGAACCCGTGCACCTTGAGCTCGGGGTCCACCACCGGTCCGATCGCACAGGTGCTGGTCGGGTGGTACACGGTCTGGGTCTCTTTCTGGATATGCGCCCACACGTCCAATTCAGACTTGGATTTCGGCGTGAGATGCGGCGCCTTGATATGCGCGCTGAGCGCCGGCTGCGCCGCGATCTCGAGGCCGATGCGAATGCCCTCGATCATGCTTTGCCGGTCCTCGGGCGCAGCGAAGTAATTGTGCACGATCCGCGGCTTCGAGAACGGGTTGGCGCTTCTGAGCGAAAGCTTGCCGCAGCTCATCGGCTTCAGGACGCAGGGGCCATAACCGAAGGCGTGGGCGGTGAGAAGGCCCATGCCCTCCTCATAGAACATGACCGGGGCGGCGTGGAACTGGACGTCCGGCGCCTCGAGCCCGGGGCGGGTGCGGAAGAAGCCGCCGGCCTCACCGATGTTCGACGTCAAGGGCCCTCGGCCTTCGCTCTGCAAGAGCCCAACATTCTCGGGGGTGAGCGCGCTCATCAGGGTTTCGGTGTCGGTGTACCAGGTCATGAGCGTCATCGGGTGGTCCTGCAGCCCGACCCCGACCGGCAGGTCCGCGCGCACCGGTATCTGCAGCATCGCGAGGTCCGCCGCAGGTCCTATTCCCGACAGCATGAGCAGCTGCGGGGAATTGTAGGCGCCGGCGGAGAGGATCACTTCCTTGTCGGCGCGGACCTCCTCGAGGCGGCCGTCGACCGCGATCTCGACGCCGCTCGCGCGCTTGCCGTCGAACAGGATCCGCGTGGCGTGCGCGCCGGTGATCACCTTGAGATTGGGCCTGCCGATCGCGGGATGCAAATAGGCCGCGGCGGCGCTGCAGCGCATGCCGTTACGCTGGGTGTTCTGAAAGAGCCCGACGCCCTCCTGGGTTGAGCCGTTGAAATCCGGGTTCCTGACGTAGCCCGCCTCGACCGCAGCCTCGACGAAAGCGTCCATCAGGGGATTGCGCGAGCGTCCCTCGCAGACCGAAAGCGGTCCGAGCTTGCCATGGAACTGGTCCTCGCCGCGCTCGTTGGCCTCCGCTTTGATGAAATAGGGAAGAACCTCGTTGTAACTCCAGCCTTTCGCGCCGCCCACCGCCCAGCCGTCGTAATCGGCGCGGTTGCCTCGAATGTAGACCATGGCGTTCATGGAGCTCGAACCGCCGAGGACTTTTCCGCGCGGCAGGTAGACGCGCTTGCCGGAGAGCCCCGGCTCGGGTTCGCTGGCATAGTCCCAGTCATATTGCGATTTGAACAGCTGCGGGAAGGCGACGGGAATATGGATCTCCTGCGCGCTGTCCGGGCCGCCGGCCTCGATCAGCGTCACATGGGCTGCAGGGTCCTCGCTGAGGCGCGCGGCGAGCACGCAGCCGGCCGAGCCGGCGCCGACGACGACATAGTCGGTCATGAAGTCTCCTCCCAGGGATGTCGCGCTTGGCGACTGATCGATGCTGTTCAGGAACCGTAAGGCTCAACGCCCGGCCGGACAAGCGCCCCCTTCTCCCCTTGCGCGAGAAGGGGGCCGGCCATAGCCCGTCGAAAGACGGGCGTTCTTTCGAACGCCCGTTGGCCGGCCGCATGAGGGGTCCGGCGCGCTAGCGCCTCTGGACCGCACGCCTTGGGGCGTGGACCCCTCACCCCTGACCCCTCTCCCGCAAGGCCCGCAAGGGGAGAGGGGAAAGCAGCCCTACCGAGCGCCGGAGGCCCAGAACCTTGCGGTTCAAGGGATCAAAAGCTCCGTGCGGTATTTCGGGGCGAGCGCCCTGATCTTCTTGATCCGCTCTTCCATGTGCGCCTTGTCGAGCTTGGGGGGCGGCGACGTGCGGCTCTCCAACGGATCGCCGATTTCGAGAAAAAATTCTTCCAGCCCCGCAGGCGCCGCGAGGCACAGCATATGTACGGGCGCCCCGGAGGCGTTCCTGAACACGTGCGGCGCGTTGGCCGGGACGTTGACGGTCGATCCCGCCCGCACGGTCTTAGTTTCGCCGCGGAAGGTGAACTCGAGCTCGCCCTCGAGCAGCGTGAACATCTCTTCGAAATCGTGGCGGTGCGGAGGCGGGCCTCCGCCGTCGGGCACGATCATGTCGATCAGGCAGTATCGCCCGGCGGTCTCAGCCCCAGAAACGAGGATGCTGTAGGTGTCGCCCACGACCGCGACATGGCGCACCGTGGGAGTGTCCGGGTCGGCGACCGTCAGCTTGCGGTTGGGATCGTCGGCAGGAATGGCGGCGTCGCTCATGTTGGGGGTTCCTGAGGTGTGGAAGGTGCTCGGTCCGCTCGCCTTCTGCCCATAGTAAACTCTACCGCCCGCCCGAGGCGGTGAGCACGCTGCCGGTCACAAAGCCCGAGGCGGGCGAGATTAGCCAGGCGACGGCTTCGGCGATGTCCTCGGGCGCGCCGATGCGGCCGAGCGGCGTCATTGAGGCAATCCGCTCTGCGGTCGCCGGGTCCGCCAGGAGAGGCCTGGACATGTCGGTCGCGACCATTCCGGGCGCGACTGCGTTGACGCGAACGCCTTCGCGCCCGACCTCGTTGGCGAGACCGCGGGTGAAGCTCTCGACGGCGCCCTTCGATGCGGCATAGGGCGCGAGGCCCGGCAGGCCGCCAAGCCGAGCCGCGATCGACGAGACGTTGACGATCGAGCCGCCCTTTCCGCCGTGCCGGGTCGAGAGCCGGCGCACCGCCTCCTTGCAGCAGAGGATCGTGCCGATCACGTTGACCTGAAAGAGCCGCGCGAGCTCCGCCGGGTCTCGCTCGTCGATCCGCACGGCGGCCCCGCCGATGCCGGCGTTGTTGACGAGGCCCGCGAGCGGACCGAGCGCAGCCGTCGCTTCCTCAAAGAGCCTCGGGATCGCGACGGGATCGCCGACGTCAGCGCGAAAGGCCTCAGCCGCGCCGCCGGCCGCACGGATGGCCGCGACGGTCGTTTCCGCCGTGCGCTCATCAGAAGCGAAATTGACCGCGATGGCATAGCCGTCGGCGGCGAGCTTCCTCGAGATCGCAGCGCCAATGCCGCGCGCGCCTCCGGTGACGATGACGAGTCCATGTGCCATTGGGCGGCGCCCTCGCGCTCGACCTTCGCGGGACGAAGGACGGGGACAGATTGTCGCGTCCGGCAGGGATTGGCAACGGCGAAGCCGGCGGGATGGCTTGCGGGCTGGCTAGAGGTTTTCTCCCCGGATCGCCGCGATCGCGGCGTCGGTCACTGCGCGCGTCGTCGCTTGGCCGCCGAGGTCGGGCGTGTGCAGCGAAGGGTCCGCGGTCACGCGCTCGATCGCCCGCATCAGGCGATCAGCGGCGGCCTTTTCGCCGAGATGCTCCAGCATCATCGCTCCGGTCCAGAACGAGCCGACCGGATTGGCGATTCCCTTGCCGGCGATATCGAAGGCCGAGCCGTGGATCGGCTCGAACATCGAGGGGAACCGGCGCTCCGGGTTCAGATTGGCGGTCGGCGGGATCCCGAGCGAGCCGGCCAGCGCCGCGGCGAGATCGGACAGAATGTCCGCATGAAGGTTCGAGGCGACGATGGTGTCGAGGCTCTGGGGCCTGAGCGTCATGCGCATCGTCATCGCATCGACCAGCATTTTGTCGCACGCCACATCGGCGAATTCGCGCGCGATCTCCGCGCCGATCTCGTCCCACATCACCATGGCGTGACGCTGCGCGTTCGACTTGGTCACGGTGGTGAGCAATTTTCGCGGGCGCGAGCGCGCCAGCGCGAAGGCGAAGCGGAAAATCCGTTCCACCCCGGCGCGGGTCATGATCGTTACGTCGGTCGCGACTTCCGAAGGCAGGCCTCGATGCACACGCCCGCCGGCGCCGGCATATTCGCCCTCCGAATTCTCGCGCACGATCACCCAATCGAGCTCCGGACCGCTGACCGCGCGCAACGGGCTCACGATCCCCGGCAACACACGTACGGGGCGGACATTGGCGTATTGATCGAACGGCTGGCAGATCGCCAGCCTGAGGCCCCAGAGGCTGACGTGATCGGGCACGCCCGGCGAGCCGACCGCCCCGAAATAGATCGCGTCCGAGCCCCGGATCTGATCAAGCCCGTCGGGCGGCATCATCAGCCCGGTCGCGCGATAATGGTCCGATCCCCAGTCGAACCGTTCGAAACTCCATTCGAACCCGCGCTCGCGCTCGGCGAGGGCCTCGAGAACCTCGAGGCCAGCGGGGATGACCTCGTTGCCGACGCCGTCGCCGGGAATGACTGCAATCCGGTAGCGCCGCATGACTGGGGTTCCGGAGCTTTGCGTGACCCGGCGGATGGCTCGGCTGGCCACGCTCTCAGGAGCCTTCGAGCAGAAAGTCGGGAGGCGCCTTCAGCCCCTCCCGGTCATTGTTGCGCCTCGCGGCGCAGCTTTCACCTCTGGATGCAGGTGTCCGCCGTCGCCTTGGTGCATTCGTCGAGCCCGGTGAACACCGGATCGTCGACTTTCTTGCCATTAATGAGGTCGATCATCACCGACGGCGCCTTATAGCCCATCTCGAACGGACGCTGGCCGACCAGCGCCTCGACACGGCCCTCCTTGGCGATCGGGACCTCGTCTCCGATCGTGTCCGCGGCGACGATCACGAGCTCTTTCTTGGCGATCTGGTCCTTGAACTGATCGGTGAGCTGCCGATAGGGCTGCGGCGCGCCGAACAGCGGCCAGCCGCCCTCGATCACGAACGCGTCGAGCTTCGGATTGGCGGTCAGGATGTCGGACATGGCCTGCACGCCCTTGGCTCCGTCGTCATTGGTGAAGACCGGGCAGCCCGCGATTTCGGTCCAGCCGCCCTCGCCGTTCAGCTTGTCGAGGCCTTTCTTGCCGGAGAGGGAGTCGCGCGAGCCGGACGCGCGGCGAAGGATGTTGTCGGCCGCGGCGTTGCCTTCGATGAAGCAGACCTGGCCGCCGTTCGGCTTGGCTTTCTTCAGATACTCGCCGAGCTTGTAGCCCATCAGATAATTGTCGGTGCCGAGATAGGTCTGGCGCACCGCCGAATCTTCCTTCTTGAGGTCGGCGTCGACCGTCATGATCGGGATTTTCGGATTGGCGGACTTGATGGTGTTGGCGATCATTGGCGCGTTCGACGGAGAGATGGCGACCGCTGCGGTGTCGGACTTGCCGAGAATGTCGCTGACGATCTGCGCTTCGCCCGCTTCGTCCGACGTCGACGCCGGGCCGGTATAGAAGCATTGGTAAGGCGAGCTGGCGTTCTCCTTGTTCCACTTCTCGCAGCCCTGGTGAATTGCCTCGAAGAACGGATTGTCGAGGCCCTTGACGACGATGACGAGCTGCTTCTTCTGCGCCAGCGCGGATCCTGCCGACAGAGTCAGCGCCGCGGCGGCCAAAGCGAATGCGACCTTCTTCATAGCCTTCCTCCCGTGTTCGGCGTCACGCGAGTTTTCGCTGAGCGCCTTAGACTTCCTACGATGGTTTCAAGGCATCGCCCGACTCTGACGGCTACGCCGCCCCGCCGGCCCACGACACGATTGCGCGTGTATTCTTGCCTTTGGGGCGCTCGCCCGTCAAACGATATCTGGCGCCCACTCGACGGTTTGGCCCTCGGTAGCCCCCGGCCGAGCGCGATTGCCTAATCTCGCGCCAGCGTTGACCGGTATACAGCGGGCCGGTAATTCGTAAGGAAGGCGCGGTTCGGACAACCGCCTAAAACGCGGACCATTGCGTCGAAGGGGAGCGGGCGGAGGCATGGCGATCCTCGAACTGGAGAATGTCTCCAAGCATTTCGGCGCCATCCAGGCCGTCAACGACGTGTCGCTCACGCTGGAGCCCGGCGAAGTCGTGGGGCTCATGGGCGACAACGGCGCCGGCAAGTCGACGCTGGTCAAAATCATCGCTGGCGATTTCCGCCCCTCGCACGGGGCGATGCGCATGGAAGGCCGCGAGCTGGTGCTGCACAAGCCGATCGAGGCGCAGCAGCACGGCATCGAGATCGTGCACCAGGACCTCGCGCTCTGCGACAACCTGACCGCGGCTGCGAACGTGTTTCTTGGCCGCGAAATGCGCAAAGGCGCCGGTCCGTTCAAAGTCCTCGACTACGCGTCGATGTATCGGCGCGCGGGGGAAATTTTCACCGAACTCAAATCCGAGACCCGTCCGCGCGACCTCGTGCGGCAGATGTCCGGCGGCCAGCGCCAGGCGGTCGCGATCGCGCGCACGCGCCTGTCGCAAGCCAAGATCATCCTGATGGACGAGCCGACCGCGGCCATATCGGTGCGGCAGGTCGCCGAAGTGCTGAGCCTCATCCAGCGCTTGCGCGACGGCGGCATCGCGATTGTGCTGATCAGCCACCGCATGCCGGACGTCTTCGCCGTCTCCGATCGCATCGTCGTGCTGCGCAGGGGCCGGAAAGTGGCCGACAAGCCGATCGCCAGGAGCTCGCCCGAGGAAATCACGGGCCTGATCACGGGCGCCATCGACAACGCATTCTAGCGGCGGCGGGACGGCGCCGCCGCGACCGGCATTCAGGGTTTGAACCATGGCAATCGAGCTCGACGTTCCGATCCAACATCAGGAGCACACCTGGCTCTCCTGGCTCGCGTCGCGCCAGGCCTTCTGGGTATTCCTGGCGCTGATCGCGGCCTGCATTTTCCTGACCTTTGCGACGAACTCCTTCGCCACGCCCAACAATCTTTTCAACATCACGCGCAACTTCACCTTCGTCGCGGTGATCGCGCTCGGCATGACGGTCGTGATCATCACCGGGGGCATCGATCTCTCGGTGGGCTCCGTGCTTTGCCTCTGCAGCATGATTCTCGCGGTGGTGATGCATGCGGGCTACAATATCGAGATCGGCATCGCTGCGGCGATCGGCACGGCGCTCCTCATCGGCGCGTTCAACGGCGTGCTGATCGCCTATGTCGGCATTCCGCCATTCGTCGTCACGCTCGCGATGCTCTCGATCGCGCGCTCGCTGGCGATGGTCGCCTCCAACAACACCGTCGTCTTCCAGTTCGGCCCCGACCATAGCAAGCTCCTCTTCCTCGGCGGGGGCGCGTTCCTGTTCGGCATCTCGAACCCGGTCATCTACATGATCGTGCTCGCGCTCATCACCGGGTTCATGCTGCGCTGGACGCGATTCGGGCGCTATGTCTTCGCCATCGGCGGCAACGAGAAGGCAGCGATCCTGACCGGCGTCCCCGTGCGCCGGGTCAAGCTCGCCGTCTATATGATTTCCTCGCTGTCGGCCGGCATCGCCGGAATCATCGAAACGGGATGGCTCGGCGCCGTCACCACCAATCTCGGCGCCGGCATGGAGCTGCAGGTGATCGCCGCGACCGTCATCGGAGGCGCCAATCTCGCCGGCGGCGTCGGCACGGCGTTCGGCGCGCTGGTCGGCTCGGCCCTGATCGAGGTCATCCGCAACAGCCTCGGCCTTCTCGGCATCAACGCCTTCTGGCAGGGCGCCTTCGTCGGCGCCTTTATCATCATCGCGGTGTCGTTCGAGCACATCCGCAACTTTCGTCAGTCCGAGTAGGGCTTCGCCGCGGGTGGCCGCCACGCTTTGACCTGCAGCGGCTGATCGACGCCGCCTCGAGTGGAGGGCGCTTCAGGATGACGTCCAATGTCGGGGCGGACGATCACGTAAGCCTTCATCACGTGGTCGTGGTCGGCGCCGGATTCGGCGGGCTCGAGACCGTTCATCGTCTCGCCGGAGCCCCGGTCCGCATCACGATGGTCGACCGCCGCAATCATCACCTGTTTCAGCCGCTTCTCTATCAGGTCGCGACCGCCTCGCTGGCGCCGTCGGAGATCGCCTGGCCGATCCGGCACCTCTTGCGCAAGCGCCGCGAGGTGACGACTGTGCTCGCCTCCGTCGAGGCCGTCGACAAGGCTGCTCGCGTCGTCCGGCTCGATGACGGTTCGATGCTGGCTTACGGCACGCTGGTGCTGGCGACCGGCGCGCGGCACGCCTATTTCGGCCACGACGATTGGGAGCCTTCCGCTCCGGGTCTGAAGACGCTCGAAGACGCGACCACGATCAGAGGCCGCATTCTCATCGCCTTCGAGCGGGCCGAGCAGGAGGACGACGAGACAAAGCGGGCGGCGCTCATGACCTTCGTCATCGTCGGCGCCGGCCCGACCGGCGTTGAGCTCGCCGGAACGATCGCCGAGCTGGCGCGGGCCACTTTGCCTGGGGACTTCCGCAATATCGATACGCAAAAGACGCGGATCGTCCTGATCGAGGCGGGTCCGCGCGTGCTTCCCGCCTTCAGGCCGGACTTGTCGGCCTATGCGCAGCGTTCGCTCGAACGGCTTGGGGTCGAGGTCGAGCTGGGACAGGCGGTCACCGAATGCACGGCCGAGGGCGTCGTCTATGGCGGCAAGACCCTGGCCGCGGCGACGATCATCTGGGCGGCGGGGGTGCAGGCCTCGCCCGCTGCGCAATGGCTCGACGCGCCGGCCGACCGGGCCGGGCGCCTGAAGGTCGAACCGGACCTCACCGTCCCGGACCATCCGGAGATCTTCGCGATCGGCGACGCAGCGACCGTCGCGCGTTCGGACGGACGGCCCGTTCCGGGCATCGCGCCGGCCGCCAAGCAGGAAGGCGCCTATGTCGCCAAAGTGATCCGGGCGAGGCTCGCCGGCGAGACCGCGCCGCCCCCTTTCCGCTACAAGCACGCCGGAGACCTCGCGACGATCGGCAAGCGGCGCGCGGTGATCGACTTCGGCTGGATTAAGCTCCGCGGCGCGATCGCCTGGTGGCTGTGGGGCTTCGCCCATATCTATTTCCTGATCGGCGTCCGCAACCGGCTCAGCGTCGCGCTCAACTGGCTGTGGATCTACGCGCGCGACCAGCGCAGCGCGCGGCTGATCACACAGGGCGGCGCGGAGGTGGGGCGGTCGGGGCAATCGTGACAGGCCATTGGAGGAGCGGCGATGGCGCGCATATTTATCACGGGATCGTCGGACGGCCTTGGCCTCATGGCGGGGAAACTCCTGATCGAGCAGGGCCATGAGGTCGTCCTGCATGGACGCAACGAGACACGCCGACGCGACGCGTTGGCGGCTGCGCCCGGCGCCAAGGGCGCCGTCTCGGGCGACCTTTCGGCCCCCGCGGGCATGACGAGCATCGCGGAGGAGGTCAATCGGCTTGGCCGCTTCGACGCCGTGATCCACAACGCCGGGATCGGCTATCGCGAGCCGCGTCGCGTCGAGACCGAGCGGGGCGTCCCGAGCCTCTTTGCCGTCAACGTTCTCGCGCCCTATGTCCTGACTGCTCTGATCCAAAGGCCGGACCGGCTGATCTACCTCAGTTCCGGCATGCATCACGGCGTGCAGCCGCGAATGGACGACCTGCTATGGACGAAGCGGTCCTGGAACGGCTCATCGGCCTATGCCGAAAGTAAGCTTTGCGACGTGCTCCTCGCCTTCGCAGTCGCGCGGCGCTGGCCGAATCTCCTGTCGAATGCGCTCGAGCCGGGCTGGGTGCCGACCAAGATGGGCGGACCCTCGGCGCCCGGGGACATGAGCAAAGCGCATGTCACCCAGGCATGGCTCGCGGTCAGCAGCGATCCGCTGGCGCGGTCGAGCGGAGAGTATTTTTACCACCAGCAGCTTCGCGCGCCGAACCCGATTGCGCGCGACACGAAGGTCCAGGACGCGCTCATCTCCGAATGCGCCCGGATTTCGGGAATCGCGTTGCCTGAGTGAGCGTCTGCGTCTGACGCAAGGGATTCCGGCTGCTCCGTCATGGCTTCCAGCGCAGGGTGGAGACGAGGGTGAAGAGCCGGCGCGCGGTGCCCTGATCGATCGCGACCTTTTCCGCCAGGCGCTGGGCCATTACATCGGCGCCTTCGTTGTGGAGCGCCGTACGCTCGCGATCGATGGCCTCGATCTGGCGCGGGCTCGCGGTGCGGATGGCGGAATAATAGGTCTCGCAGACCATGAAATAATCCTTGAGCAGCGGGCGGAGCGGCGTCATCGAGACGACGATCGAGACCGCCTGCTCGCCGTCCCCGGTCCTGACGTCGAAGGTGAGCTTCGATTCCTCTTGCGAGATCGTCAGCGTGTATGGCCCGTCGTCGCGGCCCGGGACGCCGAACGTGTTTTCCTCGATGAGATCGAAGATCGCGACGGCGCGTTCGTGGTCGATGTCGATCACGCCGCGCGGAATGGTCTCCTCGTCGAGGAAAACCTCGCAAAGGCGGTCGCGCCGCTCGTCCGCCCTGTCGTTCACGGCCGCCCCAACGGGCCTGGCTCTGGCCCCAGGTTCTCCGGTTCGAGCCGCATCGCGACCGAGCGCGCATGGGCCTCGAGCGATTCGGCTTCGCCGAACGCCACCGCCGCAGGTCCGAGCGCGGCGAGCGCCTCCGCGTCGCATTTGAGGATCGAGGTGCGCTTCATGAAGTCGAGCACGCTGAGACCCGAGGAGAACCGGGCCGAGCGCGCGGTCGGCAGGACGTGGTTCGAGCCGCCGACGTAATCACCGATCGCCTCGGGGGTAAAGGGCCCGAGGAAGATCGCGCCGGCGTTCCTGACCTCATCCCCCAACGCCTCGGCGCCCTCGGCCATGATCTCGAGGTGTTCGGGCGCCAGCCGGTCGACCAGCGGCAGCGCGGCCTTCATCGACGGCGCGAGGATGATCGCGCCATAGTCGCGCCAGCTCGCGCCCGCGATCCTGACGCGCGGCAGCGTCGCGAGCTGGCGCTCGACTTCGGACTGGACGGCATGCGCGAGCGGCGCATCGTCCGTAATGAGGATCGACTGCGCCGCCTCGTCGTGCTCGGCCTGGGCCAGGAGGTCGGCGGCGACAAACCGCGGATCGGCGGTTCGATCGGCGAGGACGACGACTTCCGAGGGCCCGGCGATCATGTCGATGCCGACGACGCCGAACACGCGCCGCTTGGCCGCCGCGACATAGGCGTTGCCCGGGCCGACGATCTTGGAGACCGGCGCAATCGTCTTCGTCCCGTAGGCGAGCGCGGCGATCGCCTGCGCGCCGCCGACCCGGTAGATCTCGTCGACGCCGGCGATCCTTGCCGCGGCCAGCACCAGCGGATTGACGGCGCCGTCCGGGGTCGGCACGACCATGGCGATGCGGGCGCAACCCGCCACTTTCGCCGGCGCCGCGTTCATCACCACCGAGGAGGGATAGCTCGCCGAGCCGCCGGGAACATAGAGGCCGACCGCCTCGATCGGGCGCCAGCGCCAGCCGAGCTCGACCCCGAGCGCATCGACAAAGCGAACGTCAGCCGGCTTCTGGCGCTGATGGTAATCGGTCACGCGCTGATGGGCGAGTTCGAGCGCCTTCAGAGCTCTCGGCTCGCAAGCCGCGGTCGCGGCCTCGATCTCGCTCGCGCCGATCCTAAGGCCTTTCGCCGCGATGTCGACCCGGTCGAACCGGCGCGAATAGTCGGCCAGCGCCTCGTCGCCGCGCGCACGCACGTCGTCGATGATGGCCGCGACGGCGGCGTCGACGTCGGATGCGGACTCGCGCTTGGCTCCGAGCAACGCGACGAAGCGCTGCTCGAAGTCCGCCGACCGCATATCGAGCTCAATGGCCATCCGCGACCTCTTTGCAGGGCCTCAGACCGACGAGGGGTCCGTGAGCGCATGTCCGGCGCAGGCGGTGGCCGGTTGGCGGAACCCCATGTCGCGGAGCTCCGCCTCCACGCATTCGACCTCGAGCCTGATCAGGGCACCGTCGGCGAAGGCGAGAATGATCATTCCGGCCGGCGGATCGGTCTTCTCGAAGGTGACGGCGAGCAGGTTGAGGGTCTCGTCGTCGGCCTTGTGGCCCATTCCGAGATGCGAAACGCGCTGGACGCGGTCGAAACGCAGGACGCTGGAAACGCGCTCGGCCGGCCCCGTCTTCGCCCCGACCCAGTCGTAGCGCATGCCGGCGACGAGAAAACGGCGCTGCCGTGGGAAAAAGGCCATGTCGTAGCGTTTGACGCAGGTGTTTTGCACGTGCGCCGAAATTACCTCGAGGCCCTCGCGGTCGAGCGCGATGAGCTTGAGGGTCTGTCTGAAGGCTCGCTTGTCGGCGTCCATCGTCAGCCCGGGACCCTGATGATGTCGGCGCCGCAGGCGCCAAGCTTCTCTTCCAGCCGCTCGAAGCCGCGGTCGAGGTGATAGACACGATTGACGGTCGTCTCGCCTTCGGCGACGAGCCCGGCGATCACGAGCGAGACCGACGCGCGCAGATCCGTCGCCATGACTGGCGCGCCGCGCAGCCGCTCGACGCCATCCACGATCGCCGTGTCGCCCTCGAGCTTGATGTGGGCGCCGAGCCGCGCCAGCTCCTGCACATGCATGAAGCGGTTCTCGAAAATGGTCTCGGTGATGCGCGACGTGCCCTTGGCGCGCGTCATCAGCGCCATGAACTGCGCCTGCAGGTCGGTCGGGAAGCCCGGGAAGGGCGCGGTCGCGACGTCGACGGCGTCGATGCCGGCGCCGTTCCGCGTGACCCTCACGCCGCGATTGTCGCCGACCACCGTGACGCCGGCCTCCTCGAGCGCCTCGAGCGGCCGCTTGATGAGATCTTCGCCGACGCCCTCGAGCAGGATGTCCCCGCCCGTCATCGCAACGGCGGTCGCATAGGTGCCCGCTTCGATCCGGTCCGGCAGCACCCGGTGATTCGCGCCGTTGAGCCTGGCGACGCCCTGAATCTCGATGGTCGAGGTTCCCGCGCCGCGAACGTGCGCGCCCATCTTGTTGAGGCAGTCCGCGAGATCCGCCACTTCCGGCTCGCGCGCGGCGTTCGCGATCACCGTCGAGCCCCGGGCGGTCGCCGCCGCCATCATCGCGACATGGGTGCCGCCGACCGTCACTTTCGGGAATTCGATCTCCGCGCCCACGAGCCCCTTTGGCGCCTTGACGACCGCGTAGCCGCCGTCGATGTCGATGGTCGCGCCGAGCTTACCGAGCGCCATCAGGAGGAGATCGACGGGGCGCGTTCCGATCGCGCAGCCGCCCGGCAACGAAACGCGCGCTTCCCCCATCCGGGCGAGTAGCGGCGCGATGACCCAGAAGCTCGCCCGCATCTTGGACACGAGTTTATAGGGCGCGGTGGTGTCGACGATCGTCCGGGCGCGCAGATGCGCCGTCTGGCCCGACGCCGCCTCCTCGCCGATGCGCTTGCCATCGATGGAATAGTCGACGCCGTGGTTGCCGAGAATGCGCGCAAGCTGACTGACGTCAGCGAGGCGCGGCAGGTTTTCCAGCGTCAGCATCTGATCGGTCAGGAGTGACGCGATCATCAGCGGCAGCGCGGCGTTTTTCGCGCCGGAAATGGGGATGACGCCATTGAGCCTGGCCCCGCCGCGGATTTGGATGCGATCCATTCTCTTTTCCCTCCGACCCCAAAAATGACCGCGTCGAACGCTTTCGCCGCCCGGCGACGATTGTCGTCACGCTTTCGAATCCGGCGAACCGGGCCCTTCCTCTCTCGGCGGAGGCGCAGGGGGCGACTCCGCCGCGCGCGAGCGCTGCTGCGCCTTGCGCCGCCTCAGGTTCTCCCTCAGCGAGGCTGAGAGACGCGCGCGCCGCCTGTCGCGGATTGTGCTGCCGGCGTCGTCCGGGCTCATGTCGTCCCCTTGAAGAGCGCGTTGGCGGCCCCCAAAGTCCGCCCGGCGCTTGATAGGGCCAATGCGGCGGACGGAGCAAGCCGAAACGGAGAGCTCCATTCACCGATCATCCGGCCTTTTCGATCAGGCTCACGGCAGCCGCCCGCGCCTCGTGGGTGATTTCGGCGCCGGCGAGCATGCGGGCGATCTCCTCGCGACGCTCGCTTGCGCCAAGGAGCGCCACGCTGGTCGCGACGCGCTCGCCCTTGCCGACGGTCGATTTGACGATGCGGTAATGGTTCTGCGCCCGCGCCGCGACTTGCGGCGCGTGGGTCACGGCGAGGACCTGCGCGCGCGCCGAGAGCCGCGCGAGCCGCTGGCCCATCGCGTCGGCGACCGCCCCTCCAACGCCCGTGTCGATCTCGTCGAAGACCAGGGTCGGCGCCGTACCCTGCTCGGCGAGGCAGACCTTGATCGCCAGCAGGAACCGCGCGAGTTCGCCGCCCGAGGCGACCTTCATCAGCGGCCCGGGCCTCGACCCCGGATTGGTGCGAACGAGAAACTCCGCCCGGTCGTATCCCGTCGCCGAGACGAGTTCGTCGTCGCGCGTGAGGTCGACGCGGAACTCGGCGCGCGTGAGCTTCAGCGGCGGGAGCTCGGCCGTCACCGCCCGTTCGAGGGCGCGCGCGCTTTTCTCTCTCGCCGCGCTGAGTGTGCCCGCCGCCGCGGCATAGGCCGCCCGGGCGGCGGCGGCCTTGGCCTCCAGCCGGGCGACCTCGCTGCGGCCGGCCTCGAGCGCCGCCAGATCGTCGGCGTATTTTTGCGCCAGCGCAGGCAGACGCTCGATCGGCGCCGCGTATTTGCGGCTGGCGGCCCGGAGCGCAAAGAGCCGCTCCTCGCAGCGTTCCAGCTCGTTGGGATCGAATTCGCACGCCTCCAGCGCAACCTCGACTGCGCGGGTCGCGCCCTCGAGCGCTTCGATCGCCTCGTCCAGGGCCTTGACGCTCGGCTCGATCAGAGCGGGCGCCTGGGGCATGCGGCGTTGGAGCCGGCGAGACACCGAGAGAAGCACAGGAAGGATCGCGGCGTCACCGGTCAGATGATCGCGCGCTTCGCGAATGTCGGCGGCGACCTTTTCCCCCTGCATCATCGCCTGCCGGCGCGCCGCGAGCGTCTCCTCCTCGCCCGGCTGGACGGCGAGACGCGACAATTCCTCGTGGGCGTGTCTGGCGAATTCGGCCTCAGCCTCCGCCGCCGCGACCCGCGCCTGTTCAGCCTTGAGCGCCCGCTCGGCGTCCCGAAGCGCAGCGAAGCCGGTCTGGACGGACCGCGCCTCCGCAACGAGCCCGCCATAGGCGTCGACCAACGCGCGATGGGTCGCGGGGTCGGTCAAAGCGCGCTCGTCGTGCTGACCGTGAATCTCGACCAGCGCGGAAGCAAGCGACCGCAAGGCCTGGGCGCTGACGTTCTGGTCGTTGACATAGGCGCGGGTGCGCCCGTCGGCGAGTTGCACCCGTCTGAGAATCAGTTCGTCGCCGATCTCGATGTCCTGTCCTTCGAGCAGCGCATGGGCTGCGTGGCCCGGCGGCAGTTCGAAAACGGCCGTCACCTGGCCCTGAGCCTCGCCATGGCGGACGAGGCCGCCGTCGCCGCGCGCGCCAAGCGCAAGAGAGAGCGCGTCGAGAAGGATCGATTTGCCGGCGCCGGTCTCGCCGGTGACGATCGTGAAGCCGGCGGAAAAATCGAGATCGAGCTGGTCGATCAGCACCACATCGCGGATGGAGAGGCGCGCGAGCATGGCGGCCCGTTCAGGAGGGAATGACCGTGTGGTAGATCTTCGACATCCATGAGGTCGGATCGTTGTGCGGCGACAGCCCCTTGCCCTTCAGGAGCGCATAGGCGTCCTGGTACCATTGGCTGTCGGGGAAGTTGTGGCCGAGCACGGCGGCCGCGGTTTCCGCTTCGCTGGTGATGCCGAGGCCCAGATAGGCCTCGACGAGGCGGTAGAGCGCTTCCTCCGCATGGCGGGTCGTCTGATAATATTGCAGCACGTTGCGGAAGCGATTGATGGCGGCAGTGTAATTATTCCTGTTCAAATAGAACCGGCCGATTGACATTTCCTTGCCCGCGAGTTGATCGGCGGTCACCTGGATCTTGAATTTCGCGTCTTCGACATATTCAGAGTCCGGGTATTTCTTCACCAGATTCTGGAAGAGTTCATAAGCTTTGGAGGCGGACTCCTGATCGCGCGAGATATCGGGAATTTGCTCGTAATATGCATTCGCCTGCAGATACGCCACATAAGGGACGTCGCTCGAATTCGGATAATCCTTCAGATAGCGTTCGGCGGACGTCTCCGCGTCGGTGAAGGAGCCAGCCTGGAATTGAGCATAGGTCGTCATCAGCAAGCCCTTTCGAGCCCAGTCCGAGCTGGGGTATTGCTTGCCGAGCTCAGTAAACTTCTTCGCCGCCTCTTGCGGGGAGCCGTTCGCCAGCTTTTCGAGGCCCTGATCGTATGTCTTGCTCGCCGGCGTGTCGGGGGTAATCTCCATCTTGTATTTTTCAGGGCCGAACGGGTTGAACTGGTCGAATAGCGAACATGCGGAGGCGCAGAAACAGATTGCGATGAGCGCGGCGGCGACTCGCTGCAGGCGACCGGCGTCGCGCGAGGTCAAGCCGAATTCGAAGTTGGCCATCCGTGAAGACTCGATTGGTTTCGGAGGAGACGCGCGCCCTTCGGGCGAAGCGACTGTTTACTCCAGTCCCCGCGCCCGCGCCATCCGACTTATCCGGCGCGCGGGCGACAGTTGGCCCGCAATTGTGGCGTCATCGAGTCTCGGGTGGCGAGGCGGCGGCTCGAACGGGCGGATAATCAATCGGGGGCGGCGAAAGCGGCGGCGCCCGCAGGAACATGCGATCCCGCCACGAAGCCCTTGACCAGGGTCTTGGGCGTCGGCGCGTCCACGATTTCATAAGCCGAACGGGTCGCGAACAGCGCCTCCAAGGCAAGCACGTTCAGTCTGTGGCCCGGACGGTAGGTGCGATAGAGGCCGACAATCGGCGCTCCAGCGAGCGACAGGTCTCCGATCGCGTCGAGGGCCTTGTGGCGCACGAATTCGTCCTTGTAGCGCAGACCTTCGGGATTGAGGACGACGTCGTCGTCGATCGCCACGGAATTGTCGAGCGAGGAGCCGAGCGCAAAACCCGCTTCCCAGAGCTTTCTGACGTCGCCGACGAAACCGAAGGTGCGCGCGCGCGCGAGTTCGCGGCGGAAGGTCGCCGGATCGATAGTGAAAGCGCAGCGCTGGCGGCCGATCGCGGAAGACTTGAAGTCGATCTCGACGTCGACCCGGAAACCGCGGCTCGCGGGCAGAAACTCGGCAAAGCCGCCCTCGCGCTCGACGCGCACAGGCTTCAGGATCCTGAGATGTCGTCGCAAGCGCGACTGATTAACGACGCCCGCCTGATCGATCGCGCTGACGAACTCGGCGGCCGAGCCGTCCATGATCGGCGTTTCAGGTCCGTCGATTTCGATGAGGACGTTGTCGACCTGCAGGCCGGAGAGCGCCGCAAGCAGATGCTCGACCGTGCAGACGCTGGCGCCCGACGCATCGCCCAACATCGTGCAGAGCGCGGTCTGGGTCACGTTCGACCGCTTGGCTTCGAGCAGCCGCTCACGGCCGCCGGGCAGGCCGGTGCGGAGGAAGACGACGCCGGAGTCGACGTCCGCGGGATGGAGAACGAGTTGAGCAGGCGCCGCGGAATGGACTCCGACGCCGGTCACTTCGACCCTGCGGCGGAGCGTCTTCTGAAAGCCTGGCTTCATCGTCAATTATCCCCAGGCGGGCGCCCTGCCCAGATTGGCGACGCTGAATTCCTCGGGCTGGAAGCCCTCATCCGACGTCAAACAATGCCGTCAATCGCAGTCAGCCCTTGCGAGCGTCCCGCCACCTCGGCGACTCGATTGGGACGCGACATTAGGGGCCGTCTCAGCGCGGAAACAAATCACCTTTAATGAACAAAAGTTACAAGCTCGCCGCAATTTTTTTCCTGTTATATTTCAATTGTTTAAACAAAATATCCGCGACTCCTGTTGGGCTGAATTGTGTCCGGCCGCGGCAAAAGCCGCGGCCGGATCGTCGTTCAAGCCACGAATCAGTTCGGCTGACGCCGCAGAAAGGCCGGGATATCGAGGTGATCGTCTTCGGACACAGGGGGGCGCGGGATCGCCCGGCCGTGCGGGTCGAGCGCGCCCACCGCCGCACGCGCCGGCAGCGGACGAGGCGACGCCCGTCCGGCCTCGGCGTGAGGCGCCGGCGCCGGGTGCGCACGCTGGGGAGGCGCAGTGGCCGGCACGGCTGGCGCGGGGGGCTTCGGCGCTTCGGGTTCTTCATCGTGGCGCGTGATGCCGAACGCAGCCAGTTTCTCCAGGAGCGAGCGACGGCGCGTTTCCGGGGCAGGCGCCGCGCCGTGCGCTTCGCGGATCGCCCGTATCTGGTTCTGTGCGACTTGCGGCAGATCCTCGATCTGCGGCATCCGCGCGGCGGCGCGCATCGGCTGCTCGGGCGCAGGCGGAATGAAATGCGCCGTCTCATCCTCCGATTCGCGGCGAGCCTCGATCGGTTCGGGGAACGTGTCGGCGGGCACGGCGGGCTGGATCTCGAGGCCGTCGACGAGTTGCGCCGCCGGCTGGGGCGCCTCAATCGGAGCCGCAGTCGCGGCCCTGATCGGAGTGGGCGCCGGCGCGCGAACCCGCAGCGGAGCCTCGGCCCGTGTTTGAACGGTGACGGGCTCTATCTGGGAAATTATCGCCTGATCGATGCCGGTCGCGACCACCGACACGCGCACCACGCCATCGAGGGCTGGCTCGAAGGTCGCGCCGAGGATGATATTGGCCTCCTCGTCGACTTCCTGGCGAATGCGGCTTGCAGCTTCGTCGACCTCGTAGAGCGTCAGATCGTTGCCGCCGGTGATCGAAATAAGCAGCCCGCGCGCCCCTTTCATCGAGGTCTCGTCGAGCAGGGGATTGGCGATCGCAGCCTCCGCAGCGAGCACCGCGCGCCTGTCCCCGGCCGCCTCGCCCGTGCCCATCATCGCCTTGCCCATCTCGCTCATGATGGAGCGGACGTCGGCGAAGTCCAGGTTGATGAGGCCCTCTTTCACCATCAGGTCGGTGATGCAGGCGACGCCGGAATAAAGAACCTGGTCGGCCATGGCGAAGGCGTCGGCGAAGGTCGTCTTCTCGTTGGCGACCCGGAACAGGTTCTGGTTGGGAATGATGATCAGGGTGTCGACCGCCTTGTGCAGGTCGGCGATGCCGGCTTCGGCGACCTTCATACGGCGACCGCCCTCGAAATGGAACGGCTTGGTGACCACGCCGACTGTCAGGATGCCCAGTTCGCGAGCGGCCCTCGCGATGACCGGCGCGGCGCCGGTCCCTGTCCCGCCGCCCATGCCCGCGGTCACGAAGACCATGTGCGCGCCGGCCAGGTGGTCGCGGATTTCCTCCAACGCCTCCTCTGCGGCGGCTTTGCCGATTTCGGGCTTGGAGCCCGCCCCGAGCCCCTCCGTAACCTGGAGACCCATCTGGATGATGCGCTCGGCGCGCGACGAGGTCAGCGCCTGGGCGTCGGTATTGGCGACGATGAAATCGACTCCGGAGAGCCCGGAGACGATCATGTTGTTGACCGCGTTGCCGCCAGCGCCGCCGACGCCGCAAACCATGATGCGCGGCTTCAATTCCCTCAGTTCGGGGGCCTTCAGAGTGATCGACATATCCGCCTCATTCCGTTGGGCGCCCGGCGGCGCCGATTCGATTTTCGTCAACGTTTCTCTGGAACGCCTCTGCCGACGAGGATCCAGGATCTCCTTAGAAGCTCGCCTTTAACCAGCGCCCGACCCGAGCCGCATATCCGCCTTCCGCGCGCGCGTGCGGCGTGACGCTGCGCGTGGGTTCGAAATGTTCGAGGCCGGCCATCTGCGGGTAGACCAGCAAACCCACCGCCGCTGCGAAGGAGGGACTCTTGCCCGATTCGGGCAGACCTTCGATTCCCAGAGGCCGCCCGATCCGCGCCTGGTTGGAGATGACGGAGCGGGCGAACTCCGGCAGTCCGGTCAGCTGGCAGGCCCCGCCGGTCAACACCAGCCTGCGGCCTGCCTGAGCCGCGTAGCCGGAGGCGCGCAGCCGGTCCCGCACGAGTTCGAGGATCTCCTCGACGCGCGGACGGATGATGCGCAGGAGTTCCGACTTCGGCAGATGGCTCGGATGGTCCATGTCGTCGCCGAGGCGATTGATTGCGACGGATTCGCGGTCGTCCGACGGCGACGCGATGCAGGCGCCATGGAGCGTTTTCAGCCGCTCCGCGTCCGTCACCGAGATATTGAGCCCGCGCGCGATGTCCCTCGTCACGTGAACGCCGCCGACGGCGACGGCGTCGACATGGATCAGCCGCCCGCCGGAAAAGACGCCGACCGTCGTCGATCCGCCGCCGAAGTCGACGACGGCGGCCCCAAGTTCGGCTTCGTCGTCGACCAGCGTCGACAGCCCCGCCGCATAGGGGGTCGCCACCATCGCCTCGACGCGCAGATGGCATCGCTCGACCACCAGCATGAGGTTGCGCGCGGCGGCCTGGTCGCACGAGGCGACGTGCAGGTCGACGCCCAGCTCCTCGCCGATCATGCCTTTGGGGTCGAGCACGTCGCGCGTGGCGTCGAGCGAAAAGGCGGTCGGCAGCGCATGCAGGACGGTTCGTCCCGGATGCGCGTTGGCGCCCGACGCCACCTCAAGAACCCGATGGATGTCGTGCTCAGACACGGTCTTGCCGCGCAGCGCCGCCTTCGCGCCAAAGCGCTGCGACGCCAGGAGGCCGCCCGACATGTTGACAATGACGCCGCCGACTTCGACGCCCGCCATGCGCTCGGCCGCATCGACCGCGAGCCGAACCGCATGCTCCGCGGCCTGAAGATCGACGACCGCCCCGCCTTTAACGCCGCTCGAACGCTGATGGCCGATGCCGAGCACCTTGCACCGGTGGGTGCGGCCGCGCAGCGCCTCCGACGGCTCCATCGGCGTCAGGCGCGCGATCAGGCAGACGATTTTCGAGGCTCCGACGTCGAGAACCGAAAGGATGGCGCTCTTGCGAGGCGGAATCTGCCGCAGGCGCGGCGGGAGCGGCCGGAAGGTCATGGCTGCGCCGCCTTCTTTGGCGCATGCGCCTCCGCCCAGGCGCCCGCCGCTTCTTCCGACAACCGCGCGAACACCCGGCCCGGCACGCGGAAATCGAGCGCCAGAACGTCGCGCTCGAGGATCCGCGACTCACGCTGGAGGCGCAAAAGGGTCGCAATCGCCGCTTGCGGATCGGATTCCGGAAGCTTGATTTCGGCGCCCGACTTCAGCTTCAAATTCCAGCGGCGCTCGTCGACCAGCACGCCGGCCTCGACCCGAGATTTGAGCTCGTCCATTGCGTCCAGAAGCGCGACAAATTCGTGGATGCGCTGGTTTGCGCCCTCTCCGACGACAAAGGGCAGGTCGAGGTACCGGCCGTCATGCAACTCGTCGATCGGCGCTCCGTCGGCGGCGATCGCATGCACCTCGCCGTCTTTCTGCCAAAGGCCGTAGGGCGTGCGCTCGACGATGTCGATCACGAGCTGGTGCGGATAGAGTTTGCGGACGCTGGCCTGTTTGACGAGCGGATCGGCCTCGAGCCGCGCGCGGGCGGCGGCGACGTCGAAAAATGGAAGCGAGTCTTTGGAGCTGATGCCGGCGATCGCCAGAATTTGCGACTCGTTCAAGTGGATCGCGCCGGACACCGTAACGACGTCGACGCCGAAGCCGAGCGCGCGGGCGACGAAGTCGCCCAGTCCGCCATAGCGCGCAACGAGAGCGTCGAGCTGACCGCCGCGCTCCGCCCCGAGCCCAGCGGCCCCGACGAGAACGGCAAGGGTCAGCGCGATCTCGAGCACGATCGAGGGCGGGCGATCAAGGGGGAGGCGCCAGCGAAAATTTCCTCGTGCGGAACGCTCGCCGCGCAACATGACTTTATGCGGCCCGGCCGCGATCGGCACGCCGGCCAGCACAGGCGCTGCGGTCCGCCCCCAGACGAGCGCTTCGCTCAGCGGTCGCATGATGCGTCCTCCACCATCCAGGCGACCAGGTCGCCGAACGACAGGCCCGCGTGGGCCGCCATTTCCGGCACGAGCGACGTTTCCGTCATGCCGGGCTGGGTGTTGACCTCGAGACACACGAGCTCGCCCTCTTCGCCTTTCGTTTCATCGAACCGGAAGTCGGCGCGGCTGACGCCGCGGCACCCCAGCGCCCGATGCGCTCTCAAGGTCAAGTCTTGGACCTTATGGTAAATATTCGGTTTAAGTTCTGCCGGCAGGATATGCTTTGAGCCGCCCTTGGCGTATTTTGCGTCGTATCCGTAGAACGCTTCGGAAACCGGCTGTATTTCGATGACCCCGAACACCCGGTCGCCCATGGCGGCGCAGGTCAGCTCCTTGCCGTCGACGAATCGCTCGGCGAGGATCAGATCGCCGTAAGGCCAGTCTTCCCGCCCGACTTCCTGCGGCGGATGGGCCCGATCCCCTTTGACGATCACGACGCCGAGCGACGAGCCTTCGTTGATGGGCTTGAGCACATAGGGCGGCTCCAGCGCGTGGCGGCGCGCAGCTTCGTGCCGATCGATCGTAATCCCATCGGGGACGGGAACCCCTGCCGCCTGGAGGACGACCTTCGCGAGGTCCTTCTGCGCCGCAAGAGCCGAGGACAGCACGCCGGAGTGGGTATAGGGAATGCCAAGAATCTCAAGCACGCCCTGGATTGTGCCGTCCTCGCCGAACCGTCCGTGCAGCGCGTTGAAGGCGACATCGGGCCTGAGACGCGCGAGCGTCTCGGCGATCGACCGGTCGACGTCGACCCGCGTCACGCGGTAGCCCATGGACTCGAGCGCGTCGGCGCAGCCACGGCCGGAGTTCAGCGAAACCGCACGCTCCGCCGACCAGCCGCCCATCAGCACCGCGACATGCTTCATCGCCCGCCATTTCTCTAACGATCCGCCAAAGAGCAGAGTTAAGGCAGGACTAAGTCGCGCGACTTAACGAAGCGTTAACCTGCACAGACTGATGGCGGGAAAGATTGATGAAACGCCGTCCTTGCACGCGAACCTGAGCGCATGCTGCAGCGGCCGCAGCCCGGCCGCTACAGCCTTCTGCTCTTGAGTTACGCAGGGACCGCTCGTTTGCGTCTCCTCCCCCCTTGTGGGGCCGCAAGAGGGGGTGGGTGCGCTAACGACCCCACCGATTCGACCAAAATGCAGCAGGCTTTAGGGCGGCATCGACTGCCCGATGCGCCTGATCTCCCATTCGAGCGCGATCCCGCTCGTCTCGAGCACGCGGCGTCTGACTTCCTCGCCGAGCGCCTCGAGATCGGCGGCGCTCGCCCGGCCGCGGTTGATGAGAAAATTGCAATGCATGGTCGAGACCCCAGCGTCGCCGACCGTCAGCCCCCGGCATCCGGCCGCATCGATCAGCTCCCAGGCCCGTCGCCCGGGCGGGTTCTTGAAGGTCGAGCCCCCGGTCTTCTCCCGGATCGGCTGCGAAGCTTCGCGGGCGTGGGTGATTCGCTCCATCTCCATCTCGATCTCGGCCGGATCGCCCGGCCGGCCCTGAAACGCGGCGCGGGTGAAGATGACGTCTTCCGGCGCAGAACTGTGCCGGTAGGAGAAGCCCATTTCGGCGTTCGAGAAGACGCGCCTGACGCCGGAACGGTCGACGCCCTGGGCCTCGATCAAGACGTCCTTGATTTCGCCGCCGTGCGCGCCTGCATTCATGCGAAGGCCGCCCCCGATCGACCCTGGAACGCCGCGCAGGAATTCGAGGCCGGCGACCCCCGCGGTCGCCGCCGCCTTGGCGACGAACTGGTCGGGCGCGGCGGCGCCGGCGATGACGCGGTTGTCGTCCATGACGTCGATCGCGTTGACGGCCCGTCCGCCTAGGCGGATCACGACGCCTTCGACGCCGCCGTCGCGCACGATGAGGTTCGAGCCCAGTCCGATCGACGTGACCGGGATCGCGGGCGGCAGCACGCTGAGGAGACCGGCGAGATCCTCCTCGTCCGCCGGCGAGAACAGGACCTGGGCTGGCCCGCCGACCCGAAACCATGTCGTCTCGGCGATCGGGGCGTTGGCGACGAGGCGCCCCCGCAGGCCGGGCGCAAGCGCCCTCAAATCGCCGGCGATATCCCGAAACGTCATGGGCGACTCGCGGCCTCAGGTCTTGTCGAGAGCAGCGAGCTCGCCCGGCAGCGCATAGGCCCATTGGGTGATCGAGCCGGCCCCGAGCAGAACGACGAAGTCGCCGGGCTCCGCAAGCGAATGGACAAGCGGGGCGAGCTTCTCGGGCGAGGGGAGGACGAGCGTGTGCCGATGGCCGTGGGCGGCGATCGCGGCTGCGAGCGCCTTCATGTCCGCGCCCTCGATCGGCGCCTCGCCAGCCGGGTAGACGTCTGCGACAATGACGCTGTCGGCGTCGTTGAAGCAGGTGGCGAAGGCGTCGAACAGCGACGCCAGGCGGGTGAAGCGGTGCGGCTGCACAACGGCGATCACCTTGCCGCTGCTCGCCGCCCGCGCGGCCTTGAGCACGGCAGCGATTTCGACCGGATGGTGGCCGTAGTCGTCGTAGATCGCGACGCCGTTCCATGTCCCCGTGCGGGTGAAGCGCCGCTTGACGCCCCCGAAGGCGCCGATCGCCTTGCGAATGACCTCGACCGAGGCGCCGAGTTCGTGCGCGACCGCAATCGCCGCCGTCGCGTTCAACGCGTTGTGCCTACCGGGCATCGGCAGGACTAGGTCGTCGATGTAGGTCGCTCGGCCGGTCGGCCGCTCGCGAATCAGCACCGAGAACCGGGTCAGGCCGCCGGTCAAATCGACATCCATGAGGCGGACGTCGGCCTGCGGGTTCTCGCCGTAAGTCAGCACGCGGCGGTCCTCGATCCGCCCGACGAGCTCCTGGACCGTCGGATGATCGAGGCACATGACGGCGAAACCGTAGAAGGGCAGATTTTCGACGAAGGTGAAAAACGCCTCCTTGATCGCGTCGAAGGTCTTGAAATGATCGAGATGTTCGGGATCGACATTGGTCACGACCGCCACGTCGGCGGGCAGTTTCAGAAACGTGCCGTCGCTCTCGTCGGCCTCGACCACCATCCAGTCGCCGGCGCCGAGCCGCGCATTGGTGCCATAGGCATTGATGATGCCGCCGTTGATGACGGTCGGATCGAGCCCGGCGGCGTCGAGCAGAGTCGCCACCAGCGAGGTTGTCGTCGTCTTGCCATGCGTCCCGGCGACCGCGACGCATTGCTTGAGGCGCATCAGTTCGGCGAGCATCTCGGCCCGCCTCACCACCGGAATGCGCCGCGCGCGAGCCGCGACGAGCTCCGGATTGTCGCGCTTGATCGCGGTCGAGACGACGACGACGGCCGCTTTTCCCAGATTGGCGGCGTCATGGCCGACGAACACCTTCGCTCCATGCTCGCGCAGGCGCTTGACGTTCGCATTGTCGCTCGCGTCCGAACCCTGCACCTCACGGCCGAGGTTGATCAGCACTTCGGCGATGCCGGACATGCCGATGCCGCCGATGCCAACAAAGTGGATGGGGCCGATTTCATTCGGCAGTTTCATGCCCGCTTGTCTCCCGCGCGGCCGGCGGATCGGCCCCGACTCATGAGCGGGAGGGAATAGGGCAGTTGGGGCGATTTGGGAAATGGGGCCTGTTTCACTCTCTGCGGTTTCGCCGGCGCGGCGCCGTTCGTCGACGTCGCCGCATCACCGGCCTCTTCAGTACCAGTGGCAACGATAGCCCCACGGGCCCCACCAGCAGCGCCTCCAGGGGTGGTAGACCGGACGCCACGGGCGATGCCAGCCCCAGCCGCGGCGCCAGCCCCAGTGGCGCCAGTAGACTTCCTGCACGTCGGCGCCGAGGACCGATTGCTCGATCGATGGCGATGACAGAGTGAACGAAGATGACGGACTGGTCGACGCGGCGATGAACATCGCAGCTCCGGCAAGAGCGGCGAGCGCGCCGCCCGGCGCGAGACGCGAAACCATGATTTCCTCCTTTGTATCCCCTATGCTGGCGATCAAACGCCCTCGCGCCTGAACCGCATCTGAACCGCGCGACGCTGGCCTCCCGCCTTTACTTCAGCGCCGGCGGCGCTAGAGGATGAGCCGTCGGGGTGGCGCGGCGAGGGGCGCGCCGTACGCGGCCGGGGCAGAGGGATAATCGCGTGAGCCGAATCGTCGTCGTCCTGAACGGCCCCAATCTCAACCTGCTCGGCAAGCGCGAGCCGGAGATCTACGGCCGCGAGACCCTGGCCGATGTCGAGGCGGAGTGCCGGCGCATGGGCGCGGAGCTCAAGCTCGCCATCGAGTTCTATCAGAGCAACCGCGAATACGAGATCATCGACTGGATCCATGGCTGCCGCGAACGCGCTGGCGGCATCGTCATCAATCCCGCCGCCTTCACCCACACCTCCGTCGCGATCCTCGACGCGCTCAACGCCTTCGACGGTCCGATCATCGAGGTGCATATCTCGAACGTGCACAAGCGCGAGGACTTCCGCCATCATTCCTTCGTGTCCGGCGTTGCCTCGGGCGTCATCGTCGGCTGTGGGACTGAAGGTTATACGTTGGCGCTGCGGCGGATCGCGACGCTGATCGGGGAGAGAAACCCCCCTCTCCCTAAAGCACGTCGTCAGACGGGCGTCCTTCCGGACGCCCCATGGCGGGAGAGGGGTCAGGGGTGAGGGGTCCGCCGCGGTCAGTCGCCTTGGGCGACGCACCTTACGGCGCGAATCCCTCATCCGGCCGGCTTCGCCGGCGACCTTCTCCCGCAAGGGGAGAAGGGCGCCCGGTGCGGCCCCCGCCTCACCCCACAATCGCCAGCGCGAAGCCGTCCCAGCCCTTGTCGCCGACCGTCTGAATGGCGGTCGCCTGCAAACGCGGCTCGCGCGCCATCATCTCGAACATGCGGCGCGTGCCGGTCACGTCCGGATCCCTGCTCGCCGCATCGGCGATCCGGCCGTCTCTCACGACATTGTCGACGACGATGACGGTACCCGGCCGCGACAGACTGAGCGCCCAGGTCAGATAATGGGCGTTGTTGGACTTGTCGGCGTCGATGAAGACGAAATCGAACGGCCCCAGCCCTTCGGCCTCGATCGCCGGCAGGATGTCGAGCGCCGCGCCCGCGCGCACCTCGACCCTGTCGGCGAGCCCGGCGCGCGCGAGATTGGCCCGCGCGACCTGCGCGTGCTTGTCGTTGTATTCAATCGAAATAAGCCGGCCCTCCCGCGGCAGGGCGCGGGCGATGCAGATCGTCGAATAGCCGCCGAGCGTGCCGATCTCCAGCGCCTTCTTCGTGCCGCCCATGCGCGCGATGAGGGTGAGCAGCTTGCCCTGAGCAGGGGAGACGTCGATCGACGGCAGGCCGGCGTCAGCATTGGCCCTCAGCGTCGCTTCGAGGACGCTGTCCCGTCCGACGATCGTCTCGCCGAAATAGGCGTCGACGGCGCGCCAGCGTCGCTCGCTCATCGCGTTACTCTTCCTTGCCGGCGACGCCGGCTTCGGCGAACGTCGCCATGCCGTTGTGGCAGGCGACCGCGGCCTTGACGACCGCGACCGCCAGCGCCGCGCCGGAGCCTTCGCCGAGCCGCATGCCAAGATCGAGGAGCGGCGCCTTGCCGAGCCGCTTCAAGGCCTCGCCATGCGCGCGCTCAGCCGACACATGGCCCGCGAGGCAATGATCGAGCGCGCTCGCATCGAGCGCATGCAGAATCGCGGCGGCGGATGAGACGACGAAGCCGTCGAGCACGACCGGCGTGCGACGCAGCCGCGCGGCGAGGATCGCCCCGGCCATTGCGGCGATCTCGCGCCCGCCGAGCCGCGACAGGACCTCGAGCGGATCCTTGAGATCCGGCTTGTGGCGGGCGACGGCCGCGCGCACCGCCTCGGCCTTGCGCTTCAAGCCCGCGTCGTCGAGCCCGGTCCCGCGTCCGACCCATTGTTCCGCCTCGCCGCCATAGAGCGCGTGATAGATCGCCGCCGCCGCGGTGGTGTTGCCGATGCCCATCTCGCCGAGCACGAGCAGGTCCGGCTCGATCGCGAGCGCCTCCATGCCGTAAGCGATTGTTCCGGCGCAGGTCCGCTCGTCCATCGCTGGCTCCTGGGTGATGTCGCCGGTCGGCTTTTCGAGCGCGAGCTCGTAGACCTTGAGCGAGATGTCGAAGGTCTTGCAGATCTGGTTGATCGCGGCGCCGCCGGCGGTGAAGTTCGCCACCATGGCTTGGGTCACCGACTGCGGAAACGGCGACACCCCTTGAGCGACGACGCCGTGATTGCCGGCGAAGACCGCGACCAGCGGACGGTCGACATGCGGCCGGGCGGAGCGCTGCCAGCCGGCCATGAAGGCGGAAATCTCCTCGAGCCGCCCGAGCGAGCCGGCCGGCTTGGTCAATTGCCCTTCGCGCTCGCGCGCCGCCGCGATCGCCGCCTGGTCCGCTTTCGGCATGTTGGCGAGGAGGGCGCGGATGTCGTCGAAGGGGCGGACGGCGGGGTTCATGGGTGGCTCTCGGTGTTTGGATTCGAGGCGCCCCTATAAGGGAAAAGGGGCGCGGAGGGAAAAGGGCGTTTCGGTTGGTCGCGTAGTGGCGCGGAAATCGCCAGCCCACGGCAGCTATATGGGGCTATCGCCTGCTCGCGCCGAGCCGGCGGCGGGATCACGCATGCGCTCCCGAACCATCAGGCCGCGCTCTTGTCTGGATTCATTTGCCAAGGCAATGTCATCGGGCGCATGGATCGGCGTCAATTGACCGTGCTCGCGTATTGTTCGCCTATTTTCCCCGCCAACTCGAGGATGGGTCCATGACAATTCGGGACCAACCGGCTGTCGTCCTCAACGACGGCCGGTCGATGCCGCAATTCGGACTCGGCGTCTTTCAGACCCCGCCCGAGATCACAGCAGATATCGTGAGGAAGGCCGTCGATGTCGGCTATCGCGCCGTCGACACTGCCGCAGCCTATCGCAACGAGGAAGGCGTCGGCGAGGCGCTGGACGGTCGCCCGGGCATCTTCGTCACGACGAAACTCTGGAACGCGGACCACGGCTTCGACGAAGCTCTGCGCGCCTTCGAGGAGAGCGCCAAGAAGCTCCGCCGCCATGCGCTCGACCTCTACCTCATCCATTGGCCGCGACCGCGGGTCAATCGTTACGTGCAAAGCTGGAAGGCGCTGATCCGTCTTAAGATCGAAGGCCGCAGCCACTCAATCGGCGTATCGAATTTCAATCGGGATCACCTCGAGCGCATCATCAGAGGGACCGGGGTCACGCCCGCAGTCAATCAGATCGAGCTTCATCCCCGATTTCAGCAGAGGCCCTTGCGAGCATTTCACGACCAGCATGGAATCAGGACAGAATCCTGGAGCCCGCTCGGTCGTGGGTCCTTGCTGAGCGATCCCGCCATCGTCAGCATCGCGGCGAAGCACGGCAAAACGCCGGCGCAAGTGGTAATCCGCTGGCATCTCGAAAGCGGCCTCATTGTCATTCCCAAAACGGTGCGGGTCGAACGCTTGCGAGAGAACATCGGCGCGCTCGGCTTCCGTCTCGATGACGACGATATGCGGCGCATCGACGCGCTCGAACTCATCTGATGGGCGAATCGGCCCCGACCCCGCCACTGCGGCTTTCTGAGCCAGCGAAGCTAGTCATGCCTCGTAGTTGTGCACGAAGTCTTGAGGTGGGTTTGGTCCCCAGGCATAGAACGAATCCTCGGGCGGATGGTCGCCGGCTTTCCAGTCGAAGTCCGCCGGGACATAGTCGATGTCGGCGGAATATTCGCTGTAGCTGCCCCAAGGGTCCCGCACATAGTGAAAATAGTTCGATCCGAGCACATGCCTGCCAAGGCCCCAGCCCTTGCTGTGTCCCTTGCCGAGCATATGCATCGCGCCCGCGCCGATTTCGTCGACGCTGCCCACGTCCCAGCTGAAATGATGATGGCCCGGCGCGTTCGATCGCGCAAAGGCGATCATGTGGTGATCGCTGCCGTGGATCCCGTGCAGGAAGGCGATGCCGTCGCCGGAATGGTCTGACAGCCGCAGGCCGAGGACGCGCGTGTAGAAGTCGACTGCTTTGGGGACGTCGCGCGTGAACATCAGGACATGGGCGAGGCGGCGCGGGTAGGTTCGCTTGATCGTGCTGCGGAACGGCGCCCCGCGCTCCCCAGGACCCACAGAGACGGCGCCAAACTGGCTCTTCTCGTTCGGCGAGGTCTTGGGCGCGACCGCGATCTCGACCAGGGCGCCGTCGTGATCGTGGAACCACAGTCCGTTCGAGTCGACGCCGGGAGGAGGGTCGAGCCGGTTGACTCCCATGTCCTGCAGGCGTTTGGCGAAGCGATCGATCTCGTCCTCGAAGGCGCCGAAGGAAACGTACTGGTGCTTCTTCCGCGGGCCCTCGCCGATCGTCCCCCAGACGTGCTCCTGGCCACGCACGCCGAGCGCCAGTCCATCTCCTTGGCGCGCCACCGTGAGGCCGAACTCGGAGTAGAAGTTTTGCGCCACAGACAAGTCCGGCGCCACGAAATGGAAATGATCCAGGGAATGGACCCCGAGTTCGCCCGGTCGGCGGGTCGGTTGGATGTGTCCCCTGATCTCGGTCATCGCATTTCCTCCGCTTGATCGAACTCACCGGGTTGAGCCCCGGCGATGTATTGTGTTGGAGTCGGTCCGGCAGCCCGCCGATCACTCGATTGCGCGTTTTCCCGCAGGACCTATGCCGCGGCTTGCAAAGGCGTTCGCATGAGGAGCTTGCAAAGCCGGGCGAGAGCGTCGCGCAATTGCGGCCGGGGCACGACCATGTCGACCATCCCATGGGCATGCAGATATTCGGCGCGCTGGAAGCCTTCCGGCAACCGCTCCCGAATTGTTTGTTCGATCACGCGCGCGCCGGCGAAGCCGATGACTGCGCCGGGTTCGGCGACATGCACGTCGCCGAGCATCGCGTAGGACGCGGTGACCCCGCCAGTCGTCGGATTGGTGAGGACGACGATATATGGCAGCTTTGCCTGGCGAAGCCTCTGGACCGAGACCGTTATCCGCGGCATTTGCATCAGGGCGAACATGCCTTCCTGCATCCGGGCGCCGCCCGATGCGGTGAAGATGATGAACGGCGTGCGGCGCTCGATCGCCGAGGTGATGCCAGCAATGATGGCCTCCCCGGCGGCCATGCCGAGGGTGCCTCCCTGGAACGCAAAATCCTGGACCGCGACGGTGACGGCGAGACCCTCGAGCTTGCCGAACGCGAGGGTGACCGCGTCGTTCGCGCCGGTTTTCGCACGGTTCTCCTTCAGGCGATCCGCATAGCGCTTGATGTCCCGAAACTTGAGCGGATCCGAGAGCGTTTCCGGCGTCGCGATCTCCTCATAATCGCCCCCATCGAACAGCGAGGCCAGGCGGGCCCCGGCGCCGATCGCCATGTGGTAGCCCGACCCCGGGACCACCATGAGGTTGGCTTCCAGATCCTTGTGGAAGACGAGCTGGCCGCTTTCCGGGCATTTGACCCAGAGGTTTTCCGGCGTGTCGCGGCGCAAGAGCGACCGAATTTTCGGCGGCACGACGTTGGAGATCCAATTCATGGTCCGCCTTTGTCCAATCTGTCACCTTGCCTGCCGACGCCATGCACGCTGCGCGCAAGGTCTTCGACGAGCGCCGTCACCGCCGGCACGGTCGACGGGCTCGCCTTCCCGTCACGGAGCGAATGCCGCACCGCTTCCACGAGAACCGACCCAACGGCCACGCCGTCGGCGACCGATGCGATCGCGCTCGCGCTGGAAGCGTCCTTGACGCCGAACCCAACCGCAATGGGCAGCGATGTATGGCGCTTGAATCGGGCGACCGCTTGTCCGACCGAATGGAAATCCGGCGCCGCGGATCCGGTCACCCCGGTGACAGAGACGTAATAGAGAAAGCCCCCCGTGTTGGCGAGCACCGCGGGCAAGCGATTGTCGTCCGTCGTCGGGGTCGCCAGACGGACAAACGACAATCCCTGCCGTCGCGCGGGGAGACAGAGTTCGTCGTCCTCTTCCGGCGGGCAGTCGACGACGATCAATCCATCGACGCCGGCCGCTCGGGCGTCGTGCAGAAAAGGCTCGACCCCGTAGACGTAGATCGGATTGAAGTAGCCCATCAAAAGGATCGGCGTATCCGCGTCTCCGGCGCGAAAGGCCGCAACCATCGCAAGCGTCGCGCGGAGAGTCTGACCGGCCTTGAGCGCGCGCAAGCCGGCCGCCTGGACGGGCGGCCCGTCGGCCATCGGGTCGGTGAAAGGCATGCCAAGCTCGACGACGTCCGCGCCCGCGGCCGGCAAGGCCTTGAGGAGGTCGAGCGAGGTCTCGGGATCAGGATCGCCCGCCATGATGAAGGCGACAAGCGCCACCCGGCGCTCGGCGGCAAGCCGCTCGAAGCGGCGATCGATGCGTGCAATCATCGTCGCTCGTTAGCATGGCGCGCGGGTTTGTGAAACCGAACCGACCTAAATCCTGTTGTTGCTCGACAAGACCTCTCGACCCGAACCCGGAAACTCGGTAAGCGCAAGCAAACCCTGCTTTCGAATGCAAGCGCCGGCCGGAGGGAGGAAAATGAAGTTTTTGATTTTGCTTTTGCCTTGCGTCATCGCCCTATGGGTCCCGCTCTATAACTTCGAGCCGCCAGCCCTGTTCGGCATGCCGTTCTTCTATTGGTTTCAGTTGCTGTTGATCCCGCTGTCCGCGCTGGCGATCTTCGCCGCCGACCGGATCGGGAAGGTCTAGCATGTTCGACCGCCTCAACGTCGTCGCGGCGAGCGTCTTCGTTTTTTTCTTCGCGCTCGTCACCGTGCTGGGCTTCGCCGCGGCGCGATGGAAATCGGGCGATCTGAACCATATCACCGAATGGGGTCTCGGCGGTCGACGTTTCGGCAAATGGGTGACATGGTTTCTGCTAGGAGGCGACCTCTATACCGCTTACACGGTGATCGCGATCCCGGCGGTTGTCTACGCCATCGGCGCCTACGGATTCTTTGCCGTACCTTACACCATCATCATTTATCCGTTTCTGTATCTCACGCTGCCAAGACTGTGGGCCGTTTCGCACAAACACGGCTACCTCACCGCCGGCGACTTTGTGCTCGGGCGTTATGGCGATCGATGGCTTGAACTCGCGGTCGCGCTGACGGGGATCTTCGCGACCATGCCCTATATCGCGCTGCAACTCGTCGGACTGGAGAAGGTGATCGGCGCGCTGGGAATCTCGGGAGAGGGGTGGTTGCAGGAGCACGCGCCGATCACGATCGCCTTCGTGGTCCTCGCCCTCTTCACTTACAAGAGCGGCTTGCGCGCGCCGGCGCTGATCGCCTTCGTCAAAGACGCGATGATCTACATTTTCATCATCGCCGCCGTCGTCATCATCCCCTATCAGCTCGGCGGCTTTGGCAAAATATTCGACGCGGCTCGGGCCGCTTTTGACGCAAAGCTCGCCGCCAAGACCGTCCCAGCGGCGGGCATAACGCTCTTGCCTGGACAGATCGGCCCCTATGTCACGCTCGCCATCGGGTCGGCGATGGCGCTCTTCATGTATCCGCACGCGCTGACTGGTACTCTGGCTGCTTCCAGCGGGCGCGCGATCCGGCAGAACACGATGATGCTGCCGGCCTATTCCTTCGTTCTGGGGCTGATCGCCCTTCTCGGCTTCATGGCGATCGCAGCCGGAATCCAGGTGAAGAACCCCCAGGATGCGGTGCCCCAGCTGGTCTTGTGGGCTTTCCCGGACTGGTTTGCCGGCTTCTGCCTCGCCGCGATTGCGCTCGGCGCTCTGGTTCCCGCCGCGGTCATGTCGATCGGCGCCGCCAACACCTTCACCCGCAACGTCTGGAAGCCCTTCATTCATCCGCAGATGTCGTCGCAGGAGGAATCCTTCCTGGCCAAACTCGTGTCCTTGATCGTCAAGATCGGCGCCCTGCTCGTGATCTTCTTCATGCCGACGCGATTCGCGCTCGATCTGCAATTGCTGGGTGGAGTGTGGATGGTGCAGATCTTTCCGGCGGTGATCCTGGGTCTCTACACGCGCTGGTTCAGCGGTCCAGCGTTGCTGATCGGCTGGGCGGTCGGCATGGTCGTCGGCACGGCGTTGGCCTGGGGCGAGAAGGCGTGGGTCCCGGTCCACGCGCTGAAATGGGATATTCCGCTGGTCGGAACCTTCGATTCCGGTCTCGGCTTCGCCGCCTATAACGGGCTCACGGCAGTGCTCGCCAACGTCGTCGTGGCGTTCCTGCTGTCGTTGCTGATCAGACCGAATGCGCCCGACGAGACGTCTCCCGCAGACTACGAGGATCGCGCCGTCGCGTGAGGGGGTCGAAGCGGGGCCGCCTGCGCTTAGCCTTTCGCCCGCCGCTCACGGATCATAAAATTGTCGAACGAATATTCCGCGACCTGCCACCATAGATATTCGTCGGCCCGAAAAGACATGTACGAGTTCAGCGATTTTCTTGAATCGCGGGTTCTCCTGGCCGAGCTGGGCGTAGAGATCGTTCGTGCTCTTGTAGCAGGCCTCGAGGATATCCTGGGAAAACAGCCGCAACTGCGCGCCACCGACGACAAGCCGCTTCAGAGCGCCCGGGTTCGCCGCGTCATATTTCGACCGCACCAATTCGTTGCCGAGCGCGGCGGCGGCGCGCAAAGCCGCCTGATAGGATTTCGGAAGCGCCGCGAACTTTTCTTTGGCGATGACAAGATGCAACTGCATCTCACCCTTCCACCATCCAGGATAGTAATAATACGGGGCGACCTTTGATATGGAGCCCGAACCGTCCTCTGCGGCGCTGAACTTTTCGTCGTCGTAAGGGCCGACCCATTCGAAGGCGTCCAGCGAACCCTTCGACAGGGCCTCGAGGATCTGATCCTTTGGCAACGTGACCACGGTCGCCCCGAGCGTCTCGAACACCTTCCCGGCAAAGCCGCCGATCCGGACCTTCATTGCCGCAAAGTCCGACGCGTGGTGGACCTCCTTGCGGAACCATCCAGCCATCTGGCCTCCAGTGTCGCCTAAAGGCGTGGCGATGAGGCCGCGATCGGCCAGCAGGTCGTCAATTAGCGCGTTGCCGCCGCCGTCCTGCAGCCAGGCTGCGTGCTGGCGGGCGTTCATCCCGAAGGGCGCGCCGGACCCGAAAGCATAGGCCGGGTCCCTGTTCCAGGAGTAGGCGAGAGCGGTGTGAGCGCATTCCGCCTTACCGTTGGCGACGGCGTCCAGCGCCTCCACTGCGGACGCGATGTCTCCCGGAGGATGGATCGACACCGTGAAATGTCCGTCCGTCATTTCTGACAGGGCCTGGGCAAAAGCGTCAGCGCCGCCGACAATGAGGTCGAGGCCGGGCTGAAAGGCGGAGGTCATCGTCCAGCGCACGTCGGGCGAAGGATCGGCCAGCGCCGGCGCAGTGACAGCCGCGCCCGCAGCGACAACTCCAGCTTGTGTTATGAACTGTCGCCTCGAAGCGGGCATGCTGAGTTCCTCTGGTCGAGCCATCACCACGACGCTGTCGCTATGCGACCACGCCCAGCAAAAATGCGGCGTCGGGGTGAACCACGGCGTTCAGATTCGAAGTTCACGCGCGAGGGTCCGCAAATCGGCCCAGGCTTGCTTCTTTTGTCCGGGTTGTCGCAACAGATAGGCGGGATGGAGCATCGCCAGCGCGCGCAACGTCCGCCCGTCGCCGCAATGATACGGAAACCATGTTCCACGCGCGCGGGTAATTCCTTCCCGGACGCCCAGCAGAGTTTGGGCGGCCGACGCGCCCAGACAAACGAGGATCTCGGGGGAGGCGAGTTCGATCTGCCGCTTGATGAACGGCAGACAGGCCTGGGTTTCTTGAATGGTCGGGGTTCGATTGCCCGGTGGGCGCCACGGAACGACATTGGCGATATAGACCCGGCTGCGGTCGAGCCCGATCGACTTCAACATGCGATCGAGCAATTGTCCGGCCCGGCCGACAAAAGGGCGCCCGACGCGGTCCTCGTCCCCGCCCGGCGCCTCGCCGACGAACATCACCTTCGAGCCTGGCGCGCCGTCTGCGAACACGAGTTGGGTCGCCGTGCGCTTCAGGCCGCATTCCTCAAAAGTCTCCAGATACGACCTCAGGGTCGCGAGGTCAGGCGCAGACGCGGCGAGTTCACTGGCGGCGGTCTCGGCGGGAGGCCGCCCGCGGTCGACACCCCCGCGATAGGCGGGCGCTGCGATTGGCGTTTCCGCCCGCGTCTCGTGGGGCGGCTGCGGTCTCGACGAGACCGGCAACGGGACCAAATCGCCAGCGAAGTGATTGCGAGGCGCCTCGTCGACGGCGAATTCGATGCCGGCCTCAGACCACCATCTCAGCGCCGCAGCGGCATGATCCGGGTCCAAAATCGCGTCTCTCCTGCTTACCGGCCAACTTGCGCGTCGCCGTAGAGCCAAACTAGCATGGCGTCGGCGCGTACGCATTATGGGCGTGGACCGTTGACCGAAGACAGTTCCCGTGTAAACGAAACCGACCGCGCGGACTGAGAACGAAACAACGATGACAGAATCAGCTGGCCTTCCCGCCCGGGAATCCATGGAGTACGACATTGTCGTCGTCGGCGCGGGGCCAGCGGGGCTCGCTGCGGCCATCCGATTGAAGGCTCTCGACCCCAACATATCCGTGGTGGTTGTGGAAAAGGGTTCGGTCGTAGGCGCACACATTCTTTCGGGCGCGGTCATCGATCCCATCGGGCTCGACCGGCTGACGCCCGACTGGCGCACCGATCCGGAATGCCCGCTAAAAACGCCAGTCGCCGACGACCGCTTTTATTACTTGACCCAGGCGCGCAGCGTGCGATTGCCCAATTGGCCGATGCCACGGCTGATGAACAACCACGGCGCCTTCATTGGCTCCCTCGGCGCGATCACAAGGTGGCTCGGCGCGCGTGCGGAAAGCCTCGGCGTTGAAATCTACCCGGGCTTCGCCGCGACCGAGCTTCTGTTCGGGGACAAGGGCGAGGTGGTCGGCATCGCGACCGGGGACATGGGAGTCGATCGCGACGGCAAGCCGAAGCCCAACTTCTCGCGCGGCATGGAATTGCGGGGCAAGTACCTGCTCCTGGCAGAGGGGGCGCGCGGCTCCCTTTCGAAACAGGCGGTCGCGCGCTACAAGCTTGAATCGCCCGACGGTCCACAGAAATATGGACTTGGCCTCAAAGAATTGTGGCAGGTTCCTGCAGAGAAGTTCAGCCCCGGCGTAGTCCAGCATACATTTGGATGGCCACTGACCGGGGGGGCCAGTGGAGGATCCTTTCTTTACCATTATGACGATCGACTTGTGTCGGTTGGATTTGTTGTGCATCTGAACTACAAAAATCCGACCCTATCTCCCTTTGATGAATTCCAGCAGTTCAAAGCGCATCCCCTGATTCGGGAGACGCTGATCGGAGGCAAAAGACTGGCGTATGGCGCCCGGGCGATCTCGTCCGGCGGCTGGCAGTCCGTGCCAAAACTCGTCTTCCCCGGCGGCGCGCTGATCGGGTGCGCGGCCGGGTTCCTGAATTTTGCCAGGATCAAGGGATCGCACAATGCGATTCTGTCCGGGATGCTGGCGGCCGATAAGATCCACGAAGCGTTGCGCGACGGCCGGTCACACGACGAGCTCACGGCTTACGAAAATGCGTGGCGCGGATCCGACATCGGCGTTGATCTCTATAAAGTTCGCAATGTGAAGCCGCTTTGGTCAAAGTTTGGTCTGGCTGTCGGCGTCAGCCTCGGCGGACTGGATATGTGGACGAACGAACTGTTTGGTCTGTCGATGTTTGGGACGCTCAAGCATGGGAAAGCTGACAGCGCCACGCTGAAGCCGATATCTGAAGTCACGCCTATCGCTTACCCCAAGCCTGACGGCGTCGTGAGCTTCGACAAGAGTTCATCCGTCTTTCTGTCTAATACGAACCATGAAGAGGACCAGCCGGTCCACCTGCGGCTCATCGACCCGACCGTGCCAATTCGCGAGAATCTTCCCCGCTACGGCGAGCCGGCTCAACTCTACTGTCCGGTAGGTGTCTACGAAGTGGTCTATGCTGATGAAAAACAGCACGCCGATCCTCGCTTCGTCATCAACGCCCAGAATTGCGTACACTGCAAGACCTGTGACATCAAGGATCCCGCTCAGAATATCATTTGGACCCCGCCCGAAGGGGGAGGCGGACCGAACTATCCCGACATGTAGGCGCGGCGCAAATTCGCCCGGATTTGCTGTCAGTGCCGATCTGCAACCCGAAGCTACCCTGTTCCTGGAGAATGAACTGACGTGACAAGTCGATTGGCGCCCTATTCCTTCGCTGCCGGAATTTTCGGTTCGGTCTTATTCGCCGTTGGCGGAAGCGCTGTCGCTGCGGCGGTCGATTCAGGTTCAGAACCGCTGGAGATCGGCCAAAGCCAGCCAGGCAATTATCTTGCAGGGCTCATCGCCAGCGCCGATCGCGACACGTCCTCGGCCGAGGTCTATTATCGCGAAGCGCTTCGGGTTGACCCGCGAAATGCGGATCTTCTCGAGCGCGCTTTTGCAGCGGCGCTCGCCAACGGCGACGAGCAAAACGCGACCGCCCTCGGCGAGCGACTGCTCGCACGCGATCCGGGCAACAACCTCGCGCATCTTGCGACCGCGGTTCACGCGATCGAGGAGGGGCAATACGCGGCGGCGCGCGCCCAGTTGGCATCGGGCGACGCGCGCTCGAGAGATGTGACGGCGGCGCTGCTCACCGCCTGGTGCTTTGCGGGACAAATGGACCTGCATCATGCGCTCGACGCCCTCGACCGCATTCGGGATTCGTCAGTCGCCGGATTTCGCGATTATCACGCGGGTCTGATCGCCGACTATCTCGGAAACGCCACAGAAGCTCGGCGCAGGCTCAAATCCGCCTACGACAGCGACAAGAGCACTCTGCGTTTTGTCGACGCTTACGCCCGCTTCCTTGCGACCCACGGCGACCCCGACGGCGCCAAGGCGGTCTACGCCGACTTTTCCTTGGTGGTCCCGCATCATCCGCTCGTCGAACAGGCGATCTCGGCCCTTCGTGCGGGTCAGCCGCTCCAGGCGCAAGTCCGCAGCGCAAAGGATGGGGCTGCGGAGGTGCTCTACGGATTGGGTAGCGCGGGGAGCCGTCAAGGCGATGAACTGCCGGCCCTGATCTATCTTCGCCTGTCGCTGTATTTGCGCCCGGGCGACGACTTGACCGCTGTCACGCTGGCGAACCTTTTTGACCAGATGAAGCAGGGCGAGCAGGCCATCGCCGCCTTCGAGTCCGTTCCTGCCGCATCGCCGTTGCGCAACGACGCCGACATCCAGATCGCGCTCGAACTCGAAACCATTGGAAAATCGGACGAAGCGATCCAGCGCCTTCAGGACATCGTGGCGGCCCGACCGCATGACGTGGACGCACTGAGCTCTCTCGCCGGACTGCAAAGATCGGCCAAAAAATACGCGGAAGCGGCGGCGACCTATGACAAGGCGATCGCTGCGGTCGGAATCCCGCAACGCGACAACTGGACGCTGTTCTACTTCCGGGGGATTTGCTTCGAACGCGACAAGCAGTGGCCGAAGGCGGAAGCAGACTTCAAGAAAGCGCTCGAACTTTACCCGGATCAACCTCTGGTCCTGAACTACCTGGGGTATTCCTGGGTGGATCAGGGCATGAATCTCGAAGAAGCCTTCAAGATGCTTCGGCGCGCCGTCGAACTGAGGCCGAACGACGGCTATATCGTCGACAGTCTCGGATGGGCCCATTTCAAGCTTGGTCAGTTTCCGGAAGCAGCCCAAACTCTTGAGCGGGCGATCAGTCTGAAGCCGGCCGATCCGGTTTTGAACGACCACCTCGGCGACGCCTACTGGCGGGTCAACAGGAGAATCGAGGCGCATTTCCAGTGGAACCACGCGAGGGATATGGGACCCGAGCCGGAAGATCTTCCCACGATCTTGAAGAAGATCCAAGTCGGGCTCCCCGACACGGCCGCGCCCTCGACGACCGACGCAGCGCAAAAACAGAACGGAGGCTAGGGCTCGACGCTGCCCCTGATGCTCTGGTTTCGCGCGCCGGCGAAAATTAATCTGACCTTGCACGTGATTGGACGCCGAGCCGACGGCTTCCATGAGATCGAGAGCCTCGTAGCGTTTGGAGGGATCTGCGACTGGCTCGGCTATGAACCGGGCGCCGATCTCACGCTTGAGGTTTGCGGTCCGCGCGCAGTTGATTCCGGGGCGGTCGGCGACAATCTGGTCTTGCGTGCCGCTCGCGCATTAGCCGCACGGATTCCTCGTCTGACGCTTGGCCGTTTCCGGCTCGTCAAGCACCTGCCGGCGGCGGCCGGCCTGGGTGGCGGGTCGGCCGACGCAGCAGCCGCTCTGCGCGCGCTCGCCGATGCGAACGGGTTGCCGATCGAGGACGAACGCTTGCGGGCGGCCGCACTCGAGACCGGATCCGACGTTCCCGTCTGCCTTTCGCCGAGAGCCCGAATGATGACCGGGATTGGAGATCGTGTCGGGCCCCAGGTCGCCTTGCCCTGCGCGTTCGCGGTTTTGGTCAATCCTGAGGTCGCGGCTCCGACCAGCCAGGTCTTCGAGGCGCTGGGCCTTGCGCCTGGTTCGGTTGTCAGGTCACCCGGTCCGCGCCTCGCGACACCGGACCCTAATGAGCCGCTCACCCTTAATTCTCTCGTCTCGGGCCGCAATGATCTGGAGGCCGGCGCGCTCCGAGTCGCGCCGGCGATCGCCCATGCGCTCGAAGCGCTCTCGCGCCTTCCCGACGCCAAGATGAGCCGTATGTCGGGGTCGGGGTCAACGTGCTTCGCCTTGTTCGACAACCGTCGCGGCGCCGCGACGGCCCGCCGCCGGATTTCCGCCGATCGGCCCGATTGGTGGGTCAAGGCGACCATCTTGCGCTAGCGCGATGCAACAATGGCTGGCTGGTCCATTTCCGGATAGTCTCGGCGCGCGTTGAATGCATAGGGGTGCGGCTTGAGCAAGATTTCGTTCTTGGGACTGGGCGTCATGGGTTTTCCGATCGCCGGTCACGTGAAGCGGGCAGGCCACGACGTCGTCGTCTACAACAGAACCCCGGCCACCGCCGCCAAGTGGATCGGCGAATACGGCGGATCGAGCGCGGCCACGCCCCGGGAGGCGTCTCAAGGCCGCGATCTTGTTTTCGCCTGCGTCGGCAACGATGACGATTTGCGCGCGGTCACAGTCGGAGTGAGCGGGGCGTTCTCAGGCATGGCGCCGGGCGCCGTCTTTGTCGATCACACCACTGCGTCCGCCACCATTGCCCGCGAACTCGACCGCGATGCGAAATCGCGCGGATTTGGGTTTATCGACGCGCCGGTTTCTGGCGGCCAGGCCGGAGCGGAAAATGGTCAGCTGACCGTCATGTGCGGCGGCGACCGCGATGACTTCGCAAAGGCTGCGCCGGTGATTGCCGCCTACGCCCGCTCATGCCGCCTCATGGGTCCCGCCGGCGCCGGGCAGTTGACGAAGATGGTCAACCAAATTTGCATTGCCGGACTCGTGCAGTCCCTCTCTGAGGGACTTCGCTTCGCCGAAGCGGCGGGGCTTGATCCGCAAGCTGCTATCGACGTCATTTCGAAGGGCGCGGCGCAGTCCTGGCAGATGGACAATCGACACAAGACGATGATCGCCAGGAAATTCGACTTTGGCTTTGCCGTCGACTGGATGCGCAAGGACCTCGCGATTTGTCTCGACGAAGCGCGCCGAAACGGGGCGTCGCTGCCCGTGGCGGCGCTGGTGGATCAGTTCTACGGTGAAATCCAATCCACGGGCGGACGGCGCTGGGACACGTCCAGTTTGATAACTCGCCTTTAAGCTTCACAGTCTTCCCGCGGCCGCCAAATCGAAGATGCGCTTGAGTCAAAAAATGCCGCTACGCCGGAAATTCATCCGCCCGCGGGCCGTTGGCAGCAGGAGACGCGTCGGCTAAAGGACTTCGCGTCAAACGGCGAATTCGCGCCATGCACGCCGACGGATGAAGTCCTGGATCCGTGATGACGAAAGTGGAACCGATGACCGTCGACGAAGAGCCGGAGCCTGAGCGCCTTCCGCAGAACCACGACTTCTCCAGCTTGCAGGGACTGCAAGTCGTGGGCGACGGACCTTGGGCGCGCGACGATCGCGAAGAGAACCCGTTCCTACGTGAAGCCCTAACCCTCGAATTGGAAGCGCGCGCGGCGCGTTTCCACCAGGCTGTCGACGCCTCGATCGTCCTTGCGAATGATGGCATCGTTCGGTGGCTGGGCGACCCGATCGCGAAGCTCGCGCCCGGTCCCGACCTGCTCACTCCAAGCGCACTCATATTGGCCGACATCCGCCTGCCAGATGCCGCTCGACAAATGGTCGCTACGCGGATTGAACTGTGGCTCTCGGCGGCGACTCATAGACTGCTTGGTCCTCTTTTTTCGCTTCGAGATCTGCAGGAAGGTTCGGACTCGGTGCGCGACATGGCTGCAAAGGTGGCGAGCGCGCTCGGCGTGCTGGAACGAGATTCCGTCCGCAACCAGGTCAAGGCGTTTGATCAGAATTCGCGCGCCGCCCTAAGAAAACATGGCGTTCGATTCGGGGCATATTACATCTACGTTCCAACTGTGCTCAAGCCTGCGTCCAGGGCGTTGGCGCTGCAGCTGTGGGGCCTTCGGGCGCACGGCGTCGACGCTGACGCGCTGGCGCAATTGCTGGCCCCGATGGCGTCTTCGGGCAGAACGTCGTTGCCCATCGATCAGCAAATCTCCAGAGACGGCTATCGAGTGTCAGGCTTTCGCCCGTGCGGCGACCGCGTCGTGCGGGTCGACATTGTGGAGCGGCTCGCTGACATGATCCGGGCGGCGTTTATTCAGCCAACAACAGCATCGGGGCCTCGCGCGCCGAACGGATTCGTCGTCAATGGGCAAATGACGTCTCTGACCGGATGCTCTGGCGAGGCGTTCTCGTCGATCCTCCGGTCGCTCGGGTTTGAGAGCGCCGTGATCAAACGCAGCGAGCTTCCGGCGGCGCCGGCCGCAGCGCCTGTGGAGCCTTCAAAGCCTGAGATGACGCTCACCGAAACCGAAACGACGGCGCCCACCGAAACCGAGACAAGGCACGATCCGTCCGCCGACCTGATTGTCGGTCCGCTGGCCGAGGACGAAACTCCTCCGGCCAAGTTGGTTCCCGCCGCTGACGAGAACGAAGGCGTCGCCCCCGTTCAGGACCTGCAGCCCGCTTCGACGACCGAACCCGAGCCTGCCTCCACCCTGGATGCTGATGATGGGGCGCCCGCCCTCCCGAGCGATGAGACGATCACCCTATGGCATCCTGTTCGACGGATTCATCCCCCGAGGGTTCCGCATCGGCACAGTCAGCGAGCCAGGACCGGAGCAGCCGGGTCACAGGCGTCTACGCCCCAGCCCAACGCGGAGAGCCCCCGCTCTGAGTCTCCTGTTCCTCATTCTGAGCGGAGCCCGGAGAAGAGGCGCCGTTGGCAGCCCGCGGCCGTTGAGCAGGAGAAAGGAGCCCGCTCTTCGCCTGATCCCGCGGGCTCAGAACGCCCTCGTTCGAACGAGGGCCGTCGCCAATCGCCCGGCAACCGTGGCGTGCCCCGTCCCAAGGGCAGTTCGGCAATCAAGCCAGAGGCTGTCGTGGTTGACCCGAATTCCCCTTTCGCGAAACTCCTGGAGTTGCGAACGCTGCTCGAATCGCGGGCGAAAGACCGTCGGTGACAGGTCTTGGACCCGGTGGTCTTCGGCGGTAGAATGACATCGACAGATCCCTCGAAACGCCCGATGCCGCCGCGTTCGAGCCCGCCCAGCCCAGAGGACCTCTTTGATGACCTATGTCGTGGTCGAAAATTGTATAAAGTGCAAGTACATGGACTGCGTGGAAGTATGTCCTGTCGATTGCTTTTACGAAGGAGAAAACATGCTCGTCATTCATCCTGACGAATGCATTGACTGCGGCGTCTGCGAGCCGGAGTGTCCTGCGGAAGCCATCAAGCCGGATACGGAGCCGAATCTGGCTTCGTGGCTCAAATTGAACGCCGAATACGCGAGGACGTGGCCAAACATCACGGCAAAGAAGGAGCCGCCCGCCGACGCCAAGGACTTCGACGGACGTACGAACAAACTCGCGGAGTTTTTTTCTCCGCAACCCGGTCAGGGCGATTGAACCCGTCTCAACGGTCCGCGGCGCACGGCGCCGATCGAGGTCTGGCGCCTTTCCTCTTTGATTTTTCGGCGGTTTTGTGCTAAACGGCTTCTTACTGACGCGGGCCGGTTTGCCAATCGGCATCCGGCGTATCGGCCGGCGGTCAGAGTTGCTGTTTTCATGATTGGTTTGGCGCGACCGGCTTCAAAGTAGCGCAAGTAACCGGTCGTGCTTGGAGAGTATGATGGCGGCGCGTAAGAAGACGACAAAAAAGTCCGCAAAAGCAAGCGGCAGTAAGCTAGAAAAAACATCCTCAGCGAGAACGTCACGTCAACGCGCGGGAACAGGGTCGGCATCTTCGAGCCGACGGAGGCGCAGCGTGAAGCCGAAGGTCAGTTCTCGGAAGAAGGCGTCGGCTAAACGAGTTGAACGTAGGGCCGCGCCGAAAAGGAAGAGAAAAACTGGCGGAGCAGCGGTGAGTAGGGTTTCAAGAACCACGAAAAAAAGAGTTGCAAGAGGCACGAAGCCGAAGGCCGCGTCGAAACCGCCCGTCAAGGCGAGGAAAAAGACGCCTCGCGCACCGAAGAAGGACGTCGCTGTCAAATCCAGCAACAAGCAGGCGGAGCCAAAGTTGGAGCGGAAGAGCACGACAGGCGGGCGACTTGAAAGCGCCGGCGCATCGTCGATCCCGGCCAAGGCGGCAAAAGGCGCATTACCGGTTGTCGGCAGCGCGGCGGCGGCTCCCGTTGCGACGGTGGTAAAAGCGATGCCTCAGCCGAGCAGGGATCTTGCGGGCAAGGATCAGAAAGTCGCACCCCAGGAAGCGGTTCCCGCTCAAGCGAAGGCAAGCAAGCCCACAAGCCAGCGCCAGGGATTCAAGGTGAACGAGTTCGTGGTCTATCCCGCCCACGGCGTCGGTCAAATTATGTCAATCGAAGAGCAGGAAGTCGCAGGATTCAAGCTAGAGCTGTTCGTGATCAGCTTCGCGAAGGATAAGATGACTCTGCGGGTTCCGACTTCCAAGGTGACGGCCGTCGGAATGCGGAAGATCTCCGACCCCGAGGCGGCGAGGCGTTCTCTGGAAATCCTGACCGGGCGGGCGCGCATCAAGCGCACCATGTGGTCCCGGAGAGCGCAGGAATATGAGACGAAGATCAATTCCGGCGACATCAACGCCATTGCCGAGGTCGTCCGGGATCTCTACCGGTCCGACGCGCAGCCGGAGCAATCGTACTCGGAGCGTCAGCTGTATGAGGCTGCGCTGGATCGCATGGTGCGCGAAATCGCAGCGGTTCAAAAATCCAACGAGATCGACGCGTTGAAGGCCGTGGAGGCGCAGCTGCAAAAGAGTCAGGGCCGGACCAAGCCGCCGACCCCGCCCCAAAGCGAGACCAAGGACCCGGAGATCGAAGAGGCTGCCTAGGGAGATCGACGCGGTTCAATCTCTACGATGCGCGGCCAAACGCGGAGGCCGGGGTCAGGTCATGACCTGACCCCCATTCGCCGAAAGCGTCGATCCGGTAATGAAGCTTGCCTGGTCGGAAGCCAGAAAGACGACACAGTGGGCGATCTCCTCGGGCTTTCCTAGCCTTCGCACGGGAATTTGGGGCAGAATCGCTTTCTCGAGAACATCTTTCGGGACGGCCATGACCATTTCGGTAGCGATATAGCCTGGGCAGATCGCGTTGACGGTGATCCCCTTGGTGGCGTTCTCCTGCGCCAACGCCTTGGTGAACCCGATGTCGCCGGCCTTCGACGCCGAGTAGTTCGTCTGCCCCATTTGCCCTTTTTGTCCGTTGACCGAAGAAATATTGATGATGCGTCCAAATCCGCGCTCGCGCATGCCCTCGATGAGGGGCCGGCACATGTTGAAAAGCGAATTGAGGTTGGTGTTGATGACGCTGTACCACTGGTCGGGCGTCATCTTGTGAAACATGCCGTCCTTCGTGATGCCCGCGTTGTTGACCAGGATATCGACCGGGCCGAGGTCTTTTTCGACCATGGCGAGGCCGGCCGCGCAGTCCTCGTAAACCGACACGTTCCATTTGTAGACGTGGACGCCCGTCTCGGCCTTAAACTTCTCCGCCGCTTCGTCATTCGAATGATAGGTCGCCGCGACCTTGTATCCGGCGCCCTTTAGCGCCTTCGAGACCGCTGCTCCGATGCCGCGCGTCCCGCCAGTCACCACTGCAACTCGTGCCATAGTTCCTCCCGCATCGTTGTTTGATTCGCTCACCGCGTTGCGAGGCGGCGAGCGTGAGCTTCAGTAAAAAAGGGCGCCGTCGCCTTAGCGCTCGACTGCCATCGCGATGCCCATGCCCCCGCCGATGCAGAGCGTGGCAAGGCCCTTCTTCGCGTTGCGCCGCGCCATCTCGTAGAGCAGGGTGTTCAAAATCCGTGTGCCGGAAGCGCCAATCGGATGGCCGATGGCGATCGCGCCGCCATTGACATTGACGATCGCCGGGTCCCAGCCCAGGTCCTTGTTGACCGCAAGCGCCTGGGCCGCGAAAGCTTCGTTGGCCTCGACGAGCTCGAGATCCTTGATCGACCAGCCCGCCTTTTCGAGCGCCTTGCGCGTCGCCGGAATCGGACCCGTTCCCATAATCGCCGGGTCGACGCCTGCGGTTGCCCAGGAAACGATGCGCGCCATCGGCGTCAAGCCGCGCCGCTGCGCTTCCGCCGCGGTCATGACAACGACGGCGCCGGCGCCGTCATTGAGTCCCGAGGCGTTGCCGGCGGTGACCGTCCCGTCCTTCGAGAAGGCGGGTTTGAGTTTGCTCATCGCCTCATAAGTGGTTCCCGCGCGAATATATTCGTCATCGGCGACCACGATGTCGCCCTTGCGGCTGGAGACGGTCACGGGAATGATCTCGTCCTTGAAACGCCCGGCCTTCTGAGCCGCTTCCGCCTTGTTCTGGGACGCAACCGCGAAGCGGTCCTGCTCCTCACGGCTGATTTGCCATTTCGTGGCGATGTTCTCAGCGGTGTTGCCCATGTGATAGCCATGGAACGCATCCATGAGGCCGTCGCGCAGCATCGTGTCCTGGAATTTCATTTCGCCCATCTTGATCCCGCTGCGCAGATACGCCGCATGGGGCGCAAGCGACATCGATTCCTGTCCTCCTGCGACCACGATCTTCGCGTCGCCGTTGATAATCTGTTGAAGGCCGAGCGCGACGGATCTGAGACCGCTGCCGCACAGCTGGTTGACGCCAAAAGCGGTCTTTTCCTGCGGAACGCCAGCCTTCATCGCCGCTTGACGGGCGGGATTCTGACCTTCGCCCGCTGAAAGAATCTGCCCGAGGATGACTTCATCGACCTCCGCTGGATCGACCTTGGCGGCCTCAAGCGCCCCCTTGATCGCGACGGCGCCGAGTTCATGCGCGGGCGTCGAGCCGAAAGCGCCGGTGAATGATCCGACGGCGGTTCTTTTTGCGCTGGCGATAACGATGTCGGTTGCGGGCATGCGGGTCTCCCTTGCGAGCTGGTGAGCGCGGACGCGATTATTGCCGCTTTTACGCGATCCCCACTGGGACGCGCCACTGTTCTATAGACGGAAAGTTCGACGTGGGCGCGCGCGAATCGTCGCGCGTTGGCCAAAACCGATGTTTTCGTTGCATTGCGCTGCAAAAAAAGATTCCGGGCCGCGCAAAAAACGCCTATCCTCAATCACCCGCAAGGGCCCGCATAACTATGGGACCCGCATCGACATGGCCAATTCGGTTCCGACCACGATCAAGAAGTACGCCAATCGCCGTCTGTATAACACCGCGTCCAGCGCCTATGTGACCTTGGCTGATCTCGCGAAAATGGTCAAAAGCGGAGAGGATTTCGTCGTTTTCGACGCCAAGAGCAACGAAGACATCACGCGATCGGTTCTCACGCAGATCATCTTTGAACAGGAAGGCATAGAGGGTCAGTCTCTCCTGCCGACCACGTTCCTTCGCCAGCTGATCCGCTTCTATGGCGACAGCATGCAGGCGCTGCTGCCGAGCTACCTGGAGTTCTCCATTGATCGCTTCACAGGGGAGAAGCAGGCGATGAGCGAGGCGGCCCGACGGATGTTCGGTCCCGAAGCGTTTTCCGCCGGGTCGTTCGCTGCGCTGCAGGAGATGACCCAAAAAAACTTTGCAGCGTTCAATCAGGCGCTGGGGCTCTTCTCCCCTTTCTCAGGTGCGGCGGCGGCCGACGGAGGCCTCAAGAAAGCAGCGTCTCCCGACGACATTGATGACTTACGCAGCCAACTCTCGGAGATGCAGAAAAAGCTCGAGTTGCTGGCGAAAAAGAGCTGACCCGCGCGGTCAGAAGCGGTCTTTGCGCGAGCGGACTTCCGCGAATACGTCTGCCGGATCCGCGCCAAGCATGCCGACCGCCGCTTGGACCGCGGGTTCTTCCGTACGCAAGAAAGGATTTGTCGCAAGTTCCGCTGCGACGGTCGTCGGCAACGTCGGCCGCCGTTCGGCGCGCAGCTTGGCGACCTCCTCGACGCGCGCTTTCAGCAGCGGATTCTGAGGTTCTATGGTGAGCGCGAATCGGCCGTTCGCTTCGGTGTATTCATGCCCGCAATAGAGCTGCGTCTCTCCCGGGAGGGCGGCAAGCTTCATGAGCGAGCTCCACAGCACCGCGTAAGGCGCCTCAAACGCGCGACCGCATCCGAGCGAGAAAATGGTGTCCCCGCAAAACGCAATCTCGTCTTTGTCGAAGTAATACGCGATGTGTCCAAGCGTGTGTCCCGGCGTTTCAATCACTTTGGCCCTGAGCGACCCCACTGACGCAAAGTCGCCTTCCCCCACCAGAATATCAAGAAACGGGATTCGTGAGGCTTCCTTCGCGGGCCCGCAAACCCTGAGCTCCGGAAAGTTCTCCTTTAGCCTGGGAACGCCCTGGATGTGATCGGCGTGATGGTGCGTGAGCAGGACGTCCGTCAGCCGCCATCCATGTTCGTTCGTAGCCGCCAAAATGGGCTCGGCCTCGGGGGCGTCGATAGACGCCGTCGCCCCGGTCGCGGAATCATGCAGAAGGACCCCGTAATTGTCGGTCAGGCAAAGGAATTGAACGACGCTCATGGCCATCCGCGGATTGCTCCTTGATCTCAAGACGCCGCCCAATTTGGGTTCGGCAGTCCGCGCCTGGCCCATATTTGTGAACCGACGGTCCACGTCCCTCAACAATGATAGTGCAAAGGCTTGCCGTCCTCAACCGGCGGGCCATTGGCATTGAGCGGTCCCCCCGCTTTCGCCTGCGTTGCCAAACTGCGTGCGCCCGTTGAAAGATGTCGGCGTCGACTTGGTGAGTCATGATGCCTCTGGACGTCTACCACCTGCAAAGTTTCTACGATTCGCCGCTTGGGGAGCTCTCGCGCAGGCTGGTTGGCCGTGTGATTCGCGCGCGATGGCAGGACGCGGCAGGACTGAGCGTCGCCGCACTCGGCTTTGGATCCCCGTATCTGGACCGATTTCGCGCAACGGCCGCGCGTTGCATCGCCCTCATGCCGGCGCAACAGGGAGTGCTCATCTGGCCGGAAGCGGAACGCTGCTCCTGCGCTCTCGTGGAGGCGCAGATGTTGCCTTTGCCGGACGCTTCGATCGATCGTCTGCTGCTCGCCCACGCGTTGGAGGCGGCGGAGCGCCCCGAGGCCCTCCTCGAGGAACTTTGGCGCATCACTGCGCCGGAAGGGCGAGTCATCCTTGTGGTCCCGTCGCGACGGGGCGTCTGGGCTCGCGTCGACGGCACCCCCTACGGACAGGGACTTCCTTATTCGAGAGGCCAGCTCCGTGACCTGCTTCAGCGCGCGCTTTTCTCCCCTATTTTCTGGGGGGAAGCGCTTTACGCGCCTCCAATCGCCTGGAAGCTGGCCATTCGAACAGCGCCGACCATCGAACGGCTTGGCGCGGCGATGGTTCTTCCCTTCGCCGGGGTGCATATTGTCGAGGCGACCAAGCAGGTCTATCGGCCATTGAGTGCGCGGGTCGTCACCCGAAAGATCATCGCGCCGCTCAATCCGGCGCTCGCGCCCACAGCCAATCGGGAGGACGCGGTCGTTCCTCGTTCCTGTGGTCAACGCTTTTGAGTTGGCGCCGCGCCAAACCCGTGTTTTACAACCTTCAGGCACTCCTCCAAATCCGGTGACGATCGATGCCCGACGCTGAACGCCTGCTCGTCCTCTTGCGCCATGGCCAGAGCGAATGGAACCTGAAGAACCTGTTCACCGGCTGGCGCGACGTCGATCTTTCCCCGGGGGGCGTCGAAGAGGCGAAGGAGGCTGGACGCCGCCTGAAAGCGCACGGGCTTATTTTCGACGTCGCATTCACCTCGGCCCTCATTCGGGCCCAGCACACCCTCGCGCTGACACTGGCGGAAATGGGACAGAAAGGCTTGCCCGAGTTTCGCGATCAGGCGCTAAACGAGCGCGACTATGGCGACCTGGTCGGGCTCAACAAGGACGACGCGCGCAAGAAATGGGGCGAAGAACAGGTCCACTTGTGGCGGCGAAGCTATGACGTCCAACCGCCGGGAGGCGAGAGCCTGAAGGACACGGTCGCCCGCGCGCTTCCCTATTATTGCCAGCATATCCTGCCGGCGGTGCTCTCCGGCAAGCGCGTGCTCGTGGCCGCGCATGGCAACAGCCTGCGGGCCCTTGTGATGGTGCTCGACGGCCTCACGCCGGAAACCATTCCGGCGATGGAGCTCGCGACTGGGATTCCGCTGGTCTATCGGCTGAAGGCCGATTCGACCGTCGCCTCCAAGGAGGTTCTGACGGCGTAGCGCATGCTTCGGGGCCGGTCCCGATTTGAGCCGGTCTCGGCTATGCTTGAGCCACGTGATTCGCTTTCGCGGGAGGTGAGCTATGTGGCGCGGCATCGCGATGTTCGGGGCGGCGGCGACGTTTGGCGTGACGGCGGCGCTGGCGGGTCAGTATGAATTTCTGGCGGCGCCGCAAATCGACCTCTCCCTCGTCTACCGCCTGGACAAGCTGACCGGCGATATCGTCGCCTGTCAGTTCGCCAAGAATCCTGGCCGCACGGACGTTGGACCCGGAGGTTTTGGCGTGACGACCTGCTATCGCGGCGGCGAGGGCGCGACCAATCAGCCGGCAGGGGATTATGGCCTGGTTGCGACGCGTCATGAGCAGGAAGGCGGAGTCTTTCGCGTCAACTATCGGACAGGGGGCTTGAGCATCTGCTACGTATATGTCCAGCGCGAGAAGCAGGGCGACCACGAGGCGATCGCGGACCAATATGTGGTCTGCACGCCGGAGTGGAAATAGCGCAGAATAGCGTTCTGCCGCCGCGGGGGGACGATTGGCGGACGCGCAGAGCGGCAAAGGCGGTCGCGTTGTATGCGAATTCTCGGGATACGATTTTTGCGCTGGCGTCGGGGCTAGGAAAATCCGCCGTCGCCCTCTTTCGCATCTCCGGGCCTGGATCCTCCGCCGCGCTTGCGGCGCTCACGCCGGGCGGCCATTTCCCCGTTCGGCAAGCCGTGCTCAAAACCTTGCGCCATCCTCTCACCCACGAGCCGATCGATCGCGCGCTCTTCACCCGCTTCAAGGCGCCCACGAGTTTCACCGGCGAGGACCTTGTCGAACTGAGCGTCACCGGAGGCCGGGCGGTGATATCGGCAACCGCTCAGGCGCTGATTCTCGTTCCGGGCCTGCGGCCCGCTGAGCCCGGCGAATTTGCCTGGCGCGCCTTCGTCAACGGCAAGATCGATCTTTCGGAGGTCGAAGGCCTTGCCGACCTCGTCGACGCCGAAACGGAGGCGCAACGGCGGCAGGCGCAGCGAATCTCGGGGGGCGCGCTGCGTCGTGAATGCGAAGCGATTCGCTGCATGCTGCTCAACGCGATGGCCCTGATCGAAACGCAAATCGATTTTTCTGACGTCGAGGATGCGGAGAACTTGACTGTGAACAGCGTTAAGCAGGCGGCGCGCAGCGCGAGAGACCGCATCGACCGCGCGCTCGCCGGCGCAAAGGCTGCCGGGCGCCTGCGGAATGGCTTCGTTGTCGTCATCGCCGGGCCGCCCAATGTGGGGAAATCCACCTTGATGAATGCGCTCGCAGGCCGCGACGTCGCGATCACGTCCCCGCACGCGGGAACGACGCGCGACCTGATCGAGGTCTTTCTCGATCTCCGCGGATATCCTGTGATCCTGGTCGATACGGCCGGAATCCGGGATGCGGACGATCTCGTCGAACGCGAGGGCGTCGCCAGAGCGCTGCGGCGGGCCAGCCACGCCGATCTGACGCTGTGGCTTGACGATCAGGATGGGCCTCCTCCGACGATCGCCGGGGGACAGACGTTGGTCGTTCGCACCAAGATCGATCAGCCGCAGAGCCGTTCGGCCCCACTTCCCTCGCCATTCGCCATATCGGCCAAAACCGGCGAGGGCGTCGACAAGCTTCTTGACGCCATCGGCGATCTGGCCGAAGAGCGCTTGGGGTCCTCGGAGCCTGCGGTTCTGACGCTCGAAAGGCATCGGCAGGCCTTTCAGGAGGCGAGAGACTCCCTATCCTCCGTCCTCGCGCCGGAAGCGTCGGAACCCGAGCTGATTGCCGAGGACTTGCGCCGGGCGGCCGGCGCCCTCGATCGCGTCATCGGACGGATCGGCGTCGAAGACGTGCTCGGAGAGATCTTTTCGCGTCTGTGCGTCGGAAAGTGAATCGCCCAAGGATTGTGTTTCACGTGAAACAGGCAGCCTCTCGATTTGACGTCATCGTGATCGGTGGGGGACACGCCGGCTCGGAAGCCGCCGCCGCCGCCGCCCGTTGCGGGGCCCAAACCGCGCTCGTGACCCAGCGGTTTGCAACCATCGGTGAAATGTCGTGCAATCCTGCGATCGGCGGGCTGGGCAAGGGACATCTCGTCCGCGAAATCGACGCGCTCGACGGGCTGATGGCGCGCGCGGCGGACGCAGCGGGCATCCAGTTCCGCGTCCTCAATCGCCGCAAGGGCCCGGCAGTCCAGGGTCCGCGCGCCCAGGCGGATCGAAGCCTCTATCGGCGCGCGATGCAGGCGCTCATCGCCGACACGGCCAACCTCACGGTTGTCGAGGGCGAAGCCGCCCGCGTTCTCTCCGAGGCCAGCGCCGTCACCGGCGTCGAGCTCGCCGACGGCCGCACTCTCTCCTGCCGGGCGGCGGTCGTGACGACCGGCACATTCCTGCGCGGCGTCATCCATCTCGGCGAGACCCGCACGCCCGCGGGACGGTACGGTGATCGGGCGTCGGTCTCGCTCGCCCAGAGCCTCGAGGCCGCCGGCTTCGCCCTCGCCCGATTGAAGACCGGGACCCCGCCCCGCCTGGACCGGGCGACGATCGACTTCGCCTCGCTTGAGGTTCAGCCGGGCGACAATCCGCCGGAGTTTTTCTCCTATCGGACGACCGCCGCCGCCGCGCCGCAGCTCGCCTGCCATATCACCCGAACCACCGCCGAGACCCACCGCATCGTGCGTGCCGATGCGCATCGCTCAGCGGTTTATTCCGGCGCCATTTCGGGCCGGGGTCCGCGCTACTGCCCCTCGATCGAGGACAAGGTGGTCCGCTTCTCCGACCGGGAGAGCCACCAGATTTTTCTCGAGCCCGAAGGCGTCGACGATCCCCTTGTCTATCCGAACGGCATTTCAACGTCCTTGCCGGAGGACACCCAAAAGGCTCTCATCGCGACGATTCCCGGTCTCGAGCGCGCCATGATCGTGCGTCCGGGCTACGCCATCGAATATGACTACATCGACCCGCGCGGCCTCGATCCCACTCTGGAGGCGCGCCGCCTCGGGGGCCTCTTCCTGGCCGGCCAGATCAACGGAACGACCGGCTATGAGGAAGCGGCCGCGCAGGGCCTGCTCGCCGGAATCAACGCGGCCCGCAAGGCGGGCTTTGAGCCGTTGGCGACGTTCGACCGGGCCGATTCCTATCTCGGGGTGATGGTCGACGACCTCACGACACATGGCGTCAGCGAACCCTACCGCATGTTCACTTCGCGCGCCGAATATCGACTCTCGTTGCGCGCCGACAACGCCGATGAGCGGCTGACCGCGAAGGGGATCGCGCTCGGATGCGTCGGCGCCGAGCGCGAGGCCGCCTGGCGCGGCGCCCGGGATCGCCTGGACCACGCCCGCGCGTTGCTTCGCGCCGCGACGGCGACTCCGCCCGTACTCGAGGCGCATGGCCTCGCGGTCAACCAGGACGGGGTGCGCCGCTCCGCCTTCGAACTAGCGGCGCAGCCGCAATTTCCGATTTCGGCGCTCGCCCGGATGTGGCCGGAGCTCGCGAGCATCCCCCCGGACCTCGTTCCGCGGCTTGAGGCCGACGCCAAATACGCCGTCTATCTCGACCGTCAGGCCGAGGATGTCGCCCGCTACCGCCGCGAAGATGCGATGCCGATTCCGGACGACCTCGACTACGCCCGCATCTCCGGCCTCTCGACAGAACTTCGGGAGAAGTTCGTCGCGGTCCGCCCCCGCAGCCTCGGCCAGGCCGGCCGGATCGAAGGCATGACGCCCGCCGCGCTCGCGCTCGTGGCGGCGCACGCCCGGCGATCGCCCGCGCCCCGCTCGTCAGCGCCGTTGTCGCCGCTTAACCTTACGGCATGAGCCGGCCCTCGACGCGACGCGATCTGGCCGAGCGTCTCCTTGAGGATCGGGCGGCCGCCATGCGCCTCGTTCCTGTTTCACGTGAAACAGAGGAACGCCTCGTTGTCTTCGTGGACCACCTGGCGCGCTGGCGAAAGACGACCAACCTCATTTCTGAGTCTTCGTTCGCTTCAGTCTGGACCCGGCACGTCGCCGACAGCGCCCAGATCCTCGGCCTCGCTCCGGGCGCCTTGCGATGGGTGGACATGGGCTCGGGAGCCGGGTTTCCCGGCCTCGTTATCGCCATTCTGCTCGCCGGCGTGCCCGGCGCCGTCGTTCATTGCATCGAGAGCGATCAGCGCAAATGCGCTTTCTTACGCGAAGCGGCTCGCGCGACCGGCGCCGCCGCCCAAATTCATGCCCTGCGTGTCGAGTCCGTCGACACAGCGAAGCTCGGACCTGTGGACGCCATCACGGCGCGGGCCTTTGCCCCCTTGCCGCTGACTCTCAAATTGGCCACAGTGTGGTTGGAAGAGGGAGCGGCTGGAGTGTTTCCCCGAGGGCGGTCCGCGCAAGATCAACTCGAGGCGCTTGACCTCTACCGAGACTATACGATCGAAATGCTTCCGAGCGCGGTCGACGCCGAGGCTGCTATACTTAGAATCCGCCTGATTCGAGACACCGCCGATGGACGAGACCCTATCCCCTGATTCGGGCCGCCGGCGCGCGCTAAAGCCGCGCGTCCTCGTCATGGCCAATCAGAAAGGCGGCGTCGGCAAGACGACGACCGCCATCAACCTCGGCACGGCGCTCGCGGCAATCGGCGAGCGGGTCCTCATCATCGACCTCGATCCGCAGGGCAATGCGTCGACCGGACTCGGCATCGACCGCAAGAACCGCGTCACCTCCAGCTACGACATGCTGATCGGCGAGCGCAGTCTCAGCGACGTCATCGTGCCGACCGCGGTGCCGCGCCTCTTCATCGTACCTTCGACCATGGATCTCTTGGGCGTCGAACTCGAGATCGCCGGCGATAGCGATCGCTCATTTAAGCTCCGCAAGGCGCTCCAGGCCTATTCCGCCTCGGAGGGCGACCGAAACGGCGCTGTCAGTTACGTCCTGGTCGACTGCCCGCCGTCGCTCAATCTCCTGACCATCAACGCGCTCGCCGCGGCCGACGCGGTCGTCGTTCCCCTGCAGTGCGAGTTTTTCGCGCTGGAGGGCCTGTCGCAGCTCCTGACCACGGTCGAGCAGGTGCGCAAGACCCTCAACCCGGCGCTCGCCATTCACGGCATCGTGCTGACGATGTTCGACCCCCGTAACAGCCTTGCCGGTCAGGTCGTCGCAGACGTGCGAGCGCACATGGGCGACAAGGTTTACGAGACCGTCATTCCGCGCAACGTGCGGGTCTCCGAAGCGCCGTCGCACGGGAAACCCGCTCTTCTCTACGACCTCAAATGCGCCGGAAGCCAAGCCTACCTCAAGCTCGCCTCAGAAGTCATCCAGCGCGAAGGACGATGGCGCGCCGCGTGAGTGCGGATCGCCGGCAACGATCAGGAGCTCAAATCGATGGCGGAGGACGCCACCCGCACCGAACACCGGCCCCGTCTCGGGCGAGGGCTCGCAGCCCTGTTGGCCGCCGCGCCGGAGGAGCCCGAAGCTGTCGCCCTGGCGCGAGGCGCCCACAAGGCGCCGATCGAGTTTCTGCGCCCGAACCCGCGCAACCCGCGCAAGCGGTTCGACGACCCCGAACTCGACGAGTTGGCCGCGTCGATCAGGGAACGCGGCGTGATCCAGCCGGTGCTGGTTCGCGCCATTCCCCGCGTCGCAGACGCCTATGAGATTATCGCCGGCGAGCGGCGCTGGCGAGCCGCCCAGCGGGCGGGCCAGCACGAAATCCCGATCATCGTGCTCGAGGCCGGCGACCGCGAGGCGCTCGAGATCGCCATCATCGAAAACGTCCAGCGCGCCGATCTCAACGCGCTCGAAGAGGCCGCGGGCTACGCCCAGCTCGGCGCCGACCACGGATATTCCCACGCCGATATCGCGCGTGTCGTCGGAAAGAGTCGCAGCCATGTCGCCAACACCCTGCGCCTCACCAATTTGCCGGAGCATACCAAGGGGCTCCTGGCCGCGGGCCAGATCTCTGCCGGCCACGCGCGCGCCTTGCTCGCGGTCGCACAACCCGATGCGATCGCGGACCGCATCGTCGCCGAGGGCCTCACCGTCCGCGACATCGAGCGCATGGGCGAGAACGCAGGCTCAGTGACGCGAGAGAGAGCAAAGACGCCGCGCGCCGTCGATGCGGATACGCTCGCGCTCGAGCAGAAGCTGAGCCTCGCGCTTGGGGCGAAGGTCACGATCCGGCATGCCGGCGAGAGTGGGGACCTTCGGATCGCCTTCCGCAATTTCGAGCAGCTCGACGACTTCTGCCGCCGCCTCTGCCAACCGCCCGCCAGGTGATGCGGTTTTTCGGATAAACGCTTCGTGAGCATCCTTCGAGACGCCGCCTTTGGCGGCTCCTCAGGATGAGGGTTTCTACTGCAATCACATACACTTAACCTCGTCCTGAGGAGCGATGCGAAGCATCGCGTCTCGAAGGACCTGAGCAACCCTAGCCTCTTCCGGCGCCAGACCGCGAGGCCAGCGACCAGATGGCGCGGGTCGCGAGAATTTCCGCCAGCCGCGGCTCGGCCCGGACCCTGGCGCTGGCCGCGCGGATGACCGGCAGCCGCCGGACGAGGGAATCGGAGGTCCAGCGCTCGGCCTCAACGGCGAGTTTCCGCACCGCCGCCGGTGGAAGCCTGACGTATGACGCCTGACATGCCGCGTCGAAGCTACGCCCCTGGTCCATTTCGAGCCTCAGCCGGTGGATGAGGGTCAGCCGCTGAATGAGCCGGATCATCAGCAAATCCCCGTCGCCGCCCTCGCCGAGATAGCGGGTCGCCGAAGCCGCCGCGCCTTTGAGATCGCCGGAGAGCGCCTGATCGACGAGTTCGTCGAGCGCCGACGGCGCCGCATCCGAAACGATCGCCTCGACGTCTTCGATCCCGATCCGCGACCGTCCCCGGGCGTAGAGGACGAGCTTCGCAATCTCGCCCCGCGTCGTTTGCCGGTCGGCCCCGAGCAGGTCGACGAGCGCCGCCCGGGCGTCAGGCGCGATCGCAAGCCCCGCCGCCGCGGCCTCCGCATCGATCAGCTGGTGAAGCGCTCTCGGCTCGTCCGGGTAGCATTCGACCGACGCCGCGTTCGGCGGTTTTTCGAAGGCGCTGCGAAGCGGCGCGCCCCTCTTGAGCTGCGCGGCCTTGACCACGATCGTGCAATCGCTGGGCGGCCTCTCGAACAGCGGCTCCAACGCCGGCATGAGATCGCGCCCTTGCGCGTCGATCCAGATCGCGCGGCTTCTTACGAACATCGGGATTGCATAGGCCTCGTCGGCGAGAACGCCGGGATCGCGCGCGACCGCGTCCCCTTCGAGTCGCACGATTCTCAAGGGGTCCGTGTCGCCCTCGAGAACTTTGCCGACAATCGCCTTCGAGCGCTCGTGGGTCAGTCCCTCGTCGGCGCCGTGGACGAGATAAAACCGGAGGTTCTTCGGCAACCGCTGGATGAAGCCGTCGGCCGCCGAACTGTTGACGATGGTCATGCACCTTCCCCAGCTCTGCTGGGGAAGGTGCCGCGTAGCGGCGGATGGGGTGTGGAAAACAGGTCTCGATCGATGCAGGTTCGCTGCGACGGTCGTGCAATCCGACTTGCGTCGAAGCAACGGGCCACACCCCATCCGGCCCTTCGGGCCACCTTCCCCGCTTCGCGGAGAAGGGGAGACCGTAGTTCGCCCCCGCATCTCACTTTTGCACCCGCGCCTGCTTTCGTCCCGAGCGGAAATCGTCTAACAGATTCTTTGAAGGACCAACGGATTGACGGTTCGCTCCCGGTTCAGGGCGGCCACGGCGGCGTGGATTGCGCGGTCGAGGGCGTCGGCGTCAGCGAAGGTCTGATGGGCCAGATGATGCGCCTTGAGATCGTGCCAGACAACCTCGATATCGTTGAGTTCGGGTGCGTATTTCGGCAGCCACTCGACGGTGAGCCAGTGTTTGCGCGCCTCGAGGGCCTTGAGAGTGAGCTTGCTGACATGGATCGGCCCGTTGTCCTCGACCAGCACGACCGGTTTCATTGCCCGTCCCGGTTGGGGACCGAACAGGTGGTCGAGCTGCTCGAGGTGAGCGATGAAGTCGCTGCTGCGCTTGGTCGGGCTCGTATGCACAATCAGCTGGCGCGTGACCTGATCGAGCGAGCCGATGATCGCCACTTTCTTGGCCTGTCCGGCGCCGGCACCCGCAGGTCCGCACCGCGCAAGGCCCACGCCCGCGCCAGATAAGGGTGCGTCAGGGCCTCGCTCTCGTCGCCGTAGAGGAGAATGATGTCGCCGGCTTCGGCCTGGGCCTTGCGCAGCTGAAGGCGCAGTCCCACGCGTTCGATCTCGTCGGCAATCTGGCGGCCTTTCAGCGTGTGCCGAGGCCGCCGCCAACGGAAGTTTTTTTTCGCAGCGCCCGGGACAACTGCGACTTGCCGATCTTGACGCCCTCGCGCGCCTCGATCTCGGCCATGAGACGCGGGATCGTCCAGTTGGGCCGGTCGGCGACGGGAGCTTCGAGCAGAGGCGTGACGACACGCAGCGCAGCCTCGGTCTTTACCGGTGGCGGGCCGGGCGCCACAGTCGCCTTCAACGCTTCGACACCGCCGCGCGCGAACGCGCTGCGCCACAGCCGCACCGTGTCTTCGCGCACGCCAAAGGCCTCCGCAATGCGCGGGCTGGTCCATCCCGACAGCGTCAGCAATATCGCCCGCGCCCGATCAGCCTCCCCGCGGTCGCGTGAATGGGCCAATGTCAGCAGCGCGTTGCGCTGCTCCTCACCCGCCGTCACCCGAGATTTGCCCGCCATGCCCCGCCTCCGCGAAATCAGCGCGAAGACAATCACACGCGGTTGTTGGTAAGCGAGAGTAGCACTCGCCTTTCTTCCCCTGCCACGAAGGCGTCATGACGACTTATCAGCTTTTTCTGCTTCCCGGCGACGGCATCGGCCCCGAGGTCATGGCCGAGGTCGAAAAAATCATCCGCCATTTCGGCAGCGAAGGCGTCGCCAAATTCGAGATCGGAAAGGGCCTCGTCGGCGGCTCAGCCTACGACGCGCATGGGGCGGCGATCAGCGACGCCGACATGGCGCGCGCCGCGGCCGCCGACGCGGTGCTGTTCGGGGCGGTCGGCGGTCCGAAATGGGATGGCGTCCCTTATGACGTTCGGCCCGAGGCTGGCCTTCTCCGGTTGCGCAAGGATCTCGGGCTCTACGCCAATTTGCGCCCTGCCATCTGCTATCCCGCCCTCGCCGCCGCTTCGTCGCTCAAGCCCGAGGTGGTAGAAGGGCTCGACATCATGATCGTGCGCGAACTGACCGGCGGCGTTTATTTTGGCGAGCCGAAACAGATCATCGATCTCGGCGCCGGCCAGAAGCGCGCCATCGATACGCAGGTCTACGACACCTACGAAATCGAGCGCATCGGCCGCGTCGCCTTCGATCTTGCCCGCAAGCGCGGCGCCAAGGTGACTTCGGCGGACAAGCGCAACGTGATGAAGTCCGGCGTGCTCTGGCACGAGGTGATGACCGCGCTCCACAAGCGTGAATATCCGGACGTCAAGCTCGAGCACCAGCTCGCCGACGCGCTCGGCATGCAGCTCGTGCGCTGGCCGAAGCAGTTCGACGTCATCGTCACCGACAATCTGTTCGGCGACATGCTGTCCGACGTGGCCGCGATGCTGACCGGTTCGCTCGGCATGCTGCCCTCCGCCTCGCTCGGCGATGCGGACCCGAAGACCGGCAAGCGCCGCGCGCTCTACGAGCCGGTTCATGGGTCCGCCCCCGACATCGCGGGCAAGGGACTGGCCAACCCGATCGCCATGATCGGATCGTTCGGCATGGCGCTCCGCTATTCGTTCGGGCTCGACGAAGCGGCCGACCGCCTGGAGGCGGCGATCGCCGAGGTGCTCGCCGAGGGCCTCCGCACCGCCGACATCAAGAGCGACGGCTCGCGCGTCGTCTCCACGAGCGAAATGGGAGACGCGATCGTCGCCGAACTCGCGCACCAGGACGCCGAAAGCCTCACCGACGAAGAAAACTAGCCGGCGTCTCGCTGTGAGGCCTCCCAAGTTGGGGAGGGCAGGCGCCCGCGCAGGGCGGACCTCGACCGGGCGCAGCGGAGATCATTATAAGCTCCGACCCGAAGCGGCTGCTTTGCGCAAAGACCCGCCACTCGCCAACGGCTTCGCGAACTGGTAAAACCAGTCAAATCGAACTCACGACGCTAGGGTCCGCGCCGAGCTGGAGACCGGCGCGTGGCCTTCGCTGACCTGGACCTCAGGCCAATTGGCAGTCGAGAGGAATCAAATCGCGGCGACCGCCGAACGGCGCAAGCGATGTCCCGAAAAGCCAAGGCCAGCGAAGCCAAGCAGCATCATCGCCCAGGTCGAGGGTTCGGGAACGATGCCCGTCGTGAAATCGACGATTGTGCTTCCGCCCGCCGTCGAGTCCACGCTGGCAAGATTGATATAGAGGTTCCCGCCCAAGACAAACACATTTACGGGGAGATCGTGGAGGTTTCGCTGATAGGGAGATTATAGGTAGTGGTTGGGGGGTGGGGGGGGGTGTGTGTGGTGGTGGGTGGGTGGGGGGCGAGCAGTTGAAGGAGAGTGCGATGAAAGCGGGGTGTAGCGAAAGACGAACTCATCGAGATAGGCGTGACAGCTTGCGCGAGGCATGATACGTGCAAGCCCAACGCTCAGCAACGAGAAGGCGCGGTGGCTCCAGGGCAGGACGACGTTGGCCGCCATGTTCCCGACAACGCGCGGATCGTGCCGGAGCGAGAGCGGATAGGGCGTGGCATCGGTGATCAGCGTCGCGCAGGCTCACATTGGCGCGCACGAAAGCCTCGATCGATTGGCGAGTTGTCGGCGATAGGCAGGCGCAACCGACCCGAACGGGTGTCGAGATACTTCGCGCCCCTGACCGGCTTGGGCCTGCCGGTGCCGCGATCGATCACTTCGACCGCGCCGACGACCAGGATTTTGCCGGCGGAGCCGAGCTCGAAGAACGCATCGCCGGCGCGGAAGGGAATTCGTCTGATCCACCTCGACAACGCCTTCGAGAAGATCGCGGTCGGGATCGACCATCGAGCGCCAAGCTCCTGCGCCAGCAGCCAAGCCGTCTTGTAGGTGACGCCGAGTTGATCCTCCAATTGTCGCGCCGACATGCCGTTGGAATGCGTCGCCATCAGATGCGCCGCCCAGAACACGTCGTCAGCGACAATTTCGACCGATGCATCACTGTGCCGGCGGTGAGCGAGTGCGCAATCGAGGCATTCCAACAGACGCGGACGACTCTTCAAAGCCACAACACAGCCCCCGCCGCAAGCGAGACAAACAAACCCGTCCCGCCAGCGTCGCGCAGAAAGAACGACGCGCAGCACGCCTCGTCAAGAAATTCTCGCTGGAACTCCGCCAGCGAGCGCCAGCGACCCACCGATCAGCGCTCAGAAAAAAAAAGCAACAAGCAAGCCAGCAAGAAAAAAGAAGAAGGATCGATCGTGCTCGAACTGTCAGTAACGGCGGATGTAATCGACGGACCCGAAATGACATCGAGTACCCATCCGTTAAATGTGGCTGGCTGATACGGAAGACCAGAGGACGTCGCGTCGGTGATAATAATCTGATTGTCTTGGACGTTGACCTCCCAGGATGGGTTATAATCGGGAAACGAGCCTTGGGGATATTCAACACCAGTGGTCACAACTACGGGGCCACCGGCCTCAAAGACGGACGTATCGTTCGGGTAATACGCAGAGACGTCGACCGTCGCGCCAAGCAAACCGGCATGGGCAAGGCCAGGCGCCAAAACCATCACTGCGCCGCAAAGGATCGTCTTGAGGTTCATTGTCTTTCCCCTTTAGTCGGTAACTTCGCAGTGTCTTCCGGACTTCTCGGATGGCATTGCCGAGCCGTGATGTAACCAAACAATTGGCGCTGCGTCAACCGCAGCAGGTCCTCGCCGCCGGACCCGCCCTTGCCGCCGCGTCGCCTTCGACCTCGCGAGGAAGCGCGGGAACAAGGTGACTTCGGCGGACAAGCGCAACGTGATGAAGTCCGGCGTGCTCTGGAACCAGGTGATGACCGCGCTTCACAAGCGTGAATATCCGGACGTCAAGCTCGAGCACCAGCTCGCCGACGCGCTCGGCATGCAGCTCGTGCGCTGGCCGAAACAGTTCGACGTGATCGTCACCGACAACCTGTTCGGCGACATGCTGTCCGATGTGGCCGCCATGCTGACGGGCTCGCTCGGCATGCTGCCCTCGGCCTCGCTCGGCGATGCGGAGCCGAAGACCGGCAAGCGCAGGGCGCTCTACGAGCCGGTTCATGGGTCCGCCCCCGACATCGCCGGGAAGGGACTGGCCAATCCGATCGCCATGATCGGATCCTTCGGCATGGCGCTCCGCTATTCGTTCGGGCTCAGCGAAGCCGCCGACCGTCTGGACGCGGCGATCGCAGAGGTGCTTGGCCCAAGGGCCTCCGCACCGCCGACATCAAGAGCGACGGCTGCCGCGTCGTGTCCACGAGCGAAATGGGAGACGCGATCGTCGCCGAACTGGGGCGCCAGGACGCCGAAAGCCTCACCGACGAAGAAAACTAAAGCAGGACGCGTTTCGACGGAATCGCCGTCATTGCGAGGAGCGCAGCGACGAAGCAATCCAGAGATCGTAGAGCAGTGCAGGCGGCCCCTGGATTGCTTCGCTGCGCTCGCAATGACGGGCTTTGTTTCCGTCACAACGAGTGTACTCTAAGCCGGCGTCCGACAGCGAGGGTTCTCAGGCCGGGGAGGGCAGGTGTCCGCCCGAAGCGGGGTCTGACCAAGGGCCTCGGAACATCGCTACGGGAAGACTGCGATCATTCGAGGCCGTCACCGGGGACGGCCGGAGCGCGCAAACCACGGTCACTCGTCGACACCGCAGGCTCGATCCCTTCGATCTCATCGAAAGTGATTTTGAAGCCCCTTTCTTCAGGCACAATCACCATCCACCAGATGGGCTAGGCTCCCCTGGAGTGCCTGGCAGCGTCGGGCCGAAAATCTCGGAACACTTCTTGGAACAGCGATGCCGGGTCTGGAACTTTAATTATCAGCGGCTCCTTCGCAATCTGCGCCCCGTCCTTGGGGATCAATAACAGCCTTACCTCGGATTGAGGCTTGTATCTGAGAGCCTTTTTGAATGGAGAGGGCTCGATCACTGGCCCTTCGCGTATCTCGCGTGATCGCGATTCGTATCTAACCGGTTGAATGCCCCCGGGCTCGAAAATATCGCTTACCTTGCGATTTAATCTAAGAACCCAGCCGGCTTCGAAAATTCTCGCGCGAAGCGCCGACAAGTCGACGATCTTCAAACAAGCATCATAAGGTTTCTCAGCCTCTACGCACATTGCTGTTGTCAGATCGTTTAGTTCTCCCGCCGCGGCTGAGTAAATGTACACTTCTGGAGTAGTATGAACCAACCTGACACCAGGATGGATAACCATGCGGCCACCCCCGGATACCTGCGCAAATTGCTGGAAGCTTCCCAGCCCTATTTTCGCTTTGTTGACCATCTCCAATTCTGGTGAGTTCTCGGTAAGATCGAGGCGGTCCTTTACAGTCAGCAAAGATGCTGCCTCAAGAGGATCGGCGATTGCGCCCCATCCCCCCACAGCCTCAAGCTCACGGAAATACGTGGCGCTGCTTAATTTAATAGTGCCATCTACGATTACTTTATCTACGTCGACAGTATTTAGAAATTTGTAGCATTCACCACAAAAATAGGGCCCAGGCTCGCGTAGGCACTGTTCATCGGAGCCGTTGTGCCTCCCTTGCTGAGCAAATGAGAATTGGCATGTTTCGGTTCGTACGTCGCCGTGAACTATAATCTCGACACAAAATTCAGTCCTATGGCGTTTCGTTCGTTGAAAGATATCGTCATAGTCAGTCCACCCCCACATATAAACGTGCGCCCTCCCACTTCGTGCTTTGTCAAATATTTCGACGGGAATTTCTGTGTCGGTGTGCATGACGGCCTTGGGACCAATAATGCCTGCGTCAGAGACGACGTCACCCAAGTCCGGGAACTCGAAATTAAATTCGATCGGCTGTCCGAAGACACCACAATGGACATGAGTTGTTCTGTTTTTGGCGGGTGTGCTGCCCCCGTTTTCCCATTGCGTAACGAAATTCCAGCCAGTTATTGTGTGGGTTGTTTTCCCGCCGATGAACCGATGGTCGATATTTTTCACGAAGACGAACGCACGCTTACTCGCGATCATTGCGTCCCGAATGTCCGGGATCAGAGATCGTACTGATTCGAACGCAGATTCAGCCAGCAACCAATGGGCCAGGTGATCCTCGTGCGGGCGGCCAACTTTCTCCCAAATCGAGTAAGCTATTCGACGGATAGCTTGGTGTTCGTCATCCGACCATAGCATTGTCAGGTCCTATGTTTTCGACGCCGCGAAGTTTTGCGCGGTTGCGCCCTCGGCCTTATCCCCTAGCCCTCAATCCTCACCTAGCGCCGAATGGCCGCCGATCGCCATTGACCACGAAGCCGGCGCTACAAATACGGCACGAACTCGCTCCGCCGCTATGGCCGCCTGGCTGTGCGGAAGTGTTAGTAGTGTCTGTCCATAAACATATGTTTTTGTTGGCTATGGGCTGCATTGCTGCGAGGGAGAGCGGTTTGCACACCGCTTCCATCGATCTGGCGATTGCGAGGGCTGATCCGCCGCGAGGGGCGCAAAGTTACAATGAGAGATCGACTCGGGGTCAGCCGGGCTTGCGAGCGCTCGGCCGAAGGCGAGAATCAGATCGGCTTGAGCCGGGCGAAGAGAGCGAGGTTGTAAGCGACGACTGAGGACCAGACGTATGCTCTGAAGTGGTCGAGCCCGCGCCAGACGCAACGCGCCAGACCATAGGCGCGCTTCAAACACGAGATGTCGGATTCGATGCCGGCTCGGAAGTTGCGCAGCTTGCGATAGACCCAGTTGCTCTTGACTATGTCCATGACGCGCAGGCCGGCCTTCTTGTGGAAGGCCATGTCGCGGACGCCAAGGGCCTTTGCCTGGCCGAGATTATGACGGCTGGCGTAACCGCCGTCGGCGGCGGCCTGTCGGGGCGCCTCGCGGTAGAAATCGATGTGGCGCTCGAGCATGGGCAAGAACCGGTCGCTGTCCGCCGGATTGCCGGGCTCGACCACCAGGTCGAGGATCAAGCCGCTGCGGCCCGTGGTCAGGTTGAGCTTGTGGCCGTATTGAACCTCGCGGCCGCCTTTGACGATGATGTCGGCGTGCGGCTCGAACAGGCTGACGATTTTCTCGTTGGCGGCGATCGCCTCGCCATGAAGAACGCGACGCTCGGTCTGCCCGATGATGCTCGATCAGCGGACGATAGTGACGGAACTCGGCTTGCCACAGCGCGGCGGCCATCGGGTCGACGCTTGCCATAACTGCGTGGCGGCCTGATCGGCATCAGCCAGGGTCGCCCGGGTCAGCTTGATCAGCTCGCGGTAATGCCGGACCCGGGTCGATCGATCGCGGGCATACTTGATCGCGCGCGCTCGTTTCTTCGCCGCCCGCCGATGATTGCGCCATACGAGAGCGCCGACCAAGGCGTCGGCGTCTTCAACAGCCGCACCATCACGCGAACCGCATCCCAGAGAAGACTGCTGTCGCCGGCTCATGCATGAGCGCGGCGGTGACCGTGCTGTCCAGCCGAACGACCTTGCCGGTCTCGACTTTCTCCTGACGAGCGCGGCAAGCAGGATCCGATTGATCGCCTCCCAAGTCTCGGCCCGGATGGCGCTGATTGTCATGTGCAGCACCGACTTCTTCGGCGTCCACGACAGCGGCAGCCGGGCGAAGGCGCGGAACGAGGCGGAGTCTTCCAGATGAAACGCCAGCTCCTCGTAGCTCAGCTGGCGATGCTGCTTGAGAAGCCGCAACGCAAGACGACTCCGCCGGCAGACCCTGTCGTCCGGTCTCCTGAACGCCTTGTCGGCGCAGATCCTCCGTCGCCAGCCCGATCAGCTCGCGATGCTCGTCGAGCCACGCGACATCGCCTTCAGCTCGCGGCCGATCTCGTGCTCGGCGAAGAGATCGAATAGGCTGGCCTGGACGGTGCGTTCCTGACGCATTGTCGGCTCCGGCGGTGGCGGTTTTGCTTGTGAAATCAGTGGCTTATCCAAAGTTTACCAGAAACCGCCGGGCCTTGCACGCGTAAAAACAGCAATTCTTAAATAACTCAGTGTTTAGCGTTATGGAGGACTAGCTAGCTGGGGAATCTCGATGCTTAGCGACCATGTCACTGACAAGCAGTGCAATGATCCTATTCCTCTTTAAGCTTATATTTGCGCGTCTTTGTTTCAGTCAGCCTATATTTCCTGATTACGCGCTTGCGTCAGCCTCAGGTTTTGAGTAGAACAAAGCATGAACATGCTGTTTTCGCAGGGGTTCTCCGATGGCGCGCAATCAGGTCCAGTTCCAGAAAGGCCTCAGCGAGGCTCGTTTCGCCGAGATTTACGGAACCGAAGAGCAATGTCATGCGGCGCTCGTCAAATGGCGCTGGCCGAACGGGTTCGAATGTCCTGGGTGCAATGGCGCCGATCACTGCGTCGTCACGCGCGGCGCGCGGCGTCTATTCCAGTGCAACGCGTGTCGCAAGCAGACCTCTGTCAAAGCGGGAACGATCTTCGCTTCGAGTAAGCTGCCGCTGCGCATCTGGTTCAAGACGATCTACCTGGTCACGCAATCGAAGAAGGGCATTTCCAGCATCGAACTCGGTCGACGCCTTGGCGTCACCCAGACAGCTGCCTGGATGATGAAGCACAAGCTCGCTCAAGTCATGCTGGAGCGTAACGCGAGCAAACGCTTGAAGGGCAACGTCCAGATGGACGACGCTTATATCGGCGGCGCCCGGTCCGTCCGCCGCGGGCGCGGCGCAACAGGCAAGACGCCGTTCGTCGCCGCGATCGCGACAACGGACGATGGCAAGCCAGATCAAATCATCCTTCGGCCCATCAAAGCCTTCAGCAGCTTTGCGATCCGAAAGCTCGCGAGCACCGCGCTCAACCCGGCGCCAATATCGTCTCCGACGGTCTGGCATGCTTCGCCGCTGTCACCCAAGCCGGATGCCTCCACACCTCAATCAAGACCGGAAGCGGCAAGCAAGCGGCTCGCACCCCTGCTTTCAAATGGGTCAATACCGCGTTGGGCAATATCAAAGCCGCCCTCGTGGGGACCTACCGAGCCGTGCAAGAAAAACACGTTCCTCGATATCTCGCGGAGTTCGAATATCGATTCAATCGCCGATACGATCTCGAAACTATGATCCCCCGCCTCGCATTCGTTGCGCTGAGGACCACCCCGATGCCTTACCGCTTGCTAAAGCTGGCTGACGTTGCCGCGTAATCAGGATTTATTTTAAGCCTATTGACGCATTCCATCCACACGTCCCTTGATTTTTCCACAAATTCAATCAGGGCTCTTAAGTCATTGGCGCTCACGCCGATTGCACCATCGTCGTTAGGGACTAGAAGTCTCCAAGACGCCATCTCTTACTAACGCCAATATCTCATTGTAGGTATAGGGCTTTTGATCGTCGTCCTCCTTGTCCGGCCGATACACGACTATCTCGGGATCAGCGAGATCTTTTTGCTTTCTCAAGCCGTCTTCGTAGTCATCGTCGAAGATCCTCCGCTGAAGTAACGGCCACATGCTCAGCGGGACAAAATATCCCTTCTCCCATTCAGCCCTGTCTGCAAAGCGGACCAAGTTAAACACTCCCGGGTTGACGTCATGCCGCGCACGATTTTGCCCCCAAAAGCGGAAGTTTTGAGGGAACGTCCGCCGCGCGCCCGCATACCATAATCGAGCTTACGCGGTCCGACGCGCAGAAATGCAGCGCGTTGCCTCGTTTTTCTCCTCGCGTCGGTCGACGACTTCGCGCGAGCGGATACTGCTCACAGGCGCGCCCCTTCATGAAGGACCTAGATTGGTTTCGCCATTGGCGCGAGTCCAAGAGGCGCCTATATCAGGTCCCAAAAGACGGGGTAATTTCATATGAACGCAATCGTTCAAACGGCGCGGAAGTATGGACAAGTGAAATCCAGCTTCGGTCGCGCCTTCACTGATCTGTGTGTCAGGGTGACGATCGAGGCCGCGACCAGACAGTTGCGCCGAGGCGACCTTGAAGGGCTCTATGAGGCTTGGAGGGAAGGCTCGGGCTTCGCCAACAAGACGGAGAGTTCGCGGAAGGCGCAACTGTCTAAGCTCAGGGTATTTTGGGACTTCGGTCATTGCTTTGGCACCCAAGGCATCGCCTTCGTGCAAAACTGGCACGACAACAACGTGCCAGACGTCCCCCTGAACATGTTTCCGACAGAACTGCGCAAGAGATTGAACCAAAGGCGCATTTGAAATGATCGAGCGGCAGGCGCGGCCGAGCCAGAGCGCCTTGCAGCCAGTCGAGCCGAATTCGAGCCGCACCGCAGACAAGCCGACGTTGGCCGAAGGCTCGAAAAATGCGCGCTCGCACCTTGTGCATTACTTCCGCGCCAGGACGACCGGAGCGACAGCGAGGGATCGATGAACACGTTCGCCCCGCCCTCGTCAAATGACCCCTGTCTAGGCCCATTAACATCTATTGCGTGGCCCTCGCACGGTTGAAATTCCCCCATTCGGAAATCCAACCGGAGACACGACCCACGCACGCCGCATCGTCTTGCGCCCGCCCACATTTCCTGTATAACAAACGACCCGTTCGACAAAGAGAACGAATCGGACCGAAGGGTGGGCCGCGGTGGGCGACGCAGCAATATTGGCGAATGGCGCGCTCAGCCAGTCCACGGCGCCGGACAGTCTCACGTTCCGCATCGATCCGCCGGCGTCGCTGGTCATGGATTCGGGCGCGACGCTCTCGCCTCTCACCATCGCCTATCAGACCTATGGCGCCCTTAACGCAGCGCGCTCGAACGCCCTTCTCATCTGCCATGCGCTGACCGCCGACCAGCATGTCGCAAACCTCCATCCGGTGACGGGCCGGCCCGGCTGGTGGGAAACGATGGTCGGTCCCGGCCTTCCGTTCGACACCGACCGCTTCTTCGTCATCTGCACGAATGTGCTGGGCGGTTGCATGGGCACGACCGGACCCGCGTCGATCAACCCGGACACCGGCGCCCCGTTCGGGCTCGACTTTCCGATCGTCACCGTCGCCGACATGGTGCGGGCGCAGGCGCTGCTGCTCGATCACCTCGGCGTCGAGACGCTCTTTTGCGTCGCCGGCGGCTCGATGGGCGGCATGCAGGTTCTGCAATGGGCCGCGAGCTATCCGACCCGTGTCTTCGCCGCCTTGCCGATCGCGACTTCGGCCCGTCACTCCTCGCAGAATATCGCCTTCCATGAGGTCGGCCGACAGGCGGTGATGGCCGACCCCGACTGGCGCGGCGGGCGATATCTCATCGAGGGCGCCCGGCCCTCGAAGGGCCTCGCGGTCGCGCGCATGGCCGCGCATATCACCTATCTCTCCGAGAGCGCGCTGCATCGGCGGTTCGGCCGCAATCTGCAGGACCGGTCGGCGCGCACCTTTTCCTTCGACGCCGACTTCCAGGTCGAATCGTACCTCCGCCATCAGGGAGCGATTTTCGTCGAGCGATTCGATCCGAATTCCTACCTCTACATGACCCGCGCGATGGACTATTTCGATCTCGCCGCCGACTACGGCGGCTCGCTGGCGAACGCCTTCAAGGGCTCGCGAACGCGCTTCTGCGTCGTGTCGTTCACCTCCGACTGGCTCTTTCCCACCAGCGATTCGCGCGCCCTCGTCCGGGCGCTCAACGCCGGCGGCGCCTCCGTCTCCTTCGTCGAGATCGAGACCGACCGCGGCCACGACGCCTTCCTGCTCGATGTCCCGGAGTTGATCGAAACGACCAGGGGCTTCGTCGATGCGACCGCCCGGGCGCGAGGGATTTCATGAGCGTCGCCGGGACGCTCGAATCGCGGCGCGATCCTTCCCCAGCTCTGCTGGGGAAGGTGGCGCGAAGCGCCGGATGGGGTGTGGCCCGCTGCTTCGGCGCAAGTCGGATTGCACGACCGTCGCAGCGACCCTGCATCGATCCAGACTTGCTTTCCACACCCCATCCGTCGGGCTTCGCCCGACACCTTCCCCGCTTCGCGGGGAAGAGACGCTAACGAGGCCTTGGGTTCAACTGAATGCAGCAGGCTCTAGCCTCCTCCCGTGTCGATCTTCTGAGGGTCGCCGAACTGGTCGCCCCGGGATCGCGCGTGCTCGACGTCGGCTGCGGCGACGGCGAGTTGCTGAGGCTCCTGATGGAGGAGCGCAATGTCGACGGACGCGGCATCGAGCTCTCCCAGCAGGGCGTCAACGACTGCGTCGCCAAGGGATTGTCGGTCATTCAGGGCGACGCCGACGCGGATCTCGCCGACTATCCGAACGACGCCTTCGACTACGTGATCCTGTCGCAGACCCTCCAGGCGACCCGGCGTCCCCGCGCCGTGCTCGAGCACATGCTGCGCATCGGCCGCCGCGCGATCGTCTCCGTACCCAATTTCGGCCACTGGAGCGTGCGCGCGCAACTCGCGCTTCGCGGGCGCATGCCGGTGACCGAGAGCCTCGCCCACTCCTGGTACGACACGCCGAACATCCACTTCTGCACCATCGCGGATTTTGTCACGCTCGCGCGTGAAGTCGGGGCGACGATCGACAAGAGCGTTGCGCTCAACCGCGCCGGAGAGCCTTTGCGACACGGCTGGCCGAAATGGGCCTGGAATCTCTTTGGCGAGCAGGCGATTTTCCTGCTGCATCGCGGGCGATGACCCCCCGAGGTTGGCGGCCGGCCCCCGGCCCGTCCCATGCGAAGGTTGCCTGACGCGTCGCCTCGCATGGGCTCTTTCGCCGGGGACTTTCATACACCTGTTATCGCCCTGAAAACCGCGAATGATCTGCCCTGTTATCCGTCCTGTTATGTTCGCTGTCGCCGCACGTGAGGGTCTTTTCGCAAGCGACCGGACAATGGGGATCTTTTCGCGCCCGGGCCCGGGCGGAATCACCTCAGTCTTCCTGTTTTCTCCCGTTAACAGGGAGAAAATGACGCGACGTCCGCCGTCGAATCCATGCGCAGGACGCATAACGCCGCGGTCGAGCCTAGCTCTCCAGCTCCTCGCGCAGCATTTCGAGCGCGAGCCATTCGTCCTCCGCCTTCTCGAGCGCCTCGCGAACCTCCCCGTATCGGTCCATGGCCGCCTGAAACTCGGCGGCGTCGCGCATGGCGAGGTCCGCGTCGGCCAGCTTTGCCTCCAGGCCGTCGAGTTCCTTACGCAACGCGTCCATGCGCTCCGGCAGCAGCTCGAGCGCGCGCTTCTCATTGAAGCCGAGCTTGCGCTTGGCCGCAGCCCGATCCGGTTCGCGAGCGGCTGGCCTTTCAGGCTTTGCGGTCGCGGCCGCGACCGGCGGCCCGGCGAGGCCATATCCCCGCTGCGCGATCATGTCGGAATATCCGCCTGCATATTCGACCCAGAGGCCGTCGCCCTCGCTCACGATCACCGACGTCGCGATGCGATCGAGAAAATCGCGATCGTGGCTCACGATCAGGATCGTCCCCTCATATTCGCCGAGCAGTTCCTGCAAGAGATCGAGCGTCTCGATGTCGAGATCGTTGGTGGGTTCGTCGAGCGCCATCAGGTTCGACGGCGCGGAGAGCGCTCTCGCGAGCATGAGGCGCCCGCGCTCGCCGCCCGACAGTTTGCCGATCGGCGTCCGCGCCTGCTCAGGCTCGAACAGAAAGTCCTTCATATAGCCGATCACGTGACGGCGCTCGCCGTTGATGGTCACATGGTCCCCGCCGCCACCGGTCAAGGCGTCGATCAGCGTCGTCGCGGGTTCGAGCGACGACCGCCTCTGCTCGAGGCTCGCCATCTGGACGTTCGATCCGATGCGCACCGTTCCCGTATCCGGCGCTAGCGCGCCGGTCAGGAGACTGATCATCGTCGTCTTGCCGGCGCCGTTGGCGCCGATGACGCCGATCCTGTCCCCGCGCATGACGCGCAGCGAGAAATCCCGGACGATCGGCTTCCCCCCGTAGGCCTTGCTGATCCTGTCGGCCTCGATCACCAGCGCGCCCGACGTCCTGGACTCCTGCACGGGCATATTCGCCAACCCGGCCGAGCGGCGGGCGTCGCGCCGTTCCCGCCGCAGGTTCGCAAGTTCCGCGACCCGCCGCATGTTGCGCTTGCGGCGCGCGGTGACGCCATAGCGCATCCAGTGCTCTTCGTCGGCGATGCGGCGGTCGAGCCTCTGCCGCTCGACCTCTTCCTCTTCGAGTTTCTTGTCCCGCCACGCTTCGAAAGCGCCGAAGCCCCGGTCGAGGCGGCGCGTTGCTCCGCGATCGAGCCAGACGGTCGCTCGCGTCAGATCCGCGAGAAGACGCCGGTCGTGGCTGATGAGAGCAAGCGCGGAGCGGGATGCGGCGAGATGCGCCTCGAGCCATTCGATCGCCAGAAGGTCGAGGTGATTGGTCGGCTCGTCGAGCAGGAGGATGTCCGGCGCCGGCGCCAGGACCCGAACGAGCGCGGCGCGCCTCGCCTCGCCGCCCGAGAGAGCCTCAGGCTTTGAGGACAAGCCAAGTCTGAGTTCGGCCATCATTGCGCGAGCGGAATATTCGTCGTCGTGCTCCCCGAGACCGGCGAGCACATAGTCGAGCGCGGTTGCGAATCCGGAAAGATCGGGCTCTTGAGGCAGATAGGCGAACCGGGCCGAAGGCTGCGCGAATCGCGTTCCCCGGTCGGGCGCCAATTCGCCCGCAGCGATTCGCATGAGGGTTGACTTGCCCGACCCGTTGCGGCCGACAAGAGCGATCCGGTCGCCCGGCGAAATCGACAGCTCGGCCCCGTCCAGCAGCGGCGCGCCGCCGAGCGTGACAGTGATATCTCGCAATTGCAGAAGGGGCGGCCGCCTCTCCGCCTGCGCCCACGTCAACGGGCGCTCCGAGCCGAACTCAAGGCGGCGCGTCGCGTCGGCCAGCCAACGCCGCGTCGGCGCGTCGATCAGCGGCGACAGGACCTTTCGAACCCGCGCGTGATACGAGTCGAGCCACTTGATCTCGTCGCCATCCATCAGTTTCCGCTCGACGAGCCGCAGATCGATCGGCGCAAGCGTCAAGGTTTCGAAGCCGAGCATCTCGCGTTCGGCGCCGGCGATCGTCCGCGGCTCGACGACGACCAGGTTTTCGATTCGGATTCCGAACGCGCCGGCCGCGTAGTAGCCCGGCTCGTTCGAGAGAATCATCCCCGGAACGAGCGCCGTGGTCCCAGTCTTCGCAATTCGGTGCGGCCCTTCGTGGACCGAAAGATAGGAGCCCACGCCGTGCCCGACGCCATGGTCAAAATCCAACCCGGCCTGCCAAAGCGGCATTCTCGCCAAAGCGTCGATCTGCGCGCCGGTCGTTCCTTTGGGAAATACCGCGCTCGCGATCGCGATATGGCCCTTGAGAACCCGCGTGAACCGATCGCGCATCAGGCTCGTGGGTCGGCCCACAACGATCGTGCGGGTGACGTCCGTCGTTCCGTCTTCATATTGCGCGCCGCTGTCGACGAGAAAGATTCCCCGCTCGATCCTCCGGTTTGAGGACTCGCTGACCCGGTAATGCGGAAGCGCCGAATGTGGTCCCGCTCCAGCGATCGTCGGGAACGAAATGTCCCGCAGAGCACCGGTCGCGCGGCGATAGGTCTCGAGCGCTTTAACGGCGTCGATCTCGGTGAGCCGGCCTTGAGGGGCCTCGGCGTCGAACCAGGCCAAGAACCGCGCCAATGCTGCGCCGTCGCGCTCGTGCGCCGCACGGGCGCCGGCCAGCTCCGCCTTATTCTTGGCGGCCTTCATCAGCGTGACCGGATCGGCCCCGACCTCGGCCTTGCCTCCCGCCCGCTCGAGCGTTTGTGTCAACAGAGCCGGCGCTGTTGCTGCGTCGAATGCGACCCGCGACCCCAGCGCGCCCAGCCCCTCAATGAATTTGATGAGCGCTTCGGGTTCGCGAAGCTCCGCAAGCTGTGCCAACTCGTCGCCGACAGCTGGGATCAACTTCCGGGAGTCTAGGAAGACGACGGGACGCCCGTCGCGAGACAGGTAGGCGAATCCAAGCGCCACGGGCGTGTGGGCGACGTCTGCGCCGCGAATGTTAAACAGCCACGCCAGATTGTGCGGATCGCTAATCAGCAGCCCATCGGGGCCCTTCAGCGCTTCCCGCACGCGCTCGATCTTTGCCGCCGCGCTTTCGCCTGCGTAGCGACCGCTTTGCTGCATCACCATACCCAGCGGCGGTTGCGGACGGGCGCGCCAGATGGAGTCGATCGGATTCGCGGGAAGAGCGACAAGCTCAGCTCCCGCCTTCTTGCACGCCGCGGAGAACCGCGAGACGGCGTCCGGAGTATGAAGTCGCGGGTCGTACCCGAGCTTATCGCCCGGCCCCATATTCTGGCTGATCCACTCCGGCGGCGGCTCGTCGACGACATGCCGCAATTCGAAGACGGAAGGGTCCGTCTGCGATTTGGCCTGCTCGGTATACCGCCCGTCGACGAACAACGCCGCCTTGTTCTTCAGAACGATCGCGATGCCGGCCGAGCCCGAGAACCCCGTCAGCCACAGGAGGCGCTCGGCCCCGGCGGGCACGTACTCGTTCTGGTGCTCGTCCGCCCGCGGAACGATAAATCCGGATACGTCTGCTGTTTCGAGCGCCCTTCGCAATTCGGCGACGCGCGCGGCGCCATTGGATGGACCGCCAACGTCTGCAAACGATTGAAAGCGACTTTCAAGCACGGGCTATCCTGTGGCGGCCGAAAATCAGGCGGCGTCTTGCGCGGTCACCACGCGACCGATGAACGGCAATTCACGATAGCAATGCGCAACGTCCATGCCGTAGCCAACGACGAAAACGTCGGGACACACAAAGCCGACGAAGTCGGCGCTTATCGGGACCGCACGCTTCCCGGGCTTCTCGAGCATCGTGCAAATCAGCACCCGCCGCGCGCCGCGCGCCGCGAGCAGATCCTTGGCGAACGCCAGAGTGCGGCCCGATTCGAGAATGTCGTCCACCAGAAGCACGTCGCGATCGCGCACCGATGATTCGATGTCTCTAAGGATCTTGACCGCTCCGCTCGAAACTGTCCCTTCGAGATAGCTCGAGAGGTGAAAAAATTCGACCTGCGGCTCCATGCCCGCTCGGTGAAGGGCGCGCAGGAGGTCCGCGGCAAACATGAAGGATCCCTTCAGGATCGCCACCACAAGCAGCTCCTTGGGCTCGGCGCCCGCGATCTCCTTGGCTAGCGCTTCTGTGCGATCGGCGATCGCACGTTCGTCGTAGAGAACCTTGACCTTTCTGTCGCCGCTCATGAACTCGCCTCTCCGGAAGAGGCGTTATCCCCCGACACGGCGAAATTTACCAGCGAGTCGTGACCACTTTCTTCAGCCAGGCGTCCAAGCCGCCGTTCGATGAAAACTCGCCATGCCGATGCGAAACAGAGGCCTTCACCCCGCGCACGCATCGCCCAATTCCGGGCAACCTGCCCGCGCGGGACTTGCCGTGTCTGAGCGCCGGGCTTTTGCCGGTCGGCTTGCTGGCGCTGGATCGAAAACACGGCTAAAGCCGCGCTATGCGGCCTCGCTCCGCCATCGCTCGGAGAACGCGTTGGTACGGTTTGAAAACGTCGGTCTGCGCTACGGTCTGGGACCTGAGGTCGTTCGCGACCTCAATTTCTCCATCGCTCCACAAAGCTTTCAGTTCCTGACGGGTCCTTCCGGCGCGGGAAAAACCACGCTGCTTCGTCTGATGCTGCTGTCGCTTCGGCCAACGCGCGGAACCATTCACATTTTTGGTCAGGACGCCCGGGCCTTGAAGAAGGGTGACCTCACCGCGCTACGCCGGCGGATCGGCGTCGTCTTTCAGGATTTTCGGCTCCTCGACCATCTGACGACATACGAAAACGTTGCGCTGCCGCTGCGAGCGATGGGCCGGGCAGAATCAGGCTACCGCGCCGAGGTCATCGAGCTCTTGCGATGGGTCGGCCTGGGCGACCGCATGAACGCGTCGCCGCCGGTTCTGTCGGGCGGCGAAAAACAACGCGCCGCCATCGCCCGCGCATTGATCGTCCGGCCGGAACTGCTGCTTGCGGATGAGCCCACGGGAAACGTCGATCCGGGACTTGCCCGCCGGCTGCTTCGCCTGTTCGTCGAATTGCACCGTCTTGGCACCGCGGTCGTCATCGCGACGCACGATCTGCAGCTTATGGATCAGTTCGGATTCGCACGGCGTCTGGTCGTCGGCGATGGAGAGGTCACGATCTTTGACGGTGTTTCGTCATGAACGAGCCGGTCTCGGACGAAACCTTCGCCCTTGCGGCGCAAACCGTTCTGAAGCGCGACATGCCGCTCATCCCAAGCGGCTCGATCGCCGGCAACGCGTTGGTGGTTGTGATCGCAATCATGACCTTCCTGGCATGCCTGACCGCGGGCGGGGCTCTCCTCGTCGCACGCGCGTCAGAAGACTGGCGATCCGAGGTTCTACGGGACATCACGATCCAACTGATGCCACGCCCCGGGGACGATCTCGACTCCCTGGTGGCGATGGCTGTTTCGGCCGCCTCTCAGGCCCCCGGGGTCGACCGCGTTCACGCCTATTCCGCCGTCGAATTGGAGAAACTCCTGGAGCCCTGGCTCGGAACCGGGCTCGACCTGAGCCTGCTGCCGATCCCCCGACTGATCGTGGTTCACATGCGCGACCAAACCGGCGGTGAGCTTCCAGGTCTGCGCACGCTACTTTCTCGCGCTGTCCCCCAGGCCAGTCTCGAAGATCACCGTGTTTGGGCGACCCGCATTGGGACCATGGCGAACGCGGTCGTAGCGCTGGCGGCGGCTCTTTTCGTGCTGATGATCGTGGCAATGGCGACCGCAATCGGATTTGCGACTCGCGGTGCAGTCGCCGCCAATCGGGAGATCATCGAGGTGCTCCATTTCGTCGGCGCGTCTGACTCCTTCATCGCGCGGGAGTTCGAGACGCATTTTCGCCGCTTAGGCTTCCGCGGCGCTCTCATCGGCGGTCTGTTGGCGATTGCCTTCTTTTTCGGGGCGTCGACGTTGTCCGCGTGGTGGTCGCATTCGACCGGGGGTGAGGAAATCGCCGCCCTGTTCGGGGCCTTCGCGTTGGCGCCGACGGGCTACTTTGGTCTCGTGCTGGTTGGCGCAGCGGTTACCCTGCTGACTGGCTATCTGTCACGCACCATCGTCCTCCGCTACTTGCACGAGCTTCTGTGACTGTGCGACCTTTGTCCTTCCCCGCCCAGTCGCTGTCCCGTGATGCTCGCATTTCGCTCCATTGTGTTCAATTTTCTCTTTTACCTCAATCTCGTCGTCCTAATGGTCGTCGGACTGCCCACGATGCTCGGGGGCCGCCGGGCGGTGTTCGCGTTGGCTCGACTGTGGGGCTCGATCTCGATCTGGCTGCTGCACCGAATCTGCGGTCTTCGTCTCGAATACCGCGGCGTGGAGAACATTCCGCCCGGGGGCGTCTTGATTGCGGCGAAGCACCAGTCGTTCCTCGAGACCTTCGCGTTGCTCAAGTACGCGCCCGATTTCGCCATTATCCTCAAGCGTCAATTGACGTTCATTCCGTTCTTCGGCCTCTACCTCATCGTCTCGAAGCAGATCGCCATCGACCGCGGCCGCGGCCGGCAGGCGCTGCAGCAGATCGTCGCGGCGACGAAGCCTGTGCTGGCGGCCGGCCGCCAGGTGTTCATCTATCCGGAGGGCACCCGCCGCCCTCCTGGAGCGCCGCCCAAATACAAGCTTGGCGTCGCGGTGCTTTACGCCGAGACGGGCGCCCCCTGCCTGCCCGTGGCGGTCAATACCGGACTCTTCTGGAGACGACGGACGTTCCTGCGCCGTCCCGGCGTCGCGGTGATCGAGTACCTTCCGCCGATTGCGCCGGGGCTCGACCGCGCCGCCTTCGTCGAGAAGCTGCAAAGCACAATCGAGGCGGCCTGCGCCTCTCTCAATTCGGAAGCCATCGGGCGCGATCCGTCGCTTAAAGCGGTCGTCGTCGAAGGCGCGCGGTACGACGCCGCCATCGATCATTCCGCTTGACGTAGCGCGATATTTGTTCTACTTTTGTTCCATAAGCCGAGGGAGCGCCAGCCATGCTGATTTACGAAGCCGAGTCCCAGATTGGCGAAGGCTTTCGCGCCTTCTCCGAGCCGCCCGAACCGCCGCGGTTGGAGCCCCGGGGGTATTCGCATGGCGCCGAGCGCGACGGTATGAAGCTCGTCGCGCTAGCCGATACGCCATTGGCTTCGCGTTTCTGTTCCTGGCCAGGTCTTTCCGGACGGCGATACATCTTTTCCGTCTATCCGTGGTCGGAGTGTCCTCCGTTTTGTCATGCGGTGCTGCTCGCAGCGGTTCGAGACGATGCCGGCCGACGCCAAGCTCTATCGGTCTTCGATACCGGCGCCTTTCCCGAACCGGCATTGCTCCGAGCCAGGCGCGATCTGGGCGCCTATGGCGCAAGGCTCGAATTCCACCTGCACCTCCTCGCGTCGTCTGCGGCCGAACGCGAGTCCGTGCTTGCCGACCTGGCGGTTCATTCCGCCTGAAGACCCCGGGACGTCATCCGAGCTTCCTTGCCGGCTTTCCCGCTCTCTAGTTGGCGGCTCAGCCAATCGAGCTCCCGATCGCGCACGCCGATCGCAATCAGATGATCGTTCGTTTCGATCACATAGTCGGCGTTTCTGCCGGAGGCGCCTTTGCCTGCACGCACGAGTTCAAGCGTTGCGTCTCGGTCCAGCCGCCCTGCGTATTGAGGATGCGACCTATCCGCCACATACGTTAAGGCCGCGACGCGTTCCCCTGTCTCGAGCGTGATCGGTTCGATCCGTTCGATATAGACCGCCGTGATCTGCTCGCGCTCGCGGAGATAGCGGATTGTCGACCCCCTCAGAGACGCATGAACCCGAAAGGCGACGCCGGCGCACGCGCCGCCCTGATCGAGTCCCAGCACCAGACCTGGTTGCTCCGGGGTTCCCCGGTAGTGGTGCGAATAGACGCAAAGACGCCTGCGCCACCCTCTCAACCTCGCCTTGCGCCGCTCCGCGTAGGAAAATCCGGGCCGCCACATCAGCGACCCATAAGCGAACACCCACAAGTCTTCGCCTGCTCCGCCGATCACGACGCCGGCTCGTCTGTTTGCGGTCCTCGCCGGCCGAAATCCGGCGCGGCGGTTTCCTGGCCCTCGGCGACAATGCCCATGCGAATTGCGCGGGTCCGGGTGAACAAATCGAACAATCCGTCCCCATCCCCGCGCCGGATCATCCGCTGAAGCGCGGTCAGATCCTCATTGAACCGCCCGAGCATCTCGAGCACTGCGTCCTTGTTGTACAAGAACACGTCGCGCCACATTGTCGGATCTGAAGCCGCGATCCGGGTGAAGTCGCGGAAACCGCCGGCCGAAAACTTGATGACTTCCGAGCGCGTGACCTCCTCGAGGTCGGCGGCCGTGCCAACGATGTTGTAGGCGATGAGATGCGGGACATGACTGGTGATGGCCAGCACAAGATCATGGTGCGCCGCGCTCATCGTCTCCACATGCGACCCCAGCGCTTCCCAGAACGCGCGCACGCTCTCGACAGCTTTTGGATCGGTCCCCTCGGGCGGCGTCAGAATGCACCAACGGTTGATGAAAAGAGCGGCGAAGCCGGCGTCCGGTCCTGATTGCTCGGTTCCGGCCACCGGATGGGCCGGAACGAGGCGGGCATGGGCAGGGAGCGCCGCCTGCAGGGCGGACAGGACTGCCCCCTTGACCGATCCGACGTCCGATATGATCGCCCCGGCCTTCAACGCCGGTGCAATGGCGCCGCCGATTTCCTCATTGGCGCCGACGGGGGCGCAAAGCAGCACGCAATCGGCGTTTCGAACCGCGACTTTCAGGTCGTTCGTCGTCTCGTCGCCGAGCCCCAGCGCTTCCGCTCGCGCCAGGGTCTTCCGAGATCGATCCGTCAGCACGATGCGACTGACTGCGTTCCGCCTTCTGGCGGCGCGCGCCACGGAAGAGCCGATCAGCCCCACGCCGATAATCGCCAACTCGTCGAAAATGGGTTCGTCGAGGGGCGGCCCAAGCCGCTCAACCACGTTTAGCCCGCATGAACTCGGCCAGCGCCGCAACGACGCCGTGATTGGCCTCCTCGTTGCCGACAGACAGGCGCAGGCAATCCGGCAGCCCGTACGCCGCTACCGAGCGCAGGATAAACCCGCGCGCGCTCAAGAACGCGTCCGCCTGTTTTGCGCTCCCGCCCCGGGCTTCATCAAAGCGCAGCAGAAGGAAATTTCCGACGCTCGGCGTCACCTCTATTCCGAGGGTGGAGATCTCCCGGCCCAGCCACGGAAGCCAACGCGCGTTATGCTCGATCGCCCTCTCGACATGCGCCGCATCGGCCAGGCTGGCGACGCCTGCCGCCAACGCCGCCCCATTGAGATTGAAGGGAGCGCGTATGCGGTTGAGCGCGTCAATGACGTGCGGCGGTCCGTAGGCCCAGCCGATACGCAAATTAGCCAGGCCGTGGATTTTGGAGAACGTCCGCGTCATGACAACATTCTCGCAGGTCGCGGCGAGCTCGATGCCCGCAGCGTAATCGTTTCGTTGAACGTATTCGGCATAGGCGGCGTCGATGACGAGCAGGCAATCCGCCGGCAAGGCGGCTTGCAGCCGCTTGACTTCGGCGAAAGAGAGATAGGTCCCGGTCGGATTGTTCGGATTTGCAAGAAAGACGATCTTCGTTCGCCCGCTCACTCTTGCAAGCATGGCGTCGACGTTCGCGGTCTTGTCGACCTCCTTCGCGATCACCGGCACGCCGCCCGCGGCGCGAATGCAAATCGGATATTCCAGAAACCCATATTCGCTGTAGAGCCCTTCATCGCCAGGCGGCAGGAAGGCGTGCGCCAGCAGCGCAAACAACTCGTCGGACCCATTTCCGCAAACGATGCGAGAGGGTTCAAGCCCGAACCGGCTGCCGATCGCCTCCCGAAGCGCTGAAGCCGAACCATCTGGATAGAGCGCGAGCTCGCCCGCGCAGTTTCGAAACGCCTCGATCGCCTTTGGCGACGCGCCAAGCGGCGACTCATTCGACGACAGCTTATGGACCTTGGCAACGCCGGCGACCCGGCTTTTGCCGGGCACATAGGCTTCGATCGCGAGGATCTCGGGGCGAGGCTGTGGACAAAGGAGCACGCTGGACGTCATCAGCGTCTCGTAGCCTTATTTTGCGCTCGCGCGCAACGTCGAGGCGTCAAAGCGGCTGGCGTGCGCTCCGATCTCCGCGCTGCGCACGTCCGCGCCGCCCGCCGACCTTAGCGCCGCTCGAACGGCCTGCGACGTCATTTCCCCCGGCCGCGCAACCAACAAAGCAAGCCCCATCCCATCCGCCGCCGAGCCAAGGATTTCCGCGCCAACGTCCTGCAGCGCCGATGGAAGCCGGGGGCGCCATTGGTCAAGCGTAATCGAATCGAGAACGACCTCTCGCGCCGCCCCTTCCGCAAGGGGCTTCGAAATGACGAAGACCGGAAGGCCCGCAGGATGATCCAGGCGCTCGACGAAGGGCAGACGCGCGATGACTTTTGGCGCCTGAGCCGGGGCGAGCTGCGTCCACCACGCGCCGGCCTCCGGCCCTCCGTCGAGCGGAAACATTCCCAAATCCCCGCTTGATTCGGCGACCGCCGCAATCACGTCCGCGGCGTTCCCATGGGCGACGCAAGGAACAGTGAAGCCGAAGTGAAACCGCGCCGAGTCTCGTATCGCCGCCTCGCCCCGCGACACGTCGACATGGACGTTGTAGGGAGCCTGGATGTAAGTGAAGGTCGAAATGATGACGCGCCAGATGCTTTCCACCGTATCAAGCGGCAGACGGCCGCGGTGACGTTCGGCCAGGTTGCGCATCATCGACGCCTCGCGCGCAGGTCGGAAGGCCGACCCCCCGCCTTGGCGCGCCTTGATCTCGATAAGCCGGTCGATGATCCGGCCGCGGTCGATCAGCAACTCATGCATTGCGGAATCGATACGGTCGATTTCCGACCGCAGTCCGGCAAGCGTTAGCGCCGGCGATGTGGACACTGGCAAAGCCTCCCAAAGCGCTTTCGCCCAGTCATCCCGCCGAAAGCCCGTCGCCAACCCCCTTGCTGAGGCGCCTAGGTGTTCATCGACTCGAAGAAATTGGCGTTGGTCTTGGTCTCGCGCAACTTCCCGAGCAGGAATTCGATCGCGTCGACAGTTCCCATCGGGTTCAGAATGCGGCGCAGCACATACATCTTCTTGAGGATATCCGGCGGGACAAGCAGCTCTTCCTTGCGAGTGCCCGAGCGCGTGATGTCCATCGAGGGAAAGGTCCGTTTGTCGGCGACTTTCCGGTCGAGGATGATTTCCGAATTGCCGGTTCCCTTGAATTCCTCGAAAATGACCTCGTCCATACGCGACCCAGTATCGATCAACGCGGTCGCGATAATGGTTAGCGAGCCGCCCTCTTCAATATTGCGGGCCGCGCCGAAGAAGCGCTTGGGCCGCTGCAACGCATTGGCGTCGACGCCTCCTGTCAGCACCTTGCCGGAGGATGGCACCACGGTGTTGTAGGCCCGTCCCAGTCGCGTGATCGAATCCAGCAGGATTAGAACATCGCGCCCATGCTCCACAAGACGTTTGGCTTTTTCAATCACCATTTCGGCGACCTGGACATGTCGCACCGCCGGCTCGTCAAAGGTGGACGATACGACCTCGCCTTTCACCGAACGCTGCATGTCGGTGACTTCTTCCGGCCGCTCGTCGATGAGCAGCACGATCAAGTAACATTCGGGATGATTTGCGGTCACTGATTGGGCGATGTTCTGCAAAAGGACTGTCTTGCCAGTGCGGGGCGGCGCGACAATCAAAGCCCGTTGTCCCTTTCCGATCGGCGCGACAATATCAATGACCCGCGACGACAAGTCCTTGCGGGTTGGGTCTTCAACTTCCAAACGCAGGCGTTCATTTGGGTAGAGCGGGGTCAAATTATCGAAATGCACTTTATGGCGAGTCTTCTCCGGATCTTCGAAATTGATCGCATTGCATTTCAGCAGCGCGAAATAGCGCTCTCCCTCTTTTGGACTCCTAATGACGCCCTCAACGGTGTCGCCGGTTCGCAGGCCTAGTCGACGAATCTGTGACGGCGAAACGTAAATGTCGTCGGGGCCAGGAAGATAATTGGCGTCGGCGGATCGGAGAAACGCAAAACCATCCTGAAGAATTTCGACGACGCCCTCTCCGATGATCTGCACGTCGACGCTGGCAAGCTGCTTGAGGATTGCGAACATCAATTCCTGCTTGCGCATCGTCGAAGCATTTTCGACATCGTTCTCTTCGGCGAACGCCAACAATTCCGTGGGCGACTTCTGCTGCAACTCTTTGAGTTTCATTTCCCGCATTGGCGGACCTTTGCTCTCGGACCGTCGGGCCTTTTGCGAGGCCCTCAAGTCGCTGATTTGTGAAAATACGGCTGGCGGTTTGTAGGAGTCTGCGGCCCGATTAGGCCGCTGCGGTCGTAGCAGGATCGGGCGATCCGCGACCGCAAGACATGCGCCATGACAAGGGGAAAGCTCTTCTAGCCCTATTCCGCGGAATTTTCAACGGGCTTTTGCGCTCGATCTCCCGGCTTCATCGCTTTCTTGGCTAGAAGGGCTTCACCACCACAAGAATGACGATCAGGATCATCAAGATGGTCGGAATTTCGTTGAGAAGACGAAAAAACCGGGCCGAACGTTGATTGGAGTCCGTCGCAAACTTGCGGACACACCGCGCGAAATATCCGTGCAGCGCGCCGAGGCCAAGCGCGAGGGCGAATTTAACCTGAAGCCAGGGCGCCTGCCAGTAGCCAGTCATGTAGGCTAGGATCAGACCCGTCAGGAACACCAGAACCATCGATGGATTGATGATGGCTCTGAGCAGGCGGCGCTCCATGAGCTTGAACGTCTCTGATATTGCGGAGCCCGCCGGCGCATCGGCGTGATAGACGAAAAGCCTTGGCAGATAGAGCATGCCAGCCATCCATGCGATGACGGCAATGATGTGAAGGGCCTTGAGCCAGAGCTCCATCAAATCGGATCCGTGGGGGAACACCCTCCGCGATTAGGCGGAGCGCGACGGGCGCGCAAGATGCAAACGGGCGATCGCCCTCAAACAAACATAGAGAGAATGAATGTCTTCTCTTTCTCTTGTGGGGAGCGCTTTGAGATCGTTCCTGATCGTCCAATTTTGACAATTGCGCAACCACGGCGAGAGGCACTCGACGCCCGGGGGCGACATTGGGGTGGAAACGATTTGTTAAGACATTAGCGTTCGTTGCCGAAACGAGAGCTCGCGCCCGCGACGCTATCCCCGGAATTCACCGTTCGACAGCTTGAAAGGGCGCGAGTTGTCCTCCTGGTTTCGCCTTGGGATTGACGGGAAGCGAGGTCGTGGCCCGACCCGGCGGCCTGGTCGGGATCGAGCGGCTCTCCACGTCTGTCCACAAGCTTGTGCTCCAGATATAAGCGCATCAATTCACGCAACCGGGGGCCGACTTGGGCCGCAGCTACTTCCATCTCCACCTTGTTTCCGACTCCACGGGCGAGACGCTGATCGCCGCCTCGCGCGCCGCCTCAGCGCAATATCAAGGGGTCGCGTCGATAGAGCATGTGTACCCGCTGGTGCGAACACCTGCGCAGCTTGATCGAGTGATCACCGAGATTGAAAACGCGCCCGGGATCGTACTCTTCACGCTGGTCGATTTCGGACCTCTCCAAGCGGCTCGAGGAGAGTTGCGAAGCATCGGGCTCGCCATGCCTCTCCGTGCTCGGACCGATCCTCACCCTGTTCAAGTCCTACCTTGGGCAGAATTCAACGCCGCGCGCCGGCGCGCAGCACATGCTCAACGCCGAGTACTTCAAGCGTATCGACGCGCTCAACTTCAGCATGATGAGCGATGACGGCCAATTGCCGGAGAACTTGGAGCATGCCGACATCGTCTTGGTCGGGGTTAGCCGTACGTCCAAAACCCCAACGAGCATCTATCTGGCGAACCGTGGCTATAAGACCGCTAACGTGCCGCTCGTGCCCCACGTTCCATTGCCGGGCGGACTGGCGCATCTGCGTAACCCGTTGATCGTCGGTCTCGTCGCCTCGGCGGACCGAATCGTGCAAATTCGCCAGAACCGCCTGCTTTCGCTGAATGCCGATTCGCAATCAGAATATGTCGACCGTATCGCGGTGGCGGAAGAAATTGCGGCGTCTCGCCGGCTTTTTGCGGAACGCGGTTGGCCGGCGATCGATGTCACTCGCCGTTCGATTGAGGAGACGGCTGCCGCCGTGCTCGATCTTTATCGCGCCCATCGTCTCAATTTTATCGCTCAGGGCTGATTGAGGTGACTGACGGCGACATCCGGTCGAAGCGACGTCTTTGGGTAGGCGGGTCTCCGCTACTATTGGCCTCGAAGAGCGAAAGCCGGCGCGCCCTGCTGAGCGCCGCTGGTCTTCACGCCGAGGTCCAGCCGGCAAACATCAACGAACGAGCGCTTGAACATCAATTTTTCGCCGGCGGCGGATCGCCCGAGGATCTTGCTGCTGCGCTCGCTGAGGCAAAGGCGCTTGCCGTCAGCGCCTTGCGGCCCGAAGCCTACTGTCTCGCCGCGGATCAGACGCTCACCCTTGGAAACACGGTCATGCATAAGCCGCGCGACTTCGATGAGGCCCTGCAATCGCTCGCCCTGCTCTCAGGTCGGACGCATCGGTTGATCTCTGCGTTCTGCATCGCCCGCTCAGGAACGACCCTCGTCATCGATGCCGATACCGCGGACCTTCATATGCGGCCGCTCGACCGTCAGACGATCGGCACATACCTTGACCTGGCCGGGCCGTTTGTTTTTTCAAGCGTCGGCGCCTACCAGATTGAGGGCTTAGGGGTGAACCTGTTTGATCGCGTCGAGGGCGATTTCGCCACGATTCTCGGAATGCCGATGTTCAAGCTTTTGGCTTGGCTGCGGCAGCAGCATCTGGTCGCTCTGTGAGCCGGTCTGGAGACGTTCCTCGCGTCGGGGTCGCGGGCTGGCCTGTCGCGCATTCCCGCTCGCCTATCATTCACGGATATTGGCTTCGCCAGCTCGGCGTCGCCGGTCGTTACGAACGGATTGCGGTCGCGCCGGGCGAGTTCGAACGGTTCGCAACAAGAATTCGGCGGGGACCTCCTCGGATCGAACGTGACCGTGCCCCACAAAGAAGTCGCCTTCGCGGCCTGTGATCGGCGGACGCCGGCCGCCGACGCGCTCGGCGCGGTCAATACGCTCTGGCGCGACGGGCCGCTGCTCTGGGGCGACAATACCGACGTCGAGGGGTTTCTGGCCAATATGGATGAGAGTGCCCCCGGCTGGGCGGGGCGCAGTCGATCGGCGGTCGTCATTGGAGCGGGGGGCGCGGCTCGAGCGGTGGTCCATGCGTTGCTGTCGCGAGGCGTCGCCCGGATCGCAATCGTCAATCGCACGCCTGCGCGCGCTGCGGCGCTCGCACAGCGATTCGGTCGGACCGTTATGGCGTCGTCCCGGGACAGCCTTGTCTCAGAACTTTCGCAAGCGGATCTGCTGGTCAACGCGAGCTCCCTTGGGATGCAAGGTCAGCCACCGCTCGATATCGATCTGAGGCCCTTGCCGCCCCGGGCCGTGGTGTCCGACATCGTCTACGTTCCGCTGCGTACGCCGCTCGTGGAAGCTGCGAGGGCGCGCGGTTTGCCGGCCGTGGAGGGGCTTGGCATGCTGCTCCATCAGGCGGCCCCTGGGTTCGAGCGATGGTTTGGCCGCCGCCCTGAGGTCACAGCCGAACTGCGCGCGCTCGTCGAAGCCGACATTCGCAACGGGAGCCAGGAAGAGCAATGATCGTCGCGGGACTGACAGGCTCGATCGCGATGGGAAAATCGACTGTCGGGGCAATGTTTGCGGCGCTCGGCGCCCCGGTTTTCGACGCTGACGCAGCGGTCCGGTCGTTTTACGCCGGAAAAGGGAAAGAGACCGTCGCGGCGATGTTCCCCGGCGTGCAGGTGAGCGGCCGCATTGACCGCGAGCGGCTCGCCGAGATGGTTTTGACCGATCCGACGGCGCTGAAACGCCTCGAAGGACTTGTGCATCCTGCAGTCGCGGACGCAGAGGCGCGCTTTATTGAACTTGCGGCCGCCGACGGGCGACAGTTGACGATTGTCGACGTGCCGTTGCTCTTTGAGACCGGCGGCGAATTGAAAGTCGATCTTGTCGTCGTCGTGAGCGCTCCAAAGAGCGTCCAACGCGCGCGAGCGTTGCAGCGCGCCGGGATGAGCGACGCCAAGCTCGACGCGATGCTCTCACGGCAGATTTCCGATGTGGAAAAACGACGGAGAGCCCATTTCGTCATCGACACATCCGGCAGCCTGGAGCAAACCCGCATGCAAGTCAGCCAATTCATGCGGGCTGTCGCAGGGCTTGCGGGAAACAGAGATCGTCGTGCGTGAGATCGTGCTTGATACGGAAACGACCGGCCTCAATCCTGGCGACGGACATCGCCTGTTGGAAATCGGCGCGATCGAAGTCATTCGCCAGTGCGTGACGGGAAAAGTCTTTCATACGCTGATCAATCCCGAACGCGACGTGCCGGAAGATGCGGTGCGCGTGCACGGCCATACGTCTGATATCCTTAAGGACCAGCCGGTCTTCGCCGGCGTGGTCGACGAATTCATGGCGTTTATCGGCGACGCGCCACTGGTCATCCACAACGCCGAGTTTGACTTAAGCTTCCTCAACTCGGAGCTCGGGCGAGCAGGACGCCAGCTGATCGGCCTTGAACGCGTCGTCGACACGCTTGCCCTCGCGCGGAGGAAGCACCCTGGGCAACCGAACAGTCTCGACGCGCTATGCGACCGCTATCGGATCGATCGGTCCCGACGCGCGAAGCACGGAGCGCTTCTCGACGCCGAAATACTGGTTGAGATCTACTTGGAGCTGACCGGCGGACGCCAGCGGTCGCTGTCCTTCGAAGATGAAGCCGACAAGGTCGTCCCCTTTGACGCCATCCCTTCGCCGCGCATCGAGACGCGGCAGCCTCGCGCTTCGCTCATCGAGGCGGAGGAAGCGGCCGCTCATGTCGAACATGTCCGCGCCTTGGGCGAGGCGGCGATTTGGATGCGCTACACGGCCTTTCATGCCGATCACCGGGAGAGTTCGCGCCCGGCAAGCGATGCTGCGCCCGCTATTGTGTTCGCGCCCATGTGAAATCATCTGCGCGGCCGGGCTGCGGAGCCGGGGCCTCGCCGACACGCAAGACGCGAATCTGCGCGCCGGCGCGGTCTCCGGCGGCAGCGCCGAGAGCTTCAATCAACTCCCCGTGCGCTGAAGCCGGCTGGGCTGTGAGAGACAGAATAGGGCCCGCGGATGGTTTCAGCGTTGGGGCCAGTCCAGGAGCCTCCGACTTTTCGGCTCCCATCTCCCGCCGAATTTGGGCGTTAATGTCATCGGCTTCTTGTTCGATGTCCGGCGGGAGACTAGCGATGTCGGCCTGAGGCCTGGTCTTGTCGAAGACCTTCCGAATATCGGCTTCAAGGAAATGGGCGAGTTTCCGCGATCCGGTTTTCGTCAAATAGATTCCATTGGGGCCGGAGCGCAGCTTTGAGTTCTGCCCGTCAACATCAGGCCCGAACGCCGCATACTGACCGCTTTGATCCGCGAACGCGTCCCAAATGTCGACGTATTTGGCGCCGGCTTTTTCCGCGTGTTCGCGATCGATCGCGTTCAACGCAATCACCTGAGAATTGAAGCGGTCGTCGTTCATCGATGGGAGACCGACCCAAAGAACGGGTATGTGAGCGTCACGAAACGGCGTGACGAAGTTCTCGACACGCTGGGCATAGATGGCCCGCCACTTGTCGCTGAGCGGATCGAGCGCTTCCCCGCCATCTTTCAGCGGCTGCAAATCGTTGATGCCAATCATGATGACTACGAGGTCGATTTGGGTCTTGGCTGCGATCATGTCGCGGGCCGCTTTCGGCCAGTCGTAATAGTCGTCGCGAGTGAGGCCCGAGAGGTCGCGCGCTTGGTCTGCGATCGAGATTTCCGGCTTGTCGGCGAAGGCGTCAGCAAGACCTTGGGCGGCGAGAATTCCCAGGCTGTCGCCGAGAACCGACACGAAAAAGGTGGCCTTGACCGGCGCCCCTCCGGGTGAGCCCGGGGCGCGCGTCGCCGTCGTCGAAACGAAGTCCTGCTCTTTCTTGCGAGGCTCGGAATGGGCCTTATGCGCGCGTGTCCGCAAAGTCGCATTGGGTTGATTTCGGGGCTTGCGGTTTCGGGGAGAGCCCGAAAAGGTTTTGCAGGAACCCCGGGAATCCGCCGGAGTTCTGAGCGTGTAAGGCCGGCATAGCCAGGACCCAGCAGCAGAGCGCTACGGCGGCGACGCGAAGCAGGAGCGCGAACGTCGACGCCGAATTGCGGCGTCCAGCCGTTCGGGATTGTTCTGCTGCCAGCTTGCGGGTCATCGAAGTCCCAGCGATCCTGCCTTTTCCGACTCGATTCGTTTCAACAAAGCCAAGGTGGCGTAGCCGTCTGGCTTCAGGCCCTTTCGCTCCTGGTAAGCGCGAAGCGCAGCCTGAACGGACTCTCCGACCATTCCGTCGATCTCTCCGACATTATAGCCAAGTTTTGTGAGTTTGGCTTGCAGGCGCCGAATTTGATTGACGGTGAGAGGCCGGTCCGCCGCCGGCCAGTCGGCGACGACACCTCGACCCCCTGTTATCGCGTCGCCGAGCAAAGCCACCGCAAGGGCGTAGGACGTCGACGTATTGTAAGCCTTGATCACATCGAAATTGCCGGTGACGAGGAAGATCGGCCCGCGGAGACCTGCCGGCAAGAGCAATCGACCCTCGCCGGACTTGGGAAAGGGCGCCTGATCCGCCCGTTGGACGCCGCGGGCGGCAAAGGCGCTGAACGGCGCGGGTTCTGAACAGTCGGCGTTCGTCAACGAGAAGTCGGCCGGCAACTGAACCTCGAAGCCCCACGGTACGTCCCTCGCCCACCCGTGCGCGGCGAGAAAATTGGCGGTCGAGCCAATGGCGTCGGGCGCGCTGGTCCAGATGTCGCGCCGGCCGCTGCGCTCGAAATCGACTGCGTAGATCAGGAAGCTCGAAGGCATGAACTGGGTCTGGCCCATCGCTCCCGCCCAGGAGCCGACCATGTGAGCCGGCGCAATCTCACCATCGTCCAGAATGATGAGCGCCGAGATCAGTTCGTCCCGAAAGTAATCGCCGCGGAAGTGGACAAAGGCGAGAGTCGCGAGCGCCTGGACGACGTTGTCGGTCCCTGTGAAGGCTCCGAAATCAGTCTCCAATCCCCAGATCCCCATGATCACGCCGTCGTCGACGCCATAGTCCTTCCGCGCCTTTGAGAGCCAGACGTTTTCTGCCGTAGCCAGCTCGCGACCACGGGCGACCCGCGACGGCGAAACGGCGCCCGCGACATATTGCCAGATCGGCTCGACGAACTCCGGCTGCACGATCGTCTGGGCGACGACTTTTGGATCGAACCTGACGTTGGCGAATGCGCGATCGAAGGTTTCTCTTCTGACTCCTCGCGCCTCGACGAGCGGCCAAAGCGAGGAGACGAATTCCTGAAAGGAACGGTCACGGGCGGATGGCGTCTTTGCGGAACCGTTCGCAGAGAAAGCGAGGCAGCCGGCCAGGAAGGCGAGGACGCACAAACGGATAACCGACCATTTCGACACGCCGAATTTTGCGCCTCCGCCTCCGCCCATGCGTCCTCTACCGAATGGGTCGCCAGAATACTCTATAACGAGAGGCTCCGCAGCGAGAGCTCTTGAGAAAACTAAAGGCCGCCCCTACCGCGCGGCCGAAAAGGACACCAGCCCCGCTCGGGCGCTGACCAGAGACCCGGCTCTAGTCTTTGATGTCGTCCGGGCGCGGCATCGAAATGATGTTGTAGCCGGCGTCGACGAAAAGCACTTCACCGGTCACCCCCTCTGAAAGTCCAGAGAGGAGATAGAGGGCCGCCCCACCTACGTTTTCGATCGTAACTGTACGTCGAAGCGGGGAATGGGCGCGCTGGAAGTTGAACATGAAACGGGCGTCCGCGATCCCTGCGCCGGCCAGCGTGCGGATCGGCCCGGCCGAGATCGCGTTGACGCGGATATTGTCCGGGCCAAAATCGGCGGCCAAATACCGCACGCTGGCCTCTAGCGCGGCCTTGGCGACGCCCATCACGTTATAGTTGGGCATGACGCGCGTCGAGCCGCCGAAAGTGAGAGTGAGCATCGCGCCGCCCGACGGCATCAGTGCGGCGGCGCGCTTCGCGACCTCGGTGAAAGAAAACGCCGACACGACCATCGTGCGAATGAAATTGTCGCGGCTCGTGTCCGCGTAGCGCCCCTTGAGTTCGTTGCGGTCGGAAAAACCGATGCAATGGACGAGGAAGTCCAGTGCGCCCCAGGCCCCGCCGAGCGTCGAGAAGATGGCGTCAATAGAAACAAGGTCTTCGACATCGCATGGCAGGACATGCGTCGAGCCGAGGCTTTGCGCGAGCGGAATCACGCGTTTGCCGAGGGCGTCGCCCTGGTAGGTGAACGCAAGCTCCGCCCCTTCAGACGCCAGGGCTTTTGCTATGCCCCAGGCGATCGAGTGATCGTTGGCGACCCCCATTACCAAGCCGCGCTTCCCCCGCATCAAGTCAGACGTCATCGTTCACCCGGGATCAAAAAGATCAAGAAGCCTCGTCTGCGGATTACGCGTCGCCATGCTTGAAGACCAGCGTCGCATTGGTTCCGCCAAAGCCGAAAGAATTCGATAGCACGGCCCCCAAGTCGACGTTGTCGAGCCGGGAACGGACGATCGGCATGTCCGCGAAAGCTGGATCCATTTCATCAATATGCGCGCTTTCACAGACAAACCCGTTGCGCATCATAAGCAGCGAATAAATGGCCTCGTGGGCGCCGGTCGCTCCTTGCGAATGCCCGGTCAGAGATTTGGTCGCGGATATTGGCGGGCATCTTTCGCCGGACCCGAACACCTGACGAAGCGCTTCAATCTCTTTGAGGTCTCCGATCGGAGTCGAGGTCGCATGGGGGTTAATGTAGTCGATGGGCGGCTTCACGGTCGCCAGCGCCTGACGCATGCAGCGCACGGCGCCCTCGCCGGACGGCGCGACCATGTCGTGCCCGTCGGAGGTCGCGCCGTACCCAACGATTTCGCCATAGATCTTTGCCCGCCGAGCCTTGGCGCGCTCGTACTCCTCAAGGATCAGCACGCCCGCGCCGGCCGAGATGACAAATCCGTCGCGATTCCTGTCATAGGCCCGCGAGGCGCGCGAAGGCGTCTCGTTGAACGCAGACGACATCGCGCCCATGGCGTCGAACAGGACCGAAAGCGTCCAATCGAGCTCTTCGCAACCGCCGGCGAACATCACGTCCTGCTTGCCCATGAGAATTTGCTCATAGGCCGCACCGATACAGTGATTGGATGTCGCGCAGGCCGAGGAGATGGAATAGCTGACGCCCTTGATCTTGAACCATGTGGAGAGCGTCGCCGAGGCGGTCGAGCACATGGACTTGGGAACTGCAAAGGGGCCGACCCGCTTCGGGCCTTTCGAACGCGTGACGTCGGCGGCCTCGACGATGGCCCGCGTCGATGGACCCCCCGAACCCATGATGATGCCTGTTCGCTCGTTCGACACTTCGTCGGGGGCGAGGCCGCTGTCGACAATCGCCTGGTCCATGGCGACATGGCACCAGGCGGTGCCGCCGCCGTGGAACCGCATCGCCCTCCGATCGAGGATCTCTTCAGGATTAAGGACGGGCGCGCCCTGGACCTGGGAGCGAAAGCCGAGTTCGGCGAATATTGCCGCCCGGGTAATTCCGGACTTTCCGGCATGGAGGCTCGCGGTCACTTCCTGCGCGTTGGAGCCGATCGAGGACACGATGCCCATGCCGGTGACGACGACGCGTCTCATCCTTATCTCCGTGATCGTGCGCCTTGGGGGATGTCTCAAGCCGACGTCGGGGTCGCCGCGCTAAACAAACCGACACGCATATCCCTCACGTCATAAATGCGCTTGCCGTCCGCTTCGAGCCAGCCGTCGGCGATGCCGAGAATCAGCTTGCCCTTGAACACGCGCTTGATGTCGACGCCGTACACCAGCTTTTTGACGGTCGGAAGCACCTGCTCGGCAAACTTGACCTCGCCCACCCCGAGCGCGCGGCCGCGGCCGGGCAAACCGAGCCAGCCGAGGAAGAATCCGGTCAATTGCCAAAGCGCGTCGAGCCCGAGGCAACCGGGCATCACCGGATCGCCCTTGAAATGGCAATCGAAGAACCAAAGGGTCGGCTTAATGTCGAACTCGGCGCGCACCTCGCCTTTTCCATTGGCGCCGCCGGTGTCGGAAATCCGCTGAATCCGGTCGAACATCAGCATAGGCGGAAGCGGCAGCTGGGCGTTGCCGGCGCCGAACAGCTCGCCCCGGCCGCAAGCCAGGAGGTCCTCGTAGTTGAAGCTGTTGCGCCTGTAGTCCATCTGCGCGACGTGCCCTTCGGACCGGCGCGAAGCGCACGGCGACCCCAAGGTTTTGGTAACACAAGCGCCTGCCTATCGAAAGCGGCGCGCCACGTTCGTGCATTTTTGCCGCAGATGATGCATCATGGCCACATGTACGGCGAATTCGCCCGGGCCCAGTTCGCGCGGTTTATGGGGAGACGCGCCAGCGGTCGCCGGCAGATCAGTAGGGCGGTTCTGCGGCGCCGATCAGGCCCTGGTCCGTCAACACCACCCAGGCGGCGCCCTCACGCTCGATGCGCTCGATGCGACCCGCGCCAGGAAGAACATCGCCAGGCCGCACTGCGTACTGGCCGTCGCGTCCCTCGATCAGAGCGACATCGTCGCGGACTCCGAGCACGACGTACCGGCGCAGCAAGGGTCGCGGTCTTTCGATCGAGCCGGTCGTCTCCATGGAGACATTCGCGCCGAACTTGGCCGGAAGCGCGGGCTGTTTCGGTTGCAAGGGCGGGCTCGGGGGCGGCGGTGGAGGCGGAGCAGCGGCCGCGACGACCTTCTTCTCGAGGTTTTCGATGCGGGCTGACAATTCGGCGACTTGTGCGCCGGCTTCATGGCCGAAACGCTCGCCGAGCGTGTCGACTCTCGCGCTTTCCTCGCGATCGAGGCGCTCCACCCGCTGCGAGAGCTGGGCAAGCGCGGCGCTGAGCTCCTGAGAGGACGCGGAACTGGATCGGATTTCCCCGACCGACCGGCGCAATTCGATCAGCTCATCGTGAGCCTTGGCGCTGTCGATTGCGCTGAGACGCGCAGCGAGCACGCCCACCGTCCTTGCAAGCGATTCGGTTTCATGCGCATGTTCGGCAAGAAGAGCCGCGTCGCGGCGATGATCGTTGATGACCAACGCGCCTGCGCCTGCGCCGAAGGCCGCAAAGGCGATTGCCGCCGCCAAAGCGATGCTTGGTCGGGAAAACCAGTCTGGCCGTGCGGCACGGGGTTCGTCGGTCCGCTCCCCCTCCAGGATCGGGGGAATGATCGCGGGCAAGCACGACAGTTCCTTCGATGTTTGCAGTCCCTCCGCGCCCTTCGGCCGCGGGTCATCGGGCGGGGGGTCCCTGTTGTCCTGTCCTTCGGTCTCCCCTGTCTGGCCAAGGTCCAGCTCGTCGTACTCACTCATGAAAATCGCCTACAGCTGACGCAGTGTTGATCGATTGTCGGCTGTTCGGCTTAACGAAGCGTTGACCATTGGGTTCGCCGAGGCAAAAATTGTCTTCAGGGGTCAGGAACTCGTGGAATCGAGGATCGAAAGCCATGACGGTCATGAAGTTTGGCGTGGGTCAGCCGGTTCGGCGAGTCGAAGACCAACGATTGGTTCGGGGCGCGGGCCGCTACACATCGGATGTTGCGCCTGAGGGCTCGCTCTACGCGCACTTTAGCCGCAGTCCCCATGCGCACGCCCGCTTTACCGTTGGAGATCGAGACAAGGCAGCGGCAACGCCTGGCGTGAAGGCCGTCTATCTCGCGTCCGATCTCTCGCATCTCGGCGACCTTCCCTGCCTGGCGCCGATCAAGAATTCCGACGGAACGCAGACGCCGCTGAAGCCCTATCCAGTGATGGCCGGGGACGAGGCGCATCACGTCGGCGACATTGTCGCGATGACCGTCGCCGACTCGGCCTTCGCCGCGAAAGACGCCGCCGAGGCGCTGGCGATCGATTGGGAGGCGCTCCCAGCGGTCGCTGAGGCGGTTGAAGCGCTTCGGCCCGACGCAGTCCGGGTTTTCGCGGGAGCCCCGGGCAATATCGCCTTCGATGCGGATATCGGCGACAAGGCGAAGACAGACGAGGCCTTCGCGAAGGCCGCGCGTACGGTGAAGATTCAAATCGTGAATCCGCGCGTCGTGGCGAATTACATGGAGCCGCGCGGAGCGGTCGGATCTTTCGACTCTGAAAGCGGCCGATTGACGCTCCATATCGGCAGCCAGGGCGTGCACCTGCTTCGCGACCTCCTCGCCGGCGCGGTGCTGAAGATCCCGCCGGCAAGCATCAAAGTCGTCACGGACGACGTCGGCGGCGGCTTTGGCACACGAATCTTTCTCTATCGAGAATATCCCCTGATTCTGGAGGCCGCGCGCCGGCTTGGCCGGCCGGTTCGGTGGCAGGCCGATCGCTCGGAACATTTCGTCGGCGACGCGCAGGGACGCGACAATGTCACGACGGCGGAGATGGCGCTGGCGCCCGATGGCCGCTTCCTGGGCCTGAGGGTCGACGTGGTCGCCAACCTGGGCGCCTACCTCTCGCAGTTTACTCAATTCGTGCCGTGGCTCGGCCTCACGATGGCGAATGGACCCTACGAAATCGATGCGCTGCATGCGCGGGTGCGAGGCGTCTTCACGCACACAGTCCCGGTCGACGCCTATCGCGGCGCAGGTCGGCCAGAAGCGGCCTACGTACTGGAGCGGCTCGTCGATCGCTGCGCGCGAGAACTTGGCCTCTCGCAGGAGGCGATCCGGCTACGAAATTTCGTGCCGCCTGAGGCAATGCCTTACAAGACGCAGACGATGCGGACATATGATGTCGGCGATTTCGCCGGCGCCTTGAGGCGGTGCGTCGAAAAGGCCGATGTGGCCGGGTTTGACGCTCGGGCGGACCAATCGAAAAGAACTCGGTCTCCTGCGCGGGCTCGGTTTCTCGAGCTACATCGAATGCACCGCATTCGGCGCCGGGGAGGATACTTCGCTCGTCCTCGAGAAGGATGGGACGTTGTCTCTTTTGATCGGAACGCAGTCGACCGGCCAGGGGCACCAGACCGCATACGCCCAGGTCGTCGCCGAGCAGTTCGACGTTCCGCTCAATCGAATCAACGTCGTCCAGGGGGATAGCGACCGAGTCGCGAAAGGCGGGGGGACCGGCGGCTCGCGCTCGATCCCGATCGGCGCGGTGACCACGACGCGCGCCTCGAAGGCGCTGGCCGACTCGCTGAAGGAACTGGCGGCCGACGAGCTCGAGGCCGCGAGCGCCGATCTGGAAATCGCCGATGGCCGCTTTCGCATCGTCGGCACGGACCGATCCATCTCGCTCGCGGAAATCGCCGCCCTTCCGTCCGCCACCCCGGAGCGGTTGCAAGGCGCCGGTTCGTATACGCCCGATATGGCGACCTATCCCAACGGGACTCATATCTGCGAAGTCGAAATCGACCCGGAGACGGGGACAGTTCAAATCCTTCGCTATACCGTCGTCGACGATTTCGGCTTCACCCTGAATCCGCTCCTGCTCGAAGGCCAGGTCCACGGGGGGATCGCCCAGGGCGTTGGCCAGGCGCTCATGGAGAAAGCAGTCTACGACAGCGAGGGCCAGCTGCTTTCCGCAAGTCTCATGGATTATTGCCTGCCGCGCGCCGACAATTTCCCCCCGATCGCTTTCGAGACCCGCAACGTGCCGTCGACCACCAATCCGATGGGGTTGAAGGGGGCAGGGGAAGCAGGCACGATCGGTTCGACCCCGGCGGTGGTCAATGCGGTTGCCGACGCCCTTTGGCGCGCCTATGGCGTTTCCGACATCGATATGCCTGCGACCCCGCAAGCGATCTTACGCGCCATCCGGCGGGCGGAGGCCGCAAAGAGAGCTTCAGAGTGAATAAGTATAATCTCAAGAGTGTTTGCTGTGCCGCGCGAGGCTCTCGATCATTTGAGGCGCCGCGCCGACATTGTGCTCGCTCTCGGCGAACGTACCGTCCAATTCGGCTTCAACTTAAGGAGGCGACTATGAGGAAGCTGTCGGTCTTTGTTGCGACGTTCGTCCTCGGCGCGAGCGCTGCGCTCGCGCTCTCGGGCGCGGACGCGATCAAGCAGCGGCGCGAGCTGATGAAGGGTGACGGCGCCGCGACAAAGCCGGTCGTCGCGATGCTGCAGGGCAAGGCCCCGTTCGATCTCGCGACGGTGCAAAACACGCTGAAGACCTACGTGAACGCCATGAGCAAGGAGCCAGCCCTCTTCCCGCCGGACAGCAAGACCGGGGACACCAACGCTCTGCCCGTCATCTGGGACGACGACAACCTGGCCGATCTCGACGCGCGTTTCAAAAAACTCGGTGACGACGCCACAGCCGCGCTTGCCACGATCAAGGACGAGGCCAGCTTCAAGGCCACGATGCCCGGCGTGCTCAAGAACTGCGGCGCCTGCCACGAGAAATATCACGCGAAGCAGTAGTAGCGGTGCGCTCGGCGCCGCGACGGCCTCAGCGGATCGATCATGCGCGCCCAGATCGCCTCCGCGCTCGGCCTCGCGGGCGTCCTCGTCGCAGTCGCGGCGGCCGCAGCCTGGTTTGTCACCGCCCCGCACGGGGTTTCCGCCGAAGTCGCGGCGGCGGTGTCCGAGCCAGGCGACCCCGAGGCGGGGAAAAACGTCTTCTATATCGCCGGCTGCGAGTCCTGCCACATGTCGCCGGACCAGCCGGACCCGTTGCGCCTCGGCGGCGGCCTGGAGCTGAAGACGCCCTTCGGCTCGTTCTATCCGCCGAACATCTCGCCCGATCCCGTTGACGGGATCGGCGCATGGAGCGCGGCCGACTTCGCCAACGCGCTGATGGCGGGCGTGTCGCCGCGAGGCGAGCATTTGTATCCGGCTTTTCCCTATCCGTCTTATCGCCGCATGTCGATCAAGGACGTGCGGGATCTCTTCGCCTTCCTGCAGACGACGCCGCCGATCTCAGGGCGCGCGCCGTCGAACGCGCTCAAGTTCCCCTTCTCGATCCGCCGCGCCGTCGGCTTCTGGAAGCTTCTCTACCTACCGAAGATCGATCACCCGCTCGCCGTCGATTCAACCGATGAGAACGCGCTCGGCCGCTATCTCGTCAATGGGCCTGGCCATTGCGCCGAATGTCATTCGCCGCGCGACTTTTTCGGCGGAATCATCGCCTCCCGCCGCCTGACCGGGGGCCGACTGCCGGACGGCAAGGGCAAGGCGCCGAACATCACGGCCGAGGGCCTCAAAGATTGGTCCGAAGACGATGTCGAAACCGCGCTCTCGACCGGCTTCACCCCGTCGGGCGACGTGCTCGGCAGCGCGATGACCGCGGTCGTCCGCAGCCTCAAACAGGTCCCCGAGCCGGACCTGGCCGCGATTGCGCGCTACCTCAAGTCCTACAGGCCCGGCGACTCTCGCTGACCCTCTCCCCGGTCAAACCGCGGCAAGGGCGGCGTCGGCGCGAATGCGCTCGACCATCGCCCGCACGCCGTTCGATCGTTGCGGCGTCAAATGCTGCTCGAGACCCAGCTCGCGGAAGGCGCCCAAGGCGTCGGTGGCTCGAATCTGCTCGGGCGGCTGATCGGAGAAGAGGGCGATGGCGATCGCGATCAATCCGCGCACGAGATGCGAGTTGCTGTCGCCGCGGTAATGGAAAATCGTTCGGCCCGACGGGTCCGTGCGCTCCTCCCGCTCCAGCCAGACCTGGCTGACGCAGCCCCGCACCTTGTTGGCGTCGTTATGCGCCTCTTGGCCCAGCGGCTCGAGGCCGTGACCGAGTTCGATCACATAACGATAACGATCCTCCCACTCATCGAGCAGGGCGAAATCGTCGCGGATCGACTCGAACGCAGACACGAAAGAACCTCGCAGCCGTCACGGCGAGCTACATACACCCATCGCTGCGAAAGACATATATAGGCTGGCGAGCCAAAGGCCAGGGGCTAACGGCTGTCCTGCGTCTGAGGAAGCTTGTCTTTCGACCTTGGCGCATCCGCCAAACGGGATGTCGCCGCCGCCTTGCGCAACGCGTCGCCCGCTCCAAACGAAACCGCAGCGATGTCCGCCGCCAGGCGCAGCCTTTCAACCGCGGCGCGGCAGTTCTCGGACATCCTTTGCGCGCAAGCCGCGACCGGGCCCGGCGACGCGACTGGCCCAACCGCTTGCGTCGGGACAGCCGACAGCCGTGAATCATTATCAAACGGCATGTTGCTGTAAACCAGACCGAGCCAGAAGATGCTTCTCGCCACAAATCCCAACGCTCTCTCCGAAGGTCTGCCCGCGCCGGCGGCGACCATAGAGAACGATGTTTTCAAACCTGTCGAAAAATGTCGTCGAATTGAAGCGTTGCCAGTAACGCCGCGTTAGCGTCGCGAATCGACGGGGTGGCGGTCATCCGCGCTCAAGATGCCTCCCCGGGTCACTTCGAGAAATTCTCATCGCTGAACGGCGACGTCTCGAGCGGTGACAATTTTGGTTCTCTGATCTTGATAAACCCGACGCCGGCCGCTTCGTGACAAGAGTTGCATGCGGCTGTCAACTTCATAAAGCCCTGCGAGAATTTGAGGCTGTCCTTCGCCTTGATCGCGCTGTCAAGTTCATCCGCCACCGGCGCCATCGTGCTCATATTCGGTGTACTATTATTTGGATACAGATTCTTTGCATCTTCAATACTGGCCCGGATCTGCGCCAATTCATAATTCGCCAGCGGCCAATTTTGCACAACCCCCGCGTACCACAATTTGAAATGTCTGAGTTGTGCCGCGACCATGATGTCGTTCAACCGAGGCACGTAGCGTTCTTGCGCGTTCGCCGGCTTTTGATCGTCAGCCAGGACCGGCGCCGACCCTCCCATGAGCAAGACGGCCAGGACCGCAAAGAGCCTCATATTGACCACCGCGCGTCCCCGAATCTCCGGCCGAATCGCTCGTCCACCGGACCTATAGACCAACATTCGCCAATAGCCGTCGCTTCCAACCCAATTCTGTAACGGCGTCGTGTTCCTGGCAAGGTCGCGCCGAGATCGGTGACAGCGAGACTGGCGAGAACGAGCCGCTGCTCTCCCCGCAACTGGTCGAGTTGATCCTTGGGATCGCGGGACCGCAACGAATTGGCAACCATAAAAGCGCCTGCGCCTCGCGGCTCTTTCGAACAGCCTTAGGATTGGGTTAAGCGGAAGGCGCCATCCTTGGGGAAGGAGCGGCGGCGAAGCCGACCGCGGGTGGCGCCGAGACTGCGCCCGCCGGACCTGGAGGCAAAACGATGCATTCATTGGGCCGCCGGCCCGCGCCAGCGAGGCCGGTTTGTTTGCCGGAGGCGGCGAATGTCTGAAGTCCTCGCGCGCATTCGCAACGATTCGGTTTTGTCCCGCCCGGCCGGAGTGTCGAAATCCGGCCGAGGCCTGGCGCGATCTCTGGCTCGGCGATTGAGGGCGCTGCCCGCCCGAACTTATGTCGCGGCGGGCTTGTTGGCGCTCCTGATCGGCATCGCGGTGAATGCGCTCGTCCTGCAGTCCAGACGCCATCCGGCGCCATTGTTCGCGCCCTCGCCGGCGACGCTTTCGCCGACGCCCCCGAACGCGATTCCAGTTCCGCCTCCGCCGCCCCCGGACGCGGTGCGCGAGGCCTCCCCGCCCGCCCCCGCCGCGCCGGAGCCGCCCGCGCGGCCTCCCGCCGCTGCCGGAAGCGCCGCGCGCCCGACCGATCAAATCGGCAATTGGCTGCGCGGCGAGGCGCAAGGGGACGATGGGCATCTTGTCCTTACCGCGCAGACTGCGCTCGTCAAACTCGGCTACGCGGTCAAGGCGGACGGAAACGAAGGCGCCGCGACCCATCAGGCGCTGCGCGATTTCGAGCGCGCGCACGGATTGCCGCTCACGACCGACATCACGCCGCGGCTGGTCAAGCAGCTCGAGGCGGCCGCGCGAAGCCAGGCGCGCTGACAAAAAGTGCGCCTGAGGTCGGACTTGTGGGTCGCGGCCTATTTGCGCCGATGCGGCGCGGAGGGCCAGAGCGCGGTGCTCCGCCGCCGGGGCGCGGCGGAGGCCGGGGCGATCTTCGTCAAAGTCGATGGCCTCGATGGCCGGTCCGCCCTCTACGAGCCGGCCCCGCAGTCGATTGCCGGCGAACTGGAACGGGGCGTCGAACGAACCTTCATCCGGGCGCACGAGCCGGAATGGATCGAATCGGGCGAGGCCGACAAGCGGCTTCAGCGCGAGGTCGCGTACGATCCCGATCTTTGGATTGTCGAGGTCGAGGATCGGGACGGCCGCGTGTGGCTCGATCTCGCGCGGTGACCGCCAATTCGCCGGCCCAGCGTGCACAAAAAAACGAGCCGAAATCAATACGCAGGCTTGCTCGTGTCGCTTCGTTATCTGGACGAGGGCCCCGCAGTTTCAAAGCGCTATTCCGCTTTAGGGTCAAAACCCAATCGGTCTGCTTTCGCCGCTGGCCGCTTCGCGCAAACAGCTGCCGTTCCCCCGACGGCGGGGCGAGCGGATCAAGTTGACCGAAAAGTGTCGTTCGGCAGATGGCCCAAGGATCGCCATCCTCGAACTGAATTGTTCATTGTCGAATGAAAGGGGCGAGATTGTTGTATGGGAACGCGCTTGCACTGCGGGCAGCTGTCGCGCAACAGTCCATGTCCCCGTAAGCGTTCAGGGCCCAGCACGACGTTAGGGCGCACTTCGAAGGCGAGCATGATGAGCATTTGGCAGAGCGAATGAGCGATGCGGCAGGTGTCGTCATTGTCTGGGACGCCCCCATCCGCCTCTTCCACTGGCTGAGTGCGGCGCTGGTTGCGGCAGCTTATGCGACCTGGCGCCTAAACTGGATGGTTTGGCACGGACGGATCGGCGACGCTTTGCTCGCCTTGCTGCTGTTCCGGCTGCTGTGGGGCTTCTTTGGCAGCGAGACGGCGCGATTTTCCCGCTTCCTCACCTCACCGTGGATGGCCGTTGAACATCTGAAATACGCGCTTCTGCGAGAGCCCGATCGCCAGGTGGGGCATAACCCGGCGGGCGGCTGGATGGTGCTGTTCCTGCTCGCGCTGCTTCTCACCGAGACGCTGACCGGACTTTACGTCGCCAACGACATCGCCGATGTCGGGCCGTTGACCGCGATTGTCCCCCCCGCGGTCGCGAACGCGATCGAGGCGTCGCATGCGATCCTCTGGGACGTGCTGTTGGCGGCGATCGTGCTGCATGTCCTGGCGATCGTCGGGTACGCGGCGGTGAAGAGGCAGAACCTGGTTCGCCCAATGATCACCGGAACAAAGATTCTCCCCGTGAACTTGCCCGCCCCGCAAATCGCAGGTTTGGCGAGGGCGGCGCTTCTCCTCGCCGGCGCCGCCGTAGCCGCGGCGATCCTCGCCAATCTGATCTGAGTCCGTTCAGCTCTTCGGCGGGACCACCTGGCCGCGGATCTCGCCTGCCGGATGGGACTGAGAGTGCACGTTAATATACCATTCTCCAGCGGAGAATTGCTGCGCCTGCTCGGGAGTGAGCGTAGCGCTCCCTGTGATCGGAGTTATAGGCGCGGCGCCTTGCTTGGTAAGCCAGATCACCACCGGTCCGTTCTGGCCCTCCTTCGCCGGGCCATGGAAGTGGGCCATCGTGACCGGGCTCGATAGCCCGCTATACGTGATATTCCAGGTCACCGTACGGGTTGCCGGATCGTAGGTAAGATCAGCCGCTCCCGTGCCGCTCGTATCCACTGGCGGCACGCTTTGCGCCCCGCTCAGCGAGACTTTAAACGACGAGGGTTCCGCCAGAGCCACCCCCGTCCAGGCAAGCCCCAGCACGCAAACCGAAGCGAGGATAGCTCGCCGAGAAATCACCGCATCCATCTTTTCCTCCCGCTGCGCCGATCATAACGGCAGGGACCATACACCACACCGAGCGACATTTTCATCCCAAGATTTGCCCCGGAACCGGCGCCCTTCTTCCGGCTCTCCAAGTGTGTGATTATGTTTGTTCGTCTGGAGCAAGGAAACGGCCGAAATGCTTCACGGTTGAAATGCTTCGCCGAGGCGTGCTCGCTTGTCGTGGGGCTCCCGCGACTGGGTGCAGGGACCATCCGCCGCGAAGGCATAAAGGGGCAAGAGACAGGTGGACCCAGGTTGATGCCGAATGTTTCGATCCGCGCGCGGCTGATCTTCCTTTCAGTCCTGCTCCTTGCGATCCTTGCTATCTCCTCCGCGCTTCTGATTCGAGAACTGGCGCGCGATTCGCGGAGCCTCGCCGAGGAAGCGACGCTCGTCTCCGTCGTCAAGAACGCCAATTCGGCCAGCAAGCACTTCGGGGATTTGAAGTATTGGGTGATCGACTCGGCTGTCACGCAGACGGCGAGCTCCCAACAAGCCGCAGCAACCGCCAAGGCGGGGCTCGACGCCGATCTGAAAGCGATTTCCGCCGTCGATCCTGCGGTCGTCGCCGCGATCGGAGGCGAAGTCGACGCCATGAGCGATCTGGCGCGCCAGGCCGGCGTCGCCTACTCAAGCGACGACAGCGCCGCCGGCAACGCCCTCCTGGAGCGGGCAAAGAGCCACATTCTCGGGATCGATAACGAGATCGACAGGATCGTGGACCGGGTCGAGCAGCAGGCCGTTGCCCGGCGCGATGCGTCGACGCGCCAGGCTGAACTCGCCGTTAAGCTCGCGATCGTGGGCGGAATCGGAGCGCTGGTGCTCGCGTTGGGCTTCACTGCGCTGACCGTGCGTTCCATCACCGTCCCCTTGAAGCAGCTGGAGCGAAGCATGGCTTCGATCACGCGCGGCGAACTCAACGTCGCGATGCCGCCGACAGGCGTCAACGAGATCGGGGCGATGACGAGAACGCTGGGCATGTTGCGCGACAGCCTTATCGAGCGGGACCGTCTTGAACGCGAACGACAGCGTGCAGAATCCGAGATCCGCGTCGCGCGCGATGCCGCAGAGGCGGCGTTGCACGACCTAAAGGCGGCCCAGGCCAATCTGATTCAGGCTGAAAAAATGGCGTCGCTTGGCCAGCTGACTGCGGGGATCGCGCACGAGATCAAGAACCCGCTCAATTTCGTCAACAATTTTGCGGGCCTTTCGATCGGGCTGCTTGACGAACTGAAGGCGACGGCCGCGCCCGCCTTCGAAGCGCTCGATCAGCGTCAACGCAGCCAAGTTGATGAGGTCACGGAACTGCTGACCGGCAATCTCGAACGGATCGCCGAACACGGCAAACGGGCAGACAATATAGTCAAGAGCATGCTGGCGCATTCTCGCAGCGGAGGCGGCGACCGGCAAAGCGTCGACCTCAACGCGCTGGTCGAGGAGGCGCTCAATCTCGCCTATCACGGCGCCCGCGCCCAGGATCAGAACTTCAACATCACTCTGGACCGGGAATACGGCAAGGACATCGCGCCAGTCGAGCTCGTGCCGCAAGACATGACGCGAGTGTTTCTCAACCTGTTTGGCAACGGATTCTACGCGGCCAACAAGCGCCAGCGGGCAGCGCACAACGGGGCGTTCAGACCCGTGCTGACAGTGACCACGCGCGATCTGGGCAAGGCCGTCGAGGTGCGAGTGCGCGACAACGGCGTCGGCGTTCCCGACGACATCAAGGACAAACTCTTCCAGCCGTTCTTCACGACGAAGCCGACCGGCGAAGGCACTGGGCTCGGATTGTCGATCAGCTACGAGATCGTCACCAAGCAACACGGCGGGACGATCAAGGTCGCGAGCGAAGTTGGAGCATTCACCGAATTCATCATAAGTCTGCCGCGTCGCTTCACGGCCAGAGGGGCGGCGGATCTTTCGGCAGCGAGTAGAGAGTCATGACCGTAAGCATCTTGATTGTCGACGACGAACCCGACGTCGCCATCTTGTTTCGCCAGCAATTTCGACGTGAGGCGCGAGAGGGCGCCTACGTGCTGCATTTCGCGCTCTCGGCCTCGGAAGCGCTTGAACGTCTCGCCACCGACATCGAGCCGCAATTGATCGTTATTCTGTCGGACATCAACATGCCGGGGATGGACGGGCTGGCGCTCCTGCGCGAGATCAAGACGCGACGACCCGACCTGCCGGTGATGATGCTGACCGCCTATGGCGACGAGGAACGGCGCCGCCGCGCTGCCGAATACGGCGCCGCCGAATTCGTCACCAAACCGGTCGACTTCGGTTTCTTGAAGGAGCGGCTGCGTCAGCTGCACGCGCCATTGACCTGAGGTGCCCCATTGAACGTTTCAACCAAGATCCTTGCCGTCGACGACGAACCTGATTTCGAGTTTCTGATCAAGCAGCGTTTTCGCCGCCAAATCCGCGAGGAGGAATTCGCATTCCGCTTCGCCCATCACGGGGAGGAGGCGTTGTCCGCGCTCGACGCCGAACCGGATATCGACCTCATGCTGCTCGATATCAACATGCCGGTGATGGATGGGCTGACGCTGCTTAGCGAATTGCACGAGCGGCAGTCCGCGGTGCAGGCGATCATCGTCTCTGCTTATGGCGACATGACCAATCTGCGCACGGCGATGAATCGCGGCGCCTTTGATTTCATCACCAAACCCGTGGATCTGAGCGATCTCGAGATCACCGTCCGCAAGGCGCTGGACAACATCGCCAAGCTGCGCGAGATGGATCGGTTGCGTCGGGCGGCCGAGCGGGCGCGCAACAATCTCGCCCGCTATTTTTCGCCCAACATCGTCGAGTTGCTGGCCGCACAGGATGAGCCGCTCGGGGCAGTCCGCCGGGAAACGGTCGCCGTGCTGTTTGCCGATATTGTCGGCTTCACGCAAATGGCGGAGACGGTGCCCCCGGAAGCAGTCATGGCGATGTTACGCGAATTCCACGCGAGGATGACTGCGCAAATCTTCGCCTGTGGCGGCACCGTCGACAAATACATTGGCGACGCGATCGTCGCTGTGTTCGGCGTTCCGAGCGCGAGCTCCAACGATGCCGCCAACGCGCTCGCCTGCGCCGGAAAAATGCTCGATGCGCTCGAGAGCTGGAATGACGATCGCGACCGCGCGGCGGAGGGTCGGCTCGCGATGGGCATCGGGGTCAACTACGGGCCGGCGGTTCTCGGCGATGTCGGCAGCGAGTACAGCATGTCGTTCACGGTGATCGGCGATACCGTCAACACCGCCGCCCGATTGCAGACGTTGACCCGCACCCTCGGGACGCCACTGGTCGTTGGCGACGCGCTGGTCACCGCGGCCAAAGCGCGGTCTCCCGATATCGCGTCTGAAGTCATGGAACAATTGGAGGATCAGGGCGAGCATAGCGTGCGTGGTCGGGCCGGCCCTGTGCGGATTTGGACGCGCAAGTTGAACGGAACGAAAGGCGGCTCGCCTTACCCAGGATAGAAACGGTCGGTTGTGAGGTTTCCAATTGCGTCGAAAATCCTGTTGCTTGCGCCTTTCTGGGCAGCTGATGCAGGAGAAATCAGCCATTTGTCGCTGTCGCAGAGGGCAAAGGCGATGGTGAGGCTCAGGCGCGTCCTGATGTGCAAGGGCGGTATCGATTTCCTTGACCGGGGTTCCTGCGGACGTCGGCGCATTATCGGCGGGCCGCGCTAAACGTTGCGCGCATGCCGAGCATGAGGGGCGGCGTCGATACCGGGACCCGGATGCTCGGGCGATAAACCCGGAAAACCCGGAGCCCCCACTTTTTCACACAGCCTGCGGGAGGCGGCCTTTCCGTTCGCCGGGATGGTCGCGAGCGCTTGCGCCTTCTGCTTCCCGCGGGAGCCGAGCAAGCCGAAACCGGCAAAACCAAGCAGCAGCATAGCCCAGGCGGAGGGCTCGGGGACGGATAAACTACCAAAGGTAAGAGATTGGAATTCTGGGAGACCGCCGGGTTCTAGATAACTTTGGGCGGAGAGTGAGCAAGAGTACATTGTAGAACACATGGAGCCACCGAAGTAATCAATCAAGGTGCTGGTGGGCAGGAATAGGACGAGGACGTCAGAAGTGGAGGACATACTGTCAGAAAAAGAGATGTACAAGAGATGATCGGACGGCGGGTATTCGACTAGATTGTCTATGGTGGTGAAAGGCCCAGTGACAGCGGGTGAGGTGCCTAACGCCGTTACATCTGCTGAGGTCACCGCACCAGTGATGACATCTATATTGATTGTACCGCCGAGCGTGCCGGTGGCGAATTTGCCAGACACATCGAACGTGGCTGCGTCGCAGGTGGCTGTGACAGCCGCGAGTCCGGTAAACGAAAGCGCGCACGCTGCGAGTAAGCATCCTGTAAATTTGAGTCTGAATGACATGTTACACATCCCCGCGCGTGAATGCCGGACTATTAAGAATTAACCCGACATTCGCCAGATGACAGCCTTATCGCGGTTGAGACTGCGCCCATAGCAAGACTTTGACAAGACTGAAATGTCGTTAGGACCCCGCCGTGGCTTGTAGATGCGTTCCGGGGCGAGCCGGCTCGCGGTGGCACGCCGAGGGATGCCGAATTTTTCTGTCATCAAGACGCACATCTCCCGTGGTTTTTCGTGGAACGCGTGACAACCGAACGCATTACCCATTCGACGTAACGGGCGGCGGCCGCAATTCCCCAATCAACCGCGGGATGTCGGCGAACAGGTTTCTCGGAATGGCGACCTCAGCCATCTGGAACGCGACATCGCGCCCGTGGCTCACTACCTTCGCGCCAATCTTGATGAGTTTCTCCTTGAGGCTCGTCAGCGACCAGTCTTTGATCGGCTCGGGCGTGGCGAGCGTGCGCAGGAAGTTGCCGAGTTGTTTTTCCCTCGCATCCGCCGCTCGGAAATCGGCATTCATCATCATATTAGCGGACGGTATCTCTCAGCCTACGCGCACGAAATGGCTTGGCGTGAGGACAACCGCGCATGTCCAATGGCGAGCAGTATTTGGTTGCCGTCAATGCGGCGCCGGCGCATCCGGTTTCGCGTCAGTGGAAGGGCTACTGGCAGCAGAGTTTCATGCAATAGAGATTATCGTCTATTGATGTAAATCATGTTGAGTAACTGCCGGGACACCCGGTATAAACTTGATAACTCGAAGTATCTTGTAGGTCGGTTTTCCCTTTTTGCCCTCCTTATCGCGGGGAGTCCTTATCTCAAGGTAATTGCTCACCCCATTTCCGCGTGATGGGTGCGGCGAATTGACTCATGGGAGGTCTAGCGACTGGCGTGGCTGGGACGAATCTGAATCGTTGGGTTCATGTCCGCGGACCCCGACCTTTCGAGCCTCTCGCACGCGCAGAAGGACGCGTTGATCGCCGCATTGATGGCGCAGGTCGCGTCTCTGACGGCTCGGGTCGCCGAGCTTGAGGCGAAGCTGGGCCTGCCGCCCAAGACGCCTGATAATTCCAGCGTTCCGCCGTCGAAGGGTCAGAAGCCGTCGGAATCTTCGGCGCCCAAGGACAAGGCCAAGCCGCACGCCGGGGCGCATCGTCCGCTTGATCCGAACCCGACGTCCAGGCGCGAAGTCTTGGCCTGCCGCTGCCAAGGCTGCGGGACGGATGTGTCCGACGTCGCGCAAAGCCTATGCGAGAGTTATGATCGGGTCGAAATCCCCGAGATCCAGCCCGACGTGACGCGGGTTTCTTTATATGGCGGCGTCTGCCCATGCTGCACCAGGCGCTTCAAGGCCGAGCCGCCGGAGGGATTGGAGCCGGGGTCGCCGTTCGGGCCGAACCTGCGCGCCTTTGTGGTTTATCTGCGCTCCGTTCAGGGGATTCCGCTGGCGCGATTGAGCCATGTGCTGCGCGACTTGTTCGGTCTGGAGATCAGCGAGGGCGCGCTGGTCAACATTCTTTCCGCCAGCCGGAAGCCCTTCGCGGCGCAGACCAGCCTGATCAAGGCGCGGCTGATGGCCGGCACGGCGCTGGCCTCGGATGAAACCGGCATGAGGGTCGGCAAGGCGAACTGGTGGCTCTGGGTGTTCCATCATCGCGACAGCGCCGTCTTTGTCGCCGACAACCATCGCTCCAAGGCGGTCGTCGAGGGTTTCCTGGGCGGATGGCGTCCCGATTTCTGGACATCGGACCGCTACGGCGGCCAGATGGGTTGGGCCAAGCGCGAGCATCAGGTCTGTCTTGCGCATCTCATCCGCGACGTCCAATACGCCATCGACACCGGTGACTTGGTGTTCGCCCCGGGCATGAAGGGCCTGCTCAAACGCGCCTGCGCCATTGGGCGCCGACGCGACGCTCTGGCCGACAGCACGCTCAAAATCTACGAGACCGATCTGAACCGACGCCTCGACCGCCTAATGAGCCTAATCCCGACCCACAAAGCCGGCGGCAAGCTTCAGAAAATCATCAAGAAGGTCCGCCGCCATCTGTTCGTCTTCATGACCAACCGCGACCTCACCACGACCAACAACGGCTCGGAGCGCGCCCTGCGCCCCTGCGCGGTCTACCGCAAAATCACCAACGGCTTTCGCAGCCAATGGGCGCCGCGCTCTACGCCGATATCCGATCCGTCGTCGAGACCGCACGGCGAAGATCAATCCGAGCCATCGACGCCATCCGCCTCACCCTCGAAGGCCGCCCCCTCCCTTGCGCAGCTTGAAAACGCAAACGGGGACCTGAGCAATTACATCTCAAGACGCACCTCATAGGCATCATCGACCATAGCGCCTTCACGCGCGAGGGCGTCCTCTGCAATCTTGGTTTCCGATATATCCGCATATATAGTGTGACGGTTCATTCTGAAACGCCACATATTTGCTTTGACATCGAACACTGGAGAATAGATACTAAGCCACGCTGTCGTTTGCTGCACGTCCGGCTCGATTGAATTGGCGTCCTCAAGGGCGGAAACACAAGAAGCCAAAATGTCCTCGGCCTCTTGCGGGTCGATAATCGACCCTTCGCTCACGCCTTCGCTCACATCTGAGGTTACTTTGATTGTATCAAAGCCATCCACGCCGAGGGGAGCAAATGTGTCCCTAACAGATCGTAAGGCCGATGCATTGTGCGATAGGTTATATATGTGCTGGTTTATTACAATTGGATTGTTATCTCCCTCGAATTTGACTGAGACCTTCCCATCTTTTCCTTGCTCGACGATGCTTGCAGTGTCAATCTTTCTCCCCTTTCTGTACCGCAGATACCCGTAGAACGTGAGTCCGCCCGCGGCGCTTCCCCCTCCTCCTATTATTCCTAATTGCGTCAGTATATCTTTGGCGCCCTTTATATCATCTGACATCATGCCAAACATCGCTTTAATATTACCCAGAATACCAACAATTGTCTCAAAGTGTATATTGAAACACCGATGCTCAAAATCCGAAATTATCATACCCCTCGCATAGGACTTATCACCGTTAAATTCAGAGTTTGCTAGCCGAATAAGACGGCCAATCCCCATAAGGGCTGGAGTTAACGTCTCAACATCTATCGAATGGTCGTCAGTACGAGCGCGACCGCTATCGGCGACCGAAAAGAATTGGCGGCTCATGTCCGTGTCCGCGGGCGTTGATTCAGACACGACTTCCTCCCGGTCGCTCCAACGAGGGGGACTATCGCCGCAAGAAGATCGCTAAACAATAGGCAATTGGAGAAATTATGCCGCTTTGCCGGCGCTCCAAACGAATGTCCCGCGGCGGTCTTGCTCCGAAGCGGCGATCTTGAGCCGCCGCATCTCGCGGAGCGCCTTCCTGGCGCGCTTGGTGACATCGGCGGGCGGCCGACGATCCTGCCCGTTCTTGCCCGCAGTCTGGCAAATGACCTGCGCCAGTTCGCGGGTGGAGACAGGCCGCTGAGCCTTCGCCAGTTCGGCCTGTAGGAACCGTCGAAGTTCGTTCCTGTAGAATAAAATGATTCGAGCGGCGCGTGGCGTTCGGCCTTCCAACCCGCCCTGATAGCCGAAAGCGTCCAAGACGCGGTCAATCGCCTCAATATCGCGATGACAGCCATGCGCTCGCGACACTCCGCGTTCTCGCATAGCGGGCAAGCAGGTCAGGGACCGCAGACGCTCGTCAACCTTCCCTGAAAGCCATAAAAGTCTCGAGCAACATGGCATCGCTCGCCGGGCGCCGGCATCCCGGGCAGCGGGAACCCGAAGAGCGGTAGTGGGCCAGTCTGATTAAGGCGCTGATCTAGGGATGTGTTGTTGCCACTCCTGAGGCAAGTAATTTACAGGATTTGGCAATTCAACGCCAAAAGCGTATCGAAAAACAAGGATAGCGGCGCCATACCAGAATATCAGAACTGGAATTGCGATCAGGCAGCCGATGCCCCCGACGACGCAACCGGGGTCGCCTCTACCAGCCACTTGTTGCCTCCCGCGCTTCAACTACGCCAACCATGTCCGCAACCTCCCAAAGCCGATGAGTCACGCTAAGCAGAGTTCTTCAGCCAGCCCAACGAATGGTCCAATGAGGGCGCGGTTCGACTGAAATTTCACCACAACGGGCACCAAGAGCACGAAGAACGACAGAGCCCTTTGTGTGCTTCGTTTGTGGTGAATTGGTCCGACTTGATCCGCCGCCCGCCTGAGAATCACCGCATGTTGGGCTTGATCTAGCAGCCTGTCGGACTTAACGCCTCGCCTGCGATTACGCTAGAATCAGGCATTGATTCGGGCAGGGCGGCGGGCGTTTTTGATGAGCAATTTTCGGACGATCGATCGCGAGACAGGGTTCTTGCTGCCTCCCTCGGTCGACGAATGGCTTCCCGAGAAACATCTGGCGCGATTTGTCGTGGAGGTTGTCGAAGGGCTCGATCTTCGGGCGATGAGCGGCAGTTACCGCGGTTCCGGGTCGGCGTCGTATCATCCGCGAATGCTGCTGGGCCTTCTGGTTTACGGCTATGCGACAGGGGTGTTTTCGAGCCGCAAGTTGGAGCGTGCGACCTATGACTCGGTGGCGTTCCGGTTCATCGCGGCCAACGATCATCCCGACCACGACACGATCGCGACCTTCAGACGCCGCTTTCTCGCGGAGATCGAAGCTCTGTTCGCTCAAGTGCTGCTGCTGGCGCGGGAGATGGGCGTTCTGAAGATGGGGACGGTGGCGCTGGACGGCACGAAGATTCATGCCAACGCCAGCCGGCACAGTGCGCTGTCTTATGAACACGCCGGCAAGATCGAGGCGCAGTTGAAAGCCGAAGTCGCCGATCTGATGGCCAAGGCCGAAGCGGCCGACGCGGCGGACATTCCCGACGGCATGTCGATACCGGACGAACTGGCGCGGCGCGAGGAGCGGTTGCGCAAGCTGGCCGAGGCTCGGGCGAAGATCGAGGCGCGGGCCAAGGAACGCCATGCGCGCGAGCAGGCGGAGCACGAAGCCAAGCTCGCGGCGCGGCAGGCGAAGGCGGAGAGGAGCGGGAAAAAGCCCCGCGGCAAGCCTCCCGAACCTCCGGTCGAGGGGCCGCGCCCGAACGACCAGATCAACCTGACCGACGAGGAGTTGCGCATCATGCCGGTGGCCGGCGGCGGCTTCGATCAATGCTACAACGCCCAGGCCGCGGTGGCGGCGGGAAGTCTGCTGGTGGTGGCGAGCGCCGTGAGCCAGACGCCCAACGACAAGCAGCAACTCGAACCGATGCTGGACAAGATCGAGGCTCTTGCCGACGAACTGGGCAAGCCCGAATGCCTGCTGGCGGATACGGGCTATTTCAGCGCGGCGAACGTCGCGGCTTGCGACAAGGCGGGGATCGAACCGCTGATCGCCATGGGCCGTCAGCCGCATCATCCGCCGTTGGCCGAGCGCTTCGAAGCGGCGCCGGAAGCGCCGCAAGATCCAACGCCGGTCGAGGCGATGGCGCATCGGCTGACGACGGCGGCAGGCCGGGCGCTTTACGCGCTGCGCAAGCAGATGCCGGAGCCAGTGTTCGGGATCATCAAATCGGCGCTGGGATTCCGTCAATTTTTGCTGCGCGGCCTCGCGGGCGCGCGCGGCGAATGGAGCCTCGTCACCATGGCCTGGAACATCAAGCGGATGTTCGCCCTCGTCCCGGCCTGACAAGGCTTAGTTGCGCCCGGCTCGGCAGACAGGTCCCCAGAAAACGGCGATCTCCGGCCCCTTCAACCACTTTCTGCACCCAACCCAACGCCCGGCGCCGCCGCAACCGCCAAAATCACTCGCGGCGATCAACCGCAACCCCCAGTCCGACAGGCTGCTAGGAGTTCGACAACAACGTAAATTGGCAGGCGGGGGCTTTTCGCGCGCCGAGTTCCTGGCGCATCCGGAGGTTCCGATGTCCACATTCGAGGTTACGCGCCGCGCCTCTCTCGGCGTCTTCGGCGCGGTCGCGCTTGCCTGCGCCGGTATGCCGGGCGGCGCTTACGGGGTTATGCGCGCGGTGGGCGGAATTCACGTCGACGTCGCGCCTTTGCGGGAGAACGCCGGCGATCCGACCGCGGCTTGGGTAGCGCAGGTGATGCCCGGCGCGCTCGCGCAGGCGCTCGCGGAAGCGGGCCGGCCCGGCGCGCCTATCTCCGTCAGGATCGATTACGTCATGCTGGCGTCGAGCGGCGGTCTCGGGCAACCCCTCGGCTCGACCCCGGACCAAATGGTCGGGGCGGTGATCGTAGGCGGCGTCGCCCGGCCGCTGAGCACCCAAACGGGGTATTACCCGGCGGCGTCGGACCCGGCGACAATCGAACAGTCCAACTACGATCGCGTTTTCCAACTTTCGCGCGCGTTCGCCTATTGGGCCGCGCGCGGCTACTAAGCAGATTCCGTTTGGCTAACCAACGGATAGGCTTTTTGCGGTTCGCTGCCTGCACCCGATTCGCCAAGGAGTATGGCATGGCGGCAAATCTCCGGTTTCGGCGAGCGGTGAATCCTCGATCCGTTGGCCATGCCACGAATCTCTGCTTAGCGGCCATTGCGGGGCTCGTCCTGAGCGTCTTATGAATACGCACAAAATTGCAATGGAGGAAGTGCAGCGCCATCGCGTGCGCGTGGTTCTCCATCGTCTTTGAAAAGGCGTCTGTGAGCCGGGTGATGCGGCGAGAGTGCGGTCGGCTTCTGCAACAAGCGCCTCGGCGCCGTCCGCCGACGGGCCGCCGGCAGTCAGGCGGACGGATCGCCGCCCGGCTTGATTGGAAGCGGGCCCCACGCCACAATTTCGCGATCCGTCATGCGCGCCCCTGCGTAACATAATGCGTATGAACTCCGCTTCATCGACAGGACCACGACGCGCCATGAACCGCATCCGTGCGCCAAATGTCCAAAGCCTGCTCGTGCGCGCCGTGGTCGCCCGGCTGACGCGCCGTGTCGAGGTCGGCGAGCTCACGATCCAACTGCCGTCGGGGGACCGGGTCCGTTGCTCCGGCGCCAAGCCGGGGCCCGCTGCGGACATTCAGTTTCTCAAATGGCGCGCGATCATGCGCATCCTTGTCGGCGGTGAGGTGGGAGTCGCCGCGAGCTATTGCGACGGCGAATGGACGAGCTCCGATCTGCCGGCTCTGATCGAGTGGGGCGCGCTGAACGGAGATCAGTTCACGGATTCCATCAAGGGTCTCGCGCCCGCGCGCTTTCTCAATCGAGTTGCTCACCGGCTTCACGCCAACACGCGCCCAGGAAGCCGCCGCAACATTGTCGCGCACTACGATCTGGGGAACGAGTTCTACCGTCTGTGGCTGGACCGGACCATGACCTATTCCTCGGCCATTTTTCCAGCCTCCGACGCGACCCTGGAGGAGGCTCAGGAGACGAAATTCGCCCGCATCATCGAGCGCCTCAATCTCGATGGCGGGGAGAGCATCCTCGAAATCGGCGGCGGCTGGGGGGCGCTCGCCGCCGCAATCGCCAAGTCTCGCGGGGCGCGGGTGACGAGCCTCACCATCTCTCCCGCCCAGCTCAGCGACGCCGAGGCGCGCGCGCTGAGCGAATCGATCGCTGAAAAGGTCCAGTTCAAGCTCATGGACTACCGCGACGTCGGCGGCGTCTTCGACCGCATTGTGTCGATCGAGATGATCGAAGCCGTCGGGAGGGAGTACCTGCCGAACTATTTCGAAACGATCCGCAGTCGGCTCCGCCCCGGGGGACTTTGCGTCCTGCAGGCGATCACGATCGCCGAAGACCGTTTCGCCTCGTATTGCAGTCGACCGGACTTCCTCCAGCGGTGCATTTTTCCTGGCGGGTTCATCCCGTCGAAGACCTACCTGCGCGAAGTGCTGGAGGCGCACGGGCTCCGGCTGCTTGCGTCGGACAATTTTGGCGACAGCTACGCGCTGACCATTCGTGAATGGAGGCGGCGATTCCTCGCCGCATGGCCCGAAATCGAGAAGATGGGATTTCATGAGTCGTTCAAGCGCCTTTGGGAGTTTTACCTCAGCTACTGCGAAGGCGGGTTTCGCGCCGGCGTCATCGACGTCGGCCTCTATTCGCTCGCCCATGCCGAGACGGCCCGAGCGCCCTCGACTGACGTTGGCCCGTATCGTACGGCTCATGGGCGCCGCTGCTCGCGATCGGCAATCTCGAGTTAACCGGTCCGAAAGCGAACGCCGCTAGGCTGCTGAGCCGTTCGTTCGAGCCAAGCGGAAAGGCAAAGCCATGAAGTCGTCGCGCCGCCCATGGTCTGAGGTGACCGCAATCGAGTACGCGCTGATCGCGTCGCTGATTGCGGTCTTCATCGTCGCCACCTTTCAGACGGTCGGAGTCCACGCCCGCGCGCTCTTTTGACCGGTTTGGGCGCGGCGCCGTCTTAACGCGCTCGCCGTCTGTTACCTCCCTGATAACCGCGAATTAACTCCCTGTTATTGTCTCGTTCCGCGATCCGTCCGTGTTTCTGTCAAGATCTTGGAATTCAAGGTTTTTTCGCAATAACGCGCGGTTGGGGACGCCCGCTTCTCCCTGTTTTCTCCCTGCTAGCAGGCCGCGTTCCCAGGGGCGCCGTCGAAAAGGGTCGACAAACCGGATTGCGCCTCCCAGGTTGGGGGCGCATGATTCGTTCCGTGCCTCAGCGATCCGGGAGATCCGACCACGAGGGCTCTGCACCTCTTCCGCCCTCGCACGCGCTCCGCGCGCCGGGCCCGCATGGCCTGCCGCCCTATCTCGCGGGGCTCAACGACGAGCAGCGGAGCGCCGTCGAGGCCCTTGACGGTCCCGTCCTTGTTCTCGCAGGCGCAGGGGTCGGCAAGACCCGCGTGCTCACCACCCGCATCGCCCATCTGATTGCGACCGGACGCGCTCGCCCTCACGAAATCCTCGCGGTGACGTTCACCAACAAGGCCGCGCGCGAGATGCGCGAGCGCGTCGCCATGTTCACCGGCTCGGCGCAGGGCATGCCTTGGCTTGGCACATTCCATTCGATCAGCGTCAAGATCCTGCGCATGCATTCCGAGCTCGTCGGGTTGAGGCCGAACTTCACCATCCTCGACACGGACGACCAGCTGCGGCTCCTGAAGCAGATCCTGCAGGCGGAAAATCTCGACGACAAACGCTGGCCGGCGCGGGCGCTGGCGAGCCTGATCGACGGATGGAAGAACAGGGGGCTTGATCCCCGTCACGTCCCCGCGAACGAATTCGGCTGGTTTCGCCGGTGGCCGCGGCGCCGCCTTGTACGAGATGTACCAGAGCCGTCTGAAAGCCTTGAACGCCGTCGACTTCGGCGATCTCCTGCTCGAATCGCTGAGGCTCTTTCGCGAACAGGGCGACATTCTCGCGAGCTTCCAGCGCCGCTTCCGCTACATTCTGGTCGACGAATATCAGGATACCAACGTTGTCCAGTATCTGTGGTTGCGCCTCCTCGCCCGAGCCGACGGCAATCTGTGCTGCGTCGGCGACGACGACCAGTCGATCTACGGATGGCGAGGCGCGGACGTCGACAACATTCTGCGCTTCGAAAGAGATTTTCCCGGCGCGAAAGTCATTCGGCTCGAGCGCAATTACCGCTCAGGCGGCCACATACTCGCAGTCGCTTCGGGGCTGATCGCACATAATCAGGGACGGCTCGGCAAGACCCTCTTCACCGACGCCCCCATGGGCGCCCGCCCGACCGTGACCGGGGTTTGGGACAGCCAGGAGGAAGCCCGGGTCGTTGGCGAAGCGATCGAGCATGCCCAGCGGGCCGGCGTCTCGCTGGACGACATCGCCATCCTTGTGCGCGCTTCCTTCCAGATGCGCGAATTCGAGGAGCGCTTCATCGCGCTCGGCCTTCCGTATCGAGTGATCGGCGGTCCGCGCTTCTACGAGCGGGCCGAAATTCGCGACGCGCTCGCTTATCTGCGCTGCGTCGCGCAGCCGGATGACGATTTGGCCTTCGAGCGGATCTACAATCAGCCCAAGCGCGGGCTCGGCGAAGCGACGCTCGCCACCTTGCACGAATATGGCCGGCGCGCCGGCGTTTCGCTGACCCGCGCCGCGCGAATGCTCACGGAAACGGAGGAGCTGAAAGCGCGTCCGCGCCAGATCCTGCGCGACCTTCTGGCCGGGTTCGATCGCTGGCGGAAGCGCGCCGACCAAATCCCGCACGAGGAGTTGGCGCAGCTCGTCCTCGAGGAAAGCGGCTATATCGACATGTGGAAGGCCGAGCGGACGCCCGACGCCGCCGGCCGTCTCGACAATCTCAAGGAACTCGTGCGTTCGATAGGCGAGTTCCCCGACCTTGGCGCCTTCCTCGAGCATGTGTCGCTGGTGATGGACGTCGAGGGACCCTCCGAGGGCGCGCGCGTCTCGATCATGACGCTGCACGGGGCCAAGGGCCTCGAGTTTGACATCGTTTTTCTGCCGGGGTGGGAGGAAGGCCTATTTCCGAACCAGCGCTCGTTGGACGACAACGGCCGCGCCGGGCTCGAGGAGGAGCGCCGCCTCGCCTATGTCGGCCTCACGCGTGCCCGCAACGAGGCCAAGATCTATCATGCCGCCAACCGCCGGGTGCGCGGCCTATGGCAGACCTCCGTGCCCTCCCGGTTCATCGGGGAACTGCCTCCCGATCATGCCGAATTCGAGGAGACCGAGGGCGCCGCGGCCTTTGGCGGCTATGGCGTGAGCCGTTTTGACGGGGCGCCCGCAGGATTTTCCTCGCGCTACGACACGCCTGGCTGGCGGAGGGCGGAGGAACGGTCGCGCCACGCCGCGGAACAGGGAGCGCGATTCGGCGCCGGTTCCGGGCGCACTCTCGAAGGCGAGGCGCAACGACGCCCGGCTCCGGATGCCGCTTTCGAAGCGGGCGCCCGGGTGTTTCACCTCAAGTTCGGACCCGGGAGCGTCGTCGCCGCCGACGGCCCCAAACTGACCGTCGATTTCGACCGCGCCGGCCGCAAGCTGGTCATGGACAGTTTTGTGACGGCGGAAGGGTAGTTCGCGCGCGGTCTCTCATGCGGCCTTGGTCTTTGGATTCACCTCCGCGGTGTAGGCGTCAATGAGCCCAGCGGTGATGGAGCCGGGCGTGTAGAGATGCGGGCCGATCTCGCCAACGGGCGTCACTTCGGCGGCGGTTCCGGTGATGAAACATTCGCTGAAGGCTCCAAGTTCGTCGGGCATGATCCGCCGCTCCACGACCTCGACGCCGCGCCGGCGTGCAAGGTCGATAACGGTCGCCCGCGTGATCCCGGCGAGGAAGCAGTCGGCGATCGGCGTGTGGATCGTTCCATCCTTCACGAAAAAGACGTTGGCTCCGGTGCATTCCGCGACGCGGCCCTGCCAGTCCATCATGAGGGCGTCGGCGTAACCGCGGCGCTCCGCGCGATGCTTGGAGATGGTGCAGATCATGTAGAGGCCGGCGGCCTTGGCGAGGGAGGGCGCAGTCGCCGGATCGGGCCGCCGATAGTCGGCGATATCCAGCCGGATGCCTTTCATCCGCTGCGCCGGGTCGAAATAGCTCGGCCAGTCCCAGACGGCGATGCCGAGATGGATCGTGTTGTGCTGCGCCGAGACCCCCATCATCTCGGATCCGCGCCAGGCGATCGGACGCACGTAGGCGTCGGTGAAATTGTTGCGCCTCAGCGCCTCGGCCTTGGCCGCGTCGATCTGGTCGACCGTCCAGGGAATTTCAAAATCGAGAGTGCGGGCCGAGTCCTTCAGCCGGCGCGAGTGCTCGGCCGACTTGAAAATGCGGCCGCCATAGGCGCGCTCGCCCTCGAAAACCGCGCTCGCGTAATGTAGCGCGTGGGTCAGGATGTGAACCTTCGCGTCGCGCCATGCGACCATCCGGCCGTCAAGCCAGATCCATCCGTCACGATCGTCAAAATTCGGCGTGGCCATCGAGCTTTCCTCCGTTCGGGTCACAAGTTGGTTTGGTTTTTGGGTTTTTGGGTCTACATGCAGGATATCGAAAGTCACCGGCTTGATAGCAAGATCGTCCGATTATGTCAATATTACTGACCTAATGAGCGTCTCGATGTCGCCCAAAGCCACCGATCCCGCGCTGCGCGCCAGCCCGGACGAGGGGCCGATGTACGAATTGATCGAGCTCTTTTTCTTCGCCTATCGCGATTTCGTGGGCGACGCCGACCGGCTGCTCGAGGCTTACGGTTTCGGTCGGGCGCATCACCGCGTTCTCTATTTCGTCACCCGCAGGCCGGGGCTGACGATCGCGGAGCTCCTGGACATTCTGCGCATCACGAAACAAAGCCTCAATCGTGTGCTCCGAGAGCTCGTGGACAAGAATTTCATCGAGACGCGCGCCGGAGCGCCAGACCGGCGCCGCCGGCAACTCTATGCCACGATCGAGGGCGAACGCTTGGCGCTGCGCCTGGCGCAGGTCCAGACGCGCCGGTTCGCCGGCGCCCTGGAAGCGCTCGGCGATGATGGGCGGCAGTCGGCGGCCGCCTTCCTCAATGCGATGATCGATCCGGACACTCGGGCCTCGGCCCCGACGCCGCGCGTCGAGGCGGCCCGGCGGGCAGGCGGAGCTCGGCGACCTTGACTTCGGCTCCGCTCGAGGACGACGCCGCGCATGTGCTGGTGGTCGACGACGACCGGCGGCTGCGCGCGTTGCTGTCGAGCTATCTGACAAAGAACGGCCACCGCGTTACGGTCGCGGCGAGCGCCGCCGAAGCACGGGCTTTTCTGGATGGCCTGGCTTTCGACATCATCGTGCTCGACGTGATGATGCCCGGAGAAAGCGGTTTCGAACTCGCGACGCATTTGCGAAAGCGGTCCCAGGTGCCGATCCTGATGCTGACGGCGCGCGGCGAGCCGCAGGACCGGGTGCGCGGCCTCGAGATCGGCGTCGACGACTATCTGTCAAAACCGTTCGATCCCCGCGAGCTCCTGCTGCGGATCGGCTCCGTGCTCCGTCGCACCCGGGCCTCCCCTTTCGGCAAGCTCGAGACCGCCGTGGTGCGCTTCGGCCCGTTCGCGTTTTCACCGGAGCGGGGCGAATTGCGCTCCGGCGAGGATGTCGTGCGCATCACCGAACGCGAGCGCGAAATGCTGCGCCTTCTTTGCGCTAATCCGGGTGAGAGCGTCTCGCGCGAGGTCCTGTCGGGCTCGGGGGGCGCGGCCCAGGAGCGCACGGTCGACGTGCTGATCAATCGCCTCAGGCGGAAAATCGAGCACGATCCCGCCAACCCCGCCTATTTGCAGACGGCCCGGGGGACCGGCTACCGCCTGATTGCCGACGGATGATCGCGCGCCCGTCCGTCCGAACCCTGCGTCAGCTGGCGCGTGTGCGCGAGCTTTGGCGGCGCGGCTCGCGCAGCCTGGCAGCCGTGCTTCCGAAGGGCCTTTACAAGCGCTCTCTCCTGATCGTGATCCTGCCGATGGTCCTGTTGCAGACCGCAGTCACCTTCGCGTTCATGCAGCATCATTGGGAACTGGTTACGCGGCGCTTATCCGAGGCCGTCGCGCGCGACGTGGGAGCGCTGACCGACCTCTATAAAACGCTTCCACCTGGCGAAGACGACGCCTTTCTGGCGAATCTGGCTTCCGAACGGTTCCGCATGGATGCGACCCTGCTTCCGGCGGGTCCCCTGCCACCGGCGGTGCCGAGTTCATTCTTCGCCGCGCTCGACCCATTGACGCGCACCCTCCCGAGCGAAATCAAAACCCAACTCCGGGAGCCGTTCTGGCTCGATACGATCGGCCGGTCGGGCCTGATGGAAATCCGCGTCGATCTCGGGGACCGGGTGCTCCGGCTGGTGACGCGCCGAGCGCTCGCCTACGAGGCGAACGCTCACATCTTCGTGCTCTGGATGCTCGTGGCGATGGTTCTTCTGCTGACCGTTGCGATCATCTTCCTCAGAAACCAGATTCGGCCGATCCTGCGGCTCGCTCGCGCAGCGGAGGATTTCGGCAAGGGCCGGAGTCTCGAATTCAGCCCCCACGGCGCGCGCGAGGTTCGGCAGGCAGGCCACGCCTTCATCGAGATGAAACGCCGCATCGAACGGGCGACGGAGCAACGCACCGCCATGCTCAACGGCGTCAGTCACGACCTTCGAACGATCCTGACGCGCTTCAAGCTTTCATTGGCCCTGCTGGACAATTCGGCGGACAGCGAACTCCTGCAAAAGGATGTCGACGAGATGGGCCAGATGCTCGAGGGCTATCTCGCCTTCGCCCGCGGCGACGCCAGCGAACCCACCACGCTCACGGACATCGCCTCGATGCTGGAGGACGTGCGCGCCGGCGCCGAGCGTCATGGGGCCGATATCCGGCTTAAAACCCGGGGAAACCTCAACATTCGAGTGCGGCCGATGGCAATGAAACGATGCGTCGCCAACCTTGTCGCGAACGCCCAGCGTCACGCCGACCATGTGGAGATATCCGGGAGCCGGGACCCGCAATTCGTTTCGATTGTCGTCGATGACGACGGCGCAGGCATACCCCCCGCCTACCGGGAGGACGTTTTCCGGCCGTTCTACCGGCTCGACGAGGCGCGCAACCAGGACGAAAGCGGGGCGGGCCTCGGCCTCGCCATCGCCAGAGACATCGCCCGCTCGCACGGCGGCGACATCAAGCTCTCGGACAGCCCCATCGGCGGCCTCAGGGCGTCGGTTCGCATTCCCGTTTGACGACGAGACGGCGGTCGGCGCTCAGACCGCGGCGCTGATCCAGCGGGTGAGCTCGCTTTTTGGGCCGGCGCCCGTCTTGGTCGCGACCTGCTTGCCGCCCTTGAAGACCATCAGGGTCGGGATCGAACGGATGCCTAATTTGCTGGCGATCCCGGGATTCTCGTCGACGTTGAGCTTGGCGATCTTCACCTTGCCCTTCATTTCGGTGGCGATTTCCTCAAGCGCCGGGGCGATCATCCGGCAGGGGCCGCACCACTCCGCCCAGAAATCGACGACCACAGGCTCGCTGGAATTGATGACGTCAGCTTCGAAGCTCGCGTCGGTGACTTTGGCCGTGACTGACATGGAGGCCCTCTGCATTCGCGCGGCGCGCAGCCGCAGGCATGTTAGTTAGGTAGCGCACTGAGCGACGTCAAGCCGCGCGGGCGAGCGTCAAAACAGGCGGGCGCCGTTCGGGACCGCACGTGACGGCCCGATAAGAACCACCTCGCCCTCTGCGTCGGGAAATCCCAGCGTCAGCACTTCGGAGAGGAAAGGCCCGATTTGTCGGGGCGCGAAGTTGACCACCGCAGCCACCTGGCGTCCGACCAGCGCGTCGGGCCGATAGTGCCGGGTGATCTGGGCCGACGATTTCCTTGTCCCGAGATCCGGGCCGAAATCGATCGCGAGCTTGAACGCGGGCTTCCGCGCCTGGGGAAATTCCTCGGCGGAGACGATCGTCCCCACCCGAATGTCGACCTTGAGAAAGTCGTCGAAGGCGATTCGCGGCGCGGGTTCGGCGGTTTCGTTCATCTTGGTGCTCGCTGCTTGGGTTCATACTCTTCCGTTGACGGGCCGCGCCTGCAGGCTTGACAGCCGTGCGCGACTTACCCTAGCCGAGCCCCCGATGACCATCCATGATGCAACGCGGGATATTCGGCAGATCAAAGGTCTCGGCGAGATTTCCGATCGCTACGACGCCATTCTTTGCGATATCTGGGGCGTCCTGCACAACGGCGTCGCGTCGTTCGGTCCGGCGTCTGAGGCGTTGTCCGCTTTTCGTCGACGCGGCGGAGCGGTGATTCTGATCAGCAACGCGCCGCGGCCTTCCGCCCCGATCCGCCGTCAGCTCGAGAGGCTCGGCGTCTCCCCGGACGCGTTCGACGCCGTCGCGACCTCGGGCGACGTGACGATCGAACTGATCGCGGAAAGGATCGCCGATCCCGTTCTCCACATCGGGCCCGCGCGCGACATGAGCCTTTTCGACGCTGCAGCCGAGGCGGCGGGCCGCCTGCCGAAGCTCGTGTCGCTGGAAGACGCTGCTTACGTGCTCTGCACCGGTTTGCGTGACGATGTGACCGAGACGCCCGGCGACTACGAAGCCGAGCTCGGCGACATGGCGGCTCGCGCCATGACCATGATCTGCGCCAATCCTGACATCGTGATCCATCGCGGCGACGTCTTGATCTACTGCGCCGGAGCGGTGGCGCACCGATATGAAGATCTCGGCGGTCCGGTCGTCTACGCCGGCAAGCCCTATGCGCCGATCTATCGACGCGCCCTGGCTTTGGCTGAGCGGGCGACCGGGGCGCCGCTGGACAGGCGACGCGTGCTGGCGATCGGCGACGGGATGAAAACGGATATCGCGGGGGCCGCTGTCGCCTGCCTCGACGCGCTCCTCGTCACACACGGCATCCATCGGGAAGCGCTGCACGGCGAGAACCTCGAGAGTCCGGCGAGCGCCGCCGCGCTCAGGCGCCTCTACGCAGAGCATTCGCTGTGGCCGATCGCCGCGATCGGCCAGCTGCGAGCCTGAATGCCGCGTCGGCCAGCAGAGACTCGTTTTTTCTGGTAACCTAAACCTCGCGCCTCTGACGGAAGCCGCAATCGAATGAACAAGCCCGGGTTTCAAATCCTCTATTTCGAGGACCTCTCGGTTGGCATGCGCGAGACGATCAGCAAAGCCGTCCAAAATGAGGACGTGATCGGATTCGCGGAGCTCTCCGGAGACCACAACCCCATCCATCTCTCCGAACATTTTGCCCGCAAGACGCGATTTGGCGGGCGGATCGTGCACGGGCTCTATACGGCCAGTCTCATTTCCGCGGTGATCGGAATGCGGCTTCCGGGTCCTGGGTCCGTGTACATTTCGCAATCGCTCAACTTTCTCGGTCCCGTGAAGATCGGCGACGTCATCGAAGTCAGCGTCGAGGTGGTGGAGCTCACTGAGAAAGGCCGGCGAGTACGACTGCAATGCGAGTGCCGGGTCGGCGACAAGGTCGTGCTCGAAGGAGAGGGCGTTCTGAGCGTTCCTCCCGCCCCGAAACTGAGACCTGCGACCGCTTGACCATGCCCGGCGCGCGCGGCACTTTTTGCAAGCGACGGCGCCAAAGCGCCTCGAGCCCGAGGATCGGCAGGACGCAATGACCAACGGCTTCGTGGTCGCGACGGACCCGGCACGGCCGCCAGTCGGGCTGGAGCGAGCCGTCTATGCGATTGGAAACTTCGACGGCGTGCATCTCGGGCATCAGGCGGTCATCGCACGGTCGCTGGCGCTGGCCGGCGAGCACGGCGCGCCGAGCGCGATCCTGACGTTCGAGCCGCACCCGGCCGACTATTTTGCCGATCGCCCGGTTGCGTTTCGCCTGACGCCGGCCAAGATGAAGGCGAGACTTTTCCAGAGCCTCGGACTTTCGGGCGTCGTCTTCATGTCCTTCGACGCCGCGCTCGCGTCGATGACCGCGGAGGAGTTCGTCGCCGACATCCTCGTCGAGAGGCTGGGCGCCGGCGCCGTCGTGGTCGGCTGGGACTTTCATTTCGGCAAGGCCCGCTCGGGAACGCCGGCCTTTCTCGCCGAGGCGGGCGCCCAGCGCGGCTTCGCCGTCGAGATCGTCGCCAAGGTCGAGGACGGCGCCGGAGATGAGGCCCGCGTGGTCTCCTCGACGGCGATCCGGCGCGCGCTCGAACGAGGCGACGTCGAAGCCGCGGCGCGCGGCCTCGGGCGCTATTATTCGGTGTCAGGCCGCGTCATTCCCGGCCAGCAGCTCGGCCGCGCGCTCGGCGTTCCCACCGCCAACATCGCGCTCGACCCAACGACGAGGCTCGCGTTCGGAATCTATGCGGTCAGGGTCCGCGTCGATGGCAAACTGATTGCCGGCGTCGCAAGTTTTGGCGTTCGGCCCACCGTCGACAATGGTCCACCGTTGCTCGAGGTGCATCTCCTGGACTTCCAAGCCGACCTTTACGGGCGCGAGATGGAGGTCGAATTCGTCCAGCGCATCCGGGACGAGCGCAAGTTCGATTCCCTCGCGCTGCTCACTGAGGAGATGGAGCGCGACAAGGAACACGCCCGCGCGATCCTCGCGAAGGCGCCGTGAGGGCCGGGCTCCCTGACGCCGATTTGGCGATTCGCGGCAAATCCTCTAATTCGGTCGCGGCTTCGCCCGCAAAACCCATGTGACCCCCAGCTTCATGACCGACGCGCCCGACACAGGCCTCGACTATTCGCAGACGCTTTTCCTGCCGAAGACCGACTTTCCAATGCGAGGCGGCCTGCCGCAGAAGGAGCCGGAGATTCTGGCGCGCTGGGCGCGCGAGGACCTCTACCGCCAATTGCGGGAAAGCGGCAAAGGCCGCCCAAAATTCGTGCTGCACGACGGGCCGCCCTACGCCAACGGCAATGTTCACATCGGCACCGCGCTCAACAAGATCCTGAAGGACACGGTGGTCCGCTCGCATCAGATGGCCGGCTGGGATTCCAACTACGTCCCCGGTTGGGACTGCCACGGTCTGCCGATCGAATGGAAAGTGGAGGAGGAGTTTTATCGCAGCAAGGGCAACGCGAAGCCCGATTTCTCCGACCCGAAGGCGATCATCGCGTTTCGCCGCGAGTGCCGCGCCTTTGCGGAATACTGGATCTCCGTCCAGCGCGAAGAGTTCAAGAGACTGGGAGTGGTTGGCGACTGGGACCACCCCTACACGACGATGAGCTTCCCGGCGGAAGCTCAGATCGCGAGGGAGATCTTCAAGTTCATCGCCAACGGGCTCCTCTATCGCGGCTCGAAGCCGGTGATGTGGAGCGTCGTCGAGAAGACGGCGCTGGCCGAGGCGGAAATCGAGTACGAAGACACCACCAGCGACACGATCTATGTGGCCTTCCCCGTCGAGGGCGACGAGGCGTCGGTGGTGATCTGGACCACAACCCCGTGGACGATTCCGGGCAACCGCGCCATCGCGTTCTCGCCGCGGATCGCCTACGGCCGCTATCGCGTGACCGAGGCCTCAGTCGACAACTGGGCGAAGGTCGGGGCGACCTACATTCTCGCCCAGGCGCTCGCTCCGAGCGTGTTCAGCGCCGCGAGAGTGGGCGCGTACGAGTTCCTGGGAGAAGTCGAGGGCGACTCTCTGGCCGAGATCGTCTGCGCGCATCCGCTCCGCGCCCATGGCTATGGGTTCGTGGTTCCAATGCTCAGCGGCGACCATGTCACTGAGGAGGCGGGGACAGGCTTCGTTCATACCGCCCCCGGTCACGGTCGCGAGGATTTCGAGCTCTGGATGGCGAACAGCCGCCTGCTCGTCGAGCGGGGCGTCGACACGCGCATCCCCTATACGGTGGATGAGAACGGCGCCTTCACGGAGGAAGCGCCCGGCTTCGAGGGCAGGCGCGTCATCACCGACAAGGGCGAGAAGGGCGATGCGAACGAGGCGGTCATCAGGGCGCTGCAAGAGAGCAAAGCGCTGATCGCCCGCGGCCGGCTCAAGCACCAGTATCCGCATAGCTGGCGCTCCAAGAAGCCGGTGATCTTCCGCAATACGCCGCAATGGTTCCTGGCGATGGACCGGCCCTTCGCCAGCGCGCCCGGCGGACAGACGCTGCGCGCGGTTGCGCTCGAGGCGATCGGAAAGACGCGATGGGTTCCGGCGACCGGCGAGAACCGCATTCGCGGCATGGTCGCGAGCAGGCCCGACTGGGTCCTGTCGCGGCAGCGCGCCTGGGGCGTTCCGCTGCCGATCTTCGTACACAACGGCGGGCACGAGGTGCTGTTTGACGAAGACGTGAACGCTCGGATCGCGGCGATTTTCGAGAAGGAAGGCGCCGACGCCTGGTTCGCCGGGGGCGCGAAGGCGCGGTTTCTTGGCGCCACGCACAAGGCCGACGATTACGAAAAAATCGACAATCTGGTGGAGGTCTGGTTCGATTCCGGGTCGACCCACGCGTTCGTCCTTGAGGACCCGATTCATTTTCCAGGGCTTGCCGGCATCCGTCGCCTCGTCGACGGCGGACCTGACGAGGTCATGTATCTCGAGGGCTCCGACCAGCATCGCGGCTGGTTTCAGTCGTCCCTCCTCGAAAGCTGCGGCACTCGCGGGCGCGCGCCCTTCGACATCGTGCTGACGCACGGCTTCACGCTCGATGAGAAGGGCCGGAAAATGTCGAAGTCCCTCGGGAACCAGACCTTCCCGCAGGACGTCATCAAGGCGTCGGGCGCCGATATCCTGCGCCTATGGGTCGCGAGCGTCGACTATTCCGACGACCAGCGCATCGGCCCCGAAATCCTGAAGGCCGTCAGCGACAATTATCGGAAGCTGCGCAACACGCTCCGCTGGATGCTGGGAACGCTCGCCCATCACGAGAAAGGCGATGCGGTCGGCCTCGCTTCGATGAACGAGCTCGATCGGCTGATGCTGCACAAGCTCGCCGACCTCGACCTCAAGGTGCGCGACGCCTACGCCAAATTCGACTTCGCCCGAGTGATCGCCGCGCTGTCGGCGTTCATGAACGCGGACCTGTCGGCGTTCTACTTCGACATCCGCAAGGACGCGCTCTATTGCGAGCCGCGGTCGAGCGTCAAGCGGCGCGGCGCGCTCGAGGCGATCGAACAGATCTTCCGCGCGCTGACGATCTGGCTCGCGCCGGTTCTCGTCTTCACGACCGAGGAGGCGTGGTCGTCCCGCGACCCGGCCCATCGCTCGGTGCATCTGGAGCAGTTTCCCGAGATTCCGTCGGATTGGCGAAACGAAGCGCTGGCGAAGCAATGGGAGACGATCCGCGCCCTGCGTCTCGTCGTGACGGGAGCGATCGAGATCGCGCGGGCCGACAAGGAGATCGGGTCCTCGCTCGAGGCCGCGCCCCGCGTCTATCTCAGCCGGCCGGAGCACATCGAGGCGCTTCGCGGCGTCGACTTCGCCGAAGTGTGCATCACATCGGATATTGCAATCGAGACGCGGCGCCCGCCGCCTAAGGGCGCCTTTAGCCTTCCGGAACTCCCGGACGTCGCCGTCGTCGTCGAACGCGCGCGAGGGATCAAGTGCGCCCGGTCCTGGCGCTATTTCGATCCAGCGACCGCGTCGCCCGATTTTCCCGACGTGAGCCCGCGCGACGCCGAGGCGTTGCGCGAGCTCCGGGCGCGTGGCCGCCTGCGATGAAGCCGCGCGCTCTTGGCGCCACGATCGCCGTCGCCGTGTTCGTGGCCGACCAGGCCGCGAAGTCCGCGGTCCTTTCGCGGTTGACGGGGACCGCCGCGGACTCGACGGCGCTGACGCCGTTTTTGAATCTCGCATTGCAATGGAACCGGGGCATTTCGTTCAGCTTTTTCGCCCAGAACTCGGCCCTGGGCCTCGTTCTCCTGCTCAGCGTGACCTTGGCGGCGACGGCGCTGCTCGGCTGGTGGCTCGTGCGCTCGCGCACCTATCTGGCTGCGGCGGGACTGGGCGCGATCATTGGCGGGGCGCTCGGCAACGCAGTCGACCGTGTTGCGCACGGCGCCGTTGTCGACTATCTGGATCTGCACGCGTTCGGACGCCACTTCTTCGTCTTCAATCTTGCCGACGCCGCAATCAACATCGGCGTTGCGCTGTTGGTGCTGGAGTTGGCGCTCGGTTCGCGCGCGGCCGATCGCGGGGAGGAACCCATATCCCCGCCGCGGGCGAACTGAGGCTTATTGGTTCAGTAGGGGTAACGTGCGATAACCGGATCGAATCGAATGTGGCGGGCGTCATGGAATAGCCGGAATTGCTGGCGATGAGGCTCCGGGCCGGGCTCGCCTGCGGCGAGGAACGGGGAGAACGAATGGATTTGGGGTTTCGCGGAACGGCGCTGGCGTTCGCGATCACGACCGTCCTCATAGGCTCGACTGCGGCCCGGGCGGGCGACGATGGCGCCGCGCCATTGTGGGTGGGTATCGGCTCGATCTTCAGTGGACTCGGTCTCAACCCCTTTGGAAGGGAAGAGAAGCCACCGCCGATTGACTATCGCGAACACGGAAAGATCGTCGTGCCCCCGAAAATTGATCTCCCGCCGCCCGGTTCGCCCGTGGCAACGAGCGGAGATTGGCCGGTGAACGCGGAGGCCCAGCGTAAGGCGGCCGAAAAGGCGGCGAAGAAGGACATTATCGCCGGACAGGGGGATGCGCGGTTGCGTTATACCCATCCGTTCCCCAATGCGCCGGTGACGGTCCGTCCAAGCGATCAGGTCGATCCCGAGCTGACCTGCCCGCATGGCAACTGCGAAGCCACGACCAACTCCTCGTCCATGCTCGGCAGCCTCAATCCGTTGAACTGGGTCGGAATGGGCGGCGGCAAGTCGACCGCGTTGGGTCCGGAGCCGGACCGGGAATGGCTGACCGATCCGCCGAAGGGGTATCGCGCCCCGGTCGAGGGGACCGGACAAGCCGCAAACTAGCGCCGCGGGCGCTCCCAAAGGAAGATTTAGACGATTGCCGCAGAATCGCTGCTTGGCGGCGGGAGCAAAACCCGCTATTCTGCGTTTGAGAATCGCCGCGGGTCGGCTCTGCCGGATGACAAGTGGCGGGGGCTCTGGGGTGGACTGAAACGCCTGTTTCCCCGGGCGCCGAGAGCCTGCTTCGCCCCGAACGACTTCAGCGCAGGACGGTTGCGCGCTCGTCTTCGTTAAGAATTTTGACGCGACAGTCCACCAAGCAACCCTGTTTCGGGCAGGGGCTTTGCGGCGCGCCGGGAGCGCGGCGGGCTCGGTCCGCAGCGGAGCATTGAGCGGGCGGGAAGAGGGTTTCGTCCGGGGGGCGATAAGCAAGACGGCGACCGCCGGCCGATGCGGCCGGAGCAAGGAGCCCTTTCACGCCGGCGTCGACCGAGACGATGCCCGGCTCAACAAGCGAACTATCGGAAAAGGCAATGAGACCAGGTCAGAACAAGCGGATGCGCGGCCGGCCAAACAACAACCGGCGCGGCCCTAACCCGTTGACGCGCTCTTATGAGTCCAACGGACCGGACGTCAAGATCCGCGGGAACGCGCATCATGTGGCGGAGAAATACCTGCAGCTCGCCCGCGACGCCCATACTGGCGGCGACCCGGTCGCGGCCGAGAATTACCTGCAGCACGCGGAGCATTATTTCCGCTTGATCGCCGCGGCTCAGGCCGCGCAAGCGTTGGCCCAGAGCGGTCAGCAGAGAACGGGCGGCGAGGGCGAGATCGAGGATCTCGAGGACGACGACGATTTCGGCGGCCCGTCCGACCGGTTCGCCTCGCCTGCGGAACGCGCCGGATACCAGAACCAGCAGAATTCCTTTCCTGCGCAGCCGAACGTGGCCCCCAACGCCCCGCAACCCTACATCGAAAGGCAGCCGTTCGAAGCCGATCGCCAGGGCCAGGGCGACCGGGGCGGATTTCCCAATCGCCAGGATCGGCAGGATCGGCAAGGCAATCGCTTTCCGGACCGCGGACCACGTCCGGATCGCCCGTTCGGCGAACGAACGGACAATTATCGCGATAACCGGCAGAATCGCGACGGGCGCCCGCGGGAGTTCCGCCCCTATCGCGATTCCGCGCCTCCTCCTCGCGAAGGCGCCCCCGAGGGCGCGGCGCCAGCAGCGCTTCCGTCGTTCATCACGGGAGGCACGCGGCCGGGTGCCGCCGAAGGCGAATCGCCTGGGCCGGAAATCGAACCAGTCCAGACGCCTGTCGACGCGCCGGCCGCGGAGATGTCCATCAATGACGGCGAATCTGGAGAGAGCCGCTTCCCCGGTCGCGGCCGTCGCCGCCGTCTAAGGTCTCCCTACGGCTTCAAGGCTGGTCAGGGCGACGCCGACATCGAGAATCCGAGCGCCATCGACGACGAGACGCCGGTCAGCGAATAGCGCTTAAGTGCGACGGGTTCCCGCGGCGGCGCCGCCAATCAAGCGGCCGGATTCGCGAGACCGACGCTCTCGACCTCAGCGGGCCCTCTCGCGGAGGGCTCCGGAGCGTCCGCGAGGGCCTCGGAAAGAGCCCTCGCCGCCGCGGTCAACGTCACGGCATCGGGCGCGGTCGAGGCCTTGATGGTCATGCCGCACTCCCGGGCGAGCAAGGTTGTGTAGTAGGGCTGGATCGAGTGGGCGTCGACCGTCTCGACAGGGCCGCCGGAGAGAAAGCTCGCCGCCGCATGCGACAGGCGCACGTTTGCGCCTTTGGCTTCGACCTTCATCGTCAGGGCCTCGCCTTCGCCTTCAAGGTCGACAGTGAGGATTCCGCCGCGCGGCGCGGCGCCGGCCGCGATGAGGCAAAGATTGAGCAGAAGCTTGACCGCGTTCTTCGGCGCTAGCCGCCGTCGGGCGTTCCATGTGAGGGTCGTCCGCTCGCTGCCGATGAGGCCGCGCGCGACGTTTTCGGCGTCTCCGGTGTCGACCTGCGCGCCGCGCGAGCCGGCGGCGCCGAAAGCGAGCCGGCAGAACTGGAGCCGGGCCGAGGCTGAGATCGCGCTCTTCTTGATGAGGTCCATCGCGACCGAGCGCATGTCGGCGTCCTCCTCGCCTTCGAGCACTTCGAGGCCGTTGACGATCGCCCCGACGGGGCTGATCACGTCGTGACAGATGCGCGAGCTCATGAGCGCAGCGAGGTCGAGCGGGCCGAGAGAGATGGTCGTCAAGCGGCTGATCCTCTTGGTCGATGCCGATGAACGGCGGCGAGAGCCTATGCGGCGAACCGATAAGTTCCAGTCTGTCTAGCTGATTCGGGCGCCCGCCGCGACACCATCTGGCCTCATTCCCACGATTGCCGTACACCGGGGCTTGCGGCTCGCCGGCGGGTCAACTTTTATCGCGTGAAGGGGAAGGCCCGTGACCAGCGAGATTGCGCGTCCGTTCGACCTCGATCGGTCCTCGCGCGACGAGATCGCGCTCTTCCTGGCGGAGACCGCGATCGCCGCCGGACCGGCGGTGATGGACGTCTACGAGCATAGCGACGACGTCCGCGCCAAGTCCGACGGAAGTCCCGTCACGCCTGCTGACCTGCGCGCCGAAAGGATCGTCTGCGACCGCCTCGCCCGCGCTCTCACCGGCGCGCCCATCGTCGCCGAGGAGGCGGCGGCGAGCGGGCACCGCGTCCCGGTCGCCGAACGGTTTCTCCTGGTCGATCCGCTGGATGGGACGAGGGAATTCATCGCCCGCAACGGCGAGTTCACCATCAATGTCGCGCTGATCGAAAAGGGCTGGCCGGTCGCCGGCGCCGTTTATGCGCCTGCATTGGGGCGCCTGTGGTTCGGCGGAGATCACGCTTTCGTCTGCGATGCGCCCGTCGGCGCCGGCCTGCCCGATCCGCTCCTGCGGCGGTCCATTCGGGTTCGCCCCGCGCCCGACGCGCTCACCGCGCTCGCCAGCCGGTCGCACGGCGATGCGGAGACCGAAGCCTTCCTCGAGGCGCTCCCGATCGCCGAGCGTCGCTCGAGAGGCTCGTCGCTCAAATTCTGCATGATCGGTGAAGGGCTGGCGGACGTCTACCCGAGGTTCGGGCCCACGATGGAATGGGACACCGCCGCCGGGGACGCCGTCCTGCGCGCGGCGGGCGGAGTTGTTCTCGATCTGACGGGCGCCCCTCTCGTCTATGGAAAAACCGGCAGCGATCTTCGCAACGGCCCTTTCATCGCCTGGGGCGACGCCGCCGCGGCTCGCCGATTTGGCTTTCATTAACAATCTGTCAACGCAAGTGAACGAAACTCTGCCAATCCGGCAACACGAAGATGCGCCGCATGCCGCGCGGGGCCCTCGGGGAGCGCCGGCAGGACGACCGCCAGGCGGCGCGTCAAAGGAGCGTCGTGATGACCCTAGTGACCCGCCGACAGCTTCTGGCCGCCGCGGCCAGCGGCGCCTTCGTGCTTTCGACGCGCGCGCGCGCCGACGCGCCGACCACGTTCACCACTGACGAGATCGTCGACAACGGCCATAAGTTTTTTGGCAGTCTGTCGCGCGGACTGGCCGAAGCCGTCCAGGAGGCGGCGCGCCGCTGGGGGCTGCCGAACGCCTATGTCCTGGGCCAGGAGGCCTCCGCCGCGTTCATCGGCGGCCTCCGCTACGGCGAAGGCCGGATGTACACCCGCAACGCCGGCGACCAGGCCGTCTTCTGGCAAGGGCCTTCTGTCGGTTTCGACGCGGGCGCCGACGGCGACCGGACGATGATGCTGGTCTACAACCTGCCGGCGGTCGGGGCGATCTACGATCGCTTCGCCGGAATCGACGGATCGGCCTATTTTGTCGGCGGCTTCGGCTTCACGGCGCTGGGCCAGCGAGGCGTGATCGTCGTTCCGATCCGCACCGGCGTCGGCGCGCGGCTCGGAATCAACGTCAGCTATCTCAAATTCACCGAGCGGGCGACCTGGAATCCATTCTGACTGAAATTCATTCTACTTTAGATCGCCACAACCCGACCGTTGCGCGTTGAGCTATGCAGCGGCGCGGCCCTATGCGAAGATGAACCCGGGGCTTTGAGCTCAGGGACAGGGCCAGGTGATCGAGCCGGCGATCTATTTCGCAATCGGTTTCCTCGTCGCCTCACTGGCGGCGGTCGTTTTGACGCCCGTCGCGTCCCGGCGGGCGCGGCGGCTCGCCGAAGCGCGCGCAAGGCTGCAGGCGCCGCTCTCGGAGCGCCAGGCGATCGCCGAACGCGACGCCTTGCGCGCCGAGCATGCGGTCGCTGAGGCGCGGCTCGAGCGCCGGGTGACGCTGGCGGAGGAGGCCGCCATCGCGCTTCGGGCCGAAGTCGGGCACAAGTCGGTCAGGGTCGTCATGCTCGAGGCGGATTCGGCCGAACAGTCGAGCGTCGACTTCGACCGCCGCGCCCGGATCGAGGCGCTCGAGTTCTCAATGCCGCGATCTCGAAGTCGCGATGGGGGCGAGCCAAATCGCCATTCACGACCTCGTCGCCCAGCGGGATAAAGCCGATGCGGCCGAGGTTGCGGCGGTTGCCCGGCAGATCGAGCTCGAGGCGGAGGCGAGCCGCGCCCGGGCGGGAGCGGCGATCATTGCCGCTCGTGCGGAAAGCCTCGAGGGACGGTACGACCATCATTCGCGGTCGGCGAAATCGGCTGCGGAAAGAGCTGAAGCCGTCCGCGCCGAACTTGTCCGCGCGCTCGCCGGGCAAAGCGAGCGAGCGCTCAAGCTTGAGGAACGCCTGCGCGAAGCGCTCGCTCTCAACGAGAGTTCTGAGGGAGGGCGCATCGAGAGGCGACGGCATCCTCGAAGACACCCAACGGCGGCTGGCGGACCTCGAATCGCGGCTCGCGTTCAGCGAAAAGGTTCGCGAGGAGACCCTGCTCGAAAACGGGCGCCAGCTCGCGGTCCTCGCCGACCGGGAAGCGGCGCTCAAAGCGGCGCAGATCAGGGCCGTCGAACAGGAGGCGCGCCTGGCTCAGGCTAGCGCCGACGCGCGCGCCAACGAAAGCGCGGCGGCGCTGCGGGCTCAGTCCCTGATCATGGCCCATGCGGCGATGGATGGGTCGCTCCGCGCTGCGCGCGCGGACCACGAAGTCGTGAGCCGGGAGAACGACGCGCTGCGCGCTAAGATCGCTCAGCTCTCGGCCTCCGCCATCCATACCGCCGGGCATGCCGCAGAGGATGCGGCGCTGAGGGAATCGATCGAGCGCCTCGGCCGCGAGGTCGCCCGGCTCTTCGCCGCCCGGAAGGCGGCGAAACGGGAAGATCCCGCTCCGTCGGGACGGTTTCCCTTCGCCGGCCCCGAGGCGGGCGTTCTGGTCGACCCGTTGAATGACGGACGGCCGACGTTCGGAGAAGGTCCTGGCCGGCGCGTCGTCCGGTCGCGCGCGCCCGACCGGTGACGCGCAGGATTCGTTCGTTGCGTTCCCGATCGATAAACTGATAGAGGCCGGAACGGGGTTAAGGTTCCGGCGAGGGGGAAACGTCATGAGCGAATCGGCGGAAACGGCGGATAAGGCGGTCGAGGCCAAGGAACGAGACCGCACCGTCGCGCTCATCATCGCCATCCTCGCGTTGATGCTCGCGTTGGCGGAAGCCGGCGCGAAAAACGCGCAGCACCTCTCGACCGAGAAGAACATCGAGGCCTCGGACCTGTTCAATTTCTACCAGGCCAAGAAGATTCGCTCGACCGTGGTCGAGACCGCTTCCGAGATGCTCGAGGCGCAGAAGAGCGGCCTCGCTGACCCCAAGGCGCAGGAGGCGGTCGACAAACAGATAGCAGCTTTCAAGACGACCGTCGCCAACTTCGACAAGGATCCGAAGAAGCCCGAGGACAGCCTCGACGCGATTCAAGAACGGGCCAATGCTGCGACTGAGGCGCGCGAACTCGCGAACCACAAGCTCGAGCATTACGAGCTCGGGAGCGGCCTCACCCAGATCGCGATCGTCCTGGCGTCGGCCTCGATCATCACCGGCATCGCCGTCCTCATGTGGCTCAGCGTCGGCCTCGGCGCCATCGGCGCGATTCTGCTGGCCTTCGGCTTTTTCGCCCCGACCGTGCTGGGCTTCATGGGGTAGCGCCTCGCTCTCCCGCCACCCTGTGGGGGACGCAAGAGGGGGCGGGAACGCGTCCGACCCTAGATGCAACTCGCCTCAGGCAAGCGTGCCTTTTACTTCGCGCGCATGCGCTGCGGCGGCCCGTCGCGCCCGGACGCGCCGCGAGCGGGAACGGCGCGAGCCGGCTCCGCCGGCGCCCGGCCGTCGGCCGAAGCCCGATGCTTCGGCCGCATAACGGCGCCGTCCCGCAGCGCCGCGACGATCATCGTCGCGGCGTTCCGGTCGAGCGCGTTGTTGAGACGGGCGAGCGCGCGAATGCGCTGATAGCTGGCGCCGGCCGCCAGATCGTTCGAGATCAGCACCCGCACCAAGACTTCGTTGGACGCGCCAAGCGCGCAGAGGGCGACGGCAAGCGGCTCACCGGATACGTCGTCGACGATCCGCTCAGCGAGATCGGGGTCGCAATCGAGCGCCTCGGCGAGCGTGGAGACAAACCGCTCCGGCTGCCGGGCGACGGCCGCCACCTCCAGTTCGTCAAGCGTCGGCGACGGCGTCGAGAGAACGGAGCCGGGCGGGCGGCCGAGCTGCATGCGTTGCGCCGCGAGAAGAATCTCGACCCGCTGGTCGGGCCGCGCGACGAGGAAGAGAAGCGCATATTCCGCTCGAACCGGGCGGCGCTCGAGAAGCGCTTCCGCAAGCCGAAGGTCGCCCCGCTCTTCCGCCAGGCTTCGCGCCCGTCTGAGGAGGCGGATGAGCGCCGCTCTTTCGAAGTCAGCGAAGGCGTTTCGCGCGAGCGCGATCAGCACGCCGGCGTCGTCGTGGAATGTGATGAGGTTCGCAAGCGCGGGGCTCAGCGGCTTCCGTCTCGCGACCGCGGTCGCCTCGCGCGCCCCCCGCGCGATCGCCTCCTTGAGCTCCCGGTCGGAGTAAGCGACGGCATTCTCGAGCACGAAGTCCGAAAGCTCCGGGCCCATCGCTTCGAGCTTCAAAACGAGGCGGAGCGGCGTCCTCGCGCACGTCGCGAGCTTGCGCGCGATCTCGAGGCGCGTCGCCGGGTCGGCGGCCTCGAGCTGCTCTGCCATGACCTCGGCGAAGGTCTCGATGGCCTGAGGTTCGTCCGGCTCGGCGGCGACGAAATGGTCGCTCGCCACCCGAAGCCAGATCCTGCGATCCCTCGCGCTCTCGCTTTGCGCCAACGTGGTGAGGAACGGAAAGTCTTGAAGCGTGAGATCGCGCAAGAACGGGACCGGGCAAGATAGCAACTTGGCCATCAAGAAGCTCTCACCGAGTTAGCTTAGTCTCATTGAGGGAGTCTTAACCCTTCGCCCCCGATATACGGGAGAAGGGCGCTGATCGGGAACATCGCGCGGGAACGGGTACGGCGGGCACTTTATGGGCGATCTCATCGCCTTTCGGTCACAAAGATCTTCTGGCCAGGCCAGGTCCTCAGGGACCGGCGCGGAGATCCTTTTCTTCACCGGCGTCCGCTATCAGCGCATGACTGAAGTCGCGCCTTCGTCGATCGCGACGCCGCAACAGCCGCAACCGGGCGGCAAAGGCGGCGGCGCCGGTCCGGCCAAGCGGCGACGGCGCAACTGAGTCGGCCGCTCCGCCGCAATAATCCGCCTTGCCATCACTCCGCCCTTCCGCTATTGCCCGCGGCGGGACACCTCTCCCCAACGAGAGGCGCCCATCTGAGAGGATGGAACAACAATGACGATGACGACGCCCGCCGTTCGGCCTGCGAACGCGTGTTTTTCTTCCGGCCCCTGCGCCAAGCGCCCCGGCTGGACCCCCACAGTTCTTCATGATGCGGTGCTCGGGCGCTCACATCGCGCGAAAATCGGCAAAGCCAAGCTCAAGCTCGCGATCGATCTCACCCGCGAAGTGCTCGGCGTTCCCGGCGACTACCGCATCGGCATCACGCCGGCCTCCGACACCGGCGCGGTCGAAATGGCGCTCTGGTCGCTGCTCGGCGCGCGCGGCGTCGACGTGCTCGCCTGGGAAAGTTTTGGCGAAGGCTGGGTCACCGACATCGTCAAGGAGCTGAAGCTCAAAGATGCGCGGACGCTGAAAGCTCCTTATGGCGAGTTGCCGGATCTCGGCCAGGTCGACTTCGACCGCGACGTCGTCTTCACCTGGAACGGCACCACGTCGGGCGTTCGCGTTCCGGACGCCAACTGGATCCCATCCGACCGCGCGGGCCTGACAATTTGCGACGCGACGTCGGCCGCGTTTGCGCAGGACCTCAACTGGCCGAAGCTCGATGTTGCGACCTTCTCCTGGCAGAAGGTTCTCGGCGGCGAGGCGGCGCACGGAGTGATCATCTTAAGCCCCCGGGCGGCGGAGCGGCTTCAGACCTATACGCCTTCATGGCCGATGCCGAAGGTCTTCCGCCTCGCCAAAGGCGGCAAATTGATCGAGGGCATCTTCGAGGGCGAGACGATCAACACGCCCTCGATGCTGTGCGTCGAGGACTATATCGATGCGCTCAATTGGGCGAAGTCGCTCGGCGGCGTGAAGGCGCTCATCGGCCGCGCCGACGCCAACGCTGCGGCGATCACGGACTGGGTCGAGCGCACGCCCTGGATCGATTTCCTCCCGCGAGCGCCGGAGACGCGGTCGAACACCAGCGTCTGCCTCAAGGTCATCGATCCTGCCGTCGCCGCGCTTCCGACGGACGGGCAGGCGGCCTTCGTCAAGGCGCTCACGGGCCTGCTCGAGAAGGAGAAGGTCGCTTTCGACATCGGTTCCTATCGCGACGCGCCGCCGGGCTTGCGCATCTGGTGCGGCGCGACGGTCGAGGCCGACGATGTCGAAGCGCTGACCCGCTGGCTCGATTACGCCTTCGCGATCGAGAAGGGCCGGCTCGCCAAAGCGGCCTGACCATGCTGCGCGCAATTGCTCTCCGGCGCGCACCCCCTTCTCCCTTGGGGAGAAGGTGGCGGGCGAAGCCCGACGGATGAGGGCTTTAGCCGCCGATGCGCGATGACTTTGCAAGATCGCGGCGTCCCGCCGCCCCCTCATCCGGCCGCCCTTCGGGCGTCCACCTTCTCCCTGAGGGAGAAGGGTATCGCTCGGTCTCGTCGCTTCGCCTCTGACATAAGCGAGGGACTTCTCTTCATCCCATGCGGCTCGTGATAGCTGCTCTTTTGAAGGTTTCGACCATGGCTCCTCGCGTCCTCATTTCCGACAAGCTTTCTCCCGCGGCCGTCGCCATCTTCAAGGAGCGCGGGGTCGAGGCCGACGTCAAACCCGGGCTCGACAAGGACGAGCTCGCCAAAATCATCGGCGACTATGACGGCCTTGCGATCCGCTCCGCCACCAAGGTCACCGCGAAGCTGCTCGAACAGGCGAAGAAATTGAAGGTCGTCGGCCGCGCCGGCATCGGCGTCGACAACGTCGACATTCCAGCCGCGACCGCGCGCGGCGTCATCGTGATGAATACCCCGTTCGGCAATTCGATCACGACGGCGGAGCATGCGATCGCGCTCATGTTCGCGCTCGCCCGTCAGATCCCGTCCGCCGACGTCTCGACCCAGGCGGGAAAATGGGAAAAGAACCGCTTCATGGGCGTCGAGCTGACTGGCAAGACGCTCGGCGTGATCGGCTGCGGCAACATCGGCTCGATCGCCGCCTCGCGGGGGATGGGCCTCAAGATGCGGGTCATCGCCTACGATCCGTTCCTCAGCGCCGAGCGCGCGGCCGAGATCGGCGTCGAGAAAGTCGAACTGAACGATCTCCTGGCGCGCGCCGACTTCATCACGCTGCACACGCCCCTGACCGCGCAGACCAAGAATATCCTGTCGGCCGAAAATCTCGCGAAAACCAAGAAGGGCGTCCGCATCATCAATTGCGCGCGCGGCGGCCTGGTCGACGAAGCGGCGCTACGTGCGGCGCTCGACAGCGGCCATGTCGCAGGCGCGGCTTTCGATGTCTTCGTCGAGGAGCCGGCTGCGGCCAATCCGCTCTTCGGCCATCCGAACTTCATCGCCACTCCGCATCTCGGGGCGTCGACCAACGAAGCCCAGGAGAACGTGGCGCTTCAGGTCGCCGAACAGATGTCGGACTATCTGATCCGCGGCGCGATCACCAATGCAGTGAACTTCCCCTCGATCACCGCCGAGGAAGCGCCGAAGCTGAAGCCCTTCATCGCGCTTGCAGAAGGACTGGGCTCTTTCGCCGGCCAGCTGACCCAGGCGCCGATCGACAAAATCACGATCACCTACGAAGGCGCGGTCGCGGATCTCAAAATCAAGGCGCTGACATCGGCGGCGATTGCAGGTCTGCTTCGGCCGTCGCTTGTCGACGTCAACGTCGTCTCGGCGCCGACGGTCGCGGCTCATCGCGGCATCGTGATCGAGGAGATGACGCGTGCGGCGGAAGGCGATTACGAGAGCTTCATCACGCTGACGGTCGCGACCGCCGAGCAGACCCGCTCGATCGGCGGAACGGTCTTCCATGACGGCAAGCCGCGAATCCTCGCGATCAAGGGCATCAAGGTCGACGCCGAGTTCACCCCGTCGATGATCTATGTCACCAACGACGACAAGCCGGGCTTCATCGGCCGGTTCGCAAGCGTGCTCGGCGACGCCGGGGTTAATATCGCGACCTTCGCCCTCGGACGCGACGAGCCCGGCGGCTCGGCGATCGCGCTGGTCTCGATCGACGGCGAAGCGCCGCCCCAGGTGTTGGAGAAGGTCGGCAAACTGAAGGGCGTGCGGCAGGCGACGGCGCTGCGCTTCTGACTTTGGCTGGAAGCCCCAGGGGAGCTGGTTTCGGAAAAGTCGACATTTTCTTGCCAAACAGGCCGACCTGTGGTTTGCTGTTCACAGGACGTGAGCGCGGCGGTCCGGCGTTATAGGCAAGTATGCCATGTTGATTTAAGAGGATCGCGTGGGAACGGAAAGGCGCCGCAAGCCTTTGAAATCGCAAGAAACGACGATGGGAAAAGGCGCCTAGCATAGGGCGCGAAGGGCGGCGGACGACAATTCCGATGACCGATGAACCATTAAGCCCGCCCTCGCCTGCGAAGCCGCCCTCACGAAAGACCGATCCTCGTCTGCTCGAGCTGCTCGTCTGCCCTGTGACCCGCGCCGAGCTCATCTACGACGCCGAGCGGCAGGAGCTGATCTCGCGGCCGGCGAAGCTCGCCTATCCGATCCGCGACGGCGTGCCGATCATGCTGCCGGAGGAGGCGCGGAAGCTCGAGGATTAAGGCTTCGGCGCCATCGGTTGACGAGCCCCTTGACCTGCTCGCGCGCCAAAGCCTTCGCTCGCCGGGCGCCGAGCGCGAGCCCGAATGCGAAGGAGGAATCCGGCGTCGTCTGAAGCACGAAATCGGCCAGATCGATTCGCGCCGTCCAGATCCGGTCGATCATCGGATGGTCGGGATCGGCGCAGGAATTGGCGAGCGCGAGGCCGCGGTCAGCCTGAAGATCGGGCGACATCGCGAGCGTGAGCTGCAGCCCGGGCGAGAACGGCGCGTAGGCCGGATCGTAAGCCGTCTTCCAATAATGGGCGCGCGCCTCCGAGCGCAGGACCACGCCCGCCGCGATCGCGCGTCCGTCGAGCGAGAGCCGAGCGATCTGCAATCGCCGCTGCGAGGCGAAGCCGGCGAGCATCTCGCGAGCGAACGCGGCGCGCTCCGGATCGGCTTTCAGCGCGGTCCCGCGAGCGCCCTTCCAGCCCGCGGCCTCGAGCCGCAGAAAGTCCTCGATCGACGCCGGATCGTCGGACCATTCGAAATCAAGTCGGCCGCGCTCGATGAGCCGCCGCTTCAACCGCGCCCATTCCTTCCGCCGCTTGGCGGCGAGCGGAGGGTCGAAGGTTGCGCCGTCGTCGCAGGCGAGAGCGGCGCGTCGCCGGGGATTGGAGACGTTGAGCCGAAGCGACCGTTTCGCAGCAAGCGTGCGAAGCGTCTCGGCAAGCGCGCCGTTGACGTCGACACTGCCGAGGCCGAGCCCAACCGCGCCCGGCCGATGGCGCGCCAGCCAGCCGATCATCGACTCCAGCGCCGGGGCCGGCGCTTCTCGATCGAGGAGCAGCGCGGCAAGCGGCCCCTGCTCGTGGCGCCATATGTCGACGACGACGCCGAACGGGACGAGGTTCGGCTGCAGCGCGGCAATTGCATTCAGCCTCGTCCGCTTGGGGCCATTCCAGACGCAGAGCACAATGGTTTTCCGCTGCGAGAGATGGCGCAGAGCCGGGATAAGGAAGGCGCTCTCGGCAAACGGGTTCGGCTCCAGAGCGCGGGCCGCGAGGTCGTCCCAGCATGGCCCGAGGCGCTCAAACTCCGAGGCCGAGCAGACGTCGATCACTGCGGGGTCGCAAGGCGGAAGCGAGTTCACCGCGCCAATTTGCCAGACGAGGGGTTAAATTTGAGCCTTCGCGGTCACCGGTCGCGGCCGACCCGCTTCGTCGATCGCGACGAAGGTAAAGGTTGCGTCGGTCACCTTCTCACGGTGGTGGGTGCGAAAGCGCCGCGCCCAGGCTTCGACATGGATCTTGAGCGACGTGCGTCCGACATGGTCGACCGCCGTATAAACGCAAAGGACGTCGCCGACCTTGACCGGTCGGATGAACTTCATCGCCTCGATGGCGATGGTGACCACGCGCCCGTGGGCGCTTTCCGCCGCAGCGATGCCGCCGGCCTGATCCATCTCGACTCAGCACCCAGCCGCCGAAAATGTCGCCATTGGCGTTGGTGTCGCGCGGCATCGCGATGAGCCGGACTGTCAGCTCCCCTCGCGGCTCCTCGTCAGTCGGGTGCGACGACGCGTTCATGACGATTGTCCCCCTCGTGATCGCGATGGCCCGGCGTTGTCCGCGGCGACCGGGCAACAACGACGCGCTCGACCCCGGCGAGGTCTCGACGGGTCGAACCTTCGAGAAAGCCCGCCTTCGCCGCAATTGCAAGCACGGCGCCGGCCTGTCCCGCGCTCGCTTCGACGAGGAGCCAGCCGTCCGGCGCGACCAGCCTCGCAGCTTCAGGAAAGATCACCCGATACGCGTCGAGACCGTCGACCCCGCCGTCGAGCGCGAGACGCGGATCGAAACGCCACACTTCACGCGAAAGGCCCTCGATGTCGGCCGTCGGAATATAAGGGGGGTTCGAGACGACGAGATCGAACAGGCCGACCACGCCCTCGGTCCACGAGCCGACGCGAATGTCGGCCCGCCCGCTCAGGCCGCAGGCCGCCAGGTTGCCGCGGGCGATTTCGGCCGCGGCGGCAGAGATATCGACGCCGAGACCACGCGCATTGACGAATTCGTCGAGCAGCGCGCAGAGCAGCGCCCCCGACCCGACGCCGAGATCGAGGACGCTGAGCTGATCTTTTCGCCTCTCAGCGAAGAGCGCGACGGCGGCCTCGACGATCGTCTCCGTTTCGGGACGTGGGTCGAGAACGTCGGGCGAAATCGTGAGCGCAAGACCCCAGAACTCGCGCCTGCCGACGATCTTCGACAGAGGCTCCCCGGACACGCGTCTCATCGCGAATTCCTCGAGCCGCGCCGCCGCTCCGCCAAGGGGCGCCTCGGGCGCGGCAATGAGGGCGGCCGGCGGAAGGTCGGCAGCCGCGCAAAACGTCAGCCGGGCCTCCCGGACCGGCTCGTCCAGTTCGGAGCGGCGGAACCTTTCGACGAGAAGTTTGAGCGCTTCGGCGCGAGACGTTCCCGCGCTGAACCGGGTTTCGCTCAAGCGACCTGCCCGTGGCAGTGCTTGAACTTCTTGCCCGATCCGCAGGGGCAAGGCTCATTCCGGCCGACCCGTCCCCAACTGGCGGGGTTGTTTGGATCGCGTTCGGCGACAGCGAGGCCGGACGTCGCGGCGAGCAGACCGGCGCTGACGGGCTCGTTGACTGGCCCGAAGGGAAACTCGTTTTCGCCCGTCGCCGGATCGAGATGCTGAAATTGCATCGGTGGGGGCGGCGGCTCCGGCTCCTGGAAGCGCACTTCGACCCGCGACATCTGGGCGATGACCGCCTCGTGCCACTGCGCGATCAGTTGCTGGAAGAGTTCGAACGCTTCGGACTTGTATTCGTTGAGCGGATCGCGCTGGGCCATGCCGCGCCAGCCGATGACCTGCCGCAAATGATCGAGCGTGACCAGATGCTCGCGCCACAGATGATCGAGCGATTGCAGGATCACCTGCTTCTCGACAAAGCGCATGGCCTCGGGGGTGTTGCGCTGAACACGTTCCGCGTAAGCGTCCGCCGCGGCCTTGTGCAAGCGCGCGGCGACTTCCTCGTCGGCGATGCCCTCTTCCTTCGCCCAGGCGTCGACCGGCAGGTCGAGGTTGAGCTTGGCCGCGACTTCTTGCTTCAGCTTGGCGATGTCCCACGCCTCCGGATAGGCGTCGTGCGGAATGTGCTCAGCGACGAGATCGTCGATGACGCCGGTGCGCATATCCTCGATCGTCGGTTCCAGCGATTCGGAGGCCATCATCTTGCGCCGGTCCTCGAAGATGACCTTGCGCTGGTCATTCATCACGTTGTCGAATTTGAGAATGTTCTTGCGCATGTCGAAGTTGCGCGCTTCGACCTTCTGCTGTGCTTTCTCGAGCGCCTTGTTGATCCACGGATGGACGATCGCCTCGTCCTCCTTGAGCCCGAGACGCTTCAGCATCGCGTCCATGCGCTCGGCGCCGAAAATGCGCATCAAATCATCCTGAAGCGACAGGAAGAACTTCGACCTGCCTGGATCGCCCTGGCGTCCGGAACGGCCGCGCAGTTGGTTGTCGATGCGGCGGCTTTCATGCCGCTCCGTGCCAATGATATAGAGACCTCCCGCGTCGATCGCCTTTTGCTTGAACTCGGCGACTTCAGCCCGGATCGCCGCTTCCTGCGCGTCGCGCGCCTCCGGCGGCGCGTTCGGATCGGCCTCTTGCTTGACCCGCATTTCGACGTTGCCGCCAAGCTGGATGTCGGTGCCGCGGCCGGCCATGTTGGTGGCGATGGTGATCGCGCCAGGGACGCCGGCTTCCGCCACGATGAACGCCTCCTGCTCATGGAAGCGGGCGTTGAGGATGGCGAAATTCTTCGACGGCTTCCCGGAGCGGGCGGCGGCGTAGAGCGCCTTCAGCGCATTCGGCTTCGAAAAATCGATCTTCCTGTAACCGTTTCGCTCGAGCACCTCGCCGAGCACCTCGGACTTCTCGATCGATGTCGTGCCGACTAGCATCGGCTGCAATTTTGCGTTCGCCGCCTCGATCTCGCGCACGACGGCGCGCATCTTCTCGTCCGAGGTCCGATAGACCTCGTCGTCTTCGTCGAGACGGGTGATCGGCTTGTTGGTCGGAATTTCGACGACGGAGAGCTTGTAAATCTCCGCGAACTCGTCCGCTTCGGTTGCGGCTGTGCCCGTCATACCGGCGAGCTTCTTATAGAGGCGGAAGTAGTTCTGGAACGTGATCGAGGCGAGCGTCACGTTTTCCGGCTGGACGGTGACCCCTTCCTTGGCTTCGAGCGCCTGATGGAGGCCTTCCGAATAGCGCCGGCCGGGCATCATGCGCCCGGTGAACTCGTCGACGATGACGACCTCGTCGTTGCGAACGATGTAATCCTTGTCGCGCTGGAAAAGCTTGTGCGCGCGCAGCGCCTGATTGACGTGATGGACCAGGGTGGCGTTGGCCGCCTCGTAGAGCGACCCTTCCTTCATCACGCCCGTCGCGCGCAACAAGCCTTCTGCGTGTTCGTTGCCGACCTCGGTGAGATTGACTGTCCGCTGTTTCTCGTCGAGCTCGTACTCCTCGCGCGCGAGTTCGGGAATGATGGTGTTGACGGCGACATAGAGGTTCGACCGGTCCTCGGACGGCCCAGAGATGATGAGCGGGGTTCGCGCTTCGTCGACCAAGATCGAGTTCGACCTCATCGACAATGGCGAAGGCGTGGCCGCGCTGAACCATCTGCGCCATGTCGTATTTCATATTGTCGCGCAGATAGTCGAAGCCGAACTCGTTGTTCGTGCCGTAGGTGACGTCCGCCGCATAGGCCTGGCGGCGCTGATCGTCGTCGAGACCATGCACAATCACGCCAACGGTCATCCCAAGGAACTTGTAGATCTCGCCCATCCACTCCGAGTCGCGGCGGGCGAGATAGTCGTTGACGGTGACGACATGCACGCCTTCCCCGCCAAGCGCGTTGAGATAGACTGCGGTGGTGGCGACGAGCGTCTTGCCCTCGCCGGTGCGCATCTCGGCGATCGCTCCCTCGTGCAGAACGAGGCCGCCGATCAGCTGTACGTCGAAGTGCCGCTGCTTCAGCGTGCGTTTGGCCGCCTCGCGCACCGCCGCAAAGGCGGGGGCGGTCAGGTCATCGAGAGTCTTTCCGGCCGCAAGCTCGGCCCGAAATTCGTCTGTCTTGGCGCGCAGCTCGTCATCGGTCAGCGTCCCGAACTGGGGCTCGAGCGCATTGATCGCGGCGACCATCGGCCGATAGCCTTTGAGGCGACGATCGTTCGACGAACCGAACACCCTTTTCATCACGGAGTCGAACTTGAGGGCGCCGAGCATTTTCGACCTTTCCAATGCCGTCCGCCGGCGGGTTTCGCTCCGCTCTTTGGGAGCCCTGGCTTGCTGGCGACGACGGCCACAACAAAAAGCGCGAAAAGAGGCCCCAAACGCCCGTTTTCGCGCCGCTGAAATGGGTTGCCGCAGGAGATAGGAGCCGAGCCTTCCCTTGTCAATGACGGAGGGCCGGCCGCGCAAGACAGCGAGGCGCAGCTACTCTTGACAGACCGGACAGTAGAATGTCGAACGGCCGGACTGGACTGTCCGTGCGATTATCCCGCGGCAGCGCGGCCTCAGGCAAGCCGCGCCTTCGCGGTCGTAGACTGAAAAGGCGTGCTGGAAATAGCCGAGGCCGCCGTCCGCTTGACGGTGGTCGCGCAAAGTCGAACCTCCGGCTTCGATTGCTTCCTCGAGCACCGCATGGATCGCCTTTGCTAGTGCGACGGCGGCGCGGGTCGGACCGCCGCGGGCGTTGGCGAGGACGCCCGCTGGTCTCGACGGGTTGAGGCCGGCGCGGAAAAGCGCCTCGCAGACGTAGATGTTGCCAAGGCCCGCGATGCGCTTTTGGTCGAGCAAGGCGGCCTTTAGCGGCGCCCGCGATCCCTGAAGCAGCTTCGCCAGGCGCGCGGCGTCGAATTCCCGGGCCAAGGGCTCGTCGCCGAGCGCGCGAAGCCTCGGATGTGTCTTGAGCGCATCGCTTCGAACCAGATCCATGAAGCCGAATCGTCGGGGATCGTTGTAGATAATGACGTTGCCATTATCGAGATCGAACACGACGTGGTCGTGCTTGGGGTCCTTCGATCGCTCGCGATGGAACGCGCCAGGCGTCACGGTCTTCGCGGCTTCGATGCGGAACGAGCCCGACATGCCGAGATGGGCGATCAGCGTTTCGCCGCTGTCGAGGCTGAAGAGAAGGTATTTGGCGCGGCGCGCGAGAGCGACAATCCGCCGCGCCGTCAGCCGCTGCGCGAATCGGGGCGGGAAGGGAAAGCGGATGCCGGTCCGGCGCAGTTCGACCCTTTGAATTCGCGCGCCAAGCATCGCCGGCTCGAGGCCGCGCCGCACGGTTTCGACCTCCGGCAGCTCAGGCATGGGAATGGTCCCGAACGACGGCTAGGAAGGCCGCGCCGTATTTCTGCAGCTTGACGGCGCCGACGCCGTGAAGGCTGGAAAGTTCGTCGAGCGCGGCCGGCCGCGCCTTCGCCATTTCGATCAGCGTGCGGTCGGGAAAAATGACATAGGCCGGCTGTTTCTGCGCCGCCGCGATCGCGCCGCGCAAGGCTTTCAGCGCCGCCAGGAGCTGGGCGTCCCCATCTTCGGCATCGACTGCGGCGCGCCTCGAACGGCGCGCCTTCGCGTTGACGACATCCTCCCGCAGGGCGAAAGGCGCTTCGCCGCGCAGCACGCGCCGGCCCTCTTCGGTCACAATGAGCCGGTCGCGGTCATTCTCGTCCCGTTCGATGAGCTTCGCGGACTGCAATTGCCGCAGGACGCCGCGCCAGTCGGCGGGCGTCCGATCCTTGCCGACGCCAAAGGTCTTGAGCTCGTCGTGTCGGTGCATTGCGACGGCCTCGGTCGTCTTCCCGGATAGGATATTGGCGAGATGGCCGAAGAAGAACCGGCCCGAAGTGCGTAGAACCGCCGACAGCGCCTTTTGCGCGTCCACGCGTCCATCGATCAGTCGGACCGCGCCCTGACAGACGTCGCAATGGCCGCAAGCCCCCGACTGTTCACCGAACATGCCGAGCAAGGTCTGTCTTCGGCAGCGCGCCGTTTCGCACAAGGCGACGAGATCATCGAGCTTCGCCATCTCGACGCGTTTGCGTTCATCCGTCGCCCCGTTCTCGAGGATCTGGCGGCGCCTGAGCTCGATATCGCCGGCGCTATAGAGCGTGAAGGCTTCAGCCGCCAATCCGTCGCGCCCGGCGCGGCCGATCTCCTGGTAATAGGCTTCAATCGAGGAGGGCAGGTCGGCGTGAAACACGAATCGCACGTCAGGCTTGTCGATGCCCATGCCGAAGGCGACGGTGGCGCAGATCACGCAACCGTCCTCTCGCAGGAACGCGTCGTGGTTCGCTGCGCGCACCGAATGCTCGAGGCCGGCGTGATAAGGCAACGCGCGCCGGCCGATGCGCGCGAATTCCTCAGCCAGTTCTTCCGTTCGGCGGCGCGACGCACAATAGACGATGCCGCTCTCGCCGCGATGTGCGCCAAGCCGCTCGATAAGCTGGCGGGTCGCGTTCGACTTCGGACGCATCGCGAGAAACAGATTGGGCCGGTCGAACGAGCGCACGTAGACCTGCGGCCGGCGCACGAACAGCTTCTCAACAATCTCCGCGCGGGTCGGAGCATCCGCCGTCGCGGTCACAGCGACCGTCTGAACGCCGCCGAGCGCCTCGACGACCTCGCGCAGCCGCAAATATTCGGGCCGGAAATCATGTCCCCACTGCGACACGCAATGCGCCTCGTCGATCGCGAGACTATGGATCGAGGCGTCTTTCAAATTGGCCAGAACATCGTCGCGCAGAAGCCTCTCGGGCGCAATATAGAGGAGGCGCAGCGACCGATCCCGAAGGCTGCGGGCGATGCGCCGCCGCTCCTCGACTTCGGTCGACGAGTTGAGGCTCGCCGCTTCAACGCCAAGCTCACGGAGTTGCGCGACCTGACCGCGCATCAACGCGATCAATGGGGAGACGACCAGGGTCAGGCGTTCGCGGACGATCGCTGGAAGTTGGAAGCAGAGCGACTTGCCGCTGCCCGTCGGCATCACTGCAAGCACGTCCTTGCCTTCCAGCGTCGCCGAGAGAATCTGTTCCTGGCCTGGGCGAAAGCCGGAAAAACCATAGACGCTCGCGAGCGCCACGCGCGCCTGCGCCATCAGCGGCGGTTCCTGCGTCATGCGTTCGCCTCGGGGTCGAACACGGGCGCCCATTGCACGGCGTCGACCCGCTCCGCGCCGGTCGCCAGCATCACGAGACGATCGAAGCCGAGCGCGGCTCCACTCGCGTCCGGCATGTCGGCGAGCGCGCTGAGGAAATCCTCATCGATCGGGTGGGAGACCCCATAGATTCGCTTTTGCTCGGCCATGTCCGCCGCGAATCGGCGACGCTGTTCTTTGGGGTCGATCAGTTCGTGGAAGGCGTTGGCGAGTTCGACGCCGCAACAATAGAGCTCGAACCGCTCCGCCGCGCGCGGATCATCCGAGCGCACTCGAGCAAGCGCCGCTTCGCTCGCCGGATAGTCATGCAGGATCGTCGGCCGCCCGACGCCGAGATTGGGCTCGATCATTTGGCTGAGAAGCCGGCTGAACGTGTCGGACCATGTGTCGTCCGGCGCCACCCTGAGGCCGGCCGCCTGTGTCTGGCGAGCGAGAGCCACCGCGTCGGGAACGCCTGTCGGCGACAGGCTGTCGTAAAGATCGATGCCGGCGTGGCGCAAAAAAGCCTCCCGCACGGTCAGGCGCTCCGGCGGCTCGAAAGGGTTCGCCTCACGCCCACGAAAGGTAAAGGCTCTCGCGCCTGCGACATGGGCGGCGAGGGCGAGGAGCGCGGCGCAGTCGTCCATGAGATGCGCCAGCGGCGCTCCGACCCGGTACCACTCGAGCATCGCAAATTCCGGCGCGTGCAGGGCGCTGCGCTCGCGATTGCGGAAGACGTGCGACAGCGCGAAGATTTGCGTCTCTCCCGACGTCATGAGTTTCTTCATGGCGAATTCGGGCGAGGTATGCAGGTAAGCCGCGCTCGAGGAGCCGTCCGGCCGCTCGAGGACCGTTTCAAACCCAATGAGATGCGTCTCGTTGCCGGGGGATGGCTGCAGAGCGGCCGGGTCGACTTCGATAAAGCCTTTGGCCGCGAACCAGCGGCGGACAAAGCTCGTGATCCGCTGGCGCGCAAGGAGCCGCGCACGGCGTTCGGCGTGACGGTCCCGGTTCCAGAGCGGGGGGGAGGCGGACAAACTCAAGCGGCTTCCGAAGGGATAGAGAACGGCGCCGGCGAAGCGGCTGGTCTTTGACGCCAAAATCAGTATATAGCGCGCCCCAATCGCCGCTTGAAACCAAGCGCCCCATCGCACACAAGCGGCGCACGCCAATCTTCGAGGATCAAAGACCGTGAGAGTTATCGCAAGCTCGATCCGCAAGGGCAACATCATCGAGCGAGAGGACGGTCAGCTTTGCGTCGTGCTTTCCGCCGAGAGTTTTCATCCCGGCAAAGGCACGCCGACAACGCAGATCGACATGCGCCGCCTCTCTGACGGCGTCAAGGTGACAGACCGGTTCAAGACGACTGAGCAGGTCGAGCGCGCTTTCGTCGAGGACAAGAGCTATGATTTTCTCTACGCCGACGGCGACGGCTATCATTTCATGAACGCTGACACCTACGATCAGCTTCAGGTCTCAGCGGAGGTGATCGGCGATCAGGCGCAGTGGCTTCAGGAAGGCATGAAGGTCATCCTCTCGATCTTCAACGAGACGCCGGTCGGAATCCAGCTGCCGCCGCGTGTGACCCTCGAAGTGACCGAAACCGAACCCGCAATGAAGGGTCAGACCGCCTCGTCGTCCTATAAGCCGGCGAAGCTCTCAAACGGCGCGCGCGTCATGGTGCCCCCGCACATTAGCCCCGGAACGCGCATCGTCATTCAGACCGATGACGGCAGCTACGTCGAGCGGGCGAAGGATTGAACGATCGCCTGAGGCGGGTCCGCACTCAGTCGGCCATCAGCGCCGCACAGGCCGTCGCCAGTTCGTCGAAATGCGAGATGACCCGGTCGGGGCCGAGTTCAGCCACCGGCACGTCGGTATAACCGAAGTCAACCGCAATCACGGGCAAGCCGGCGGCGCGGGCCGTCTTGATGTCGGTAACCGAATCCCCGACCATGACGGCGCGGGCGCGAATTCCGCCTGAGGCGGCGATCGTTCCGAGCAGCGGCTTCGGATCCGGCTTGCCGACCCCGAACGTGTCCTGGCCGCAAATGAAAGCGAACCGGTCGGCGACGCCGAGCGTTTCCATGAGGAGCCTTGCCGAACCTTCCATCTTGTTGGTGCAGACGGCCTGGCGCCAGCCGTCGCGCGCGAAGGCTGCAAGCGCCGTCTCGACGCCTGGATAAAGCTCGGTGTGGTCTGCGATATGGGCGTTGTAATGGGCGAGAAAGTCGCCGAACAGCGCATCGAGCTTCAGCGGCGCGAGCGCGCGCCCCGACGCCGCAAAGCCGCGCTGGATCAGCGCCCGCCCGCCCGCGCCAAGCATCGAGCGGGCGTTCTCCACCGGCAACGCCGCTAGCCCCTCGTGGAGAAGGACGGCGTTCAGGGCGCCCATGAGATCGCCTGCGGTGTCGGCGAGCGTGCCGTCGAGATCGTAGACGATGGTCGGCGCGGTCATCAGCGTCTCAGGCCCAGAAGTCCGGCTCGGCGGCGTTGAGCAGACCGCCGATCCGGACCGGCGCGATCGCCTTGGCGAAGCCCTCCGGTCCGATCTCGACCGCGACGCCGCAGAGCGTCGCAGGGCCCAGCGCAGGCTCGAACCGGCCCGAGGCGATGCGGCGGGTGAAGCGCCTCAGCGGCTCGTCTTTCTCCATGCCGATCACCGAATCGTAGTCGCCGGTCATGCCGACGTCGGTGACAAATCCCGCGCCGCCGGCGAGGATGCGATGGTCGGCGCTCGGAACATGGGTGTGAGTGCCGACAATCAGGCTGGCCCTGCCGTCGGCGAAATAGGCAAGCGCTGATTTTTCGCTGGTGGCCTCGGCGTGCATGTCGATGACGACCGCGTCGCAGGCTTGCCCCAGCGGACGGGCGGCCAATTCGCGATCGAGCGCGGCGAACGGATCGTCGAGCGCTTGCATGAAGATCCGCCCGAGCAGGTTGACGACCAGAAGCCGCGCCCCCCTGGCGTTCTCGACGATCGCCGCGCCTCGGCCGGGCGTGCCGGCGGGATAATTGGCCGGCCGGATCAGGCGCGGCTGCCGATCGATGAAGACGAGCGCTTCGCGCTGGTCGAAGGCGTGATTGCCGAGCGTCACCGCGTCTACGCCGATGGCCATGAACTCTTCGAAGATCGATTCGGTGAGACCGAAGCCGCCGGCCGCGTTCTCTCCATTGACGATGACGAAATCGAGGCCCCAGCGCGCGCGCAGGAGCGGAACCTGCTCGATGATCGCCGCGCGCCCCGACCGTCCGACGACGTCGCCGATGAAGAGGAGGCGCATTCAGCGGTCGCCGACGAAAATGGTTTCCTGCTCGGTCACAATGGCGTCCAGGCTCTGATCATGCGCCTCATAAGGCGCCGCGGCGACTTCGCAAACCCCGTAGGCGACGCCAACGGCGTGAACCCTCTTCGTCGCCCTCAACCTCTCGAGACTTCGGTCGTAGTAGCCCGCGCCGTAACCGATACGATGGCCGAGGCGGTCGAAGCAGGCCAGCGGCACGAAGAGAAGGTCGGGCTCGACGGCCGCCGCGGTCGCGAGCGGCTCCGGAATGCCCATCGCGCCGGGCGCGGTCGGATCGCCCGGTCGCCAGAGGCGAAAGGTCAGATGCGAGCCGCGATCGACGACGGCCGGAAGGGCGGTCGCAAACCCCTCGTTCGCCAGCACGCCGAGAAGCTTCAGCGTATCCGGCTCTTCGCGGATCGGATGGAAGGCGGACACGACGGAGGGGGTCCACAGGCGAGCGAGGCGCAGGCCTTCCTGCGTCAGGCGGTCGGTCAAAAGGGAACGCGTCTCGGGGGGCAAGGCCTTCCGCCGCGCCAGCGCCTCGCGGCGGAGGACCGCCTTCGAATCGGCGTCAGTCGAAGTCAAAGGGTCACGCCGATCCGTCGGAATAAGAGCGCGGAGCCGAGACGGCCGTTGGACGGTGATCCCGGGCGCCTACGTAAGTAGGTGGGCGCCGTGTGCCAAAGCCCACGGGCTAGGACAGGGACAGCTCCCATAGGGATCGTACGGCCCCGAGGAATATGTCCTGACGCGCCACCCAGCTCCGCAAGACACCAATGTAGGCGGTCAGCGGACCGATGGCTAGGATCCATTCGGCCGCCTCCGTACGTTTTCGTTCGCGACCAAGGCTTCTCAACAGGTTAGGCGCCTTTTTCCGTCGCCGCGTAACTCCCTACCGCTCCCTCATCCTGAGGAGCGGCGCCGCAGGCGACGCGTCTCGAAGGATGCTCCAGAGCGCACGAACAGCGCCTCCTTCTGGATCATCCTTCGACACGCGATGCTTCGCATCGCGGCTCAGGATGAGGATCGGATGGTCGGCTAGGGAGTTACATCGCTGGCGCAAAACCAATAACCTCTATCGCATGTCCTTTAGATTAAACAACGGATCTACTCTGTCCGTAAGAAAATATCTCGCTCTCCAGAAAGCAAAGTCTGCTCCCTCACCGCCGCCCGAACAGCCTTTCGATGTCGGCGAGCTTGAGCTCGACATAAGTCGGGCGGCCGTGGTTGCACTGGCCGGCGCCGGGGGTCGCCTCCATCGTCCGCAGGAGCGCGTTCATTTCTTCCGGCTTCAGCGCCCGCCCGAAGCGCACCGAATGATGGCAGGCGAAGGTCGAGAGCCGCTCGTCGAGCCGGCGCGACAGACTGAGCGCGCCGTCCTCGCCCTCGAGGTCGGCCGCGAGGTCGCGGACGAGCGCGGCGAGATCCCCTTGGGCGATCACCGCCGGCGCCTCGCGAACCAGGACGGCGCCGGGGCCGAAGGCCTCGACGATGAGGCCGAGCCCGGCGAGTTCCTCCGCGTGCGCCTCGATCAGCGCCGCCGCGTCCGGGTCGAGATCGACCACGAGCGGGGAGAGCAGCGCCTGCCGCTCGATTCCGCGGCCCTCGCGCTGGCGCTTCAAGGTCTCGTAGACGATCCGCTCATGCGCGGCGTGCTGGTCGACGATCACCAGGCCGTCGGCGGTCTGGGCGATGATATAGGCGTTGTGAACCTGCGCCCGCGCCGCGCCGAGCGGCGCCGCAAGGTCGCGCTCGAGCGGCGCCGCGGCCGCGACGGGCGCGGCGGGGGCGAACGCGGCGAAGCTCGCCTGGGCGGGCTCGGCGAAACTTTGGGCGAGGCTTGGGGCGAGGTTTGGCGCGGCGGGCGAATCGCGCCAGCTCCAGCCGCCGGCCGGCATTGCGGAACGAAACGGCTGCGGCGGGCGCATCGCCAGCACCGTCGCGGTCCCGCCAGTGGTCGAGGCCCGGTGCAGAGCCTCGCCGAGGCGCTGCTTGATCGCCCCGACCACAAGCCCGCGCACGAGGCCCGAATCGCGAAAGCGCACTTCGGCTTTGGCCGGATGGACGTTGACGTCGACCTCGCTCGGATCGCAGGCGACGAAGAGCGCGACCACGGCGTGACGGTCGGACGGGAGGAAGTCCATGTAGGCCGCGCGCAGCGCGCCCGCGAGCGTCTTGTCCCTGACCGAGCGGCCGTTCACGAACACGAACTGCTGCAGCGCGTTCGGCCGGCTGAAGGTCGGGAGCCCAATGCGGCCGGCGAGGCTCACGCCTTCGCGCGATGCGTCGAGGCCGAGCGAATTGGCGGCGAACTCGTCGCCCAGAGCCTGCCTGAGCCGCTCGGCTTGCGCCGCCTCGCCTGACCCCGAGGCCGGCCAGTCGAAGCCGGCGCCGATGTCGCTCGTATGGGAGAAGCGGGTCTCCGGATGGCTCAGCGCCAGCCGCTTGACGATGTCGGCGACGGCCTGCGCCTCGGCTCTATCGGATTTCAAAAACTTGAGCCGGGCCGGCGTGGCGGCGAAGAGGTCGCGCGCCTCGACGCGTGTCCCGAACGGCTGCCCGCAGGGCTCGACTGCGCTTTTCGCCCCGTCCTCGACCACGAGCCTCAGGCCCGTGGCCATGCCCGCGGCCCGCGTGCGGATTTCGAGCCGCGACACCGAGGCGATCGACGGCAGCGCCTCGCCTCGGAAGCCGAAGGTCGCGATCGCGGTCAGGTCGCCGTCGGGAATTTTCGAGGTCGCATGGCGCTCGACAGAAAGCTTAAGATCCGCCTCGTCCATACCGCGGCCGTCATCGGAAACGCGGATGAGCCGCCGACCGCCCGCCTCGATCGCGATCTCGACATGGCGCGCCCCGGCGTCGAGCGCGTTCTCGACGAGCTCCTTGACCGCCGCGGCCGGCCGCTCGATCACTTCGCCCGCGGCGATGCGGTCGATAAGCAGCGGTTCGAGTCGGCAAATCGGCATGGGGGCTGCGGACCTCGGCTAAGGTTATCGCATTGGCGGGGTGGAAAGTGGAGACGCTTCGACGCCGGATTCACAGAAAGGGAGACCGTCTTTGCAGCTTTCGCGGCTCGCGCCCGTCCCGGGCCAAATGCGGCCCGAATTTGGCCCGTTTTGGCTTATTGGTCACCACCCCTGCCGGCTGACGAATTGAGACGGAACTGCCGCTCACGACGTAAGCGGTCGTCGCGGATCGCGGCCGCGAATGTCGCAGGTGGGACGGCAAGCGGTCGTAGACTTGCGCGACCTGGCGGGCAGGGTTCCGCCCAATGCAGGCATTCAAGGGTCAATCGGACAACTGACGCGATCGGCGGGGAGCGGACGTTCGCTTGCCTGGCTCCTACTACGGCCGGGGCACCGATCGGATGCGAAGCTCTTTACGTTGCGGCGATCTCCGGCCAGGGCGTGTCCAGCGGCAGGGCGGGCGCCTCGCGCCAAGGCGGGAAGGCGTCGAGGTCGGCGGCGCGGGCGGGATCGTTGAGCGCGGCGAGCAGGGCGACGAGGACGTCGCGCCAGTCCGCGGGCAGCGCGTCGCTGAGATAGTCGCTGAGATAGAGCACGTCCCATTTCTCGGCGACTCCCTGCGCGCGCGGCAACGCGGGCCCGAGCAGCAGCGTCTTCAGCCGGCCGAGGGGATCGGCGGAACTCTTGCCTTGTAGGAGCGCGGAGACGAGGGCGAGGAACGCGATACCTGTCGAGACGATCATCCAGCGCTGCTGCGTTGCGCGCCAGCTTTCCGCGAAGAGCGCGTCGGCTTCGGGCGCGCGGCGCATCATCAGCAGCGTGAGGGCGAGATTGTTTCGGCGGTGCAGGGTCAGGGGACGCGTCCGGCCGAGCACGGAAGGCGTCGTGTCCGCGCAGGCGCGGGCGTAAGGCTCGGCGAGATCGGGGCGGCCAGCGAGCCGCAAACTGTGGCCGAGGTTGTTCTGTTTTGAGAGCACGTCAGGGTGGCTAGGTCCGTGCTTGCGGATGAGAGCTTCGAGAGCGCGGTGATGCAAAGGCTCGGCGGCGGCGAACTCACGCTGCGCATCGAGCAGACCGGCAAGATTGTCGACCGCGGCGAGCGTGTGGGGATGGTCGGGCCCGAGCGCCTTCTCCCAGATCTCGAGCGCGCGCTCAAAGAGCGGCCGCGCGCCGGCGAGATCGCCTTGGGCCTGCAGCAGCGCGTTTGTTGAGGTTCGTCGCCGTGTCGGGATGGTCCGGCCCGAGCGCCTTCTCGAAGATCGCGAGCGCGCGCTCATAGAGCGGCCGCGCACCGGCGAGATCGCCTTTGGCCTGCAACAGTGCGGCGAGGTTGTCGAGGCTCGGCGCCGTATCGGGATGGTCCGGCCCGAGCCCTTTCTCGAAGATCGCGAGCGCGCGCTCGAGAAGCGGCCGCGCGCTCGCGAGATCACCTTGGGCCTGCAACAGCAATGCGAGATTGTTGAGAGCCAGCGCCGTATCGGGATGGTCCGGCCCGACAGTCTTTTCGCGGATCGAGAGCGAGCGCTCAAGGAGTGGCCGCGCGCCCGCGAGATCGCTCTGGCGTTCCAGCAGCATGGCGAGATTATTGAGGCCTGTCGCCGTTAGGGGATGTTCTAATCCATGCACCTTTTCGTAGATGGCGAGCGCGCGCTCAAAGAGCAGCTGCGCTCCTGCAACGTCGCCTCGGGTTTGCAAAAGCATAGCGAGATTGTTTAGGCTTGTCGCGGTGCTGGTATGCTCGGAACCGAGCATCTTTTCTTGGATGGCGATCGCGCGTTCCAAAAGGGGCCGCGCGCGAGTAAAATCGCCTTGTCGCCTTGCCAATGAGCCAAGAGCCCCGAGAGCCATCGCCGTATCGGGGTGGTGCGGTCCGAGCGCCTTTTCGCAAATGGCCAGCGAGCGTTCCAATAACTGCTGTGCAGATGTCAATTCGCCGCGCTCTTCTTCCGTTGCTGCTAGTTGACCCGTGCATCTTGCTGTCAACGGGTGATCATATCCGAAAGACCGTTCGTGCAAACTGATCGCGCGTTCAAGGACCGCTTTGGCCGCGTCAAATTTGCCTTTCTTCCGCAAGCAGGCGCCCAAGTTGAGCGCGAGCTTCGCGGCAATCGCAGAGTCAGTTGCCCCAGGCGAATTCGATGAGCGTCAAGGCCTCCCGGTAAACGTCTTCCTGCTGGGAAAGATCGGAAACGGACATCCCGAAATAGTTGAGGCTGGTCGCTAATTTGACTGACGGCCCTTGCTTGCGCCGGATATCCACGGAGCGTTGGAAGCATTCTCGAGCTTCTTTCTCCCGTCCAAGTTCCCGGAGCGCCTCGCCGACATTGATGAGATCGCTTGCGAACTCCTCGCTCTCCCGCCCGAACTCCGCCTCGACGCGCTGCAATCGCTCGCGGGAATAGGTCAGGGACTCTTCGAACCGCGCCCGACCAAACATGTATTGGTCGAGCCGCTCGATCAACTCCAGCGACGGCGGCGTCGAAGCGGGCTCATGCCCGAGCCGATGCGCCGCTTCGCCATGCGGGAACAGCGGATCCCAGATCGCAAAGTTCTTAGGTTCGAACGCCGGCTCCGGTCCGTAGGACGTGATGAGGTCGTAGCCGAGCGCAAGCGCGTGGCTGCGCTCCTCGTCGCTCGCGCGCAGCCATTCGACCTTCTGCACGAGGCCGTGGACGCGAAAGCTCTTGCCGTTCCAATCGAGCGCAATCGAATAGCGATGCAGCTCCTTGGCGACCGCCGCGCGCAAGGCGAGTTCGGCCTCGACGTCGTTGTTTGGCGCCGCAACCGCGCCGAACGCGGCGGCGAACTGCCGCACCCTTGGTTCGCTTGTCTTGAACAGATTGAACGGGATCGGCGTTTCGGCAAGGCACGAGGACAGCCTGAGGATCGCGCGCGCGAGCGGCGAGAATTTCTCGATCGTCGGGCGCCACGTGGCGATGACGGGGTCGGGATAATGGTTTGAGCCGAGCGCGTGTTCGCTGAGCAGCGTCGCCGTCGCCTTTTCATACAGGTCCAGGTATTCGGCAAAGCCTAGCCCCTGTTCGACGATATAGGCCCCGGCGACTTCGAGTCCGAGCGGCAGATAGCCGAGGCGCTTGGCAAGTTCGTCGCAGGCGACGAGTTCGTCGCCCGCCGCCTCGCGCGCCGTGCGCTTGAGCAGGAACAGCCGCGCCGCGTCTTTGTCTAACACATAGAGGTGGATGGTGCGCACACCCGCCGCCTGCGGCCAATCCGTGAAGCGCGAGGTGATGAGCGTGCGGCAGCCGCCGGACTTCGAAATCCAGGCGCGACAGGAGACTTCGTCCTCGACATTGTCGAGCACGAGCAGCCTCTCCATCGGCCCTTCGAGTTCGCGCAGCGCCGCCTTCGCCTTCTCTTCCGTCGCGATCTGCAGGCTTGCGCGATCGGAAAACAGCAAATCATGGATTGCGGCGAACTCGTTGTCGTAGCCGCGCCGCGCGTCGACCCAGAAGATCTGCGGATAGAGCCGCCAGAATCGGCGCGCATATTCGTTGGCGAGGGTGGTCTTGCCGACGCCGCCGAGCGCGGCGATGGCGCGCACGCGCCCTTGCGTCAACGCGGCGACCGGGCCTTCGTGCAATTCCTCGTGGATGCGCACGAGGTCGGCGTCGCGTCCGGTGAAATGGGCGCAGGGGTCATGCAACAAGCGGATGAGGCGCTGGGCCCGATCCGGCACAGGCTCGGCGAGCCTGGCCTTCAGCGCCGTGACGACCGCGCTCCAAGCGGTTTCGTCGGGCTCCAGCGGATCAAACCTGACCGCCTGCCAGCTGCGCAGCGGCGGGGTCATCACCTCCGCTTCCGTCCCTTCCGCGATTACTGGAAGCGCCGCAGCGTGGCCGTAGGTTTCGAAGCGCGTCCATTCCGACGCCTTCCAGTTCGGCGTCAGCAGCGGCACGATGACGCGGGCCGCCTCGCAGCCGGTCTCAATCTCGCTGTGCCAGTCGCACCCCGGCACGAGCCGCGCTTTGTCGAACCAGACCCTCAGCTTTTCGTCGGCGAGGCGCGCCGCGAGCGCAGAGGCGCGTTCGAGGTCTTTCGAGGAATAGCTGATGAAAACGTCCGGCTCGTCCGGCTTCGAATTCAAATTCGCCTAACGCCGACACGCCCGCCCCCCGCCAGCTCTGCGCCGCGGCAATTCTGCGGCATTCATTCTGAATAAGATAGACGGGGTGGAACTGGCCGAAAAGGACAAAGCGACGCGGGGACCTCCTCCAACGGATGCGCCGGCACAGCCGACCTTCCATTCGTGCACGAACGCCTCCTACGCCAGTGCGCAGGATTTCGCGCGCCGTCTCTGCGCTCCAAGGCGGTACGCTAGTATCTTCTAGCCGCAACAGTTGAAAGGACCGCTTCGGGTCGAGTCCGGATAGGCGGCGCGGCACCAACGAATGTAGGCACTTGGCGCATTCCTTCCGTAGCGGGACCGAGCAGGAATGCGCGCTTAGAGTTGATTTGATTTATTCGCCGCGCCGTCACCGAATGACCGGTATGTGCGCGGTCGATCCGTGTGAGCAAACCGGAATCCCTCCGAGCATTCCTGCAATTCGGTGGAAACGGCGCTGGCGCGCATTCCCCTCATCCGGCGCTTCGCGCCTTCTCCCGCGAGCACCCGCGAGCGGGGGCTCAGAACCCCTCGGGCTTGCCCACCACCGTCGTATAGAGCGAGCCGTCGCCAAAGGCCCGGTTCGCGGCGCGTTTGAGGCTCTCCCCGGTCACCGCGGCGATCTCGAGGTTGCGGTCGACGAGCCATTCCGGCGAGCGGCCTTCGAGCTGGATATGGACGAGCTGGGAGGCGATCTTGACCGAAGTGTCGAAACGCAGCGGATAGGAGCCGATGAGGTAGGTCTTGCCCTTCTCGAGCTCTTCTTCGCTGAGGCCCTTGAGCGCGACGTCGCGGATCTCGTGCGACGCGACGTCGAAGGATTCGCGCGCCCGCTCATTCTTGGTGGTGGTGCCGCCGTAATAGAAGGCGCCGTGATCGTAGGCGTAGAAATTGCCGAACACCGTATAGGCGAGGCCGCGCTTCTCGCGCACTTCGCGGAAGAGGCGGGAGGTCATATTGCCGGAGCCGCCGAGCACATGGGCGGCGACGACGCTCGCGATATAGTCCGGATCGTCGCGCAAGAGGCCCGGGCGGCCGAAGCGGATGGTCGACTGCGGCACGTCGAGCGGGATCGCGTCGATCTTGCCGAGGCCGGCGAAAGAGGCGATCGCGACCGGCCTGAGCTCGGCCCTCGCCGGAAGATCGGCGAAGGCCCTGTCGACGAGCTCGGCCGCACCTTTTTCGTCGATCGCCCCGACGATCGCGATGACGAGCTGATCGCGCGCCAGCAGCCGCTTCGCCGCCGCGACAAGATCGGCGCGCTCGATCAGCGCCAGCGATTCGAGCGAGCCGTCGGTCGGCTGGCCGTAGGGATGGCCCGGAAAGGCGTTCGCCTTCCAGGCCTTCGCTGCGACCGAACCCGGATCGTTGGCGTCGTGCCGCAGCCTTGCGTTGGCGTGCTCGCGCACGCGAATGAACGGCTCCTCGTCGAAGCGCGGCTGATTGACCGCAAGGCGCAGGAGTTCGGCGGCGCGGTCGAGGTTCTTGACGAGCGTTCGCATGCGCCCGGTCATCGCGTCGCGGTCGGCGTGGAACGAGATCTCGATCGCCCGCTCGTCGAGGGCGCGCTGGAAGGCCTGCGCGTCGAGGTCGCCTGCGCCTTCGTCGAGGAGGCTGGCGAGCAGCATCCCCGTGCCCGCCTTGTCGGCGGGGTCCTGCGACGACCCGCCGCGGAACGCGAATTCGAGCGAGACGAGCGGGACAGCGTAGGATTCGACCAGCCAGAGGGCAAGGCCGCGCGGGGTGACCAGCGTCTTCACGCTGACGGCAGACTGGGGGGTCGAAACGACGATATGTTTTTGCATGGGCGTTTCCGGATTTCGTTTGGTTTTGGCGCCGCCGGGCGACGCGGCATTCTTGTCAGGCGGCTTCGTCTTCGAGCGGCAGAAGGTGTCCGGTGACGGCGGGCTTGTGGTCGAGCCAGCGGCGCGCCGCCGCCATCACCGCCTCCGCGTCGACGGCTTCGATCTTCATCGGCCATTCCTCGACGTCGCTGAGCGTCTGGCCGATCGCCAGCGACGAGCCGTACCAGCGCGCCAGGTCCGACTGGCTGTCGCGGGCATAGATCGCGTCGGCGACGAGCCGCGTCTTGGCGCGGTCGAGAGCGGCGGCGTCGATCCCGTCCTTGAGGAACGTCGCCAGCGCACGATCAAACGCCTTATCGAGCGTCTCGAGGCTCACTTCCGGCGCGGGCGTCATGTTGACGATGAACCGGCTCTCATCGAGCGCCGTCCCATGGTAGTAAGCCCAGGCCGAGACGGCGACCTTCTCGTCGACGACGAGCATGCGGTAGAGCAGGCTCGTCTGGCCGCCGCCGATCAGATGGCCAAGCACGTCGAGCGCCTCCGATTCGCCGGGCTCGGCCGTGCGGCAGGAGGGGGCGAGATAGTGGCGCTGCCAGTTCGGCTGCTGAACCTTCGCGTCCGACACCGTCACAAGCCGGTTCGCCACCGTCGGCGGCTCGAGCGAGCGAATGCGCTCGGGCTTCGCGCCGCGGGGCTTGACCTTGCCGTAAGTGTCCTCGGCGAGGGCCAGCGTATCTTCGGGCTCCGCGTCGCCGGCGACGACCAGGATGGCGTTTTCGGGGGTGTAGAAGCGGTGGTAGTAGGCGAGCGCGTCGTCGCGCCTCAGGCCTTCGATCTCATGCCCCCAGCCGATGATCGGAATCCCGTAAGGGTGATGGGTGAAGAGCGTCGCCTGAACGGCTTCGCCGAGCTGCGCGCCGGGGTCGGTGTCGGAATGCATGCGCCGCTCTTCGAGCACGACGTCGCGCTCGGGCGCGACGATCTCGTCGGTGAGCACGAGCCCCGTCATCCGGTCGGCCTCAAACTCCATGCAGGCCCTCAGATGCTGCTTGGCGATCTGCTGGAAATAGGCGGTGAAATCGGAGCCGGTGAAGGCGTTCTCCTGGCCGCCGACCTCGGAGATGAACTCGGAGAACTCGCCTTTGGGGTGGGCCTTGGTTCCCTTGAACATCAGATGTTCAAGAAAATGCGCGATGCCCGACTTGCCCGGCGGGTCGTCGGCGGCGCCGTTGCGGTACCAGATCATGTGGGTGACGACAGGCGCGCGATGGTCCGGAATGACCACGACCTCGAGGCCGTTCTTCAAGGTGAAATTGGCGACTTGCGTCGCGGCGGGGACATGAGGCGTCATCGCAATCCGGAAGTCTGGAGGGACCCGCCGCAACGGCCGATGGCGCCGTCCGTCATGACGATCCTGCGACATATAAGGCGCCGGCTCGCGGCTTGCCAGCGGCGCCTTTGTAGCCGCGCTCGCTGAGCGCGGCTAGACGCGGGCAGACGCGGTCAGACGCGGTCAGCGACCGCGTCTACAATTGGGCCTACCCTTCGAGCCCCTCCGCCCGGCGCCAGTCCAGCAGGAGCGAGCGGCGGGCCTTGGGGAGCCGCTCACCCAGCTCCGCGACCGCGGTCATCCGGTCGAGCCGGAAGTGGCGGAAGGCCTCGCGCGTCTCGCACCAGGCGGCGAGCATTCTGACCTGCTCGAAGAAGCCGACCGCGACCGGCCAGACGATGCGGTTCGAACTGCGTCCGTCCTTGTCGGCGTAGGCGAACCGAAGCTTGCGCTCCTCGCCCAGCGCCTTGCGGACGACGGAAAGCGCCGCGCTCTCCGCTTCCGCCTGGACGCCGGCGGCGACCAGCAGGGTCGGCCAGTCAAGCGCCGCGGCGCGCTCGGGAGGCAGCACGGCTGCGATCTTGGCGAGCGCGTCCTCCGCCGCCTTCGAGAGGCCCTTGTCGGCCCGGCCCTCGATCCAGCGCGCGCCGAGCGCCAAAGCCTCGACCTCCTCGAGCGTGAACATCAGCGGCGGCAACGCAAAGCCGGGCTTGAGAACATAGCCAAAGCCGGCTTCTCCCTCGATCGCAGCCCCTTGCGCCTGAAGCGAGGCGATGTCGCGATATAGCGTGCGCAGCGAGACGCCGAGCTCCTCCGCCAGCGCCGAGCCGGCTACCGGCGCGCGCCGGCGGCGGAGATTTTGCATGAGGTCGAGAAGGCGCTCGGCGCGGGACATCGACGTTCGGGATTAAAGCAGTTCGCGGCGCCGGGCGCAGGCCTGGACGGCGAATGCGCATTGACGGCCGGAGGGCAGGGCCCGTCCGTCAGGCATCAGATAGGTCACCTGGCTCACGCGCGCGTTGGTCATGATGATCCTCACGTCGCAGGCGTCCGGCGGCCCGAGAGCGCTGAAATTGAGGCCGACCGCCCAGGGCGGGCTCAAGGTCGTGGTCGTCCCGCCGGCGTAGGTCCAGATTTCGGTTCCTTCGCCAGGCGCGCGGCGCCTCAGAGGCTCGCCCATGCAGGCGACAATATCCCTTTTCGATAGGCCGATCATATCCGCCTGGGCGATCTGGTCCACCTCAGGCCGCTCCGCGCAAGCGCTCATCGTCAATACGAGGAGCGGAGCAAGCCGGATCGCAGCAGACGTTCCCACTCCCGACCTCCATGAGCCTTCACCGCGCGTGGCGCGTAGAATGCGGGCGTCGGCAGGTTGGCAAAGACACGGAGATTTGACAATGCGGCGCCCGTTGCGCCGGGTTTGGGCCAGCGTGCGTCCGCGCTAAGCTCTTGGGATGTGGTTGCGATCCGTAGCCCGTCGAAAGACGTCCTTCAGAACGCGCTACGGATCGCGGCCGACGCGGTCAGCGACCGCGTCTACAGTTTTGGCGATGGAGCGGACCGATGACGATCACACCGGCGAAGGCGTTTCTCTTGACCACCGCTTTGACGCTTGCCGCGCTCGGCGCGCCGGCGGCCCCAGCGGCCGGCGTCTTCACCCTCGAGTCCACAACCTTCAAGGACGGCCAGCTTCTTCCGAAGCCCGTTGGCGACATCCCGGCGCGCGGGGCGAATTGCAAGGGCGAGAACGTTTCGCCGCAGTTGTCTTGGTCGAATGCGCCTGAGGGGACGCGGAGTTTCGTTTTCGTCGTGTCGGACCCAGATGCAGGGCTCGGAGCGGGCATCACGCATTGGGTCGCCTACGGAATTTCGCCGGAGACGACGTCGTTCGCGGAAGGCGAAGCGAGCCAGCCGAGCGGCAAGTATATCGCCGGCAAGAGCACCAAGAACATTCCCGGCTTTGGCGGCCCGTGTCCGCCGCCGGGCTCGCCGCACCATTATCTGTTTCAGATCGTCGCCACCGATCTCGACCCGAAGGACCTGCCGCCCGGGCTGACATTTTCGGAGCTGCAGGAGAAGCTCAAAGGCCATCGCAAGGGCGAATCGAGCCTCGTCGGGACTTACGTCAATCCCTATCCGCAGTAATCGAAGAGGCGGCCTTTGCGGGCTCGAGGATCGCAATCCTCGTGTCGCCGTAGACCCGTTGATCGACCAGCGTGAGCCCTGCCGGCGCCTCGATCTCAGCCTTCGCGGCCTCTTCGACGACGCAGAGCGCGTCCGGCTCGAGCCAGCCGCCCGCGAGGAGCGCGGCGAGCGCTGGTCCGGCGAGGCGCTGGTCGTAGGGCGGGTCGAGAAAGGCGAGCCGGAACGGGCCGCCGGCCGGCGCCGAGCCCAGCTTGGTGGCGTCGGCCCGCCAGATGCGGGTCACGCCGCCGAGCCCCATTGCTTCGACATTGGCGCGCAGCAGCGCGCGCGCCTCAGCCCCGTTGTCCACGAAGAGCGCGAAGCGCGCCCCGCGCGACACCGCCTCGATCGCCAGCGCCCCGGAGCCGGCGAAGAGATCCACCACCCGCTGGCCCTCGAGATGCCCGGGATAGCGATGCTCCAGGATATCGAAGATCGACTCGCGCAACCGCTCCGAAGTCGGGCGGATGGCGCGCGAGGACGGCGCGGCGAGAGCGCGGCCTTTGAGGCGCCCGCCGACGATCCGCATCGTTCACGGCTTTCGTGGCGGCCGGCGCGGCCCGCCGTATGGCCCTTTCGCCGGTCCCTTGTCGGGCGGGCGCCCGGCGGGGCGGCCCGAGGAGCCGCTGCCCGAGCGAGGCGGCCGGCTCTCGCCGCCCTTGCCGCGGCGCTCGCCCTGTGGCCGGTCGAACTTGCGGTCGCGCGGCGCCCCGTTGCGCGCGCCAGCGCCGGGTGGTCGGTCGCGCGGGGGTCTTGCATCGGGCCGGTCGAAGCGGCGCTCACGCTTTCCGTCTTCGCCGCCTGCGCGCGGGCCGCGCGGCTTGAAGTCGGCCCGCGAAGATTTCTCCCGGCCGGGGCCGGACGCCCTCGGTCCCCCGCCCTCAAAGCGCCCTGGCGGCTGCCCGCCTTCCGGGCGATCGGAGCGGCGCCCGCGTGGCGCGCCGTCCCCGGAACCGGCGCGCGAGGAATGTTTTTTGGAGCGCGGCCCGTGCGGTTTGAATTCAGGTCTTGGGCGTTCGCGCTCCTCGCCGTCGCGCGTCCGCCGCGGGTCGAAGGCGCCGGCCCGGCGAGGCCGTTCGCCTGCTTCGCGGCCGGGCCCTCGCGCGCCCGCCCGGCCCCGCTCGCGCGGTTCGGCGGCGGCCCATTTGGCTAATTCCGCCGCGGTCGGCGTCAGGCGCTCGACGGCGATGGTCCGGCCCTTGCGGTCATGGGTCGCGCTGCGTTCGATCCGTTTGCGCGGCCCGGCGGCGGTCGCGTCCGCAACGATTTCCGCCCGCAGCGCCGAGACGTGCTTGCGGCGACGCTCCGGCGTCGAGGGCGCGTGCGGGACGCTGCGCGGCGACAGATCACCGCGCGCGATCGGCTTCTCCCGTCCCTTGTCGGCGCTTCCTCGCCGGGGTTCAGGGAGGCGCCCGCCCGGGCCTTCCCGCCGTCCCCGCTCCTCGCGACGCCGATCGTCCGGGCGGGGCTCTTCCCGCGGCTCTTGCGGAAGCGCGCGCCGCTCGACGAGCGGCGCGTCGAAATCGACGCCGGCTTCCCTGGCGAGCTTCGCGCCCAACTGGTCGCGCAGCACCCGGGTGCGCACTTCCGCCACCTCGCCCTCAGCGAGATCGCCGAGCTCGAACGGGCCGAACGAGACGCGGATGAGGCGATTGACCGCGAGCCCCAAGTGTTCGAGCACCTTCTTGATTTCGCGGTTCTTACCCTCGCGCAGCCCCATCGTGATCCACGCGTTGGAGCCCTGCTCCCGGTCGAGCCTTGCCTCGATCCCGGCGTAGTCGACGCCGTCGAGACTGATCCCGCCACCGAGCGAATCGAGCTTCGCCTGGTCGATATGCCCATGCGCTCGCACGCGGTAGCGGCGGAGCCACCCCGTCGCGGGCAGTTCGAGCACCCGCGCGAGGCCGCCATCGTTGGTCAGGAGCAGGAGGCCCTCGGTGTTGATGTCGAGCCGGCCGATCGCCACCACCCGAGGCAAGTCCGGCGGCAGGGCGTCGAAAATCGTCGGTCGCCTCTCCGGGTCGCGCGCCGTGGTGACGAGCCCGCGGGGCTTATGGAACAGAAAGAGCCGCGTGCGCTCCGGGGCGGCCAGCCGCTGGCCGTCGACCCGGACGTCGTCGGCGTCGCTGACATTATAGGCCGGGCTCAAGAGAACCTCGCCGTTGACGCTGACGCGGCCCGCCGTGATCCAGGCTTCGGCGTCGCGCCGCGAGCAAAGGCCCGCGCGCGCGATCACCTTGGCGATGCGGCTCCCTTCGCGGACTTCCGGCTTGGTTTCTTCGCTCATGCTCGATCATATCCGCGGGCGAACGCTTCCGCATTGCGTGGAGCGCGGGTCTGTCCTAAGCCCGAACGCGCGGACCCGCCACACGAAAACATGTTTCGGGGCGCTGAATGTCCGGCGCGCATGGAGAGCCGCCTGTCGAACGGCGCGGAAGAAGACCGAGACCCGATGAGCCTCGCCTTCGCCGAGGCGCGGGCGGCGGAAGCTCGCGGCGAAGCGCCGATCGGCGCCGCGCTGGTTTGCGACGGCGCCGTCATCGCCCGCGCCGGCAACCGTACGCGCGAACGCGCCGACCCGACCGCGCATGCCGAGCTCCTCGTGATCCGCGCGGCCGCCGTAGCGCTCGGCTCCGAACGCCTCGCCGGCTGCGATCTCTATGTGACGCTCGAGCCTTGCGCGATGTGCGCCGGCGCGATGTCCCACGCCCGCATCCGCCGTCTCTACTACGCCGCGCCCGATCCCAAGGGCGGCGCTGTCGACCATGGCCCGCATGTCTTCAACCAGCCGACCTGCCATCACGCGCCGGAAGTCTACGGCGGCATCCGCGAGAGCGAGGCGGCCGCGATGCTGAAAGCCTTCTTCGCTACGAGGCGCTGAGCCGCGGGTTGCCAAGGCGCCGAGCGGCGTGAGACGATCGCCGCCTCTGAATGAGATCCGTCAAAGGGAGGACCCCCATGGCCCGTCCGCCGTTTCGCGCCGATCATGTCGGCAGTTATCTTCGCCCGGAACGGCTGCGGGAGGCGCGGGAGCGGTTCGCCGCCGGCGGCCTTGCAGCGGACGACCTGCACGCAATCGAGGACGAATGCATTCGCGAGGTGGTGCGCGCGCAGGAGAACCTGGGCCTGAAGGGGATCACCGACGGCGAATTCCGTCGCACTTATTTCCACGTGGATTTCCTCGAGCGGCTCGAGGGCGTGGAGACGCGCTACGGGGAATTCGCGGCGACCTTCCGCAAGAGCGACGGCACCGAGGTCGGCTTCAAGCCGCCGACGATGCATGTGGGCAGCAAGGTCAAGTGGGTCGCGCCGATCCAGGGCCCCGACTTCGATTTCCTGAAGTCGGCTACCACGCGCACCCCGAAGGTCTGCATCCCGGCGCCGTCGATGCTGCATTTCCGCGGTGGGCGCGAGGCGATCAGCGCAGCGGTCTATCCAAACCTCGAGGAGTTCTACGACGATCTCACCGCCGCCTATCGGGCCGAGGTCGGCGATCTCGCCCGGCGAGGCTGCCGCTACCTGCAGTTCGACGATACCAACCTCGCCTATCTCTGCGATCCCGACATCCGCGCCCGAACCAAAGCGCGCGGCGACGATCCGGACGGGCTGACGCGGCTCTATTGCAAGCTCGTCAACGATTCGATCCGTGACCGGCCGGCCGACATGACGATCTGTGTCCATCTCTGCCGCGGCAATTTCAAGAGCGCCTGGGTGGCCCGGGGCGGCTACGAGCCGGTCGCGGAGATCCTGCTCAACGAGATGAAAATCGACGGCTTCTTCCTCGAATATGACGACGAGCGCTCGGGCGATTTCGCCCCTTTAAGATTTGCGCCGAAGAGCGCGACCATCGTGCTTGGCCTCATGAGCTCGAAGAAGGCCGCCGCCGAGCCCAAGGAGGAGGTCAAGCGCCGCATCGGCGAGGCGACCAAATATGTCCCGCTCGACCAATGCGCGCTGAGCCACCAGTGTGGCTTCTCCTCGACCGCGCACGGCAACGACCTCTCTGAGGCCGACCAGTGGATCAAGCTTGCGCGCCTCGTCGAGATCGTCGAGGAAGTCTGGGGCGGGCTCTAAGACGGCGCGCGAGATATGACCTCAAGCCTCGCCTGGTTCGAAACCGACAAGTGCTTCATCGACGGACGCTGGGTTGCGGCGCGGTCAGGCGCGCGCCTCCCCGTCGAGGACCCTTCGCGCGGCATCGAGATCGGCGAGATCGCGCGTGGGACAAGCGCCGACGTCGACGCGGCGGTCGGCGCGGCCGAGCGAGCGCTCGCGGGCGAATGGGGGCGGCTCACTGCGACCGAACGCGGCCGACTTCTCGCGAAGCTCGCCGACCTCGTCCGCAGTCGTATCGAGGATCTGGCCCGGATCGAGGCGATCGACGTCGGCAAGCCGATCAGGCAGGGCCGCGCCGACGCGTTGGCGCTGGCGCGCTACATGGAGTTCTACGCCGGCGCCGCCGACAAGGTGATGGGCGAAACGATCCCGTATCTCGACGGCTACACAGTTTATACGCTGCGCGAACCGCATGGCGTCACCGGCCACATCGTGCCGTGGAACTATCCGATGCAGATCGCCGGGCGCACGATCGGGGCCGCGCTGGCGATGGGCAACGCCTGCGTCTTGAAGCCGGCTGAAGAAGCGTGCCTGACCTCGCTCGCACTCGCCGATCTCGCGCGCGAGGCCGGCTTTCCCGCCGGTGCGCTCAATGTCGTGCCGGGGCTCGGCGAGGAGGCGGGCGCGGCGCTCGCGGTCCATCCGGGGGTCCGCCACCTCTCGTTTACCGGCTCGGTCGCGGTCGGCGCGCTGGTTCAGGCGGCCGCCGCGCGCCACGTCGCGCCGGTGACGCTCGAGCTCGGCGGCAAGTCGCCCCAGCTCGTTTTCGCCGACGCCGACCTGGAACGCGCGCTGCCCTTTCTCGTCAACGCGGGGATCCAGAACGCAGGCCAGACCTGCTCCGCAGCCTCGCGCGTCCTCATCGAACGTTCGTGCTATGCGGAGGTCGTCGAGCGCATGGCCGAGCGATACCGCGCGCTCCGCGTCGGACCTGCGGACGCCGATCTCGACGTCGGGCCGCTCATCTCGGCAAAACAGAAGGCGATCGTCTCCGGCTTCCTCAAGCAGGGCGCGGATCTGACCCGCGCCGCAGAAGGGTCGATCGTCGCCGGCGCGCCGGCCGGCGGCCATTATGTCGCCCCGATCCTGTTCGCGAACGTCAAGCCGGATCATCGTCTCGCGCAGGAAGAGATTTTCGGACCGGTCCAAGTCGCCATCCCCTTCGACGACGAGGCGGAGGCGGCGGCGATCGCGAATGGGACCGGGTATGGTTTGGTCGCCGGCGTCTGGACCGCGGACGGCGGGCGCCAGATGCGGCTCGCCAGGGCGCTGCGCTCGGGCCAGGTCTTTCTCAACAACTATGGCGCGGGCGGCGGCGTCGAACTGCCATTCGGCGGGGTCGGCAAGTCAGGACACGGGCGCGAGAAGGGGTTTGAGGCGCTGTACGGCTTTTCGACGCTGAAGACGGTCGCAGCCTGGCACGGCTGAAGAGGGGCTCAGGATGAGACTGCGCGCCGTGATCGCCTGCCTGACGGCGCTCGCGCTGGCAACGGGCTGCGCCCTCGCCCCCGAATTCAAGACGTTTCATCTTTCGCGTCGGGAGTGGCGTGGAACCGCGCTTACGGAGCGCGGACGCCTCGTCGTCGCCGACGCAGTCGCGGGCGCTGCACCGCTTACCGTGACGGTGATCGAGATCGGCGGCGTTTTGGGGCTGCCCTCCGATCCTGATCGGCGGATGCGGATTCTCGACGGGCGAGCGCGGACGGTCGCAGTGGAACTGGAGCGCCACGGGGTCGCCCCGACCGACATTGGCGTCGAGGTCCGGGCAGCGGCCGAAGGCGCGGAGCGAGAGCCGCTGGGGCCGCTGCTCGCGAAGCGGTTCGCGATCGTCGTTCACCAATCGTAGCGCGCCCGTTTTACGGGAGCGGATCGTTGGTTCTTCACTGGAGGGCTTTAGCGGGAATCACTCCGGTCGCCACCGCGACCGCGGCCGCATGGGTCAGATTCATGCAATGCAGCTTATGCCGCGCGGTATCGAGATGAGTTTTCACGCTGCCGAACGTCAGATTCAGGATGTCGGCGATTTCCTGGTAGGTCTTTCCACGCGCCGCCCAGATCAAACATTGCTCCTCGCGCCGGGACAAGTTAACCGGGGCCGAGGGAAGCTTCGAATTGATGTTGGCGGCCGAGTCGATCAGGACCGACAGGAGCTGAAGCTTCACGATATTGTTGATCTTGTAGGCTTCCCATTCCGCGCTCGAAACGTCGCTTGAGAAAGACACAACCGAAAAGACCCCTTTTCGGTTGCGCACGGGGATCGATATGCCGTTGCGCCCAACGTTGAAATGGGCCGCGTCGGCAAAGAAGTCGATCACCTCGGGATCGTCGCTGATCAACGTCTCCCAGTCGAAAGGAAGAATAGCGTGGCGGCCATGAGCAATCACAGGGTCGACTTTAAGATATTCCTTGAAGAAATATCGGAGTTGCCATTCTCTCGAATAGGTCACCGCCGCGGTCAGCATACTGGTGTCCGAACTCTTGTCGGGGGCAAAGCGGACATAAGAGATATGGGCGACGCCGATCGCGGACGCGATGGCTTTTAGCGTCTCGGCGAGATCCTCCTCGTTATAGCCGAGGATGGTGTCCGTCAGCCTGATCGCCGCCGCGTCGATGCTGATGCTTGGTCTGTCGGCGACGCTAAGGTCTGACACCGAATATCCCGATCATCACTTCATCTCGGGCGTGCGCCACCATCCAGCCGGCCGCAGGATCGATTCGGCCTGAGACGTGACAACACAACTCGAGCAATTCGACGCATATGGACATCAATCTACGCGTCTCGCAAGCCGACAGCCTCAGTTCGCCGATCATTGGCTGTGGAGCGCTTATTTCTGCTTCGTTTTTTTTCGCTTTTCTGGCCAACTTGCCCTCCCGCCTCAGGGTCATTCCCCAACTGTCAAATTGATGACGTTGGGGCGGGTTGACAAGCGACAAATCTGTGGAGGGTAGAACGTGAACGGCGTCATCGCCGCTTTGATGCGCCTCGCTTGCGCCTGTAATATTCCGTGAGGTTCCCGCCCATGGAACATCTTGAAATGATTCGCCTCGCGCCGCTTCGGCGGGACGAGGCGAACTGGACCTCAAGCGAACGCCAGCTCTTTGGCGTCAGGCGCGAGAACCGAACGTTCGATGCCGGTCGCGGCGCGAAACGCCCTTAAGGGACCGTCGCCGGTGTCGAAAAGGCCCGCGTAGCTCATGGTGTTCCCGATTCGCTGCGGCCTTCCAATGATTTGGGGGTTGCAGCCCGCGGCTTTGACAACGCGGAACATCCTAGCGTCGAACACGCATACGACCTGGGTCAGTCCCGCAAGCAGCGCAACTTCGCCGATGCCGAGGATGAGCTCGTTGAGGGCATAGTTGACACCGCTCCTGGTTCGATCGGGCTGGCCTTCCACGCCCTTGGCGCAGATGCGTGAGACTTCCCAGATAGTCGCGCTCTCGATGCACTCTCCGTCTTCGAGCAAATACGGAAAGACGTCGCGCAGCATGTTCGGACCTGTCGTCGGCAGAAGCCTCAGGGAGCCCCAGTAGTCTTCGGTCTCGGGATCGACGGACACGAGGTACAATGGATTGGCGTCGTCGAAACGATCTCGCTCATAACCGTTCTTGACGACCACGTCCCATCCAAGCCGTTCCGAAAATATTTCTGCCCGGTTGCGAAACATCGCGTTCATTTCTTTTGGGAAAAACGATGCATACGATCCTTCGATTAACTTCAACATCGCTTACGCTCCTACAGATACGCTGGATTACTTTAAGAACGACAAGCGCTCATCGGCCTCGCCCGCTCGTCACTCCCAACAAGCCACCGAGCGTGTCGAGCGCGACCCGCAGGCGATCGGTGACGACGGCGTCGGCGCGCCACGGGGTGGCGAGTTCGGGGACGAAGCCGCGGCAGTCGCGGACCCCGGCCCCTTCGATGATGATGCGGGTGACGATCGGCCAGGCAGCGGGGCCGACCCGATCTTCGGCGTTGCGCAGCTTGTCGCGGGCGTGTAGCGCGGCCTCGGACTGGGGCAGTCCCGGCCGAGGACCGAAGCCGGTCGAGCCGAGACGATCGGGCGCGACCGCGCGCAGCGCGTCGAGCCGGGCGCGCTGGTGGGTGCGGCGCAACGATTCGCCGATCAGCCAGCGGATGTCGTTGAGCTTCTGGTCGTGCGGGGCCAGGAGACGATTGGCGCGCATTGTGTCGAAAGGGTCGAGAATGCGGCGCAGCCGCTCTGCGTCGCGGATCGGCGTCTCGCCGGCCTCCCTGGCGCGGGCGAGGCGCTCCGGCGTTGCGTCCAGCTTCTCCTGGACCGCGGCGGCAATGTCCTTCGGCGAACGGCGGGAACTCTTGGGCGTGGCGCGAGTGGTCCTGATCATCGGACGAGCTCCGCGCAGAGGAGGGCTGGGGACGTGCAGTAGGAACTCGTGGGGACAGGCGCGATGAAACGAGGGGTCCGCGTCATGCAGACACGGACGTCGGCCGGCGGGCGGATATGGGCGCGTCTGAGGTCCTTGAGATGGACGTCGCAGGCGCGGATCGCCTCGGCCCGCTCGCTGTCGATTTTCGCCGGCTTGCGCCGCGGCGGAATGGATTCTGTCATGGACTCCCCTCCTTCAGCAGATCGACGGCCCCATCGCCGCCATAAAGTGTTCTTGTTCTGTTCATATTGTGAAAAAGGGAAGCTGAAGTCAATTTTCTGCTTGCGGTTTTTCGGAAAGTTAGTTAATGTGAGGAAGCGGGTTCTTCGGCCCGTCGGAATCAAAGGGGTATAAGACATTGACCGTCGAATGGATCCGCGCCGGGCTTAAGCACACCGGCAAAACTCGCAGCGGCCTCGCCAAGGCGCTCGGCCGCTCGCCCTCAGCGGTGACTGATCTCCTCAACGGCCACCGCCGCCTGCGGGCAGATGAGATTGCGATCGTCGCCGAATATCTCGGCATCGAGCCGCCGCGCCTGCTCGGCGGCGGCGACAGGATCGTCCCCAAGGCGCCGCTCATCGGTCACGTGGGGGCCGGCGCGGTCGCGCATTTTTACGCCGACGGACAGGGCCCGTTCGACGAGGTCGAGGCGCCGCTCGACGCCAGGCCGACCACAGTCGCCGTCCAGATCCGCGGCCATTCTCTCGGCGCGCTGTTCGACAATTGGCTCGTCTTCTACGACGACATCCGCAATCCGCCGGACGAAAGCCTCGTCGGGCGCATGTGCGTCTGTGGCCTTTCCGACGGGCGGGTGCTGATCAAAGCGCTGAAGCGGAGCCCCAACACGGGCCTCTGGAACCTGCTCTCGAACACCGAGCCGCCGATCTACGACGTCGGCCTCGAATGGGCCGCGCCGGTGCGCGAGATGCGGCCGAGATAGCTGGAGAGCGGCGATTGGGGAGTAGCGAGTGGACGAAAGCCATTCGCCACTCCCTGCTCGCCACTCGCGCTACTCGCCATTCGCCATGCCCCGACCCTTCATGTCCTCCCCGCCCTCCGCGCTCGACATCGCGCGCGCCTTGATCGCCTTTCCCTCGGTGACGCCGGCGGACGGCGGCGCGCTGCCCTATCTGCGCGATCTCCTCGTCCGCGCCGGTTTTGAGGCCGAGCTCGTGACGTTCGGGGCGCCGGGGACGCCCGACGTCCTCAACCTCTACGCCCGCTTCGGGTCGAGCGGGCCCAACCTCGCGTTCGCGGGGCACACCGATGTCGTGCCGCCCGGCGATGTCTCGCGCTGGCGCTTCGGTCCGTTCACGGCGACGGTCGCCGACGGCGAGCTCTGGGGCCGCGGGGCCTGTGACATGAAAGGCGGCCTGGCGGCGTCGGTTGCGGCGGCTCTTCGCTTCATCGCTGCTGGCTCGCTTCCCGGCTCGATCAGTTTCCTTGTCACCGGCGACGAGGAAGGCCCGGCGATCAATGGCACGGTCAAGCTGATCGACTGGGCGCTCGCGAGGGGCGAACGATTCGATCACTGCATTGTCGGCGAACCGACCTGCGTCGCGGCGCTCGGCGACACGATCAAGAACGGAAGGCGGGGCTCGCTAACCGGGCGGCTCACGCTGCATGGGCGTCAGGGCCACGTCGCCTATCCTCATATCGCCGACAATCCGATCCGCTCGCTCGCTCCGGTGCTTTCCGGCTTGTTCGCTCCGCCCCTCGATTCCGGCAGCCCAGACTTTGAGCCGTCAAATCTCGAAGTCGTCAGCGTTGACGTCGGCAATACCGCGGCGAACATCATTCCGGGCGAGGTTCGGCTCGTCTTCAATATCCGCTTCAACGAGGCATGGACGCCCGAGACCCTGTCTACGGAGATCGCGCGGCGCGTCGGGGCGGCGGCGGGTGACGCGCGCTTCACCCTGACCTTCGATCCGACCAATGCGGTCGCGTTTCTGACCAAGCGCGGGCCATTCACCGACCTCGTGGCCGCTGCGGTCGAAGACGTGACAGGACGTCGCCCACGCCTGTCGACCGGCGGGGGCACCTCGGACGCGCGCTTCATCAAGACCGTCTGCCCGGTCGTCGAGCTCGGCCTCGTCAATGCGACCATTCATGCGGTCGACGAACGGGTTCCGCTCGCGGATCTCGAGGGACTCACGCGCATCTACGAGCGCGCGCTCGAGCGCTATTTTTCGGCGTCCGGCCCGTAATCCACCCACGCCAGATAAAGGCCGTGCGGTGGAGCAACCTGTCCGCAGCGGCGGCGGTCGGCGGCGTCCAGCGCCGCCTTGAGATCGGCTGCGCTCCAGCGGCCAGCGCCGACGTCGACCAGCGAGCCAACCATCGAGCGCACCTGACGGTGCAGAAACGACAGCGCGCTGACCTCGAAGGCAATGGCGTCGCCTTCGCGGCGCACGTCGAGCCGGTCGAGGGTGCGAACCGGCGACTTCGCCTGACACTGCGTGTCTCGAAACGTTGTGAAGTCGTGCCGGCCAATCAGCGCGCGGGCAGCCCCCTGCATCGCCTCGGCGTCGAGCGGTGGCTTGATCGCCCATGCGCGGCCGCGTTCGATCGTCAAAGGCGCGCGGCGATTGATGATCCGATAGACATAATGCCGGGCGCGGGCGCTGTGCCGGGCGTCGAAATCATGCGCCGCGCGCTCGACCCTGAGCACGGCGATGGGATGGGGAACGAGCCGGGCGTTAAGCCCTTCGCCGAGCCGAAAGGGCGCCCAATCGCGCGCAAGATCGACATGCGCGACCTGTCCGGTTGCATGAACGCCCGCGTCGGTCCGCCCCGCCCCATGCGCGATCGCACGTTCGCCCGTCATGGCGAAGACGGCGTCCTCCAGCGCCTCCTGCACCGAGACGCCATTGTCCTGGCGCTGCCAGCCGACGAAGGGCCCGCCGTCATATTCGAGGGTCAGCTTGAAACGCGGCATACGGCCTTAAGCGAGCAGAAGGATTCGCGCCGTTCGAGGCGCGGTCCCGACCTTTATGTCAGGACCCGCCTCGATGGAACGGCGTTGGGCGCGGATCGGCCGAGGGGCCCGATTGTGCATCGCAACAAATTATGAAAGGTTCGACCGTCATCAAACCCGGCCCGTTCCACGATGTCCATTCAAGCCGCCATCCATCACCTGACGCACTACAAATACGACCGGCCGGTCTCGCTCGGCCCGCAGATCATCAGGCTTAGACCCGCGCCGCACAGCCGAACCCGCGTCATCTCACATTCGCTGAAAGTCACGCCCGCCGAGCATTTCGTGAACGTCCAACAGGACCCCTACGGCAACTGGCTGGCGCGCTACGTCTTCCCGGAACTCGTCAACGAACTAAAGATCGAGGTCGACGTTGTCGCCGACATGACGGTCTACAATCCGTTCGACTTCTTCGTTGAGGAGAGCGCGGAAATCTGGCCGTTCGAATACGGCGAGGATCTCAGGCCCGACCTCGTCATCTACCGCACGCCCGAGCACGCAGGTCCGCGGCTGCAGGCGTTTCTCGACGGAATTGACCGGTCGCCGAAACGGACGGTCGATTTCGTGGTCGACCTCAACCGGCGCGTCGCGCGCGAGATCCAGTACGTCATCCGCATGGAGCCGGGCGTGCAGAGCCCGGAGGAGACGTTCGAGCGGGGCCTGGGGTCGTGCCGGGATTCGAGCTGGCTCCTGGTGCAGGTCCTGCGCCATCTGGGCTTTGCAGCGCGATTCGTCTCCGGCTATCTGGTCCAGCTCAAGCCCGACCTCGTCTCGCTCGACGGGCCGCCCGGCACGGACCACGACTTCACCGATCTCCACGCGTGGGTCGAGGTCTATCTTCCCGGCGCGGGCTGGATCGGCCTCGATCCGACTTCCGGGCTGCTCGCCGGCGAAAGCCACATTCCCCTGGCCGCGACGCCGCATTATCGCAACGCCGCGCCGATCTCGGGGCTGGCGAGTTTTGCAAATGTCGACTTCGCCTTCGACATGCGGGTGAAGCGCGTCGCCGAGCACCCGCGCATCACCAAGCCTTTCTCCGAGGAGGCCTGGCAGGCGCTCGACAGGCTCGGCGAGGAGGTTGACGCGGCGCTTGTCGGCGACGACGCGCGGCTTACCATGGGCGGTGAACCGACCTTCGTCTCGATTGACGATTTCGAGTCCGAAGAGTGGAACACCGAAGCTGTCGGTCCGACCAAACGGGCGCTTGCCGACAAGCTCATCCGGCGCCTCCGGGACCGTTTCGCGCCCGGCGGGTTCCTGCATTACGGGCAGGGCAAATGGTATCCCGGCGAATCCCTGCCGCGCTGGACCTTTTCGCTGTACTGGCGGCGCGACGGCAAGCCGATCTGGTCGGACGGGAAGCGGATCGCGGCTGAGGGTCAGGAGACCGGGGCCGACAACCCGAAGGCCGAGGCTCTACTGGACGCTATAGCCTCGGAGCTTGGCCTCGAGACCGACTATGTCCAGCCGGCCTATGAGGATCCCGCCTCATGGATCGTCAAGGAAGCCAATCTGCCGGAAAACGTGACGCCTCAGAATTCCAAGCTCAAGGACCCGGAGGAGCGGCTCCGGCTTGCGCGCGTGTTTGCGCGCGGGTTGACCGAGCCGTCGGGTTACGTTCTGCCGATCCAACGCTGGCAGGCGCAGGCGTCGGGACATCGCTGGCGCAGCGAGAAATGGAAGACTCGGCGCGGGGCGCTTTATCTCGCGCCGGGCGACAGCCCGGTCGGCTACCGCCTGCCGCTCGGCGCGCTGCCCTATGTGCCGCCGGCGTCGTTTCCCTATGTCGTCGAGGCCGATCCGACCGAGCCGCGCGGGCCGCTGCCGGACTTCGCCGCGGAACGGGAGCGCGCCCAGCGGGTCGCCTCGTTCGCCGCGGCGGAGCCGGGCCAGGAGCGGGTCGAGCAGCGGCTCGGCGACATTGACGGCGCGGTGCGCACGGCGGTGACCGTCGAAGCGCGCGACGGGCGCCTCTGCGTCTTCCTGCCGCCGGTCGAGCGGCTGGAGGACTACCTCGAACTGGTGGCGGCCGCCGAGACGGCGGCGGCGCGGGTCGGGCGGCCGGTGCATATCGAGGGCTACGCGCCCCCAGTCGATCCACGCCTCAATGTGATCCGCGTCGCGCCGGACCCTGGCGTCATCGAGGTGAACATCCACCCGGCCGCGAGCTGGCGCGAATGCGTGGCGACCACCGAGGCGATCTACGAGGAGGCGCGGCTTTCGCGGCTCGGCGCCGACAAATTCATGATCGACGGCAAGCATTCCGGGACGGGCGGCGGCAACCATGTCGTGGTCGGCGGCGCGACGCCGCTCGACAGCCCGTTCCTGAGACGCCCCGACCTGCTCAAGAGCCTCGTCATCCACTGGCTGAGGCATCCGAGCCTCTCCTATTTTTTCTCTGGCCTCTTCATCGGGCCGACCAGCCAGGCGCCGCGAGTTCGACGAGGCGCGCCACGATAGTCTCTACGAGCTCGAGATCGCGTTTGCGCAGATCCCTCGTCCGGGAGAGGGCAAGGCGCCCCGGCCGTGGCTCCTCGACCGCCTGACCCGCAACCTCCTCACCGACGTAACCGGCAACACCCATCGCGCCGAGATCTGCATCGACAAGCTCTATTCGCCCGACGGCCCGACCGGACGGCTCGGACTGATTGAGTTCCGCGGCTTCGAGATGCCGCCGGACCCGCGCATGAGCCTCGCCCAGCAGCTATTGATCCGCGCCATCCTCGCCCGCCTGTGGCGCGATCCGCTGGACGGGCCGCTGCCGCGCTGGGGATCGTCGCTGCGCGACCGGTTCATGCTGCCGCATTTCGTCTGGGAGGATCTCCTCGAAGTGCTGGCGGACCTGAGGGCGCACGGCTTCGCCGTCCGTTCCGAATGGTACGAGGCGCAGCGCGAATTCCGCTTCCCGTTTTGCGGCGAGGTCGATTACGAGGGCGTCAAGCTCGAGCTGCGCCAGGCGCTGGAACCCTGGCATGTGCTGGGCGAGACCGGCGCGATTGGCGGCACCGCGCGCTATACCGACAGTTCGACCGAGCGGGTGCAGGTCCAGCTGACCACCGCCGACCCCGATCGCTATCTGGTCGCCTGCAACCAGCGCCGCGTGCCCCTGCGCGAAACCGCGACCGAGGGCGTTTCGGTTGGGGCGGTGCGCTACAAGGCCTGGAAGCCGGCGATGGCGATGCACCCGACCGTGCCGGTCCATGCGCCGCTCGTTCTCGACATCTTCGACACGTGGAGCGGGCGCGCGCTCGGCGGTTGCGTCTATCACGTCGCCCATCCCGGCGGGCGCAGCTACGACACCTTTCCAGTCAACTCCAATGAGGCCGAGGCCCGGCGTCTCGCGCGGTTTGAGGCGCGCGGTCACACGCCCGGGGCTTACGAGCCGCCGGCGGAAACGCCGCACAGCGAGTTTCCGCTGACGCTGGACCTTAGGCGGCCGCCTGGGATCTAGGACTTGGCGCCGAACGCCGCTTCGATCGCCCGCGCGGGGGGAAGTTCGGCGAAAGCGTCGAACCGTCCGTTCTCCGCGATGTCTTTCGCCGCGCGCATGAGCCCGCCCCAGGCGACGCGGGCGAGCGCTCCGCCAACGCTGATGCGCTTGACGCCGAGGTCCTCGAGCTGGCGACGGGTGAAGCCCGGCCACCCGACCAGCACGTTGACCGGCAGCTTGCCCGCGACCCGGACCACCTCCGCGACCTCTTCCGCCGTTTTCAATAGGGGCGCGTAAAGCACATCGGCGCCGGCTTCCGCATAAGCGGCGAGACGCCGCAGCGCCTCGGTTAGGCCGCCCGCCTCGCGCAGGATCGCCTCGCTGCGCGCCGTGAGCAGGACCTTCTCGCCGCTGGCGTCGATCGCCGCGCGCGCGGCGCGCAATCGCTCGACCGCCTCGCCCAAGGCGTACAGCGGCGCGTTGCGGTCGCCGGTGTAGTCCTCAATCGAGAAGCCGGCGACCCCCGCGCCGACGCAGAGGCGAGCGCTCTCATAGACGCCTTCGGCGTCGCTCGCGAAGCCGGCCTCAAAATCCGCGTTAAGAGGAAGATCGGTCGCAGCGGCGAGGTCGCGAATGTGGCTCAGCGCATAGGCGCGATCGATCCCGCCGTCCGGCCGCCCCGCCGCAAACGCCATCCCGGCGCTCGTTGTCGCGAGCGCGGGAAAGCCGAGCGAGGCGAGATATTTCGCCGAGCCGACGTCGAACGGGTTCGGCATGATGAAGCAGCCTGGCGCCTGGTGCAGTTCTGCAAAGCGGCGACGCTTCTCGGCGATGGTCGGAGTCATGAGCCAGCCTTCGGCATGAGTTCGGAAAGCGCGGTCTTCTGGCGCCCTTGGCCGTCGAAATTGTCCGGCGAGAGCCAGCGCTCATAAGCCGCCTTGCGCGCCGGCCATTCGCTGTCGAGCACTGCGAACCAGGCGGTGTCGCGATTGCGGCCTTTCACGATCATATGCTGGCGGAAGACGCCCTCAAAGGTGAAGCCGAAGCGCTCGGCCGCGCGCTTCGAGGGCGCGTTGAGGTTGTTGCACTTCCATTCGTAACGGCGGTAGCCGAGATCGTCGAAGACGTATCGGGCGAAGAGATATTGGGCCTCAGTCGCTCCGGGGGTGCGCTGCATCGCCGGGGTATAGAGGATATTGCCGACCTCGATGACGCGATTGGCCGGGTCGATGCGCATCAGGGTCTGATAGCCGACCGCGGCGCCGGTTGCACTGTCGAGGATCGCGAAGAACAGCGGATCTGTCGACTGCGCCTTGGCGGCGATGCTGGCCCTGAAGACGCCAGGGTCCGTGTATGGGCCGTCGAACAGATAGGTCCAGACACGGTCGCGGACCGCGTCGCCGTTCGAACCTTGGTAAAGCGCCTCCGCGTGCTTTTCGGCGTCGAGCGGCGTGAGCGTGATCCACCGGCCTTTCAGCGTGACCCGCTCGGGCCGCCGCGCGGGATGCGCCTGGACCAATGGGCCGATCGGCAGCGCGGGCTGAGGCGTCGTCGTGGCGGCGGTTCCCTTGAAGCTTCCAATCATGAGTCGTTCACGTCCGTCTTGGCGAAATCCTCGCCCTTGAACAGAAGCCGCGCCCCGGCGGCTTTGGCGCACGCGTAGGAGAGGCAATCCGCAAAATTCAAACGCGCGGGGTGTTTGCCCTTGCCATATTTCTCGAAGCAGGCGACAGCGGCCGCGCCCACCGTGGAATCGATCGGCGCCTCCACGATGTTGGCTTGGTCAAGAAACTTTTCGTATTGGCGTTCCGCCTCGCGCGGGGACACAAAAAGTCGGCTTCCCAATACAATGCACGTCTCCAGCCGGACGACCGGCGAGGTAAGCCGCCGTTCGGCTGCGGCAATCGCTCGGGAATATTCGCGACGATCGGGTTCCTTGGCGAGGATAGCAACGAAAACCGACGTATCGATGAAGGTTATTGCCCCCATAGTTCGTCGATTTCATCCTTCGTCATGACATGGCCGCCGGGCCTAGCCATCGCTACAGTTTCGTCCGCGAGCTCCTCCAGCCGCTCTTCCAGCGGCCGCTTGTCGCGTTCGCGCTTCAGTTCGCTGCGCAGCGCATAGGCGATCGCCTGGGTCATGTTGGTCTTTCGTAGCCGCGCAAGCTCCCGGGCAAGCTCGCCGACCTCGGGGTCTCGAATGCTGATGCCCATCGCCCGCTCCGTCTATACAAAAATTGACCATTTGTATATACGGAGCGCGCATCGTCTCGTCAATGGTTGTCCCGCGGTGCGCCCGTCGTCTGGGCGAGGCGCTGGTAGGCGACGGCGGGCTTCAGCACCATGCCCTCGTCGAACTGCGCCACCATCCCGCGCTGGATCTGCTGCCACGGCGTCTGGCTCTTGGGATAGTCGTAGCCGCCATGCTGGGCGAGCGCGGCACGCCGCTCGGTGAGTTCGGCATCGGAGATGAGGATATTCGCCGACCGCTTCTTGAGATCGATGCGCACGCGGTCGCCCGTCTTGAGGAGCGCAAGTCCGCCTCCCGCCGCCGCCTCGGGCGAGGCGTTGAGGATCGATGGCGAACCCGACGTACCAGACTGCCGCCCGTCGCCGATGCAGGGCAGCGCGTGGACGCCCTTTTTGATAAGCGCAGCCGGCGGCTGCATGTTGACGACCTCCGCCCCGCCCGGATAGCCGATCGGTCCCGTGCCGCGCATGAAGAGGATTGAGCGCTCGTCGATCCGGAGCTTCGGATCGTCGATGCGTCGGTGATAATCCTCCGGCCCGTCGAACACGATCGCGCGGCCCTCGAACGCCTCCGGGTCGTCGGGGTTGGAGAGGAAGCGCTTGCGAAACTCTTCGTCGATCACGCTCGTCTTCATGATGGCGTCGTTGAAGAGATTGCCGGAGAGCACGATGAAACCTGCGTTCTCCTTCATCGGCTTTTCGATCGGGAAGATGACGTCCGGATCGTCCGATTTTGTCTTGGCGGAGTTCTCGCCGATCGACTTGCCGTTGACGGTCAGCGCGTTCTTGTGGATGAGCTTGCGTTTCATCAGTTCGTGGACGACGGCTGGCACGCCGCCGGCCCGATGGAATTCCTCGCCGAGATATTTTCCCGCGGGCTGCATGTTGACCAGCAGCGGCACCTTGTGTCCAACCCGCTCCCAGTCTTCGATCGAAAGCTTCACCCCGATGTGGCGGGCGATCGCGTTGATGTGGATCGGCGCATTGGTTGAGCCGCCGATTGCGCTGTTGACCACGATCGTGTTCTCGAACGCCTCGCGGGTCAGAATGTCCGAGGGTTTCAGGTCTTCCCACACCATGTCGACGATGCGCCGGCCGGTTTCATAGGCGATCTGGCCGCGTTCGCGGTGGGGCGCGGGGATGGCGGCGCAGCCCGGCAAACTCATGCCGAGCGCCTCGGCGAGCGCGTTCATGGTCGAGGCGGTGCCCATGGTGTTGCAATGGCCGATCGACGGCGCGGAGGAGGTGACGATCTCCATGAATTCCTCATAGCCGATCTTGCCCTCGGCAAGATCGGAGCGCGCCTGCCAGACGATAGTGCCGGAACCCGCGCGTTGGCCGTGATGCCAACCGTTGTTCATCGGGCCGCCCGAGAGCACGATGGCGGGAACGTTGACGGTAGCCGCAGCCATGATGCAGGCCGGCGTCGTCTTGTCGCAGCCGGTCGTCAGCACGACGCCGTCGATGAAATAGCCCATCAGCACCTCGACCAGGCCGAGATAGGCGAGGTTGCGGTCGAGCGCCGCGGTCGGCCGCTTGCCGGTCTCCTGGATCGGATGGACAGGAAACTCGAACGCCACGCCGCCGGCGGCGGTGATCCCGTCGCGCACGCGCTTGGCGAGTTCGAGGTGATGGCGGTTGCAGGGCGAAAGATCGGATCCGGTCTGGGCGATGCCGATGATCGGCTTGCCGGACCTCAGCTCGCCGGGGGTGAGGCCGAAATTGAGGTAGCGCTCGATGTAGAGCGCCGTCATGCCGGGATTGTCGGGATTGTCGAACCAGAGGCGCGAGCGCAGCGGCCGTTTGACGCCGTCCCCTTGGCGGGGCTCGGGGCGGACTTTCGAGCCGCCGTTTGACTTGGTCTTGCCGGCCATCGTTCGAACCTCCCGCGCGTCGCCGCTGGCTGCGGCGCATTCTCTGGCATGTCAGTATGCGGCGGCTTGCTCCGCGAGGCAACGTCTTGTCGCTTGCCGCCGAGCCCACAAGCGTCGGAAGATTGACAAGGCTCACATCGCCAGCGGCGAGACCCCGAACAGCCAAAGGTGCAGGCCGCCGATGAGGACGCCCCACAACACGACGCCCACCACGATCGCGCCGATCGTTGCGCCCCACTCGGGCGAGGGGTAGACAACAGCGTTGCGCCCGTCGCGGGCGTAGGAGCTGACGAGGTCGGCGAGCGCCCAGACGAGGAAGGCGCCGAACAGCAGCAGGTCCGCCGCCGAGCCGCTGGCGAGGAGATGCGCCGCTGCAAACACGGCGACGCTCAGGACCATCGGGTGATGGACGGCGTCCGCGATATGATTTTTTTGAAGCCGTAGGCGGCCAGCAGAATCATGCTGAAGAGCATGAGCAGGATCGTGACGTGCCGCGCCCAGACTGGCGGCGCCCAAAGGAGCGGCGCGTCCGAGCGGGCTTCAGCGAATCCCCAGACGATCAGCACGAAGCCGACCAGCGACAGCAGGGAATAGATCCCTTTCCAGGGGCCTTCGCCGAGCCGCGCGATCGCCTTCGCCCGCCCGCTCTCGGAGACAATGCGGGTCGAGTGGAGCCCGAGAAAGATCACGAGGCCAAGCGCCAGGATCGCCATGCCATGTTCGCCTTCTTGCCGGAGAGCGGGCGTCGAAAGTCTAGCTTGCGGCGTCGGCGAGAACAATGGCGTGAAGAGGCTCCTCCTGCGCCCTGCGGCTTCGCGGGCGACGGAGCGCCGCCGTCTGGAGCCTTCGATGTCCTGGTCCGCCGCCCAATACGTCAAGTTCGAGGAGGAGCGAACAAGGCCTGTGCGCGATCTCGTCCAGCGCATCCCCAATAGCGGCGCCGCGTGCGCCGCCGACATCGGCTGCGGCCCGGGCAATTCGACCGAGGTCCTGCGCGAGCGCTATCCTGAGGCTCGGATCGTCGGTATCGACAGTTCGCCGGACATGATCGAGGCGGCGCGCAAGCGCCTGCCCGACGTCGCCTTCGAAGTCGCCGAGATCGGCCGCTGGGCGGACACGGGATTCGACGTCATTCTCGCCAATGCGGTGATCCAGTGGATTCCCGGCCACGAGACGCTGCTGCCGGCGCTGATCGACAGGCTCGCCGCCGGCGGCTCGCTTGCCGTGCAGACGCCGGACAATCTCGACGAGCCGTCGCACCGGCTCATGCGCGAGGTCGCCGCGGAGGGGCCTTGGGCGGCGAAGCTCGCCGGCGCCGCCGGCGCTCGCGCCGAGCGCAAAGGCGCTGACTGGTATTTCCGCCTTTTGCGAGAGCATGCGCTCCGCGTCGACATCTGGCGCACCACCTATTTTCATCCGCTCGCCGGGGCGCCGGCGATCGTCGAATGGGTGAAGGGAACGGGCCTCCGACCATTCCTCGACCCGCTCGACGCGCCCGAGCGCGAGGCCTATCTCGCGCGTTACGAGGCGGCGATCGCCGCGGCCTATCCGCCAGAGCCCGACGGAACGGTGCTGCTGCCGTTTCCGAGGCTCTTCTTCGTTGCGACGCGATGAGGGCCCTGGAAGGCCACGAGCAATTTGTCTCGGTCCAATGTTGGACATAGCGTGCGTTCGCCGTCTCGCCTTGTCTCTCGGCAAGGGGCGGTCAAGAAAGCAATGGAGGACGCCATGCCGAAATATCTGTTCGAAGCGCATTACAGCGCCGATGGCGCCAGGGGCGTCGTGAAAGAAGGAGGTACGCGGCGCCGCGCCGCGATCACCACGATGGCGGAGAGCGTGGGGGGCAAATTGGAGAGCTTTTATTTCGCCTTTGGCGGCGTTGACGCCTATGTGACAATCGATTTGCCGGACAACGCGACCGCAGCCGCTGTCTCCCTTGCAGTTAGTCAAGCCGGCGCCGCGACGACGAGGACGGTCGTCCTCCTCACGCCCGAGGAAATCGACGCGGCCAGCCGGAAAGCTGTCGACTATCGGCCGCCGGGGCGTTGAGCCCCGACTAGCGCCGGCGCGCTTCCAACGCGCCGGCCCTTCGTGCTAGGAGGGCCGCCGCAGCGCGCCCGTAGCTCAACTGGATAGAGTATCG
>CAVRMF010000012.1:0-261491 GCA_963721905.1 uncultured Alphaproteobacteria bacterium
CTGCCGATCGACTTTCATACGCATTGTCTGCGTTCAAGAAATTCGGCAACCTTGAGAAAGATCCGGATCTCGCAAGAGATGGGATTATTGGCAATGCGGCCCACTTCAACCGACTGCTTTCCGACGATTATAAGGGTCCCCCGCGAAGCCAAATCGAGGGTGAGCTTTCGAAAGTCGAAACAGCAGCAAAGCAGTTGGCGGCGGCTCTGAAAAACTTGCATCCCATCCCGCTGCGCTGGCTGACGGGAGGAGTTGTCACGGCGGGCGCATTGGACTTTTTTAGGCCGTTCCGCGATCGCCCGGCTGATGAATCCCCACTGGCGGTATATGGGCCGCGCGGGCGTTGCGCGAAGACGAAAGCTTCGTATTGGCCTTCGAGGAAGCGTTCCAACATCAGCTCTTCGTGCTTGGTCAGAATCTCGAAAAAAGGAGGGCGCGAGCGGATGCGGAGCAATCGTCGGCAGTAGCGCGAATGGAAGCGGCGAGGAGCCGGCGCGGGTTCGAGGAAGCGCGCCATGCGCTAGCGAATGTCGAGCCGGAGTTTGATCGACGACGGGACCTGTCGAACCCTCTCGCAGTGCAAATGATGAGCCTCGCCGCCGTGGCGGAGAAGGCTCGGAAAGAATTTTGCAAGCAGTGGCCGCGAGCCAAGGGGGGGCGAGGTGCCGACCCGCTCGCAATTGAACTCCCAAATAACTGGCTCGCGTTGAGCTGCTGGGATATGGTCGCAGCCTTTTTTGGCCCGGATGGCGTCGCTAAGGTCGTGACAACGCCCGGCGGAAAGTTCGATTGTTTCGTCAAAGAGGTAGCCGGCGGCCGCTCTCGACCGCGAGCTCCGCAAGACCGAATTCGAGGACGCCATCAAATACGCGAAGCGCAAGGGCGATGTCATGGTCCAGCATAGCAAAGACCGAGGCGAAGATTTCTTCCTGGCCTATCGCCTGGACAAAGAGCGCTTTGGGTAGCCACGCGGCTCGCCAGCGTTACCTTCATAGCGCCAACGCGCCAAAGAAACTATTCCGTTCGATCCATCCTGACCGGTTCGCATCCGCCATAATGGCGGCGAGTTGAGACCGTCTTCGAGGCCTCGCTCGCGGCGGGTTGCGGCAGGAAAAGGCCTGGCGCGCCTTCCAAAGGGATCGAATCGAATGCCGAGTTTGAAGGACAGCATTGCGGCTGTGAGCCGCGCGGAAATCGCCAAGCGTGCGGAGGCCGAGGCTGCGGTTATGGCCAGGGTCATTGAGGCGCGCCCCGGGCGAGACGCCTGCGCCAAAGACGCCGACCTCCGCAAGCAGCAACTTGCGGGACTTGAGGCCAAGCCCTTGGACAGCCTGCCCGATGACGACGCGGCGATTCGCGAGCATCTCATGGCGATCGATGTCGCAAAGAGCAGGGTCAAGATCGCGGAGAAAAAGCTCGGAGAGGCGGAGGCCGCGCTCGCCGAGGCGCAGTCGGATCTCGAGACGGACAAGACCGTGCACGCCGCGGCGTTCGAGAAGGCGCAGCTTGAGCGCGAGCGGATGGCCGAAGACTTCGACCGGGATTTCGCTGGTCACGCGAAGGCGCTCTCCGAATTGATCGCCTCCGCGCTCGACGTCGAGGCGCAAGTCGCACGCGCCAACAAGGCGACGCCCGCCGTCCGGGCCGCAGGAGCCGTTCGCAAGCCCTCGGCGGGGACGCCGACGCTGCGAGTTCGAACTCATCGACAAGAGCGGCGCCGTGCTTTGGCGCGGTGATCAATTCACGACGTCTGCGACGGATACGCAAGCGCGATGACGAGGCTCGCAATGACACAGGACGAAGAGCCGCTCGACGAGGCGCAGGCCGAAGTCGCGGAGCTTGCCGCCAAGGAAGCGCTCGATCGCGCGGAGACCATCGCCGCCGACGCCAAGGCCACTGAGGAGCGGCATGGCGTTGAGCTGCGGGAAGCCAAGGCGGCGCTCGCCGGGGCTTTTGAGCGCGGCGCGCCAAAAGAGGAAATCACCCGGCTCAGCGCCAACCGTCTGACGGCCGAAGCCGAAATCCGCGCGGCCGAAAAGGCGGCGGCGAGGGCGAACGGCGCGCGCACCGAGGCCGAGGAGAACCATCGCCGCGCCGGAGCCAAGGTTACACGGTTCTCGCTCGAGCGCAGGAAGGACGCGATCCTCGGGCGCCTTCACCCCGAATACGTCCGGCAGGCGGAGCTGATCGCGGGCGCGCTGGCGAGTGCCTGGAAGCTCGCCGCGGCCGTCGACAAGGTGGACGACCGCTGGCCTGTCCCGAGAGCGCTGATCTCGCCCGATTTCCTGAGCTCGTTGGCTCTTCCAAGACTGCGGACTGATCCCCTTCGCGAACGTCTTGGAGACTACTGGAATTAGAAATATGATCCGGAGTGTCTGGCCGGCTACTCGATCAGCGCGGGCGTTCCGGTCAGGCCGCTGGACCTTCAGTCAGCACGCAATTCGGTCGACGAGTTGATCGCGGCCAGGGACAGGGTCCGCGACGCTGCGACGCGGCTCGTCAGCCTTTATGAGACCTGCGCGACGGGAATCGCGGATCTGCTGATGAGCGAGGCGCGGATCAGATTGGACGTGCGGGAATTCAATCGAAGCAATCCGGCTGAGCGGCTGGAGATGCCAGGTCTCGCCCCCTATCCTTACGACGACAACATCCAACCCGCCATAGGCGTGGCGCTGCCCCGTCCGCACACACGCGGGCGCGAATTCTTCTGGGCCGGCTACTCGATCGCTCACCTTATCGAAGCGAAGAGGGGCGCGGCATGATTGGGCACGCGATGCTTTGCGGCGCTGTCGCCGAGCTGGCCGCCTATTGCGGGCCCGCAAGGCTCAGCGGCGTCCTGGTCGAGGTGCGCGTCGCGCACGGGCTCCAGTTATGGCGCGTCTACGCCGGCAGTCCGGCCGTCGAGGAAGAATTGGCCAAAATCGCCGAGGGCGACGTCCTCGCCTGCATCGGCCAGGCGCAATGGATCATCGGCCCTGACAACCGGCCCTGCCAAATAATGACGGCGGACGGCGTTCTAACCCTGCGCCAGAATCACGATCACGTCGCCCCGTCGCCGGCGCCAGAAGCCGCGCCGTTTCCGCTGGAGGCCTATGAAGCGGTGCTCGATCGCCTGGTCGCAACCGCGCGCGCCGCCGGCGGTGCCGAGGAGCGCGCCCGCATCAAGGCGATCATGAACGCGCCGAGCGCAAGCGCAAATCCCGCGCTCGCCTGGCGTCTCGCCCAGTCTGCGGTGACGTGCGAGGCGGCCGAGGCGGCAATGACGATCTCCAATTTTGTGAGCCTCCCCGCAGTTGCGGGCGAAGGCGATCCTGCAACCTTTCACTGAAAGCTAAATGCCAATGCAATCGAACAAAACAGCCCACGAGTTATCATCCTACCTGTCATGTTTGGACAAGGGATTCGAGCCGGAGATCTTCGTCGAGCACGGCGAGGTTTGGGCGCGCTATGCCCGCCAAGGCGGCCGGCCGCAGATCGCGGACGCCATCGATAAACGGACGGCTGCGGCGCGCCGAGAGTGTGCGGCGAAGTTGGCCGCCGCCCCGGGCCGCCTTGCGCCTACCACAACGCCGACGACGCCCTCCCGCGCCTCGTCCGGCACCCGCATGGATCTGGCTGAGCTTCGCGCTGTCGCCGCCGGCGCTTACGCAGCGATCGCCGCCGAGAACCAGGCGAAAATCGACGACATGTATGCCGGCTTCGCGGCCAAGCTCAACGCGCGGTCTGCGCGCGCGACTTCCCCGGCGAGTGCGGTCGAGCAGGCCGTTCGCGCGTCGGCGGCTGCTTTTTCGAATGCGCCGGCGCCAAACCCGCAACGCCTTGCGGATTCGCCACGAACAGCTCGGCCGAGCCAATCGCCAGCCGAGATCGCCGCCATGCGGGCGGCGCTTGCGGCGAAGCTCAACGCCGGATTGCCAGCGCATGCCTTCGTTCCGGGTCGCGCGGCCCTATGATGCCGAGCGAAATTCGATTGCTGGCGGGCGCCTTCCGCCGGCTAGCCGCCGTGGTGCGCCTCATCGCGCCGCGCCACGGCGGCGCTTCTTTCCTGCCGCCTCTATCGAATCAACTGGAGGGATAGCAGCGTGATCTTGAAGCGCCCCGTTTTCATCGAATCCGTCGTCGCAACGGCCGAGATCGCCGCCTACCTCTTTCGGGAGGGATCGTTGCGCCCGCTATCGCTTCGTCCCAACACGCCAGAGACGCCGCCGCCCGCGTTCCCTGACACGCTCGCAGCCATCGCCCGCGTGGCCGAGATCGACGAGAGAGTGGCGCCCATCGTCGCCGTGCTTGAGCAGATCGAGCCCGCCATCGAAGCCGTCGAGGCGCCTATAGAGCGCGTCGCGCCGCCCGCGCATTCTGCGCCACCGCGCATCGCCGAACTCGAAAGGCAGTTGCGCGTGAACCCGTTCCCGAAAGGACTGTAAACCATGGCAAATATGAAGGTCGTCAGTCTCGCCGAGCCGGTTGAATGGTTCGACAAGCGAGTATCATCGGTCACGGTGCGGGAGCCGAAAGCCTCTCATCTCATGCGGTTCGGCGAGCCGCAGATCACCGTGTTTGCCCAAGGCGGCGCAGCGCAAGTCTTTCGCGACGATGCGGTGTCGAGTTACCTTGATGCACTGCTGTCGCTCAATGGCTCCGATCCGGTTGACGGCGGCGGCGCGGCGTTCTTCGGCAAGCTTTCGCTTCAGGATGGGATCGCGGTACGCGACGCGCTAATGGATTTTTTTTCGGCCGCGCGCCTCGCGAATGCATCGAAAAAGTCGACTTTCTTATCTTCGACTTGAAGGTCATGAGCCTTGCTGAGGCTGACGATCTGACGCTCGGCGACGTCGATCGGGCCTTCGATCGGGCAATCGCCTGGGCCAAGCGCAGGAAAAAGGGCTAACACTGATGGCAATTGAAACACGCCTCGTTATCCAAGCTGTCGACGAGACGGCCAAGGCCTTCGCCTCGGTTGAAGCCAAGATCAAGGGCCTCTCGCGCACCGTCGGTTCGGCCGCGGGCGTGGTTGGCAGCACGGGTCAGGGGGTAGCGGCCGGCGCGACGGCGACGAATTCGCTCCGCAATGCCGCTGGAGCAATGGGGATGGTCGCAGGGGCCGCGCGCGCCGCGGCGGGTGTTGCCGTAACCTATGGCGGCTATGTGGCCGTCCGCGAGGGCGTGAAGGCCGTTACGGCCCGGCAGCATGAGATCGTTCGCATGGCGGTTTCCGGCATGTCGGCCGGCGAGATCGGCGACGCGACGACGGAAGCGCTGAAGCTGACTTCCGAAATGCCGGCCGTCAGCGCCGGCGACACGATGCATATGCTGCGGAATGCCCGATCTATCGTGGGCTCCTATAAGGACGCGGCCGAGATCGCCGAACCCTTGATGAAGCTCCGGGTTCTGGCGCAACTCGCCCGACCCGGACAAGATGTGTCGGAGGACTTCGACCAGCTCATCAAGGGCTTGGAAATCAAAGGCGTCACGCAGAATCCGGCTCAGTTCCGAGAGTATATGGAGGGCATCGCCAAGGGCATCAACGTCTTCGGCGACACCCTAAAGCCTTATCAATATTACGAAATTTCAAATACGGCCGGCAGGCGACGCCCGGTCTAAGTGAAAAATTCATTCTCGGGACCGGGCCGACGCTAGCGCAGGAATTGGGCGGCGAAGGCTTCGGCGCCGCGGTGGCGGCCTTCAACCGCTTGCTCGTGTCTGGCGTTGGAAAGAAAGGCTCGTTCGAAGAGCTGGCCCGCCTCGGCCTGCTCGATAAGGATGCTGTCGCCAATATCCCGGGTACGGGGGAAGGCAAAGGAATCAAAGCCGGCCGTACGGTCGTTGGCTGGCGCGAAGCGCAGTCCGACCCGAACGCCTGGGTCAAGGATTATCTCCTGCCCGCGCTCGATAAGCTTGGGATCAAGGATAAGGAGGGTATCCTCAAGGAGATCGGCGTCCTCTTCCAGAGCCAACGCGCCGCGCAGCTTGTCGATCTGCTCGCCACCCAGCAGGCGCGAATCGACAAGGATACGGCGCTGCTCGGCAACGCTCAGGGCTTGTCCGCCGCCGAACAAACGATGCGCTCAGACCCAAATCTCGCATGGCAGGGGTTGACGGCGGCGATCGAGAACCTGACGGCGACGCTGCTGCAATCGGTCAACGCCGCGTCTGGGATGACGAGCGCTGCCATCGCGATCAGCCATTTCGCCGCCGATCTTGAGGCCGAGAAGGCCGCGCAGGACGCCGGCCAGTCATCGCCCGCGATCGATCGCACCAATCGACATTTGAACCGCCTTCTGTTCGGCGAAGACACGCCGGACACGATGCAGGCCATCACGCGCCGCGGCTGGGTCCAAGGCGATGCATCTGTCTCTCGCAGGTTCAACGAATTGCTTGCCGATTGGGATGCGCGCGAGGAACAGGCGAAGCGCCACCCTGAAGCCGCCGCCTCTATCCGGGCCGGGCAGGCTTACGACGCGGCCGAGGTCAAGCGGCTCAATGACGAATGGATTGCGAGCCTTCCCTCTCGCGGGCGTGCTGAATACGGCTATGCGATGAATGACGCGATGACTGCCCGCGCCGCCGGGCGTGACGGGCCGGGCTCTCCGGGTCCCGGCAACATCGGCGATTACATTCAAAGCGCCATCCATCAGGCTAACGAACGGGTGTTTGGCGCCAGCGTTTCGGTGACCGGCCAGGCCGCCGTCGATCAGACCCTGCATGTCGAAATATCGCTCGATCCGTCCATCCAGGCCAGGATCGACGCCTTGCAGAGTTTCGAATTCTCAGTTCCCCTCGGCCAAGCTCCGACCGGGCGCATGGATACCGACGCCGCGCCGCAGCGTAGCGGCATCGGGCATATGTGAGGCAAGCGCGATGCTGACCAAGAGGTCGGGTTACATCGATCCTGACGTCCTCAAATTTGTCGGGCAGGCGTTCAGGGATCACATGAAGCCTGCGCGCATAACGATCGACGATCTGGCGTGCCTCTATGTCGACGTCGACACGGGCGAGCTCCAGCGGCAACTCGGGCGTCCTGTGCTGTCTGCCGAGATCCTGCAGGCGAAGACCTGTTGTCGCCTAGCCATGGACCGAGTGATTGTTAGCGCTCTCGACGAGCTGCATGCGTCGCTCATGGCGGCGCTTGTGAAGATCGCCGACGAAGGGGCAGAGCCGGAGCGAAATGATTGATTGACCGCGCCGAAAGCCCCGCGGGCTTCGCGACCATTTCGGAGCTCGGCCGCCTGCGCGGCGTCGATAAGGCCGCGATCAGCCGTCGCGTCGCCCGCCTCGAGGCGCAGGGGCTTCTTAAATCGCAGCGGGGCGCGCGCGGAACGAAAATAGTCAACATCGCCGAATTTGATCGCATCGCCGGCGAGACGACGGACGCGATTCGCGAATTGAACGGACGCGGCGCTGGAGCAACGCAGTCCGGCCTCGCCCGCGGTGACGGAACCGGGATTGAGCCGACCGATCCGATCCTCTCCCGCGAGCAGGCGCGTCGCGCGTCCTATGACGCCGACATGAAGAAGTTGGACCTCGAGGCGCGACTCGGACAATTGGTCTCGGTCGATCGCGTCCAGCGAGCCTTCGCCGATTGCGCGCAAATTGTCGCGCAGGCCGCCGGGCAAATGGTCGGCCGCGCCGAGGAGAACGCAGCGGCGGTCGCCAAGGATGGCGTTCAGGGCGCGCGCGCATGGCTCAAGAGGGCTACGCACGATCTCTGTGAGGCCGTGGCCAGGTCGGCAACGCTTCTCGCGGATGAGGCGCAGTCCGACGCGCAGGCCTCATTGAGCATAAGCCAGGAATCAGCCGCAAGCGCGGTGGCGGAATGATGATTCACTTCAAGAATGACGGATATGTGCTCGCCCTGCGGGCCTTAGCCAACGCGATCAAGCCGCCCGTTCCCATGGCGCCGTCGGTTTGGGCCGCAGCGAATCTCATCGTGCCTGACGGCCCGCGCACCGGGCAATCGTTCGATCTCTCGCTGACCCCTTATCTCGCTGAGCCGCTCGATATGCTGGGGCCGGACTCCCCGGTCAATGAAATCGCGGTGATGAAGTCGGCCCAGACCGGCTTCACGTTGCTCCTGATCGCCCTCATCGGCCATATCGTCGACCGCACCCCGTGCCGGGTGATGGTCGTTCAGCCGACGTCTGACGCGATCGCAGAATTCAATCGTGAGAAACTCGATCCCGCCATCAAGAAATCACCCGCGCTGCGCGGCAAGGTCGCGGCGCAGACGTCGCGCTCTTCCGAGGGCTCGACGACCTATTCGAAGCAATTCGCCGGCGGCTCGGTGACGCTCGCAATCGCAACCTCGGCCGCTGATTTGCGATCGAAGACGGTGCGGGTGCTGTTGCGCGATGAAATCGACCAATATCCAGATGATCTCGACGGCCAGGGCGATCCGCTCGAAATCAGTGACGGCCGCCTGATCGCCTTCCTGGCTTCCGGCGATTGGAAAAAGGCCGATATCTCGACGCCGACGATCAAAGGCGCCTCGAAAATCGAGCGGCGCTATGAGCAGGGCGACCAGCGGCGCTGGCATGTCCCGTGCCCCGCGTGCGGTGAGGAATTCGTCTTCGAATTCGGTCCACAATTTCGCTTCGAAGCGACCTATCCGCATAAGGCCTATTATGTCGCGCCGTGTTGTGGCGCGGTCATCGAGCCCCATCAGAAGGTCGATCTTGTCCGGAAGGGCCGATGGATCGCAGCTGAGCCGCGACCTGGCGCATTTCCATCATACCATATCGATGCGCTCTCTAGCCCGTTCGTCCCCTGGGATGAAGTGGCGAAGGCCTTCGTCGCAGCCGGCGACAATCCGACGCAATTGAAAACGTTCTCAAACTTATGGCTCGGCCGTCCGTTCGAAGTGCGCGGCGATGCGCCTGATCATGTCCGCTTGATGGAGCGGCGCGAAGACGGGCCGGCGCGTGGCCACGTGCCGCCGCAAGGGCTCTTGCTCGTCGCAGCGGCTGACGTGCAAATGCGGGGAATCTGGGTGGAGATCGTCGCCTTTGCGCCGGACCGTCAGAGCTGGACGGTCGACGCCTTCTATTGCGACGGCTCGACCGAGGCTCCAGGCTCGCTCAGCGACGCTCCCGACTCCGGCAACGCCTTCTCGCTGATGTTGCACAAGACGATAGGGCGCGAGTTTTCGGACGCTTTCGGTCGGACGCGCAAGCTCGACGCGCTCGGGATCGACTCCGGCTACCGCAGCCATGTGGTCTACGCGACCGTCCGCGCTAATCAGCGGCTTCATCCGACCAACGGCCAGGAGGTTCTTTACGCGACCGACGGGCGCGACGGCTGGGGCAAGCCGCCGATCGGCTCGCCGTCGCTGGCAGATATCGATTTCGCCGGCCATCGAGTCCGTAAGGGCTGCAAAATCTGGCCGGTCGGGACTTGGCCGCTCAAAGGGACGTTCTATTCGGACCTGCGCAAGGAAGGGCTGAAAAGCGGCGCCGAGGTCGACCCGCCTGGCTATTGCCACTTTGCGTCCTGGCTTGACGAGGGGTACTTCCGACAGCTCACGGCCGAATATTTGGCGGAAGAAACCTACAAGGGCCGCGCTCGGAAATTTTGGAAGATCCGGGCGAGCCAGCGCGACAATCACTGGCTGGATACAAGGGTCATTTGCATTGCGCTCGCCGAACACCTCGGCTTGTCTTCGATTACCCCCGCGGAATGGGCTGGGCTGGCCAAGGAACGCGGCTCGCCGGCGCCGGAGGCGCTAGGGCTGTTCAGGGCTGCGGCGGGCGCACAGGCCGCCCCAGCGGCCTCGCTGGCCAATGTGGACGCGGCCGAGGACGATGACGTCGAGGAGAGGCTGGAGCGGCTCGCAAAGGCGAATGCGGGCCTGGACGTCCAGCTCGGTAGGCATAGGCTGTGAGCCTCCGGGTGGGCGGGGACGTTTCCTTCTCGGCCGTCACTATCGACGGCGCTTGTCCCTACGCCCGGGCCAATATCAAATTGAAGACGCCGTAGGGCGATTTGCGGGCGACCGCAGAAAAGGACCCGCGGCCCAGAGGAGGGAAAAAGCCGAAACCCGAGGGGGAGTCCTGCCAAGTCCCCCCGATGGACCTGCCAAGGCGCCGATCATGCGCGTGCGACGTCGACGGGCGCCAGGCTGTAGAACTGAGCGGCCCAGACGTACGATGCGGCGGGAACGTCTGAGCCCAGCTTGGAGGTGGGAACAAGGCGGTATGGTTTGAACGGATGATCCGCATCTCTGTCACCTCCGCCGCCTTCGATGCGATCGCCTCGACGTTGCCGCTCGGAAGCGTCAGCTTTGAGCCGGCGTTCGACACAAACGGCGAGCGCCTGGTCTGGCTCGATGCGGCCGTCGTCGACAAGCTCACCGTGCTCCGCCGGCCGGGCGAGAGCTACAGCGACGTCATCCTCAGGCTCGTCGAACTGGAAGAGGGACTGCGACCCTAGCGGCCCCGGCGGTTGCCTTGGACCGCCGAATGAACCTCGCCCCCTCCAAGGTCATTGATGGCGCGATGACGAAGGCCCGACGGGAACTGAACGTGAAATTGCAAAGCGCTTGGCTAAGGACCGGGCGTGAGCCTTCCAGAGGATTTAGCCGGCCGGGTCTCTCACCTCAGTTACACACTGTTCCCCATCTTTCAATGTGCCCTGTAATAGACAGGCCGCCAGAGCGGTGGAAATAAAATTGTCCGTTGGGCAAGATCTGGACCTGCGAGTATTGGACCCCGACCTTGATGACGCCCGGCTCAGGGACGGACCACTTATTATGCGGCTTGGAATTTTGAAAGTTAGAGATCTCGCCATTGGCGAGATAATGAATCCAAGGACCGTCGTTCCAACAGATTTTCTTGCCGACGATGTCCTCGGCCGTCACCGGCCGGCCATCCGTCGGCGGACCCAATTGGGCATTCGCCGCCGTGATGGAGAAGGCCGCGCAGGCGAAAACGGTAGCGACGGGAGAGTTTCCCACGGTCATCATGATCCCCAGAACCCATCAATCACTGCCGCGCAAGAAAGCAAGTAGAAAGCGCGTCCGCCTCGCCCGCCGCCGGCGGGCGGCCCTTCAGCCGCGAAGAAGTGCCGCGACCAATCATGACTTGGCCGCGGCGATAAGCACGAACCACCCGCGGTGTGGGGCGGGCGGGCGCCTCCCCCCATTCACCACAGGTCCTCGCCAGCGAACCACTTATACCAAGACTCTCTGATTAGGACCCATAGGCCCAATCGCGTAGGCCGAGCGACATGATCCGCCAGGGCTGATCGGTAAGCTTGTTCCAGGCGTCGCAGCAGTGGTCGACGATGTCGTCGAAGGATTTGAAGATCCGGTTCGAGAGCCAGTTCTCGCGCATGAATTGCCATACGTTTTCCTGCGGGTTCAGCTCTGGGCATTGTGCCGGCAACGGGATCAGCGTGATGTTGGGCGGGACGATCAGTCTGCCCGAGAGATGCCAGCCAGCCTGATCGACGAGAAGCGCGGCGTGGGCGCCCGGCGCGATCTGGGTGGCGATTTCGGCGAGATGGAGGTTCATCGCCTCGGTATCGCATCGCGGCAGGACGAGCGCCGCGCCCTTGCCGTCCTTGGGACAGATCGCGCCGAAGATATAGGCCGAGGCGGTTCGTTGGTCTTTCGGGGCGGTCGGGCGCGTGCCGCGCTTGGCCCAGCGGCGCGTGATCTTGTTTTTCTGGCCGACGCGCGCCTCGTCTGCAAACCAGACTTCTATGGCGGTGGGCTCGATGCCTTTTTCATGCCCGATCCGCGCCAGGCGCTCCGGGAGACTTCCTGAGAAACTACGCTGGCGCCGGCATCTCGTTCAGCATGTAACCGAGAGACTTCGCGCGTCGTCGGAGGTTGGCGAGAACCCGGGCGCGATATCTGTCCTCGTAATAAGAAGCGCCGGGGTCTGCGTAGGCTATCCCATGTCGCAAGGTGTTGTAGAACAGGGTGGCGATCTTGCGTGCAGTTGCGGTCACCGCTTTGGCCTTGCCGACGCGTGCGGAAAGCCGTCGATAGAAGGCGCCCAGCGCCGTCTGGGTGCGACCGACGGTCACTGCAGCCAGCCTCAGCAGAGCCGCAGCTCTGCTGCCGGATCGCCGTGTTCGGGTCGAAAGCACCTTACCCCCCGATATCTTGTTGGCCGGCGCCAGGCATAGCCAGGAAGTGAAGTGTTTGGCGTTTGGCCAAGCGGAGAGATCAGTGCCGCACTCGCCGATGAGTTTCAGCGCCAGCGAAGGGCCCAGGCCATGAATTTGCGTCAGGTCGACGCCGAGGACCGCATGCAATGCGGCGCGCGCATCAAAGGCTGGCGCATTGGCCGTTTTGTCTCGATGACGAGCCGGCGGCAGCCGGCCCGCGGGTTTGGCCGCAGCGTCTCGAAGACGTCGCAGGACAATCTCGATCCGCAAATCGCATTCCGCGACTTTGGCGTGGTAGGCGTCGTAAAGCTCCAGCGCCTGTCCGAGAGCAAAGACGTGCTCCTCACGCCAGTTTCCGGCCAGCGCGGCAGTGATCTCCTCCTCCGAGGCATGGCAGCGCCGATCACGATGGGTGGCCAGTACGGCAGGATCTCGTTCACCCGCGACCACGCCGCGGATGATCCGCATCCCGGTGTCGCCCGTCATGTCGGTCACCACGTGATGGAGTTGGACGTTCATCTGCATCAGCGCCTTCTGCATATGCTGGATGTGCGACGCACTGTAGTCCAGCAGGCGCTCACGTTGGCGCAGATAGGCGCGCAACGCGGCCAACTCGCCCTTGGGTCTGAAGCTGGCGCGCAGCAGCCCATATTCGTGAAGCCGTCTCAGCCATTGGGCGTCGCTGACATCGGTCTTGCGGCCCGGCACGTGCTTAGCGTCGCGGGCGTTGACCAGCACGACCTCGAATCCGCGCTGCTCAAGCATTTCGTAGGCAGGTATCCAATAGACGCCGGTGGACTCCATCGCGACCGTTCGCACGCCGCAGCGCTCGAACCAATCGGCCAACTGCTGCAAATCGCCGGTGCAGGTCCCGAAGGCGCGCACTGGCTCAGGGTCCCGGTCCGGCGGAACTGCCGCGACATGCATCCTGGAGCCGATATCGATCGCTGCGGCATTAGGATGGGTGGGGGTGAAGTCTCGCTCGGGGTGGCGGCGCTTCGATTTGGTCATGATGCCTCCTCTCGGTCAAAGCGGAGGGGCTGAGCCGCGCAAGGAGATCAACTTCCTGACCGGGATCGCCGCAATGACGTCACCACTCTCAAGTGCGCAACAGCCCATGGGCCACGTTTTTTGACGGGGTTACCCACCACCAGAAATTCCTCGGCCGCTCCCCTCCAGCAATCAGGATAGCAACCCCGTTTCTACCGCCACAGGCGGGCGCCGGCCGGCGACCGGTTTTTTAAAATCTTCAATTGCGCCGGCGGCCTGGGCATGATGGCGAGGACGAGCTGAAAGCTTGCGATAGCCCATGGCCCGCAGTTCGCGGCTCAACGTCTGCTTGGCGACGACGACGCGGAATTCCACGTAAATCCATTGGCAGAGATCGATGATCCGCCATCGCACCACGCCATGAATGGCAGGGATCGGTCCGCTCTCGATGATCGCGGCCAGCGCGGCTCGGTGCGTATCGTTCAGCCGAGGCGCTTGTCCCGGCGGCTTGCGATCGATCAGTCCGTCCGGCCCGTGCGCGTTGAACTTGAGCACCCAATCGCGAACGATCTGAAGCGTCACACCGCCAATCTTCGCCGCCTCGGTGCGAGTTGCGCCTTCGTAAATCACCGCCAAAGCCAAAAGCCGCCGTGCTTGCGCACCATCCTTCGATCGTTTCGCGGCAGCCCGGACCATCTGCGCGTCAAAATCGGCCCGAAGCGGAATGGGCATGGCGAACCTCCTCTGTTCGCCACCTTGAATCACTTCGCAACTGATTTGAAAATCCCATGCGAGTCACGTTCTCAGAGATTTGGTATTATTTGAAGACGGCGGATTTGCCAGCCGAAGTCTAAGCAGAGATTTTTTGAAGGACCAACGGATTGACGGTTCGCTCCCGGTTCAGGGCGGCCACGGCGGCGTGGATTGCGCGGTCGAGGGCGTCGGCGTCAGCGAAGGTCTGGTGGGCCAGATGATGCGCCTTGAGATCGTGCCAGACAACCTCGATATCGTTGAGTTCGGGTGCGTATTTCGGCAGCCACTCGACGGTGAGCCAGTGTTTGCGCGCCTCGAGGGCCTTGAGAGTGAGCTTGCTGACATGGATCGGCCCGTTGTCCTCGACCAGCACGACCGGTTTCATTGCCCGTCCCGGTTGGGGACCGAACAGGTGGTCGAGCTGCTCGAGGTGAGCGATGAAGTCGCTGCTGCGCTTGGTCGGGCTCGTATGCACAATCAGCTGGCGCGTGACCTGATCGAGCGAGCCGATGATCGCCACTTTCTTGGCCTGTCCCGGCGCCGGCACCCGCAGGTCCGCACCGCGCAAGGCCCACGCCCGCGCCAGATAAGGGTGCGTCAGGGCCTCGCTCTCGTCGCCGTAGAGGAGAATGATGTCGCCGGCTTCGGCCTGGGCCTTGCGCAGCTGAAGGCGCAGTCCCACGCGTTCGATCTCGTCGGCAATCTGGCGGCCTTTCAGCGTGTGCCGAGGCCGCCGCCAACGGAAGTTTTTTTTCGCAGCGCCCGGGACAACTGCGACTTGCCGATCTTGACGCCCTCGCGCGCCTCGATCTCGGCCATGAGACGCGGGATCGTCCAGTTGGGCCGGTCGGCGACGGGAGCTTCGAGCAGAGGCGTGACGACACGCAGCGCAGCCTCGGTCTTTACCGGTGGCGGGCCGGGCGCCACAGTCGCCTTCAACGCTTCGACACCGCCGCGCGCGAACGCGCTGCGCCACAGCCGCACCGTGTCTTCGCGCACGCCAAAGGCCTCCGCAATGCGCGGGCTGGTCCATCCCGACAGCGTCAGCAATATCGCCCGCGCCCGATCAGCCTCCCCGCGGTCGCGTGAATGGGCCAATGTCAGCAGCGCGTTGCGCTGCTCCTCACCCGCCGTCACCCGAGATTTGCCCGCCATGCCCCGCCTCCGCGAATCAGCGCGAAGACCGAATCACACCTGCGGTTCGTTGGTCAAGCTGACGGAGTTTGCTTAGACAGTTCCGCGTAGGCGCGATGGCGCTCCGGGGCAACCCTCGGAATCTACTCACGCGAAGGCGACGACGTCTCGCCGCCGAACGAAACGGGCGCCGAGTTCGCCCCGACGGCCCTTTGTGTGCCTGAGTCCGCCCCTCTTGGGCTGCGACATTGCCAATGCTTTTCGCGGGTCGTGAAAGCTTTACCGGCCGCCGAGTCGGCCTTGACCGCGGAATGAACCTCGGACCCGTCGACGTCGAGTACGCGCATGGTGACGGCGGTTTGCCTGGACTTTCTGTTGCGGGTTTGCAACGGCGCAGGAAATTGTGCGCGACGCCCTGCCACCGCCATTGACTTCGTCCTCAAGGCGTAGCTCAATCCATCGTACTAGCGAGCAGCTAGACGAACCTCGCTAGCCGGCGCTAGACGAAAGCGAGGTATTAGGGCGCGCCAGACTTGCACGGATGCAATCGCGTGTTTACAAGCGACCCTTCAGACCACAGACTTTTACTTTGAAGTGACCCTTCAAGGACGAGGAGAATGCTTTCTCCCCGTCCTTTTCGTTTGCGGCGCGTCTCACGCCCCGGGATCATTCGGATGCGCCTGGCGCAATTAAAAAAAGCGTCATCCGCCATGCTTTGCCGCCGTCGTCGGCCTAAGGAAATGATCTACCAAGTGCACATCCTAAAGAAGACCCATGCGAGCGGCGCCTCGCAGACGATCGAAAAGCGGACCCACACTGCCAGTTCCGATGATGAAGCAATCCGCACCGCCAAGGAGAACCTACGTCATTCCGCACCGCCGACCGCGTCTGGCTTCTCGCTGATGAGGCAAGACGGCAAAGAGATTTGCAGGTGGTTCAAGACGGACGCGGATGGTCCAGATCATTCGACGCCGCGCTGAAGCCTCCGCGTTGCCGTGTCGACGCCGACTCGCTTGCCCGTCATGCGCGCCACAATGAGCGCGACGCGACGCCAGTGTGCGCGGGCGTGCGGCCGGCGTGGGTTGTCCCGTCGGGAACGGCCGCCGAGTCGCCCCGACGGCCGTAATTCAAGGATGATCCCGGGGCGCGCGGCCCGTTCAACCGGCGCCCCGTCGCGCTTCGGCCCTTCGGATTAGTGACTCGCACACGGCGAGTTCCTTACGAATCACTGATGCCCGGCGGCGTGAGGACCCCGGAAGCTCGGCGCGCAACACTTCCTTTTCGGCGAGCAGAGCCTTGATCAAGAATTCTACCGTGTCAGACATTGGCCAACCCTCCTAGGCTGTTCGATGAGGCGCGCCAAAAAAAAAGGGCGCGAAATCGGCGTCCTGGGCAAGAGCCGCGGCGTCCATCGCTGCACCCGCGAGAACAGCGGAGTGAGCATCCTCCTCCAGTTCGTCTTCCGTGACGTGGGACGCGGCAGCGAGAACCTTGGCGATGACGCCAGCCATCGTCTTTGCCTGTAGCTTTGCAACGCGATGACCCATCGCGTGATAATTTTCGACCGCTTGTCGCCAGAGCGCTTTCGCGCCGGCGACGCCTTCGCGCTCTCGGGCGGCCTCCCACTCCGACTGCCAGCTGTCCCAAGAGGCAATGATTTCATTGGCTCGATCATCAAATTCGCTAGCCGGGAGGATGTTGTGTGGGAACGACCCCTTCGGACGGCTCGACAGGCCCATCCACCTTCGCAGTTGGACCACGTCTTGCTCGTTATACGGTTCGCCGACGACGACCGCGTGGCTCCATTTGCTGGCGTCACTTTCGGTCGCAATGAGTGATTGCGGAACTGGGCAATGGGCGCGGTCGTCAGCCACGCAGCAAGCGGCATGAGTTTCAATGAGCCGGCGGTGGGTCTCATGCCAGCCGGTGATGAGAGCATGGAGCTCTGGCTCTAGTCCGGGGCCCGCCGCGGCGCCGGCAGGGACCGCAGCAAGAGTGCCAAGGGGAAGCGCGAGCGCCGGAACGCTGGCAAGTGCGCCGAGAGCGACGCGGCGGGAGGGGGTTTCGGTCGATATGGTCACGATTTGCTCCTGACATCGGTTCGTGCTACATCATGCAAAATGACTGATTTGCGTCTAAAGTCAAGACAATTTGCATGAGGTTGGTAGTGATGTCAGTAGGACAGCTTCGGGCCGCGCGCGGCCTCCTTGGGTGGTCGCAGTCCGATCTCGCCGCGAAAGCCAACGTTGGCCGCGCAACCATCGCCGACTTTGAATCCGGGAAACGTGAGCCTTACGCTCGCACGATGGACGCTCTACGCTTCGCCCTCGAGGGCGCCGGCGTCGAGTTTACGAACGGCAGCGAGCCTGGCGTCAAGCTGAAGGCCAAGCCTCAATCGATCGCCGGCGAGGATCTGAACGCGAGCAATGACGAGTAGGGGCCACGCGCAAAACCACAGCCTTCGCTTTGGCGGCCATTCTCTCGCAATCGCGACCGGCGAAGCCATGGGCGCGCCGCAACCGACTTCGGCGATGTCCTGCGATGCGTTCGAGCAGCGGCTGGCCGAAGGGCTCGCCAAAAGCGGCCATCTCGGGCTCGATCTGGATTATTCCGCCGCCGCCATCCCGGCGCCCGACCGGCCGACGCTAGTGCGTTATTAAGCCGATCAGCACGTCGGGGATTTATGGCGCTTTGACATGCGGCGCTTCGGACGGCCATTTCATCATCGTCGACTTGGCGAGCGATATTCCCAAGGCCGACGGCGAGACGACCGCGGGGATATTGGACATCAAGACCCTCGCGGCCGCGGCGCTTGGCGTCCTCGTCGTCGACCTGGCGCCGGCCGGGGCCTCAAAGCGCGAGGTCGAGAGCATTGTCGAGGAGGCTGTAAGCGTCTACCGTGACCACCGGGAGATCAACCCGCACGGTTATGCGTTCCGCTATTATCCCCCGGCCGAAGGCGCGTTTGACGGCGTGGGCGTCGGCGTGAGCGTCGAACCGGGAAAGATCTCGGCCGAGATCGCGCAATAGACGCGCTCCTCACGGCGCGACGGCGAGGCAGGCTAGGCCGCCTGATGGCGTTGGCGCATGTTCGCGCTACCGTGAAAGCCGCGCGGGTCGGATATCGACTGGCGGCCTTCTGTGAGTCTCCGAGCGGCATCGGCCTTTCTCCGCCTCCGCGAGCGCGCTGACACGCGATGGGCATGAAGGGCGGCGCGCGGGGGGCCCAACCGTCTTTTCCCCAAAAAGCAATTCCGGGTTGGCCCGTGCCATGGCGCTCCAAAGGCTTTCACGACCGACGCGAGGAGTCTCCCGCTCGATCGCGCCCCTCGCCCCTCAAATAGAGCGGGTCCTTCCTGACCCCCCCGACGAGGACGCGGCCGCCGCAGTCCGAAAAAACGGTAGCAAGACCGTTGTTGTTCAGGGTCAACAGTCGCAACACAGCGTCAACGGTCATCAACGGCGCGCGTGGGCGGCGACGTGGTCACTCGGTGGTCACTCCGCGATTTCCGAGGCACCGCGCCGGCCCGAGCAACCCAGAAAGTGATAATTATTTCAAGAGGTTAAATGGTCGGAGTGCCGAGATTCGAACTCGGGACCCCTAGTCCCCCAGACTAGTGCGCTAACCGGGCTGCGCTACACTCCGACGGCGCTCCTTATAGGGACCCCAGTCGCCGCTGGCAATGCAGCGGTGTGACGTTCAAGTGACGTTCAGGCTTCCGGCGAACGGGCCTGGATCAGGATTCGTTCGGCCTGCCGAATGTGCTCGAGACTGTCGCGGAGCGCCGCGACGTCTTCGGCCGTCAATCGCGAAGGCTTAGGTCCGCTTCGGTCCGCCGTCGCCGCGCTTCGGCGGCGCTCCTCGAGCGCAGCAGCGTCGGCCGCCGGGACGGGATCCCGCTCCATCGGGAGAGCGAACTCGCCTGACGTCGCCGCATCGAAAGCCGGCCTCATGTCGAACGCGCCGTTCGTCAAGGCCTGCGCCCCCTGCTCCTTGAACAGCTTTTGAACGCCCTTGATCGTATAGCCCTCGTCGTAGAGAAGCCGTTTGATCAAGCGCAGCCGCTCGATGTCGTCGGGCCGGTAATAGCGCCGTCCCCCCGCCCGCTTCAGTGGCCGGATTTGAGGAAAGCGGGTCTCCCAGAAGCGCAGCACGTGCTGCGGCAGAGCCATTGCGTCCGCGACTTCGCGAATCGTTCGAAAGGCCTCGGGGCTCTTCTCCATTCTTTAAGCTCGTCGCAAGCGCCCGCGCGAAGCGAATCATCAACTCCGTCGCCGGCAAGAAGCCCAGTATCCGCCGACCTGCGCGAGAACGCCAGATGGTGAGCGAACGGAGGACGCCTTCGCGGGAACTCTAGTCCTTCGCCGCGGTCGCGTCGCGCCCGTTGATCCTGGCCTTCAGGACGTTGGACGGTTTGAAGACCATGACGCGACGGGGCAGGATTGGCACTTCGACGCCGGTCTTGGGATTGCGTCCGATCCGCTCGCCCTTCGAGCGAACGACGAATGAGCCGAATCCGGAAAGCTTCACGGTTTCGCCACGCGCCGCGGCGTCGCAGATCTCGTCGAGGACCGATTGGACCAGTTCGGCCGATTCCGTGCGCGACAAGCCGACGCGCTGGTAGACGATTTCGGACAAGTCGGCACGAGTCACGGTCTTTCCCGATTCGCGGCCACCTTTTGCGTTTGGCATGTCGAGCCTCAATACGATGGCGCCTTCCCAGGGGCGCCTGCCCTCAACCCTTTGCGTGGCGCCAATCGTGCGGCCCGCGCGTTTCTCTCGGTGGTTTTGGACTTTATTTTCATGTCCGGCAAGCCCATAAAACCGCGCGATCCACTCCCGTTCCGCGCACAGCCGACGGCCCTCCCAAACCTCTCCATCGAGGCTTTCGAACAGCCCGGGCGCGCTTGCGTTATCCTCCCCGCTGAATTCCGGCAAGCGACAGAAGGAGCATCGATTTGAGCGCCACGGAACTTGAGCCGCCTCATCGCGTTGCGCTCGTCACCGGCGCCTCGCGCGGCATCGGCCGGGCGGCCGCGGTCGCCCTCGCGCGCGCAGGCGCGCACGTCGTTGCGCTCGCCCGCACGCAAGGCGCGCTCGAGGAACTCGATGACGAGATCCGCGCGCCGCGGCCGGGCGCAGAAACTTCGGTCACCCTCGCGCCCATGGACTTGCGGGACTTCGCCGCGATCGACCGGCTCGGCGAGGCGCTCTATCGCCGCTGGGGCAGGCTCGACGCCTTTGTCGGCAACGCCGGCGCGCTCGGCGTCCTGTCGCCGCTGCATCATGTCGACCCAAAGGAATGGGATGACGTCATGGCGCTCAATGTGACCGCCAATTGGCGCCTGATCCGCTCCCTCGATCCTCTGCTACGCCGCTCGCCGTCGGGACGGGTCGCGTTCATCACCTCAGGGGTCGCGAGCCGGGCGGAACTCCGCGCTTATTGGGGTCCCTATGCAACCTCCAAGGCGGCGCTCGATGCCATCGCCCGGACCTATGCCGCGGAGACGCTCAACACCTCGAACATTCGGGTCATGCTCGTCAATCCAGGGCCGCTGCGCACGCGGATGCGCGCCAAGGCGATGCCCGGCGAAGATCCGATGGCGCTACGCGTCCCGGAAGAGCTCGCGCCGAAAATCGTCGAAATCTGCTCCCCCGAATGGACCGAAACGGGCAAATTATACGACTTTCCGACGGATCGGATCCTGAGCTTCCGTGCGCCGGATTGAGATGAACGATCGCGTGAAAGCGCTCAGATTCGGCTTGCGGCGCAGGCGATGTCTCTGTATGAGAGCGCCTTCGTTGCGTCCCGCCGGGGGCTGAACGGAACGCCTCACGCATGTTTTGGCGCTGCGGCAGGGACCCTCGAGGTTCCGGCTTCCCGTGTTCCCGCCTTCGAACGATCCGATTCGAGCCTTTCTCGGGCTCGGAGGGCTCCGCGCGGGGAGCGAGAAGCAAAAGGAAAGGCAAGACATGGCTCTTTACGAGCATATCTTCCTGGCGCGCCAGGACGTCACCGCCCAACAGGTCGAGGCGCTGACGGAACAGATCAAGCAAAAGATCGCCTCGCTCGGCGGCGCAGTCACCAAGGTCGAGCCCTGGGGGCTGAAGTCGCTGGCGTTCCGCGTCAAGAAGAATCGCAAGGCGCATTTCACGCTGCTCAACATCGCCGCCCCTTCCGAGGCGGTCGTCGAACTCGAGCGCACGCTCAGCATCAATGAGGACGTCATCCGTTTCCTCACCATTCGCGTCGACGAGCACGAGGCCGGCCCCTCCGCCATGCTGCGCAAGCGCGACGACGCGGATCGCGACGAGCGCGGCCCGCGCCCGCCCCGCGGCGACCGTCCCGACCGTGGCGATCGCGGCGACCGGCCCGATCGCGGCGACCGTCCGGACCGCCCGCCGCGCCGGCAGCGGGATGACGTGACTGCAGGAGCGATCTGATGGCCGCCGCCCCCCGCCGCCCCTTCTTCCGCCGCCGAAAGTCCTGCCCGTTCTCCGGCGCCAACGCGCCGAAGATCGACTACAAGGACACCCGCCTGCTGTCGCGTTACATTTCCGAGCGCGGCAAGATCGTGCCGTCGCGGATCACCGCGGTCAGCGCCGGCAAACAGCGTGAGCTCGCGCAAGCGGTCAAGCGCGCCCGTTTTCTGGGCCTCTTGCCCTACGTGATACGTTAAAAGACGATCGGGCGGCTGGACCGTCCGATCCGTTAAGCCGCCGCGCCGATCATGTGATCGTTCGAGGCGACAGTTGGAGGCGAGCCGCCGGTCGCCTCCTAACCGCAAGGCCAAGCGGGACAGCGCCATGATTTTTCGATTTGTCGTCGCGATCGGCGCGGGATGCGCCGCCGCCCTCCTGTTCGCAGTGAGCGCGGAGACGAGTCCGCTCGCGATGGCGCTCGCCTATCTGGCGCCATTGCCGATCATGATTGCGACGCTGGGCTGGGGCCTCGACGCGGGCGCGGTCGCGGCCGCGGTGTCGGTCGTTGCGCTCGGCCTGCTCGCGGAGCCGGCGTCCGGGCTCATGTTCGCGGCTTCGGTGGCCGGGCCAGCGTGGGCTCTGGCGGCTTTCGCGGTCGCGCCGTTCGGTCGCTATTTTGAGCGAGGATCGGACCCGACCACGCGGGCTTCCGTCGGCTCGATCGTCGTTCTCGCCTCGGTGATCGGAATGCTCGGCGCCGCCGCTGCGCTGACTACGATGATCGTCGTCTACGGCGGCTATGCAAAGGGGGTCAGCAAAGTCTCGGAAGTGCTTGCGGCGCTCGTCGGCGAAGCCTTCGAGGGCGGACCGGAAAGTCTGTCAGCCCGCGAATTCGCCCAGTCGCTCGTGCGCTTCGGTCCTGCGGCGATCGCCGCTTCGACGATGCTGATGTTGTGCGTGAATCTCTATGCAGCCGCGCGCTCGACGCAACTATCGCGGCGTCTTGGCAGAGCATGGCCGGACCTGCCGACGTCGCTCCGCCTGCCCTGGCCGCTCGGCATTGTGTTGTTGGCCTGCGGGGCGGGCGCTTACGCGCTCCCAGCTCCGGCCTCGCAATACTTTTCCGTCCTCGTAGGCGGACTTGGTGGCGCGTTCGTTCTCCAGGGTCTCGCGGTCGTGCACGCGCTGTCGCGCGGCACCGGTTTCCTCGCCGGCTTCCTTAGGCTGGTGATGCTGGTTCTGCTGTACTCCAGCTGCGTGGTGCTTGGGAAATACATCCTGCCCGTCGTCGCTGCCCTTGGCCTCGTCGACGCCTTCGCGAGGCTGCGCGCCCGCCCGGCTTTCCTTCCGACCCCAAAACCAACCACGCACAAATAGGAGAAGAACGATGGACGTCATTTTGCTGGAACGCGTCGGCAAGCTCGGCCACATGGGCGATACGGTTCGCGTCAAGGACGGCTACGCCCGCAACTTCCTGCTGCCGCGCGGCAAGGCTTTGCGCGCCACCGAAGCAAACAAGAAGAAGTTCGAGGCGCAGCGCGCGGATCTGGAAGCGCGCAACCATGAGCTCAAGCGCAGCGCAGGCGAACTCTCCGCGAAGGTCGACGGGACTGCGGTGGTCATCATCCGCCAGGCCGGTGAGACGGGGCAGCTCTACGGCTCTGTCTCCGCGCGCGATATCGCCGAGGCGTTGACCGCCGCCGGGCGCCCGGTCCAGCGCGGCCATGTCGCCATCCTGCACCCGATCAAGATGCTCGGCCTGCACATCGTCCCTGTCCATCTGCATCCGGAACTCGAGGCGAAGGTGACCGTCAACGTCGCCCGCTCGCCCGAACAGGCCGAGCGACAGGCGAAGGGCGAAGACCTTACGGTTCGCGAGGAGACGTCGATGGACGATCTCGGTCTCGAAGTCGGCAAGGCGCTGGCGGAAGCCGGTCCCGGCGAGAGTCTCGGACGGGAGTAAGAGGGCGAAATGGCGAATGGCGAGTGGTTCCCCACTCGCTACTCGCAACTTACTATTCGCCGCTTGAGAAGCGAAACTCGCTCACATGCCGGTATTCGCCGCCCGGCCGAAGCACGCAGTCGGTGAAGTGGCGCCGGTTCGGCGAATCCGGGAACGCCTGCGGCTCGAGGCAAAGCCCCGCATGCGCGCCGTACCGCACGCCGCCGAGTCCGGGCGCCGGGCAATTGAGCGTGGCTGCGTCATAGAACTGAACGCCTGGCTCGGTGGTGAAGAGCGCAATGGTGAGGCCGTTGATCGGCGAACGCACGAGCGCGACCGGCGCGAGCCCGTCTGGACCGCGCTGGCGGGAGGCGACGAAATTGGTGTCGTAAGCAATCGCGCTCGGATGGCGGACCGGCCGCGCGGAGCGGAAGTCGTAAGGCGTTCCTGCGACGGCAAGAATCTCGCCAGTCGGAATGAGATCGGCGTCGGCGGGCGTGTAAAAGTCGGCCAAGAGCGCGACCTCATGATCGAGAATGTCCGGCGAGCCGTCGAGGTTGAAATACGAATGCTGGGTAAGGTTGACGACGGTTGGCTTGTCCGAAACCGCCGAAAGCTCGACCCTCAGCGTCGCGGGCTCCAGCATGCGATAGACGCAGGTCGCGGTTAGGGCGCCGGGAAAACCGGCGTCGCCGTCGGGAGACGCGAGCGAGAGCGAAACGGATGCCACGTCGGAAGCGACGAGCGTCCAGAGCCTGTGGCCGAACCCCTTGGGCCCGCCATGCAAAGTGTGCTTTTGCCCAGGCTTTCGATCGAGTTGGCGCTCGACGCCGTCGAGCGTGAATCGGCCATTGGCGATCCGATTGGCGAACCGCCCCGGCACGGCTCCGAAGTGCGGCGAATAGGCGAGGTAATCCTCAATCGAATTCAATCCGAGCACCACTCGCTGTGGGCCCTTCGCTGTCGGCGCCACGAAGTCACGCAGCACCGCGCCCCATGAGAGAATTTTTGCACTCGCTCCCGCTTTGGAAGTGATTGCGGCCTCGTACACCGGGGCCCCGTCGATTCGGCCGAATATCTCTGCGCTCACGTCGCTCTCCCCTGCCCGCGGCGGTCCTGGACGGCGTCGCCCCTTCTTAGGAGCGGTCGAGTTCGGCGCGGATCGCGGCGAAAACGTTTCGGAACATCGTATCGGTCAAGACGCCGGTATTGGTGTTGTAGCGCGAGCAATGGTAGCTGTCGAAGAGGATCGGGCCTGCCGGTTTCAGCGCGTGTCGCGCTCCGTGCGAGAATGGGAGCGCAGCCGCCTTGGCGCCGAAGGCGCGCAGGACCGTTTCATGCGCCACCCGGCCGAGCGCAAGCACGACGCGCAGCCTCGGAAGCGCGCCAATCGACTGCGTCAAGTAGACGCGGCAGGTTTTGATTTCCTGCGGGGTGGGCTTGTTTTGCGGCGGTACGCAACGCACCGCGTTGGCGATGGCGCAGTCGACTAGCTTAAGACCGTCGTCGGGCCGCCGGTCATAGACGCCGGAGGCGAAGCCGAACCGAAGCAGCGTCTCATAAAGTAGATCGCCCGCGTAGTCGCCGGTGAACGGGCGTCCGGTGCGATTCGCGCCGCGCAAGCCGGGCGCGAGCCCGACAATCAAGAGCCGAGCGCTTGCCTCCCCGAACGATGGAACGGGCGCATTCGACCAATCGGGAAAGGCCGCGCGATTCGCCTCGCGAAACCGGACAAGTCTGGGACAGGCCGCGCAGTCACGCGACGGCCCGATGTCGAAGGCCATCGCGGGCCTTGCAGTTCCTATTCGCGCACCGGTTCTTCGACCGGCTGCTGGATCGGGGCGAATTGCGCGCGCCGATGGTTCTCCGCGCGCACCGGCCGCTCTCCCGGATCGCGACCGATCCGTTGAATGAGCTGCGCCAAATCCATGAACTCGTCCGCCTGCCGGCGCAGTTCGTCCGCCACCATCGGCGGCTGGGTCGATATCGTCGACACGACTGCAACCCGGACGCCCTTGCGCTGAATAGCCTCGACGAGAGAGCGGAAGTCGCCGTCGCCGGAGAACAGCACCAGGAGATCGACGTGCTCGGCCATCTCCATTGCGTCCACGGCAAGTTCGATGTCCATGTTCCCCTTGACCTTTCGGCGGCCGGTCGAGTCCACGAACTCCTTGGTCGGCTTGGTCACCACGGAGTAGCCGTTATAATCGAGCCAATCGACCAGTGGACGAATGGAAGAATATTCCTGATCGTCCACAAGAGCCGTGTAATAGAATGCTCGAATCAGGCGCCCCTTGGCCTGGAATTCCTTGAGGAGACGCTTGTAGTCGATATCGAAGCCAAGAGCTTTCGCACTGGCGTAGAGATTGGCGCCGTCGATGAAGAGGGCGATGCGTTCCAACGTTGACATTTTTTCAGTTCTTTTCGCTTTTCGACGATTGACGTCTATTGTGTGTGTATAGTCGGCCCGACCGCATTCGTGCATCCGAACAGAACATCAACACAAAACCGGGTTCAAGCCTCTTTTTCGGGCAAATGCGTTCATGCACAAGGATTCAGCGTCACGCGCTGGAGTCATTTTGTCCACAGGCGCGTCCGGACGACTCGGATGCGAACGGAAAGAAGTTAGGCGACCGCTGGAAAAAATCCATATGTCTGACGCATCAAATCTGTGTGCGTCGCTTCAAACGAATAAAATCGATTGCAAGATTGACGTTTCGCCGGTCGTGGCTTCTGGTAAGCCCTATCTTCCACTTTATGATCCGGCGGGCGCGAAGACGAATGGCGTCCGACCCGCCGGCTGTCCTTGCGCGAGGGAGGGAGGATGAAACTCGTTCGATACGGCAAAGCGGGCAAAGAGAAGCCGGGACTGATAGATGACGCAGGAAAACTGCGCGATTTGAGTGAAGTCGTCGCCGACATCGACGCCTCCACGCTCGATCCGCGCACTCTGTCGCGGATCGCAAAGATCAAGCCGGGCTCGCTTCCAGCCGTCCGCGGCGCGCCGCGAATCGGGCCCTGCGTCGGCCACGTCGGCAATTTCGTTGCGGTCGGGCTCAATTATGCCGATCACGCCGCCGAGTCCGGCATGGCGGTCCCCAAGGAGCCGGTGCTGTTTACCAAGGCGCCGTCCTGCATCGTCGGCCCCAACGACGACGTGGTCATTCCGAAAGGATCAACCAAGACGGATTGGGAGGTGGAACTCGCGATGGTGATCGGAACACGCGCGAGCTATGTGAGCGAATTGCAGGCCCTGGCCCATGTCGCGGGCTATTGCGTCTGCAACGACGTTTCCGAGCGCGAGTTTCAGTTGGAGCGGTCGGGACAGTGGGTGAAGGGCAAGAGCGCCCCGACCTTCGGTCCTCTCGGCCCGTGGCTGGTCACGCCGGACGAGATCGAAGACATGCAGAAGCTCAATCTTTGGCTCGACGTGAACGGCGAGCGCATGCAGACCGGCTCGACCGCGACGATGATCTTCAACGTCAAGCAGCTCGTCTCCTATATCTCGCACTTCATGATCCTCGAGCCCGGCGACGTCATCACAACCGGGACGCCGCCCGGGGTCGGCCAGGGCAAGAAGCCGCCGCGCTTTCTCAAACCGGGCGACACGGTGTCGCTTGGCGTCGACGGGCTCGGGCGTCAGGCGCAGCGCGTCGTTGCGTGGAAGGCGGCGGCCTGAGCGCGAGGAGCCTGCGCTCGTGGACGGGCCTCGTGTTCGCGGCCATCTATGCGCTCGTCTTCATCGCGCTCTATGTCGACTATCTGCGGCGCGCAGGAACCTGGTTCGCCGACCTGCCGCTTGTTTTGGCCGCCCTGCCCTTCACGCTCGTCATGCGCGCGCTCAACGGCGGCTCATATGACTTTGCCGGCGATATGACTTTGAGGGTCGTCGCCGCCGCATTGTTCTGTTGCGCGCTGGCCTATGTTGCAGGACTGGTCCTGGAGCTCGCAATCCGCGGAATTGTCGGCATGGCGCGCGTGCGATCATGACGAGGGAGATCGATCATGGCGGCCTATCTCATCTTCGACGTCGAGATCCGCGATATGAGCCGCTACCAGGAGTTCATGGCCGGCGTGAAACCGGCGCTCGAAGCCGCAGGCGGAAAATATCTCGTTCGGGGCGGCGCTCATAAAATCCTAGAAGGGGATTGGGAGCCGCGCCGAATTCGTGCTCCTGGAATTTCCCTCTGCCAGAGCCGCGGAAGAGTTCTACAATGGGGCGGTCTATCGCGGACTGAAGTCGATCCGCGACGAGTGCAGCTCTGCTCGCCTTGTTCTGGTCGAAGGCGTCTAGGGGCAATCCGCGAACGGCCAAAATAGAGGGCTGTTGAATGCGCATCGAACCCGTTTTCTTGTTCGATCTCGACGGCACGCTCGTCGACAGCGTCTATGAACATGTGCTCGCCTGGAAGGAGGCGCTCGACAGCGAAGGCATCGAGCTCTCCGTCTGGCGCATCCACCGCAAGATCGGCATGTCCGGCGGCCTCTTCACCAACCAGCTCGTTCGGGAAACAGGCGTAGCGATCGATGACGAGCGCGGCGAGCGATTACGGAAGGCCCATGCGGCCGCCTACCGCCGGATGGGCGAGCGCATCCGCCCTCTTCCCGGCGCGCGCGAACTCCTGTCCTGGCTGAGCGGCGCCGGCATCCGCTGGGCGATCGCGACCAGCGGGCGCATGGAGACGGCCGCGGTGAACCTCAAAGCGCTCGGCGTCGATCCGGAGAAATCGCCGGTCGTAACCCGCGATCAGGTCAAATACGCCAAGCCCGATCCGGACCTGTTCCTCGCCGCTGCCGAGCGGCTCGGCGCGCCAATCGAGACGGCGTTCGTCGTCGGCGACAGCATCTGGGACATGCTGGCGGCGGCGCGCTGCCGGGCGCTTGGCGTCGGCCTCCTCTGCGGCGGCTACGGCGCTGAGGAACTGCAGCAGGCTACGGCGTTCCGCGTCTATGAGGACCCCGCGGACCTGCTGCGGCACATCGACGAGCTCGGCGGGCGGAGGTAGTTCTCCCTGCTAGCAGGGACATAACAGGGAGCAAGAGCGCGCCTGCGGCGGATCAGGCGGCCAAAAAGTCTTTGATATCAAATACTTTGGCGCCAAAACTAAAGTGCGCCCGAACAGGACGGCAACAGGGGACAATTCGCGGTTATCAGGGAGGGAATAGGTGGGACCACGGAGAGCCGCCATTGTAGCCGCGGTCGATGACCGCGGCGCCGCGCGCAGCTACCGGCTCCCCAGCATCAGCATGAGGTTCTGCACCGCCGCGCCCGATGCCCCCTTGCCGAGATTGTCGAACTTGGCGACCAGCACCGCCTGTCGGCGGCTCTCGTTGGCGAAGACGTGGATTTCGATGTCGTTAGTCCCGTTGAGCGATTCCGGCTCGAGGCGCGCATTTTCTCCCGCAGGCGCGACACGGAAATGCATCTGCCCCCGGTAGTGCTTCTCGAACACCGCGCGAAGGTCGGCGAGCGTCGGCTTCGCTGGCAGAGCGTCGAGATGCAGCGGCACGCAGACCAGCATGCCCTGCCGAAAATTACCGACCGAGGGCGCGAAGATGGGCCGCGTCGTCAGGCCCGAATAGAGCTGGATTTCGGGCATGTGCTTGTGTTCGAGGCCGAGCGCGTAGAGCTCGAAGGCGGGCGCCCTTCCGGCCTCATAGGCCTCGATCATCGTCTTGCCGCCGCCTGAATAGCCGCTGACCGACCAGACCGAAACGGTCATCTCCCTAGGCATCACGCCCGCGTCGACAAGCGGGCGCAGGAGCGCGATCGCGCCAGTCGCATGGCAGCCGGGGTTGGTGACCTTTTTGGCCTTGGCGACCGCCTCGCCCTGCCCTGCGATCAGCTCGGGGAACCCATACGTCCAGCCAGGCGCGACCCGGTGCGCCGACGACGCGTCGATGACGCGGGGCGCGTTGTCGCCCATTTCGTCAATGAGATGCGCCGCCTCTTTCGCCGCCTCATCCGGCAGGCAGAGGATCACGACCTCGACGTCTCCGTAAAGCGCTTGCTTGGCGGTCGGGTCCTTGCGCGCCTCGGCCGACAGGCTGGCAAGCTTGAGGCCCGAAACGCCCGCAAGCTTGTCGCGAATTTGCAGGCCCGTCGTCCCCGCCTCGCCGTCGATGAAGATTGTCGCCATGATCGCCTCGTGAAACCGAACCGGAAATATCGTCGCGCTCGCGCGCGAAACAATGCCCGTCAACGTCGGCGCGGTCGGAGGAGCAAGGCAGCGGTCATGGCGGCTATTTCGTCGAAACTGGCGTCATGGTCAAGGTAGGAGTAGCCAGTGCAGCGGATCGAGGGCCAGCCGGGCTCGGCCCCAGGGTCAAAACCCTATCCGCATGCTTACGCCGGTGACCGCCTCGCTGAAGATAGCGGTTGTTCGCCAATGATGTGGGGAATGGCTAACACCGACAGCCGCCGCCGCTGGCCTCGTTAGGGGTTGGGACGGCCAGCGTCGCGGCGGCGCGCGCGGTTCGGCGCAAGAAGAACTCCGGTTGAGGTCGATTTTTGCAAGAGCGGCCGCGGTCGCTGTGTAAGGCTGGGCGCCTCGAAGCCTTCGCGGAGCGGGTCTGGCCCCTCTTGGCGGGGAGCCGGACAGCCGGGTCCAGGCGCTAATCTAGGCGCCCTTCACTGAGGCAGCAGCCGCAAGTATCTGCGAGGTCCAGTGCGGCGCCGTCAGGCGCCGGAACATGTTGGCTGTGAATTTGTCCGTCAGCGCGGCCCGCCACGCCGCCATTGCGGCGAGTGTGACATCACGCCAGTCGTGGACCGTCGCAACCGGAAATCCTTCAAACACCGGATAGAGCGTCGAGCATTTGACGATTGGAATGGTCCGCAACACCAAGGCTTCCCAGGTCCTATGGCAGTCCAGGCCGGCGCCGCGTGGCGACACGGCGAAAGCGTAGTCGGCGTACCTGGCCCAAAGCTTCTCCGGCGGCAGCCGTTGCGGCTCGAATACCAAACCGGCTCGGCGCTGCAGCTTTGACCATGCCTCGGCCCGTTCCGGGTGGGAAAGCGTCAGGTGGAACGATGCATGAGCCTGGAGCTTTTTGTTCGCCACCGCCGGCATGCCTCGATGCGCCCGCAGCAAGGCTTGTTGATTGCCGTGCGGCCAATGCGGCGCCGCAACGCCGAGCGGCATCGGCACGAACTTCGGATGCGGCGCCGCCAGATCGCAGTTCTGGCCGAACCAGCAGATGATGCGGTCATCGTCCAGTTGAGGCAGGTGGGGGCCGGGCGCTCCCCAGTCGCCTTCCACGGTCAAAAGGACAATCCGGGCGCGCAACCTGGGAAAGGCGATCGCGAAGAAGGCTCTGCACAGGTTCGCTTTAACGCAGACGATGTCGCCGTCGCCCACGGTCGCTATGCGAGCGAGAAAGCGGCTCACCACCGGCGGATTGAACCGGAATTCCGGCGGCGCATCCCGGCCGTCGTGAACGACGAAGTCCGAAATGGCCCACAGGCTTGCCGGGTTGAGCAGCACGGCGTCCGTGGGCAGCCGGTCCGGGTCGGTCTTCGTCATCGTTCCCCAGCCGGCTCGGGTCGCGAGCGGCGAGATTGCGAATGGGCGGGCGTCAAGCCGTTGCCGCAACGCCGGTCGCCGCGGCAGCAATCGAGCGCGCGGCGAAGCTTAATGGGTTTTCCCGGCTTTTTTTGCGCAATTATCCGAAGTTGGCGCCGGAGAAAAACACCACTATAAAGCATACAGGTGGCCTCCAATTCCTTTTTTTCTGAAGAGCGGAGGGGCGGCATGAATCAGGCGCGGTTTTCGACTCTCGCCACCGCGGCGGCGGCCCTCGTGACACAGATGGCGTTGACTTCCGGCGCCCAAGCGAAAGTGACGGAAATCACAAACGAAGACACCGGCGCGACGGCCTACGAAAACGACGGCGTCTTGACCGAAATCTATGAGCTCCCGTTCAACGGAACGTCGTATGACGTGACCTTTGACCCCTCCGGCACAGCAGACGGGAAATACTTTCCGAGCCTTCATGCCGCTTACCTCGCGTCCCAGGCGCTGGCAGACGAAATCGGGTCGTTGGGGGCGCCCTTCCCCTTTATTGCAGGTTGCCCATCGTCCCCGGATTGGTCCTGCAGGATCGTCACCCCGCATCAGGACAACCTGGCTGCCATAGTGTTGGTAACCAGCGCAACAGTCTCCGCCCTCGAAGGGGGCATTTCTCCTGGTCAACCTTACGTGTATGCGGTCTGGACCGCTGGGTCCCCGCCGCCCACGCTCACGTCCGTGCCTGAGCCGCCTCCCGCCGCCCTCTTGGGGGTCGGCATGGCGGGCGTCGCGGCGGCGCGCGCGCTTCGGCGCAAGAAGAAATCCGGCTGAACACGCTTGGGCCAGCCCCCGGCGCCGGCCGCGCCGGGGACAAGGCGTTTTCCAAGTTTTGATCTTGCGGCGGCCGACGTCAGCCGGAGCGCTGGCTTGCCTTTCGTTATCGGAATGGCCTAGTTTGCGGTAGTTAACACAACCCTTAGTGCTGTCCTAAGTTGCCCCTCAATGTCCGAATTTGAGGGGGCGAGTGTCCTAAGCCTGCATTCGGACCGATGAGCCGAAACGCATTTGCACGCCAGGGTCGGGTCTCGGCGATATTTCAGTCTTGCAAAAGTCTTGTTATCGGCAGAGCCACAATCGCGACACGGTCGTCGTCTCAGGGGGATGATATGTCAAAGCGGATCTTGGCGCTTGGAGCGTCCGCGTTTCTCGCAATGTCCGGCATCGCTCCAGCGACCAGCGCGACCACAATCGACACCTATGACTTTACGCAGGGCGGCTATGTCGGCCTGCCCGGTACCGGCGACTTGACCGGCAGCTTCACGGGAGCCGTCGAGTCGGACGGCTTCATCGAACTGGCCGACCTTTCCAGCATGAGCGTCACGTTTACCGTGACGGGCGGAGGCGCGCTGTCCAGCGATGCCCTTCCGCTCTTCTTTTCATTCGATACCGCCGGCGGCTCAAGTTCGCTCGATCTTATCACCAATCTTTTCACCACGCCGGTGCAGGTATCTGTATGCGTCGGAGCGGCGGCGGTGCTTGGCGCTAGCGGATGTGGCGCCGGCGGCTTCGACGGCGTTTTCTTTCCGTTTACGACCCAGGACTTTCCGGTTGTCACCCTCGTATCGAGCGTGACAACCCCAGAGTCCTCGACGTGGGTCATGATGCTGCTCGGCTTCGCCGGTCTTGCTTTTGCCGGCTATCGTGGAACGAGACGCGGCGCGCTAGTCGCGGGCTGAGAGCGGCGCTGCAATAACGCGAGCCTAGGGCGCTGAAATCGCGCGGCCTACTACCGCAAACTAGGCCATTCCGTTCGTTATACAATCGGTGGAACAATCGCGGGCTTTAGTTGCGTGAGTTGACGTCACAAAAAAACCATTACAAATTCGGTTGAGGTAGCCTTCAATTCGCGTTTTGCTGCGGGATGGGATGGGGGGCATGAAATCAGTCGCGGTTTCCGACTTTGGCCAGTGCGGCCGCGGCCCTCGCTACCCAGATGGCGTTGGCCTCGGGCGCCCAGGCGGCTGTGGTCCCCGTCACGAACAGCAGTGGGGCCGTCACAGGCGCCGATGGGCTCGTCGTCGACGGAATCACGTATGACGTGACTTTTGAGGCCGACACGGGCCAAAGCCCTCCCACTCCCTTCTTTGCGAGCGTCACAATGGCCACCGACGCCTCGACGGCGCTGGGAACCGCTTTGTCGACCTTTCGCAGCGAGGGTGACCGCTACATCGTCAGTTGCCCGATGTCACTGCATTATCTTTGCACGCTTATCACCCCTGCTCCGTCAGTATTCGGGGTCGCGCTCGCCGTAGACACGCAAAGCATTCCGGTGGATCATATTCATACTCTTGCTGGCCCACTGGACCTCACGACCGGCCCTTTCCCTAGGGGCGCCGATTATGCGATTTGGGCGTCCGCGTCTTCCATGGCCGTGCCCGAGCCGACTTCGATGGCGCTGTTGGGAGTTGGCATGGCCGGCCTTGCGGCGGCCCGCGCGGTCCGGCGAAAAAAGACGTCTGGCTGAGCGCCGCGCCTCGAACAACGGCCAGCCGGCCTTAAGGCGCGCCGAGCATGACGTGATCGCTCCCGAGCGTGGTCCGCAGCGAGGGCAATGCCGGCCGATAATCCTTCAGACGCTCCCGCAGCAGGGACAGACGCGGCAGGAGGCGGGCCGGGGGCAATTGCTTGGCCGCGGAGATCGCCCGGTGATGCGCGGCGTCGAACACGTTGCGCCCATGGAACCTGTAAATGTAGCACCACCCCGCGCCGCCAAGGCGCGAAACCCGGAAGCCGCCCAACGCCTCCGCCCGAAGCAGCGCATGGGTCTGCAGGGTGTCCTCGCCCCGGCTGAGATCCGGATAGGGCGGCATCACTTCGCGCCGCGCCAGGATTGTGCCTTGGATGACGTTCATAGGGTAGGGCTCGCGGCCCCAATCGTCCCAGTACAGCATATTGTCGGGCAGAAACCAGTGCAGCTGGTCGACCAGGTAGTTCACCGCCGCCTGCTCGGACTGCGCGTGCTCCCATTGCAGCCGCAGGCGCTCGGGGTGATGCCGGTCATCGTCGTCCCACTGACAAATCCATTCGCCCCGCGCCCGCGCCATCGCGATGTTGCGCAGTTCGCCAAGTCTGGGCCCGCGCGGCGCGCGCTCGACACGGATGGACGCGCCAGGATGCGCTGTTACAATTGCCCGCATTCCGGCATCGACGGCGCCGTCGCCGTCGTGAAGGATCACGAGTTCGCGGTCCGGGAAGGTCTGGCCGACAAAATCCGCCACCGCCTCGGAGAGCAGCTCGAGACGATCGCCGCGGGTGACGCAAAGGCAGCTGATCATTCCGGGCCGGGCATGCCAAAGCGATAGGGGCCGACAATTTGCAAGCAACTTCATACATCATAACCTATCGCGCGGCGGACGATCCAGCGCGTCGGACCAATCTCGAGGCCGTGCTGGCCTGGCTGAAACTTCAGCCCCTCGCCGAGACGATCGTGGTCGAGCAGGATGTCGCGCCGACGTTGGGGGACCTCGCGCCTTTCCCGAGCATGCATATTCTGTTCGTGTACAACCCAGGCCCGTTCAACAAGAGCTGGGGGTTCAACGTCGGCGTGCGCGCGAGCCGGGGTTCGCTCCTGGCCTTTGGCGACGCCGACGTGCTCTGCCGGGCGCTGCCGACGGCTGTGGCCGCGGCGCGCGCCGGCGCGCCGGTCGTCCGGGCGTTTTCGACGGCCATCGATCTGGACGAGGCCGAGTCGGAGATGGTTCGCTCCGACCTCTCCTGCCTGAGCGATCCCAGTTTCGGCGCGGCCGCGCGCGACCGCATCCAATCGGGCGAATACCCGCCGCTGTCTGGCGGTCTCGTGCTGTACCAGCGCCCGTTCCTGGCCCTACTCGGCGGCTGGGATGAAAGATTCCTCGGTTGGGGCGGGGAGGACAATGCGATGGACATCAAGATCAAGCGCGCTGGACTGCGCGCGGCGATGGTGAAGGAGAGCCCCGGCTTCCACCTCGCGCATCGCAGAGCCAACGCGACCGCGGCGGAGGACCCCCATTACCGCAACAACCTCGCTTTGCTTAAACAACTTCGCGAGATGCCCGACGAGGCCTTGCGCCGCATGTGCGAAGTGACCCTGCAGCTCGCCGGCAACCCCGACATGCATCGCCCGATGGAAAAGCTGGAATGACGCGTCCGCGAAAGTCTCCCCGCAAACCTGCTGCATCGGCGGCCGCGGCCGCTCCGTCCATCCTAGCTGAGTGCAACCTCATGATCGGCACGCCCGCCTATGGCGGCATGGTGCATATTGATTACCTGCGTTGCCTGTTCGAGTACACAAGCGCGGGCATCCGGTACGAGCTCAATACGATCGGCAACGAAAGCCTGATCACCCGTGGGCGCAATGCCATCCTCGCCAATTTTCATGTTCGCACCGAGCTCACGCATCTCCTGTTTCTCGACGCGGACACGACTCTGCCGGCTGTGGGCCTCATTCGCATGCTGAACGCCCGGACGGCGGTGATCGGTGCGCCGGTCGGACTCAAAGGGTTCGACGCGAACGGCGCCCGCATTTGGAACGTCGGCCGTTGCGTCGGCGTCTCCGGCTCGCTCCTGAAAGTGGAGAATGTCGGCGCCGCCGCCCTCTTGCTGTCGCGCGCAGTCTGCGACACGCTCGTTAAGGACGCGATCGACCACGGACGCGCTTACGAGCGCATGAGCACAATGGTCGGCAATACCGACACCGAAGTCTATTACGATGTGTTTCGCGTCGGCGTTCACGGCGGCCACTATCTTTCGGAAGATTTCTGGGTCTGCCGCAGGCTCAGGACGCTCGGGTTCGACGTGCTGATCGATCCCAGCATCATCACCACCCATTATGGCACGATGCCGGTCTGAGCGTGAGCTTCGCTGCCCCGGAAGGATCGGCATGCGCGCGATCGAATACATTTCCAACGCTGACGCCGGGGGCTACGGGGTCGCCGCCGTCGGTTACGTGCGCCTGCTCGTTGAAGCGGGGTTCCAAGTCCATTGGATGCCCTATCCGTACCGCGCCCTCGAGTCCCTGCGCGTCGGACAGGGGATTGGGGACGTCGAGCTCAGCGGCGGCCGCGCCGGCCTCATCGCCCGCAGCGTGGCGGGCGCCGAGAGCCGCCTCAAGCCGCTGGTCGAAGCAACGTCTCGACCAGTCGACGCCCGCGTCCGCATTATCCACGTTGTGCCGGGCTACTGGCGGCTGCATCTGAGCCCCATGACCGGCGTGCGGCATATTGGTATCTTCACCTGGGAGACCGACCGGCTCCCTTCAAAATGGCTCCCCGATCTGGCCCGCATGGACCATCTCATTGTGCCGTCGGCGCACAACCTTGCGGTTCTGCGGGCTGAGTCGAAGCGCCTTCCCGCCGCAACGGTCGCGCCTCATCTCTGTCGCGAGGCGCTGGAGCCGCCATCGCCCGCGCGCCTCGCAGGGCTTGCAAAATACCTCGCCGTTCGACCGGACGACATCGTGTTCTACACAATCAACACCTGGTCCCCGCGCAAACGGCTTGCCGCGCTCCTCGACGGCTTTGTGCGCAGCTTCCGCCAGGAGGACTCGGTCGCGCTCGTCGTCAAGACGAGCCGCGAGGCCTTGTTCGACGACCCCGCGTCTCCGGCGCGCGATCGCAGCGCGAGCCGCGTCGCGGCGGCGATCATCGCCCGCGCCGCAGACCAAGTCGGACGGCCCCCGCCCCGCATCGCCGTCATCGCCGACGACGACCTGGCCGACAATTTCATCGACGGGCTGCATACGCTGGGGCATTGTTTCGTTTCCTTGTCCCGGTCCGAGGGTTTCGGGCTTGGCGGGTTCGACGCCGCCGCGCACGGCCGCCCGGTGATCGCGGTGGGGTATGGCGGGCCGGTCGACTATCTCGGGGCCGATTGGCGTGGCCGCGTGCCGCACCGGATGGCGCCCGCCGAGAACCTTTCCGGATATGAGTGGTTCGAGGACAGCGACGGCCATTTCTGGCCCGAGCCCGACGATGCGGCGGCATTTGCGTTGATGCGGGACTTCGCGGCGGATCCCGCGCCATTCCGCGCCGAAGCCGAAGCCACGTCTATCCGCATCCGCAGAGAGTTCGGCGCAGAAGCGGTCGCGCGGCGCCTCTTGGCCGCCTTGGACCAAGTCGGATGAGCCCACGGATCCTCATCGCGGTGCCGGTCAAGAATGCGGCGCCGCACCTCGACACGCATTTCGGCCTCTTGGACCGGCTGCGCTACCCACGCGCGCTGATCACTTTGGCCTATCTCGAAAGCGACAGCCAGGACGGCACGCTTGAGGCGCTGCGCGCGCGCCTGGCGCAGATGGGGCGACGCTACCGACGCTGTCGCCTCCTGAAGCGGGACATGGGTTTTCACCTCCCGCCCGGCATGTCCCGCTGGACGCACGAGATCCAACTGGTTCGCCGCGCCGCGTTGGCCCGTTCGCGCAACCATCTGCTGTCTCGCGCGCTCACCGACGAGGACTGGGTGCTCTGGCTCGATGTCGATGTGATCGACGCTGCGCCGGATCTGATCCACCGGCTGCTGGCGACCGGGAAGGACATCGTGCATCCGCACTGCGTTCTCACTCCCGGCGGTCCAACGTATGACTGCAACGCCTGGCGCGACAACGGGCGCCTGTTGCTTCACGACCTGCGCGGCCAGGGTCCGCTGGTGCGGCTCGATACGGTGGGCGGGACAGTTCTGATGATCCGCGCGGACATCCACCGCGAGGGCCTCATCTTTCCGCCCTACCTCTATGGCGCGGAACACAAGCTGGCCCGCAATCCCGGCCCCTGGGCGACCTTCGGCCGCCGTGGCGAGATCGAGACCGAGGGGCTCGGACTGATGGCGTGGGACATGGGGTATCTCTGCTGGGGCATGCCGGATTATGAGGTCATCCACGCGCCTTATTGAGCCGCGAGATGTGACAGATACGTCGCCAGCGAGGAGCTCGTCTGCAATGTCCGAGAGCGATTCCGACGCCCGGATTCAGGCGCGCCCGGATTCCGGGCGTCGCCGGGCGCAGCGCGGCAATCGGAAGCTCGTCTACCTCGTTTCCTACCCGCGTTCGGGCAATACCCTGGTCCGGGAATATTTCTCGCTTCTGCAAGGTCGCGCCCAACAGAGCATCTATCCGGGCGATGTCGTGGACCCGACCGACGCGGCCTTGACCCACGCCCTTGATCACATCGAGATCATCAAAAGCCATCGAATTCCGGCCGATGGATCGCCGATGATTTATCTCGTGCGCGACGGGCGAAACGCGACGCTGTCTTTTCTCTATATGACATTCCTGTTTGGCGGCCATCAGTACTCCGAGCTGTCCGAAGCGTACGAGGGCATCTGGCGCCTCGACGCCACCGAGGGTTGCTGGGCGGACCACGTCGCTGAGGCGGTGCGGCAAAGCGGGGCGCGGCAGGTGCTATTCGTCCGGTACGAGGACGTGGTCTTGAGCCCCGAAACGGCGCTACGAGGAATGATCCGATTCATGAATGCGGATGTGCCCGCTGCGGTCCTCCGCGAATGCGTCCGCCGGCACAGGGGCTCCGACAAATATGCGCAGAACCCTTACAACGGCTTTCTTTATGAGCCCGCCAAGGGGTCGATATACGACATCCTCAAGCAGCGCCGGGGCGGCGATTACTGGCGCCATATTCTTGACGGCCGAAGCAGACGGTATTTTCACGACCGCGGCGCGACCCCGCTGCTCTTGCATTTCGGCTACGAGCGCTCCGCCGATTGGTGGGAGGAATGAGGCTGTCGGCCCCGGGGCAGACCCAAAGGAGCTACCCTGCTCCTCGCCCTGGTCTGGGCAACGAGAGACTTGCCTAAGCTTACCGACTGTCAGTTTCCTGTCAGTTGGCCGCCAGACTGCGCGCAAGGTCTGATTGGATTGTGACCCCTTAGCGGCTATCCCCCTCCAGCGCCTTGATGAGCGCTTCGTTGAACTTGTCGGGCTCCTGGATCTGCGGCGCGTGGCCGGCGTCGGGGAATTCGATCAGCATGCTTCCTCGAATTGCGGCATGCGTTGTTTGCGCGAGTTCCGGGTAATGCCCGAGGCGGGCGCGCACCTCCGGCGGGGCGACGTCCTTGCCGATTGCGGTCGTGTCCCTGTCGCCGATCATGAGTAGCGTCGGGACCCGGATCAACGGAAACTCGTAAACGACCGGCTGCGTATAGATCATGTCGTCGATCAGCCCCGCGTTGCGCGCGACGATGTCGCGGCCCGATCCTTGTGCGAGGCCCGCGAGCATCCCGACCCAGCGATCATAAGCCGGGCGCCATTCGCCGGCGTAATACGTCGACTGCTCGTAGGCGCGGATGCGCTCCGCCGTCGTCGTCCGTTCGCGCTCGATCCACTGGTCGACCGAGAGCGCGGGAACGCCAAGCGCCTTCCAGTCCTCGAGCCCGATCGGGTTGACAAGAACGAGCCTCGCGAGGTCGTCCGGGTACACGAGCGCGTAGCGCGCCGCGAGCATTCCACCGGTCGAATGGCCGATCAGGATCATTTTTCGCACACCCAGCGACTCGAGCAGCGCGTGTGTGTTCTCGGCAAGCGCCTGAAAGCTATATTGATAGCGCTCGGGCTTGCTCGACTTGCAGAAGCCGATCTCATCCGGCGCGATGACGCGATAGCCGTGGTCCGAGAGCGCCCGGATCGTCTGCTCCCAGGTCGCGGCGCAGAAATTCTTGCCGTGCAGAAGGACCGCCGTCGCGCTATTCGGCGCCGTCGTCGGGGCCACGTCCATGTATCGCATGGTCATGGCCTCGCCCTGGGACGTGAACGCGTAGTCCCTGACCGGCCAGGGATAGTCGAAGCCCTCGAGCTCCGGGCCGAAGGTCGGCGGCTCGGCCAGCGCCGGCCTTTCGGCGAGCAACAGTACGAGGGCTAGGCCGGCGCCAAGAATTGCTTGCTCAATCCGCATGGATTGTCCTCGGACTCTCATGTCGGCCTATTGTTCCCGGGTTTCCGCCAAGATGGACGCCCTCTAGCCCGCATATCTCAAATTAGGGGCGCATCGGGCCGCCGAATCAGGCAAAAGTTGTTTTGTGAGAACGACTTGAGCCGGTTCGGAGGAGTGGCCCGATGCAGACGGAGTGTAGCGCAGAACCGAGCGCGTTTGGACGGGTCGAAGGGCGGCCTGTGATGGCAGCGTTCGACGGCGGCGCGCTGACCTCCGACGCCGGCGGTCTACTGCTGGGCGCAGCCGACCGAAGGCTCAATCTGGTTCGACGGCTTGCGGGATGTTTCCGCGACGCCAGAGACCCGAGGTTCATTGAGCATTTCGTCGCCACGCTCATCGGGCAGCGCGTGTACGGCATCGCGCTCGGCTATGAGGACCTGAACGACCATGACGAGCTTCGCCACGATCCTTTGATGGCGGTGCTGGCGGGCAAGCTTGAGGCCAGGCGCGAGGATTGCGCGCCGGTGGCCGGCAAGTCGACGCTGAACCGGCTGGAACTGTCGCGCGAGATCGCCACCCGCTACAAGAAGATCAGCCACGACCCGGCGGCGATCGAGGCCCTGTTCGTCGACCTGTTCCTCGAGGCGCACGATCGGGCGCCCAGAGAGATCATCCTCGACCTCGACGCGACCGACGACCCGCTGTACGGCCATCAGGAGGGCCGGTTCTTCCACGGCTATTACGACGGCTACTGCTATCTGCCGCTGTATGTGTTCTGCGGCCGCCATCTCCTGGCGGCCAAGCTCAGGCCCTCGAACATCGACGCCAGCGCCGGATCGGTCGAGGAGGCGGCGCGGATCGTCAGGCAAATTCGGGCGCGCTGGCCGAAGACGCGCATCCTGTTGCGCGCCGACTCGGGCTTCGCCCGCGAGGCGCTGATGGCCTGGTGCGAACAGAACCGGGTCGACTTCGTGTTCGGCCTGGCGCGCAACCCCCGGCTCGTCGAGGAGATCGCCGCCGAACTCGCGCAGGCCGAGGCGGAAGCCGCCGCGACCGGCAAACCCGCCCGCCGCTTCAAGGACTTCCGCTATGCGACGCTCGACAGCTGGTCGCGCCGGCGCCGGGTGATCGGCAAGGCGGAATGGACAAAGGGCGAGGTCAATCCGCGCTTCATCGTCACCTCGCTCAAGCAGGGCGAGATCAACGGCCGCTTCCTCTACGAGACGGTCTACTGCGCCCGCGGCGACATGGAGAACCGGATCAAGGAGTGCCAGGGCGACCTGTTCGCCGACCGCACCTCGACCGCCACCATGCGCGCCAACCAGCTCAGGCTCTGGCTGGCCTCGTTCGCCTATGTTCTGATCTGCGCGCTCAGGCGCGTCGGCCTCGCACACACCCAGTTCGCCGAGGCAACCTGCGGCACGATCAGGCTCAAGCTCCTCAAGCTCGCAGGCCTCGTCCGCATCAGCGCGCGCCGCATCAAATTCGCGCTCGCCTCGGCTTGTCCTTACGCCGACGAATGGCGCCTCGCCGCCGTCCGCCTCGCCTGAGGCGTCGCCGCGACGCCGACAAATCGCGGCAATCCACCCCTCGGCCCACAGGAGAACCGAAACACCCCGATCCAACTGCGCAAACGGCGCAAAGCGTGCGCTCGTCGGTCACACAGACGCTGCGCACATCCCTGTCAGCCAGTCTGCAATGCGCCCGCAGTCTGAGAAATGCGGGCTAGCCGCGATCGCTGATTGCGGCCGGCGCGGTCACCGACCGCGCCCTACAGGCGCAGGTGGCGGCGAGATGGCGGTCATCACGCGATGAAATACGCTAGCCCTGTAGCCCGCGATCGCCGATCGTGGCTGACGCGGTCAGCGACCCCGCGTCGTCATCACCGCTTCGAGAACTGGAAGCTCGCGCGGGCCTTCCTGTGCCCGTACTTCTTGCGCTCGACGACGCGGGAGTCGCGGGTGAGGAACCCTTCCTTCTTCAGCGCGGGGCGCAGATCGGGCTCATAGTAGGTCAGCGCCTTGGCGAGGCCGTGGCGCACCGCGCCGGCTTGCCCCGAAAGGCCACCGCCGGTCACCGTCACCGTCAGGTCGTACTGCGTGATCCGGTTCACCACGACGAGCGGCTGGCTCAGGATCATGCGTAGCACTGGCCTTGCGAAGTACTGATCGAGCGGCTTGCCGTTTACGGTCGCCTGGCCCCTGCCCGGCTTGATCCAGACGCGGGCGACGGCGTTCTTTCGCTTGCCCGTGGCGTAGGCGCGTCCTTGCTTGTCGAGCTTCTGGACATGAACTGGGGCCTCAGTGACGGGCGGAGCTGCGGCGGAGGTCTTCAGGTCGGCGAGCGAAGAAAGGATTTCGGCCATGGATCATGCGCTCCGGCTGTTCTTGGGATTGAGTTTGGCGACGTCGAGCACGACCGGCTGCTGGGCGGCGTGCGGGTGGTCCGGGCCTTTATAGACGCGCAGGTTGCCGAGCTGCTGGCGCCCGAGAGGTCCGCGCGGGAGCATGCGCTCGACCGCCTTCTCGACAATGCGCTCCGGGAATTTGCCTTCGAGAATCGATTTGGCCGAGCGCTCCTTGATGCCGCCGATATAGCCTGTGTAATGGTAGTAGACCTTGTCATCGCGCTTCTTGCCGGTGAACACCACCTTCTCGGCATTGACGATGATCACGTTGTCGCCGTCGTCGATATGGGGGGTGAAGCTGGGCTTGTGCTTGCCACGCAGGCGCATGGCGACGATGGTTGCGAGGCGGCCGACGACGAGGCCCTTGGCGTCGATGAGAAGCCATTTCTTCTCGACGTCGGCCGTCTTGGTCGAATGAGTTTTGCCGAACATGATGGTTCCGTCTGGGGTTCAGAAGGCTGCGCTTCTAGCCGCCCGCCGCACGAAATGTCAACGCGAGACGACCAGAAATCGTCAATGATCTCGGCGGATTTCGTGATGTGGTATAGGGATACCCCACACCCGGGCGCTGTGCGCGAAGGCGCGTCCGGAACCGTCACGAACCCTTCGTGACAAAAACCTTCAGAATTGCGACGACGTACGAGAGGGCCGTGAGGGCTGTTCCCGCCAAGAGCGCGAAGTTCAACCCAGGACTCCAGGCGTTGCGCTGGTCTTCAAGTTCACGTCCGGCCCTTGCGTGCCTCGCCTCCGCCTCTGGAGTTCCGTCAAGCGGGGGCAGATTGCGCAGTCGTGTTGCGAGCCGGCCAAACCTGGCGGCGTACATGGCCGGAAGCGCTAAAAGCCCGACGCCCAAAAGCCCGACCAGATTGGAAATGAGATCAAGACCTGCTTCGGACAATGCTGGCTGCTGCCTTCACGCCGTCCTCTTGCCCTTCAAGCTGCTTAAGATCAGCGGCGTTGAGAAGTACGGCGTCGATGATGGGCGAATCCATCTTACTCGTGGCACAAAGGCCCACGAACTCGCCGCAGGCCGACACATACCGTGCGATCGTCGCCAGATCGGAAATGGGACTGGAGACACTCTCCATGCGGGACACGAAGGATTTGTCCCACCCCGCACGTTCGGCGACTTGCGACTGGCTAAGACCCGCACGATAACGCGCTCTCAGCAGGAACTCCGACAGCCCACGCTTTGCGGCGGTTTTGACCCAAAGCGCCTCGATCTCCGGACGCATCGAGCGAATCCCGCGATCGGCTTCATCGAAGTTTCCGAGTTTATCCAACACCGAGGCCAACGCCCTTTCCTCCTAAAATACGTAGATGTTCGGGTTCATCCACCCCAGCGCCGCGGCTGCTTGGCGGGCCATTTGCTCCTTCACAATAGGCGACATGTTCCCATCACGCCACAATCCCGCAAACGCCGCGGTTTGCGGGTTGGCGGGGTCGCAGACCAGGAGCATGAGCCAATTCGTCCCGGGGACCTCACGCGCGTAAACGTCATATTGATTGTCCACCACCCCAAATCGCCCGCCGGCAAGATGTGCCGAGCCTCGGATCGCGGCAGCGACGGTCGCCACTTCGACATATTCCGCGGCGCTCAGCGCGCCGACCTCCGAACGGGCACGACCGGTAATGCGCAAATCCACGTCGCCCCTCCCATGTAGCAGGGGTTGACTTAGAAATCAACCCCCCACGCGCGTCGCACACACCGTTTTACCCAATATGTGCAACCCGCCGCCACTATCGCCGACAGTCTCGCTTCTCTCAAGCCAATTGCCGTCGCCTGAAAGGCGCCGGAACGCGGAAAATGCGCCTCGCGGTCGAGGAGGCCCGCGGGCGGCTCCTCAGTCGCCACGCGCCGGAATCGAATAGGTGCCGGTCGCGTGGGCGACCATCTCCGCATGTCCGGGCGAATAGAGCGCCACCTCGCCGACCGCCAACCGCTTGCCAAGCTTCGTCAGCCTCGCCCTGCCGAGGAGATCCCCTGGCTCGGGCTTGCGCAGGAAATTGATCGAGACGTTGGTGGTGACCGCAAGCTTCACCCTTCCGATCTCGTGCAGGATTGCGACATAGAGCGCGAGGTCGCAGAGCGCGAACATCGAGGGTCCCGAGATCGTCCCGCCGGGCCTGAGGTGGTCCGGATGATGATGGAGGAGCACGGTCGCGCTCATCGACCCGACCTCTTCGATGGAATAGTCGCTCCTGGTCCAGACTTGCGGGAAGACTTCGATCAGATAGGCGCGCAGCTCCTCGAGGGTAAAAGGCTTGGGCTTGTGGGCGCTCATCGAACATTCCAGCGGCGGCGGGGCCTCGACGTTAGCGGGCGCTGGCGGAACGGGTAAAGAGGCCGAGCGCCTTGGCCCAGGATCCCCCGGAGCGCTGTCGATCGAGCCGAAATCGAACCGCGGCGGGCTTGCGTCGCCGTTCCCTGCTACAATGAGTGCGCTCCTTCAGCAGGTTCGCAACGGCCGAGCGACGCCATGTTCCCACCCGATCTGATCGCTAGCGCCGCAGCGCTGCTCGATCGATTCCGCGCCGCGGCACTCAAGATCGCAACCGCAGAATCGTGCACCGGCGGCCTCGTCGCGGGGCTCCTCACGGAAATCCCCGGCTCGTCCGCGGTCGTCGAGCGCGGCTTCGTGGTCTATTCCAACGAAGCCAAAGAAGACCTGCTGGGCGTTCCGGCCGAGACGATTCGGACGCACGGGGCGGTCAGCGAGGCGACGGCGCGGGCGATGGCGGAGGGTGCGCTCGAAGCCTCTCGCGCCGACGTCGCGGTCAGCGTCACCGGCGTCGCCGGACCGGACGGAGGCACGGCCGAAAAGCCGGTCGGCCTCGTCTGGTTCGCCTGCGCAAGGGCCGGCGCGGCGACGGTCGCGCGCGAGATGCGGTTCGGCGACATCGGCCGGGCGAATGTGCGGCTCGCCTCGGTCAGGGTTGCGCTCGACTTTCTCGAGGCTGCGGCCGCTGCCGGGTCCGGCGGCGATCCTTCGAGACGCGATGCTGCGCATCGCTCCTCAGGATGAGGTCAGTGGCTGCATGGTCCACGATGAGGTTGGCGGCTGTGTCGCAGACGGTTCCGATGGGTCCCCGCCCCCTCTTGTGGAGGCGGGAGCGCGCGAGCTCGACAGTTTCGTGGGCTCGAAGGGCGATGTGTCGGCAGCCCTCACGCTGAGGAGCCCGCGACGCGGGCGTCTCGAAGCACGGACTCGGCACAGGCTTCACACCTCACTTATAGATCGCGTCGGCCCGCTTTTCGAAGGCTTCCGAGAATTTGTGGAAGGCCGCGTCGAACATCGAACCCATCAACGAGCCAAGGAACCGGCTGCGAAACTCGTAGTCGATGAAAAACGTGACCAGCGAACACGCCGGGTCGGGCTCGTCGCGAAACGTCCAGATGTTTTCCATGTGGCTGAAAGGCCCGTCGATATATTCGACGACGACGCGCAGGCGCGGCTTGTCGAGCACGACCCGGCTCGTGAAGCGCTCGCGGATCATCTTGTACCCGACCGACATGTCGGCGATGAGGGTTTCGCGTCCCTCCCCTCCAGGCCTGCGGCTGCGTACGCGCAAAGCCGTGCAAAGCGGCACGAACTCCGGATAGCGCTCGACATCGGCCACGAGATCGAACATCAGTTCGGCGCTGTGGCGTACGCGGCGCTCGCTGCGGAAAGACGGCACGCCTTGACCTCCGACGGCCGTCTTCGAGGTTGGCTTACGGCTTCTGCTCCGGCGCGGCCGGGCCGGGCGCGGCCGGGGACGCTGGCTGGTTCTGCTGACCCTGAAGCTGCTTCAATTGATCGAGAATATTGCCGGAGTTGATCGGGGCGGGCGCGGTCTGGCCTGCCGGCGCGCCGGGACCCTTCTCAAGGATCGAATGGGGGGCGCGACTCCAACCGGCGATGATCGACATCAGAAGGGAAGTGGCGAAAAAGAGCGCCGCCAGCACGGCGGTCGCGCGCGAGAGCGCGTTCGCCTGGCCCCGCCCGGTCATGAAATTCCCTGTTCCCCCGCCTGCCCCGAGCGCCCCGCCTTCGGAACGCTGCAGCAGGACGACCGCCACAAGGGCGATCACAATGAGGATATGAATAACGATCAGAACCGATTGCATGGAGAGTCCCAAACGGAGGCTTCGCCGCGCCTAACGGCCGGCATCCTCAAAAGATGGCGCGCTCCTATCATGGCGCAAGAGGCGCGTCCATCACATCGGAATTGGGATTGAACGAACCTGCTCCTTCGGCGCAGGAGAAAAGGGGCTGAGGTGAAGCCTCCCGTCTGAGAGGATGTGATCGTCACATCCACCCCCTCTCATGACAGGAGGCCCCCGATGGCCACGACGAGCCCTCTTCGCCAGCGCATGATCGAAGACATGATGATCCGCAACCTTTCGCGGGCGACGCAGCAATCATACATCTACGCGGTCGCGAGGTTCAGCCGCCATTTTAACTCATCCCCAGATCGTCTCGGCATGGAGGAGGTCCGCGCCTACCAACTGCATCTCGTCGCGAAGAACCATTCGTGGTCGCACATCAACCAAGTCGCATGCGCCTTGCGGTTCTTCTATGGCGTTACCCTGGGACAGAAGGAGGCCTTCGAACGGATCGTTTTCGGCAGAGAGCCTGAGAAGCTTCCGGCGGTCCTGAATGCCGAGGAAGTCGTACGCTTTCTGGAAGCAGTTGAGGGATTGCGCAATCGTATCGCGCTGACCACTGCTTATGCTGCAGGCTTGCGGGTCAGGGAAGTCACGCGTCTGAGGATATTCCGATCAGCGGTAGGCCGCGGCGATGGCGAGGAAATCGGTCGCCTTGAGGCTCGCCCCGCCGACCAGCGCACCGTCGACATTGTCGAGGGTGAGAAGCTCCTGACAGTTCGTCGGCTTGACCGATCCGCCATAGAGGATTTGCATGCGCGCGCCCGCGGGTCCATACATCTCGCCGAGCAGCTCCCGGATCGCTTTGTGCATCGCGGCGACGTCCCTGGGCGTCGGCGTCAATCCGGTGCCGATCGCCCAGACCGGTTCATAGGCGACCACCATTGTCTCCGGGGCGCTGCCGGACGGGAGCGAGCCTCGAAGTTGGCGCGACACGATCGCGAGCTCCTTGCCTGCCTCGCGCTCCGCCCGCGTCTCGCCGACGCAGGCGATCGCGGTCAATCCAGCCTTGAGCGCGGCTTCCGCCTTGGCGCGAACAAGCGCGTCGGTCTCGTGGTGCAGCGTGCGCCGCTCGGAATGGCCGACGATGACAAAGGACGCGCCCGCGTCCTTGAGCATGGGCGCGGAAATGTCGCCGGTGAACGCGCCGCTTGCTTCGGGATGGCAGTCCTGCGCGCCAAGGCCAAGCTTGCCGCCCCTGAGCTTCCATGCGGCCTGCGCGATGAGGGTCGCCGGCGGGCAGACCACGAGTTCGGCAACGCCCGCTTCGCCCGCGTCGACGGCGCGGCGCATCGCTTCGACTTCGACAAGCGACGCCGAAAGCCCGTTCATTTTCCAATTGCCTGCCACCAACGGGCGGACGTCAGGGGTCATCGGAGCCTCTCGAGGTCGTGGGACGGGGTGTTATCATTCGCCTCGACGCTATGCAAAGCGCCGATCCGGGGCTAGAAGGCGCGTTTCAAACGGCGGAAGCACGGAAGGCGAAAGACGGCAATGCTCGGATCCATGCGCAATGCGGCTCAGGGGATCGTCGGCAAGGCGATCATGACCGTCGTCATGGGGCTCATCATCGTCAGCTTCGTCATCTGGGGCGTCGGCGACATGCTGCGAGGTTTCACGTCGTCGACTGTCGCCAGCGTCGGGAGCGAGAAGATTTCGGCGCAGGACTACCACTTCGCCTACGAGCGACTCCTGCAGCAATACCAGCGCCGGCTGCGCCAGCCCTTCACCAACGAGCAGGCTCGCGCCATCGGCCTCGACCGCGAAGTGCTGCAAAGGCTTCTGAGCGAAGCGGCGATCGACGAGGAGGCGCGCAAGCTTGGCCTCAATGTGTCCGACGAAGCGCTCCGCGCCATGATCGTCTCGAACCCGAACTTCCGCGACAAGTCGGGCGCCTTCGACCCGCAGAAGTTCGCGAGCGCGCTGCGCGACAACGACATGAACGAGCGAATGTTCGTCTCGGACCTGCACGAGACGGCGCTAAGGCAATTCATCGTCGCGGCCTTGACGGCCGGGGTTGCGGCGCCGAAAGCCGAAGTGAAAGCGGAAGCCGATTTCGAGGGGCAAACGCGCTCGATCGACTATTTCGTCTTGCCCGCTGCCGCGGCGGGAGAGATTCCTCAACCTTCTGAGGAGACGTTGAAGTCCTACTTCAACGATCGCAAGGCGCAATACCGGGCGCCCGAATACCGGGCGATGGACATCATTGCGCTCGAGCCGGAGACCCTCGCGAATCCGGCCGAGGTCACCGACGCCGACGCCCAGGCGGCCTACGACCAGGTCGCTGGAAAGGATCCCCGCTACGGCTCGCCCGAGAAACGCGATCTTCAGCAGATCCTCTTCCCCAACGAAGCGGATGCGGAGGCCGCCGAAGCCAGGATCAAGGCCGGCGCGAGCTTCGAGGACATCGTCAAGGAGCGTAACCTTAAGCCGGAAGAGACCGACATAGGCGAGATGACGAAAGACGCGATCATCGACAAGGGGGAAGCTGACGCGGTTTTCGCGCTGCCTCAGGGCGGCGTCAGCGACGTCTTGAAGAGCCAGTTCGGGCCCGTCATCGTCCGCGTGAGGAGCATCACGCCCTCGACCGTCAAGCCCTTCGCCGAGGTCGCGCAGGAGATCAAGCGGCAGGTCTCGGCGTCCCGCGCAGGGGACAAGATTCAGGCCATCCACGACAAGATCGAGGATGCGCGCGTCTCCGGCAAGTCCCTCGCGGAGGCGGCGAAGGACGCCGGGCTGACGTCGCAGACGATCCCGGCCGTCGACGCGCAGGGCCTGGATCCGAACGGCAAGCCGGTGAGCCTTCCCGACAAGACCGATCTTTTGCGCGCGGCCTTCGCGTCCGACGTCGGCCTCGACGAGGCGCCGTTGCAGACCAAGGACAACGGCTTTGTCTGGTTCTCGATCTCCAAGATCGACCCATCGCACGACCGCAGCTTTGACGAAGCGAAAGCGGAAGTCCAAGCTCAGTGGCGGGCGGAAGAGGTCGACAAGGGGCTCTCAGCCAAGGCGGATGACCTCGTCAAGCAGCTCCGCGCCGGCGGAACCGTCGGCGACGTCGCGAAAAGCGTCGGCGCGGAGGCGAAGACCGCCGCCGACATTCATCGCGACGACAAGAGCCTGCCGGAAGCGGTCGTGGCAGCGATCTTCCGCGAGCCTGCGGACGGCGAGGGCTCCGCTGCTTCGCCGGACGGCCGGGCGGTTTTCAAGATTAACGCGGACAAGACGCCTCCTGTCGATTTCGCGGATCTCCGGGTCAAGGAGATGGCCAAGCAACTGGACGCGTCGACGCGCGACAGCCTGCTCGACCAATATGTCGCGGCGCTGCGCCGTTCGCTTGGCGTCGTCGTCCACCCGGAGGTCCTGCAGTCCGCCGAGGGCGGCTGATCGCCGATGACGATGGTCCCTGATTTCGAGGCCTTCGCGCGCGCCTATCAGGCCGGCTCGGCGAGCGTCGCGGTGACGAGGCTCGTCGCGGACCTCGAAACCCCGGTCTCGGCCTACCTCAAGCTTGCCCGCGCGCGCTCGGGCAACATGTTCCTGCTCGAGTCGGTCGAGGGCGGCGCGCAGCGCGGGCGCTACTCGATGATCGGCCTCGACCCCGACCTCGTCTTTCGCTCGACGGGAGATCGGGCCGAGATCAACCGCCGCGCGCTTGTCGATCCCGACGCATTCACGCCCTGCCCCGGCGATCCGCTGGAGGCGCTGAGGGCGCTTCTGGCAGAGTCGCGGATCAAGCTGCCGCCCGGCCTCCCGCCGATGTCGGCGGGCGTGTTCGGCTATCTCGGCTACGACATGGTGCGCCGGATGGAGCGGCTCGCGCCGGCAAAGCCCGATCCGATCGGCGTGCCCGAGGCGTTGCTGATCCGGCCGACGGTCATGGTCGTGTTCGACGCGGCGCGCGACGAGATGGCGATCGTGACGCCTGTGCGCCCCGCCCCGGGCGTGACGGCGAAGGCCGCGCACGAGAAGGCGCTCGCTCGGCTCGACGGGGTGGTCGCCGCGCTCGAAGCCCCGCTCGACCACACGGCCGCCGCGGAAGCCGACCCGATGCTGAAGGCGGAAGAGCCGATCTCCAACACCACCGAGGCCGAATACAAGGCGATGGTGGCGAAGGCGAAGGATTATATCGCCGCCGGCGACGCCTTCCAGATCGTCCTCTCGCAGCGCTTCACCAGCCGTGTCGATCTGCCGGCCTTTTCCCTCTATCGGGCGCTGAGGCGCGTCAACCCTTCGCCCTATCTCTGCTTCCTCGACTTCGGCGGCTTTCAGATCGTTGTCTCGAGCCCCGAAATCCTGGTTCGGGTGCGCGAGGGCAAGGTCGTCATCCGGCCGATTGCGGGCACGCGGCCGCGTGGCAGGAGCCTGAGCGAAGATCAGGCGCTCGCGGCCGAACTCCTCGCCGATCCCAAGGAGCGCGCTGAGCATCTGATGCTGCTCGATCTCGGCCGGAACGACGTCGGCCGGGTCGCGAAGATTGGCACGGTCAAGGTCACAGACAGTTTCTTCATCGAGCGCTACAGCCACGTCATGCACATCGTCTCGAATGTCGAGGGCGTATTGCGCGACGACGTCGATCCCGTCGCGGCGCTGGCGGCCGGCTTTCCCGCCGGCACCGTTTCCGGCGCGCCGAAAGTGCGCGCGATGCAGATCATCGACGAGCTCGAGAAGGACAAGCGCGGCATCTACGCCGGCTGCATCGGTTATTTCGGGGCCGGCGGCGAGATGGACACCTGCATCGTGCTGCGCGCTTCGATCGTCAAGGACGGGCTGATGCACGTGCAGGCCGGCGCCGGCATCGTCTACGATTCGTCTCCCGCCGCCGAGCAGGCGGAATGCGTCAGCAAGGCCCGCGCCCTCTTCCGCGCGGCGGAGGAAGCTGTGCGGTTTGCGGCTCGCGGAAAGCGCGGGCAGTAGAGGCGCACGATTGGCCGTCGAGCGCCGCGCCCCTGCGACATCCAATTGTCACAGACGGAGGCGGGGGCTATGATGCCGATTCTGAAAGCGAGCGAACAATGCCTCCGCAGGCAGTTGCGATCTGGGCGGCAGCGACAGGGACGGCGGTTGTCGTCGCTGGGGCCGCGGCGGTCTATCTCGCACATCCGAGTTTCCTGTGGCCTGCCCCGGTTCCCGTCGCCGTCTCCGAGAGCGCGCCGCCTCAACCGAGTTCAGGACAACCCAAAGTTCCGACGATTGCGGCGCCGACGGAGCCCGCCGCGACGGCGCCGGTTCCGGCCGCCGTCAAGCCGGCCTTCGACGTCGTTAACGTCGAGCCGACCGGCGAAGCGGTCGTCGCAGGGCGCGCGGCGCCGAACGCCAAAGTGGAGCTCCGCGACGCCGGCAAGATCGTCGCAGAAGCGACGACCGACAGCGCCGGCCAGTTCGTCATCATCCCGCCGGTCCTGGCGCCGGGCGGACACAGTCTCACGCTGGCGACGGGATCGGGCAAATCGCCGGCGGAAACGTCAAACACCATTCCAGTGGCCGTGCCAGAGCCGCCGCCCAAGGAGGCCGTCGCGGCTGTGCCGCCAGCCAAGCTTGCTGAGACGCCGCCCGCCCCGATCGCCGCCGGCTCGGCGACGGCTTCGGCGAAAGTCGCCGTCCAGTCGGTCGAGGCCAGCGCGGGCGGTCGCCTTGTCGCCAAGGGCGCGGCCGACCCGAATGCAACCGTTCGCCTCTATCTCAGCGGCGCCTTCGTCGGCGACGCGAAGACGAGCGCCGACGGGCGATGGTCCTTGACGATCGAACACGGCATGACGCCCGGCGCTTACGAAGTGCGCGCCGACCAGATCAATCCCGCAACGGCGGCGGTCGTCGCCCGCGCCGAGGCGCCATTCGACTTCCCGGCCGCGCCGCAGGCTGCGCCGCCGAGCGTCGTGGCGAGCGCGGACGATAAAACTGCCGCGCCCGCCGGCTCGCCTGCGGATGTGGTGATTGATTCGATTCAGACCCATCACGTCGAGCGGGGCCACACCCTCTGGGGCATCAGCCAGAAATATTATGGCGACGGCTCGCGTTACCAGCTCATCTTCGCAGCCAACACGAACCAGATCCACGACCCCCACTGGATCTATCCCGGCCAGGTCTTCGTCGTGCCTAAGCCGGAGCCGAAGCCCTGAGGGCGTCTGGGGCCGCGCGCTCGGCGAGCCCGACTAATGGCGACGGGGTCAGCGAAAGCGTCTCGCCCCGGTGAAGGCCTGCGCGGCTCGACCGGCTACGACCGTTTCGACGGCTATTGTCAGTGCAGATCCGCAATTCGAACGTGATCTATCCCAGTCAGATTTTCGTAGCGCGGAAGTCGTAGGATAGGCGCGGCCTCAACGATTAGCTGGTCGAGGCGGGCGTCATGGAGCGAACGCCGGCAGCGGCGCCAGTCCGCCGGCGCCGTCGTGGCCGGGCCTGGTCCCGGCGCAGATCGGAAAGGACATGTGCGCCAATGACTATCGTGAGAGAGACCGAGATACCGACCGACAGCATGCTCAGCGCCACCGTGAGCACCGCCGACTTTTACGATGCACACAGCGCGCCGCTGCAAAACGGCGCCCTGTCTCCGGCCGAGATATTCCTGCAGGCATCGCGCGCGACGCCAAAGTGGGTTTCTCGTCTCATGGCGATACGGAATCGGATGGTTCGCCAGATCGGGCTCAAGGATGTCGGCAACATGAACGCCGCCGCCGCCGACAAGACGGCTTCGGCCTATCGCGTCGGGGATCGGCTGGGCATATTCAGCATTTTCGCCATGACCGAAGACGAATTGCTCCTCGGAATCGACGACAAGCATCTCGACGTTCGCGTCTCCGTGTTCAAGGACGGTCGGGGCGCGCCGAGTTACGTCGTCTCGACCATCGTGCATGTCCACAACCTGCTTGGCCATCTCTACATGGTTCCGGTCGGCCGCATTCATCCGCTTGTCGTGCGCGCGATGATGCGCCGGGGGATGGCGTAGCGGCGTCCCGCTTGCCCGTCGGCGCGCCAGGGGCCAATGTCGCGCGATGCAACCCGACGACCCCGCCGACCTTCTCGCCGAACTCAAGCTCGAGACCTTCGACGACGCGCTCGGCCGCCGCATCATCGAGACGCACATCTGGGCGGTGCGCGCAGGCCTGCGGGGCGCGGCGGCCTACGAGCTGTTCGACGGCTATTGCCAGCTTCTCGTCGTCCACGGCACGCCGCTGTGGCGGGCGCATGTGGCGATGGAGACGCTGCACCCGCAATGGAACGGCTACGGCTACACCTGGCGGCGCGACCTCAACGCCATCGAGCCCGAGCAATACGCCCATGGCAGTTTCGAAGGGGACGATTGGCTGAGCAGCCCGCTCAACCATCTGATCAGCAGGGCGGACGACGGCGAGCCCAATCCCTCGATGCGCCGGCGCCTGGAAGCGGGGCCGGACCAGCGCGATTTCCCGGTGCTGGAGGAGTTCTTCGCCCAGGGCGCCACCGATTACATCGCTTATCTCTTCGTCTACGGCGAGGGCGATAGCCGCGATCGTTCGCAGGGATCGGGAATCGTCTATTCGTTCACGACCGACCGGGGAGGCGGCTTTGCCGATGACGATACGAGGCTCGTGCAGGCGACCCTGCCGGTGCTGTCGCTGGCGATGAAGGCGCATGCCGCCCACGTCATCGCCTCCGGACTGCTGGCGACCTATCTCGGCGAGGACGCCGGACGGCGAGTCCACGCAGGCGCCATCATGCGCGGTTCGGTCGAGAGAATTCGCGCCGTCATCTGGTTTGCGGACATCCGCGGGTTCACCCTAATCAGCGACGCCGCCCCCGGCCCCGTCGTCGTCGAGCTGCTCAACGACGTCTTCGAAAGTCTGACAGCGGCGCTCCGGCCGCGCGGCGGCCAGGTGCTCAAATTCATCGGCGACGGCATGCTCGCGGTCTTCCCCTTCGAAGAGGCTGACCGCGCGGCGACCTGCCGGCGCGCGCTCGACGCCGCGGTCGAGGCGACGCACGCGCTCGACGCGCAGAACGCCGGCCGCGCTGCGGCGGGCGCCCCGGTCGGCAAAGTCGATCTCGCGCTCCACATCGGGGAGGTGCTTTACGGCAACGTCGGCGCGACCGACCGGCTCGACTTCACCGTGATCGGGCCCGCGGTCAACGAAGCGGCCCGCATCGAAGCGTTGTGCGAGCCGCTCGGCCGCTCGATCCTCGTCTCCCCCGAATTCGCTGCCGCGGCCATGGACAGCGAGAGCCGACTCGAACCGCTCGGCCGCCACGCGCTCCGCGGCGTCAGGGAGCCGAAGGAGATTTTCGCGCTGGATTTGGGCGCCACTTTAGCCTAGCCGGGCGGGATTCGTCGCGAGCCCGCCCACGTCGCTCATGCCTCGGGGATTCCGGCGCGGCGCATGTCGTCAATGATCCGGGCCCGTTGGGCAAGGAAGACGCGATTGTCGCTCTGTATGGCGGATTGAAAATTCGTGATGCTAAAGTGAGGGTCGAGGGACAGCCCCGCCGCAACCTCTGACCGTGCTTCATCCATTCGGCCAATGTTCGCCAATGCTGTTCCATAGATGAAATGACACAGGGCGAAGTTTCGATTGGCCTCGATGGACCGACGAAACCACGACGCCGCCTCTTCATTGCGGCCGAGAAGGCACGCCGCGAAGCCGGCCGTCAGGAGCCAAATATAAGTCCATTGGTCGCGAGGGCTGAGACGGAGCGCTTCCAGGACGTGCGCCTCGGTCTCTTCAGCCCGGCCGATGAACAGCTTGTTTTGCCCGATCAGCGCGTGAGCTCCGGCCATATTACGATCCAAGGCCAGCGCCCTCTCGTATTCGGCGATGCCCTGTGCGGCGCGGTTGGTGAAGCCGAGGACCATGCCCATGGTCAGGTGGGCGAGAGCATGGTCGGGCGCCAACGACAGTGCCTGAGCCGCGGCGGCCTCTGCTGCGGCGAACCGCGCGGCTTTATCGTCCGTGGACAGGCTGATCGCGAAATTGGCCTCAACCTGCGCCATGCCAGCCAGCGCGTCGACGTTGGCTGGATCGAGGGCCAGGGCGCGTTCGAAGAAGGCGCGCGCCTTGGTCAAGTTTTCAAACGTGACTCCCCTGTTGACCCAAGCCTCGCCTTGAAAATAGAGGTCCAGCGAGTTGGCCGTAGGAGCACGCTCCGCCCGTCGCGCCTCGGCCGCGATCAGTTGCGCGTTGAGCGTGTTGGCGATGCGCGCCACGATCTCGTCCTGCATCTCGAAGAGATCGGTCACAGGCCTTTCGAACCGCTCGGCCCAAAGATGACTGCCGCTCTGCGCGTCAATGAGCTGCGCGTTTATGCGCATTCGATTGCCGCTCCGTTGCGCGCTTCCCTCAAGCGCATAGCGCACGTTCAGCTCGCGCCCGACTTTGGTGATGTCGAGGGCCTTGCCTCGATAGGTGAACGCGGTGTTCCGCGCGATGACGAATGAGCCGCGGATCCGCGACAGATCGGTGGTCAGGCTCTCCGTTACCCCATCGACGAAATAGTCCTGTTCGGGGTCGGCGCCGATATTGGCGAACGGAAGCACAATGATGGAGAGGCGAGGCGGGCCAACTTCGGAGGACGCCGCGTCCAGTGTGCGCCCAGAAGGTCCGGAGTCGACGCGAACGGCATAGACACGCACCGGCCGCGCGATGTTCTTGAGCGCTTTTCTCCCAGGTCGATGAATGCCGCATCGATCCGTCCGCGCACGTGCTCGTGCGCCGCGCCCGAAACGGATACACCGCCCGGTTCGGCGACGCCCTCCAGTCGTGAGGCGATGTTGACGCCGTCGCCGAGGATATCTTCGCCTTCGACCAAAACGTCGCCGAGATGGACGCCGATCCGGTAGAGGACGCGCTTCGCCTCGAGAGCGCCTTCGTTGCTGGCCGCCATTTGTCTTTGCATGGCCAAGGCACACTCGACCGCTGCGACGACGGACGGGAATTCGACGAACATCCCGTCGCCCATGGTCTTGAACAGCCGCCCGCCGTGCGCGGCGACAATCGGCTGAGCGGCCTCCCGCCGCTCACGCACGAGACTTGCCGTGCCGGCCTCGTCCTCGCCCATCATGCGCGAATAGCCGACGACATCGGCGGCGAGGATCGCGGCGAGTTTGCGTGAGGCTGTCATTTCTCAACCTGAACCCGGCGAGGGCCTCGCTTCTTTATCACCGCCGCTGGGCCAGAATTGCGCCCTCACCTGATTGGCGGGGCGTATTGCAGGCCGCCCTTGGTCCAGAGCGCGTTTAAGCCGCGTGCGATCTTGATCGGCGAGCCCATGCCGACATTACGCTCGAACAACTCGCCATAGTTGCCGATCGCCTTGATGATCCGGTAGGCCCAGTCGTTGGTCAGCCCCATGTTCTTGCCGAAGTCGCCCTCGACGCCCAGAAGACGGCGAATGTTGGGATTCGGCGACTTCAGCATCTCGTCGACATTGGCCTGTGTCACGCCCAGCTCCTCGGCGGTGATGAGCGCGAAATGCGTCCACTGCACGATCTCGAACCACTGGATGTCGTCCTTGCGCACCGAGGGTCCAAGCGGCTCTTTGGAAATGATCTCGGGCAGGACGACATGGTCGTCGGGGACGGCCATCTTGAGGCGCTCCGAATAGAGCCCCGAGGAATCGGTGGTGTAGGCGTCGCAGCGGCCGGAATCATAGGCCTTTGTCGCCTCATCGTCGGTCGCGAACACGACCGCCTCGAGCTTCATGTTGTTGGCGCGGAAATAGTCGGCGAGGTTGAGTTCGGTGGTCGTGCCCTGCTGCACGCAGATCGAGGCGCCGTCGAGTTTCAGCGCCGAATCGATCCCGAGCTTCTTGCGCACCATGAAGCCCTGCCCGTCGTAAAAGTTGACGCCGGTGAAGAACATGCCGCCGGTCTGACGCGACAGCGTCCAGGTCGTGTTGCGGATGAGGACGTCGATCTCGCCGGTGCCGAGGATCGTCGGCCGGTCCTTGGCGTTGATCGGCAGAAATTTGACCTTGTTCGGATCATCGAAGATCGCGGCGGCGATGGCGCGGCATTCGTCGACGTCGAGGCCCTTGTAGACGCCCTGATCGTCCGGCAGCCCGAAGCCGGCGAGGCCCGGATTTGCGCCGCAGATCAGGACGCCGCGCGCCTTGACCTGATCGAGTGTGCCTGCGTTCGCCGCAGCGGCGGCGAGTGAAACGAGCGCCGCGCCGGCGAGCCAGACAATGAGTGATCGCATGATGGGTCTCCCGGATGTGTTTAGCAAAGCCGCACAAGGGCCGCCCATTGTCGGGACAGCGGTCCCATGAAGTCAATCACGCAGCTATCGAGACGGCATAGGCCCGGATTGCGTCCAAACCCACGGCGCCTTAGCCAGTGAGCCCCGCGAAACGATCATTTGGAACGCCGTCGCCCATGACCAAGCTTACCGACCAAACCCGCGCGTCCCTGCGAAGCCGCTCGCGCCTTGTCCATCTCGGGCGCGACACCGAGCAGTCGCAGGGCTTCATCAACGTGCCGCCGTTTCGCGGCTCGACGGTTCTTTATCCCGACGTCGCGACGCTTACGAGCCGCGCTCAGCGCTATACGTATGGGACGCACGGCACGCCGACGACGGATGCGCTCTGCGCGGCCTGGACCGACATTTCCGGCGCGGCTGGAACCGTGCTCGTGCCCACGGGGCTCGCGGCGATCGTCGTTGCGCTGATGACGGCGCTCGAGGCCGGCGACCATGTTCTGATCACGGATTCGGCTTACGCCCCTGCCCGCGCCTTCGCCAATGGGACGCTCAAGCGCATGGGGATCGAGACGACCTATTACGACCCGTGCATCGGCGCCGGCATCGAGACGCTGATGCGGCCGAACACGAAGGCGGTCCTGACCGAATCGCCCGGCTCGCAGTCGTTCGAAATCCAGGACGTTCCGGCGATTGCTGAAGTGGCGCATGCGCACGACGCCTGCGTCCTGATGGACAACACCTGGGCGACGCCCCTTTTCTTCGCGCCGCACGCCAATGGCGTCGACCTGGCGATCGAGGCCGGCACCAAATACCTGTCCGGGCACTCGGACCTGCTGATCGGCCTCGTCTCCGCCAACGAGGCCTGGTTCAGGCGTCTGCACCGGACCGTCGATCAGATGGCGATCCCCCCGGGGCCGGAAGACGTCTTTCTCGCGCTCCGCGGCCTCCGCACGATGGAATTGAGGCTGCGCGAGGCGGAGCGGCAGGGGCTCGCGCTGGCGCGCTGGCTGCAAGGGCGGCCCGAGGTTCTGAGGGTCATCCATCCCGCCCTGCCCGATCATCCGGGCCACCGCTTATGGAAGCGCGACTTCTCCGGTTCGTCGGGCCTCTTCAGCATCGTGCTGAAGCCCGTGTCGCAGACCGCCGTCGCGGCTTTCCTCGACAGCCTCGAGCTCTTTGGCCTTGGCTATTCCTGGGGCGGCTATGAGAGCCTCGCCGTCCCGTTCGACTGTTCGTCCTACCGCACCGCGACCGAATGGGCGCCAGGTGGCCCGGCGATCCGCTTCAGCGTCGGCCTCGAGGACATCGAGGACCTCAAGGCCGACCTCGACCGGGGCTTCGCGCGGCTGAGGGCGCCCTTCGAGACGCCCGCTGGCGCGGGCTCCTCAGGATAAGGGTTATGGTTCCGAAACAAGCTGAAATACCCCTCATGCTGAGGAGCAGCGCGGAGCGCTGCGTCTCGAAGCGCGAGGGGATCCAGGAACGTGAGGTCCGTGCGTAATTTCCTCATCGACACCGACACCGCCTCTGACGACGCGGTCGCGATCATGATGGCGCTTGCGGCGCCGGACGTCAGCGTGCTCGCGCTGACGACAGTCGCCGGCAACGTCTCGCTCGAACAGGCGACCCGGAACGCGCTTCTGACTGCCGAGATCTGCGGCTCGAACGTGCCCGTCTTCGTCGGCGCGGGCGCTCCGCTCATCCGCGCGCACGAGCACGCGCACTGGTTCCACGGGGAGGACGGCCTCGGCGACCATGGCTATCCCGCGCCCAAGCGCGCCCCCGAACGCGAGCACGCGGTCGAGGCGATCCTGCGCCTCGCCCATGCCGAGCCGGGCCTGACGCTGGTGACGCTCGGTCCGCTCACCAACATCGCCCTGGCCCTGGCGCGCGATCGCTCGATTGCCGGCCGGATCGGCCGCTGCGTCGTGATGGGCGGCGCACCTTGCTGCGAGGGCAACGTGACGCCCGCCGCCGAGTACAACATCTGGGTCGACCCGGAGGCGGCCCGCGCCGTCTTTCGCTCTGGCCTTCCGATCGAGATGGTCGGCTGGCACGTCTCGCGCGGCGAGTCCGTGCTCACCGACGCGGAAATCGCGGCGATCGAGGCGCTCGGCACGGCGAAGGCGCGGTTCGCGATTGAGTCGAACAGCCGCGCCCGCGAGGCCTACCATGTCCAGACCGGCGAGACCGGCCTCTCGCTCGCTGATCCGACCGCGATGGCCATCGCGCTCGACCGCTCGATCGGCCTCTCCTGGTCCCGCCATCGGGTCGCGATCGAATGCGCGAGCGAGCTCACCCGCGGCATGACGGTCGTCGACCGGCTGAACGTGGCGCATGACGACAGCAACCGTCATGTCTGGTCGGCCCACGGCGGCGAGACCGCCGCCGATATCGTCTGGACCTTCGACTCCAAGCAATTCAAGTCTATGCTGAAGGCGGCGCTGGCCTGAGGAGCGGAGCCATGTCGAGCGACCCCGGCCGCAACCTCCTCGGCGAGGAAACGTCGCCCTACCTGCTGCAGCACGCGCATAACCCCGTGCACTGGCGCCCCTGGGGCGCGGCGGCGCTGGCCGAAGCAAAACAGCGCGACCGTCCCATCCTGCTCTCCATCGGCTACGCCGCCTGCCACTGGTGCCACGTGATGGCGCACGAGTCGTTCGAGAACGAAGAAATTGCAAGCCTGATGAATGCCTTGTTCGTCAACGTGAAAGTCGATCGCGAGGAGCGACCGGACATCGACCACATCTATATGACCGCCCTTCATGCGCTCGGCCAGCAGGGTGGCTGGCCGCTGACCATGTTCCTCGATCCGGAGGGCAAGCCGATGTTCGGCGGGACCTACTGGCCGCCCGAGCCGCGCTGGGGCCGTCCGGGGTTCCGGCAGATCCTCGAATCCGTCGACGCCGCCTGGCGCACGCGCCGCCCGGCGATGGAGGAGCGCGGCCGGGCGCTGTTCGGGCATCTGGCCGAGCTTTCCGCGCCGAGCCCGGGGCGGAGCCTCACCCCCGACGACCTGACCCGCGTTGCCGACGGGCTTCTCGCGGCCATCGATCCGGTCCACGGCGGCATCGGCGGCGCGCCGAAATTCCCCAACGCGCCGATCTTCCGCTTTTTCTGGAACGAGATGTTCCGCCGCCGCGATCCAAGGTTCGGCGAGGCCGTGCGGGCGCTGCTGGAGGCCATGAGCGCGGGCGGCATCTACGACCATCTCGGCGGCGGCTACGCCCGCTATTCGACGGACGCCGAATGGCTCGTGCCGCATTTCGAGAAGATGCTCTACGACAACGCGCAGATTCTCGAACTGCTGGCGCTTGTTCAGCCGCTGTGGCCCGATCCGCTCCTGGCCGAACGAGCGCGCGAGACGGTCGGCTGGCTCATGCGCGAGATGCGGGTCGGCGACGCCTTCGCCGCCTCGCTCGACGCCGACCAGGAGGGCGAGGAAGGCGCCTTCTACGTCTGGCGCGAGGAGGAGATCGACGCGGCGCTGGGCGAGGCCTCCAAGCGCTTCAAGGCGGCCTATGATGTGACCGCGAGCGGCAACTGGGAAGGCAAAACCGTGCTGCGCCGTCTTGCGCCCCTGGGCTCCCCTGAAGAGGAGGCGGACCTTGCCGCGTCGCGAGCGAAACTGTTCGCGATCCGCGAAAAGCGCCCCCGGCCCGCCCGCGACGACAAGGTGCTGGCCGACTGGAACGGCCTTGCGATCGCGGCGCTCGTCCGCGCCAGCGCCGCCTTCGGCGAGCCGGACTGGCTTGTCACCGCACGCTGGGCGTTCGATTTCGTCATCAACGTGATGCGCGGCGCCGACGGGCGGCTCCTGCACGCCTGGCGCGACGGGCGGGCCGGAGCGCGCGGCATGCTGGACGACTATGCCTCGATGGCCCGGGCGGCGCTCGCCCTCTTCGAAGCGAGCGGCGATCCCGCCGATCTCGACGCCGCCAGACGGCTCGCGAGCGAGGCGCTCGAGCTTTTCGGCGACGGCAAGGGCGGCGTCTATCTGACCGCCAGCGACGCCGCCGACGTTCCCGGCGCGCGGCCCCGCCATGCTCATGACGGCGCGACCCCGTCCGGCGTCGGCCTCCTGATGGAGGTCTTCGCGCGTCTCTGGCATCTCACCGACGAAGCGCGCTGGCGCGAGGCGGCGGAGGGCCTCGTCAACGCCTTTTCCGGCGCGCCCGAGGGGATCGGCGGCAGCCCGCTCCTGCTCATCGGCGCCGACATGCTCGAGCGCGGCGGCTCGGTCGTCATCGACGGGCCGCTCGACGACGCCGCGGCTCACGCGCTCGCGGCGGTCGCGCTTCAGGCGCCCGACCCGTCGCTAACCGTTCTGCGGCTCGACCGCCGCCTTTGGCCGGACGGCTCGCCGCGCGACGGCCTGCCCCGCCCCGCCGGACCCGCCGCGATGCTCTGCCAGGGCCAGACCTGCAGTCTGCCGGTTGCGACGCCTGAGGCGCTGGGGACGCTGTTCAGGGAGCGGGCGACGGGACAGCCGTGACTGTCGTGGAACGCTGCGCGTCCCGCAGTCGCGGTTCGTGTCAACGAAACACATCCTCTGTTCGCTGTGACATGATGCGGCGGATCGGAAACTACAAATCGGCCGATGCGCGCCATGCGCGCTCCTGAAGAGGCGATCATTATTGAAATGATCACCCACAGAAGGAAAAATGCAAGCGTCACTGTAATCCCCGTAATCTCGTAATCCGTAATCCCGTAATCCGAGGGCGCTCTGACAATGCTCAAGGATGTCTGCGTAATCTATTGAAAAGGCGAGATCATCGCCTGCCAAATTGCCGGAGCTGTCGCCGCCGGTCCGCGCCGAAATTGTGCCGCATTAGGCGCTAGACTTGGGCGACAGGCGCCAAAATGGCGCTCATTCGGGACGGGAATAATAATCATTCGCGTCCCGCCCCTCGCGAACATCGATGAGCCTCCCATATCGGGCGTTCCGGCGTGCAGACGGCGCCCCCTAAAAAGGACGAGGATCGCATGCGTGTCTCGATGCCCCATGACTCGCCGGAGCGGAACGCTGATCTCCGCGCGCTCTATCAGTCGGTTCGCGAGGTGAGTAGGCGACTCGGCGCGCCTCTATCCGACGCTGACGCGACCGTGCAGTCGATGCCGGACGCGAGCCCGGCAAAATGGCACCTTGCGCATACGACCTGGTTTTTCGAGACGATGATCCTCGAACAAAGTCTCGGTGGCTACCGCGCGTTCGATCCTCAGTTCAATTTCCTGTTCAACTCCTACTACGAGAGCATCGGCGCTCGTCAGCCGCGTCCCAGACGCGGCATGATCACGCGCCCTACGCTCGAGACGATCTATGCGTATCGCGATCATGTCGACGGCGCGATGGCGTCTCTGATGCAGGATGATCTTCCCCCTGCCGTCGCTGAGTTGATCGAACTCGGTTGCCACCATGAACAGCAGCATCAGGAACTGCTGCTGACGGATATCCTGCACCTCTTCGCGCAGAACCCTTTGCGTCCGGCCTATAAGGACCCCGGCCCAATAGCGGTTGGCGAGACCGACAGCTCGCCTCCGACCTATCGGACAATGGATGGCGGCGTCGTGGATATCGGGCACGATGGCGCAGGCTTCGCCTTCGATTGCGAGGGGCCGCGGCATCGGGCGCTGATCGAACCTTATGAACTCGCGGACCGGCTCGTCACCAATGCGGAATGGGTGGAGTTCATCGCCGATGGCGGCTATCGGACTCCGCTGCTCTGGCTCTCGGCGGGATGGGCGACGGTCCAGGCCGAAGGCTGGACGGCGCCGCTTTACTGGAATGAGCGCGAGGATGGCTATTGGTCGATGACGCTGCGCGGAGCGCAGCCCGTTGATCCTGCCGCGCCGGTCACGCATGTCAGCTACTTCGAGGCTGACGCGTTCGCGACGTGGGCTGGCCGGCGGTTGCCCACCGAGTTCGAGTGGGAGCATGCGGCGCGCGGCGAGCCGATCCGCGGAAATTTCGTCGAACTCGGGCCGGCTGCGTCCCGCGCCCGCACAAGCAGGAGGCGCTGGCCTGCGTCAGCTCCACGGCGATGTATGGGAATGGACGCGCAGCGCATATTCCGCTTATCCGCGATTCCGGCCGACGGAAGGAGCTGTCGGTGAATACAACGGCAAGTTCATGTGCGGGCAGTTCGTATTGCGCGGCGGCTCCTGCGTGACTCCGGCCAATCATATGCGTCCGAGCTACCGCAACTTCTTTCCGCCCGACGCAAGGTGGCAGTTCTCCGGGTTGCGGCTAGCGGGAGACGTTTGAGATGCTCGACTTAGTCGAAATCGAAACTCAGCCAGCACGAAGCGTTTCGAGCCGACGTGCTCGCTGGTTTGTCGCAACGACAAAAAACGCTCCCCAGCCGCTGGCTGTACGACCAGCGCGGCTCGGAGCTATTTGAGGAGATCACGGGGCTCGACGAATATTACCTGACCCGGACCGAGACAGCGATTCTTCGGCGCCACGCCGAGGAGATGGCGGGTCTCTTAGGCGAAGATGTCGCACTCCTTGAATACGGGGCCGGAGCGGCCATCAAGTCCGAAATCCTTATCGATGCGCTAAAGGCGCCGCGAATGTACGCGCCCATCGATATTGCGGCGGATTTTCTCGCGCAGACGGCAGCGCGCATTCGGGATCGGTTTCCTGAGCTTCCGACGCGGCCGATCATTACGGATTTCACCGTCGATTTTGACATTCCCGCCGACGTTCCGGCCCAGCGGCGCGCCGCGTTTTTTCCCGGATCCACAATCGGCAACCTTGGGCAGTCCGAAGCCGCCGCCCTGCTTCGCCGGATGCGCCAGCATGTCGGTGAGCGCGGTAAGGCGATCATCGGAGTCGACCTGCGCAAAGACGTCGAGACTTTGATCGCCGCATACGATGATAAGCGAGGGGTCACCGCGGAATTCAATCTCAACCTTCTCAGCCGCATCAACCGAGAGCTTAACGGCAGCTTTCCTCTCGAAGCGTTCGCGCATGAAGCGCGATGGAACGAGCGCGAGTCCGCAATCGAGATGCACCTCGTGAGCCGCAAGCCTCAGGTTGTTTCCGTGGCCGGCCGCAGCTTCGCGTTTGCGCAAGGCGAAACCATCCATACGGAGACTTGCCGGAAATTCGACGTCGCTGGCTTCGCTCACGCCGCGCAACAGTCCAGCTGGCTGGTGGACAGGGTCTGGAGCGATCCGGGGGAGCTTTTTGCCGTTTTTGGCCTCCGTGCACCTGCATTTTTCCCTCTCAATTGACCCCCGAAGTAGGGCTTTTCGCGGCGCTCGGTTATTGATTGCTTAGAGGCGATTGTGCGCGACGGGGAATTGACGTCCGCTTTTCCGCCGCTCCTGCGGGCGCCGCACCCGCCTGCCAGGGCCAGATCTGCAGCCTGCCGGTCGCAACGCCCGAGGCGCTGGGGGCGCTGCTCAGGGAGCGGGCGATGCGGGGTGCGTGACGCCGACGTCCGCGAGCGACGCGCCGTTCTCTCACTTCTGAAAGGGGGCAGAGGCTTTCAGAGGGTTAGGCGCCCTTTTCTGATACTTTGTAGTTCAGTAGTTCACGAACTCATCCCATATTGAACGCCGCAGGCACCATTTCCATCGCCAAATCCCATAATTTCAAAGGCTTGTGACGACTTTTCCATCGCACCCGACGTTCCTCGATTACCCGTCGCACTAATGCGGTCAGCGACCGCGTCTGCAAATGCCAATGAACCACGAATCCGTCTACAAGGCAAGAAAATGTCGGTTTTTCGGAAAACATTTGAACGTCGGCCGCAACCGCTCAGGCGACGAAGTGCGCCTTCGCGCGGCCGCGGCGGAAGCCGGCATAGCCAACGCCGACGAAACCCAGAAGCATCATGGCCCAGGTCGAGGGTTCGGGGATCGCAGTCAGAAAGTCCCCTGAAGCGGAGGTGAAAGAGACCCCCGTCGGAACGTTGTTAAATGAAAACGAAGCTGTTTGCCCGAAATCGGAGTAGTAATATTGGCTTGCGGCATCCAACCACATGTATATTCCTGCGGTCGCACTCGGGCCCATAAAGGAAAAACTAGAATTAAACGTCGTATCAATTGCCCCCGGTTGCCCGTAATACGTTTCAAGTACTCCGCCGGTGCTAACTATGTTGTTCGTTACGGGGTTGAAGCCGCCCTGATAACCCGCACTTCCATAGTCAAATGGTATACCCACGGCTGCAAACAACTGCGCTGAGGCGAGGCCGCTCCCACTTGACGCTCCGCCTAGTACGCCGTCGAGGTGCACGCTAAAATCTATCGTTGTTATGTTCGACGGACCTGCACTTGGATTTGTGAAATACAACGTGTCGCCAAATTCCGCGGCACCAGCGGCTGAGAACCCGTAAGAGCCCCAAAGGGGTCCTTGAGACGTCACCCCAGCGGACGCATGGAGAGAGCCGTTCAAGAGATTGGCTGTGGCCTGTGCATTGCCCGTGGCCGACAGCTCGCTGGGCGTCCCGCTGAGAGACAACGTCTGAAGGCTTGTCGAAAAGTACACAGCGGTCACCGGGCTGACAATTGTGGCCAACGGAGTGCCTACCTGTCCCGTTGTTACGCCTGACACAGGCGATATTTGATTCCAGCCGTCTGGGAGGTAGCTCAACGGCGCCTGGGCAATTGCTTCGGTGAAATAGTCGGATGGTGTCGATGGTAATGAAATGACCGCCCCAGCCAACGCGCCATCCGCCCAAGCTGCTATGCTGATCGCTGCGACACCGATAGCAGATACCGCCCTCATGACGATCCTCATCGTTTTCAGCATAGGATTCAACACGTTATCACTCGAATATTTGCTGTCAAGAGGTAAATAAGACAAAAGATAGGGCGCGATAACTTTCGAAGCGAAATTTTAAATCGGGCGCGCAACTCTTACTGCATTACAACGACACGCCCGTGTTTACGCATTGCCATATTTCTGCGGTGGCGTTCCGATGACCCGCATCGCGCGCATCGACATCGCCGGCCTGGCAGATCATGTTACCGAGGGTGACAATCGCGCAATTATTGGGGTCCACTACGCCGCGACACCCGCCCCTTGCGCATTGGGATTTGACGGGCGCGTCACCGCAATACCGCGCACTACCGGTGAAAGCCGGGTGCAGCCAAGCCACCCTCACCCGGGCGCGACAACTCCCTGCGCCCCTACACCGCCGCCGCCGGATCGGCTCTGTTCACCGCCCATCGCTTCTCGGCGATCTCATGGATCTTGAGACGCACGTCGCGGTTGTCGCGCATGAAGCGGTCGAAATCGGCCTTGCGCAGCACGAGCAACCGGCAATAGGTCAAGGCTCTCACGTCGGCCACTCGCGGCTCGCCGGTGAGCAGGGCCAGCTCGCCGAAGAAGTCGCCGCTGCCGAACGGAATGCGCCGGTCGGGAAGGACGACCTCCGCAGCGCCTGAGGCGATGAAGTACAGCGCGTCTCCGGGAGCGCCTTTCCGCACGATCAGCTCCTTCGGCACGGTGAAGCGGGGCCTCAACAGCTTCTGCACGCTTTCGAGGTGCCGCTCGTCGAGACCGGCGAACATGTCGAGCCGCGCGACGAGCGCGTGCGTATCGAGGCCGATGTCGAAGCGCGGCGGAACGTCCGCGTCCTGCGCCGCCTCGACGCTGTTCTTGAGATCGCGGTAGACCTCCGCCGGGATCAGGCCCCCTTCGAACAGGGCCTGGTAGCGCCCCATCTCGCGGCGCAACGCCGACTGGCGCAAGAAGCGCGCTTCGAGCGCCGCAGCATAGTCGAGATACTGGCGGCGCAACGCATCGAGCCCGGACTTCGTCTGATCGAGGCGGGCCTGAAGAATGCTGTCAATGAGCTTGCCGACGCGCTCGCCGAAGATCGAGCGCGAGCGCTTGGCGGCGGCGCCGCCAAGCTCCTGGATCAGGAGGCGGGTCACCAGCAGGGTCTCGAAACGGTCTCCGAGGCGATCCCCAACGAAGCTGCTCACACCGAGACGCCGATAGACAAAATAAGCTGCCTTAAACGAGAACGGGAAGGCGAGCGCGGCTTCGGCGGCGCGCTTGTAGCCGAGCCGCCCGCCGCTTCTTGCGCCCTCGACCAGCGCATCGGCGTTGCGCATCAGCGCCTGCAGGGCGGCGGGGGACGCGGCGCGCCGCGCCAGCGTATCGAGGACGAGCATCCGCTCCTGGTTTCCGAGGGCGACCAGTGCGACGGTCATCCGATCGTGTTCAGTCAGGGCGATTTCGTCGACCGCCTCTCGGAAGCCGGCCGCCGCCTGTCGCGCCTTATAGGGCGCAAGCGCCCGTTCCACAGCCTCTGGATGAAGATCGTGCTCCTGAGCGGTCTTCGCGATCATATCGCCCGTCTCGGCAAAGCTGAGTTCCAGCACCCGGTCGCGCAACAGCCGGTCGATCGGCGACAGGCGATCGAGGCCGAGCAGCCGGATGACGCCTCGGAGCGTCGTGCCGTTGACGAGGAGCGTGAACATCACCAGGCCGGTCGCCAGCACCGCGACGAAGCGGCGAACCTCGTGCGGGAGCGCCGGATTCTCGGTGACGCCGAGCGCCAGCACCAGAGTCAGCGCGCCTCTTAAGCCGCCCCAGGCGATCGCGAGCTTATAGGCGGTGCTGATCGGCTGGGTGAGCCGTGTGAGGCTCAGCATCGGCAGCAGCAGGAAGAGGACAGCGAGCCGGGCGCCGAACGCCGCGATGATGAGGACCGCCACCAGCTCGAGGTCGTGCCAATGCATGTCGAAGAGCAGTCTCGGCACCAGGATCGACGCCAGCAGGAAGACCAGCGAATGCGCCCAGAAGGCGATCTGCTCCCAGAGATCGCTGAGGAATGACCAGTTGTAGGGCGCGATGCGGGTCCGCCCGAAGGCGCTGACCGTGAGGCTGGAGGCGAGCACCGCGACGACCCCGGAGACATCGAAAAGACGCTGCGCGGCAATGAAGGAGAGATAGGCGAGCGCGACCGTCAGCGTCCCCTCGGCGAGCCGGTCGTCGCGAGTCCAGGGAACGAGTTCCAGGAAGGCGCGGCCGGCGATCACGCCCAAGAGCGCGCCGCCGAGAAAGGAGCGGATGAATTCGATCGCGCCGCTTCCGATGACGGGCGGGCGTCCCGAGACGATGATGCCGAGCAGGACGGTATAGAGCACGATCGCCGCGGCGTCGTTGAGGAGCGCTTCGCCCTCGACGAGCCGCGTCAGGCGCGCAGGCGCCCCGACGTCGCGGAAGACCGCGATCACCGCGGCGGGGTCGGTGGTCGAGATGACCGCGCCAAGCAGCAGGCAGACGGTGAGCGGCAACGCGGCGAACGGCCATAGCGCGACGCCGACGATCGCAGCGGTGATGACGGTTGCAATGACCGCAAGCATCAGGATCGGCGCGGCGTCCTCGATGATGCGCCGGACGTCGCTGGTGAATGCCGCCTCGAACACGAGGAGCGGCAGGAAGACATAGATGAACGTCTCGGCGCCCAGCGGCAGGTCGGCGAAAAGCTTCACCACCTCGCCGAAACGGCTCGAGAACGGGCTTTGCAGCAGAAAGCCCGAGGCCGCGCCCATGGCGCCGCCGATCACGGCAAGGAGCACGACGGGCGCAAGCCCCAGCCGCTCGGCGAGCGGCTGGCTCAGCGCCACAACCACCAGCAGCGTCCCGAACACGGCCAGGACGAGGACAATATCGAGCATGGCTTCGCTTATCCGGCGCCGCCCGCGGCCGCAGCCGGAACGGCTCAATCATCCGGCACTGTCAGGTCCGCGCGTTTGGCTTGTCAACCGCGGGGCAATGGACCGGGCGCCGAGCTTGAAAATCGATCGGGGCGCAAACGGTGTTCCGGGAGATGAGGACTCAAAACGGTTCAGTGCTTGCTTTGTAACCTTACCGGGTCGACCGATGGTGAGCAGTGCAAACATTACAATTTCTGTATCGGACGCTTCACTTTCCCGTCGCTTAATGATGTTCACTGGCAACACAAGAACCAAACGTTCGAGAAATTGTCTCGTCCTAGCCCATATCTTTCCGCGCCCGATCACATTGAGGAAGATAATGATCTGTGAGCAAGGTCACAGACAACTGGGTCCTGGAGCGATTACGATTCGACTCTCGCGGAGGCCGTCGATTGGCAGGAAGGGAGGACAGCAATGAGAACAGGCTCTTCATCTGTTGTGGTGATTGCTGCCTTTGCAGTGTTCCTGGGTCTGCCGACAGCGAAAGCCTCAGTCATCTATCAATCTGTCCCAGACCTCACCGCGGACGTCGCCGGCGCCAGTTCGACGTGCTCGTCATGTGGCGGATCGTCGAACAGCGCTTATCAAGTTTATGACGCCTTTACATTGGCGTCCGCCGCCGCCGTCGATCAAATCGAATTCGACGCGTATAGCCCCTCCTGGAATCCAATTTTCTTTCCGACTGACGTCTCAGTGGAAATATTCGAATATTCAGGGCCAGCTATCATCGGATCACTTTTATTCTCACAAACCTTCTCACCGAGTGACTTCGTCTCTACATTCGCCTTTACTACCAACGACATCCCCGCCACACTTGTAACCGTCGATCCAACCGGTCTCGCGCTCGCTTCCGGTGAATATTATATCTCGTTTTATAATCCGATGGATTATAGTTCAATTCAGTTCCCAGGCACGGGCCTCGGACCTGTCTATGTATTCGGCGTCACGAATTTCACCTTATATAACGAAGCGACGGGGTTTGCGCTGCTGGGCACGGAATCAACCGTCCCGGAGCCTTCGATATGGGCGATGTTGCTGCTCGGCTTCGCCGGCGTCGTCTTCGCTGCCCGCTTCGGGGCAGGGCGAGGTCTGTCTTTTGCGTCCCGGCGCGAGGGTCGGTCAGAGACTCCCTCAGCCGTGACGTGAAACCGAGAACAACCCTCGATCTATCCGCGGTCAAAATCTGACGCTTAGTCGATCGTTTCCACCTAAGGGCCGTCGGCGCCCAGCCTCTTCGCCGCCTCGGCGACAAGCTGCTCGCGCTCTTTCACGATCGGCGCCAGCCGCGAGCGGACGACTTCCGCGACCGCTGTAGGCGCGGTCCGGGGATGGCCGCTGTCGAAGGGCGGCGCGGGCGCGTATTCGAGATTGAGCTGAATGGCCTCGGCGACCTCACGCCCCGCAAGTTCCGCCACCAGCGCCAGCGCGAAATCGATGCCGGCGGTGACGCCGCCCCCGGTCATCAGCTTGCCGTCGCTGACCACCCGCTCATGGACCGGGATCGCGCCCAGGGTCTCAAGAATATGGTGCGACGCCCAATGGGTCGTCGCTCGCTTGGCCGTCAGCAGGCCCGCGGCGCCGAGCACGAGCGCTCCGGTGCAGACGGAAGTCACGAAGCGCGCGCCCTCCGCCTGACGGCGGACGAAGGCGAGCGTCTCTCGATCGCCCAGAAGCGCGTTGATCCCGGCGCCGCCCGGAATGCAGAGGACATCGAGTTGCGGGCACGCCGCGTAGGTCTCGTCCGGCGTGAGGACCAACCTAGTCGACGAGACGACCGGATCGGGGGTCTTTCCGACGAGGCGAACCCGCGCCCGCGGCCATAGCGCGAAAACCTCATAGGGGCCGGTCAGGTCGAGCTGCTGGACATTCGGAAAGACGATTAAGCCGATCTCGATCGGGGGCGAGCGTTCGGTCATGACGAGGCGCCTTCTTTCCTGGCTGAAGCCGGCCGGCCGGGCGCTCGCGGCGCATCGTCGGCGACGACGATTTCGCTGCGTTTGACACCCATGGCGCTGGCGAGCAAGCGGAGACGCTCGGCGACGGCGTCGCTATCGGGAGCGCGCGCCGCCGAACCGACTTCGAGCCGGACGCTATCGGCGTCGAGCCGAAGGCGCGCGCCGGCGAGAAGCGCCGGCACGCCGCCGGAAAACCGATAGGCGAGCAACATCGCCCGTCCGAGAATGAGGGCGCGGCGCAGCGCCGCCGGGGACAGGAGGGTGGTCGGCGGCTTGAGCCAGGGCGCATCGGGCCGGCCCGCGTAGCGGGCGTGGATCGCAGCGCCGATGAAAACCCTCTCGGCGTGATTGACGCCGATGAACGGGAATAGCAGGAGGCGGCGGAAGCTTTCTTCCGCTCTCAAGTCCGGCGCGTCTCTCCAGGCGATATCCGAAAGCGCGCAGGCCGCGACCCTGAGGCGCGCCTCGGCATGCCTCTCGCCCGGAAAGAGGTCAGCCGTCCACGACGCAAGCGCCGGGGCGAAATCAGGCACCCGCGCCAGCGGCAGGCCGATCAGCTGCGCGCCCTCGATCAGCGGGTCGAGATATTGCTCCGCCCTCGTGAGCTGCGAGTAGATCAGGCCCTCCCGCAGCCCGAGGGCGGAAAACACGACGCGCTCCGGCGCGAGCCGCTTGAGCACGCGGTCGAGCACCAGCGCCGCAGCGGGCAACGTGCGCGCCCGCCGCGCGGCGACGCCGGGCGTCGCGGCGAGCCTGGCCGGGGACAGGCGCAAAATGGATTGCGCGAATTCTCGGGCCACGGACGCAGCAAGCGTATAGCCGTGCACGACCTTGACCGGCGCGTCGACCAACTCGATGTGAGCCTTGGCGAGCGAACGCCAGCCGCCGCCGACCGGATAGAACGCCGGCCGGCTCAGCCCGGACTTTAGACCATCCCGCAGGATGTCGTCGACGCGGCGCTTGGCCGCCGCAAGACCTTCGGCGAGCATCGCCTCGACCGGCAGGGCGCCGAGCGGCAGGCTGACCCAGTCGCCGCCGACGCGATCGTCGATCGCCTCCGCGACCTCGAGGCTGCCGCCGCCCATGTCGCCGACCAGCCCGACCGGGCGAAAAAATCCCGAGATGACGCCGAGCGTCGCGTAGCGCGCCTCTTCTTCGCCGGTCAAGATGCGAACCTTAAGCCCGCTCTCCCTTGCGATTGCCGCCGCCAGAGCCGGTCCATTGGACGCGCGGCGCATCGCCTCGGTCGCGGTCGCGTCGATCCTGGTGACGCCCATCGCGTCCGCGATGGCGCGAAACCGGCGCACCGCCTGAATGGTTTGCCGAAAGCCCTCGGGCGCAATGGCGCCCGTCTCCGCCAGCCCCTCGCCCAGTCGCAGCAGCGATTTTTCGTTGAAGCGGGGCATCGGCGCGCGGCCAAGCTGGTCATAGACCATGAGCCGAACCGAATTGGAGCCGATATCGACGATCGCATAGGGCGGCCGCGCCGCGCCCATGACGCGCTCGGGGTCGAGCTCGAGGCGTCTCTCTGGGGTTTCGCGGGATCGGGGCGTTTTGGTCGTCATCGCGCTCCTCCGGCTCGAGCCCGATCATGCGCGACGGGGATGAACTTGACCAGCGGGGCGGCTTCGACGCCGGACGAGCCCAAGCGGCTCAATTCTCGCTTTTCGCCGGCCTGCCGGTTGGGCAGGGTCTCAGTTTCCTCGCCGGTCGCAAAGCGCACGACCTTGACGGCGTCGCCGATGACGCCGGCGGGCGCTTCTCGCCTTTGGGACCTGTGGGCACTCACTCCGCTCGGCAAGAGCTACTAGGTGTGTGGTCCCGGAATGAGATGGCGCGGGTTGATTTTGAAGGCGGCGGGGTCGTTCGTCCATGCATTGCAGATGGCCTGATAGGGCGTTCGCCATTTTAGCGCCTTTAGGTGCTTGGCGAAGTTGTAGGCTGTGACGAAGGCCAGTACGTGCGCCTTGAGGCTTTCGAGGTCTTCGTAGTGGAAGACTTTGACCGTGGCGTCTTTGATGGTTCGGTTCATTCGCTCTGCCTGGCCGTTGGTCCAGGGATGATAGGGCTTGGTCAACCGGTGCTCGATCCCATGTTCGATGCAGACGCGATCGAAGATGTGCGGGCCGAGGAAACGCCGGCTGGGGCCTTCGCAATTCTTGGGCAGATCGGCGAAGGCCATACCGTTATCGGTTAGCACGGTGTGGATTTTGTAGGGGAAGGCGGCCACGACATTTCTCAGAAAAGCTGCTCCCTCCTTCTTTCCGGCGCTGTCGTGGAACTCGACGTAGGTGAATTTCGAGACCCGGTCGATCGCCAGGAACATGACCAGCTTGCCGTCGGTGTGTCGCAGTTCGCAGCTGTCGATGTGGACATAGCCGATCTGGTAGCTCTTGAACCGGTTGCGCTTGTCGCTGGCCTCTTCCTTCGGCAGCCTGGAGATCCCATGCCGCTGGAGGCAACGGTGCAGCGCGCTCCGGCTGAGGTTGGGAATGGTATCCCTCAGGCAGCCCAGCACGTCGTCCAGCGGCAACAGCGTCTTCTGGCGGAACGCCACCACGATGGCTTCCTCGGCTGGCGTCAGCACCGTGCTCTTCGGAGCCTTCGGCCCCATCGGCGCATCGGCCGTCGTGGTCCGCTGGCGCCACTTCCGCACAGTCTTGGGGTTCAGGTCGTAGCGCGCTGCAAGGGAGCGGGCGCTCTCTTTCGACGCTTGGAGCTCGGCTCGAATACGCGGCGTCGTGCGGGCGCTGCCATGCAGAACGCTTGCCATAGAACATCCTCCTCCTGACGACTCAGGAACGATGATGCACCATTACATTCCGGGACTGCACACCTAGCCGACGCGCCATTCTCGCGCGCCTCTTGGATTGGCGGGCATGGAACTGAGCCGTAGGAACAAAACACGCAACAGTCCCCCGCAAGCGGCTTTAGGATCGCGCCACAGCCCTTGCACTCATAGAAAAACTGACAGGCATCGGTCGGCATCGCCTGGACGGCTTGGTGACCGCATTGCGGACAGGTAAGCGTGGATTCAAGCTGCATCGCCAACTTCTTCCGCCTTTTGCTTCCCGCTAAGCTACCATGCGACGCGGGCGCGATGCGACCGAATGTCAATCGCGGTGACGTCAAAGGTTTTGTGTCAGGCCGAGAAGGGTTGGGATTCCCTGCATTTTGTTTTCGTGGGTGAAGACGGCGAAGAGGATGCGGTCCATAGAGGTTCGATCCTGGAAGACGCCCATGGGTCGTGTTCGGCGGCGGACCTCGCGGAAGCGGCGTTCGATGGCGTTGGTGGTCCGCACGGCCTTGCGTTGGCCGAGAGTTCTTGTAGCGAAAGCAGCTCAGAAGTTCGTCGAGATCGTCGCGCAGACAGGCGACGGCGGCGGGGTAGGCTTGGCCCCAGCGCTCGGCGAAGCGGCGGGCGGCCGAGCGCGCCTTCATCGCCGCGTCGGCGTTCATGACCGCGTGCAGATCGGCCTTGACCGCCTTCTCGTCGGCTTTTCTGACCTTGTTGAGGACGTTGCGGATCTTATGCGCCCAGCAGCGCTGGACGGGGATCTTGTCGTAGACCATGGGCAGGGCGGCGATGAGCCCTGAGCCGCCGTCGAGGCAGATCATGTCGAGGCCTTCGCCGGTGAGGCCGCGCCGGTAAAGGTCGGCGAGAAAGCGCTCCCATTCGGCGGCGCTTTCGCCGCGCGCCAGACGATAGTCGATGACCTCCTTCTTGCCGTCGTGGCGCAGGCCCAAAGCCACCAGCACCGGGCGGCGCAGCGCCCCGGCCCCGGTCTTGCGGGCGAGCACGACGCCGTCGAGCATCAGCGCCTTGTAGCGCCCGTCGAGGGGGCGGGCGTGGAAGGCTGCGACCGCCTTATCGAGACTCTGCGCCACTCGGCTCACCGTGGTCGGGCTGACCGGCCGGCCGACCAGACACAGCAAGACCTCGCCGAGCTTGCGGGTGGAAAGACCGAGCACGAAACCCGCCAGGATCGTCCGGTCGATCTCGGGCGAGCGGCGGGCGTAGGCGCGCACCACTTCGGTCGGGCAGTAGCGGCGGGTGCGCGGGACGCAAAGCTCGATGTCGCCGAGCTCGGTCATCAGCCGCCGTCGGTAATAGCCGTTACGGCGATCGGCGGCGTCCTCGGCCTCGAGGCCCTCCAGATGGCGATCGACCGCCGCCGCCATCTCGGTCTCGATGATCTCGGCCAAGGCTTGCCGGCCAAGCCGACGATAGCCCTCCCCCCAATCCAGCCCATCCGCTTGCATGGCCTTCACCACCTCGAAGGCAACCGGTAAACTCTCAAGCGTCGCAGCGCGCTGTGGCATGGGGTGCTCCTTTGCTGGGTCTTGGTCGACCGCAGGGAGTACCCCTTCACGCCTCTGACACAGAATCTCTTACGTCACCTCAATCGCCTCAGATTTCAAACTGAGACACCACCGCCCGTTGACAGCTCCGCTCTGCTTCACGATGCAGGCGCATGACTGCTTCCCTGCCCGCTCTTCTCGCGACCGGTTTTGTGCTCGGCTGGTCGGTCGCCTGGCCGCCGGGGCCGATCAACGCGGAGATTGCGAGGCGTTGCGCCGCGGGCGATTTCTGGGCGGGCGTTGCGGTCCTCGTTGGCGCTTCCAGCGCCGACGCCCTATGGGCGATCGCGGTCGCGCTCGGGGTTGGCTTTCTCTTCGCCGCGCCGCTCGCGCGAACGGGCATGGGCGTCGTCAGCATCGCCCTCCTCCTGGCGCTGGCCTTCCTCTTCCTGCGCGGTTCGTGGCGGGCCTTTGCGCGCGGCGTCACGCCGGAGGCGAAGCCTGAGCCAAAGGTCCCGCTCGCCTCTGTCCGGGGCGGCTTCGGGCTGGGGGCGGCGATGGCCCTGACGAGCCCGTGGAACGTGGCCTTCTGGCTCGCGGCCATGGGCCGGCCGGAGCTCGCCGGCGCGCTGGCGGGATCGCTCCTCATCATGGCCGCCGCGGTGATCGCCGGCGCGCTCACCTGGGGCGTCATCTGGGCCTCGTCGAACGCGCTTCTCCACCGGACCCTCGAAGGCCCGGCGAAGCGCTGGTGGACGATCCTGGTCGACCTCGCGACCGGCGCGCTGATGCTCTATTTCGCGGTGGGTTCGGCGCAAAGGCTGATGGCGGGGTAAACAATCTCCTGCCGAGCCGAGCCGCCGAAACGTCGAAGGCGGCGGACCAGGATTCACCCCGCAGCGCGGCCATATGTCGCGCCTAATTCTTGCGGCGCGGCGCCCTTGCGTCAATTTTGTGACCCAACTCCAGTTTATTGAAGGAAAAAGCGGCTCGCCGCGGCGCTTTGGCTCCACGGGCGCCGCTTACGAAAGGCGAAGGTCCTTTCGTCCGCGTGGCGATTGCCTTTCACGGCGTTACGGAGGACGCCATGGCTCATTGCTGCTTGAAGCGGTTCTTGCTTTCGACTGCTCTGGCGCTCGCGTGCGCAGGCGGCGTCCGTGCGGAAATGGTCATCGTTCCAGTCGTGCCCGGCTCGCTCGACGGCGCGAACGGCGTCGGCGGTCCGGGGCTGCCGGGCGGCGACGCCTCGGCGATCGCCGTAACGACGGACCCCTCGAACACCGCAACGGCTACCGGCGGCGCCGGCGGAATGGGCGACATCGGCTTTGACGGCGGCGCGGGCGGCATGGGTTCCGCAACCGCGACGACGACCCAGCCCGACGCAATGGGCAATGGCTCAGCGACGGCAACCGGCCAGGGCGGCGACGGAGGAACGAGCGGGGTCGGCGGGAACGGGGGAAACGGCGGAAACGCGACGGCCGCCGCTTCAGTCACCGGGGTCGAGCAAGCGACGGTCACAGCCAATGCGACCGGCGGCTCGGGCGGCGTCGGCGATAACAGCAGCGGAAACGGCGGCGCCGCTACGGCAGGCGCGTTGGGCTCCGCAACCGGTCCGGTCACCGTGTCGGCAAGCGCGACCGGCGGCGCAGGAGGCAGCAGCAATTACGGCAGCGGCGGAAACGGCGGGGCGGCGGTTCTCTCGAGCAGCGGCGCCGTACCGGCCGTCGCTGGCTATTCGAGCTCCGGCGCGGCGGTCACGGTGTCCGCGGCGGCGACCGGCGGCAGCGGCGGCTACGGCTACGGTGGCTCCGGCGGCAACGGCGCTTCCGTCACGCTGATGAGCAACGGCGGGGCGAACGACGCCGTCGGCGGCGCGACGACCGGCGCCTTGAGCCTGACCCAGTCGGCGACGGGCGGCTCCGGCGGCAGCGGGGGCGGCAGCAATGGCGGGGCGGGCGGAACGGCGTCCTCGATTCTGACGGTGAACGACCAAGCGGCCTCCGATCTCGTCGGCAGTACATCCGCGACCGCCGGCGACGTCGGCCTCAGCGAAGGCTTCGCTGGCGGCGCAGCGGGGTCCGCGATAGCCTCGACCACCTGACTGGCGCCGGCGGCGCCAACGCGACCGGCGGCGCGGGTGGCTCAGGCTTCTTCGGGGGTTGTCGGCGGCAGCGCGACGGCGACGACGATCGTCAGCGCCGCCGGCGGCGGCCTCGGGGTCAGCGCCTCGTCCGTCGCGAAAGGCGGCGGCGGCGCGGGCAGCGAAATGGTTGGCCCCAGTGCGGGCGGCGGAGCCGACGCCAGCAGATGGCGACGTCGAGCAGCCTGCAAACGTACGACAGCGAACGCATCCGGCGGCGTCGGCGGCGGCGGAGCTGCGCCGGAGAGGTGGGCGCCACAGCGGACGCCAAAGCGAGTGCGACAAACGGCGGCACGGCAGACGCGTCGGCGGGCGCTACTGGCGCGGGGCCGCCCCCGGAGTTGGAGGCGGGGGGAACAGCGGCGGCGGGGCGAACGCGACTGCGAACGCGACGTCGTCGTATGCCGGGCATGTTCAGCAGCTTGGAGGTGAAAGTCTTCTACCCAACCTGATGGAGGTGAAGGGTTAGCGATGCGCAAGGGCTATCGCCGCGAGGCGGGGTCTGAAGGAAGCGCGGAGCAAATGTGCGAGTTGATGGACAAGAACCGGATATGAGGCGCGAGCGTTGGACGAGCGGGCGACTAGTCGCGAAGTCCATATTCATCAAGGACGCGAAGCGTAGATTCGGCAACTGCGCACGGAAGGCGACTGAACTTACCCCGGGAGGTCTGCTCGCGTTCCAACTTCGGAACTGGGGGCGTCGCAAGGCGTCCTGACCGCGGATGCAGAAGTCAGCAGAGGGCATATTAGGCCAAGCAGTCGGCAAGGCTAGTGAGGCACTCCAAAGCCGAAAGGCGGAGAAACAGATAGGCCGAGCCGGGAACGAGGGCCGAAGGCCCGAACGATTGAGAGTGGCGATTAGGACTGACGACTCATGAGCGGAACGCGGCAGAAAACTCTGGGCGAGCAATTGTCTCAGACCTTGGTGGCGGAGGGTCGGGGTGAAGCGCTGGACGCCGAGGCGGAGGACGCCGAACCGTTGATGGCGAAGCCAGCACCCGAAAGTCAGCCTTGGCGGAACAACTCATGGAGGAGGTGTGTGATCGAGGGACATCTATGAAGGAGCGAGGAAGCGCGTTCGAAGCAACAGGGGCAGTCTTGGCCGTTTCGATGGAATGACCATCGACGCCGCCAAGGACTCCCTGCGTGAGCACTGGCCAAACATTCGGGCTCAATTGCTTGAGGGAACCTATCAGCCGCAGCCGGTCAAACGGGTCCATCCTAAGCAATCTCGTGCTTGACGACCTCGACAAAGAACTGGCCCGACGCGGTCACCGCTTTTGCAGGTACGCCGACGACTGCAACATCTATGTTCGCAGCCGTCGCGCCGGCGAACGGGTCATGGCCTCGGTGAGCCGGTTCTTGACCAACAGGCTGCGGCTCAAGGTCAACGAGGCGAAGAGCGCGGTGGCGCGACCGGAAGAGCGCAAGTTTTTTGGGATCAGCATCTCGAATGACGGGGGCGAGCGGCGCATCGCGCCAAAGGCGCTCGACAAATCAAGGGGCTGATCCGCGACATGACACGCCGGACACGGGGGTGCGGGCTGCGCCAGCTGATCAAAGAGCTGAAGCCATACATCGTGGGATGGCGCGGCTACTTCGGCTTCTGCCAGACTCCGCGAATCCTCACGAACCTCGAAGCGTGGATCCGTCGAAGATTGCGTTTGTATCTTTGGCGGCAATGGCGAACCAGGCGAAAACGCTTCGCGGATACTGCCGACGCGACTTAGCAAAGTTCGCCGAGCGGTCGCAGCTGGTTCACCAACTGGGCTCTGGCGCATGTCCGGACATCCGGCGGTCCAACAAGCCCTACGCAACGACAATTTCGAGTCGCTCGGTCTTCCCCGAATCTATGCGCCCGCCCAAGCCTAACTCGGTCGAACCGCCGTGGTACGGACCCGTATGCCCGGTGGTGTGGGAGGGGTGGCGTCGCGAGGCGTCCCCCTATCCCGATCAACGGCAGTTCGGCGGTTGCGAACGCGACGGCCGGAAGCGGCACCGGAGACCCTGGGTGTAACGGTTGCAGCGTCGGGAACGGAGGATCGGCGACCGCGGCGGCCAGTTCGTCGGTTTCAGGAGCAGGACCGTCGAGCGCGAGCGCCAACGCAGCCGGCGGCGGCGGCGGCGGCGTTGGCAGGTGGCAGCGGTGCTGGCGGCGACGCAAGGGCGACGACCATTCGATGACCGCTTCGGCGCGTCGACGGCGACTGCGGCCGCGAACGCCGGCGGCGGCGGTTCTTCAGAGGTTTCAAACGGCTGGACTGGGGGGAAAGGCTCGCAACTGCCGACGCGACTTCGCTGCAAGCGGTCCCGCCACGGCTACGGCATAGGCATGGCGGCGGCGGCGGTGGCAACGGCGGGGCCGGGCCGGGCGGCGTCGCGACGGCGACGGCCAATTCATCTGCAGGCGCGGGCTCATCCACGGCGACGTCGAGCGCGACGGGCGGATCTGGCGGCCTCGGCGTCCTGGGTCCTGGCGCGAACGGCGGCGCGGCCGCCCAGAGCACGGCGCAAAGCGAGAACGGCGCCGCCTCGGCGCAGAGCACGGCCCAAACCGGAAGCGTGTCGGGCAAGACAACCGCGTATTCCCCCGCGGGCGGCCCGGCGAGCGCCTTGACCCAAACTGCCTTCGGTCGCGGCGTCAGCGGGCTGATCCCGATCGCGGCCGGTCAGGCTGCGTCCTATACGGTGATGACGCCCGCTTACGACGTGCTCGCGTTCGGCGCGATGTCGGCGGGCTACGGCGGGTCGGGCGAATCATCGACCTATACCGCCGAGGCGGACTTCGCCTTTGTGAACTCGGCGCCTTGGGTGTACTCTGTGATTTTGGACGACAATAACCACACGGACGTTGGCTTCGACAATCTAGAGTTTCAGGTTGACGTCAACGGGATCAATACCTTCACATTCGATACCCATAGCCTCACCTCTGCCGAGACGTTTTTTAATGACCGCATGGTCGACTTCGGCCATCTCCAGCCAGGAAATCAGACCATCGACCTGATCTACACGCTCACCGCCAGCCAGGTCGGCGCGGGCTTCGGCTTCACCTACACCGCGAACATCCCCGAACCATCCACCTGGGCCATGATGCTGACCGGCTTCGCCGGCGTCGGGTTCGCCGCCCTGCGGCGCCGCCAGCGCGCGCCGGCCCGCTTGGACGCCTGACCGGCCTTGGCCCAATCGGACCGCGAACCCACCTCAAAAGGCTGGGGGCAAGCCCGTCCGCCGAGGAAGTTGTCTCCCGCGTCCTCTCAAAGGTGACAGGGCGGTCTGCCTGCCGCATGATCCGCGGAAGGGCTTAGACTTGCCCACGGGGAAACGCGATCCATGGGGAGCCGGCTCAAATTTTACGGCTGGGGTTTCGAGAACACAGGCCTCGACGATGCCGAGCGCGAGCACCTTTTCCGCTTCGTTGCCGAGCAGCTCGGCGTCGAGCCCCGCCTCGCGCCGCCGCCGCAAGCCGCCGACATTCCGCTCCGCGTCCCCCGCACGGCCGCGCCGTCGGCGCTCGCGAACATCCTCAGTTCAGACCCCTACGAACGGCTTCTGCATACTTACGGCAAGTCCTATCCGGAAACGGTTCGCGCCTTCGCGCGCGATTTCGCCAATGCGCCGGACCTCGTCGCCCTGCCGGAAAGCGAAGCGGACGTGGCCGCCGTGCTCGACTGGGCGAGCGGCGCCAAGATCGCCGTCATTCCGTTCGGCGGCGGCTCCTCGGTCGTCGGCGGCGTCGAGCCGGCGGTCGGCGACGCCTATTCCGGCGCGGTGAGCCTCGATCTGCGCCGCCTCGACCGCGTGCTGGAGGTGGACACGACGAGCCGCGCCGCGCGCATTGAGAGCGGCATTCGCGGGCCCGCGATCGAGGCCGCGCTCAAACCCCACGGCCTCGCCATCCGGCATTACCCGCAGAGCTTCGAGTTCTCGACGCTGGGCGGCTGGATCGCGACGCGCTCCGGTGGGCACTTCGCCACGCTTTACACGCACATCGACGATTTCGTCGAAAGCCTCCGCACGATCACGCCATCCGGCGCGATCGAGTCCCGTCGCCTGCCCGGTTCGGGCGCGGGCCCAAGCCCGGACCGCATGATCATCGGCTCCGAAGGCGCGCTCGGGGTGATCACCGAGGCCTGGATGCGGCTGCAAAGCCGGCCGCGCTTCCGCGGCGACGCCGTCTTTGGTTTTCCTGACTTTTTCGCGGCGGCAAGGGCCGTACGCATGGTTGCGCAGGCGGGGCTCTATCCGTCGAACCTCAGGGTCATCGACAACGACGAAGCCGGCGCCTATGGCGTGAACGCTTACGAGGAGAGCCTGCTCGTCCTCGCTTTCGAGTCCGCCGACCATCCGGTCGACGCCTGGATGGCGCGCGCCGTCGAGCTTTTGCAAGACCACGGCGGCCGTCGCCATACCGACGAGGGCGCGGCTTCACGCTGGCGCACGGCTTTCATCCGCATGCCCTACGCGCGCGAATTGACCGTGCCGATGGGCGTGATCAACGACACGTTCGAGAGCGCGATCACCTGGGACCGTTTCGAAGCCTTTCACGCCGCCGTGCGCGAAGCGACCGCGGCGGCGCTGAAGGAGGCGACCGGAAATCCTGGGACCGTTTCGACCCGCTTCACCCACGTCTATCCGGACGGGCCTGCGGTCTATTACACGTTCAACGTCCGCGGCGATCCAGCCCGGCTCATCGAGCAGTGGCGGCATATCAAGATCGCGCGCCTCCGATGCGCTGATCGCCGCGGGCGGCACGATCACCCATCATCATGCGGTCGGGCGCGACCATATGCCCTGGTACCGCGCGCAGCGGCCGGACCTTGTTCGGCAAGGCGCTTGCTGCCGCCAAGAGCGCGCTGGATCCGGCGGGGGTTATGAACCCAGGGGTGATCGTGCCGTGAGGATGGCCTCAAAAAGCGCGTCCCTTTCCGCCGGAAGCGTCAGATAGGGGATGGAAGGCCGCGCCGGTTTATGGCGCGGTCAATCCTTCGATCAGGGCGGCAAGCGGCGCTTCGTCGCTCTGGAAGCTGGCGACCATCGCCGCCAGCATTGCAGACGGATTCATACGCTCCATCGCCAGCGGATGGCCGGCCTGCGCGGCAAGCAAAGTGAGGTAGGTAAGCTGCGTTCGCCCATTGCCTTCGCGGAAAGGATGGATCGCGTTCAACTCGGCGAGCGTATGCGCCGCGCGCGACGCAAAGTCGCGCTCTGTAGGTCCACGCAAGAATTTCTCCCGCCTCAGCCGATCAAAAAGCCTGCGCATCTCGTCGTCGATATGCTCGGGGTAGCAGAACATGCTGCCGTCCTTGGCGATGCGCACGGTGCGCGGCTTGCCGGCCCAATCGAACACGTCCTGGAACAGGTGGCGATGGATCGCTCGATAATGGGCGTAGCCTAACCGGCCGCGCGGCAACGGTTCCTCGGCGCGCTGCGCGGTGATCATCGCCTCGTAGGCGTCGAGCCTGGCCTGGTCGCGCAGGCCCAGGCGGTTCACGAGAATATTGGTTCCGGGATAACAGTAAGGATCGGGGCTGCTTTCGTACACCGGGTCCGTCAGTGCGCCGACGCAAACCGCGCCCGAATGGCCCTGCGGCGTTCGGCGGCGCTCAGACCGTCGCGATCGAAGCGTTCCAGGTCAGCGCGCATGTCGGGCGTCAGCGCGACGCCCTCGACCGCGCTGATGCGGGCAAAGCGGTCACGGCCGATCACGAAACCGGCCGGGCGGGCGCGCGTCGGACGCTGGGGATGCAAGGGACTCAGTTTGCGCATGCTCGAAGGATGACACAACCGGGACATGGCGAGCAAGCCTTGAGCATATGATGGTAATATGATGGTCGGCGCCGAAAGCGCATCCTTGTCTCGCCTCGCGCCCGTCCGCTAGACTTCGCGCCGTTTCGATGGGAGACCACTGTGGAGCCATTCGATCGCATCACGCAAAATCCCCAAGTGATGGGCGGGAAAGCCTGCGTTCGCGGCTTGCGAGTTACCGTCGGAACGATCGTCGGCCAAATCGGTGCGGGGCGTCCAATTGACGATCTTCTTTCAGACTACCCCTACCTCGAACGCGAAGATATTTTGCAGGCGCTTCGCTACGCCGCGTGGAGGGCGGAAGAGCGTGAGGTGACGCTCTCGAGCGGATGAAATTGCTCATCGACATGAATTTGTCGCCGCGCTGGGTTCGGGCGCTGGCCGATGCGGGAATCGAAGCGGAGCACTGGTCGAGCCTGGGCGATGCGAACGCACGGCGTTCATCCGCATGCCCTACGCGCGCGAGCTGACCGTGCCGATGGGCGTCATCAACGACACGTTCGAGAGCGCGATCACCTGGGACCGGTTCGAAGCCTTTCACGCCGCCGTGCGCGAAGCGACCGCGGCGGCGCTGAAGGAGGCGACCGGAAATCCTGGGACCGTTTCGACCCGCTTCACCCACGTCTATCCCGACGGGCCTGCGGTCTATTACACGTTCAACGTTCGGGGCGATCCTTCCCGGCTTATCGAGCAATGGCGCCATATCAAGATGCGCGCCTCCGACGCGCTGATCGCCGCGGGCGGCACGATCACCCACCACCACGCGGTCGGGCGCGACCATATGCCCTGGTACCGCGCGCAGCGGCCGGCCTTGTTCGGCAAGGCGCTCGCAGCGGCCAAGAGCGCGCTGGATCCGGCGGGGATTATGAACCCGGGGGTGCTGGTCCCGTGAAGGCGCACATAGGAGTGCACAGGAAGCGACGCTCCGCCATTTCCCGCCTGATCACGTCCGCGCCGTCTCGATCCCATAGTGCAGCGATTCTGCTGGCGCGGAATGGCGCGAGGTTTTGCGCAGCAGGCCGATCAGCGAATAGGAATGGACCAGGAACGCGCGCGGCACGGCGTAGGTCGGGACCAGCACGATCGGAAAGACGATGCCTCCTCCTCCGCCGCCGGTCAGCACGCCGAGCACGACCGCGTTGACCAGGTCGGCCATGCCGAACAGGTTCCACGCGATTGCCGCCGTGCGCGCATATGGCTTTCCGGCAAGCCACCAGTAGGCGACGAGCGGCGCAAAAAGTCCCGTCAGGACGTCGCCGACGCCGGCGGGAATCGCGAAGACCCCCGGCAACTCCCCTTGGAAATATCGGACGAGGAACACGGCGCCTAGGATCCGGAACGTCTGGATGGCGATCAGCCAATGCTGGGGGATGCCGCCGATGATCGCGCGGAACGTCCGGGAGAAAAGAAGGAGGTAGCCGGTGGCGAGCGTCGTCAGCAACGCAACGGGGATGCCGGGGGCGTCTGGGCGGAAGACGCCGTTTGCGGCCAGCAACATGATTCCGACGAGCCAGACCACCAGCACGGCCGCCGATCCGATGGCCCAGCGCAGCCGGCGAGATTTCTCGCCGGGCAGGGCGCGGATGCCGACGTACAGGCCGATCCAGTACAGCGTCGAGGAGATCGATTGGATGATCACCTGGAGGAGAATGAGCGTCATTTCGCGGCTCCCTTTTTGGTGGCTTGGCCGGTCCCGGCCGCTGGGGCTCGCTCGCGGAACCGAAGGGCGCCGATCAGCGCCAAAATCGAGATGATGAGCATCATTGGGCTGCTCCCTTCATGCCGGAGCGGCTGATTGCCGCATCGGTCGCGGTACTGTATCGTACCAAGCGTGGGTATACGGTACCACGCGGTACCAAATCAAGAGATTTGTGCGCATGACAGGTAAAAATACCGTGACTGCCCCGCCCCGGCCGCGCGCCAAAGGATCCGACGGTTCGACCCGCGAACGCGCGCTCACGGCCGCGTTTGCCGTGTTCCGCAAGCGCGGCTTCTCCGGCGCCAGCACGCTCGAGATCGCAACCCGCGCGCAGGTGTCGAAGCGCGACCTCTATGCGCTGTTCGGCAGCAAACACGCCATGCTGACGGCGTGCATCCGGGAGCGGGCGAGCCGGATGCGGCAACCCCTGGATTTGGCGATGCCGATCCCAAGCGGCGGCGAAGCGGTGGCGGCGACGCTCGTTGAATTGGGCACGTCGATCTTGCGCGTCGCGTGCCACCCGGACGTGCTGGCGATCCACCGGCTCGCCATCGCTGAGTCGGACCGCGCGCCCGCAATCGCGCGCACTCTCGACAGCAGCGGCCGCGAAGCCAACCACGCCGCCCTCGGCGCGTGGCTGGCAAGGGCGCAGGCGCAGCGCCTCATTGGCGTCGGCGATCCCGCCGCCATGGCGACACATTTCCTCGCCCTGCTCTGGGGAGGTTTACTGATCCAATTGTTGCTGCGCGTCCGCGATGCGCCCACGCAAGATGAAATAAACTCGCGGGCGCGCGCTGCGGCAGAGGCGATTCTGACGCTTTATCCGCCGCCGCGCGCTGATGATCGCCGCGGGCGCAATGGCGGCGATCCCGGTGCTGCGATTGAATAGACGAGGCCATGCAGCGCATTTGGGTTGACGCGAAAATATTCCAAGCCCTCGCGTGCACCGGAGCCGTCGCCGGTCCGCATCGCGATCAGCGTCGAGGCGTTGCGGCGGATTACTGCATCTGGTCGAGCATGGTTGAAAAGACGGCCTTCAGCTTGAGCGCCTTCTTGACCTCGTCGGCGCTAACGTAAGGGTACTCGCCGTATTCGAGGAAACTCGGGCATTGATGCTCGCGAACGAATGTTACGAAGGACGCCGGATTGGTCTTCCAGTCCTTCGGGAATCCTTCGAGATTTTCGAAGACTGTCGTAATGCCAGTGGCGGAGAACAACGCGACAGCGTCCTCGGTGTATTTGTCGAAGTCGGTGTCGAAAATGCCTTGGTACATCATGTAGGTTTCCCTTGGATGGGAAACATCAACCAGCGCAGGTAATGCAATTTTAGCACCGCAAGAGCGTCCGGCTGCTCGGCGATCGTCTTTTCGATCGTCCTAGCTGTGTGGTCCCGGAATGAGATGGCGCGGGTTGATTTTGAAGGCGGCGGGGTCGTTCGTCCATGCATTGCAGATGGCCTGATAGGGCGTTCGCCATTTTAGCGCCTTTAGGTGCTTGGCGAAGTTATAGGCTGTGACGAAGGCCAGTACGTGCGCCTTGAGGCTTTCGAGGTCTTCGTAGTGGAAGACTTTGACCGTGGCGTCTTTGATGGTTCGGTTCATTCGCTCTGCCTGGCCGTTGGTCCAGGGATGATAGGGCTTGGTCAATCGGTGCTCGATCCCATGTTCGATGCAGACGCGATCGAAGATGTGCGGGCCGAGGAGACGCCGGCTGGGGCCTTCGCGATTCTTGGGCAGATCGGCGAAGGCCATACCGTTATCGGTTAGCACGGTGTGGATTTTGTAGGGGAAGGCGGCCACGACATTTCTCAGAAAAGCTGCTCCCTCCTTCTTTCCGGCGCTGTCGTGGAACTCGACGTAGGTGAATTTCGAGATCCGGTCGATCGCCAGGAACATGACCAGCTTGCCGTCGGTGTGTCGCAGTTCGCAGCTGTCAATGTGGACATAGCCGATCTGGTAGCTCTTGAACCGGTTGCGCTTGTCGCTGGCTTCTTCCTTCGGCAGCCTGGAGATCCCATGCCGCTGGAGGCAACGGTGCAGGGCGCTCCGGCTGAGATTGGGAATGGCATCCCTCAGGCAGCCCAGCACGTCGTCCAGCGGCAACAGCGTCTTCTGGCGGAATGCCACCACGATGGCCTCCTCGGCTGGCGTCAGCACCGTGCTCTTCGGAGCCTTCGGCCCCATCGGCGCATCGGCCGTCGTGGTCCGCTGGCGCCACTTCCGCACAGTCTTGGGGTTCAGGTCGTAGCGCGCTGCAAGGGAGCGGGCGCTCTCTTTCGACGCTTGGAGCTCGGCTCGAATACGCGGCGTCGTGCGGGCGCTGCCATGCAGAACGCTTGCCATAGGACATCCTCCTCCTGACGACTCAGGAACGATGATGCACCATTACATTCCGGGACTGCACACCTAGCATGTTCGTAGAACGCCTCTTCGCGGCTGGGAATGACTTTCGCGACAATGGAAAATCCATAGCAAGCCGGAGTCTTGGGAAAGATCGGACCGTAGCGCCCCTGTTCCACCTTGTCCTCGAAGAACCCGCCCTTGGGAATCGCCATTGCGGCGGGCCTTGTCCAATCCTCATGCTTCGTCGTGTCCGACATGATCTGCACCTTTTCACTTGGGGTTGATGGGCTGCATCGCGGCGTACAAGTGTCAAAGGAGCAACGAACTCCTTCAGTGAGCCGCCAGTCGCAAGCTCACGACGGCGGGCCGCCCGCTTATGGAGCATGAGCGGCGCGGCGCGGTCTGGCAAGCTCGGCCACCTATGTCGCCTTCAACGGGGTCGTCGCGCCCTCGGATGCTATCGCATTTCTACGCTCCGCCGGGCCAGCTGCGTCAAAGGAATTGTCTGACGATGGATTTAAGACGATGCTTATCGTGATCAAAGAGCAAAAACAGCAAGGTGATGATTGATGCTTGCGCGGCGAGGACTCGACCCCGCGGTGGCGGACCGGCTCGGCGCGATGCGTGGGCCGGGCGAGAGCTACAGCGATGTGATTTTGCGGATCGCGGGGAGGAGCAACGCCACGCTCTCTGAGACATAGCGCCGGGCTCGGCGGGAAAGTTTTACCGGGGAAAGCGATGAACACCGTGCTGCTGACAGGTGCTGGCTTTAGCGCCAATTGGAACGGGCGATTGGCTCGTGAGGTCAACACCGCTGTCGCGCTCCGAGTTAGCAACGACACAAATTTGGCGGCGTTGCTGCACCGGAATCCAAATTTCGAAGAGGCGCTGGCCGAACTCCAGAACAGAGTAGCGCGCTCGGCACCGGGCGCGAAGGAGCAGCTTCAACGGTTGGAGGCGGGCATCGTCGCTGTGTTCGATGACATGAACAAACATTTGTCAACAGAGACATTTTCGTTCCGCCCCGAGATCGGGTGGATGGTCCCCGAGTTCTTGGTGCTCTTTGATGCGATCTTCACCTTGAACCAAGACTTGCTGCTTGAGTCGCACTATCTGACACCGCCCGGCGGGCTTTCGCTGGTGCCGGGGACCAGATGGGACATCGGAGTTCTTGCCGGGTGTCAATCCGACTACCGACCCCAATGTGGTCGGCGGTTACAATGTTCTTCGGACTCACTGGCGTCCAGTCGCATCGCCTCATAGCACCGTAATCGGGCCACGCCACCAGCCCTACTACAAGCTGCACGGGTCGACGAATTGGCATGACCAAGTGGCGAACATCTGCTTATCATGGGCGGCAACAAGCCGACCACAATGCAGCGGCACCCGATTCTTACGTGGTATGCGAAGAAGTTTGCTGAGGCAGTGGCAAAGCCGAATGCTCGACTTATGATAATTGGGTACGGATTTCGCGATGATCACATCAATCGGATGATCTGCGAGGGGTGGCAAAAGGGCGGCAACACGCTCTCGATGTTCATCGTCCACCCGGACGGCCGCGAAATTCTCAAGAAGATCAATCCAACGTACGGGAAATTCTGCGCTCCCGGGCCATTGGAAGCGATCACCGTCTACAACTCAACCCGGCCATTCCGGTCTACATTTGGGACTGACGCGGCCGAGCACGAGATGCTCATCGATTACGCGGCAGGCCGATGAAGGACGCAAGGCGAGGCCGACGCTCTGATCGGCGACAAGCTGGCCGAAAGCCGGGCGTCTTGTGGGCGCGCCAGGGATCATGAGCGTCGAGATCAGCGATATCGAAGGCGGGGAGGTTGAGTGATGGGTGAGCGGACCGGGCCGTCCAGTCGGCTTTGGCTGGGGGGTAGCCTGCGTGGCGGCGACCCTGCCTGGTCAAGGCGGGGGCGTTGGGGATAGTTTCCCAGGGGGCTGGGCGTCATCGGCTTCGCCGACGGCCCGACGCATGTTCCGGAGGTCGAGGAAGGGTTGATGGATGAGAGCCAAATTATTATCAATAGGATTGCTGCTAGTCGTAACACCCGCTCATGCGGTGACTTGCGCTGATCTGTTTCTAAACGTGCGCATGGCGGAAGAACCGGCTGCTCAGGCGGCGAAGGCGTTCCTCGACTTTGTTGAACGCAACGGTAAGGAGGAGATAGTTCGGAACCGTTATCTTTGGGCAGCTAAGGATCGGCTGTCGCGGAGCGCTGATGTTGCCAGTGCGCGTCGGGACGCGGCGATTGAGGGATGGATTGCCGCAGGATGTGCGACGCCTGCCCAGATTGCGTCTTGGAAGCAGTATCAAGAGGAACAGGACGTTCTACAGCGCCAGCGTGACGCTATAGAGTGAACGCCTTCGGGCAGCCCGGTGCAACCATTCCTGCAGCATGGCGGCGTTGGGCCGCAATCAGCTCGATGATATGTCGATAGTCGTCGCCGCGCCCCTCAACGGCCTTCTTGCCCTGCTTGGTCTTTTCGATGAAGGCGTCGAGATGCGAAATCTCGGTGCTGAAGATCGGTTTGTCAGCCATTTGCTTTGCGCTCCGTCATCACCAACGGCACTGTCGCGCTGCTAGGAAGCGGGAGCGGGGGCGATGCTCATCGCTTGTCGACTGGCCGGTCTATCCGCGCTTGAAGCGTATTATGCAGACGTCAACCGGCGGGCGCAATGCAGACCCCCCGCGATACCCAAACGCGGCCATGTTCCGGCTTTTCGCCCGAACCCCGCGCCTGTCGCGGACCGGGCAGGGGGTTCTTACGACACAGCGCAGCGCCCCGGCAGACTGGCGTCCGGACTTGTCCGCTCAGTTTTTCTTGGCGGACGCAGACGCAGAGGTTGCTTCCAGATACGCAGACATCGCCAACAGATACCTTGGGCACGATAGCCACCAAGATAATTGAATGGTGAGGCATTGCGGATTCCGGTGACAGCTTTGGCGTCGACGACATAGCCGGTCATGCGGCGCTGTCGCGGTCCCGGTCGGCCCGAATGATCTCGGTCGTGTCGACGCTGGATCTGAGGCGTTCCCGCAGAATTTTCGCCCGCGCCTCGAAATCGTCGGCTCCCTCCCGAAGCGCCTCGCGGAGGATCTCGCGATGTTCGGCCTCCGCGGATCGGCCATGCGCCGCGGCCCGCTGTTTTAGCGACCGGACGATCTCAGCGCTGACGTTTCGGACAGTCAGTTGGCTCATTGCGTGCCTGCAAATCATCGCCTTCATTGCCTGCAAGATGCACGCGGACGGGCGGATTGGGAATAGGTCGGCGGCGGCAGCACGGGGAGCGCCGCCCTGTCGCGGCGTCGATCGCGGAAAAGGCCGCGGCGTCGGAGTCTTCGCCACAAACGAGGCGATGCGGCCCAAGCGCCCTGGCGTGCCCGAATTCAAGCCCGTCGGTGGCAATACTAAAGTAGTACGTTTATACTCGCTTCTAATAGGTTGATAACAAATAACTATCAGCGCGGCTGCACCCCCTGCCCCTTGGAGGAGTTGCGTAACTCCCTAGCCGACCCTCCGATCCTCATCCTGAGCCGCGATGCGAAGCATCGCGTGTCGAAGGATGATCCAGAAGGAGGCGCTGTTCGTGCGCTCTGGAGCATCCTTCGAGACGCCTCGCCTGCGTCGCCGCTCCTCAGGATGAGGGAGTGGTAGGGAGTTACAGAGTTGCAAAAAATGACGCCTAAGCTCCTCAAATCATTCAGCCGACAACGGATTCGCTCACCCTATCCCTTCGGGAAGTCGAGCCCCATCGCGCGGTAGCGCTCCGGGTCGTCGAGCCAGTTCTCCCGCACCTTCACATGCAGGAAGAGATGGACGTTGCGCGCCGTGGGCCTCGACGATGTCCTTGCGCGCGGCTGTGCCGATCGCCTTGATCGTCCGCCCGCCCTCGCCGATGACGATCTTGCGGTGGCCTTCGCGGGTGACGAACACCGTCTGCTCGACCCGCGCCGAGCCGTCGGGCTGGTCCTTCCAGCTGTCGGTCTCGACCGTCGCCTGATAGGGCAGTTCGTCGTGCAGCCGCTCGAAGAGTTTTTCGCGCGTGATCTCGGCGGCGAGCGAGCGGATCGGCGCCTCCGTGATCTGGTCTTCCGGATAGAGCCACGGGCCCGGCGGAATCGATGACGGCGAGGCGGTCGAAGAGGCGGTCGAGCCCGTCGCCGTTCGTGGCGCTGATCATGAAGGTCTCGTCGAAACGAAGCGCGGCGTTGAGCCGCGCCGAAAGCTCGAGGAGCTTCGTCCGCTCCATCGCGTCGATCTTGTTGAGCACGAGGAGCTTCGGCTTCCGGCTCTGCTTCAGCGCTTCCAGAATGGCCTCGGTCTCTTCGCTGACCGCGGAATGAGCCGCCTCCTTCTTCGCGTCGATGAGCAGCGCCAGCACGTCGGCGTCGGCCGCCGCGCCCCAGGCGGAGGCGACCATCGCCCGGTCGAGGCGGCGCTTCGGCGCGAAGAGGCCGGGCGTGTCGACGAACACGATCTGCGCCTCGCCGCGCGTCACGACGCCGCGCACGGTCGAGCGCGTCGTCTGCGCCTTGCGGGTGACGATCGTGACCTTTTCGCCGACGAGCGCATTCATCAGCGTCGACTTGCCGGCGTTCGGGGCCCCGATCAGGGCGACGAAGCCGCAGCGCGTCGCGCTCATTTCGTGCTCCAGCGGTCGAGGAAGGCCTGGGCGGCGGCCTGTTCGGCGGCGCGCTTGGAGGTCGCTTCGCCGGTCTCCGGCTCGTAGCCCGCAAGAACGACGCGCATGACAAAGTGCGGCGCGTGCGCGGGGCCGCTGCGGGCGGCCTCCTCGTAGTGCGGCGCCGCAAGCCCGCGCGCCTGCGCCCATTCCTGCACCGCGGTCTTGGCGTCGCGCGCGGGCTCGGCGTCGGCCGTCATTCGGGGGCCCCAGGCGCGAAGGACGAGATCGCGGGCGGCCTCGAACCCGCCGTCGACGAAGACGGCCCCGATCAGCGATTCGCACACGTCGGCGAGGATCGCGGCCTTCTTGCGTCCCCCGGCGCGCGCTTCGCCGAGACCCAGCACGACATGGGGGCCCACGTCCCATTGGGCGGCGATCGCGGCGCAGGTTTCGCGGCGCACAAGCTTGGCGAGCCGCATCGAGAGTTCGCCCTCGCTCGCCTGCGGAAAGGCCTTGTAAAGATGGTCGGCGACGACCATGCCGAGCACCCGGTCGCCCAAAAATTCCAGACGCTGGTAGGACTGGACGCGGCCGCCCGCCTCCGCCTGGGCCGAAAGATGGGTGAGCGCGAGCGTGGCGAAGTCCGAATTGCAGAAGCTGTAGCCAAGCCGCGCCTCGAGGTCCGAAAATTCAATCTTCACACGCTTGTTCATTGAGCGAACCGACCGAGGCCTGTGAACGGCTGGGCTTCGCCCGGGCGCTCGACGGAGGCGAGGTTGACCTCCGTCAATGCACCCGCTGGAACATGCGGTTCCAGCGCACCGCCCAGGGCCATCGCCAGATTTCCCAGGCGGGCGTGTCCTCGGCGATCGAGAAGAAGATCACTTCACCCCGTCCGATGAGATTCTCGAACGGCACGTAACCGACGCCGCCCTGATCTCCGGCCAGGCGCGAATCGCTCGAATTGTCGCGATTGTCGCCCATCATGAAATAGTGCCCGGGCGGAACCTCGTAGACCCTGGTGTTGTCGAACGTGCCGTCGTCGCCGTCGATCTGGATGATCTCGTGTTTGACGCCTCCGGGCAGCGTCTCGATATAGCGCGGCGCCTCCTCCGGCTTGCCGAAGTGGTTGACCGTCGGAAAGGGCGCGATCTCCTCGCGCGGAACCATCTCGCCGTTGATGATGAGCCGGCCCTTCTGGACCTGAATCTTGTCGCCCGGCAGGCCGATCAGCCGCTTGATGTAGTCGGTCTGGCCGTCGCTCGGGAGCTTGAAGACGATGATGTCGCCGCGTTTGGGCTCGGAGGCGAACATGCGCCCGGCGAGCTCGGGTTGCGGGATATTCAGGGTGCGCGCGATCGTCGCGACGGAGGGCACACGCAGGATGCCGAGGTTCAGGTCGCGCGAACCCGGGACAGCTTCAGGCGTGGGGTCGAAAAACCCCGGCAGGGAAAAGTGCGAATAGCCGTAGGCGTATTTAGAGACGAAAAGATAATCCCCGACGAGCAGCGTCGGCACGAGCGAACCCGAGGGAATGTTGAACGGCTGGAAGAGAAGAGTCCGCACCACGAGCGCGATCAGCAGCGCCTCGATGATGACCTTGACCGTTTCCCACCAGCCCTCTTCCTTCTTGACGGGCGTCGCGGCGGCTTGGGCCGGTTTCAGGCTCTTCTCGGTCATCTGCGTCAATTCGCCCTTCCTCTCGCAATCGAGTCGGCTGGCCGGCCTGTCCGGCGAAGCCCCCTATATAGACCCGGCGCTTCCGCGCCAAGCGCTGCGCCTCGGGGCGGCGCGGGCTCATGGCGCGAGACCATGGCGCAACGATGACCGGTGGTCAGGGCAGCAGGATGAGGGATCCCGTCGTCTCGCGCGCCTCGAGGGCGCGATGCGCCTCCGCGGCTTCGCCAAGCGGCAGGCGCTGGCCGATGTGGATCGTGACGTCGCCGTTCCCGACCGCCCGGAACAGATCGCGCGCCATCTTCTCGGCCCGCGCCCTGTCGGCGGTGAAGGTGAAGAGGGTCGGGCGGGTGGCGAAGAGCGAGCCCTTGCGCATTAGGAGGCCGATGTCGAACGCCTCGATCCCGCCTGAGGCCGAGCCGAAGCTCACGAACATGCCGAAGGGCCTCAGGCAGTCGAGCGACCCGGGAAACGTCGCCTTGCCGACGCCGTCGTAGACCACGGCGCATTTCTCGCCCTTGGTGATCTCCCCGACGCGCTTCACGAAATCCTCCTCGCGATAGAGGATCGTGTGATGCGCGCCGGCCTTCCTGGCGAGCTCGGCTTTTTCGGGCGAGCCGACCGCGCCGATCACGTTCGCGCCGAGCGCCCTGCCCCACTGGCAGAGAATGAGGCCGACGCCGCCAGCGGCCGCGTGGACGAGGACCGTATCGCCCTCCTTCACGCGATAGGTCTGGCGCAACAGATACTGCGCTGTGAGGCCCTTTAGCATCATCGCGGCGGCCGTCTCGTAGGGAATGCCACGCGGCAGCTTGAAGAGGTGCCGCGCCTCGATGTTGCGCTCCTCGGCGTAGGCGCCGATCGCGCCGCAATAGGCGACACGGTCGCCCGGCTTGAAATCCTTGACCTCGGGCCCAACCTCGACGACCTCGCCCGCCCCCTCGTTGCCTGGCGTGAACGGCAAGCCCGGAGGGGAATAGAAGCCGTTGCGATAGTAGATGTCGATGAAGTTGACCCCGACCGCATGCTGACGAAGCCTGACCTCGCCCTTGCCCGGCTTCGGCAGGTCGACCTCCTCAAGCTTGAGGACCTCCGGACCGCCGGTCTGATGAATGCGGATCGCGCGCATGGCGTTTGCCTCTGGAATGTGCTTTCCGGCGACCATTGTCCGGGAACGGAGCGCGCGCAAGTAGCCGCGTTTCGTCAGTCGAGAGACAAGAAGGAGATAGGGCGCGCCGACCCCTTGCGCGCGCCTATTGCCGACCGTATAGCATCGCGGCGCTCCGGGACCGCCGGAGCGGGCCCTCGGGCCTGATGCGCCCATCGTCTAGCGGTCCAGGACGTCGCCCTTTCACGGCGAAAACACGGGTTCGAGTCCCGTTGGGCGCGCCAATGAAATCAAGTGTTTATTGGACAATATTCATCTAATTTGTTCTGCATACGGAGATCCAGATGATCCCCAGCCGACAATTTAGCACACCCGAGGAACTCGGCACGGAGGAGATCACCTCCGAAGACCGCGCTTACAGAGGGTCACGGTTCGCAGAGGTCAGAGACGCCATTTTTGCGAATCCATACCAGAGCGTTTGGCGTGGGGAAGGTGATCTGCCGCGGCATCAGGTGACCCTCATGAGGTTTCTCAAAGGCATTCTGCCTTTTGGGGGACCTAACGTGTTCCGAAAGGCCGTGGAGAGAACCGTCAACTCCCGTGCGGACTTGCGTTGGGGTAAAGATGGGACAGGCTTCCTGCGCCTCATCCATCCAAATGGCGTCTGTCTTACCGGTTTGTGGGAGATTACCGAACCAAACCCTTATTCAGGTTATTTTAGACAGGGCAGCAAGGCATTGGCCGTGGGCCGGTATTCGACCTGCTGCACCGAAACGCGCCGGGGATATTCGCGCTCCCTCTCATTGGTGGGCAAACTTTACCCCACCACGGATCCCGAACACCCGGAGCCGCTCCGCACCGCCAGCTTTTTCACGCAGCAGGATTTGGGCGGCGATTTCACCCAGTACATCAACGACGTCGAAACCCGGAACGCTCCGGATGTCCGCGCCTGGCGTCGTGGACTCGGACTTCCGATCCTGTTCCTCGAAGGCCAGGTGTTTGGCAGCGTGGACAGAGAGGCGACCGTCCGCCAACTCTACGAGATTGCGGAATTGGGCAAGCCAGGGGATGAACCCACCCGAACTCCCAAATACATGCGCCTCAAAATCGCCGAGGGCCATCCCAAGAGCGATTACTCCGATTTCCGAGATGAAATCATGGCTTTCATTTACGACAAGGGGGATCCCAACCCCAAGCGGAAGCTGGCTTTCAATATTGATGTGACCGATGAAGCCTCGGAATCGGGCCCTGACTTCTTCAAGACACGCACGTTTTCGAAATGGAATCACGTCGGCATATTGACTTTCACTGCCGCTGTCGCCTCCGTTAATGGCGATCGAGTCATCCACTTCCACCATCCTACCTGGCGGACGGATCCCAATGATCCTTCGACTGCAACCCGCCAGAATGAAAAGAAGATCATCGCCCGCTAATCATTGCGGGCAAGGCGCCTCGAAGCGACAACGCCGGTGTCATCCGAGCCAGGCGGCGCGGACGGTTCTTGAAAATCGCCGACGCGTCAGCGCCCCAGCGAGGGATGCGGTAGAAGGAGTGTGACGGCCGTCACAGCCAGAACCTTTGACGTGCGCCAACAGCTAAGACGGATTGCTCCAAGCAGCCAGCGGGACTGCGGGCTGCAATCGCGGGAGGGATTGGGCGATGGGCCCGCTTTCGATCGAGCAGGTGCTGGCCGAGGAGGAGCGCGAGCTTGGTGGTCGACGGCTCGAAGCGTTCGCCGGCAATTCGCGGCAAACGGCCGCCAGGGAGCGAACCGAGAAAGACGCCGACGCGCGCGACGGCAAAGACGAGAGTCACGACGATGTCGAGCGCCGCAAAGCCTTTTACCGCTCGCTGAACAAGCTCAATCGATCCGCTTTGTGCCTGTCGGGCGGCGGCATCCGCAGCGCCACCTTCTGTCTGGGCGTGATCCAGGCGTTGGCGGCCTACGATGTGACGACTGCGATGACCTCCGGTCACACCGAAAAGTCCTCCAGGAAGCCCGAGAACTCCTTACTCGCTAGATTTCAGTTCCTCTCGACCGTTTCGGGCGGCGGCTATATCGGTTCGTGGCTGTCCGCGTGGCGGCATTACGACGATTTTCCCAAAGTCTGGACCGAGTTGACCGTCCGCCCCGACGGCCCGGATGTCGAGCCGCCGGAGCTATCCTGGCTGCGGGCCTACAGCAATTACCTCACCCCGCACGTCGGCATCGGCTCAGCAAACTCCTGGACTGCGGTCGCGATCTACGCTCGCAATCTCTTGCTCAACTGGCTCGTGATCGTACCCGTCCTCTGCCTCGCGCTCCTGGTTCTGAGATTCATCGCTGCGACATCCGTAGGCATTGCGCGCGGCCGAGATGATTGGTGGGTCCTCGTCCTGGTCGGCTTGCTCGGCGTCGCGTGCCTCGTTAGAGCGCAGGCCTTCACCACGGCCCACCGCCCGCCCCGCCGGGAACCTCCCCCAACAAATTCATCGCCCAACGGCAAAGCAGGCCCGTCGCCCAACAACATCGATCAGCCCGCCTTCCTCAAGAACGATCTCGTCTGGAGTCTTCTCTCGGCCATCGCCGTGACGATCTTCTTCTGCTCGCGACTGGGAACGACGTGGGTCGACAACAGCGGCCGCGAAGCCGCGCTTATCGGACCGGCGTTCGCCGGTGCTTTGATCTTTGCCGCGGGATGGATTGCGGGTTGGCCGGTCCGGCGGTCACGCCGGGATTTCGCCTCCTGGATAATCTCCGGGCTTGTTTACGGCGCGCTTGTTGGGCTTGGCGCTTATCTGTTCAATCTCCGGGGCCCCTATAAGAGCTCGCCCGACGATCTTACGCTGTTGCTGCCGATCATGTTCGGCATACCATGGGTGCTGACATCGCAGCTCGCCGCCGAGATGATCTTCGTCGGGTTGGTGAGTTACGAGAGCGACTCCGACAGCGATCGGGAATGGCTCGGCCGCGCCGCAGGTTTCGTAACGGCGTCCGCGATTGTTTGGGCGGTGACGGCGTTTCTGTCGCTGGCGGTTGGACATTACATTATTCATGAGGAACAAGCGCGTCAGTCTCTCAGTCATCTCGGCGCTTATATCGCCACGCTCGGCGGGATGTCAGGCATCGCTACCGCGCTCATCGGCAAAAGCAGCCTGACATCGGCGACGCCGGACGACGACGATCGAAGCAGAACGGGGTTCATCCTCAATCTCGTGCTGGCGGTCGTAGGCCCGGTTTTTCTGGCTGCCCTGATCGTCGGGATATCGGTCGCGCTCGACCTGCTGCTGATCCGCGATTCCTTCTTACATGCGCTGGACAACTCTCGGACCGTGGGACAGGTCGTGCTCTGGATCGTGATCGGCGGCATTATCACAGCCGTTATCGGCGTGATCGCGTCGATCTATGTGAACATCAATCGCTTCTCTTTGCATGCAGTCTACCGAAACCGTCTTGTGCGCGGCTACCTCGGCGCGGCTCGCCAGGCACGTAATCCGGATCGCTTCACCGGCTTCGACGCAGATGACAATCTGCGCACCCACACTTTGTGGCCGCCAAAGGCCACGGCGGCCGGCCCCAACACCTTTGGGCTATTCCACGTGATTAATATCGCGCTCAACGTCGTCGAATCCAAACGGCTGGCGTGGCAGGAGCGAAAGGCCGAGCCGTTCACGGTCAGCGCGCTGCATTGCGGCAGCGCTTACAAAGGGTTTCGCCCGACCAAAGACTATGGCGGACCGGACGGAGGCATTTCGCTTGGGACCGCAATGGCGATTTCGGGCGCCGCGGTGAGCCCGAATATGGGCTACTACTCCTCGCCCTCGATTGCGCTTTTGCTCGCACTGTTCAACGTGCGGCTCGGCTGGTGGTTGGGGAATCCCGGGCCGGAGGGTGAAAAATCTTACCGGACCGAGGGACCGTCTTTCGCCGTCAAGCCGCTCATCCAGGAAGCGTTCGGCCAGACGACGGACGACCGATCCTACGTTTATCTCTCCGACGGCGGCCATTTCGAGGATCTCGGGCTCTACGAGATGGTCCGCCGCAGATGTCGATTTATCGTCGTTGTCGACGCCGGCGACGATCCCCACTTCGAATTCGCCGATCTTGGCAATGCCGTGCGCAAGATCTATATCGATCTTGGCGTCCGCATTCAATTCAACGGTCTGCAATTAATGAAGAACCGTCCCTCGGATGACCAGAGGGGGCTAGACATTCCCTACTATGCGATCGGCGTCATTGAATACGAAGCAGCCGACGGAAAAGAAGCGGGATGCGACGACGGAGCGATCCTTTACATCAAGCCGGCCTATCACGGGACGGAAAGCGCGGGAATTATCAGCTACGCGGTTGCGCATCGCACCTTTCCCCACGAAACTACGACGGATCAGTGGTTCACCGAGTCCCAATTTGAAAGTTACCGCTCTCTGGGTTTCGAGGTCGCGAGCAGTATCCTGAAGGACGGCGGTAAGATCATCCTTCGGGAGAGGCCGAAGGTCACATTGCGGCGGGTTTTGGGGACGTTGCCAGACACAACGCGGGACGTCCCGCTGGTGGGCTGAATTAATGGAGCGGGTTTTTGGGGGCGCGCCATGAACTTTCATAAAGCACTCATCAGTGTCACTGGCGTCATCGCCATCGTCCCGGTCTTGCTCTCCGGTTGCGGACCGAAGCCCGGCACGGTTAAGGACGAGGCGATGCTGGCCGGGCGCACCGGCGACACCTTTCCGGCCGCCGAGGAGGACTACTTTGCCGACATGGACGGCGGCTACAGGCGCGCTGCCGATCCGACGATCAAGCCGCTCGACGTTGACGCGGTCCGCGGCCGAAACGCCTGGATCGTCTGGACCGGCGGGAACGACCGCTTCTGGGACTATATGGCGAACAACACTTTCGGCGCGTTCGACCTGCTCAAGGTCTTATCGTCCAATCCAAAGGTCGGTTATTGCAAGGATCCCAAGGGCGAGCCGTTCGAGCAATCCGCATACAGCGAAAAAAGCAAGGCTGAATGCGATCAGGAGGGCGCCCAATGGTTCTCGCCGGCCCGCAGCAATCGCTTCGATTGGTATGGGCTGATCAACGAGCCATGCTTCGAACAGGCGACCAAGCCGGACGAGTATGGCCTATGGCTCGATCAGCGCAAAAAGGATTGTCCTCCCGATCCGTTCGACAATCCGGAGAAATATCCTGGCGTGAAGATAGGCGCGCGCGGCACGACCATGCCGGTGGGCTCGTTCTACGGCAAGCCGAGCGGCATCGTCGGCTTGCGGTTGTTTCCCAATCCCGAGTTCGACGACGCAGCCAAACAAAAATGGTTGGAGGCGATCAAGCTTGACCCCGACGCGTACTATACGGACAAGAACTTCTATAACAACAAGCACCTCGTGCGTCCCTATCGCGTCGGCATGTCGTGCGCCTTTTGTCACGTCGGTCCAGCTCCGACCAATGAGCCGCATGATCGGGAAAATCCCGCTTGGGCCAACCTAAACTCAAATCCAGGCGCGCAGTATTTTTGGGTTGACCGTATCTTCATTTGGAATCCTGAGTCCGCGCCGGCCAACTTCATTTTCCAGCTTTTTCACACTTCGAAGCCCGGGGCGCTGGACACGTCTTTCGTCTCGACCGACAACATCAACAATCCGCGCACAATGAACGCGATCTACAATCTTGGCGCGCGGTTGGTCGCCGCCAAGCAGTGGAAGGAGCAGCTGGCCGGCGGCCAGCTCGATAACAAGCAATTCAATGACTTCGCGGTGACCCGATCGCTATCCGACCTGTTCCTGGCTCCCGATACGGTGTGGACTCCGCGCGTGCTGAAGGACGGCTCCGATTCGGTCGGCGGCCTTGGCGCGCTCAATCGCGTCTATCTGAATATCGGCCTTTTCAGCGAGGAATGGCTGTTGCACTTCAATGCGCTTGTCGGGGGCAAGCAGGTTACGCCCATCAAGATTGCTGACGCAGACAAAAACTCGGGCTATTGGCAAGCCACCCAGCAGATGACGCCGGACATGGCGTGGTTCTTCCTAAAGACAGGCAAGCCGGACTTGCTGGCGGACACGGACTACGGCAAGGCCCACCCGCTCGACCAAGCCAAGCTCGAGCGGGGTAAGATCATGTTCGCCGAGAACTGCGCACGGTGCCATTCGAGCAAGCAGCCGCCCAATCTTTGCTTGCTGGGCACACCCTGCGCGGCCGGCCAGATCATCGAGAATTCGGCCTCATATTTCGATTGGATGCGTGCGGAGGTGCAGAAACCCGATTTCCTTGAAGACAATTTCCTGTCAACCGACCGCCGCATTTCCATCCAGGAGATGGGCGTCAACGCCTGCAGCCTTTTGGCCACCAACGCGATCCGCGACAACATCTGGGACAACTTTTCGTCCGAGACCTATAAGGACCTGCCCGCGACCGGCAAGATCACACTCTATAACCCTGTGGACGGAACGCCGTGGCAATACGATATGCCCGGCGGCGGCCGCGGTTATGTCAGGCCGGCGTCGCTCGCCAGCCTCTGGTCGACGGCGCCTTACCTGCAGAATAATTCGGTCGGCAAATTTAACGGCGACCCATCCGTCGCCGGGCGCATGGACGCGTTTGAGGACGGCATCACCAAGATGCTTTGGCCGGAGAAGCGCGACAAGGATCCGATCATCGGCGATCGCGTTCCCGGTCCCAGCCTCATCCTGCGCACGACCCAGCGAAGCTACCTCAAAGTTCCGGCCGGGTATTTGCCGTTCGACCTTGACGCCTTGGGCGGCTCGTGGGGCGCTCTGGCGCACGATGCGGCGCCCTGGCTGTTCACTCAGACGGGCGACGTCCAGATCGGGCCGATTCCGGCAGGCACGCCGGTCAACCTGATCGCCAATATCGATCCGATGTCCGAAAGCACGGGCCTCGCGGACCGCGCGGCCTATGAACTGAAGCTGCTGAAGGTCGTGCTCAAGCTCAAACACGATCTCAAATCGCTTCCCGAAAACGCCACCGATGAGCAAGCCCGCACGGTGTTCGAAAAAGACGTTCCCGATTTGCTCTCGGTCAGCAAGTGCCCCGACTTCATCGTCAACAAGGGTCACTACTTCGGCACCAATCTGAGCGATGACGACAAGTACGCGCTGATCGAGTTTCTCAAGACTTTTTAGCCGAAGGTTTCGTTTCGCCTTTGGGAAGGGGCAGTATTGTGAGCGCTGAAACGGGCAGTTACGAGTACATCGTCGTGGGGTCCGGCGCGGGTGGCGGCGTGGTGGCGGCGCGGCTGGCTCAGGCCGGCCATACCGTTCTGCTCCTGGAAGCGGGGGGAGACTACAAGGACTTGCAAGGCGGCGGACCGGTCAGCCCGGACCAGAATAGGCTGCCGGAAGACTACGAGGTTCCGACCTTTCACCCGATGGCGTCGGAAAACGTCGCTTTGAAGTGGGACTATTTCGTCCGCCACTATCGCGACTCTGAGCGACAGGAACGCGACGAGAAATTCGTGAGAGACCGCAATGGCGTCCTCTATCCGCGCGCGGGCACGCTTGGCGGCTGCACCGCCCACAACGCGATGATCACGGTCTATCCGCACGATGCGGACTGGGATCACATCGCGGACATCACGGGCGATTCTACGTGGCGTGCGGGACGCATGCGCCGCTACTTCCAGCGGTTGGAGAACTGCCGCCATCGCTGGCCGTATCGGCTGCTTTATCGGCTCACGGGGCTCAATCCGACCCGTCACGGCTTCGATGGCTGGCTCTCGGTCGAGAAAGCGATCCCGAAGAGGGCGCTGTTCGATGAGGAACTGGTCTCGATCGTCACCAGATCGGCCTGGGCCGCCTACTGGGAACTCGCCGGTCTGTGGAAGCGCATCACTTGGTTTTTCCAATCGCAAGGCGATCCCAACGACTGGCGGCTGGTGAAAAAGAACGCCATCGGCATATATTACGCGCCCATACACACCCACAAGCACGCCCGTAACAGTACGCGCGAATTGCTGCTCGACGTTGCGCGGCGCCACCCCGATCGATTGAAGATCGAGCTGGAAGCGCTCGCCACCGAGGTGCTGTTCGATGACTTGAACCGCGCAACCGGCGTCGCCTATCTCAAGGGCGCCCGGCTCTATCGTGCGTGCTATCAGCCAAGCGATGCTCCCGGAGTCGCGCAGACCGCTCATGCCACGCGCGAGGTGATCCTGGCCGGCGGCGCATTCAATACGCCGCAATTGCTTATGCTCTCGGGCATCGGTCCCAAAGAAGATCTCGACAGGCACGGCATCGGCGTGCGCGTCGATCTGCCAGGCGTTGGCAGCAACCTGCAGGACCGCTACGAAGTCGGCGTCGTCAATCGCCTGAAAGACGACTGGACGATCCTGAAGGACGCCACGTTCACGCGTGACGATCCGCAAAGCAAGGAGTGGGCGCGCTGGCGCCGGGGGGTATACACGACCAACGGCGCGGCGCTCGCCATCATCAAGCGTTCGCTGCCGGAACGGCCGCTGCCGGATCTGTTCGTCTTCGCGCTGATCGGGTGCTTCAAGGGCTATTTCCCCGGCTACTCCAAGCTGATCGCCGATAAGCACGATTATCTGACCTGGGCCATTCTCAAGGCTCACACCAAGAATCAGGGCGGCGTTGTGACGTTGCGCAGCAAGGATCCGCGTGATCCGCCGCAAGTTGATTTCCACTATTTTGTGGAAGGCACCGACGAACAGGGCGAGGATCTCAAATCGGTGGTCGCGGGCATTGAATTCGTGCGCACGCTCACCGCCTCGGTCGGAGACATTATCGTCGAGGAGGAGCTGCCCGGAAGGGACAAAACGACGGCGGCTGATCTCGGCCAGTTCGTCATGGACAACGCCTGGGGCCATCACGCTTCCTGCACCTGCCCTATCGGGCCGGCGAGCGATCGGAACGCGGTGCTCGACAGTAATTTCCGCGTCTATGGGGTCAGCAATCTGCGGGTCGTCGACGCCTCGGTGTTTCCGAGGATTCCCGGCTTCTTCATAGTCTCGGCCGTGCACATGATCGCTGAGAAGGCGAGCGACGCGATCCTCGCTTCAGCCGGGCACGCGAGGCTGCCGCGCTGCCTCTACGGAGAGGGCTTCTGGTGCAATGTCTCGGCGAGGGCGATATGGCTCGGCGGCTGGCTCTCCTGGGCGCTGCATGGACTCCGGCCGGTCGGCAAAGCGCTCCTGGGGCTCGTTGCAGTGCTTTTGGTCGCCTTGGTCGCAATCGCAGGCGCGAGCTTGTTGATCTTTGAGCCCCCGCCGGAGAAACCGGACCTGGCGCAAGAGCAGCGGACCGTTCAGTCGATCGTCGAGGTGCTGACGGGAAAATTGAACAAACAATATGCCGGGGTTCTGCACCTCCGCGACACGCATCCGAAGGCCAACGCCTGCGTGAAGGCCAACGTCACCATCGATCCGGATTTGCCGCCTTCGCTGAAGATCGGCTTCCTGAAAGGTAAGTCGAACGGCGATCAGACGTACAAGGCCTGGATTCGCTTCTCGAACGCCGCCGACCACATCACCGGCGATCCCGAGGCCGATTTCCGGGGCATGGCGATCAAGATGTTCGGCGTCAGCGGCGAGCGCCTGCCAGTACCGGGTGATGAGAACGATACTCAGGATTTGCTGTTCATAGCCAATGACGCGTTTTTTGCGGGCAGTCCGCAACACTTCCATGATTTTTTCTCGGCCTGCGTCAACGGTGGCGGCTCCTGCGATCCTATGCAGAATCTATACGTCGCGTGGCACCTGCTCACCCACCCACGCGGCGCCTTCAATCTGCTAACCGGTCGCAGAGCTTATCCCAGCATCCCTGACATCAAGTGGTTCAGCGTCGCGCCCTTCGATCTCGGCGACGACGACCATGTGATCAAATACAGCGCATTTCCGGCAGAGCAGCAAACGCAGTACGGGAGCCCCGGCGACACGCCTTATACCAAAGGCCTCACGGTCTGACTTATTGGGGGGGATTCCCTTGGCGCGTAATTTCTGACTTTTTCGAGGTCGGAGGATTTGCGCCATGCCAGCAGCGGTGAAATTGCGAGACGACTATTCGGCTGAGGAGCTTCGGGCGCTGGCCCGGCGCTCGAAGGACGTCAATCAGAGCCGGCGGCTCCTGTCGCTTGCGGCGGTTCGCGACGGAATGGATCGCGGCGAGGCGGCCAAGATCGGGGGCATGGATCGCCAGACCTTGCGGGACTGGGTGCACCGGTTCAACGCCACTGGTCCGGATGGGCTCTTCGACAACTGGACGGACGGTCCGACGCCGCGCCTGTCGCCGGAACAACTGGATGAGTTGGCGAAGATCGTCGAGAGGGGGCCGGACCGGAAAGTCGACGGCGTCGTGCGCTGGCGGCGGATTGATCTTAAGTGCGTCATCGCCCAGCGCTTCGGCGTCGACTATCACCAGCGCTATGTCGGCAAGCTTCTCAAGAAGCTCGGCTTTTCCCACACGAGCGCTCGGCCTCGCCATCCGGCTCAAGACGAGCGGATTGTCGAAGCATATAAAAAAACTTCCCGCGCGCGCTGAGCGCTCATCTCGACGGCCTGCCGGCGACAACGCCGATCGAGATCTGGTTTCAGGACGAAGCCCGCATCGGCCAGAAGAACGGGCTGGTGCGCCAGTGGGCCAGGCGAGGAACGCGGCCTCGCCAACCTGCCGATCAGCGCTATGAGAGCGCCTATCTCTTCGGCGCCATTTGTCCCGCCCGAGGTGTCGGGGCCGCGCTCGCGCTGCCCTTCGCCGACACCGAGGCGATGCAGCTTCACCTCGAGGAAATCTCCCGCCACGTCGCCGAGGGCGCCCACGCCGTCCTCTTGCTCGACCGCGCCGGATGGCACACCACCGCGAAGCTCGACGTGCCGAGCAACATCACACCGATCTTCCTGCCGTCCCGTGCGCCGGAGCTGAACCCGGTCGAAAACATCTGGCAGTTTCTGCGCGGCAACTGGCTCTCAAACCTCGTCTTCGAAACCTACGACGACATCATCGACGCCGCCTGCGACGCCTGGCGCAAACTCGTCGCCCAGCCAGAAACCATCACCTCAATCGGAATGCGCGAATGGGCCCACATCGGTCAGACCTCATGACTCTTGGTATTACTACCTGCAGCAGCGGCTGGAAAACCAGCTCGACCCGGCCAACAACCACCATGTGCGCCTCAATCTGCAAATCCAGATGCGCACGGATCCGACGACCGAGCCGATCGAGAACACGCTCGTTCCCTGGAGCGTGCAGAAATCGCCATGGATGAAGATCGCCACGATCGACATCTATCCACAGATTTTCGCGACGACGGCCCAGCAGGAATTCTGCGAACATCTCACCTTCAATCCCTGGCACGGACTCAAGGCGCACCTTCCGCGCGGCGGCATCAATCGCGCGCGTCGTGACGTGATGCACGCCATGCAGGACGTTCGGCTTCAGGCCAATGGCGTGACGCGGTTCGGACCGAGCCAACTCACGGGAGACGAAGAGTTCAGATGATCAAAACAAACCGGCGCAGATCAATGATGCAGGTGAAACCCGCTTCCGCCTGGATTGATTTCCGCTGCAGCGCGGGCGTAGCGGTCGCCTTCGGCTGGATCGCCCGCGGCATGAAACAACGATGCGGCGGTCGCGAAAACGCCGCCGTCCTGCACGCCCGACGACAGCGCCAGGCCGATCCACTCGAGGCCCTCGGCTGCTTCGCCGTTCTGAAGTAACGCCCACGCCAGCGCCGACTGGGTGGAGAAATTCGACCGCAACGCGACATCCTTTCGCGCCCACTTGACAGCCTCGGCTGGCCGACCCGTGTCCGCGTATAAGTCCGCCAAATGGTGGAAATAATGGACGCCGCCCTGTTGCGCCGAGGCGAGAAATGCAACCTCCGCCGCGTCGAGCCATGGTTTGGCTTCTTCCGCTCTTCCGACGGACGCCAGGAGTTCGCCCAGAGCCTGTTTCGATTCCGGCCTCGGCGTGCGCGCGACAACCTCACACATGAGCGCGACCGCCTCCTCAATTTTCCCTTCCGCCGCCAGCAATTTCGCCATGTGCTCGTCGCTGAGCCAATGGCCCGAGAAACTTGCGGCTGCCCGCTGATAGTGCGTCCGGGCCTTGCCATATCGTCCCCGGGATGTCGCCAGGGCCCCGCGTTGCAACTCGAGCCACGCGAATGAGAGCAGCTCCTTCGCGGTCAGCTCATCCTCCGCCTCCGCATAGAGCCGGTCCGCTTCCTCCGGGCAGCCCATCTTGCCCCTCCAATGCGCCAGCCGCGCGAGGGCGTCCCACGTTCGACTCTCATCGATCAGGCTCTCGAGCGCGCGACGCGCCTCATCGTAGCGGCCCTCCTGGAAGTCTACGTCGACCGCAACGGAACGACCCTCGCGACGCCGCGCGAGCGCCGGACACATCTCAAGGTCCCGCTTGACCTCGTCCAAACGATGAAAGCGGCCGTCGACGTTGGCCCTGAGCAGACAGATGTCCTCCTTTGGGCCGAAGTCTCTGATCACGTCGTCTATCGCTTGCGTGACTTCCCTGAATTCGAATTCGTCAGAAGTCAGCGAAGCCTTATGGAATCGCCGGTAGGCCAGGCGCACCCGCTTTTCGCAGTCGCGGCCGTCGCGCTGCGAGATCGCCTCCAACGCCGCGATATCTTTCCTCGCCTTGGCCAGCGCCAGATCGTAGGCGGTCATCGCTCGGCCGGGCCGGTTTCGACCATCACCACGATTCGGGCCAGGGTTCAGCGAGGTAGGGGAAGTTCGGCAGAAATTCCTTGTCGTTCTTGAGCGGGTTGGGCGGCGTCTTGGGTTGGATGGGCACGGACGCCCAGAGCGCCGGGTCGCTAAGCATGTCGAGATGATATTTTTTCCCGTTGAGCTCGGCGGACATATCCAGGAACACCGAAAGAAACCGCGTCGCGACCTGGTCTTCCAGCCGCCGGCCGAACGGCCAGGTTCCGGTCGTATCCATATCGATTGCGCATACATTCGGAACAAAAATTTCAAATGGGCGCCGCAACGGAATATTCAGCCCCTTTGGATTCCAGGAATTATCCGGCATGTTCAATTGCTGAAAGAGCGTTTTCTTCACGCGTGGGAATGCGGTGATGGCGGTGTCGTATGTCCGATGGATGGAGACGGGCGAGTTGTCGTGGTCGAAGGACGTCTGTAGTCCGAGCGCGCTGATGGAGGGACCGAATCCCCATCCGAGATGCGCCAGCCTCCTGATGAAGGCCGGGCCCAGCGAGAAGTTGTTCGCACCCAATTGGCGATCGTCCTCCCGCTCGCTGAGGCCCGCATCGGCAAATGGCTGACCATCGGTGTCCACGAGTTTGTACTTCCGCAGCTCGTCATCCAATTCTCCCTCGCCGGCCGCCCTCCAGGGACTGCCAGACACAGACGTATCGTCGGAAATGGATTCCACCTTGTGAGCGGCTCTCAGGACCCAACTTTCTCCCCAGGCGTTGATCAGACGATTGCTCGAAGGGTCCGGCGTAATGAATGAGTGCGGCAGCTCCACAATGATAGCATTGCAATTCTGCCCGGCGCGACAGTCGCTGCCGTCGTAAACGAAGCGGTAGTCGCCATTGGCGTCCTTTTTGAACTTATTGCCCTTCCATTCCCAAGGCCCGGGCGGAAGGTCCAATTTTGGCGTGGTTCCATCCTTCTGCAAAAAGCCCCATGTTGGTAAGTCCGGACGGAAATTAAACAGATCGTTGCCTTCGAGCTCAATCAGCGTTTTGGGAATGGGCAGCTCGCGGGCTTCCGTCATCGTATGCGGCACGTGATAGAACTGCGGAGCATAGTTGATCGACCTGAAAAAGCCGGTCAGATCGTTGAAGAATGCGTCGTCGCGCCCTCCGATGAACGTCTGAATCGCTTGACCGTCAGGCGATTGGACCGGCGTTACAGTGTTGAGCTCGACGACCGTCGCAAAGTCGCCGCACGGAAAGCCCATGAATTTTACCGCCGCGCGCTGACCCGGCTGTGGGATGACGCGTACCTCACAAGGCTTGAAGTTCCCCAGATATTTATCCTTGACCGCGTCGAAATAGGCGAGAACCGACTCCAGGGTGACGTCGTCCGCCTGCGGAAGAGCGACCCGCGGCTCGGACGTAACCAGCAACCGGTAGAGCATGTCGCCATCCAGTTCGCCGGCTTTGGGCGTCGACGAGAAGGTCAGCGCCAGGAGCGCGTTGCGCCCGTCCTGGGTCGGATAGCCGAAGAGATCGTAGAGATCGGCGGCGCTGTAGTCGATGTCCGAAAAGATTGAATTGACGGCATTTGGATCATTATGGTCGGCCATGGAATCCTCCCGCTGAAAACGTGCTCCGCCCTGTCAAAACGTCATGAGAGTGCATGACGCGGCCAGCCGATCACTCCAACAACCCGGCGAGCGCCGCGGCAGAGGCCCCGCGCCGCAGTACGGCCGGAGCCTCAGCCGCTGCGCCACGCCGAAGACGCCTCGAGGTCAGCCGCACCGTCAGCGCGTCCAAACCAGCAATCACCCCGCCCGCGCCGCGGTGACTGACGATGTTAGGCGGCGCTTGCGTGACTTGCAAAGCCGAAATGGCGACTTTCAATGAGAAGCGCCGAAGCGCCTCGCGACATCGTACGCGCGAGCGCCGACGGGCGGCATCGCTGACGAAAGAAGGATGGCGTTACGCCTTTCGCGCGCTTGTCCCTCGCCTCGACCCGATGTCTAATTGAAGACGCCGCAGGGCGATTTGCGGGCTACCGCAAAAAGGATCGCGGCCGGTGGTGGGAAGAAGCCCAACCCGAGGGGCAGAGGTCTTTGCCCTGTCCCATAGGGACTGACGCCCTTTCCCCGTCCCCACGCTGGCGGCCCAGACGCTCCGCACGTCTGGGCCGCTCAGTTCTCAACGCCCGATCTCTGGTCAAGCGTTCGAGCCGAGGAGGCTGCCTCAGCGAGGCGAATACCCCGCCTCATCTGACGGGGCCATTCTCACCCGCTCGCGCGCAATCCTCAACATGCGAGCGGTTCAAACTTCGCCGAGAAATGCCGCAAAGCCGGCGGCTCTGAAACGATGCGGTAGCCCTTGAGCCTCTCCGGCGCGGCGGCGATCTCGGCGAAGGTCTCGACGATATAGTCGGCATGCGACTGGGTGTAGACCCGGCGGGGCATCGCGAGGCGGACGAGGTCCATCGCCGCTGGCTTCTCCGAGCCGTCCCGCTGGCGGCCGAACATCACGGTGCCGATCTCGCACGCGCGAATGCCACCGACCTCGTAGAGCGCGCAAGCCAGCGCCTGGCCGGGGTATTGAAGCGGCGGGATGTGCTTCAGCCACCCTCGCGCGTCGACGAACACGGCGTGCCCGCCGGTCGGCTGCACGATCGGCACGTCGAGCGCGACGAGCCTTTCGCCGATATAGGCGTTGGTGCGGGCGCGATAGGCGAGATAGTGCTCGTCGACGATTTCGCTCAAGCCCTGCGCGATCGCTTCGAGATCGCGGCCCGCGAGGCCCCCATAGGTCGGAAAGCCCTCCGTCTGGATGAGCCGGGTGCGGGCGCGCTCGGCGAGCGCGTCGTCGTTGAGAGCGAGCCAGCCCCCGATATTGGCGAAGGCGTCTTTCTTCGCGCTCATCGTCATGCCGTCGGCGTCGGCGAACATATCGCGCACGATGTCGACGACCGAGCGCCCGCCCTGCCCGGGCTCGCGCTCCCTGATGAACCAGGCGTTCTCGGCGAAGCGGCATCCGTCGACGATGAACGGCTTGCCGAAGCGATGCGCGAGCGCGGCCGCGGCGCGGATATTCTGGAGGCTTGCCGGCTGGCCGCCGCCGGCGTTGTTGGTGACCGTGATCATCACGCAGGGGATGGCGAGCCCATGTTCCTTGAGGAAAGCCTCGAGGCGCTTGAGATCGATGTTGCCCTTGAATGGATGCGGTGTCGCCGGGTCGAGGCCCTCGGGGGCCGGAAGGTCGATCGCCTCCGCTCCGGTGGCCTCGATATTGCCGCGCGTCGTGTCGAAATGGGTGTTCGAGGGGATCTTGCGGCCCGGTCCGCCGATCAGGTGGAAAAGGATCGCCTCCGCCGCGCGACCCTGATGGGTCGGGATGACGTGCTGGAACGGCATCAGGTTCCGTACCGCCGCCTCGAAGCGATGGAACGAGGGGGAGCCGGCGTAGCTTTCGTCGCCGACCATGACCGCCGCCCACTGGCGCGCGCTCATTGCGGAGGTGCCTGAATCGGTCAAAAGATCGATCAGCACCGTCTCGGAATCGAGCGCGAACAGATTGTAATGCGCAGCGGCGAGATAGGCTTTCCGCTCGTCCAGCGTGGTCAGGCGCAACGGCTCGACGGATTTGATCCGAAACGGTTCGATGATGGTCTTCACGGGGGGTGCTTTCCTTTCCTCGCCCCGTGTCCGACGTCAACCGGGGCTGATGCGCCGCGGTTGCCGCCGTCGATGGCGGGCCGAGTTCAGCGCCCTGATTGAGCCGCTGATACCCCTGCCAGCACGAGCGCGCAACAGGCGCTCAGATCGTCAGCGCGGCCAGCACTATGCGGCGGCGAAGGGGGGCGTCCAAACAGAAACCTGCGACGGACAGGATTGATCATCTCATTTGTCTCCGTTTCGTTGCTTTGAGGGATCACGGCCCCGAGCCGAACCGCCGGACAACAGTCCGCCTCGGCGAGCGCGTCACGGCTCGACCGTTTTTAGTATCGCAGTCGATCACTAATACTATGCTGATCTGATGTGTTGTACATCGGCGCGGCGGGACATGGCTTCTATCGGATGATCCGTGCTATGATCATGTCCGAGGAGCGCCCACGTCCTGATCCTAGGAAGGCATTGGCATGATCAACGTAGAGTCCGAAGACCGGGCCTTGAACGCGGCCGAGCTCGCCATGGTCAACGACACACGGTCGCCGGCGATCGAGCGGAAGACCAAGGAGGAGCTCAAGGCTCTTGCGCACCGGCTGAGGCAGGCTCACAGCAGAGCCCATGACATCAGCGCCCGGCAGCAGCGCGAGATGCGCGGGAAAGCTGAGCCTCACGGCGCAAGGCGCGCGCAGGAGAACGCCGGCAACGCGGTCAAGGCGCAGCTGCTACTCGAGGCCATTCGCCGCATCGACGAGGAGCTATCTCGCCGCGAGGAGATCGAGACTGGCAGGCCGAGCCCGTCCGAATTCGCGCGTCGGGCGCTCGAGCTCAAGATGAGAGCCGAGTCCGGCCATCATCCTGATCCCGGTCGCACCGCGTCCCAGGGGATCCGCGAAAAGAAGCGAACGGAAGAATATACCGGCGGGACGTCCAAGAGGGAAATGGGCCGCGTCTCCCAAGCGACCAAAGTCTCCCAGGCCCGCAAGGATTCCGGCAAGAGCTGAGCGGGCGCTGCGAAGAGACCTCCGGGCGGGTTTCTGACCCATATTCGCGGGTTTGACATTGTCCCGCGCTATCTGGGCAGGCCCGGACGGTCCGGCGCTAGCTGTGCTGCCCTGGCGCGTTCCCGCGTCCGCCATGCATGATGGTAGCGCTTCGAGGCGATGAGATAGGTCTCTCTGGGCGGCTCCTTGAGAAACTCGCCCATGTGCGCTTCGATCAGCGCGTCGGCCTTCGTCACGCGGGCGGCGCGGTATTTGAGTTCGAGCAGCGAGTGAAGATGGCTGCTTTCGACGAACCGCCCGGGGTCGTCGGGATCGTGATAGACATTCCACGCATAGGCGCCGTCGCGCATGCGCTCATGGCCGATTTCCTGCATGAGCGCCAGGAAATCCGCGCTGTCCTTCGGGTCGATCCGGTATTCGATGATCATGAGAATAGGCCCCTGACCGTCCTCGAGCCGCTCTGCGAAAGCGGGCGCGCTCCAGCGCATCGAGGGCGCGAGATCGAGCGCGGCGCCCGTTTCGAGTTTCCAGCGCCAGGTCAAAGCCATCCCCAAAGCCGCGCCCGCGGCGGCCGCGGTCAGGGCGAACGGCACCCCGTTGAGACTGGCGACCTCGCCCCAGAGCGCGCTGCCGAGCGTCATCGCGCCGAAATAGGCGGTCAGGAAGATGGCGAGCCCCCTGCCCCGCACCCAGTCGGGCAGCGCGACCTGGGCTGAGACGAACATGGTCGTCATCACGACGATCCATGAGGCGCCCGCGACGAAGCTTGCGACGAGAGCGACCTCGGGCCGGCGCGCGACGGCGAACAGCGCCAGCGCGAGCATCGTGACGACGGTTCCGAGCGCCGCCGACAGATCAGGCCCGAGCCGCGCCTTCAGCGCTTCGATCGTCAACGATCCGACGATCGATCCGAGGCCGAGCAGGCCCATCATGAGGCCATAGAGTTCCGCCCCATTGTGCACTTGCGTGCGCGCAATCAGCGGCATGAGCGCCCAATAGGCGGCTGCGAAGGGAAAGAAGGCGATGGCGCGGATCAGCGTTGCGTCAAGATCACGGTTGTTCCGCGCGTAGCGGACGCCCACGCTCATCGCGCTGACCAGGCGCTCCGCCGGCAGCGTTTCCGGGGCTCTGCGCGGAGGGCGCCACCAGATGAGCGTCGCGAGCACGACGAAGCTGGTCACGCAGTAGACCCAGAACGGCACCCCGATGCTGAGCGCCGAAATCGCGAAGCCCCCAAGCGCCGGACCAATAGCGCGGCTGACGTTGTAGCCGGCGTTGTCGATGGCGATGGCGCTGGCCAGTTGGCCTTTGGGGACAAGGATCGGCGTGATGATCTGCCAGGCGGGCGCGGCGAGCGCGCCTGCGGCGCCGAGCAGGAACGTGGCCGCGAGCAGCGCCGGCGGCGTCTCCAGATGAAGCGAGACCGTCGCGGCAAAGGCGACGCCGACCGCGACGGTCCCAAATTGCGCTGCGATCAGGAGCCGGCGCGGATCGACCACGTCGGCGAGCGCCCCTGCCGGTATCGTCAGCAGGAACATCGGCGCCATCGTCGCGACCTGCACTGCCGACACCATCAGGGGGTTCGGGTTGAGGCTGGTCATCAGCCAGCTCGAGGCGGTGTCGAACATCGCCGCGCCGACGGCCGACACCGAGCTTGCAATCAGGATGACCGTGAAGGCCACGTTGGCGAACACGCCCCAACGCGACGGTTGGGACGTCGAAGGGCCCGGTGTGGAAGTGGCTTGGCTGGTCACGTTCGGCCCGGTTCAGACGGCGCCGCCCGTCCTGCCCCGGTTCCTGGCGTTTGGCAACAGAACAACGTCAAGCCTTGTCCCGCGCGGATCCGGACGCTCCCGCGTACGTCCAGCCCATCGTGTACGGGCTTGACCCGCGCATGAAGCCGCAAGGCGGGTCCGCTTCATCGAAGTGGATGATGTCGAAGAGAGGTCGTCGTCAGAGACGCCGCCGACGCGCTCACCCGCGTCGGCGCCGGAAGGGCTGAGCCGGCGCGCCGGCCCAGCCCTTCACGCAACACATTCAGGGATCAAAGCAGGCCGTTCTTTTTCAAAATCTCGGCCGAATTGTCCTTGGTGATGAGCATGGTCGGCAGCGTGATGACCGGTTCGATCTTCTCGCCGTTGAGCAGCTTGACGGCCTGGCGGAGACCCTCGGCGCCGGGCGTCGCATAGAGGAACGTCGCGGTCAGCTGACCCTTGTTGACCCAGGTGACGCCTTCATCCGGAAGTCCGTCGATGCCGATGATGAACTTAATGTCCTTGTCGCGGCCCGCGTCTTTCGCCGCGAGATACGCGCCGTAGGCCATCGGATCGTTGTGGCCATAGACCAGATCGATCTTCTCGTTGTTGCGCAACGCGGTGGTCATGATGTTATAGGCCTGATCCTGCTTCCAGTCGCCCGATTGATTGTTGAGCAGATACTTGATGCCGGGTTCCTTGTCGGTGAAGGCGTGGAAGCCGTCGTGGCGGTCATGTGCGGGCTGAGTGCCCATGCCGCCCCAGATCTCGACCACATTACCCTGCGCCTTGCCTGGGCCGCCGAGCAGTTTCACCGCATATTCGCCCGCGGCCTTGCCGATCACCACATTGTCGCCGCCGATGAACTGGGTGATCCGCTTCGTGTCGACATTGCGATCCAGCACGATGACCGGGATCTTGGCGTCGATCGCCTTCTCGACCACGCCGGTCAGACCGGCCAATTCTTTCGGCGAAATGAGGAGGACGTCGACCTGCTGGGCGATCAGATTTTCGACGTCGGCGACCTGCTTCTCAGTCTTGTCCTGCCCGTCGGTGATGATGAGGTCGACCTCGGGGTGGTTCTTCGCCTCGGTTTCGATGTCCTTGTTGAACTGCACGCGCCAGGGCTCGAGTGTGGTGCATTGGCTGAAGCCGACTTTCCACTTCGCCGCCGCCTTGGCCGGGGCCCAGGCGGCAGGCAGATAGACAGTCATCGCGGCTCCAGCGAGCGTGCCAGAGAGCTTTAGAAATTCACGACGCTTCATTGAGGTCCTCCCTTGCGATTGGCGCTTTCGCGCCGCTGCGCGGTCGACTCAAATCGACCGATCCGGGCTGGCTCGCGGCGGGCGACAAAGCATGGCTCCGCCGCCGCGTCAGGAGCTGGCCAAGATTTCTGTTCCTGCACCAGGACCGTGCAGACGATGATAAGGCCCTTCATCACCAGCTGAACGTTGGAGTCGATGTTTTGCAGCTGGAGAATGTCGGAGAGCAGGCCGAAGATGAGAACGCCGACGAAAGTGCCGGCGAGGCCGCCGCGCCCTCCCATGAGGCTCGTTCCGCCGATGACCACGGCCGCGATTGCGTCGAGTTCAAGGCCAGATCCCGCGTCGGGTTTGCCCTGCCGGTACTGGGCGACGAAGAGGACGCCGGCGATCCCCGCCAGCAACGCCGATATGAGATAGGCGGCGAACTGGACCTGGGCGACCTTGATCCCGGAAAGCTTGGCGGCTTCCAGGTTTCCGCCGATGGCGTAGACGTAGCGCCCGAACGTCGTGAACCGGAGGATTACGCCGAACACGATGATAGCGGCGAGAAAGAACACGCTTGGCATCGGCAAGACGCCCCACACCATCGAGCGCAGGATTTCGAACGCCTCGGTGGCGTTCGTGCCCGTGTAGACGGCGACGACCGCATTGTCCTGGCCCGCGGTGAGACGGCCGAGCCCGAGCGCGCCGACCATCATCGCGAGCGTCGCGATGAACGGCTGCAGCCTTCCGGCGACGATTAGGGCGCCGTTGATCGAACCGAGCAACATCGCGACGCATGGCGTCACCAGCAAGACGGCGGCGACGCCGAACTTGGTTGCGACCTGCGCCGACGTGAACCAGGCGACTGCAACGGCGGCCGCCAGTCCCAGAAGAGCAGGAATGCGAAGGCTTCGCCACGGATCCAGGCGAATCTCGCGCCGCTTTCCCGCGCTCATGTCGCGGCCGCGCGCAAGCCCATTGAAAATGAACCGCGCGAAGAATGCGACGGCGAGGAAGCTGACGAGAGCGGCGGCCGGAACGCCCATCAGCGAAGCGGCCGTCCAACCGGCCTTCGTGAGCAGCATCGCGCAGATGATGGTCGAAAATCCCATGATCGAGCCCACCGACAGATCGATGCCGCCAAGCAGGATGACCATGGTCATGCCGGTCGCCACCAATCCGGTGATCGAGACCTGACGCAGAACGTCGGTCAGATTGCCGTAGGAGAGGAATATGTTCCGGCCCGACGAGGTATGCGGCGAAGCCAGCGCGCCGATGAGGCAAATGATCAGCAGGCCCCAATAGAGCTTGGTGCGCGACAAGGCGCGAAGCACGCTCATGACAGAGCGGCCGAGCCATGGCGGATCATGCCCGGCGTGGCGAGGCGCATCACCGCCTCCTGCGTCGCCTCCCCGCGGGAGAGAACGCCGGTCTGGCGTCCCTCGCACATCACCAGGACCCTATCGGACAGAAGCAGCAGTTCTGGCATTTCCGAGCTCACCACCACGATCCCCAAACCATCCGCCGCCAGCCTGAAGATCAGTTGATAGATTTCCTGCTTCGCCCCGACGTCGATGCCGCGCGTCGGCTCGTCGAGCAAAAGGACGCGCGGCTCGGTCGCCAGCCACTTTCCCATGACGACCTTCTGCTGATTGCCGCCGGACAGTGTCCCGGCAGTTTGCTCGACCCCGGCGCAGCGCACGGAAAGCCGCTCGACTATGCTGGTCGCCAACGCGCTCTCTCGCGCAAAATCGCGAAGCGAGAAGCGCGACATCGCGCCGACTGAGGGCAGAGCGACATTGTCGCGGATCGTCGAAGCCAGATGCAGGCCGCGCGCCTTGCGGTCCTCGGTCACCAGCGCAACGCCAAGGCTACAGGCCTCGACAGGCGAATCGATGACGACCGCCTCGGCGTCGATCTTGATCTTTCCGCCGCGCCAGCCCCTCTGCGCGCCGAAGATCGATTCCAGGATTTCGGTCCGGCCTGATCCGAGCAGACCGCCGATTCCGAGGATCTCTCCGCGCCGAAGCGTGAAGTTAACGCCGTGCAACACGCGCCGCCAACCGCGTTTGCTGACGGTGTCGAGGGTGAGGTCGCTGACCGACAGGATTGGCTGGCCCCCGGCGACGATCGCCTCGCGATGGCTGAGCGCGAGGTCGCGGCCGACCATCGCCGAGATGATGGCGCCGGGCGACAGCTCGGCAATCGGCGCAGTCAGGACCCGGCGGCCGTCGCGCAACACAGTGACCCGATCGGCCAGAGCGATGACTTCATCGATCCTGTGGGAAGTGTATATGATCGCGACGCCAGCCGCTGCGAGTTGCCGCACGACGTTGAACAGCGTCTCGCACTCCGACGACGAGAGGGCCGAAGTCGGCTCGTCCATGATCAGAATGCGCGCATCAAGCGACAGCGCCTTGGCGATTTCGACCAATTGCTGCTCGCCAACGCGCAATTCGGCGACGCGAACCTCGGGGTCGATGTCGACTTTCAACTGGCGCAGGAGCCCTTCGGCCGCCTTGACCATACGCCGCCGGTCGATGATCGCCCCGCCGACCAGGGGCTCACGACCGAGAAAAATGTTGTCGGCGGGAGTGAGCTCGGCAACGAGGTTCAGCTCCTGATGAATGATCGCGACACCGGCGCGCTGGGCGTCCTGGACGCCGCCGAACCGCACGGGCGATCCGGCGAGGCGAATCTCGCCTTCAAACTCCGTATGCACGCCGGCGAGAATCTTCATCAGCGTGCTCTTGCCGGCGCCGTTCTCTCCCATCAGCGCATGGATTTCGCCGCTCTTCAGGTCGAAGTCGACATCCTGCAGCGCCGCCGTTCCGGCGAAGAATTTGGAAATCCGCCTCGCCGCGAGAACGACGCGCCCGACGGTCGCGACTCCCGACGGTTGCTCTATTTGAGGTCCGTTCGGCCGCATCCCTATCGACGTCTCATCCCTTGCAAGGCGCGATTAGACCCGCGCAGGCGCGTACTTCCAGATGCGGCGGCGCTAGCAGACTGATATGCTAGTTATATAAGATAGCGTCCGTCAAGCCTTTGGCGGCGGCGCCCTAATGGGACTTTGGACGATGACATCGATGCTGAGCGGGAGTGGCGGCGTTGCAGTCGCGGATGAGGGGCGCGGGGTCCGGGAATCGAAAGTGGGCCTCGCCTATGCCGCGCTCAAGCAGACCATTGTTTCCGGCGCGCTCGCGCCGCAGACGTTGATCGACAAGAACGAGTGGAGCGCCCGTTTCGGGGTGTCGCGGCTCTCGATCACCAGCGCCGTCAACCGGCTCGCGTTCGAGCGCCTTGTGGTCATCGAACCGCAACGCGGCTCCTATGTCGCAAGGATCCGGCTGACGGATGTGAAGCAATGGATGATGATGCGCCGGGTGCTCGAAATGGAGGTCGTCGCCAATTGCGCGACCGACATGCCGGGGCGTGCGATCGAGCGACTGACCCAAAATCTCGCTTATCAGCGCGCTGCGCTCGACAGCGGCGACGTCCAGGGCTTCCATGAGCTCGACACCCAATTCCACCGGCAGATGGCGGACGGCCTCGATCTCACTCGCGTGAGCGAGGTGCTCGATCCCGTCCGTACGCATCTCGAGAGGGTTCGCCGGACGCTGTTGCCGGAGCCGGGCCGGATGGAGGAAACGTTTTCCGAGCATGAGGAGATCCTGAACGCAATCGCCCTGCGCCGGCCGGAACGAGCCAGAGAAGCGATGGGTCTTCATCTCGATCACGTGTTGCGGCAATTGCAGACGTTCGTTGCGCAACATCCAGGATTTTTCGAGGACTGAGCCGCCGACCGCGAGGGGCGAAAACCTTCCACTGGCGCCCTGCGGTGGCGTCGGTCTTCTTCGCGCCGACGCTCAAGCCGCAAATTCGCGGAGCTTCCGCAAAAGGCCCATGATCGCCTGCCCATTGGACGATTGCGCCCAATGATGCGATGCGGGCCAGCCGATCCTGACCTGCGGCTCGATCCCGGGAATGGTGCCGGCCTCAATGCGCATGCCTCTGCCCAGCGCCTTCGACGCGTGCTCCTTGGCTTCCTCTTCGGTCGCGCAAGCCGTCAGCAGCCATTCGACGTCGCCTTCAGACTCCGGCAGCGGGCGGGTCGTCGATACGAACCAGGAGGTCATTGCGGCTCCCAAGACAAAAGGCCCCCAGTGTCGCTCATCAAAAATCGCTTTTGTGTTAAGACGATGACAACCGATTGTTGCGTTCATCGTTCACACGCGCCCGCCGTCGGACTGCGCAACGGATGCGCCTCGCGCCCGGCCTGGGCCTACTCCGGTGGCGGCGCGGCGGGCGTGGCGGCCAGCATCGGAATGTTGAACGGCCGCAGCATCTGGATCGACTTAATTACGTTGCGTGAAATGAATGACGGCAACGGCGGACCCTTGGACCGCGCGTCGAGCATCGCGGCGGCGACCTGCCGGTCTTCCTCGTTCGCGGCCGCGAAATCGTGCTGATAGACCTCGCGAATCCATTCGTCCTTCGGACCGTCGGCGCCGTTCTTGGCAATCTGGAGCCACATCAATCCGCGGCCTCGCTGGCTCGGAACGCCATCTCCGGTGAACAGCATGTGTCCGAGAAGAGCCTGCGAGGGCCGATGGCCCTTCCCCGCCGCCAGCATCAGCCAGCGCACCGCGGTGATGTTGTCTTTGGCGAGTCCGCCCGCGCCGACGATATACATGTGAGCCAGATTGTACTGGGCGTCCGGATCGCCGAAGGTCGTCGCCGCATACTGAAAGAGTTCGCGAGCCCTCTCGGGGTCGGCGTGAACTTGGCTGTTGGGAATGCCACTGAGGCTATAGACGCCAACGGCCACGAAGGCGTTGGAGATGGCGGCCCGGTTTCTCTGATCCGGCGCATCCTCGTCGTAGTCTTCGACGAGCTGGTTGAAGTAGTGGTAAGCCTTTACGTCGTCGCGCGCGACGCCGACGCCGTCGGCGTACATCTCGCCGAGTTTCCAGCGCGCGATCGGCTGGCCTCCTTCTGCCGCGTAGGTCAGCGCGGGGACCGAGGCGGCGGCGTCGCCCGCCTTGAGATCGTCGATTCCGACGCGAAGGGCCTGCTCGGCGCTGGTAAAGCTCTTGGGAGTTATCTTCGCCGGCGGATCCGACGTCGAACCATCGAAGGCGAATGCGGAGGCCGAGGACAGTGTCAACACGCCGAAAGCTGTGATGGCGATGGCCCGACGACAAGCCTTTTGCGGGCCTCCGACCATCGTCTCAAAACCCGCGACAACCCGCATGGATTCAGACCCGTCAACCAATCGCGCCGCAGCCCCCCGATGGAGACGTCCACGCCACGCGTACGTTGCGTCACCGACTGGAGTGAACCTGAGAGTCGTTTATGGCGCAATCGGGGCGCGTTCCGGCCGGAATCCCGACCGTTGGAGACTTGGGTTAATCCTGTGGCGCGGAAGCCACATTTTTAGGCCTGTCGAGCGTTTCAAATCCGCTCCAGACGCTCCCGCGCATGGGTAAGCTTAACGAGTCGTTCCTGAAATGTTTCGCGCCGCTCCTCGTGCTCGGCGACAACTTCGTCCGGCGCCCGGGCGAGGAAGTCGTCGTTGCCGAGTTTCGCTTCGACCTTGGCGATCTCGGCCCGCACTTTGTCGATCTCCTTGTCAAGGCGGGCGGCCTCGGCCGCAAGATCGACCAGGCCCGCCAGTGCCAAGGCGACGACTTCGCCGCGGACCACGAGTTGAAGGGCTCCGGCGGGCCCGGTTCGCGCGGTCTCGATTGTCTCCACGCGAGCAAGCCGCTTGATGCTTTCGCTCCACGCTTCCGCACTCCTCGCGGCGCGTTCGCTGGGCGCCACCAGGATGAGCGGCGTCAGCGTCGAGGGCGCAATGCGCATCTCGGACCTCACCGAGCGCGTTTCGCCGATCAGATCGACCACCCAACCGATCTCGGATTCGACAGCCTCGTCGACCTCGAGGCCTTCCCTGGGCCAAGGTCCGAGCGCCAGTGGCGCGGCGCGGCGAGGGCCGGCCTCGCCCTTGATCGCCCAAAGCTCCTCGGTCAGGAACGGCATGAACGGATGCAAGATCGCATAGATCGTGTCGAGCACATGGGCGATGGTCGCCCGCGTCTCCGCCCTGGCGGCGGAATCGCCGCCGCCCTGGAGGACGGGCTTTGCGAGCTCCAGATGCCAATCGCAGAACACGCTCCAGACAAAGCGATAGACGGAGTTGGCGGCGTCGTTGAAGCGATAGGATTCAATCGCCCCCGCCGTCTCGGCCGACGCTTTGGCGGCTTCTCCGAGAATCCAGCGGTTGAGGGGTTCGCGAGCCGCTGCCGGATCGAAACCGGCCACGCGCACACAGCCGTTCATCTCCGCGAAGCGGGAGGCGTTCCAGAGCTTGGTTGCGAAATTCCGATAGCCCTCGACGCGCGATTGCGAGAGCTTGATGTCGCGCCCCTGGGCCGCCATTGCGGCGAGCGTGAATCGCAAAGCGTCGGCGCTGAAGCGATCGATGATATCGATCGGGTCGATGACGTTCCCTTTCGACTTCGACATTTTCGCCCCCCTCTCGTCGCGCACGAGGGCGTGGATGTAGACGTCGCGAAACGGGATCTCGTTTTGGAAATGCAAGCCCATCATCATCATCCGGGCGACCCAGAAGAAGATGATGTCGAAACCCGTCACCAGCACGTCGGTCGGATAGAACCGCTTCAGCTCGGGCGTCTCATCCGGCCAGCCGAGCGTCGAGAACGGCCAGAGCGCGGAAGAAAACCAGGTGTCGAGCACGTCCTCATCGCGCGTGAACATCTCCGCCAGCCTCGCCGGTTCGGCCGTGATCGCCCGCGCCTCGTCCTCGCTCAGGACGCCGCGCTCGACGCCGTCGGCCAGCGCAGCGGCGTAGGCCGCATCCTCCGTCTCCTCCACGAAGATGCCGCCCCAGGGCGAGTACCAGGCGGGGATCTGGTGTCCCCACCAGAGCTGGCGGGAGACGCACCACGGCTGGATGTTCTCGAGCCAGTCGTAATAGGTCTTCTCCCAGGACTTCGGCACGAACTGGGTCCGGCCCTCGCGGACGGCGGCGACGGCCGGCTCAGCCAGAAGTCTTGGCGTCGACATACCACTGATCCGTTAGCCAGGGCTCGATGACGGCGTTGGAGCGGTCGCCATGCGGGACCATGTGCGTATGCGGCTCGATTTTCGCGAGCCGGCCCGCGAGCGCCATCATCTCGACGATCCTGAGGCGCGCGACGAAGCGGTCCTGACCGTCGACAGCGGCGATGAGCCGGGCGTGGTCGTGATCGCTTTCGACGCCTTCGAAAAATGCGAGATTGTCCTTCAGAAGGACTTTCGCTCCAGCGTTCAGGATATTGATTGGCCTCGCGCCCTCGGCCTCGTGGCGCTTGCCGACTTCAAAATCGTTGAAGTCGTGCGCTGGCGTGATCTTGACCGCCCCCGTTCCCTTCTCGGGATCGGAATACTCGTCGCCGACGATCGTCATCAGCCGCCCGACCAAGGGCAACCGAACCTGCCGGCCGATCAGATGCCGGTACCGCTCGTCGTCGGGGTGGACCGCGACCGCCGAGTTGCCGAGCATCGTCTCGGGCCGGGTCGTGGCGACCGTCACACGCTGGCCGGTCTCCTCGCCGTCCGAATCCACCACCGGATAGTCAAAGTAATAGAGATGCCCATTCGGGTTTCTGGCCAGGATCTTGCTGAGCGCGGCGCCGTCGAAAGGCGTCCCGTCGTCGCGCGACCATCTGAACGAGCCCCGGCTTTCGACCTGAAGGACCTCCAGATCCGAAATTGCGGTCTGGAATTTCGGATCCCAATTGACCAGCCGCTTGTCCTTATAGATGAGGCCTTCGCGATAAAGCTGGGCGAACACCTTGGACACGGCGCGCGACAGGCCTTCATCGAGGGTAAATCGCTCGCGGCTCCAGTCGCACGAAGCGCCGAGACGCTTGAGTTGCTGAACGATCGCCCCGCCCGACTCGGCCTTCCACGCCCAGACGCGCTGGAGAAAGGCCTCGCGGCCCATCGTTCTGCGGTCGGGCGCCTGCGCCTCCATCAGCATTCGCTCGACCACCATTTGCGTGGCGATGCCGGCGTGGTCGGTGCCGGGCTGCCAGAGCACGTCGCCGCCGTTCATCCGCTGATAGCGGCAAAGAATGTCCTGCAGGGTGTTGTTGAGCGCGTGTCCCATGTGGAGATTGCCGGTCACATTCGGCGGAGGAATGACGACGCAGAACGGCTTCGCTCCCGCGCGATCCGGACGTCCGGCCCGGAACGCTCCGGTTTCTTCCCAAAGCGCGGAAACGCGGGATTCGACCGCTGCGGCGTCAAATGATTTGTCCATCATGGAGCTTATGTCCGCGCTGCGCCCTGCCGTGGGCGTTCATGACTGAATGCGGGCGTTTCCTGCGGCGCCAGAGCCACAAGGGCCGACGGCGGAAGACCGCGCCGGCTTTAAGCCCATCGCGGCGACGCAAGTCAACGCGACAACGGAAGGCGAAGGATGGCTTATCGGGCGCCGCGCGCCAGCCGCTCGATTTCCGCGCGAACGAGCCGCTCGACAATACCCGGCAGGTTCTCATCGAGCCAGGCCTTCAGCATGGGGCGCAGCATCTCGCGGACCATCCCGTCAGCGAGTTCGGCGGTTCGGGCAGCGAGCTCGGCCGACAGCGCCGCAAACGCCGAAGTCACTGCTTGATCGGTCTCCGCCGACAGCAGGGCGCCGTCATCTGCCGACTTCCCGTCTTCCGCCGAGTCTGAAGCTGCCGACTCCGGCTGGCGCCAGACGACCTTCGGGGGATCGGATTCGAGCGTCTGGCCGATCTCACGAGGCTCGGCCTCCTGAGCCGTGCGCCGCTCGGTGGGCGTGTCCTTGGAATATACGATCTGGGGTCCGGGGACTGCAGCCGCCGGCCGGGGCGGCGCCGGTTTCGCCGGTTCTGCTTTCTCCGGCTCGCGTTCCTCTGCGATAATCGTTCGAATGGAAGCGAGAATTTCTTCCATGGAGGGCTCGTGAGCGCGCTGGGCGCGGCGAAGCGTCTCGAGTTCCCGATCGCTGGAGTTCGATGTTGCTGCGCTCATCCAACCGCCTCAGCCTTTCCCGGGCTCTGTCAACTTGCGTCCGCCCTCCGACGGGCAAACCGGCGCCAGCCTCCAGAAGTCCGGCCCGCGCGCCTGAGCGAATCAGGAATCCGCAGCGCTGAAGTTAATCGCTCGACGCGCGCGCGGGCAAGCGGCGCTTTCGCCGAATCCTCACTTGCCGTCGGGCGTCCTCAGCCCGATCCACTTGCCCTTGACCTGTTCGAAATGGACGCGCGGATCGTACTCGGCGACGGCGAGTCCCAGGGTCGGAATATTCAGACGCCCGATCGCCGACAGGAGCGAATATGAATTGACGACCTGGTCATGCTCGGCAATGACAAGCTGGCTTCGTGCGCTCAGCAGCGCCTGTTGAGCATTGAGCACATCAAGCGTCGTGCGCTGGCCGACTTTCGCCTCTTCGCGCACGCCCGTGAGGGCGACTTCGTTGGCCGAAACCGCCGCCTTCGCGGCGCGCACGACGCCGACTGAGGCTTCGTTGAGGCCCCACGCCGCGACGACGTTCGCCCGGACCTGGTTGCGTTCCGAATCAGTCTGCAGTTCCTGCTGCCCCAGGCTCTCCTTGGCCTGGCGGGTTGTCGCGTATTCAGCGCCGCCCTGGTAGATCGGGATCGTGATCTGTCCCATCAGCGTGCCCGACAGGACGTGCAGACCGGGGAAGCCGCCGGCGTCGTACTGCTGAGTAATGGAACCGGTGACCCCAACGGTCGGATAAAGCGCGCCTTCGGCAATCTTCACCTGAAGCAGCGCGGCGTCGACCCCGTGGAGCGACGCGATAATCGCCGGATGCTCGATCTGAGAGATCGAGATGGCTTCCGGCAAGGTCCTGGGCAGCAGTCGGACTATTGGCTGGACAGGCGACAGGCTTTTCGGCTCATCGCCGATGGTCTGCCGGTACCTCGCGACCGAGGCTTGCAGCGTCGCAACTGCGCTGATTTCGCTGGCGTTTGCGCTAGCCAGGCTCGCCTCCGCCTGCGCAACGTCGGTTCGAGTGACTTCGCCGACCGTGAACCGGTCTCGGGTCTCGCGCAGCTGCTCCTGAAGCACCAGAACGTTGTTGCGTTGCAGATCGAGCAGCGCCGTGTCGCGCAACACGTCCATGTAGGCCGTAATTCCCGCGAGCAGCGTATTCTGCTCGGTGTTGCGCAGTTGTTCGCGCGCCCCCAACACCTGCGATTCCGCCTGACTGATCGAGTTGGTGGTGCGCATGCCGTTGAAGATGGTCTCGTTGGCTGTGACGCCAAAGCCCCGGGGACGAAGGTCAATCTGTGTGTTGCCGACGCCGTTTCCATTAGGGCCGATCAAACTCGTATCGGCTCGCTCGATAGCCATATTGGCCTGGCCAGTGATAGTCGGCAAATATCCTGCATTAGCCTTGGGAACGTTCTCATCCGCCACGCGAACTGCGGCGCGCTGGGTGTTGATGTCCGGATTGTTCAAATAGGCCTTGACGAGCGCGCCGCCGGCAGTTTCGGCGCGCGACGCGCCGGGGCCGAGCGCGGCCATGGCGACCGACGCGAAGAGCAGCCGCCGCAATGCATCCTTTGCTGCGCCGCCGAAGGCCGTCCCCCGCCCTTCAGGTGCGCCGATGGCCCAACTCATTCCCGCCTCATTACCCATGCCAAGGGCAAACGCCCCCTCGCTTTAAGTCGCACGCCACAAGTCGCACGTCCGCGACAAAAAGCATACTCGCGCCCGCGCGACGCTGAAGGGCGCCCATCCCATAAGAACGGACGCATTCTTGCCGCTCCCTCGCCGATGACACTCCCGGCATCTTAGTGCGCCGACGGGCAGATGCTACCAAAGTGTTAACGAAGCGACGCAAATCGGCCAGTTTTTTGCCGCGCGTCGCAAACATGAGACACTTGACGTGAGACCAGTCCTCCCGGGATCGCCGATCGAGATTTCCAGTTTCTAGAAGGCGAAGCTCACGCCCGGCTGGAAACCATCGAGCGTATCCCCGGTCGTCTCGAACAGCGCGCGCCGGCTCAGGCCCTCGCCCCTCTTTTCGTACAGAGCAGCCTGGGAGGTTCCGGCGGTGGCGTCAATCCCGACCAGGCGGCCTCCGTCGGCGAGCTGCGAGAGCAAGGCCTTCGGACAAACGCGGAACGCGCCTTCGACGACAATCACGTCAAACGGACCAAGTTGCGCCGTCCCGGCGTCGAGCGGCCCTTCAACGACCTCGACATTCGGCCTGCCGGCCAGTTCCTGGCGCGCCGCCGCCGCGGCGCCAACGTCCGACTCGAGCGCGACGACTTTGGCCCCCATGAAGTCGAGCAGCGCTGCGCCGTAACCGGATCCGCCGCCGACGTCGAGCGCCCTGTCGCCGGCCTTGATCGCTGTGGTCTGAAGCATCCGCGCAAGGGTGAGGGGAGGCAACAGCCGCCGGGTTCTGGAGCCCCGCGCCGGGATTTCGCGATCGAGATAGGCGAGCGCGGCAAAATCCGGCGCTACAAACCGCTCGCGCGGTGTCTCGAGAAAGGCCGCGAGCACTTCCCGGTCGACGACGTCGCCGGTCCGCAGCTGAGAGTTCACCATCGCCAGACGCTGTTCCCGCTGCGTTTCAGCCGAAGTCGCCGCCATTGGATTCTGCCCCGCGATTGGACGTCGCCGCCCTCACTCAAGAATGAATTGGAGGCCTCGCCCGGAATCGAACCGGGGTGCAAGGATTTGCAGTCCTCTGCGTAGCCACTCCGCCACGAGGCCGGCGAGCAACGGATGTTGCGCCGCGACCGGCGGCCTATAGCAAGAATTCACGCTTCGCGGCAAGGCGGCCCAAGCCCTTGAGAGCGGTTCAATCCTGCGCCCAAAGGGAGTGCCTGAGAAGCGGCAGGGCGAGAAAATACGCGGCACTCGCGATCAGCCCCCAGACGACCCAGCCCGGCGGCGACAAATTCGCGGCGATCGCGATGGCGGCAAGCGCGAACCAGGCGATGCTCATCCCGATCGTCAGCCGGCGCAGCTTTACGACCCGAAGCGGATGAACGAAGACGACGGGAGCGAACATGATCGCCGCCGCCCCGAGGAGGACGGCCGCGCTCACGATCCATGGCGGTCGAAGAACAAAGAGATAGAGGACCAGGATGTTCCAGGTCGCTGGAAATCCGCGGAACCATAAGTCCTCGGTCTTCATGCGCGTGTCCGCAAAATAGAGCGCGGAGGCGATCGTAACCACGAGTCCGATCCAGAACGAGGCTTCCGTCGGCATCAGGTCCGATCGCCAGAGCGCCACCACCGGCACGAGCACATAAGTGAGGAAATCGATCACGAGATCCAGGACCGCGCCGTCGATCGAAGCCGCCGTCACGTGGACCCGCGCCGCGCGCGCCAATGTGCCGTCGATGCCGTCGATGAAGAACGCCAGGCCCAGCCAGGCGAAGCAGGCGGAAAAATTGCGTTCGACCGCCGCGTAAAGCGCGAGAACGGCCACGGCGCCGCCGGAGGCGGTGAAGAGATGAACGGAAAACCCCGCCGCCTGGGCTACGCGTACAGGTCGCTTATCGATCGACATGCCGTTCCTTGCCCGTCTTTCCGTGCGACAGGAGCGCACCTTGGCGATGCGCCGGCTTGACCTCGCGGCTTTCGCCTTATCAAAGTCAAGCGGCGCAGTCTCGCCGTCCCGGAACCGGAGGCCTCTGAGCTCAATGTGTGTCAATCTTCGACAGTGAACAGCCTGAAGACATCCGCTGATCGTTCGTGCGACGTTCTGGTCGCCGGAACCGGCCTTGCGGGCCTCACCGCAGCGATTGCCTTCGCGCAGGCCGGATTCGACGTCGTGTCATGCGGCGCAGACGAACGGATCGGGCGCGGACGCACTGTTGCGATGCTCGACCGCTCGGTCGCCTATCTCGAATCTCTGGGGCTTTGGCCGGCGATCCGGGCCGAGGCGGCGCCGTTGCGAACCTTGCGCATCGTCGACGATACGGGCGCCCTTTTCCCGCCCCGCCCACTCGAGTTCGAGTCTGGCGAAATTGGCCTCGACGCGTTCGGCTGGAACGTCGAGAACGATCGTATGGCCTCCGCGCTCGCGGCCGAGGCCGCGCAGACCCGGGGCCTCGAGCGTTCGAGCTCCGCCGTCGCGCGCTATGATTTCTCGGGCGAAAGAGCGTTGGCGGGGCTTGACGACGGGCGGCTCATCGCCTGCGCGCTCGTGATCGGCGCGGACGGACGCGATTCGCGCGCGCGCCGCTCAGCAGGACTTCCGGCGCGCAGCCGCCGTTATCCGCAGAACGCGTTGACCGCACTCCTCGCCCACCGGCTGCCGCACCGCGACGCGTCGACGGAGTTTCATACCCGCAACGGGCCCTTCACGCTCGTGCCGCTCCCGGCAAGCGAAGCGGCGTCGCATCGTTCGAGCCTTGTGTGGCTCATGTCCGATGAAGAGGCGCGCCGGCGGGAGGCGCTTGAGGCGCCGGCGCTCGAGCGCGAGATCGAGCGTCAGGCGCGGTCGATCCTCGGCGCCATGCGGCTTGAAGGTCCCCCAGGAATGTTCCCGATGTCGCGCCAGATCGTGCCGAAGATCACGTCCGAACGGCTCGCGCTGGTCGGCGATGCGGCGCATGCCTTTCCGCCGATCGGAGCGCAGGGCCTCAACCTTGGCCTGCGCGACGTCGAGGGAATTGTCGCCTGCGCGGTCGAGGCGCGCAACGACGGGCGTGACGTTGGCGGCGAGCTCGCTTTGCACAGCTACGAACGCGCGCGGCGTACGGATATCGCCGCGCGCTCCGGCTTCGTTCACGGCCTCAACCAGGCGCTGCTGACCCAATTCGCCCCGCTCGACTTGGCTCGCGGCGCCGGCCTCGCGGCGCTCGGAGCCATCGGGCCCTTGCGGCGTTTCGTCATGCGCGAGGGCGTCGCTCCGCGCCTGGCGCGATAATTGTGCTCTCTGGCGAAATGTTTGGCCGTGTGCGCGGCCTTAGCCCAAGCGCGACTACATCGGTCCGCGCAACAACCCGCGGAGCTACGATGACGTCAACGACGACTGACATGGGCGACGAGGTCGTAGGCCTGATCGCCGGTCGCCAGGCCAAACCGCATGACGAGCGGCGGGTCAGCCTCCTGGTTCTCTGCCTGCTGGCATTGGGCGTCGGGCTCTTGACCGGCGTCGGGGCGGTGCTCCTTCGCTTGCTGATCGGCCTCATCCATAACATCATGTATAATGGCGTCCTGAAGCTCGCCTACGACGCCAATATCCTCGAAGCGCCAAGCCGCTTCGGAAACTGGGTTATCCTGTCGCCGATCCTCGGCGGCCTCGTCGTCGTGTATCTGGTGGAGCGCTTCGCTCCGGAAGCCAAAGGGCATGGCGTGCCCGAGGTGATGGACGCCGTATTCTATCAGCGCGGAAATATTCGCGGCGTCGTCGCCGTTATCAAGTCTCTCGCTTCCGCCCTGTCGATCGGCTCCGGCGCCGCGGTCGGGCGGGAGGGACCAATCATTCAGATTGGGTCCGCCCTAGGCTCCTCCTTCGCTCAGGCGATCCATCTTTCAACCGGGCAGAAAATCACGCTGCTTTCGGCAGGCGCCGGCGCGGGCATCGCGGCGACGTTCAATACGCCGCTCGGCGGTGTGCTGTTCGCGCTCGAGATTCTCCTGCCCGAAGTTTCGAACCGCACCTTTCTGCCCGTTGTCATCGCGACCGGCGCCGCGACCCTCCTCGGCCGCATCCTTATCGGCCCGAATCCGGCGTTCGCCGTTCCCGAAATTCTGTTTCCGGCAGCGCAGTCTTTCGGCGTGGAAGAAGCGATCGCCTTCGTCGCGCTCGGAGCGCTCTGCGGAGTCGCGGCCTGGGCCTTCATTCGCCTGCTTGTGGTCATGGAGGACTTCTTTCCCGAGCTGCCGGGAAACGTCTACACCCAGAACATCGTCGGCATGACGCTCGTCGGGCTGATGATGATCGGCCTCACCCATGCGTTCGGCCATTCCTATGTCGATGGCGTCGGTTATGGGGTCATCCAGTCGGTGCTCGACCAGAACTCTCACGGCCGCAGCGCTTCTGGCGCTCCTCTTCGTCCTCAAGCTGCTGGCGACCACGATCAGCCTCGGTTGCGGCGCTTCGGGCGGCATCTTCTCGCCCTCGCTCTACCTTGGCGCGACGCTCGGCGCGGCTTTCGCCGGCGTCGCCGGTCATCTCCTCCCGCTCTCCGGCGTGACCGCGCCTTCGGCGGCGATCGTCGGGATGGCGGCGATGGTCGGCGCCGGAACCGGCGGCGTCATGACCGGCATCGTCATGGTTTTTGAAATGACGCGCGACTACGCAATCATCGTCCCCGTCATCGTGGCGGTCGCCGTCGCGGCAGGCGTCCGCCGCTCGCTGATCGGCGAAACGATCTACACGGTCAAGCTGCGCCACCGGGGTCACCGCATCCCCAAAGAGCGGCACACCAATCTCTATTTGGTGCAGCAGGCGCAGGACATCATGGAGCGCAGATTCATCCTGGCCGGAGCCGGAACGACGCTCAGAGAATTGATGGGGTGGGAGGACATTGACGATCTGCGCGCCATCATCGTCGAACGCGAGGGTCGCATTGTCGGCCTCATTCCTCCGCGCTCGGGCCTGTGGCGCGAGAGCGTGAACAACGCCGATCGTCTGGTCGATGATTTCGTCGAGAGCCAACTTGTCGTCTGCCGCGACGTCGACCTGCTCAGTCTTGCGCTCGCGCGCTTGAAGCGCCATCGGGCCGGCGCGGCGATCGTCTTCCATGGGACGCGCCGACCGCGAGCGAGCGACATTGTCGGGGTCATCACCAAAAGGGCGATCGCAGACGCGGTCATCGACAATTATGAGGACTGACGCTTGCGATGGCTGCCGATTCCCCGTACCCGACCGGAGAAACGCTGTTACGACGTGGAAGAGTTTGAGCGGCCGCGATCAGGCTCATTGACTCTCGAAATCGAGAGCGGCGCGTGCAATTAGCGCATGACGCCTGACATGTTTCAGTAGTAAAGGTCGGAAGCCTTTCCTCGAGGTGCGCTGACATGCGGGACCAGCGGTGCTCAACCTTCGACTCACCGCCTCGCGCGGCAGCGAACGGGTTCTATGGGCTTCGCCGCGCGAGCTTGCCTTGCGGTCGAGACGAGGGGCTTCGCGCTCGTCAGCAAAAAATCGGAAGCTAACGGACGCGGCGGGGCAGCCGCGGGGGAGTTTCATGCAGGAGAAGTTCGCGATGCGCTCGCTTGACCGCCCGCCGCGCTCGAACGCGCGATCCCCGATTATTCTCGCGCTCCGCCTCTGCGGCTTGCTGGCAACGCTCGCCTTGGCGGGCTGCCAGCCGAACGTGCTCGACCCGCAGGGAGAAGTCGGAAGGGGCGCCGCGACGATCCTCATCGACTCGGTGGTCATCATGCTGGCGATTGTGGTGCCCACCGGCGTCGTCGCGCTCGCCTTCGCGTGGTGGTTCCGCTCGTCCAACACGCGCGCCGTCCACCTGCCGGAATTCGAATATTCCGGCCAGATCGAGATGGTCACCTGGTCAATCCCTCTTCTGACGATCATGCTGCTCGGCGGCGTGGCTTGGATCAGCTCGCACGACCTCGATCCGGCGAGGCCGCTTGTGTCGAAGGAAGAGCCGCTCGAGGTTCAGGTCGTCTCGCTCGATTGGAAATGGCTGTTCATCTATCCGGAGCAGAAGGTTGCGAGCGTCAATCACCTGGTCATTCCCGCGGCGAGACCGGTCCACTTCAGGCTCACATCCGGTAGCGTGATGAACGCCTTCTTCATCCCGGACCTCGGCAGCATGATCTACACGATGAACCGCATGCAGACCAACCTCCACCTGATCGCCGACGGGCCTGGTCAGTTTATGGGTCTGTCGGCCATGTTCAGCGGGGATGGGTTCGCCGGCATGCATTTCAACGTCGACTCCGTCACGTCGGACCAGTTCAAAGCCTGGGTCGATGAAACACGTTCGAGCGGAAGCAAGACGCTCGAACTCGGACGCTTACAAGGATCTGTCCAAGCCGAGCAGCAACGTCGCGCCGTTTGTCTTCTCGGACGTCGAGCCAGACGTGTTCCAGAAGATCTTGACCCAGGTTCTGCCTCCCGGGCCCGGACCCAAGCTCGGCCCGATAGTGGACGCGGATCCCTGGCTAGCTTTGTGCATGGGGAAGTAGCATGTTCGGCAAACTGACCTGGGCAGATGTTCCGCTCGATCAGCCGATCCCGCTGATCGCCGGCGTCGGCGCTTTCGCCATCTTTGGCCTTGTCATCATCTGGGTCCTGCTCAAAGGTTGGGGACCTTACCTGTGGCGCGAGTGGATCACCAGCGTCGATCATAAGCATATCGGCGTCATGTACGTGTTCCTCGCCGCAGTGATGCTGCTGCGCGGTTTCGTCGACGCCTTGATGATGCGCTCACAGCAGGTGCTGGCCTTTCAATCGCCAGGGTACTTGCCGCCGGACCACTACAATCAGATTTTTTCCGCACACGGCACGCTGATGATCTTTTTCGTCGCGATGCCTTTCGTTATCGGGCTCGCCAACATTATCGTTCCTTTGCAGCTAGGCGTGCGGGACGTCGCCTTTCCGACGCTGAACTCCGTCAGCTTTTGGCTGACCGCGACGGGCGCACTGCTCGTCAACCTTTCGCTGGTGGTGGGCGAGTTCGCCAAAACCGGCTGGTTGCCCTTTCCCCCGCTCTCAGGAATCACCTATTCGCCTGGAGTGGGGGTCGACTACTATTTGTGGTCGCTGCAGATCTCCGGCGTCGGAACGCTGCTGACCGGCGTCAATTTCGTCACGACGATCCTCAAGCTGCACGCCCCTGGCATGACGTATATGCGCATGCCGGTTTTCACTTGGACGGTGTTCGCCTCGATGCTGCTCATCGTCGCGGCCTTCCCCGTGCTGACGGCGACGCTCGCGATGCTGATCCTCGATCGTTACCTCGGCTTCCACTTCTTCACCAACGAGGCCGGCGGCAACGTGATGATGTTCAATAACCTCATCTGGATCTGGGGCCATCCGGAGGTCTACATCCTTGTTCTGCCGGCCTTCGGCGTCTTCTCGGAAGTCTTCTCGACCTACTCCGGCAAGCCACTGTTTGGCTACCGCTCGATGGTGGCGGCGACCATGGCCATCTGCGTGCTGTCGTTCTCGGTTTGGCTGCATCATTTCTTCACGATGGGCGCAGGCCCCAACGTCAACGCTGTGTTCGGCATCGCATCAATGATCATCGCGGTCCCCACGGGGGTGAAGGTCTTCAACTGGATATTCACCATGTACGGCGGGCGCGTGCGCTACGAGTTGCCAATGTACTGGGGAATCGGCTTCATCATCACATTCATCATCGCCGGGATGACGGGCGTGCTGCTGGCGGTGCCGCCGGCCGACTTCTTGCTGCACAACAGCCTGTTTCTGGTGGCCCACTTCCACAACGTGATCATCGGCGCCATCCTGTTCGGCGCTTTTGCCGGCTATACCTATTGGTTCCCGAAGGTGTTCGGCTTCCGCCTGGACGAGCGCCTCGGCAAAGCGGCGTTCTGGTGCTGGTTCTTCGGCTTCTATCTCGCCTTCGGGCCGCTCTATGTTGTCGGCCTCATGGGCATGACGCGGCGCATGCAGCACTACGACAATCCGGCATGGTATCCCTGGCTGTTGGTCGCTATGGTCGGCGCTCTTGTCATCCTGGCCGGCATCCTCCTCCAGGTTGCGCAGCTCGTCGTCAGCATCCGCAATCGCGAGGAACTGCGCGATACGACCGGCGATCCGTGGGACGGCCGGGCGCTTGAATGGTCGACGTCGTCGCCGCCCCCGCCCTTCAACTTTGCCGTCTTGCCTCATGTCGAGGGGACGGACGCCTATTGGTTGATGAAGCAGCGCGCGATCGAGCGAGGGGCGCCGGAGCCGGAGCCCATCTATCAGGATATCGAGATGCCTCGGAACAGCGCCACCGGGTTCGTCTGCGCCTTCTTCGCCGCGTTCCTGGGCTTTGCCCTTATCTGGCAGATCTGGTGGCTGGCGGCTCTCGCATTCGTCGGCGCCTTCGCCACCTTCGTGGTCTTCGCGTGGCGCGACCGCACCGAGTATCGCATTCCGGCCGCGGAGGTGGCGCGCATCGACCGCGAGAACCGCGCCGCGCGCGGCTTGGCGCTCGCCCAGATGGAGCCTGCCGAATGAGCATCGCCGCGCGAACGACGGCCGTCGGGCTCGGCGGCGAGGGAGCGGCGGGGGCGCCGTCGGTCCCGCATCAGCTTTCCGAGCTCGAGGAGAAGCGGATCATCGTCGGCTACGGCTTCTGGATCTTCCTCCTCAGCGACATCATTATGTTTTCGTCGTTCTTCGCCGCCTATGCCGTCTTGGTGGACGAGACGGCCGGCGGCCCGAGCGGCCGGGATCTGTTTCATCTCGACATCGTCGCGTTCGAGACCGCCTTCCTCCTGATGTCGAGCTTCGCTTGCGGCGTGGCCATCATTGGCGCGCGCGCCCATCGCGATGCGATGTACTATGGCGCGATGGCGGTGACCGCCTTGTTAGGCGCGGGCTTCCTGTTCCTGGAGATCCGTGAATTCCTCGGCATGATCGCCGCAGGCGCGGGTCCGCAGCGCAGCGCTTTCGCGTCGGCCTTCTTCACCCTTGTCGGCTGCCACGGCCTGCACGTGACCCTTGGGCTCATGTGGCTTTTAACGATGATGGCGCAGGTGTTCGCCAAGGGCTACCGCCCCGACATTATGCGGCGCCTGTTATGCTTCGCGCTGTTCTGGCATACGCTCGACATCATCTGGGTGGCGATTTTCACCGTGGTTTATCTCCTGGGAGTGGTTGTGGTATGAGCAACACCGACGCAAGGCTGCATCTGCACGACGGCTCAGACCATGCGCCTGGCGACGAGCCGGCGAGCGGCCACGAAATCGCTGAAGGCCTTCTCGGCTATATTGTCGGGCTTTTCCTCGCCGCTCTTATTACCGCCGTTGCGTTCTTCCTTGTTGGCACGTCGCTCGTCTGGCGGCCGAGCATTCCGGTTGCGTTGTTGGTGCTGGCGGTCGCCCAGATGGGCGTCCACCTGGTCTTCTTTCTGCACATCACGACCGGACCGGACAACTACAACAACGTGCTGGCGCTCGCCTTCGGCGTCTTGATCGTGGGGCTAATCATCATCGGCTCGCTGTGGATCATGGCCAATATGAATCACAACATGATGCCGATGCACATGTAGGTGGGATAGTCGGCGCTCCTCGTTCGACGGCGCGGAGAGGATGAAAGCTGCGGTGGATCCGCGAAGTAGCGCTCCCCAGCGGAGCTGAGGCCACTACACGAAAGTGAGTTTTACGTACGCTAGACGCGAACGGATGGCGAACAGCGAGGATGGGTGGGGAGCAGAAGACAGCGCCGCTCCCGCTATCCCACGTTCGCTGGCCAGCCGAATGTCGCCTTTCCGGAGCGAAGACAACGTCAGCTCTGGCGCACCAACGCCGGAAGCGGCTGGACCGCTTCCGCCTATCCAGGTCATCGCGACAGACAGATGACGCGCCGGGAAGCGGCCGTCCTGGGGTGGACCGCTTTAGTGTCTGCCTTGCCCGAGTTGGGCTCAGCCTTTGACGCCGCCAGCAGATGCAGAACACTTGCTATACCGACCAGCGTGCAATTTGCAGCTGCTCATCACCAGTCATTCCACGCTCAAGACTGCGCGACCGTGTGGGGCGTAATCGTGTAGCCAAACGGGTCGCGGAACGCGAAGTAGCGGCCAAACGGTCCATCCTTCGGCGCGAAGACGATTGGCGTGCCCTGCTCGATAAGATGGTCATGCAAGGCGTCGGCGTCATCGCAACCGAACCAGATCGCGACGCCCCAGCCAAGCTTGTCCGTATTTCCTAGGTCGACCAAGGGTGTGCGGACGGCGAACGGGACCGGCTTGGTGTCGAACACCACGGCGCCCGGCGGGCTATTAGCGACGACCTTCAGCCCGACGACCTCAGTGTAGAATCTCCGTGCAGCTTCGAGATCTTCGGCTTGAATGCCAATGAAATCGGGTCCGATCAGATGGGGCATGGCTGGGCTTTCCTCTGCTACGCAAGCCTTTAGTATCAGGAGGATGATATATGTAAGGGCCCTTATATGTCAAGTCAGAAAGTTGGCTCGCGGATGGGCGACCCGTACGCGACGATCGGCTTTGCGTTGAAGCAGGCTCAACACGCGCTTCGCACCCGCTTGGACTCTGGACTACGGGAGATTGGACTGACCACGCCCCAGTATGCAGTCCTCGCCTTCCTGGAGGTCGAAGCAGGTGCTTCGAACGCCGCGCTCGCGCGCCGCGCCTTTGTGACTCCACAGACGATGCAGGCAATCGTAGTCGCACTTGAGCGCTCGGGCTTTATCGCACGGACACCCCATCCCGAACACGGGCGAGTTCAAACGACCGAGCTGACGGCGTTAGGTCGTGGCGCCCTGGAAGCGGCCTCTGGGATCGTGGCCGATGCAGAAGCGCGTGTACGGGACGCTGCGGCGCCTCTTGATCCCCAGGTGGTCACCGCGATGCTGCTACGGCTCGCGGAGGCGCTCCGTTGAGCAGCGAACGACCGCTTCTTGAACTTACTACCATTGAGCAGACAGTCAGCTATCGGCCAACTCCTGAGCTGGTCAGTTCGTGACGTTGAGCTCGAACAGCCTACGTACGTGCTGGGAAAACCAAGCGCTCGCTCCCTCATCGGGACAGTCCTGTCGAGTTCGAGGGTCGTGAGCCCGCGGCCCGCTCAAGCCGTTGACCTGGATCATCTCCAGCCTCAACGCCAACATGGCGCCCATGCCGGGGGCATGCCGGGCTGAATTCAGGCGTCGCCGCGCCCGGCTTCGATCAGCCGCGCCGCATAGCGCGCCATCTGATCGACCTCGAGATTGACACGGTCGCCCGCCTTCCGGTCGCCCCAAGTCGTCACCGCCAGGGTATGCGGGATCAGCAAAACCTCGAACGCATCGCCGTCGACGGCGTTGACGGTCAAGGACGTGCCGTCGAGCGCCACCGAGCCCTTGACCGCGATGAATTTCGCGCGGTCCCTTGGCGCGCGGAACCGGAAATGCGCCATACCGTCGAAGTCGCGCCGCGACAGAATTTCGGCGACCCCGTCCACGTGGCCGCTGACCATATGGCCGCCGAGTTCGTCGCCGACGCGCAGCGAACGCTCGAGATTAACGCCCTCTCCAACGCGCCAGCCCCCGAGCGTCGTGACCGCAAGCGTTTCCGCGCCGACGTCAAACGCGATGCGGGAGCCCGCGTTCCGGGCTTCGACTCCGACAGCCGTCAGGCAGACCCCCGCGTTGGCGATCGAAGCGCCAATCGCCAACGACCTGGGCTCGTACGCGCTGGCGACGACTAGCCGACGCAAGTCCCCCAGCGGTGTGATTTCAATCACTTCTCCGACGTCGCTGACAATTCCGGTGAACATCCAAAAGCCCTCTGCCCTACCGCCCCAGTCTACCGCACTTCGCCCGATGCGCAATGATCTGCCGTCGCTCGAGTTCAATTTCTCTCGCTGTGTCAGATGCTTATGGGATAATCGCGATTTCAAAAGCAGCATATCATACTAATTACTTATGTTCTATAATAGTGCAAGCAGTTGCAGAAAAAGACGCCTAAAAGATTGAAAAGATTGATTCGCGCGCGAAAACGCACACCTCGCCCATATCCCGGATCAGTCAACGCGCTCCCAGACCCGCATCGTGTCAGGCCCATAGATCATGGTTTGAACAGGCCGATAGCGCTCCGGGTCCATCAGGCCCGCGCGGGCCTCCTCACTCAGGGAAGGAATCCCCGGACGGCCGAGCGGTTTTTCGGCCGTGATGACGACGATGTCGTCGGCCAGGCCAAATTCGATAAGCCGCGCCGCCACCCGCGGCCCCCCTTCGCTGAAGACGCGGGTCACGCCTCGCGCCGAGAGGGCCCGCAGCGCCTCAGTGAGGTCGACATGTCCCTCGGGACCGAGCCCCACGCTTTCGACGACGACGCCGCAATCGACAAGACGCGCGGCCGCGTCCTTGGGCGCTTGGGGCCCACTGATCGCCAGCGTCGGCAAATCCCTGGCGCTTCTGGCCAGCCGCGACCCTGTCGGCAAGCGCAAACGGGTGTCGAGCACGACGCGCCAGGGTTTGCGGTCGAGTCCGGGCAGACGCACCGTCAGCGCGGGGTCGTCGGCGAGCGCCGTCTCGACGCCGATCATAATCGCCTCGTGGGTCGCGCGCATGATCTGGACGCGAAGATTGGCGATCTGTCCGGTGATCCTGAGGCGCGGATCGTGCGGTCCGCCCGAGGCGTAGCCGTCCGCAGTCTCGGCGAGCTTCAGCGTGACGCAGGGCCGCCCGGCCGTGACCCGCATGATGTGGCCGCGATGGTCGCGCCGCGCCTGCGCGGAACCCGGCCCGACGGTCACTAAGACCCCCCCGTCCCGCAGCCGGGCGTGGCCCTGCCCTGCTACGCGCGGGTTTGGGTCGTCCATCGGCGACACCACGCGCGCGATCCCCACCTCGACAATCGCGTCCGCACAGGGCGGCGTCCCTCCGAAATGCGAGCAGGGCTCGAGCGTCACGTAGAGCGTCGCGCCCCGCGCCGCCTCGCCGGCCTCCGCGATCGCGATCCGCTCGGCATGCGGCCGTCCGCCCGGCGCCGTCACGCCGCGGCCGACGACCGCCCCGTCCTTGATGAGGAGGGCGCCGACGGCCGGATTAGGCGCGGCCAGACCAAGCGACCGCTCCCCCAAGTTGAGCGCCGCCTCCATCCAACGCTCATCGTCGTCCGGAGCATCATGCGCCGTCATGGCGCCGACGTTTCCTTGGTCTTGGGGGCCGGGGCGCCGTCCCGGGCTCGGGCTCGCCCTCGAGCTCGTCGACGATGGTGTTGAAATCGCGCGCCTCGCGGAAGTTGCGATAGACCGACGCGAACCGGACATAGGCCACATCATCGAGCGCCTTCAAGCCCTCCATCACCAGCTCGCCGATGCGCTCCGTCGGGATGTCGCCGTCGCTCTGGCTCTCGAGCTGGCGCACGATGCCGTTGATCATCCGCTCGACCCGTTCGGGAGCGACGGAGCGCTTCCGGAGCGCAACCTGCACCGAGCGCACGAGCTTGTCGCGATCGAACGGCGCGCGCCGGCCGCTCTTCTTGACGACCATCAATTCGCGCAACTGCACCCGCTCGAAGGTGGTGAAGCGGCCGCCGCAATCGGGGCAAACGCGCCGCCGCCGGATCGAAGAGGCGTCTTCGGTCGGCCGGGAATCCTTCACTTGCGTGTCGAGGCCGCCGCAATAAGGGCACCGCATCGCAAGCCGTCCCTTTTCAAGCCGTCCCGATCCCCTAGTAGATCGGGAACCGGCGAGTGAGCTCCGCGACGTCTGCGCGCACCTTCGCCTCGACCGCGACATTCCCCAATTCGCCGTTCGCCGCCAAGCCGTCGAGGGTCTCGACGATCAATTCCCCGACCTTGACGAATTCCGCGCGCCCGAAGCCGCGCGACGTTGCGGCCGGCGAGCCGAGGCGGATCCCCGAGGTCACCATCGGCTTTTGCGTATCGAACGGGATCCCGTTCTTGTTGCAGGTGATGTGCGCCCGGCCGAGCGTCGTTTCCGCCGCTTTGCCGGTCAGACCCTTGGGGCTGAGGTCGACCAGCATCAAATGGTTGTCGGTGCCGCCGGTCACGAGCTTGTACCCGCCGGCGAGAATGGGCTCCGCCATCGCCTTCGCGTTGGCCACGACCGCCTGCGCATAGTCCTTGAATTCCGGCGTCAGCGCCTCGTGGAACGCCACGGCTTTGGCCGCGATCACGTGCATCAGCGGGCCGCCCTGGAGGCCAGGGAAGATCGCCGAATTGATCTTCTTGGCCAGGTCCTCGTCGTTGGTGAGGATCATGCCGCCGCGCGGTCCGCGCAGCGTCTTGTGGGTGGTGGTCGTGACGACATGGGCGTGCGGAAACGGCGAAGGGTGTGCTCCGCCCGCGACCAGTCCGGCAAAATGGGCGATGTCGACGACGAAATAGGCGCCGACCGCGTCGCAGATCGCTCGGAAGCGTTCGAAGTCCCAGTGCCGGGCGTAAGCCGATCCGCCCGCGATGATGAGCTTGGGCTTATGCTCGCGCGCCAGCGCCTCGACCCGGTCCATGTCGATGCGATGGGTCGTGCGGTCGACCCCGTAGGGCACGGGTCTGAACCACCGGCCAGACATGTTGACCGGCGAGCCGTGAGTCAGATGTCCCCCCGCGGCGAGGTCGAGGCCCATGAACGTATCGCCCGGCTGCATCAGCGCCATGAACACGCCCTGATTCGCCTGGCTGCCGGAATTCGGCTGGACGTTGGCGTAGCGGCAGTCGAACAGCATGCAGGCGCGCTCGATCGCGAGCGTCTCGGCGATGTCGACGAACTGGCAGCCGCCATAATAACGCCTGCCCGAATAGCCTTCCGCGTATTTGTTGGTCAGCACCGACCCTTGAGCCTCGAGCACGGCGCGCGACACGATGTTTTCCGAGGCGATGAGTTCGATCTCATCGCGCTGGCGGCCGAGTTCGAGTTCGACCGCGCGGGCGATTTCCGGGTCAGCCGCGGCGAGCGGGGCCGAAAAGAATGAGTTGGAGCGGACCGGCGTCTGGGCGGTGACGTTCATGGGACGGGCCTTCCGTAAGGGCGCAGCGTCAACTGAGGACAACTGGACGCGGCCTTAGCACGGGCCGGGCGTCAGCAAAAGCTGAGGTTCGGCTGCCAGGGGCTAACCCGGTCGGCGTCCGACCGCCGGAGAGGGCGACGGGCGCAGTCTCGCGGCAACGAAGGTTCGGCAACCCCCGACGTCCAACCCAAGAATCGCCGCCGCGACGATGCTCCCGCCTGCGACGAGCGCGAGCGCGGCCGCGAGGATCGGCGGCTCAATCGCGTTCATGGGGCGGATGGCGAAGCCCATGGCGGCGGTTGCGGCTGCGATGGCGAGGAGGTCTCGCAATGATGGATAGATCGGCCGAACGCGCAGCGCTAGCGTTGCGGCGACCGCCAATCCGCTGACAAGGCTGATTGTGTAGGCCCTCGCCAGACCGTCGACGTCCGCCGAGAAAAGAGGCAACCTCGTCAGGACGAGATTGGCGAGGAGCGCGATCACAGCCGCGACCGTCAGCGGCCAGGTCTTTCGGGCGAGTTGGAACACCGGGTTGCACATCGAGTAGATTGCGCAGAGCGCGAAGAGGCCCGGCGCGAGCAAGAGGCTGAGGCGCGCATAGTCGCCGCGAAATGCGGCCGGCACGAGTAGCGCCTCGAACGTCGGCGCCATGACCATATAGCCGACGGCGAGCGGCGCGAGCACTGCGAAACTCAAAACGATATTGACCGCGATTTGCTGCTCCGCAGCGGGGCGTCCCTCTTCGGCCTCGCGCTGGACCGCATACTGGAACAAGAGCGTTTCCGGCACGAAGTTGATCGCAAAAAACAGGCGCATCCCGAGGTCGGTCGCGAGCGACAGTTTGCCCGCCGCAGCCGCGCCGAACCGTTCAAACGCAAGCTGCCGATCGATAAAAGCGATCAGGAGATAGATGACCCCCGAGGCGACGATCGGCTTCGCGTAGACGATGAATCGACCGATCGCTCGTCGATCGGCCAGCGTCAGGCCCGCGCCGGGGGTTCGCATTGCGGGTCCTAGCGCCACAACCGAAAAAAGCGTGGTCGCTGCGAGCGCAGCGACCACGGGTCCGGCGGAACGCGTACCGGCGGCGATCCCGATCACGACCGTGAAGGTCAAAGACTGGCGGATCCCCGCAAGCGTCGCGTAAGCGCGTCCTTGCGAGCGTGCGCGCATCTGCGCGGCGGTGTAGTCGCTCCGGGCATAAGCGATCGCCATCAGCGGCGTCAGCCACAGGAGAGAAGCGCCCATGCCAAAGTCGATCCCCAGCGCTCGAAGCGCTCCGACTGCGAGGACCGCGGCGACAATCATTGCAATGTAGCTCGCCTCGAGGCTCGCCGCCGTCACCTCGCGGCGTTCGCCGGCGGCGGAGAACCGGATCGACGAAAGGCGGAGCCAGTCGAAAAACGCCATCGCCAGGATCGACGCGCCGAGCGCTACCGTCGCGTAACGGCCGAATTCGGCCGGCCCCAGGAGTGCGCTGATCGCGATGCCGAGCGCGAAATTCCCCGCGGCGTTGAGAAAGAAGACGACGGCGTAAAGCATCCTGCGCGCCTAAGAACCAAGCGCCCCGATGTTACTGGCTCGGAGATTAAGGGGATATTGATGCAGAAAAGGGATCAGCGGGTCGGGTCAGGCGCGGTGAAGATCACCACCTCGTCTTTGAAGACGCGGTCGAGCTTCGCATGCGCTTCTTCATCGAGAAGGTCGCGGTCGACGCTCTGGGGTCCGAGAGCCGCCACCCGGCGCTCCCAGCGGGAGCGCTCTTCTTTCAGGGCGGCGAGCTCAATCTTGAGCGTCTCCGCCTCGACGTCATATTTCAATTTGGCCTTGAGCCCATGCTCGCCGTTGGAGGCGCCCCATACGAGGTAGCCGCTCGCGACCCCGAGCACGAGATAGAACAGGATCGGCAATACGATCGAGCGCAGGCGCGTTCTGACCACCATGCGCCGATCTTCCCGGGACGTGATTAAGAAGACGTTACCCTCCGGGAGTTAGATCGCCTTGATCGCTTCCCGGCCGGCGTAGCGCGCCTGCTCGCCGAGCTCCTCTTCGATGCGGATGAGCTGATTGTATTTCGCCAGACGGTCCGATCGCGACAGCGATCCGGTCTTGATCTGTCCGCAATTGGTAGCGACGGCGAGGTCGGCAATCGTCGAATCCTCGGTTTCGCCCGAACGGTGCGACATGACGGCGGTGTAGCTCGCGCGGTGAGCCATATCGACGGCGGCCAATGTCTCGCTCAGCGTACCGATCTGATTGACCTTGATCAGAATCGAATTGGCGACGCCTTCCTTGATTCCGCGACTGAGGATCTTCGTATTGGTGACGAAGATGTCGTCGCCGACGAGCTGACGCCGGGCGCCGAGTTTCTCGGTCAGGAGTTTCCATCCGGCCCAGTCCTGCTCGGCCATGCCGTCCTCGATCGAGAGGATCGGATAGGAGTTGGCGAGCTTGGCCAGATACTGGACCTGCTCGTCGATCGAGCGGGTCTTTCCCTCGCCGGAATAGACGTAGGCGCCGTCCTTGAAGAATTCCGACGCCGCGCAATCGAGGCCGAGCCCGATATCCTCGCCGGGCTTGAAACCGGCCGCCTCGATCGCCTTGACGCAGAATTCGAGCGCGGCTTCCGCAGAGGGAAGATTCGGCGCAAAGCCGCCCTCGTCGCCGACGTTTGTGTTGTGCCCCGCCTTCTTCAGCGCGCTCTTCAGCGCGTGAAACGTCTCCGCGCCCCAGCGGACGGCGTCGGCGAAGGATGGCGCGCCGACCGGCAGGATCATGAATTCCTGGAAGTCGATCGGGTTGTCGGCATGGACGCCGCCATTGACGATATTCATTTGCGGCGTCGGCAGCAGTCGCGCCGTGGTTCCGCCGACGTACCGATAGAGCGGCAGCCCCGACGCCTCCGCGGCGGCCTTGGCGACGGCGAGCGACACGCCCAGGATTGCGTTGGCCCCTAACCGCGACTTGTTGTCGGAGCCGTCGAGGGCGATCATCGTCTCGTCGATCTTGAGCTGGTCCTCGGCCTCAAGGCCGGAGACAGCGTCGAAAATGTCGCGGTTGACCGCTTCGACCGCCTTGAGCACGCCCTTTCCGCCAAACCGGCCCTTGTCGCCGTCGCGCAATTCGACTGCCTCGCGGGTCCCGGTCGAGGCGCCCGACGGCGCCGCCGCTCGGCCCATCGAGCCGTCTTCCAGCACGACATCGACTTCGACTGTCGGATTCCCCCGGCTGTCGAGGATCTCACGGGCGACGACGTTCACGATCGCTGTCATCAATGGTCTTCCTTGCTGGCGGTGGCTTCAGCGTCTACGCCATCACTGCAGCAGACGAAAGACAAGCCGAAGGTGGCGGACCCCGGATGAAACAGCACTTTTGCTTCCGCTGCAAAACAATTGACCACAAGCGCCTCCCTAAGAAAAAATTTGCATCGCAGGGCCGCTTTGCCTCGTGACAGGGCCAAAAAAGTGGACTAGCAATGCCGTGCGAAAAGGAGGCCGCTGCCAAAAAGTTTGGCGCCGGACGCCGCAAAGTCTGTGGGAGGACGAAAACCGCTCCATTGTCCCAGCCCAAGCGTAAAATAAGCAATCGGGCAAGATTAAAGAAAATACGGGACTTGGACGCGCACGCGAGGACGGAGACAAGAGGCGAGCCGCCTGTTGGCGTCTCGCCTCTTGCATTTGGTGCGCCTCTTTAAATCTACTTGCAGGCGATCGTTTCTGTTAAATATAGCGGCGTCAGGCGCCTTCGGCCTCGCCTTCCGTCCATGCCCGTCGGGTCTCGTCGACAAAGGCCTTGAGGCCCCCTTCCCCGATCGCCCGCCTCGCCTCTGCCATCAGGTCCTGATAATAGGCGAGATTGATCTCCGTCAGTCCCATCATGGCGAGGATTTCGCCTGACTTCACGAGATGACGCCAATAGCCGCGCGAATAGGTCCGCGCGACCGGCGAAGACGACGCCAGATCGATCGGGCGCGGGTCGTCGGCAAAACGCGCGTTGCGCAGGTTGAGACGGCCACGGCGGGTGAAGACCATACCATGTCGCCCGGCGCGGGTCGGCATCACGCAATCGAACATGTCGATCCCGCGCATGAGCGACTGCAGGAGATCGTCGGGCGCCCCCACGCCCATCAGATAGCGCGGCCTATCCTCGGGCAAATGCGGGATCACCGTCTCGATCATGTCGAGCATCACCGATTGCGGCTCGCCGACCGCAAGCCCGCCGATCGCATAGCCGTCAAAGCCCATTGCGACGAGCGCCCGGGCGCTTGAAATGCGCAAGTCCTTTTCGGCGCCGCCCTGGACGATGCCGAAAACCGCCCTGCCCGGCTGCTCGCCGAATGCGATTTTCGACCGCTCCGCCCAGCGCAGCGACAGACGCATCGCGCGCTCAGCCTCCTCGCGTGAGCACGGCAGCCTTACGCATTCGTCAAACTGCATCTGGATGTCGGATCCGAGCAGCTGCTGGATCTCCATCGCGCGCTCAGGCGTGAGTTCGTGCAACGATCCGTCGATGTGCGACTGGAAGGCGACGCCCTTTTCGCTGAGCTTTCTGAGCTTGGCGAGGCTCATGACCTGGAATCCGCCCGAGTCGGTGAGGATCGGATGCGGCCAGTTCATAAACCTGTGCAGGCCGCCGAGCGCGGCAATCCGCTCCGCGCCGGGCGCTAGCATCAGGTGATAGGTGTTGGAGAGCACAATATCGGCGCCGAGCGCGCGCACCGCCTCCGGATACATTGCCTTAACCGTCGCCGCAGTGCCGACCGGCATGAAGGCCGGGGTTCTGATGACGCCGCGCGGAGTTGCAATCGCGCCGAGCCGCGCCGCTCCGTCGACGGCGCTGACCGCAAAGGAAATGTCGGCGCTCATGATCGCTTCGCGGACTTAGGGCGATCGGCCCCGATCAGCAGGCACGCGTCGCCGTAGGAGTAAAAGCGATAGCCTGCTTCAATTGCGTGCGCATAGGCCCTCCGGATCACATCGAGGCCGCTGAACGCGCTCGCCAGCATGACAAGCGTGGAGCGCGGCAGATGGAAATTGGTCATCAGCAGGTCGACCGCACGGAAGCGGTAGCCGGGGGTGATGAAGATCGAGGTCTCGCCGGCGAACGGATGGATGCGGCCCTCCTCGTCCGCGGCGTTTTCGAGCAAGCGCGCAGAGGTCGTGCCGACGCAGACGATGCGTCCCCCGTTGCGGCGCGCGACATTGAGCGCCGCCGCGGTCGCGGCGTCGATCGAGCCATCCTCCGCATGCATCGCATGATCTCTCGTGTCCTCGACCCTCACCGGCAGGAAAGTACCGGCCCCGACATGCAGCGTGACCCGGTGAAGCGAGACGCCGCGCGCCGCGATGCGCGCAACCAGAGCCGGCGTGAAATGGAGGCCCGCGGTCGGGGCCGCGACGGCCCCGGGCTCGGCGGCGAACATCGTCTGATAGTCGGCCCGGTCCTTCTCGCCGGGCGCGCGGCGCGCCGCGATATAGGGCGGCAAGGGAGTCGCGCCGAGGCGTTCGATCGCCTCGTCAAGCGCGGCGCCGGCAAATTCGAAGCGCAAGAGGACCTCGCCCGCATCGCCCTTCTCCTCGACTTCCGCGTCGAGCGCCGCCAAGAGACAGACGCGACTTTCGCCCATCTCGCCGAACCGGATGCGCTCGCCGACCTTAAGCTTCTTGGCGGGGCGAACCAGCGCCCGCCAGCGGCAGTCGTCGACGCGGCGGATCAGCGTTGCCTCGATCGCCGCGGCCGCGTCGCCCCTGACGCGCACGCCCTCGAGCCGCGCGGCGATGACGCGCGTATCATTGACGACGAGCGCGTCGCCGGCGCGCAGAAAGTCTGGCAAGTCGGAGACGCAGGAATCCGTCAGCACGCCGTCGGCATCGACGACGAGCATCCGCGCGCTGTCCCGAGGCGAAGCAGGCTCGAGCGCGATCCGCTCCGGCGGGAGTTTGAAATCGAAGGCGTCGACGCGCATCGGTTTCAGAGAGGGGCGCGCGCAACGCCCGAAATGTCGGCGTCCGGGACGATCTCCGGATCAAGTCCGGGGACGGCCGTGAAAAGCATTGGCGATCGCGCGCTCAGTTCAGCGTCGCCTTGATGATCTTGTCGGGATCCTTGACCGGTTCGCCGCGCTTGATCTTGTCGACGTTCTCCATGCCCGACGTCACCTTGCCCCAAACGGTGTACTGTTTGTCGAGGAAGCGGGCGTCGCCGAAGCAGATGAAGAACTGCGAATTGGCCGAGTTCGGGCTTGAAGCGCGCGCCATCGAGACGGTTCCGCGGACATGTGGCTCGGGATTGAACTCGGCTTTAAGGTCAGGATATTTCGACCCTCCGGTTCCGGTCCCGTGAGGACAGCCGGTCTGGGCCATGAAGCCGTCGATCACCCGGTGAAAGACGACGCCGTCGTAGAAGCCCTCGGAGACGAGCTTCTTGATATGGGCGACGTGACCCGGCGCGATCGCCGGATTCATTTCGATGACGACCGGGCCTCTGGTGGTCTCCAGGGTCAGCGTGTTGCTTGTGCTCATGCCTTGCAACTCCTCATTGTTTCGATGCGCCGGCCATGCGCATGGTCACGATCTTGTCGGGATTCGTCACTTGGCCGTTGTTGGCTTCGGTTCCAGCCTTGATCTTGTCGACGACGTCCATCCCGGAAACGACCTCGCCGAAGGCGGTATACTGGCCGTCGAGGAAGCCTGCGTCGCCGAAGACAATAAAGAACTGCGAATTGGCCGAATCCGGGTCCTGCGAGCGCGCCATGCCAACGACGCCGCGGGTGAAATGCGTCGGATTGAATTCCGCCGGGATGTTGGGCAGGTCCGAACCGCCTGACCCGGTGCCCGTCGGATCGCCCGTCTGCGCCATGAAGCCGGGGATAACGCGATGGAAGACGATGCCGTCGTAGAAGCCGCGCTTCACCAGCGTCTTGATCTGCGCGACATGCTTTGGCGCCCAGTCCGGACGAAGCCGAATGACGACCTTGCCGTTCTTGGTCGTCAGGACGACGGTGTTGTCCGCGTCCGCCGCGGCCCAGGCGGATGGAGCGGCAAGAAGAGGAAGCGCCAGCGCGGCGCGGCGGCTGAAAAGGAGCATACATGGCCTCAGATTGCGACGGCGGGATCGCCGGCGCGGCGTGATAGCAGGTTGAAGGCGCATTGCAACCGGCGCGCCGCGCTGGCCGCGATTTCGCAGCCCCAAAAAAAGTGCTGGACCGCGGCCTCACACCGGGCATATTCGCGTGGGGGGCAAGAGGACTCGTTCGAACTCATAACTGACGGAGTTTGGATGTACTGCTCATGTCTGGCGCTCGCCGCAATCGCCACGCTGCTCACGACGCCGCTCGCCGCTCAACCTGTCTCCCGGATCTGCGATTACAAGGGCGAGGGCAAGTTCGGACCCCTCCAGGTCTCGTTTGACGAAGCGAGGCGCTCTGTGACGGTGACGACGCATGACGGACAGGTCTGGCGGTATCAGGACGGCGCCACCGGACCGATCAACCCTTCCAGCGCGAAGGACGATCTGGGGCCGGTTGAGCAATTCGTCAAATTTGGCCCTAACCGGGTCGAGGTCGGCTTCCGCTGGCCGGACGACGGATCGACGGGGCACCTTTCCTATTTCGACCCTGCGTCGTTCAAGAATCCGGCCAAGCGCTGCCTGTGGCGTTCGTTGTCGGACTTCGGGACCGGCTAGCGGCGACCAGATCGCCGCCCACCGTTGCGGGCGCAGGCGTCCCCCCACGCAACACGTCCCAACGCGTCGCAGCCCTTCCGTCTGATAACCTGACGGCGCTAACGAGCCTTCGCAAGATCCTCGCGCGGCGGCTTTGACGGCGGACGCTGGGCCTGATCCCCAGCGTCCAATCTCGCCCGCCTTCCCTCCTACTCCGCTGCCACTTTCGGCAGATTGGCGAGAGACGCTTCTAGCATCGCCTCGTCGTAGTCCTGATCGACGAGCTTGCCCGAGAAATAGTCGGTGTAGGCCTGCATGTCGAAATGACCATGGCCGCTGAGGTTGAACAGGATCGTCGGCGACTTGCCCTCCTCGCGCGCCTTCACTGCTTCGTCGATTGCGCCTTTGACCGCGTGATTGGCTTCCGGCGCCGGCACGATCCCCTCGGCGCGCGCAAACAGCACGCCGGCCTCAAAGCACGGGGTCTGATGATAGGCGCGCGCTTCGATGAGCCCGAGCTCCTTGCAATGGCTGACCAGCGGCGACATCCCGTGATAGCGTAGCCCGCCGGCATGGAAACCGGGCGGAATGAACGTGGACCCCAGCGTGTGCATCTTGACCAGCGGCGTCAGATGGGCGGTGTCCCCGAAATCGAAGGCGTATTTGCCGCGCGTCAGCGACGGACAGGCCGCCGGCTCGACCGCGATGATCCTGACGTCTCGCTTGTGGCTGAGCTTGGCGCCGAGAAATGGAAACGCGATGCCGGCGAAATTCGAGCCACCGCCCGTGCAGCCGACGACGATGTCGGGATAGGCCCCCGCCATTTCCATCTGCGCGATTGCCTCCTGACCGATCACCGTCTGATGCAGGAGCACGTGATTGAGCACGCTGCCGAGCGCGTATTTGGTGTCGTCGTTCTGCGCGGCGACCTCGACGGCTTCCGAGATCGCGATTCCGAGGCTGCCGGGCGAGTCCGGATGTTCGGCGAGGATTCCCCGCCCGGAGGCGGTCTCCATGCTCGGGCTTGGGACGCATTGCGCTCCATAGGTCTCCATTAGGGCCCGCCGATACGGCTTCTGATTGTAGGAGACCCTGACCATGTAGACTTTGACGTCGAGTCCGAAGAGCGCGCCGGCGAAGGCGAGCGCGGACCCCCACTGCCCGGCCCCGGTCTCGGTCGAGAGTTTTTTCACGCCCTCCGCCTTGTTGTAATAGGCCTGCGCCACCGCGGTATTGGGCTTGTGGCTGCCGGCGGGGCTTACGCCCTCGTATTTGTAGAAAATGCGCGCGGTCGTGCCGAGCTTCTTTTCGAGGGCGTGCGCGCGATAGAGCGGGGTCGGCCGCCACATCCGGTAGACGTCGCGCACCGGTCCCGGAATCTCGATGTGCCGCTCGGCCGAGACTTCCTGGCCGATGAGCGCCATCGGGAACAACGGCGCGAGGTCGGCGGGCCCGATCGGCTGTCCGGTGCCGGGGTGCAGAACTGGCGGCGGCGGGGCCGGCAGATCGGCCATCAGGTTGTACCAGGCGTGCGGAATCCGATCCTCGCCCATTACGTATTTGTGCTGATTGCTCAAATGTCCCTCCCGACGAAGTCGCATCGCGGCGCGACTTCGACGCAAGCTAGCACAACGGCTTGCAATCATTGAAGGCCTTTTCACCCGGCGCGCGAGCCGAATGGCGTGGGACTGCGGGCGACGAGGGGCGGAGGCCTGCTCTCGGGTCGCTTGACAGAGTGGGAAGCGCCGCGCAATCAGGCGCTTTCGGCCCGAGAGCCGACTGGCCTGGCCGAGCGATGATCGATTTCAAAGATCTGCGGTACCGGCTGGAATACGCCGTATTCCGGCTGCTCGAGGTGGCGATTCGGGCGACGCCGCTCGCGGTGGCCTCGCGCGGCTCGGGAATGGCATGGCGGCTGATTGCGCCGCACCTGCACCGGCAAAAGCGCGTGCTCGACAATCTGGCCGCCGCTTACCCCGAAACTTCGCTTAAGCAGCGCAAGCGGATCGCGGCGGAGATGTGGGACAATCTGGGGCGCACCTACGCGGAATTCTTCCATCTCGACAGGATCGTCGCCGAGGGGCGAATTGCGCTCGAGCCCTTCGAGCGCTTCGAGAAGATCGCGCGCGGCGGCCCGTTCGTGGTCTGCGGCCTGCACCTCGGGAACTGGGAGATTATGTCGCAGGCTGGGAAGCGCTTCGGCGTGCCGCTGACCGGCGTCTACCAGCGCCTCAGCAATCCTTACGTTGACGCCGCGACCGTCAAGCTGCGCGCGCCGCAATACGAGGGCGGGCTTCTGCCCAAGACGCCGGTGACGGCGCGGACGCTTCTCAGGAAAGCGCGCGGAGGAGACGGCTGCCCCGCCTTCCTCGCCGACCTGCGCGACAACCGCGGCGCGGCTGTGCCTTTCTTCGGCCGTCCGGCGCTCTCCAATTTCTTTCCAGCGCTACTCGCCCGCACGACCGGCCTGCCGCTCTACGCCTGCGCCGTCTACCGCCGCCCCAACGTGCGGTTCTCGATCCGCATCGAGCCGGTCGCTGTGCCGCAGACCAACGACCGCGAGGCCGACGCGGTCGCAGGCACAGCCGCCCTTCAGGCGCAGTTCGAAGCTTTCATCCGCGAGGCGCCGGAGCAATGGATGTGGGGACACCGGCGCTGGGATTAGCCGACGTTCGGCGCCCGGTGCCGACCCTGCCTCGATTTGGAGTTGCCCAAACTCGTTCAAACCGGCAGAGTCTACCGACGCGTGTTCGACTTTCCGAGGGCGAACGATGTCCGGGCGCAAGTTTCTGATCGTTCTCATCAAGCCGTCGCATTACGACGACGACGGCTACGTCATCCAATGGCGCCGCTCGACGATCCCCTCGAACAGCCTCGCCAGCGTCTATGGTCTGCTGGCGCAATGCGCCGAAGAGCGCGTTCTCGGTCCCGACGTGGATATCGAGATCGACGTCTACGACGAATGCAACACAATCGTCGACATTCGTGGGATTTCCAACCGCATCAAGGTTGCCGGCGGTGGGTTCGTTGCACTGGTCGGGGTTCAGTCGAATCAGTTTCCCCGTGCGCTCGACATCGGGCGCCAGTTTCGGGCTGGCGGCATATCGGTCGCCGTCGGCGGCTTCCATGTCTCCGGATGCATGGCCATGCTGCCCGAATTGCCGCCGGACCTGAAGGAGGCGCAGGCGCTCGGCATGATCCTTTACGCCGGCGAGGGTGAAGGCCGCCTCGAGGAGCTCTTGCGCGATATCGACGCCGGCGAGGCCAAGCCGGCCTACAATTACCTGAACGACATGCCGGATATGGCGTCCGCCGCGATTCCAGTGCTACCGCGTTCCGTCGTGACGAGGGTGGCCGGACATTACACGAGCTTCGACGCCGGGCGCGGCTGCCCTTTCCAGTGCAGCTTCTGCACCATCATCAACGTCCAGGGGCGGAAGTCCCGCTATCGAACCGCCGACGACGTCGAGGCGATCGTACGCGCCAACGCCGCTCAGGAGGTCACGCGCTTTTTTGTCACCGACGACAATTTCGCCCGCAACCGCAACTGGGAGCCGATCCTCGACCGCCTGATCGAACTCCGCGAAGTCCACGGGTTCAAGATCAGGCTCCTTCTGCAGGTCGATACGCTCTGCCATCGCATTCCCAATTTCATTGAAAAGGCGGCCCGCGCCGGATGCAACGCCGTCTTCATCGGTCTCGAGAACATCAATCCCAAGTCGCTCATGGGCGCGAAGAAGCGGCAGAACAAGATCTGGGAATATCGCGACATGCTGCAGGCGTGGCGCCGCGCCAAGGTCATGACCTGGGCCGGCTATATCCTCGGCTTCCCGACCGATACGCCCGAATCCATCGCGCGCGACATCGAGACCATCAAGCGCGAACTGCCGATCGATATTCTCGAATTCTTCTTCCTGACCCCCCTGCCCGGCTCCGAGGACCACAAGACGCTCTACCTTAAGGGCGCGCGCATGGACCCCGACATGAACCATTACGATCTCGAGCATGTCTGCGCCGATCACCCGATCATGTCGGCCGGGACCTGGCGCGGCGTCTATCGCGACGCCTGGGCGCGCTATTACTCCGACGCGCATGTCGAGACAGTCCTCCGGCGCGCGGTCGCGAGCGGCATTAATCCGAAGAAGATCGTCGACGCGATGACGGTCTTCTCCGGATCGTCGCGGATCGAGGGCGTGCACCCGCTGCAGTTCGGTTATGTCAGGCGCAAGATCCGGACGCAGCGCCGGCATGGGCTTTCCGTCGTCAATCCGCTCGTCTTCTATCCCTGGCGGGCGCTCGACTTCGCCAAGGTCGCCGCGAACTGGGCGGCGCTGGCGCTGCGCTACCGGGCGATCCTGCGTCGCGTTCTCGCAGACAAGGACGGCGCGGCTTATGTCGACGAATCGCTCCGCCCGCCGACCGAAGCGGATCAGAACGCGGATTTCGTCACCGCTTTCGCCGACAAGATTCCCGACACCTACGGCGCGCCGAAGCGGGAGGTTGCGCGGGCGGCGGAGTGACAGACCCGCCGCTCCGAGGGAACGAGCGCCCCGCTAAAGCGTCCGCACGTGCCGCGGCGCATTGCTCTGCTCCCGATTGAGTCTTTCGCTGCGTCTGGGCGAATCCGAACGCTAGATTGAGAGCTCCAATTCTCCAGTGAGCGCGATTCCGCGCTCCTCCAATCGGTCGCGTATCACGTCAAACTGCTCGCGCCGATCGAACCAGGGCGAAATCGCGCTGCGGATCCGGGACGTTAGCTCATAGCGTCGGCCGCCGTATGAAGCATATGGAGCGCAGCGAGTTCCTTCAGTTTCCGCGACGCCGTATAATCGGAAATACTCGGCGAAGTTGACTGCTCTTTCGTCCACGCTGAGCAAGGTCTCGACCGGAGCCCCTTCGGCATAGATTGCGTTGTGACCTTCGAACTTAATGTGGAAGAATTCCAATTCATCAACGTCATGCGCCTCATAGAGCGTAATCGTTGTGCCGTTGATCAGGTGCCCGGCCGGTATCAGCAGGCTGTCGATGAGCAAGGCATGCCATCTCGTCACAAAGAGGTCGGCGCGCGGAACATCGGGCGCGATCGCCGAGCCGCAGATCCGAACCGGCAACGCCTCCTTCGGCCAAGCCCGCGAAGGATCGCTCTTCTTGATTGGAAAGCGTCCGATCCACTGGATGGGACAGACGCCGCCGAACACAGTCGGCACCAAATCGCCGATTGCAAGGTCTTCGACCTTACGCTCGCCCGCAGTTGTCCGGATGTTTGTGCCCCTCAGCAGGCAATTGGGGGCGGGAACACGAAAAAAGAGGGGCGCGGGCGAGGCGCGCGCTCGCCCGACTTTCGCAAGCGTGGCGGCCCCCAAGATTGCGCCCATCTTCATGATGTTGCGACGCGTTCGCTGTTCTTTCGAGGTCGAGATGCTCGGCTCGTTCATGGTCCGCCTTCCCCCAGATAACACAAGAATAGTCCCTAACTTTCCCGTCTTTTCCGCACAGGCCGATACTCCTCTGCGGTTGCAATTGAGCGCGATTGTTTACGCGCGTCAAGAGATCCCGCCCCTTTCACGCTTAAATCTTAAAGAGGAGAATATGGCCATTAGAGGTAGGGCACGATCGCCGGGGTGGTTGCATCACGCCCGCACCCAGAGCCGACGAGGCCTAGCCCATCGCCAGAATAGGACCGAGCTGCCGGCATAGCGCCCTCCCCATCCCGCTTTCCGCGTGCCAGTATGCAGCGCCTGCACTAAAGGAGCCCGCCTCTGCGCATCGCGACCTGGAACGTCAATTCCGTCCGCCAGCGGCTTCCGCACCTCCTCGACTACCTGCAGGAGGCGAGCCCCGACGCTCTGTGCCTGCAGGAGATCAAATGCCTCGACGAGCAGTTTCCGCGCCTCGAAGTCGAGGACCTCGGGTATAACGTGGAAACGCACGGGCAAAAGGGGTTCAACGGCGTCGCCATCCTCGCCAAACGCCCGTTCGAGGTCGCCCGCGGCCTGCCGGGCGACGACGCCGACACGCAGTCGCGCTATATCGAGGGGGTGATCCCGACCGACAGCGGGGCTGTGCGGGTCGCCAGCATCTATCTGCCGAACGGAAATCCGCCGGACACCGAGAAATACCCCTATAAGCTCGGCTTCATGGATCGGCTCATCCGCCACGCGAAGAAGCTGATGGATTACGAGGAGCCGCTGATCCTCGCCGGCGACTTCAACGTGATCCCCGAGCCGATCGACGCCGCGCGCCCTGAAGCCTGGACCTCAGACGCGCTCTTCCTGCCGCAGACCCGCGCCAAATACCGCGAACTCCTGGCGCTGGGCTTGACCGATGCGCTACGCGCGACCACCGACGCGGGCGGGCTCTATACGTTCTGGGACTATCAGGCGGGCGCCTGGCAGAAGAACAACGGCATTCGCATCGACCACCTGCTCCTGACGCCGCAGGCGGCCGACCGACTCGGGTCGGTCCAGATCGACAAGGCGATGCGCGGGCGCGACAAGGCCTCGGACCACACGCCGATCCGGATTGAGCTGGCCGCGTGACGAACGCGCACCGGCGCGCGCCGATCTGGGCGAAGAAGGGAGGCGGACATGCCGGTTTCGTTCACAATAGCCGGTCTCGCGGTGCTTGCCGGCGTCCTCGGAACAGAGGCGGCGCAGGCTGTTGCGGCACGGGGAAAAGAAAAACAGCGAAGAGCTTTGCAGTGCCGGGAACCTGCGAGCGCAGGCGCTCTCGGATCAGTATCTTGGCAAGGGCGCGCCCGGGAACGATGCGGTCTTCGGAAATGGCCGAACCCCGGACGCCTTTTTTGCCGTGACCGCGCATACGCGGGAAACGGCCGCGCCCTCGGCGCAAAGCTGGGGCAAGCAGCTCACTATTTTCTCAGTCCCGCCAAAAGATCCGAACGAGGACAACGACCTCGACACGCAAACGCAGAAGGCGGCGGCCGCCCTCAATTCAGTCGAGTACGACGGCAAGATTGTCGTCGTCGTCTGGGAGCACAAGCACATCGCCAACAAGGACTTCAATCGGGACGGGAGCACGTTCTGGAGCCTCCTTAAACTCCGCGAGATTCCCAACGCCAGCGCGCCCAAAAGCTGGGAAGGCGTGAACTACGATTTCTTCTGGATTATCGACTACGCAAATCTCCAGCCAACCTTCACAATAGTCCCACAGGCCTACGCCTCCGCTGCCTATGCGCAGGTTCCCAACAACGCATGGGGCGAGGACGTGGATGAGACCAAGTTTCCGGATTTCTATCAGGATTGCAAGCAGTAGCTTCGCTGCCGACGTTGATCTAGCTTCACAATTCTTTGACCTAATAAATTGAATCTAAAGCGTTAGATACGGCAGGCGGACCATGGAAAACCTCAAAGTCGCCTTCGAGCCTTTCGTCGATGATGGCGTTCGCAGGTTCATCGACGACGGCATCAACGATTATAACTTCGCCGTCACCGGCATGCCCGAGTACTTCCCCGCCAACTTCGTCCTGCGCTCAGAGCGTGGCGAGGTTCTTGGAGGATTGCTCGCGGTGATCTGGGGCGGGTGGCTGAGAGTGGCGACGCTCTGGGTCTCCGAGATCGCTCGCAGGCAGGGACATGGCTCCCGACTGCTGGAGGCGGCGGAAGCCTATGCCAGGGAACGCGGGTGTATCGGCGTCTGCCTCGACACGTTCAGCTTCCAGGCTCGGCCTTTCTACGAACGCCACGGCTACACCGTGTTCGCGAACTCAGGAAGACAATCCAACCGGACACGCCAGGCACTTCCTGGAGAAGCGGCTCATTGCGCGTTGAAGCCTCGCGGCCCTGACGTGAAGAACGCGTGACCTTGCCGCCGCCGCACCAGCGCCCTCACCACCGCGCTGGCGCCGACATGCAGCGGGCCTTCGCTCAAATCGACTTCCGCAACATCGAGCGAGAGGATGTCTTCGCTGGCGAAGTCCGCGCGCAAGGCTTCTGGTGAATAGAGGAGCGCCGCATCGCGCGGGCCGCCGCGCGCGCCGGCCTTCTGTCGCTCGATCTGCTCCGGGCGGAACGCTTCGAGGACGATGAGCCCTCCGAGCTTCAGCGCGCGGATTGCGCTTGAGTGGAGCGCCCGCCGGTCGCGCTCGAGGAGATGCAGGAAGACGAGCGCGATGACGTCGTAACGCGCCTCGGGCCAGTCCCATTTCAACGCATCGGCCTCAGTCGCATTGATCGAAACCCCGCGGTCGGCGGCGAGCTTTCTCGCCTTGGCGACGCCGTAGGTCGAGAGGTCCAGGGTATCGACCTCGAGCCCGCGCGCGGCGAGCCACACCCCGTTCCGCCCTTCGCCATCGCCCGGCACGAGCGCCCGCATGCCCGGCCTGAAGCGCTCGGCCTGCGCCGCAATGAACGCGTTCGGCTCGCGGCCATAAGCATAGTGTTCCGCCCGGTAGCGCTCGTCCCACATCGCGGCGCCCCGCAAGGCGGCGGTCATGGCGGCCTCCCGAAATTAGCGCCGACGTTCTAGTTCATCGTTTCCAAGGTTCGAAATCATATTCATGCGGCTTGGTCGAGTTTGTAGGACCAGGAATGGACGACGGGGCGTTTGTTGATGTCGTCGATGGCGGCCAGGATGCGCTCTTTGAGTTCCTGCTTGGAGGCGACGCGGATATGGCGCAGCACCGAGCGAGCAAGCTTGGAGAAGAAGCCTTCGATGAGGTTGAGCCAGGAGCCGTGCTTGGGCGTCAGGGTGAAGGCGAAACGGCCTGCCGGCTGGGTCGCGAGCCAGGCTTTGGTCTCCTTGGAGATGTGGGCTGAATGATTGTCGAGGATCAGCTTGATCGCGGTATCGGTCGGATAAGCCGCATCGAGAAGTTTGAGGAATTCGACGAACTCGCGGCTGCGGTGGCGATCCTTGACCATGGCGTGGACCTTGCCGGTGACCAGATCGATGCCAGCCAAGAGGCTGAGCGTGCCATGGCGCTTGTATTCATGGTCGCGGGAGAAGGTGGCGTAGACACCCGGCTTGGGCGGCAGGTCCGGCGCCGTAGTGGCAATGGCTTGCATGCCGGTCTTCTCGTCATAGGAGACGATTGCCGCCGCCTCATCGGAGGTTTGCGCTTGGGCGGCCGCCTGCTTGAGGATCTCGACCTCGCGGTAGACGCACAGCACCTGGGCCATCTTCTCCTCGAAGTCGGGGTCACGCCGTTCCAGGTAGTAGCGCATCTTGTGCGCCTTCACTGCCTGGCGATCGAGTATCTTGCACACCGTGCCTTGCACCAGTTTGGCCAAGCAGGCGTGCCCGGCTGCCGGGCCATGCTCCCGCGCGTGGCGGGCCAGGAGCCGCGTCGTCCACAGCTCGTGCGGATAGCCCAACTCCTTGGCCTTGCGGCAGGCCAGCGAGATCAGCCATGCCTTGGCCTCGGCCGTGATCGTGGGCTCCTTGCCCGGGCGCGGGCGGTCATCGAGGGCGAGCATCGGGCCATAGGCGACAGCACGGGCAATACAGCGCTGGACCGTCTGATGGTGCACACCCAAGGCTTGGCCCACCGCAAAGAACGACGGGTCATCTCGGAAGGCGAGCAGCATCCGCGCCCGTTCCACCCAACTCGCCGGTTCCGTACGCGAACGCGCGATCGCCATCAGCCGCGACAAATCCTTATCCGCAATCGCCAACTCCACCACTCGCCGTCGCGCCGTCATGATCCTCAACCTCGTTCCGCGAATCACGAACGAGGTTACATCGCGGCGAGTCCTCGAAGAATCCCCTCACAAACGATCCGTTTCATGGAATCGATGGTCTAGCCTGCTTGACTGGCTTGGCAAAGGGCGGTCAAGCGCCACACGCGCGTTATAAGGGCGTCGCGCGATCGGCTGCGCCTCCTGCGCTTTATCTTCGGCACGGGATTTGCTTTAACGAAGGCTCACGAGCGACGGCGGCGAGAGCACGAGGGGGCGCAACCGATGAAAGCCGCGATTACCGCCGAAAAGGCGGCCGCACTGATCCCCGACGGAGCGAGGCTGCTGATCGGCGGCTTCATGGGCGTGGGCTCGCCCCATCGCCTGATCGACGCACTGGTTGCGCGCGGCGCAAAAAATCTCACAATCATCGCCAACGACACCGCGATGCCGGGCCGAGGGATTGGCAAGCTGATCAGCGCCGGGGCGGTCTCCAAGGCGATCGTCTCGCATATCGGCCTCAATCCCGAGACGCAGGCGAAGATGATTGCGAACGAAATCGAGGTCGAGCTCGCGCCGCAGGGCACGCTGATCGAACGCATTCGCGCCGGCGGCTTTGGACTCGGCGGCGTCCTGACCGCGACCGGCATCGGGACCCTGGTCGAAAAGGGGAAGCGCACCGTCGAGGTCGACGGCAAGCTCTTCCTGCTAGAAACCCCGATCCGCGGCGATTTCGCCCTCATCGGCGCCAAGCAGGCGGATTACTACGGCAATCTCGAATATTCGCTGACCGCTCACAATTTCAACCCGATCATCGCGCTCGCCGGCGACGTCGTCATCGCCGAGCCGCAACATATCGTGCCCGTCGGCGTCATATCGCCCGAACTCGGTCAAGACGCCAGGCGTACTCGTCACGCATCTGATCGAGAGGGCCCTCTGATGGACGCCAAGGAAGTGATCGCCCGCCGCGTCGCCCAGGAGGTGAAGCCGGAGATGCTGGTCAATCTCGGCATCGGACTGCCAAGCCTGGTCGCCAATTACCTGCCGAAGGACGTCCACGTTTTTTTCCAGGCGGAAAACGGCGTGATCGGACTCGGCCCCCGCCCGCCCGAAGGCATGGAGGATCCGGACCTCACCGACGCGGGCGGCGGCTTCGTCACCGCCATGCCGGGCGCGGCCTCGATCGACAGCGCCATGAGCTTCGGCATCATCCGCGGCGGACATCTCGACATAACGGTGCTCGGCGGCCTCGAAGTCGACGAGCGCGGCTATCTCGCCAACTGGATGGTCCCCGGCTTCATGGTGCCCGGCATGGGCGGTGCGATGGACCTCGTCTGCGGCGCCCGCCACGTCATCGTCGCCATGGTCCATACCGCCAAGGGCGGCCACAAGATCGTCGAGCGCTGCTCCCTGCCGCTGACCGCGACGCGCCGCGTCAGCCTGATCGTCACGGAACTCGCGGTGATCGAGCCGACTGAAAAGGGCCTCGTACTGCGCGAGCGCGGGCCGGGCGTCTCGACCGAGGACATTATTGCCAGGACAAGCGCCAAGCTGATCCTCGAGGGCGAACCGCCGGAGATGGCGCTCAACTGAGACCCGCCCTTCGCCCGCGCGAAAGGCGACTACAGGCCCCGGCTCGGCGCAGTAATGCTCCCGTATCCGCGGCGCGCGACTATGAGCTGAGTGCAACTCCCTGATGTAGAGACCCGCGATGCGAAGAGCGACATCGCGCGGCGTTTGGTTGTCCCGCGCCGACGACAGGAACGAGTGTGATCGAGATGGATCGGCCGAAGTCGGAACAGCGGATCATCGGCATTTCGAATCGATGCCCGTTCGACGCACGTCGCCCCTGACAGGAAGCAACTTGATGAAGCCCACACAGCGCGGATCCGTCGTGGGCGTAAGGTTATCCGCGTCGGACTTGTCGATGAACACATTGATCCGCACCGGCTGGGCCCCCGCGCCTTCGATCCCCTCGATCGCGAGAACCATCGGCATTGCGGCGAGCCGAAAGTCGATATCTTCTTTCAGTTTTCCGGAAACCATGCTATGCTGGATTTTCGAAATCGCAGACCGCGGCGGAAAGGAAAAGTGGACATGGATGCCCCGGCCGGCGCGGGGCCCCGACTCACTGCTTACACGAAGGCCCTGCCGCAGGAGCGGATCTTTCCGCCACTGCGCCTGGGTTGGCCGTATACGGAGATCGCGCGCGAAGAGCGCGTGCGCGAACGGCGCATCATCGAGGGCGCGCACGCGGTGACCGCCGAGGCGCCGTGGGCCGCCTCCGGGCGCTCGCTACCGGCGCCAAAAGGCCGGAGCGACGATGGGAGGGAGGAGAGGCACAAAAGTTTTCCTGATTACGCGGCAACGTCAGCCAGCTTTAGCAAGCGGTAAGGCATCGGGGTGGTCCTCAGCGCAACGAATGCGAGGCGGGGGATCATAGTTTCGAGATCGTATCGGCGATTAAATCGATATTCGAACTCCGCGAGATATCGAGGAACGTGTTTTTCTTGCACGGCTCGGTAGGTCCCCACGAGGGCGGCTTTGATATTGCCCAACGCGGTATTGACCCATTTGAAAGCAGGGGTGCGAGCCGCTTGCTTGCCGCTTCCGGTCTTGATTGAGGTGTGGAGGCATCCGGCTTGGGTGACAGCGGCGAAGCATGCCAGACCGTCGGAGACGATATTGGCGCCCGGGTTGAGCGCGGTGCTCGCGAGCTTTCGGATCGCAAAGCTGCTGAAGGCTTTGATGGGCCGAAGGATGATTTGATCTGGCTTGCCATCGTCCGTTGTCGCGATCGCGGCGACGAACGGCGTCTTGCCTGTTGCGCCGCGCCCGCGGCGGACGGACCGGGCGCCGCCGATATAAGCGTCGTCCATCTGGACGTTGCCCTTCAAGCGTTTGCTCGCGTTACGCTCCAGCATGACTTGAGCGAGCTTGTGCTTCATCATCCAGGCAGCTGTCTGGGTGACGCCAAGGCGTCGACCGAGTTCGATGCTGGAAATGCCCTTCTTCGATTGCGTGACCAGGTAGATCGTCTTGAACCAGATGCGCAGCGGCAGCTTACTCGAAGCGAAGATCGTTCCCGCTTTGACAGAGGTCTGCTTGCGACACGCGTTGCACTGGAATAGACGCCGCGCGCCGCGCGTGACGACGCAGTGATCGGCGCCATTGCACCCAGGACATTCGAACCCGTTCGGCCAGCGCCATTTGACGAGCGCCGCATGACATTGCTCTTCGGTTCCGTAAATCTCGGCGAAACGAGCCTCGCTGAGGCCTTTCTGGAACTGGACCTGATTGCGCGCCATCGGAGAACCCCTGCGAAAACAGCATGTTCATGCTTTGTTCTACTCAAAACCTGAGGCTGACGCAAGCGCGTAATCAGGAAAGTTTTTTCCCGCGAAATCCGTAACCGGGGCAAATTCCCGGGCTCGCACCTGCACAAAGCAAAATGCTACAGTTGCGAGACTGAGTGATATCAGGTGTTGCGGGAGCGCCCGGCCGTCCGAAATTCTTTGTCCTGCACTCTTGCCCGGGAATTTGCCCCGGTTACGCGAGATCCGTAACCGGGGCAGATTCCCGGGCGGGCTTGGTGTTGGTCAGGAAGGGACGAGGCTGACGAGGGTTGCGAGGTCTGGAATTTTGGGGCCCGGGATTCCCAGTCGGTCGCCGACGAATTGGTAGAACGACAGTTTCAACTTCATGCAGGTCTTGGCCAGACCGAGCATGACGTCGCGGGCGTCGCGGCCCTTGACGGAGACGGTTCCGCCGGAGATTTTTCTCTTGGTGACGAAGGCGCGTATGTCGTTTTCCGAGGCGTTGGTGTTGAGCGGGATTTCGGGCCGCTCGAGCACGCGCAGCAAGTCGTCCTTGTGGCGATGAAGGCGTTTGAGCAGGCTGTCGAGCATGGCGTAGCCGCTTCGGGCGCGCTTGAAGATGCGGTCGAAGCGGGAGCGCAAGAGTTCGGCCTGTTCGGGGCTCGGCGCGAGCTTGTAGTCTTTCAAGCCGCGATAGAACCACCAGATCATCCGCTTGGCGACCTCGACGGCGTTGCGCTGCTTGTCGTTGGCGGGAATGAGCTTGTGAACAAGCCGCTCGGCGTGAACCCAGCACAACGCGTGGACGCCGACGCGGAACTGGCCGGCGTCGTCAGAAACGATCACTGTGCCCCGCAGCAAGCCCTGGTGATGGATCGCGCCCCACAGCGCCGCCTCGCTGGCGATCAAGACGGGGTCGGGCAGGACTTTCATCTTATCCAAGGCCAGCGCCTGCAAATGGCGCTCCCACGCGTCCGAGGAGGCAAAAGAGCGCGCCTCATGGGCGACGAACTTGTCGATCACGATCTGCGGCAGATCGCGCCCTTTCATATAATCGAGCGCGGCCTCGTTGATCACCCAGAGCGACGTTCCGCCGCAAAGCCGCGACAGAAACGCCAGACGCGATTTGGAGGGTCCCGTGCGAAACGCGGTGAAGTTGGAAGAGCCGATCTGGGTGGTGTAGCCGCTCTTGCCGGCGTGACGCGCCCCGGTGTCGTCGACCGTGACATAGGCGCCGTTCAAGCCCGCTTTCAACACCGCCGCATCCTCCGCCCGGAACCTCTCCAGCTTGACCGTCAGCAGGCGAACCACCTGGCGTTTCGAAATCACCACCCCCATCCCATTGAGAAGCGCGACGATCCGCTCGCAGGTCATTTGTCCAGCAAAGTGCAGCGCCAAGACCAAGCGATTCAGGTGGGGGCCGTAACCCCCGACAATGCCGGAATCGAGATTGGCGACGATCGTCTCGCCGTCTGGCGTTTCCCACCGCTCGCGCCGATAGCGCGTCACCGTCGGCTTCAGGCTCAAGTCCTGAACCACGATGTCTTCGTAGCCCTTGTGGCGCGAGCCCGCCGGCGCCTTCGCCGTCACCACCACCGTCGCGCCGACCGTCAGCTTGTCGAGTTGGCTGCCGCGCCGCTGCGTCGAGCGCCCGCCTTTCTCACCGCCCTCGCCCTCCGGCCCTCTGGCGTCCGTCGCCTTGTCCATGCCCGACGGCTTGATCGGCGGACCCGGCGGCAAATGCTTCAGCCGCACAAGCTCGTCCTTGACCGCCTGATGCTCGATCCGAAGCTTGCCCAGCGCCACGCTCAGCTTCTCGTTCTCCGAGCGAAGCCGCGTCACTTCGTGGATCAACTCGCGCACCACGCCGATCAGGTCGTCATGCGAAAGCCGATCGAGCAAATCAGGGATGCGCGCCGCCATCCAAAGCTTGAATCACATTTTGTCCGCTCTGACTCCCCCTCCGCCCGGCAATTTGCCCCGGTTACGCGAGATCCAGCCTAACCCTTTGAAAAGGCTAGATTCCAGAAAACAAATGAAAGCAAATGAAAGGATTCGAAACGAAATTTCCTGTTTCACGGCTGTTTCACAACTTTCGCGACGCGTCCGGATTCGGTTTTGGAAATTCCGACCCCGGCCGCGAGGGCGATTTCCCGGTAGAGATTCCCGAGCCTATCCCCTTTGAACATGTGAGGGGAATCGTGCTATGAAAAAGGCATGGAGGCGCTGCGGTCTCGGATTGAGCATTGGTCCATCGTGCTTGCGCCGGCATGGCGTTATTGTTTCGCCCTGCCAACCATCGTGCGTCGGCAGCGTTGCATTCTGGCGTGACGAGATTTTGCCGCCGGAGGTCGCGGCAAAGTGGAAAATCCTCTCTGTGATCCCGGCGTGGCCCTGGTATGTTTGGGCGATTGGCACGCTGATTATAGTTATTGGCCTTGTGCTTGAAGGCTCATTCCGCCTTTCCCGGCGCGTGGCGTTGCAGTCGTCTAGTGCGGATGCCTCAACCCGTGCGCTAGAGGCCCATGCCGAGGAATTGCGCCTCACTAGATTGGCGCGGGAAAAGGAAAACGATCCCATTGAACGGGTGCTCAAAGCTGCCCTTGACCCCACACGGCGATCTGACGGGATCGCGACGGCGAAGGAGACACCTAAAGAGATACCGAGACTTAAAATTACAGTTGAGCCAGATGCAAAAATAAAGGCCGTTGCGATCTACCGATCGACACGCACATTTTCTATATCTGTAGAGAATCCGTCACGAAGCGACTTTGTGTCTAACTGCAAATTGTATCTAGACATTATCAATCCAAAGACCGGATCACCGGCTCGGCATTTGATTCAGAACTCCTTCACGCTCAACCCTACTGAGAGTCGGTCAGTCGAGATTGTCCACTATGCTGAGCCGACCGGCTCGACGCGGGGCGATCACGAGAATGATCGGATAATTCTTCATTTGCCACCGCCGGGCGGTTGGGCGTCCAACGATATGTGGCCTTGGTTTTTGCCGCTGGGGGCTTACGTGATCACGTTGACGGTACTCTCGCGCGAAGCCGAACCGTGCGAGAGTGTCTGCAAAATATGGGTCGACGATAGCTATAAGTTACATTTCGAGAGGGCGTGATTCATGCCGCCACGAACAGTCCCAGAAACGCGGCCAGACGCAGAGGAGCGGTTCGACCGCTTGCTTGGGTTTATGGCTCCGCCAGCGGCCGTTGAAATACCTGAAGAAGGGCCGGAAGGACCAGGTGAGGAGCATGACGAAGATTGTGACGATACTCAAACTCCCAAAGATACTTCTGAAGATGCTTCTTAGAGACGTGGATGTACGTTCCGTTGATGCCGCGTTTTAGCATAGACCAATACGACTCGATTGTGTTTGTATGCGCGTCGCCCCGTACATACTCATATGCGCTGTGATTGACGCTTTCGTGGTCGTAACCATGAATGTCCAGCCCGCGATAAACCGGCGCATCATCCGTCATCACCCGAGAGCCCTCGACCACCCATCGTTTCACCTGAGGAAGAATTTGGTCGCTGTGGCGGTCGGCAACCTGCCGCGATAGCACGTCGCCACTACGCTCAACCATGCCGAGCACGACGGCTTTGTCGTCTTGCCCGCGTAAATCGCGACCGCCAAGGAACATCTCGTCAATTTCGACGACCGGGGCCGCGCGGCCCGTCCCACCTAAAGGGCGGTCGCCGTCTACCTTTCCCATGTGCTGGCGGATTTTATGGCACATGCGCCACGCGGTTTTGTAGGTCACGCCAAGCTGTCGTTCGACCTCCTTTGCGGCGACACCGTTGCGAGACGCTGCGAACAGAAACATAACGAAAAACCAATCGGTCAAAGGCGTGCGCGTCTGCTCAAACGGCGTCCCTGCGGTCGGATAAATTTGGTAGCCGCAATGCTCGCACTCGTAGCAACGGCGCGCTGCGACGCGATAATAGGCCGCCGATTTTTGGCAGCTTTGGCACTTGTGACGGCGACCATAGCGGACGCGCATTAGGTGCTCCAAACACACGTCATCATTAGGAAAACGGGCTTGAAACTGTTTGAGGGTAGTCGGCTTCGTGCTCATGCCAATTCTATATCACGTTTCGGCGTACATGTCTAGAGGGGATAACCATGGAGATTCCGCTTGCCGAACACAGCGTGAACGATTAGGCTTTGTTCGTGATTTGTTTAGGGCGCTTGGGCGATTCTGTCCCGGCGCCTCGAATCTCCAAAGGGCGAGCCGCCGGAGACCAATATGCTGACCAGGAAGCAGAGCGAATTGTTGCGCTTCATCCACGAGCGCCTGCAAGAGTCGGGCGTCCCGCCATCTTTCGACGAAATGAAGGATGCGCTGGACTTGCGCTCGAAGTCCGGCATCCACCGCCTGATCATGGCGCTCGAGGAGCGCGGCTTCATCCGCCGGCTCGCCAATCGGGCCCGGGCGATCGAGGTGCTGAGATTGCCGGAGTCGGCGACGGTCTCAACGCCCCGCGCGCAAAAATTCTCGCCGAGCGTCATTTCTGGCAGCCTCGGCCGGCTGCGCACGCCTCAGCCTTCGCGCGAGGGTGAGGCCGCGCACCCGGTCATGGTGCCGCTGATGGGCCGCATCGCCGCCGGCACGCCGATCTCGGCAATTCAGACGCGGACGCAGACGCTCGCCATGCCGCCGGAGTTTTTGGGAAGCGGCGAGCATTTCGCCCTTGAGGTGCGCGGCGACTCGATGATCGAGGCCGGCATTCTGGAGAACGACACGGTCATCATCCGCAAGCAGGAGACGGCTGAAACGGGCGACATCGTCGTCGCCCTGATCGACGAGGAGGAAGCAACCCTCAAGAGATTCCGCAAACGCGGGGCGTCGATTGCGCTCGAAGCGGCCAATCCTGCGTATGAAACGAGGATCTTCGGCCCGGACCGCATTCGCGTTCAGGGCAAGATGGTCAGTTTGTTACGACGCTACTGAGGCCGGCGGAACGCGGACCAGGAGGCCACCTCGGACCACGATTCCGCCGGCCCGCCCTGCCGGGGTCGGGAGATGCGGCGGAACCGATTGCCCGGCGGAGCGTTTTGCCGGCCATGACTGACCGACGAATGAGACGATATCTCATCGGCGGCTTGCTGCAAGAGTTGTTCCGTGTATTCGCTCAGTTTTGCGGATTTACCTCAATGAATACAGTTAAGTTTAACCTTTTGGAGGAAGACCTGGCCGCGGAGCACTTCTCTTCATCAGTGCCGCAACGACAGCGAATGCTGATTCACTTTCTTTCGTGAACCTACGTCGGCCCGACCGCTTGCGATCGTCTGTTGACGCTGTGCCGCTGCCCCTTGCCCTCTACGCCGGGCTGCGCGACACAGGCGGATGCCGCAGAGGAGGTGATTCGTGCCCGGAGCGGAAGAATTTCCGCGCCCTTTCTACGCGGAGAGCGCCACCGAGGATCAGACCTTTACCGTCGATCTCGACGGGTTCGAGGGCCCGCTCGATCTTTTGCTCGAGCTTGCCCGCCGACAGAAAGTCGACCTCGCGAGAATCTCAGTCTTGGCTCTCGCCGAGCAATATCTCCTGTTCATCGAGGCGGCGCGTAAGCTGCGGCTCGAACTGGCGGCCGATTACCTGGTCATGGCGGCGTGGCTCGCGTATCTGAAGTCCCGCCTCCTCGTGCCAGCGCCTCCGAGGCCGATGGAACCGGATGCCTCCGAGCTCGCCGACGCCCTCGCCTGGCGCCTCCGCAATCTTGGGGCCATTCGCAGGGCCGCGGAACTGCTGATGAACCGGCCCCGACTTGGGCGCGACGTCTTCGCAAGGGGCGAGCCTGAGGCCGCCGAGGCGCCTTGCCGTGTGGTTTACGAGGCTACGCTGTACGACCTCCTGACGGCCTACGCGCGTCGGGCGCAAAAGCACGCGAACGCGGCGGTGCGTCTGAGGACGCGCAGCGTCTGGTCGCTTGCTGAAGCCAGAGAGATTCTGGCGCGGCTCGTCGGCCACGTTTACGACTGGACCGCCTTCGACGACTGGCTGCTCGAGGCCTGCCTCGATCCGAAAATGCGTCGAACTGCCCGCGCGTCCACTTTCTCGGCGTCGCTCGAACTGGTTCGTGAAGGGAAGATCGAGTTGCGTCAGGACGCAATCTTCGCGCCGATCTGGATTCGCGCCTGTTCAGCCGCCGCCGTCGATGAGATCGCCGCGTGACCTTCCTTAATCCCAAGCGGCAGATGAGGTAAGCAATGAGCCGAACGACCGCCGCAAGCGATGTCGCGTTCTTGTTTGAAACGATCGCTCCCCGCGCGATGGACGAAGACATTCGCATCGCCGAGGCGATGGTGTTCGCGTCGGCCGAGCCGCTCGAGGAGCAGGCGATCGCCTCCCGATTGTCCGTTGACGCCGATGTTGCGGTTGTGATGGAGGAGCTGAGGCGGATCTATGCCGGACGCGGCGTGACTCTCGTGCGCGTCGCCGGACGCTGGACGTTTCGCACAGCGGAAGACCTATCGTGGCTGCTCGCCAGCCACCGAGAGGAGAAGCGCAAGCTGTCGCGAGCGGTGACCGAGACGCTCGCCATCATTGCTTACCATCAGCCGGTCACGCGCGCCGACATCGAGGAAATTCGCGGGGTCGCGGTGTCAAAGGGCGCCCTTGACGTTCTGATGGAGGCGGGTTGGGTGCGAATGCGCGGCCGCCGCAAGGCGCCCGGCCGCCCGATCACCTATGGCACGACGTCGGACTTCCTGATCGAGTTCGGCCTGGAGGCGATCACGGACCTCCCCGGACTTGACGAGCTTCAAGGGGCCGGCCTTTTCGAAGGGAAGCTGCCCTCCGGCTATGGCCTTCCCGATCCGAACGACGAGCCGACGTTGAGGGCGGACGAAGAGCCGCTTGGCGGGCCCGCGCCGCTCGATCATGCGTGGGGGCCGATCCCTCCCGATGAGAGCGCTTGACAGACGCGGACCGTAGGCGTCACGAAAGCGCCGGAAACGCGGACGATCGTTCGATATCGTCCATTGTGGAGAGACTATGGTCTTGCAACTCGCCGTCAGCGCCACCGCCCTTCTTGTCTTCCAGTCCGTCGTTCACGCAAATCCGTCAGCGATTATGCCGCTCGCGTCGCATCGCGCCGCCTACGACCTCTCGCTGGTCGATCCGACGTCGGCCCCTGCTGCTTCCGCTCAGACCCCGATCGCGGCGAGCGGGTTGATCGCTTATGAATTTCGCGGATCGCCCTGTGAGGGATACACCTCCAATTTCCGTCAGCTGACCCAGATGGAGCGCAGCGAGGGCGAGCCGCTTTCCACTCAGGTGAACGCAACGTCGTTCGAGGACGGGGACGGCAAGTCCATGCGTTTCCGGGTCAATTCGGAGGGAGCGCCGGAAACTCCGCCCGTTGCCGGGACCGCGACCCGGGGCCCCGACGATGACCTGCGAGTCGAACTGACCAAGCCGCAGCCAAAGGCGATCGATTTCGGCCATGACGTCCTCTTTCCGACGCAGCACATCGAACGTCTAATTGAAGCCGCCAAGAAGGGCGGCGGGGCGATTCAGGCTCGCGTCTATGACGGTTCGGATACCGGCGCGAAGATTTATGCAACGATGGCCGTGATTGGGAAAGAGGCCAGCAAGCCGAGCAACGACGCGGACGCGGCGAGCGAATTGAGAGGGATCCGTCGCTGGCCAGTTGTGGTCTCCTACTTCGACGAGGCCTCAAAGGACTCGGCGCCGGAGTACACGCTATCTTTCGATCTCTACGAGAACGGGGTGTCGGGCACCCTCAAGCTCGATTACGGCCTCTTCGCCTTGCGCGCGCGCCTTCAGAAACTCGAGATTCTCCCGACGCCGGCTTGCGAGAAATAACGCGGTCAAGTCTTGCGCGACGTTTGCCGAAAGGCGAGGCCGCGCTGGACGGAACGAGCGCCGAACTTGTCGCGCAGGTTCGCGATCGCCGCTTCCCGGGACTTCTCCCGAGCGGCCTCGCGGTCGATGAGATCATCCTCGTCGGCGCCCGCGGCCGGCGCGAGCTCGGTCCCGGCGACTCCGAGAAGGCGATAGGAAGCTCCGTCTGGCTGAGCGTCCAGCAGCGCTCGCGCGGCGGCGAACAGGCGGGGCGCGAGTTGGGTCGGCTTCATGCCGGTTCGGCTCCGTGTTCTGAGGCTGAAATCGGGCAGCCGCAACTTCAGCGTGACGCCGCTGGCTGCGAGGCCCTCCTCGCGCAGTCGCGCGGCGACTCGGTCGCATTGGGCAAGCAGGACGCGCGTCAGTTCCCCCTTGTCCGCGACGTCGCAATCGAATGTCGTCTCGCTTGAGATGCTTTTGGTCCGGCGATGGGGGCTGACGCGGCGGTCGTCAAGTCCCTGCGCCAGACGCCAAAGGCGCCGGCCGTCGCCGCCGAGGCTCGAGGACGCGGCCGATTCGTCGAGCCGCTGCAGATCGCCGATCAGCCGAAATCCCAAGCGCTCAAGCCGTTCCTGCCCGGCCCTGCCGACGCCCCATAGTCGTCCGATGCTCTGGGGCGCAAGCCAAGCCTTCGCCTCTTCCCGGCGCAGCAATGCGAAGCCCCGCGGCTTGTCGATATCCGAGGCGAGCTTGGCCAGAAATTTGCAATCGCTCAGCCCCACGGAAACCGTGACGCCGATCTCACTCTCCACGCGACGAGCGAAGCGCAGGAGCGTCTCGGCGGCTCCCATCCCGTTGGATCCCTCGCATCCAGTCAAGTCAAGAAACGCCTCGTCGATCGACAACGGCTCGACGAGAGGCGTCAGCTGTTGCATCAGCAGGCGGATGTCTCGGCCGGCGCGCGCATATTTGCCCATGTCCGGCGGCAGGACCACAGCGTCAGGACAAAGTGCGAGCGCTCGCGCCATCGGCATCGCCGAGCGCACGCCGAAAGTTCGGGCGACGTAACAGCAGGTCGACACGACCCCGCGCGCCCCGAGACCGCCGACAATCACCGGCTTGTCGCGAAGGTCTGCATTGTCGCGCTTTTCGACCGAGGCATAAAACGCGTCGCAATCGACATGCGCGATGTGAAGGCTGGTCGAAGCCTTAAGATCGACCGATCTTGGCGAGCCGCAAGAGGGACAGCGAGCCGTGTCGTTCGAATGCCGGCTGAGGCAGTCCCGGCAAAGCCTATGCCCGGGCGGCTCTGTCATGACCGGTCGGGGGGCGGTTCGCCCAGTCCCTGATGCGCCCTCGCGACGTCTCCGGGCTCAAAGCCCGCGTCCGCCGCAAAAGCAAGGAGAAGCGGCTCGTCGGCAAGAAGGTAATCAAGCACGCTTCCGCAGAAGCCTGGATCGGCGGCGGCTCCCCGCAAATTGTGCGGACCCAGCCCGGTCATGGACAGAAATTTTGTGAGACGCTCAGGATCCGCCGCCAGGAAGGTCAACGCCGCAATCGCCACCGATAGGGCGGACGCGGGGCTTGTGGATAACCGGCCCTTTTTCGGATGATGCATCCTTTGATTCTCTTTTCATCAATGTCTACCGGTTATTGTCTCCCTGGCAAGCCGACCAGAAAGCGCCCCGATGGAAAGCCTTAACCCCAAGACTGTGCTGATCGTTGAGGACAACGAACTCAACATGAAGCTGTTCAACGATCTCGTCGAGACGCGAGGGCACCGTATCGTGCAGACCCGAAGCGGGATCGAAGCCGTCGATCTCGCGCGCAAGCATCGACCTGATCTTATTCTGATGGACATCCAACTGCCAGAGGTGTCCGGTCTCGAAGTGACGCAATGGCTCAAGGATGACGAAGACCTGCGCGAAATTCCAGTGATCGCCATAACGGCCTTCGCGATGAAGGGCGACGAGGAGAAGATTCTGCAAGGCGGCTGTGAGGCCTATCTGTCCAAACCCATCTCTGTCGCCAGATTTTTTGAAACCATCGATCGGTTCCTGGTCACGGCGTGATTGATTCGCTCGGCGAGTCTCGACGACGGGCCCGCGGCGCGTCCGTCTGCGCCGGACGGGCCGCAGTTAAAATCGCGGCCGACCGAAGAAGCGCTCAAGCAATGTCCAGCGTTTTCCTAATGGATGCCAATTTTGCTTCGGCCTCTTCGAGGTCGAGGGGCTGCGGGACAACATGGGCGGCGATCGCGGCTTTGGCGCGGCGAAGCGCATGGCCGGCGAGTTCGGACGCGGCGGACGCAACTGCGCGAGCCTCGTTGAGTTCGCCGTTGCAGTGGAGAACGATATCAAGCCCGGCGTCGAAGATATCCCGCGCACGCTCGTCGAACGGGCCGCGCAGCGCCTTCATCGAAACATCGTCGCTCATGATTAGCCCATCGAAGCCGATCTCGCCACGCATGATCTCTTCAACGACAATCCGCGACGCGGTCGCTGGCTGGACCGGATCCAGCGCGGTGAAAACGACATGCGCGCTCATCGCCATCGGCAGATCACTTAATTCCGCAAAGGGTAGAAAATCGCGCTCCAGTTCCTGGCGCGTCGCGTCCACCACCGGCAGCTCATGATGACTGTCTGCTCGCGCACGCCCGTGGCCCGGCATGTGTTTGACGACAGGGACGACTCCGCCCTCGAGTAGCCCCTCGGCGAAGGCTCTACCCATCGCAGCGACCCGGTAAGGCCGTTGGGAAAAGGCCCGAGCGCCGATAACGGAGTGGGTCGCGGGTTCCGCAACATCAAGCACCGGCGCGCAGTCGACTGTGATCCCGACTTCGCTCAGATCATGGGCGATGAGCCGGGCGATCAGGCGGGTCGCACTCTCGGCTTCAGACGGATCGAGACCCGCCTCGATCACGCTGGCGGCGGGATAAGGCCGCCAGTCAGGCGGCGCCAAGCGTTGGACGCGGCCTCCTTCCTGGTCAACCAGAACTGGCGCGTCGGCGCGCCCGACACACTCGCGGAACGAGCCGATGAGGTCGCGCAGCTGATCGCGATCTTCGACATTGCGCTTAAAGACAATGAAGCCCCACGGATCGTTTTCGCGAAGGAACACCCGTTCTTCCCGGCTGAGCGCGAGACCTGCGCAGCCGCAAATGAAGGCCTTCGGCATGGTCCGCTCCGTCCGTGGCTGTGCTGACGAATCCCTCGCTACTTGGCGATGAAGCAGTCGCCGCCATCACCTTTCAGGCGTGCGCAAAGCGCCGCGGCGTCCGCCTTCGACAGTCCGACCACGCGAAGCCGATAGATTGTCTCGCCATTGACGACCGCTTTGTGCATCCCGATCGCCGACCCGTTCAGCGCCGACTCGTATTTCGAGCTGAGGCGCGCAGCCGTGCTCTTAGCTTCCGCCTCGGACTTCGGCGCCGCGAGTTGAACGGCCCAGCCGGCTGAGGAAGCCGTCGACGGCGCCTCCGCGGCCGGTTGCGTTGGCGCCGCCGGGCTGCCGGTGTCGGCTGCAGCCTGCTGGATCTTTGGTGCTTTCGGTGGTTTCTCGGGTTTCGTGGGAGCGCCAGATTGAACAGTATCGTTCTGTATTGCTGTCGCCACGCTGGACGCCGTCGTATCGGTCTTGGCGACCGCCACCCGTGCCGAAGACTTGCCTGAAAGCTTGGTCGGCACATCAAGCTTCGGGGTCGACGGCTGCGCGCTCCCGACGCTCTCGGCCACGGGTTTCGTCGCAGGCTTTGCAAGGGGCTTCGGAGCTTCGCTCAACGGAGCAGCGTCGGTTCGTTCCGCCGTCGCAGCCATCGATGGCGGAATTGGCGTTCCGTCGGGCCGCAACGAAACGGTCCGCACGGGCTTCGGATCGGGGAATTGCTGCGCCACAGGCGGCTGCCCCGCGGGCAGCGTCACGACGACCGGCGCGTCGCCTATTCCCTTCATCAAGCTAGCACCGGAAGCGCCCGGATCCGCCGGAGGAGTTGGGGCATTCGCGAGCGCCGCTGCAGGCGTCCCCTGGGCGTTCAGGTCGACCGGTTGCTCCTCCGAAGCGACAACCTTAACGTGCTCTGGCTGGGCGCTGTCCTTCAGCAGATTTGCTCCGGCGTCGTTGGCGGCCGCGACGGTTTCCTCGCTTGGCGGCTGCACCTTCGTGGGCCCTTGGGCCGCAGCAATGAAAGGCGGCTGTTTCGGAAGACCGGGCACTCCGCCCCTGAGCGCAAACACCGCGCCGATCATGGCCAAACCGACGACCGCGAGCGCGGCCACTCTCAGCGTCCAGCCTCTCGAACGACGCTTCTGGACTGGCTCGGGACTGCGGGCATCGTGAACGTCAACCAGGTGCTCAACGTCGGAGGTCTGCGACGAGCCGACGGTCTCGTCGTGAAAATCGTCCAGCCCTTCCAGTTCCGGTCTCAGCACGCCAGTTTCGAGCTGTTGGGGCCGCTCCACGTCAAGCCCGGAGGCCAAAGCGGACGACGGGGCGTTCGCGGGCTCCGGCCAGGAGCCTTCAACCAGCCGCGCAAGTTCAAACAAAGGGTCTTCCAGACCCGCTGGCTGCGCCCCCGCGGCGCGCAGCCGGCGCTCAAATTCGTCGAGGTTGATTTCGGCCGATCGCGATCCGGAAACGCTCATCTCTTCCTCGTCAGCACGGGAGCCGGTTGGCGCGCCTCATGCCCGCCATTCGCCAACATTCCGCTATCGCATCTCTTCGGGGGCGCTAACCCCCAAGATTGACAGTGCGGAGGCCAAAACAAGGCCAACTGCCGCAACCAAAGACAATCGTGCATACGATAATTTTCCATTGTTTTCATTAACGAAGCGCAAATCCCGTAAATCCTTGCCCCGATTCCAGTGTGCATGGAAGCGCGTCGCGAGTTCGTGGGCGAAGAACGCCACGCGGTGCGGTTCGTGCGCCTCCGCCGCCTGAAGGATCGTGCGCGGATACTGCGCCAATGCTCGCATCACGTCCCGTTCGCCGTCGTCGGTCAACTGCGAGAGGTCCGCTTGAACAAGCGCGTTGAGGGTGAGGTCGAGGTCGGGAAAGGCCGCCTGCCCCTGTCTCAGGACGCTGCGGACGCGCGCGTGCGCGTACTGGACATAGAAAACCGGGTTGTCCTGGCTCTGTTCAATCACTTTCGCCAAGTCGAAATCGAGCGGGGCGTCGTTTCTGCGCATCAGCATGATGAAACGGACGGCGTCCGCGCCAACCTCGTCCACAACTTCACGAAGGGTCACGAAGTCACCGGAACGCTTAGACATTTTGACCGGCTCTCCGCCACGCATGAGGCGCACGAGCTGACACAGTCGAACGTCGAGCCTGGCCCTGTCGTCCGACAGCGCCGCGACCGCGGCCTGCATGCGCTTCACGTAGCCGCCATGATCGGCGCCCCAAATGTCCACCAGCGTTAGAAAGCCGCGATCGATTTTCGTCTTGTGGTAGGCGATATCGCTGGCGAAATATGTGTAGCCGCCATCCGACTTGACCAAGGGGCGGTCGACATCGTCTCCAAACTCGGTCGAACGAAACAGCGTCTGCTCGCGGTCTTCCCAGTCGTCGGAAGGCGCGCCCTTGGGCGGCGGCAAACGCCCTTCATAGACGAACCCCTTCGCGCGCAGCGCTTCAATCGTTTCGCGGACCCGGTCTGCGCCCCCGTCCGCGCCCGTCAGCGCCCGTTCCGAGGCGAAAACTTCATGCGTAATGTGAAGCGCGGCGAGATCGTCGCGAATCATCGCCATCATCGCGTCGGTCGCGCGCTCGCGCGCCAACGGAAGCCATTCCTGCTCAGGCTTCTCCCTTAGCGCCGGGCCGAATTCTCGCGCCATCGCCTCGCCAACCGATTTGAGGTAGTCGCCCGGATAAAGACCATCGGGAATGGGCCCGATGTCTTCGCCCAAGGCCTCGCGGTACCGCAGGAAGGCGGATCGGGCCAACACGTCGACTTGGGCGCCCGCGTCGTTGATGTAGTATTCGCGCGTAGCGTCCCGGCCGGAGAACTGCAGCAAACTCGCCAAGGCGTCGCCGAACACGGCGCCGCGAGCATGCCCGACATGCATGGGCCCGGTCGGATTAGCGCTCACATATTCGACATTGACCGGTCCATTTTCGCTTCGCGGGCCCGCGCCGTACCGGTCGCCTTCAACGAGAATGGTTCTAAGAACCTCCTGATAGACCTCCGGCTTCAGAACGATGTTGATGAAACCGGGGCCAGCCACCTCGGCCTTGACCACATCGGGCTCTCGCGCGAGTTCGGCGGCGAGAGCCTCCGCGAGCGCTCGCGGACTCGAGCCCGCCGCTTTCGTTTCGCGCGCATAGACCATGGCGGCGTTGGTCGAAAGATCGCCATGCGCGGCGTCGCGCGGAGGCTCGACGATGAAGCGACCAAGATTGAGAGCGCGCGGGAGTTCGCCAGCCGCGACCCGCTTTTCGAGCATCGCCGCAACGCGCGACTGGAAATCCGCAAAGACGTTCATTCTTTCGTCAAGCTCGTTGAGGTGGGCGCATCTAACGCAACTCCGGCGACCCGTCAAAAAGCCGCGCATGTTCATGGATCGCAAAGCGGTCAGTCATGCCGGCGATGTAGTCTGCGACAGCACGCGCCCGTCCCCCCTGCCCCGCCTTCGTCGCCCAGTTGCTGGGCATCGTCGCGGGATCCGTCAGGTACGCCTCGAACAGCCGTCTCACGATCGCGTCCGCCTGGTCGCGCACGCGCTGAACCGAAGGGTGCCGGTACATGCGGGCGAAGAGGAAGACTTTGACGTCCCGATCTGCCTCCGCCATTGCCGCCGAATGGCCGACGAGCGGCCCGGCGGCTGCGGCGACCGCCTCGGGACTGTCGACCCTCGCTTCCGAAATGCGCCGTCTGCTCTCATGAATCACGTCCTCGATGAAGCGCGTGATCATGCGGCGCGTCAGTTCGTGGATGACCCGGGGCTCCTCGAGCTTCGGATAACGGTCGTCAATTTCGCGCATGAGCCCGTCGGCAAAGGGGACGGCGGCGCGGATGTCGGCGAGCGTGAAGAGTCCCGCGTGCAAGCCGTCGTCCATATCATGCGCGTCATAGGCGATGTCGTCGGCGATTGCGGCTGCCTGCGCTTCGAGGCTTGGCTGGCGGCTGAGGTCGAGCTGCTGCAGGCGATCGTATCGGAGGATCGCGTCCGGAATCCCGCGTTTCCGGTAGCGCTCGCTTGGCGCGCCGGATACGTCCAGGAGCGGACCGTTGTGCTTGACGAGCCCGGATAGCGTCGGTTGAGTCAGGTTAAGGCCGTCGAATTCCGCGTAGCGCCGCTCGAGCTCGGTGACGATTCGAAGCCCCTGGCTGTTGTGATCAAAACCCCCGTGGCCGGCCATGCAGGCGTCCAGGGCGTCCTCCCCGGTATGGCCGAAGGGCGTGTGTCCGAGGTCGTGGCCGAGCGCGACCGCCTCGGCGAGATCGTCGTCGAGCTTCAGCGCGCGGGCGAGCGCGCGGGCGATCTGCGCGACTTCGATCGTGTGCGTAAGCCGGGTGCGGGAATGGTCGCCCTCGTGATGGACGAACACCTGGGTCTTGTGGGCCAGCCGCCGAAAGGCGGTCGAATGGACCACGCGGTCCCGGTCGCGCTGGAATTCCGTTCGCGTGGGCGAGGGCGGCTCCGGCACGAGGCGGCCAAGCGAACGCGCCGCATGGGCCGCATAGGGGGCGAGGTCGGCTCGCGCGTGTCCGTTGTCCATCGCTCCCCTGACATTGCGCTTTTGCGCCGGTTGCATATCTTAGCGCGGCGTAATCTTGAAGGCGCCCGAGTGAGGGCGTGAGCAACGAAAGGTCGTCGCGCCATGAGCGAAGCCCAGTCGCCGGCCACGGAAGCTGTTTCGATCAGCGCAAGCGCCGCGCGGCGGCTCAACGCAATCCTCAAGGGCGAGGCGGGCGCAGCGTTGCGAATCTCCGTCAAGGGCGGCGGCTGCTCGGGCTTCCAATACGCCTTCGACATCGAGCGGACCCAAGCCGAGGACGATTTCGTCGCGACGCGCGACGGCGCGACCGTGCTCGTCGATCCCATCTCGCTCGAGATGCTGAAGGGCGCCGAGCTCGATTTCGTCGACGACCTGATGGGGCAGTCGTTCCAGGTCAAGAACCCGAATGCGGTGGCGTCGTGCGGCTGCGGCGTGAGCTTCGCGGTCTGATGGCTGCCGCTCGTTTATTCAAACATAACAAGTTCATGGGACTAGCTTTCGTTAGTTTCGACACGGTCCACGATCCGCGAGCCGGTCCGGGTGTCTCGTGCGGATTTCCTTGAATTCCCGCTGAATCCCTTGAATCTTTGCCTGGATTGGCTTGAATTCCGGGTTGGATTGCTTGAATTTCCTTTCATTCCTTCGTCCGAATTAAGACTTTTCAATGGGTTAGCGCTCATATCCGGTAACCGGGTAACTCCCAAGCCGTCGGCTACGCCGTGAGGACGGTAATGATGTGATCTTGGGTTGCGGTGAGGATTTGGAGGCTGTTGAATCCGCGTTTTCTCGCAGTGGAGACGATGGATCTGAGGCGTGCGAAGATTTGAGCGCCTTCGAGGGTTCGGAACGATCCTGAGATTTTCATTTTGACCTTCATCATCCTGAGGTCCTGTTCGGCCAGGTTGTTGGTGAAGGGCACATCGAAGTCGGTGAGGAAGCGCAAGGTTTCCGTTTGGAACGTTTTCAGCCTTTGGAGCAGGTTGTGGCCAGGCCGGTGCTTCACCCGCCCGCGCGCGGGCTTCATCGCCAGTTTGGGCAACTCGCGATGGAAGGCCAGGCCGAGCCGGACGGCGGCCCAATAGCGCTCGACGAAGGCTTGGCATTCAGAGGGCGCAAGCGCGCGCGCCCCCGCCTCGCGCGCCCTATTGACCGCGAGGTTGGCCGAAAGCAGCATGTCGCGCATGGCTTCGGCCCAGGGCTCGTGATCGAACTCGATCAGGCTCTTGAGTTCGCGCAGGATGTGGGCGTTGCAGAAGGCGTGAGCCACCGTGTCGAGCCGACGATAGGGCAGGAAATGGTCGTGCACGACCACGCCCCCTTGCAAATCCTCAGGGATCGCGCCGCGCTTTTCGTCGGCGCGATAGAAGGTGAAGGCCAGGCTCGAGGTGGTGTGCAGCCACTGCAGCTTGCCTGCGATGCGAAACCCCGTTTCGTCGAGATGGCGAACCTTCGCCTCGGCCACGCGCTCGCCGATGCGCTCATAGACCCGCCGCAAGTCTTGCGCCTTCTTTCCAACCCAGGCCACGATGCTCGCCGGACAGATCAGCGGCGCGCCAAACAGATCGCTCAGCGCCTGGGCGGTCCGATCCTCGGGGATGAGTTGCTGGATATTGAGATAGATCGCCGCCGCCTTGACGCGCTCGCCATATTGCACCGGCGAGACCACGCCACCGGGAAACGCCGCCTTCGTCTCGTACTGGCAATTTTCGCAGCGGTAGAGCAAGGCCTGATGTTCGGTGACCACAAGCGCGCGCTCGGCAAGATCGAACACCTGGCGCTTCTCGATCCCGGTCGCCGACTTCGGATCGAGGGACGAACCGCAGTGGCCGCAGGCGCACGCCTCGTGTCGAACCACGCAATCGGGATCGGCGACCTGCCGCAACGTCCCGCCCTTGTGGCCCTTCTGCCCGCCGCTCGCCTTGCCCGAAGCGCCGCGCAGGCTGCCGGCAATGCGAGGCTTTTTCTTCAATCCGTCGCTCGAAGGCGGCTTGGAGCTGTTCGAACTGTCTTGCCCCAACTGCCGCCGAAGGTCCGCCACCTCAGCCCGAAGCGCCACAATCTCGCGCCTTAGCGAAGCGATCAACTCCTCGACTTCGGCGGGAAGAACCATCCCACCCTTGATTTTGATTCGTCGCCCGCCGTCTCAAAAAATCGACCCTCCAAAACACCTTTTCTACCCAACTGTGACCTTTCGGACTCACCCCGGCTTGGGAGTTACGTAACCGGGGCAAATTGCCGGGCGGAGGGGGAGTCAGAGCGGACAAAATGTGATTCAAGCTTTGGATGGCGGCGCGCATCCCTGATTCGCTCGATCGGCTTTCGCATGACGACCTGATCGGCGTGGTGCGCGAGTTGATCCATGAAGTGACGCGGCTTCGCTCGGAGAACGAGAAGCTGAGCGTGGCGCTGGGCAAGCTTCGGATCGAGCATCAGGCGGTCAAGGACGAGCTTGTGCGGCTGAAGCATTTGCCGCCGGGTCCGCCGATCAAGCCGTCGGGCATGGACAAGGCGACGGACGCCAGAGGGCCGGAGGGCGAGGGCGGTGAGAAAGGCGGGCGCTCGACGCAGCGGCGCGGCAGCCAACTCGACAAGCTGACGGTCGGCGCGACGGTGGTGGTGACGGCGAAGGCGCCGGCGGGCTCGCGCCACAAGGGCTACGAAGACATCGTGGTTCAGGACTTGAGCCTGAAGCCGACGGTGACGCGCTATCGGCGCGAGCGGTGGGAAACGCCAGACGGCGAGACGATCGTCGCCAATCTCGATTCCGGCATTGTCGGGGGTTACGGCCCCCACCTGAATCGCTTGGTCTTGGCGCTGCACTTTGCTGGACAAATGACCTGCGAGCGGATCGTCGCGCTTCTCAATGGGATGGGGGTGGTGATTTCGAAACGCCAGGTGGTTCGCCTGCTGACGGTCAAGCTGGAGAGGTTCCGGGCGGAGGATGCGGCGGTGTTGAAAGCGGGCTTGAACGGCGCCTATGTCACGGTCGACGACACCGGGGCGCGTCACGCCGGCAAGAGCGGCTACACCACCCAGATCGGCTCTTCCAACTTCACCGCGTTTCGCACGGGACCCTCCAAATCGCGTCTGGCGTTTCTGTCGCGGCTTTGCGGCGGAACGTCGCTCTGGGTGATCAACGAGGCCGCGCTCGATTATATGAAAGGGCGCGATCTGCCGCAGATCGTGATCGACAAGTTCGTCGCCCATGAGGCGCGCTCTTTTGCCTCCTCGGACGCGTGGGAGCGCCATTTGCAGGCGCTGGCCTTGGATAAGATGAAAGTCCTGCCCGACCCCGTCTTGATCGCCAGCGAGGCGGCGCTGTGGGGCGCGATCCATCACCAGGGCTTGCTGCGGGGCACAGTGATCGTTTCTGACGACGCCGGCCAGTTCCGCGTCGGCGTCCACGCGTTGTGCTGGGTTCACGCCGAGCGGCTTGTTCACAAGCTCATTCCCGCCAACGACAAGCAGCGCAACGCCGTCGAGGTCGCCAAGCGGATGATCTGGTGGTTCTATCGCGGCTTGAAAGACTACAAGCTCGCGCCGAGCCCCGAACAGGCCGAACTCTTGCGCTCCCGCTTCGACCGCATCTTCAAGCGCGCCCGAAGCGGCTACGCCATGCTCGACAGCCTGCTCAAACGCCTTCATCGCCACAAGGACGACTTGCTGCGCGTGCTCGAGCGGCCCGAAATCCCGCTCAACACCAACGCCTCGGAAAACGACATACGCGCCTTCGTCACCAAGAGAAAAATCTCCGGCGGAACCGTCTCCGTCAAGGGCCGCGACGCCCGCGACGTCATGCTCGGTCTGGCCAAGACCTGCATGAAGTTGAAACTGTCGTTCTACCAATTCGTCGGCGACCGACTGGGAATCCCGGGCCCCAAAATTCCAGACCTCGCAACCCTCGTCAGCCTCGTCCCTTCCTGACCAACACCAAGCCCGCCCGGGAATTGCCCCGGTTACTCATATCCGTCCGTGAATTTTTCGTCGCCGTTTCGGCAATCTCACAAGCTCGCGGCCCCAAAATCTGCTGCTTAGCTTGGTAGGGACGATCATCCGATCCGTTGAGTTCATTTCGGAAAATCAAATCACACAATCGACCCTTTGGCAAGAAAATCTCTACTTTCCGGAAGCACCCGTTATAAGCGGATCGAGCCGGGCCGCCAGCCTTCTCACCGCATGATGGCGGCGCGCCGCGCTCGGTGTCCCGTCCGTCACACCACATTCGCGGTCGGCGGGACGAGCGTTGGTTCTCCGGGTCTTGCGGCCCCAGCGGAAGGCGTTAACATAGGTTCCGGGACGCGCGATTTATCGCGATTTATACTCGCGCGCGGAGTCTTCGGGGAGACTGGTCAATGACCTCCATGTTCGCTTGGCTGCGCAATTGGGCAATTTCGGCCGCCAGTGCCGGGACGCGCTCGGCCTTCAAAACTTTGTTCGCTCTGGCGATGTGCTTCGTTGGCAACATTGGCCCAAGCTTTGCTGCGGACTGTGAACCAAATAGCCTTCAGTTCTATATGACGATGTCAGGCGGTTGCGTAGTAGGAAATGAGGAATTCAGCAGCTTCGACTACACGGGAACTGCCGCTGTGACCCAACCGGTGCAAGCGACGGATATCAATGTTGTACCTGTTACGTTTCCGGCTGAAGGGCTTACATTCGCGGCGAACTGGAGCGTTTCAGGCGCAGATCTCGACTCAATCATTACGTATGACGTTACGATGTTGAACAATAAAGTGCTGGTAGAAGAGATACTCGGATTCACCGGGGCAAACATCAGCTGCTCTTGCACGTTCAGTCCAGGCGACGGTCTCGTTGAAGCGGAGGAAACAACTGACGAAGCTTATTTATACGTATACTTAGTCAAAGAGGGGAGACGCAATCCGGATAAGGAAGAGTTTAAGGGAGTGACCAGCGATTTTGTGACCACGGATGTTTCCGTCACCGCCGGGCCATTCTCAAACGCGGGGGTAGCTTCGGTAACCAACCTTTTCATATGGAGCGCTGCTCCGACCCCGGAACCATCAACCTGGACGACAATGGCGATTGGTTTCGCGGGCCTTGGCTTTGTCGGTTATCGCGCGGAGCTTGCCGCGAAGCGGCGCCGCGGCGGGGGGTTAGCCTGAAGCATTGGGCCGGGTGACGGGAATCGAACCCTCGTATTCAGCTTGCAAGGCTGCTGCTCCACCATTGAGCTACACGCGCGCCCGAGCCTCCCTCCGCCGCCACCGGCGACCACGAGCGGCCCCGCCCAAAAAAGAGCTCGGTTCCGATTGCAAACAAAGTTCCGGCTCCGCCACATTCCTCTGACACTGTCCGCCGCACAAATCGCCCGAAGGTCAGCCGTCGGAGGAGACATTCGCATGGAACGGAAAAAGGCGTCGGACTTTCCGCAGAAGCTCCTGAATCTCTTCGACCTTTATGTCCATGGGCGAATGAGCCGCCGCGCCTTCCTCGAACGCGCGCAGAGATTCGCGGTCGCAGGCGCGTCCGCCGCGTCCCTCTTCGAAATGCTGAGGCCCAACTATGCCTGGGCGATCCAGGTTCAGCCCGACGACAAGCGGATCCGGACGGAAACCGTCGTCGTGCCGTCGCCGAAGGGAAACGGAAGCATCAAAGGTTATCTCGCGCGGCCGGCGAACGACGACAAGCTCCCGGGGGTGCTCGTCATCCACGAGAACCGCGGCCTCAATCCCTATATCGAGGACGTGGCCCGCAGGCTCGCGATCGCCAATTTCATCGCCTTCGCACCCGACGGCCTGACGTCGGTCGGCGGCTATCCCGGAGACGACGAGAAGGCCGCGGCGCTCTTCAAGGAGGTCGACCAAGGCAAGATGAAGGAGGATTTCCTCGCCGCGGCGGCCTGGCTCAAATCCCGTCCCGACAGCACCGGCAAAATTGGCGCCATCGGCTTCTGCTTCGGCGGCGGGATGGTGAATGCGCTCGCCGTTGCGATGGGGTCCGAGCTCGCCGCGGCCGTTCCCTTCTATGGCGTGCAGCCGAGCGCCAAAGACGCGGCCAGGATCAAGGCCCCGATCAACGCCCAATATGGCGAACTCGACAGCCGCATCACCCCCGGATGGCCGGCGTTCGACGCGGCGCTGACTGCGGCGGGCGTGCCGCACGAGGGCCACATCTACAAGGGCGCCAACCACGGCTTCCACAACGACACGACGCCGCGCTACGACGAAGCCGCAGCGAAAGAAGCCTGGGGGCGCGCGCTCGACTGGTTCAACAGATATTTGAGAAGCTGACCGGCCAGAGGGTGGCCAGAGGGTGAGAGAGCGCGCTTGGCTAAAGCGGCGCGGCGATTCCATCGAGGCGGGGATCGGACGCACCGCAGAGCGCGTCGCCGACGATGGCGATGGCCTGGGCGCTGCCCTCGAAGGAGCGCAGGAAATCGTGCGGGATCATCCAATCGCTCGGGATCTCCTCGCCCGCGACGACCTGGTGTCCAAGCGCCGCAAGCTTGTCGGCGAAGCTCGGGTCTTGATGCGGCTCGACTGAAATCCGGCGCCCGTCCAGCGCGCGCACGCGCGGCGCGTCCAAGGCGTGCTGCAGGTCAAAGTCCCTGTCGATCAGATTGACTAGGATTTGAACTTGCCCCTGGGGCTGCATGTTGGCCCCCATGCAGCCAAAACTGAGCTCGAGCGAGCCGTCGTCCGACAGCATCATCGACGGAAGGATCGAGTGGCGCACGCGCTTTCCCGGCGCCGCATGATTGGGATGGGCCGGGTCCATCGCGAAGTCGGCGCCGCGGTTATGGAGGATCACGCCGGTTTCCGGAACGATGATACCGGACCCGAATATGTCGGATATGCTGGTGATGAGGGACACCGCGTTGCGGTCGCGGTCGACGACCGTGAGGTAGCTCGTGTCGCCATAGATACGGCCCGCGTCAGGCGCGTCCAACGCGCGGTCCTGCCGGATCAAGGCGCGACGTTCGCCCAGATATTCGGCGGAGAGGAGCTGGTCGACCGGCGTCGCGGCGAAGCGCGGATCGGCGACATGTCTAGTCGCGTCGGCAAAGGCCAGCTTGACGGCTTCGAGGATGAGATGGTTCGCCTTGACCTCGTCCTTGGCGAACAGGCGCCGCAAATCGAAAGCCTCGAGGATGCCGAGCGCCATGAGGGCGATGAGGCCTTGTCCGTTCGGCGGCAGCTCGAGGATGCTGTGTCCGCGATAGCGGCTGCGGATCGGCTCGACCCATTCAGCCTGCGTCTCATCGAAGTCTTCGCTGACGAGGTAACCGCCGGTCTTCTGCAACGCGGCAAGGATCCGGTCGCGAATCTCTCCGCCATAAAATGCGTCGCGGCCATTCTTGCCGATCAAACGCCACGTCCTCGCAAGATCGCTTTGATGGAAGATCTCGCCCGGCTTGGGTGGAACGCCGCCCGGCAGGTAAGGAGTCGCATCCGGGGAGAAGCACTTGAGCTTCGAGGCGCCCCATTTCCAGACCTGACTGATCTTCGCGCCGACGGCGAAGCCTTCCTCGGCATAGGCCGCAGCGGGCTCGACGAGCGCGCTCAAATCCATCGAGCCGAAGCGCTTGTGCAACGCAAGGTAGCCGTCGAGAGCGCCTGGGACGGTCACGGTCGCAGCGCCTGCCTGGGGCATCGACGAAAATCCGGAGGCGCGAAGATTGTCGATGGCCAGTTGTGATCCTGCGCGGCCGCTGCCGTTGAGACCAAGGACAGCGCCGTTCCAATAGACGAGAATCATGCAGTCGCCGCCGAGCCCGTTCATCATCGGCTCGGTGACGCTGACCATCGCCGCCATGGCAATCGCCGCGTCGGCGGCGTTGCCGCCGGCCTTGAGAATGTCTCTGCCGACCGAAGCCGTGAGCGGCTGGCTGGAGCAGGCCATGCCGGTTTTCGCGAAGACTGGAGCTCGCTTGGCGTTGAACGATCGCATTCCGCTTCGAGCCTTCGCTGCCTGGTCTGATGCTGCGCTTGCGCTTCGAGACGACGGGCTACTTCGTCATGAAGACGTCCTTGCGCGGGAATTTCTCGAAAAACGAAGCCTGCTCGGAGAAGTTGGTCGCCAGAACATCGGTCGAATTGCCGGCGATCCACTGCGACAAGTTGATCGTCTGGTAATGGCCGCTGTTGAACACGATCAGGATGCGCGCCTTCCCGCTGCCGACGTTCTCGATCGAATGCCCGAACCCTTGCGGGATGTAGCAGACGTCGCCCTGGCCGAGAGTCTCCTCGCGCCAGCGCCCCTTCGAGCCGAACAGCGTCACGCGAAGATCGCCGGAGAGCACGTACTGCCACTCGCTCGCGTTCGGATGCCAGTGCAGCTCGCGCAGGACGCCGACCTCCATGTCGAGCACCACGCCGGTCATGGTGGTGGAGATGGGGAATTGAGACCCGTCCGCACGCCATTCGACGCCGCCATCGAAGACCTCGAAGGGCTTCTGCGAGAGGAGGCTATACTTGTGCGTCAGCGGCGGCGGATACCAGCCCTGCAACGGCGCCGGGGGGACCGCCGGAGGAATCTTGCCCTTGGCGAAATAGACTTCTTTCTTCGGGATGGTCTCGAAGGCGGAGGCTGGGAGACGGAAGTTCTTCGCCAGCAGCTCCTTCGGCGCGTGGCCCATCCAGTCGGTAATGCTGAACGTGCCAAACTCGGAAAAATAGCCGTTGTCGAAAACCAGGATGAAGCGACAGGGCTTTTCGCCCAGCGTTTGAATGACGTGTCCGTGACCGCGCGGAAAATACCAGAGATCGCCGGGCGCGAAGTCATTGGTCTCCGATGAGCCGCTCGGGTCGACGACCGTGGTGCGAACCTGACCTTCGATGACGAAGGCCCATTCCGCCGCGGTGGCGTGCCAATGAAGCTCGCGCATCACCCCGGGCTGCATCAGCATCGAGACGCCAGCGAGGCCTTTGGAGATCGGCAGTTGGGCGACCGTCGCCTCCTTGCCGTAGCTGCCGTCGATCACCCGCCCTTCCGACTTCTCCAGCTCGAACTTGAAAGTCGGCAGCTCCTTGCCGGACGTGACCGGGTCGGGAAGGTTGTTCTGAAAACTGGCGTCGCCGCCTTCCGAGCTAACCAATGCGCTGTATGAGAACATGGCTGCTTCCATTCCCAATGGAGCCCCGAACGGCGACCCCGATCGCGGGCCATTGACACCAGTGTTCCCCAAGTGCGCGCCAAGGTAAACCGGCGCCAGGCCGATTGGCCAAGCGAGCTTGGCCCACGGAATTACAACGGCTTCGGCGCGCCTGCGCCGACGGCCTTGCGCGCCGCCACTTTCGGGTCATTGCGAATGAGCGCCATCGCTGCGCCCAGCGCCCCGAAAAGCGCGAGCAGGACGAGCACGTCGCCGGCCGCCGCGAGCAGTGCGGCCTCAGGCGCGCCGGTGGTGCGCTCGTGGACGCCGGTCGCCGATTCGAGTCCCCAGGCGAGCACCACAGAGGATGCGGCGATGCCGACGCCGCCGCCGAAAGCGCGTAAAAGATTGAGCAGTCCGCCCGCAACGCCCGACTTGTCGGCGGGCGCGGCGCTCATCGTCGCATTGTTGTTGGGCGCGATATAGAAGCCTAAGCCCACGCCGAACGCGGCGAGCCCGACCATGACGCCGATCAGGCTCTCCGGCGTTCCGTCGAGCAACCTCGTCAGCGCCATCGCCGAGGCGACGCAAAACGCCATGCCGGCGAGCATCAGCAGGCGCGGGCGCTTGTCCGAGAGCGCGCCGCTGAACGGCGCGACGAGCCCGAGCGCGACCGGGACGATGGTGAGCCGGAAGCCCGCTGCCAACGGCTGATCGTGGTAGCCGCGGACGAGCGCGAACGACATCGCGAAGAACATCCCGTACAGCATCCCATAGGAGACGAGTACGCCGACGCTTCCGGCCGAGAAGGCGGCGGACCGGAAGAGGCTGAGGTTGATGAGCGGCGCCGGCGCCCGGACCTCGCGCCAGATGAAGCCGCCGAGCAGCAGGGGCGCGGCGACGGCGCAAGCGATGAGCAAAGCTGAGAGCCCCCAGGCCTGGAGTTCCGAGATCGCCAGGAGGAGCGCTGCGAGCGCAGGGACCAGCAGGATCGCGCCCGGCAAGTCGAAGCGACGATCGCTGGAGAACGTCGTCGTCCGCGGCACGATCAGCCAGCCGAGGGCCGTGCCGAGGACAGCGAAGGGGACAGTGACCCAGAAGATCCACCGCCAGCCGAGCGTGCCCAAAAGCACGCCGCCGAGCGCCGGGCCGATGCTCAAGCCCACCGCCTGGGCCGCCGACATGATTCCCAAGGCCTGTCCGCGCCGCGCCGGACCCGCGGCGGCGACCAGGATCACGACGCTGTTGGCCCCAAGCAAGGCGCCGCTCATGCCCTGCAGTACGCGGAAGCCGATGAGGGCCGGCAGGCTCGGCGCCAGGCCGCATAACGCCGACCACAGGCCGAACAGTACAAAGCCGGAAAGATACAGCGTCTTGCGCCCGGCGATCTCGGCCCAACGGGCAAAGACCGGCAGCACGGAAGCAAAGGCCAGCATGTAGCCGAGCGCGACCCAGCTCGCCGCGTCGAGCGGGGCGCCGAACGCGTCCTCGAGAGAGGGCAGCGCGAGCTGCACGATGCTGGCGTCGGCCTGGCCGATGAACGTGCCGATGCAGACCGTTCCAACCACGAGCCACGGGTAGTACGGGCGGCGCACGAAGACCTGCGCAGGCGCTGGTTCAAACATCGAGACGCCTGGTCAACTCGAGGTCCGCAAAGAGAGGGGGCGAAGCGAGCCTAGCGATGCCGGCGCTGCCCGGCAACGGTAGGAGAAAGTCTTGCGCGCTCTCCCCTGCCACTTGCCCTGCCCGCTTGCCGGCCGAATGGCCCGCCATGCTATGATGCGGCGCAGCACCGTTCGGACCGTATGCTTCCCATGGCTTCCTTCACCGCCCGCGTCGTCGCCTCCATCGCCGCCGTCGATTCGGCGGCGTGGGACGCCTGCGCCAATCCGCGTGGCCTGTCGGAAGCGGAGTCCGGGGGCGAGCGGTACAACCCGTTCATGTCGCACGCTTTCCTCAATTCGCTCGAGGCGTCGGGCTCGGTCGGCGGGCGGACCGGATGGACGCCGGCGCATGTGCTCGTCGAGGATTCATCGGGGCGCGTCATCGCCGCCGCGGCGTCCTATCTCAAGAGCCACAGCATGGGCGAATACGTGTTCGACCATGCCTGGGCCGACGCCTATGAACGCGCCGGCGGGCGCTACTATCCGAAGCTGCAGGTCGCCGCGCCCTTCACCCCGGCGACCGGGCGGCGCCTCCTGGTCGCGGCGAACGCGCCCGAGGGCGCGCGCGAGGCGCTGATCGCGGGCTTGCGCGAACTGCGCAAGCAGACCCGAGCCTCCTCGCTGCATGTGACCTTTCCGACCGCCGAGGACGCGCGGCGTCTCGAGCGCGCCGGATTCCTTATCCGCCACGGCGAGCAGTTCCATTTCTTCTGCGACGGCTTTTCCAGCTTCGACGATTTTCTGACGGCGCTGGCCTCACGCAAGCGCAAATCGATCAGGCGCGAAAGGCGCGATGCGCTGGCCGGCGACGTGACAATCGAGTGGCTCACGGGTTCCGCAATCAGGCCAGAGCATTGGAAGGTGTTCTTCGCCTTTTACATGGACACCGGTTCGCGTAAATGGGGCCGGCCCTACCTCACCCGGGATTTCTTCGACCGGGTCGGGGCGTCGATGCCCGAGCGCATTCTCCTGGTGATGGCCAAGCGCAACGGGCGCTATATAGCCGGCGCAATCAATTTCATCGGCGACGACGCGCTCTATGGGCGCAACTGGGGCGCGATCGAGGAGCGGCCCTTCCTCCATTTCGAGGTCTGCTACTATCAGGCGATCGAATTCGCGCTAGCTCATGGCCTCAAGCGGGTGGAAGCGGGCGCGCAAGGGGAGCACAAGCTCGCGCGCGGCTATCGGCCCGTGGTGACCTATTCGGCCCACGAATTCGCCGATGCCGGCCTCGCCAGGGCGATCGCCGACTATTTGAGGCGCGAGCGTGAGGCTGTGGCGCGAACGATCGCCCATTACGAGGGTCACGCGCCGTTCAAGCGGGGCGAAACGGAAAACGCGGAAGCCGTCGAAAATTCCTTTGGAGACTCCTTTGACGCCGATCTATGACCCGAACAACATTTTCGCCAAAATTCTGCGCGGCGAGGCGCCCTGCATGAGAAATCTTCGAGGATGAGGTTTCGCTCGCCTTCATGGACGTGATGCCGCGGGCCGAAGGGCACACGCTGGTGATCCCGAAGGTTCCGGCGCGGAACCTCTTCGACATCGAGCCCGAGGACCTGGCTCGCTTCATGCCGTCGGTGCAGAAGGTCGCCCATGCCGTCAGGGACGGCATGAAGGCGGAAGGGATTTCGCTTCAGCAGTTCAACGAGGTGGCCGGCGGGCAGCAGGTGTTCCATCTGCATTTCCATGTGCTGCCGCGCTGGACCGGAGTTCCGCTCCGGCCCCCGGGCGGCCCGTTCCAGAGCGCCGAGGCGCTGCGCCCGCACGCCGAGAAGATCATCGCGGCCTTCGCGCCGTGAGCCATCTCCATTACTTCCCGCTGAGCGGGGGCCTCGCGGCGCTCTTCTTCGCCATCCTCGTGGCGCTCGCGATTCTGATCCAGATCGGGCTCTTGAACCGCGTCTCCTCGGCGCTTGGTCTCGATCCGTTCGTCGTTGTCTTCATTCTGTTTGCTTCACTGCTGGGCTCCTACGTCAACCTGCCCCTCGTACGGCTGCCGGAAGAACGCGTTGTTTCGCGCGAGGTGGTGGAGATCATGGGCGTGCCGTTCCTCGCGCCGGTCGCGGTCGACTGGCCCGGCACGATTCTCGCCATCAACGTGGGCGGGGCTGTGATCCCCATCATGCTCTCCGTCTATCTGCTCATGCGCTATCGTCTGTGGGGGCCAGGCCTCATCGCGGTTGCGGTCGTCGCCTTCTTGGTCCACCAGATGGCGACGCCGGTTCCCGGGGTCGGGATTGCTGTGCCGACCTTCGTGCCGCCGCTGCTCGCGGCGGCCGCGGCGCTGTTGCTGTCGCGCCGCTACGCCGGCCCGCTCGCCTATATCGGCGGCTGCATCGGCGTCCTCGTCGGGGCGGACCTGCTCAACCTGGGCGCGCTGCAGAGTCTCGGCGCTCCGGTCGCCTCGATCGGCGGGGCTGGCACATTTGACGGTGTTTTCCTGACCGGCGTCATTGCGGTGCTGCTGGCGAGCCTCGTCACCGGTTAACGCCTTGCCAAAACAGGCTTCTTCACAAACAATTGCTTAACCAAGCGCCCATTTTTTGTGTCAATTTTGCCACATCCGATGACCAAGACGATCAAATTTCGGGCGCAGAGGTGGACTCGGCAAGCCCAGTTACATATAGAGGGGCCATAAATTTCAAACGGGCGACGGCGCGCGGGTGCATGGCGGAGCCGATCTAAACGGAGACTGAAGATGACCAATCGTTGGCTTATGGGAGCCGCCGCCGCGGCGTTGACCGTTGCGGGCGCCTTCGCCGCTCAGGCCGCTGACCTTCCCACAAAGAAGATGGCGCCGGCGCCGGTGTTCGTGCCGCCGCCCTTCACCTGGACTGGCTTCTACATCGGCGCGAATGCCGGCGGGATCTTTACCACCGGCAGCCGCGACCTAACGCTCAATGTTCCCGTCGGCTTCACGTTCCTTCAGGGCAGTCTTCCGAACTCGCTCGGGTCGGGCGCGAGCGGGTTCATCGGCGGCGGTCAGGCCGGCTACAACTGGCAGTCCGGCGCGTTCGTGTTCGGCCTCGAAACCGACTTCGACGGGACCACCGCGAGCAAGAGCTTCAACGCGATTGGCAATCCGTTCGGGCCCGGCACCATCATTACGACTTCGGGCGGCAGCATCGTTAGTCTCAGCGGCGACTCTCTGAACGTGAACGCTTCGGCGCGCCTCAGCTGGCTCGGCACGACCCGCGGCCGTATCGGCTTCGTCGCCACGCCGGACAATCGCCTGATGTTCTATGGGACGGGCGGTATCGCCTATGGCGGCGGAAGCGGTCATCTGAGCATTTTCGACAACACGTCGGGCTTGTTCTGGCAGGGCCAGCCAAGTTCATCGCGGGTCGGCTGGACGCTCGGCGCGGGCGTTGAGTACGCCATCACCAACAACGTCACGATCAAGGGCGAATATCTGTACTATAACCTCGGCAGCAGCAATTTCAACGTGGGGGGGAACAGTGCTGTCCTTGCCGACTTCCCGGGCACCTTCGTCAACGCGAAGTACACGTACGACGGATCGATCTTCCGAGCAGGCGTCAACTACAAGTTCTGAGAACTCGATCGGAACCTGAACGAAAAACGAAGGGAAGGCGAAAACGCCTTCCCTTTTTTGTTGCGCGGCGGGACCGGGCGACGGCCTGTGATGGTGCAGTTTTCATAGAAAAGCTGGAGGAAGGCTAAGCGCCTCGCCTCCAGCTTTGCTTTGGCGGCTCTTTGCGACCAACCCGGCGGCGGGGCCGCGGATCCGGACAAATCGCGTCTATGGCGCTTCCGGTTCCGGCTCTGGCGTCTTGCTGTTAGCGGACGGAGTCTCGGGCTCCAGGCGTTTGCGCGATCGACCGCGGGCTTTGGCCGCAACGATCAGGTCACGCTCCATGCGTGGCTGCGCCGGCCCTTCGGGATAGACGAACCCGAGCTTCTTCACGCCGGTCTCGTCTGCGGTGACGACCACCTTGACGACGCCGCCGTTCTTCAGCCGTCCAAACAGCACTTCATCGGCAAGCGGCGTCTTAATCTGGACCTGGATGACCCGCGCCATCGGCCGAGCGCCCATCGCTTCGTCGTAGCCGTTCTTGACCAGCCAGCCGCGCGCTTCGTCCGTGAGCTCGATCGTGACGTTGCGGTCCGAAAGCTGCGCCTCGAGCTGAAGGATGAACTTGTCGACCACCCGGGCGATCACTGATTCGGGCAGACGCGAGAACGCGACGATCGCATCGAGCCGGTTGCGGAACTCCGGCGCGAACAGCCGGTCGATCGCCTCGCGGTCGTCCCCCTCGCGCTTGGACTGGTGGAAGCCGAAGGCCGCCTTCGCGAGATCGTGAGCGCCCGCATTGGTCGTCATGATCAGGATCACGTTTCGGAAATCGATGGCCTTGCCGGAATGGTCGGTCAGTTTCCCATGGTCCATGATCTGCAACAGGATGTTGAACAGATCGGGATGCGCCTTCTCGATCTCGTCCAAGAGCAGCACGCAATGCGGATGCTGGTCGATCGCATCGGTCAAGAGTCCGCCCTGATCGAAGCCGACATAGCCGGGAGGCGCGCCGATCAGGCGCGACACTGTATGGCGCTCCATATACTCCGACATGTCGAATCGGATGAGCTCCAGGCCAAGGCTCAAAGCAAGCTGGCGCGCGGCTTCCGTTTTGCCGACGCCCGTCGGTCCCGAGAACAGATAGCAGCCGATCGGTTTCTCCGGATCGCGAAGCCCGGCCCGGGCGAGCTTGATCGCCGAGGCCAACGACGCCACCGCCTCGTCCTGGCCGTAAACGGCCCGCTTCAAGGTCTCTTCGAGATGCGCCAGCACCTCGGTGTCGTCCTTGGAGACGGACTTCGGCGGGATACGCGCCATGGAGGCGACGGTCGCCTCGATCTCCTTCACCCCGATCGTCTTCTTGCGCTTCGGTTCCGGCAGAAGCATCTGCGAGGCGCCGGTCTCGTCGATCACGTCGATCGCCTTGTCAGGCAGCTTGCGATCGTGAATGTAGCGCGACGACAGTTCGACCGCCGCTTTCACAGCCTCGCCGGTGTAGCGCAGCTTGTGGAACTCCTCGAAATACGGCTTGAGTCCCTTGAGGATTTCGATCGCGTCGGCGACGCTCGGCTCCTTGACGTCGATCTTTTGGAAGCGGCGGACCAGCGCGCGATCCTTTTCGAAATACTGCCGGTATTCCTTGTAGGTCGTCGAGCCGATGCAGCGCAGCGTCCCTTGAGCCAAAGCTGGCTTCAACAGGTTTGACGCGTCCATCGCGCCGCCGGACGTGGCGCCGGCGCCGATGACGGTATGAATCTCGTCGATGAAGAGGATCGCGTCCTTGTGCTGTTCAATCTCTTTCATCACCTGCTTCAGTCGCTCCTCGAAGTCGCCGCGATAGCGGGTGCCGGCAAGAAGAGCGCCCATGTCGAGCGCGAACACCGTCGCGCCCTCGAGCACCTCAGGGACGTCGGAATTGACGATCTTGCGAGCGAGGCCTTCCGCGATCGCGGTCTTGCCGACCCCGGGGTCGCCGACCAACAGCGGATTGTTTTTCTGGCGACGACACAGAACCTGGATCGTGCGCTGCACCTCCGCCTCGCGACCGATCAGCGGATCGATCCGCCCCTCCCTCGCCTTGCGGTTGAGGTTGACGCAATAAGCGTCGAGCGCGCCTTCCTTTTTCTTGGAATCGCTGTTGTCTTTCGCATCTTTCGCGTCGCGCGCTTCGTGCTCCTCGTCGGCGCCGCGCGGCAGACGGGAGGGATCGGAGTGGCCGGGACGCTTGGCGATCCCGTGGCTGATGTAATTCACCGCGTCGTAACGCGTCATGTCCTGCTCCTGCAGGAAGAACGCGGCATGCGTCTCGCGCTCGGCGAAGATGGCGACAAGCACGTTGGCGCCGGTCACTTCTTCGCGGCCCGAAGACTGAACGTGGAACGCGGCGCGCTGGACGACCCGCTGGAATCCGTTGGTCGCCTTCGCTTCCTCCTGGCTCTCGACGATGAGGTTTTCCAGTTCCGTATCGAGGTATTGGATCACCGTCTTGCGCAGCGCGTCGAGGTCGACCCCGCAGGCGCGCAAGACCGCCGCCGCATCGACGTCGTCGATCAGAGCAAGCAGCAGGTGCTCCAGCGTCGCATATTCGTGGCGGCGCTCGTTCGCCAGCGACAGCGCTTTGCGAAGGGTTTTTTCGAGCGCGCGGGAGAAAATCGGCATTGGGCGCCTCACTTCTTTTCCATGATGCACTGCAGAGGATGCTGATTCTTACGGGCGTGGTCCATCACCTGGGACACCTTGGTCTCGGCGATTTCATAGGTGTAGACGCCGCACTCCCCCACGCCGTTATGATGAACTTGCAGCATGATCTGCGTGGCCTCCTCGGGGTCCTTGTTGAAGAACGCCTGAAGGATCGAGATCACGAACTCCATGGGCGTATAATCGTCGTTCAAGAGTAGCACTCGATACATGCTCGGCCGCTTCGTCTGCGCGCGCGTCCGGGTGATGACGGCCGCCCCGCTGCCAGGCGTTTCCCCTCCCCGTTTCGGCTCCCGCGCGCCTGTCGGGCGGGCCTGCAAAGCCGCGCCCGCAGCGCCGAAGCCCGGATTGAACCACCTCGCAAGACGCGCCATGCCCGCACGAAGGCGAACCACAAACGGATTGGAGGCGGTAGACACGGACGACCCCTTGCTTGCCGGTTGCACGCTAGGACCAGACAACATCGCACGCGAACTTGGACATAATATAGGCGCTCGACGGGCTCCTCGCGAGAGGAAACCGGATATGCAGAATTGCCAATTTGTCCGCGACGCGCAAGAGGCGCAATGCAGTCTTGAACGGCGCCCGAATCCCGATGAGACGCCGACGATGAGATCATAACGAAAACGCCGTGCATTTCGATTGTGTTCCGTGCCGCTCTGCATTCGGCGCGCGAAGAGCAACAAAAAATGCCGGCGGCCCTCAAAGGACGCCGGCATCAAAATTTTTTTCGTCCTCGGGCCAGACGGCGCCAAAGACGCCGCCGTGACTTACTTCGCCTGAAGGTTGGCGTAAGCCGCAGTGACCGGCTTGAGCGCGTCAGAGGCGACCTTCGCATAAAGTTCGGAGAACTTGCTGGACTGGGCGACGAAGCCCTCGTAGGCCTGCTTGGCGTATTCGCTCTGAATCTGGACGGCGGCCTCGACGCTGCGGGCGCCGAGCAGCTTCTCGACCACTGCCGAGCCGGCGGCGAAAGCCTTCTTCGAATAGTCGGTCGAATTCGGCGGCGATCTCCTGCAGGCCCTTCGTCAACGTCGCCGAAGCGGCGGTGAACGCTTCCATCTGCTGCTTGGAGAAATCCTGGAATGCTTCGAGACTTGGCGCGGTAGTCATCTTCAACCCTTGTGTTGGCCGCTACATGGACAGCGGCTAATGTCGATGATCCTAATATGTGCACTGCACAATAAAAGTCAAGTGGTTTTTTGCATCGCACCATTTTTCCCCAGAAAACACCATGAGGAAAGCGTGATTAACCACACAGCCAATTGCGTTCTTAACTAACATCATATATTTGAATGGGTATTCTAAAGTGACTGTTGAGAGGTATAACGGCGGCGGCCGGGCTAATCCCCGAGGCGCCGGGGCTATGCCCGCCGATTTGCCTCCATCACATTGCTTTTCGTTAACCCGGCCGTAACCGCGCCGCCATAACCTCGTCCTGTGTGTGAGTTTCGCAACTCTTTGGGGTTGCGGCGTAAAAGCGGGGCGTGTTTATGGCGTGGCGTACGATTGACTGGCAACTGGGGCGCCTTGCTCGATTTGCCGCTGGAGCGTTGACTGCGGTTTCGGCCTTCGCCTTCGCCGGCGCGCCTGCCGAAGCCCATCACTACCGGCATTATCGACATTACGCGCATTACGCGCATTACGGACATGTCGCCCGCTACGCCTCGCCTCACGCGCGCCGTTATGCAGCAGGCGTCCCGGCCTCGCCGGCTTTCTCCGCCATCGTCGTCGACGCCAACACCGGTCGCACCATCTGGGCGGTCGCCGAAGACGAGCCGCGGCATCCGGCCTCGATCACCAAGGTTATGACCCTCTACCTGCTGTTCGAGCAGCTCGACAGTGGCGCAATGACGCTCCAGACGCGGATCCCGGTCTCCGAACACGCCGCGGCGCAGGAGCCATCGAAGCTCGGCATCGAGCCCGGCGAGATGATCAGCGTGGAGGATGCGATCAAGGCGGTCGTGACGCGATCGGCCAACGACGTCGCAGTTGCAATCGCCGAAGCAATCGGGCGCGACGAGGGGACGTTTGCCGAGATGATGACGCGCAAGGCCCATGCGCTCGGCATGGCAAACACGGTCTATCGCAACGCCTCGGGGCTGCCCAATGACGAGCAGATCACCACCGCGCGCGACCTCACCATTCTCGCCCGTTCGCTCGAGGAGCGCTTTCCTCGCTACTTCAAATATTTTTCGACTCACGAGTTTCAATATGCGGGCGAGATCATCGGCAACCACAATCATCTGCTCGGCCGCGTCGATGGCGTGGACGGAATCAAGACGGGCTATACGCGCGCCTCGGGCTTCAATCTCCTGACCTCCGTGCATCGCGACGGCCGTTCGTTGGTCGCCGTCGTCATGGGCGGACGCACCGCCGGCGGGCGCGACCGGATCATGGAGAACATCATCGAGGATCATATCGCCGAGGCTTCGACGGCGCATACGGCGACAATGGTCGCCGACGCGTCCCGCGAAGAGCCGCCTCAGCGCGCGGCGGCTCCAGAGCCGAATAGCCCGCATCCGGACGCGCCCGCAGCCAACGTCCCCTCGCGCGCTCCTTCGGCTCGCACGGCTGAGACGCCGCTCGCAGAAGGCGACGATGCGGAAGAGGACCAGGCGACAACGCTCCGCGCCGCAGCCGTCAAGCCGCCCGGCAAAGCGCGACGCGCGGAACAACCGGCGCCTCCGCGTTCGGCCGTCGCCGCCGCGCCATCGACGCGCGCCCAGAGTCCGGCGGAGCTCGGATGGGTGAAAGGGCCGGATCCGGTCTCGAGGGGCGAGAAGATGGCTCAGGCGAGCGTCGGGGGCCCAATCCCGCCGGCCAAGCCGAAACCCCCGGGCGACGTGGCGCCGGCCGCGGCGACAATCGCAGCGCGGACGTCCGCTGAGGCCGACGACGAGGACGCGGTCACGCACAGGGGCTGGGTGATCCAGATCGGCGCGACCGACGACGCGGCAAAGGCGAACGCCCTGCTGGCCAAGGCGCGCGAGCGCGACCCCAGGGCGGTTGCGGCGGCGAAGCCGGTCACTGAAAAAGTGCAGAAGGGCGAAGACACGTTCTATCGCGCCCGGTTCGCCGGCCTCGATCCGGCGTCCGCTGAGTTCGCCTGCCGCTCGCTCAAACGCAACGGATTCTCCTGCTTCGCCGCCCCCGACTGACACGGGAGCCTTTGACCCTGGTCCTCCATTCTCCGCCCGGAGCGCCTCAGCCTTGTCGTTGCATCAGAACATCCTTGGCCTGATTGACCCTCGCGGCAAGAGCGGTCGAGCCGCCATGATCTGGGTGAAACTTCTTCATCAGCGTTCGGTGGGCGCGAATAATTTCGGCCGCGCTCGCGCCCTCCGGCAAACCCAGAATTTCGTAGGCTTCCCGGCGCGTCATCGCGCTTCCGGGGCCGACGTTCCCCCGCCCCTGGCGCTGACCCTGCTCTGTCTGACGCCAGCCGGCAAACCGGCGGTCGAGATAAGCCTCTAGGAGATTGGCGCCGTCCGGGTCGTCGCGCAAGAGCTCGTCCCGCAAGGCGAGGAGGTCCGGCCGCGAGAGCGCCTCAAGCGCCTTCCCCGCGTAGACGCCGGCAAGGACGTCGCCACTGATGAGGCCGCTGTCGTGATCGAGCCGCATTTCGATCATCGCCGAACGGGCGGTTGAGACGCGCCCCGTTCGCGCGCCCGCGCCGGGGCCTCCCGTCCGAAACGAAGTCCACGCGGGGCCGAAAGCGCGCCAGCCGGCGAAGCTCGCCGCCATGCCGGCCAGCGCCGCCGCAAAGCCGACCCGGCCGCGCAACAAGAGCAGTACAGCGCCGATCAGCCCGAGGACGCCCCCGCTGTGGCGCACGAGCCGCGCCGCAGCGGCCGTGTCCATGCGCGCGAACTGCTTGATTGCCGACAGCAAAAGAAACAGCAATATCAGCCCGATGATGAAATTCATCGCGGTAACGCTTTCACTGTGGCGCTCGCGCAGCCAACATCTTCGGCCGCAGACTAGGATCACCCTTGCGCGTCAGAAACTACGCCAAATTCACGATCCCCGCATCTGCGACAGCAGAAGCCTGGCGGCCGGATCGGTGTCGGCCTCGCGGGCGAGCGCCGCATGGCCGCCCGCGGCATAGGCCGCCGCCGCCCGCAGCAGCGATTCGAGACGCGCCGACGCGCCGGCGTCGAAGGCGCTGTAGGCGCCGCCCGTGAGGCGGGCGATCTCGCTGAACGTGCGTCGCGCAGCAGGGTCATTGCCCTCCTGGAACATGAAGGCCTTCACGCCCTGCAGCCCAAGCTCTCCGGCGAGCGCAGCTAGCCTCTCCGGGTTCTCCTCCATCGCGTCGCCGACGAAGACCAGCACGCCGACCTTGGCCCGCTTCGCTTCGTCCCGCACGTGGGCGAGCACCTTGCGGATCTGCGTCTCGCCGCCGCGCACTTCGATCCGACCCATCAGCTCGGCGAGCCCCTGCCCGCCCGACACGAAGTTTGACGCCCGGCACTCGTTGAAGCCGCGGAAATAGACGAGCTGCACCTCGAGCCCACCGAGAACGGCCGCGGCCTGAAACATCCTGGCCTGCAAAGCCTGGGCGAGATCCCAGGTCGGCTGCCGGCTCATCGTCGCGTCGAGGGCGAAAATGAGCCGTCCGCGCGTTCCCGCGGCCGGGACCGGCGTGCGGCGCGCGGCCTCGACGAAGGCCGCGATGTCCTCTTTTGGGTTGCGCGGAGCGAGCGGCGCGTCCTTCTTCCTGTCCATGCCTAATCCCCGAAACTCTCGCTCCTCCTGCTGGCGCAGACGGCGTTTCTGCCTCAAAACATTGTGCCGAGGGCCCGCCGCCACAAGCAGCCCGCGAACAAATTTACAGGAGCCCCAATCCGGCGAGCTCGCGGCGCATCGCGTCGGGCATCTCGGCGAAGCCTGGCTGGGCCTCGTCGATGTCAGGCGGAGCCGACTTCGCCTCATAGTAGCGCCAGCCCTGGAAGGCGCGCATCGGACGCGGCGCGACCGCCACCACCGCGCCGTCGAGCCAGAGCCTGCAGCGGCCGATCCCGTCCGCGTCCATGAACGGCTCGACGCCAACGATCGCCTGCCGGGCCGAGATCTGGCCCTTGATGACCCAGTAGAGCGAGCCGCCGTCGAGAATGTCGGCGGCTCGCTTCGGCGCCATGCGCGTCACATGCGCGTGGCGCGCCGGCGCGCTGCGGCGCCTGGCCTCGGCCATCCGCGCCGCCATCCATTGCCTGAGGTCGTCGAGCGAGTCCGCGCCGACGCAGAGTTTGACGAGGTGGAGGGTCATGGGCGCAAACCATAGCAGACGGGCGCGGCAAGCTTCGAGCGCGGTCCGATCGATACCCACCGCCTCGCAGCCGGACAGGCCGAACTCGGCCCGGGCCCTTGCGCCGTTCGAAACGCGCCTCTGCAGAGCGAATTACCGTAGGCCCTGTGACCGCGATCACATCGGGCGGCCGCGAGAAACGCTATGAATCTCTGCGTCCGGTCGACGCTCTTTCCGGACCTACAATAATTTACATAACGGGAGGCTCAAATGGACACCATCATTTTCCTGCCGGGCTTTGCGGGATCAAGTCTGTCGCTAAACGAAAGCGAAGTCTGGCCGCCAACTCTTCTCGAATACATTTTCGGGTACAACCGCTTGGCCCAATTGACGGACCCAGGCGTGGCTGTCAAGGGCGTGATTGATTCCGCGTCCTGCTATCCAGTCTATCAACCGATCGAAGACGATCTCGACGCAATCGTCGCTGGATTGAACGCCAACGGCGGCAACGTAACGAAGATCGACTTCCCCTTCGACTGGCGCAAGGATATCTTGAACATCACAACGCCGCTCCTCGCCGAAACGATCGCCGGATGTTACGCCAACGGCTCGCGATCGATTACTCTCGTTTGTCATTCAATTGGCGGTTTAATCGCCCGCTTGCTTCTGGAAAGCGGCACGTATAACAACGAGATCTGGTTTTCCAGTATTAATCAGTTCGTCGGCATTTGCAACCCGCACCACGGCGCCCCGTCGGTGCTGACGGAAGCGCTTGGCCTATCGGGCTTTTTCGGCATTTCAGCGAGCGACATGCCCAGTCTCGCCTCCGACCCGCGCTATCCGGGCGGCTGCGAGGGCCTGCCGGCTCCGGACTATAACCGGTTGAGACAGCAGCCGGGAAACGTGCCGCTCGACATCTACACGCCCGCGGTCGACGCGCAATTTGGGCTCGGCGTGCAGGACGTTGGGGACGCTCAGGCTTCGTTTGGGGCATTGGATATCAGCAAAAAGCCTACGTCAGTGGAATATTTCCTCATTGCAGGGACCCAGCAGCAGACCATCGAGCAGGTCGACGTCTCCGACGCATCCTTCTCGTTCGAGCAAGACTATGTCGGCGACGGGACCGTCCCGCTTTGGAGCGCCGCACCGGGGCCCATGTCGGCATTCGTTACGCCCGGAGACCATCTCGGCGTCATGAAGACGGGACCTTTCCGTCAATATCTCTATCAAATCCTGACAGGTGGGCAGGTCATGGCTTCGGCTTATGCCGTCACGCCGGTGGTCGCGCTATCGTTGCACAAGCAGCTTTTCGCGCCCGGCGAAATGATGTCCGTCCTCGTCATTCCCGACACGCCCGCCAATAAGATCAACGGCAAGTTGCGACTGAGCAGAGCTGTGGGCAATTCTGCAAACGCGTTCGCGCGCTTCAGCGCCGGACGGGTGGTGCGATACACTGGACACGACACCACGCACCTGTCGATGCACATGAAGGCGCCGTCTCAGCCCGGGGCCTATCGCCTGACATTCGAAGAGGGCAGTCACCTGAGCACCGACGTGACGTCGGCGGCGTTCGTGGTCAGCAAAGTCGCAGCGCCGCGCCTGCAGAGAAGGGTGGCGCGGAAGCTCTAGCGAGTCGTTCGGCCCTACTTCGCCTCCAGTTCAGTGCGCACGATGCGCGCGCCTTCGACCATCGCCTTCATCTTGCCGAAGGCGGAGTCGCGCGGCAGGTATTTGAGGCCGCAGTCGGGGGCGACGATGATGTCTTCGGGCTTCCGGTAGGCGAGCGCGCGGCGGATGCGCGTGGCGACGGTCTCGGGCGTCTCGACCTCGGGCGTCGAGAGGTCGAGCACGCCGAGAATGATCGTCTTGTCCGGCAGGTCCTTCAGCACGGCGCAGTCGAGATTGGACTGCGCGGTCTCGATCGAAACCTGGCGGCAACGGCAGCCCTTGAGCTGCGACAGGAACGAATAGGCGCTCGGGCGCTGATGGATGATCGCGGCGTAGCCGAAGCAGATATGCACCGCCGTCACGCCGGTCACACCTTCAAGCGCGCGGTTGAGCGCCGCGAGGCCGTATTCCCCGGCCGGACCGGGCCGCGCCTGCATGTAAGGCTCGTCGATCTGGACGACATCCGCCCCGGCGGCGAACAGGTCCTTGATCTCGGCGTTGACCGCCGCCGCATAGTCCATCGCCGCCTCGGCGGCCGAGGGAAAATAGTCGTTCTGCGCCTGCTGGCTCATGGTGAACGGGCCGGGCACGGTCATCTTGACCTTCCGCGTCGTGTGCCGGCGCAAGAACTTGAGATCCTCGACCTCGACCGGATGCTTGCGGCGAATGGGTCCAACGATGCGCGGCACGGGATTGGGATGGCCAGAGCGGTCGAGCGCGACGCCAGGATTGTCGATGTCGATCCCTTCGAGCGCGGTCGCGAAGCGGTTGGAATAGCTCTCACGGCGGATTTCGCCGTCGGTCACGATGTCGAGCCCAGCCTCCTCCTGCGCCTTGATGGCGAGGATCGTCGCGTCGTCCTGCGCTTCGGCGAGAAAGGGCTCGGGGATGCGCCAAAGCTCCCTCGCCCTCACGCGCGGCGGGAAGCGCCCGGCGAGCTTTGCGCGGTCGATGAGCCACTCGGGTTGGGCGTAGGACCCGACGAGCGTCGTTGGCAGAAGCATGCTTTCCTCCCCCCCGGCGCGCTTGCGCCGGGCGCCGATCTTGCGCTGATCCTGCGCCCGTCCGCTCTCTGCTACAAGGCCGCCGCGAGGCAAGGTCAGCTACCACCTAGCCAAGGGCGTTGCCCTTGATATCCCTGCGGCTCCTGAACGGGGGCGCGGGAGCTGGAGATGTCGGCTACCTTGCCGAGTTCACCTCGGCGGGGCCTTCCATGAACGCCTTCTATGAGCACCACAAGGACAGCATTCGCTTTCACTATCGCTGCTTCGACCGGATCCTGCTCAACGGATTGATCCAGCCGTTTCAGCAGCCCGAAAGGGTCATTGGGTTTTTCGACGCCTACCGACATTTGTACCCGGTGAGCCGGGGCACGTTGCATGGCATTGCCGATCGCTTTCAGCAGTGGCTGAAGCAGTGGTCGGAGAAGCGCAACGTTCCAGTCCTGGAGGCGCCGAAGGGCCGCCGCGACGAGTTCGTCGAACCGTACTTCAAAGACGCCAAGCCCGACGAGGTCGTCGCCGTACTGAAGGCCCGCGAGCCGGCACGCATTATGATCGCCATCGGCGACAGGACGGCAAACCGCTGGCATCTGCAATTTGCTGAACGCTGGGTTGTGCAATTCAACTTCTATGTCAACGACGAGCGATGGGGCCGCATGTTCGTGCGCATGTGCCCCTACCTGCCGTTCTCGGCGCGGATCTGCCTCAACCAGCACCATTGGCTGGCAAACCGCATGCGCGAGGAGGGCATCGACTTTCAGCAATGCTCGAACGCTTTCATGCGGTGCGCCAGACCCGAGCGCCTGCAAGAACTGGCCGACGAGCTAAGCGCTCGCGACCTCGTCATCTGCGGCCAGAAGTGGCTCGCCTGCTTCACGCCGTTCTTTACCCCAGCGGAACGAGAACACGCCGGCTGCCATCATCGGCTGTTCTTCGCCCAGACCGAGTTCTGCGACAATCTCGTCTTCCATCGTCGCGCCGCGCTCGACAAGCTCGGCGAACGGCTCCTCGACGCCAATCGGACCATCGGCCAGCCAAACAAGATCACCACGATCTTCGGCCACAAGGTCACCAAGCTGCACCACGGCAAGCTGCAAACCGAGATCGAGCACATGGACCTCGCCAACCCGGTCATTCGCAGCCATTATCGCAACGGCTTCATCAAGCAGTACGTGCGCGATCACCTCATCCTGCGCACCGAGGCCTCGACCAACAACGTCACCGATTACGGCGTCAGGAAGGCCGTCGACAACCTGCCGGCCCTGCGCACCACCCTCTCGGCAATCAACGACAATTACTTGAACGTGCAGCAGGACATCGTCGAGACGTTCCTTGATCGAGGGCAATTGCGAAAGCTGGCACAACCGACGATCACCGCCGCCGGAAAGCGCATTCCCGGCCTTAAGCTCGACAATCCGCGGCAACTCGCGCTCATGCACGCTCTCGTGCGCTTCAGCCACATCGCGGCCGGCAACAGCTTCACGACTGCCGAACTTCACCCCAGAGTCGTCGACGCCCTCGGCTCCGGCGCCGATCGCTACACCCTCGCTTCGCTGCGCTACGATCTTTCAAAACTTCGCGCCAAGGGCCTCGTCGAAAAGCTGCCGCACTCGCGCCGCTACCGGCTCCTTCCCAACGGCTACTCGATCTGCCTCGTCTTCCTGAAGCTCTTCGAACGCGTCTACGCCCCGCTGACCGCCGGCCTCCTCTCGCCCATCAAGGCCGACGCCAGGCTCCACAGCCAACACCGGTCCCAACTCGACCGCCTCTACCAGCGCGTCGTCGACGATCTCGACAAGCTCATTCAAGCCATCGGCCTCAAAGCCGCATGACCGCCGCCCCAACGCGAACGGAATCCTCGTTACAGGCGCAATAACGGTCTAAACCGTAATGCGCACGGGCAGTTCGGTTATGCCGTGGACGAATGACGAGTAGAGCCGTTTCGGCTCGCCAACGACATCGATCTTGGGAAAGCGCTGCAGGATCTCCTCCCACAGAATCTTCAGCTGCATTTCGGCGAGGTTCTTGCCCAAGCAGCGGTGAATGCCGAAGCCGAACGAGAGATGCTGCCGCGGCCGGGGGCGATCAATGATGAAGCGATCGGGCTCCTCGATCGCCTCTTCGTCGCGGTTGCCGGAGATGTACCACATGGCAATCTTGTCGCCCTGGCGGATCGCCTGGCCGCCAATCTCCGCGTCGACGAGCGCGGTGCGGCGCATATAGGCGAGCGGCGTCTGGTAGCGGATGATTTCCGGCACCATCGAGTCCACGAGCTCGGGTTTGGCGCAGAGCTTCGCGAACTCTTCGGGATTCTGGCTCAGAAACAACACGCCGCCGCTCATCGAATTGCGGGTCGTGTCGTTGCCGCCGACGATTAGCAGAAGGAGGTTGCCGAGATATTCGCGCGGGCTCATGTTTCGCGTCGCTTCGCCATGGGCGAGCATTGAGATGAGGTCGGGCCGCGGCTCCGCGTTGACCCGTTCGTTCCACAGCTTCGTGAAATAGCCGAGGCACTCGGCGAAAACCTGCTCGCGCTGCTCTTCGCTTTCGATGAGGCCGCCCGGGTAGGGAACGGCAGTCCCGCAGTCCGACCAGTAACTCAGTTTGCGCCGGTCCTCGAATGGAAAGTCGAACAGCGTCGCCAGCATCTGGACGGTCAATTCGATCGAGACCCTGTCCACCCAGTTGAATGTTTCGCCGCGCGGCAAACCGTCGAGCAGCTTGCGGACGCGGCCTCGGATCAGGCCCTCAAAATTGGCGAGATTCCCCGGCGAGACGATCGGTTGAACCACCTTGCGCTCGTCTTCATGCTTGGGCGGGTCCATTGCGATGAACATCGGCAGTTCGGTTCCAGGCGGCCTGTCCCGGAGGGCAATGCCGTCGGCCGACGAGAACGCCCGGTGCTTCACCTCGGTGTCGACGATGTCCTTATATTTGGTCACCGACCAATAGGGTCCGAGCGGGCTTTCCTTGCAGTAATGCACGGGGGCGTCTCGGCGCAGGCGTCGGAAATAGTGCTGCCAGACGTCCTGCTGATACAGGCCAGGATCGCTGACGTCGAACTGATCGAGCGGGATCTGTTCCGCAAGCGCGGCGTGGTCAACGGCGGTTGAATTGTCCATCCTGTCCTCACCCCCGGTCTGACGACATTCTGTTCCTGGCGTAGGGCGTTAGCAAGGCGAGGCGGACTAGGCCTTCGCTTCCGCCTCCCGTGCCTCCACCCGCATGATCCTTTGCCCCATTTCGACCTGATCGCCGATATTGGCGACGAGGTCGGCGACGACGCCGGCGAACGGTGCGATCAGCGCGTGCTCCATCTTCATCGCTTCGACGACGGCGAGGCGCTGGCCGGCCTCGACCGTCTCGCCCTCCTCGACGGCGAGCGACACGATGCGCCCGTTCATCGGCGCGCGGACGCCGCCGTCACCCTCCTCCGCGGCGCCGGCCGCGCGCTCCAGCGGGTCGATCAGCGCGACGAAAGCCTGCCGCCCGCCGGCGAAGGCATAGACGCCGTCCGCGGTCTCGAAGAGGGTGATCTCCGGGCGATCGGCCGAGGGCGGCGCCGGCCCGCCTGCAGCTTCGAGCCAATGCTGGCCGGCTCCGATCACGTGCAGGCGCTCGGGCCTGCCGTCGATCGTCACGTCGAGGCCGAGCCGGCGCGCGCCGACGAGTTCGAACGAGTCCGCCACGCCCCAGGGGTCGAAGGGCGCGAGCGGCGAAGGCCGCGTCGCGTCGCGCCTCGCCAGCAGCCTCTGCGCGGCGGCGAGCACGGCTCGTGAATCGGGCGCCTGGGGGATCGCGCCGAGGCTGGCGAGATGGGCGTCGATGAACCCCGTGTCGAACGCGCCCTCCGCGACCTCCGGGCTGCGCAGGAGTGCGCGCAAGAAGGCGAGATTGGTCTTCGGCCCGATCACGACGGCGTCGTCGAGCTCCCTGTTCAGCCCCGCCCTCGCCTCCCCGCGCGTCGGCGCGTGGACGATGAGCTTCGCGATCATCGCGTCGTAGAACGGCGTGACGCTGTCGCCGGCGGCAAATCCCGTGTCGACCCGAACCCCTTGGAGGCCCTCCTCGCCGGTGAGGCTCATCGCCAGGATGCGCCCGGGCGACGGAAGGAAATTGTGCTCCGGGTCCTCGGCGTAGACGCGCGCCTCGATCGCCGCGCCCTCGCAGGCGATTTCATCTTGCGTCAGCGGCAGCCGCTCGCCCGCGGCGACGCGGAATTGCCATTCGACGAGATCGAGCCCGGTCACCGCCTCGGTGACCGGATGCTCGACCTGCAGCCGCGTGTTCATCTCGAGAAAAAAGAAATCGCTCGGGCCTAGCCCGCGCGAGGCGTCGGCGATGAACTCGACGGTGCCGGCGCCGACATAGCCCGCGGCGAGCGCCGCCCCGGTCGCGGCCTTCGCCATCGCCGCGCGCGTCTCCTCTGGCAAGCCCGGCGCCGGGCATTCCTCGACCACTTTTTGGTGGCGCCGCTGGAGCGAACAGTCGCGCTCGTAGAGGTGGACGCAATTCCCATGGGCGTCGGCGAACACCTGCAGTTCGATATGGCGGGGCGCGGCGACATATTTCTCGATCAGCACGCGCCCGTCGCCGAACGCCGCCTGCGCCTCGCGAATCGCGCTCTCGAGCTGCACGTCGAACTCCATATGCGCGTCGACCCGCCGCATGCCGCGCCCGCCGCCGCCTGCGATCGCCTTGATGAGGACGGGGTAGCCGATCTCATAAGCCTTCTCGCGCAGGAATTTCGGGTTCTGGTTGTCGCCGTGATAGCCGGGCACGACCGGCACGCCGGCTTTCTGCATCAACGCCTTGGCTGAGTTCTTGAGGCCCATCGCGCGCATCGCGCCGGGCGGAGGTCCGACGAACACAATTCCGGCGCGGGCGCAGGCTTCCGCGAACCCGGCGTTCTCCGAGAGAAAGCCATAGCCCGGGTGCAGGCATTCGGCGCCCACTTTCCGCGCGAGCGCAATGATCGCCTCGCCATCAAGATAGCCGTTCGCCCCCTCGCCGATCTCGTGAACCTCGTCGGCGAGCCGGGTAAAGAGAGCGCCACGGTCGGCGGGGGTGTGCACCGCAATCGTCCGCATCCCTAGCCGCCGCGCCGTGCGGATAATCCGGCAGGCGATTTCGCCACGATTGGCGATGAGGACATTTGCGAACATGGGCGCCTCCCGGGTAGTTCTCATCTAGCGAAGGCGCGCCGGGATTGCGAGAGTCGCGTCCAAAACTGTCACGAAGCCGACGTCAAACTCCTGGAGGACCGCTCCCCCGCGCTTTTAGGAAGGATTGCGCCTGGACATGACCCTGATCGACAAAGCGCTCGCCTTGCTCGGGCTTGGGCAGGACGTCTCTGTCTGGCCGCCAGACAGGCTCTCGCTCGCGCTGCAAGGCGGCGGATCGTTCGGCGCCTTCACCTGGGGCGTGCTCGACCGGCTCCTCGAAGAGCCAGGTATCAGCTTTGACGCGATCAGCGGCGCGAGCGCGGGCTCGGTCAACGCGGTCCTCATGGCCTCCGGGATGATCGAGGGCGGGCGGGAGGGCGCGCGGGCGCGTCTTTCGCAATTCTGGGGGCGGATCGGGCGTTCGCCGGCCTTTCTGCCCACATCTGCGCTGCTCGGGGCCGGGCTCGAACTCGTAGTGCGCACCATGTCGCCCTATCAGTTCAACCCGTTCAATGTGAACCCGCTGCGCGAAGCTCTGGCGGCGGAAGTGGATTTCGAGCGCCTGCGCGAACCCTCCGGGATCAAGCTCTTGCTGGCTGCGACCCGGGTGCGCGACGGCAAGCTCAGGATCCTGACCAACGCAGAACTAACCATCGACGCCGTGCTCGCCTCCACCTGCCTGCCTCTTCTGCATCATGCGATCGAACTCGACGGCGAGCCCTACTGGGATGGCGGCTACGCCGCCAATCCGCCGCTCGTTCCTCTCGTTCGGGCGTCCGAGGCGGCGCAAATTCTTATCGTCCAGGTGACGCCGTCGACGACGGAGCGGATGCCGGTGTCGCCACGCGAAATAGCCACGCGGATCGAGCAGATCCAGTTCAACGCGACCCTGAACAGCGAGCTCGAGGCGCTCAAAGCCGGAAAGATGATCGGCGTGACAGAAAAGCTGCGCCGCCTGCGGATCGGCCGGATCTCGGCGGCCGAGGAGTTCGAAGGCCTCGCCGACGAAAGCGCAGGAAACGTCGGCCGTGAGTTTCTCGAGCGCCTCCGTCAGGGCGGACGCGCCGCCGCCGAACTCTGGCTCAAACGCGGCCTTCCGGCGGCGGCAGGGAGTCGCGACTAGCCGGCCCTGTCCCGCAGCAAAATTGACATCCGTCAACGATAGGCGTTGCGGCGTCTCTCTGGTAGGGTCCCCCCGGCGCAAGCCGCGCCGGCACTTTGGGGCTTACAATATGATGATCCGCACCTTTGCTTCTTTCGCCGCGGCTCTGACGATGAGCGCGCTGACGGCGTCTCCCGCCCCGGCGCAGGATGCGACGCAGGTGGGCACACTGACCTGCGACGTCTCTGCGGGCGTCGGGATGATTCTGACGCAGAGACAGACGATGAACTGCGGGTTCACGCCTGCCAACGGGGGCCCGGTCGACCCCTACGTCGGGCGGATTGACCAATTCGGGATCGCTCTCGGCGCCGTCCAGCAAGGTCAGCTGGTTTGGGGCGTGATTGCGCCGGCTTCCGGCGTTCCGCGCGGAGCGCTCGCCGGGACCTATACCGGCGTCGGCGCCCAAGCGACCGCCGGCGTGGGTCTGGGGGCCAATGCGCTGGTCGGAGGCACAGGTCGAGCGTTCTCGTTGCAGCCGGTTTCCGTCCAGGGCCAGACTGGTCTGAACATCGCCGGCGGCATCACCACCGTCACGCTGATGTCCCAGCCGCCATCCCCGCCGCTGAAATGAGGGTGAGACGATCTTCTCGGGGCGGCATCGTCCGAGCCGCCGCGCGGCGGGGAAGGCCCGCGAAACTTATCGAGAGCGGACAACTGGGTCAGGATTCAATCGCAGAAAATGGGTCTGCGAGCGAACGAGCGCTGACAACTGTGGAGAGGCGATATGACGAGCCAAGACGACGACGCGCATCCGGAGCGGCCCGGCGGAACGCTGTCGGCGGCGGCCAAGCGAGCCCAACACGCAATTAACAGCGCCAAGGAGCTCGCGGCGGGGGCCGACCTCGACCAGCTCAAATCGAAAGCCACGGACGCGGCGTCGGCGCTCTATCAGGGAGGCCGCGACCTCCTCACCAACAGCGACGAGCTCTCGAAGGCGAGGGACCAGCTCAGCGACTCGATTCGGAAGAATCCGCTCGCCGCCATCGGCATCGCGTTCACAGCAGGACTGCTCCTCGCTCTGCTGACCCGCGGATAGGCGGCGATGACCAACGAGATTGTCGCATTCGCCCAGGCGCAGGCGAAAACGGCGGTGCGGCGCGTCGCCGTTCCCACGGCGTTTGCGCTGGCAGGAGGTCTCTTCCTCCTCTTCGCGATCGTCGGCCTGTTTTCCGCACTGTTCTTCTGGCTGGAGCCTCAGCACGGGCCGGCGGCCGCCTCGCTGATCGTCGCCGCGGTTGCGCTGGGTCTCGCCCTTGTCGCTTTCCTGCCGGTCGCCTTCCGGCGCCAGCCTCCGCCCCCGCCTCCACCTGACCCGATGCTGCCTCAGTTCGTATCCTTGCTGGCGCGCACTGCGCCGAGCCTTGCCCCGAGGCAGCTCATCGTCACGGCGGCGGTGTTGGGGGCTGCGCTTTTCCTGACCGGGCGCGGCCAGAAGAAATAGGTCTTTTCGCTCGCCTCTCACGACAGCATGCCCCCGTCGACTGACGGCGCGCGGAAAATGGGCTGTGTCCGCCGGCGGCGTCCACAGCCCTTTTTTTGCCTCAGTGATGCCAGAACAACGCCAGCAAAATGATGACCGGGATCGGAACCCCAAGCAACCACAACAACGCGCCTCTCCCGAAGCCCATGACGACCTCCTGTCCCATGTCTTCGGAAAAAACACGCGCGGCGAAAATTGGTTCCACATCGGAAGCAATTGTGCCGATCAGGCAACTACTCGACGAAATAGTCCTCGTCGATTTTCTTCACCTCATAGGTGTCCTTGATCCGCACGCCGACCCGATGCCGGATCATCAGGTTGGCGAGCTCGCCGCCGTCGATCAGCACGACCCGCTTCGAGACCCTCGTAATGAAGTCATAGGCTGTCGACGGAAAATACGACGTCGTGACGAACACGCCCTTGGTCGCCCGGTGCCCTTCGAGGCCGCCGACGAAGTCGCGCACCTCGCGCAGCGGCACGCCCTTGTCCGGGTCGAGGCGCTTGGCCTGGACATAGACGACGTCGAGGCCGAGCTCGTCCTCCTTGATGACGCCGTCTACGCCGCCATCGCCGACCCGGCCAAGCGATCGGCCCATTTCCTGCCGGCCGCCGCCATAGCCCATCCGCACAAGGAGGTCGACGATCAGGCGCTCGAAGAACCCGGCGCTGAAGGAATGCACCCGCTCAACGATCGCGCGCGCCAGCTCCGAATTGAGCAATTCGAAGGTGGAGGCGACCACTTCTTCGGGGCTTTCCGGCGGCGTTGTCTGCCCGGTGGGCTGCTCCGTTTTCTGCTGCCCGCGCCAGGCGGCGAATTCGGGAAAGCGCTCCAGCACCCCAAGGTCGATCTCGTTGACGCCTTCGGCAAGCAGCTCGCGGCCGCGATCGGTGGCACGACAATATCCGCGCCGCGGCAATTCGATGAGGCCCGCTTTCGAAAGATAGGAGCGGGCCCAGTTGAGCCGGTTGGCGAACACGGTCTGGTTGCCGCTGGGCAGCATCCGGGCGCGATCCTCGCACGAGATTCTTAGGGTCTTGACGACCTCGTCTTCGAGCCCTGCGATGCTGATTTCTTCATGGCGCTGGCTCAGTGTCTGCAAGGCGGGCAACATCAACTGTTGAAAACTCGGCAGGCTCATTTGTCCGTCCCACTCCAATGTCATGCCTACATACGGAAGACGCCGAAGCGCGTCGGCTCGGCCGGCGCGTTCAGCGTCGATGAAAATGCCAGCGAGAGAACTCGCCGCGTCTCCTGCGGGGTGACGATGCCGTCGTCCCACAGGCGGGCCGTCGCATAGTAGGGCGACCCCTCCGTCTCGTACTTGGCGCGAATAGGCGCCTTGAACGCTTCCTCCTCTTCCCTCGACCATTCCCTTCCCTCCGCCTCCAAACTGTCCCGCCGCAGCGTCGCGAGCACGCTCGCCGCCTGCTCGCCGCCCATCACGCTGATGCGCGCGTTCGGCCATGTGAAAAGAAACCGCGGTCCGTAGGCGCGTCCGCACATGCCGTAGTTGCCGGCGCCGAACGAACCGCCGACAATCAGGGTGATCTTGGGCACGCTGGCGCAGGCGACCGCGGTCACGAGTTTCGCGCCGTCCTTGGCGATGCCGCCGGCCTCGTAGCGCTGGCCGACCATGAAGCCCGAAATGTTTTGCAGGAACAGGAGCGGGACGCCGCGCTGTGCGCAGAGCTCGATGAAATGCGCGCCCTTGAGCGCGCTGTCGGAAAAGAGCACGCCGTTGCTGGCGACGATGCCGATGAGCATGCCCGAAAGCCTTGCAAATCCGGTGACGAGCGTCGTCCCGTAGCGCGGCTTGAAGGCGTCGAACTCCGACCCGTCGACGAGGCGCGCGATGATCTCGTGCGCGTCGACCTGCTTGCGCAAGTCGAGCGGCGCAATCCGCAAGAGCTCGTCGGCGGGGTAGAGCGGCTCGACCGGCTTCCACGCCTCGATCGCCCGCTTCGGCGGACGGTTCAGATTGCCGACGGCGCGTCGCGCCAGCGCGAGCGCGTGCGCATCGTCGCGCGCGAGGCTGTCGGCGACGCCCGACACCCGCGTATGCAGGTCGCCGCCGCCGAGATCCTCGGCGGTCACCGTCTCGCCGGTCGCTGCCTTGACCAGCGGCGGCCCGGCGAGAAAGATTGTCCCCTGCTTCTCGACGATGATCGTCTCGTCGGACATCGCGGGAACATAGGCGCCGCCCGCGGTGCAGGACCCCATGACAACGGCGACCTGCGCGATCCCCGCCGCCGACATGCGCGCCTGGTTGTAGAAGATGCGTCCGAAATGCTCGCGATCGGGAAACACTTCGGCCTGATGGGGCAGATTGGCGCCGCCGGAGTCGACCAGATAGACGCAGGGAAGCCGGTTTTCGGCTGCGATTTCCTGGGCGCGCAGGTGTTTCTTGACCGTCATCGGATAATAGGCGCCGCCCTTGATCGTCGGATCGTTGGCAATGATCATGACCTCGCGGCCGTGGATGAGGCCGATCCCCGTCACCAATCCGGCGCCGTGCACGTCGCCCTCGTACATGCCGAAAGCCGCGAGCGCCCCGACCTCTAGAAAGGGCGAGCCTGGATCGACGAGCCGGGCGACGCGCTCCCGGGCCAAGAGCTTTCCCCGCGCCACGTGGCGCTCGCGCGCCTTCGGAGAGCCGCCCTCGGCCGCCGCGCTCCGCCGGGACTCAAGCTCGTCGAGCAGGGCGCCCCATCCGGCGGCGTTCTCCTCGTCTTCGGCGGTCGGCGCGCCGAGGGCGCTTTTCAATCGCGTCATTGCCTGTCCGCTCTTACGTTTCCCAATTCACTAACTTCCGTAGGGGAGATTAGTATTTCTTGTGTCAACATAGGTTCATGGTTGTACACAACCTCTTTCGAAACTCATAATATGACCCAAAGGAAGCCACCTTTCGGACTTAATTCTCAACGGGCCGGGTCGCGTTGATTTTGGCGTAGTCGATGTGGCGCATCCCGCTTTCGTCGATCCAGACAATGTCCTCGTATTCGTGCCCGAACCGCACGTCCTGGGCTGCGATGACGTCCCTGGCGTGAACGATCTGGCCCGAGGTCTCGTCGAATCCGACGATGCTGATGACAAAATTGATCTCGCTCGCGACGAGCGTGGCTTCGTCCATCCCGAAGAGCGGACTATCCGACTCGATCGGATGGAACAGCAACCAGCTCAAGGCGAGGGTCGGATTCTCAGACTTGACCAGCCGCATCGGCTGGAAACCGACCAGCCGCCTTCCCTCCTGCGTCACGGTCGGGCCGATCATCCAGGTCTTGGCCCTCGCCTCGCTGATGAAATTGCTGCGCGCGTTGGCCATGCGGAACATCAGCGTCGGCACGCCGTTATGCGCGGCGACCACGGGATATCGGGAGAAAATGAGCCGGGCGCGGGGACGCGAAATGCGCGCGAAGACGAGGCCCGTCATCATCGCCAGCGTCAGCAAGCCGATGAAGTTTTCGACGGTCGCCACGATGTGGCCATAGTCCGTCTGCGGATGCATATCGCCGTAGCCGACGGTCGAGACGGTCTCCACGCTGAAGAAGAAGAGATCAGCCAGGCCCTCGCGCGCGTTCGCGATCGGCTTGTCGCCGATGTCGTAAATCAGCGCGAAGACGAAGTTGATCGCGACGAACGCCGCCGCCAGCACGGCGATGAACACCGGCCAGGACATGGTCATCGCATTGAAGTAGACGTCCTTCCAGAGGTTGCCCTCGAGGCCTTCGGCGATGATTTTCCGCCCGCCGATCCGGCGCACCCGCGGACGCGCAGTCCTGCGCGTCCGGGCTTCGCTGTTCTGCTCGTTCGCGCTCAAGGCGCGCCCGCCCTCAGATCTCTTCGTACTTTTCGATGCGCCACGGCTCCGCCTCGGCGTCGACGATCCAGCCCTTCCATGCCGGCAGGGCCATCATCGCCTCCATATAGGCGCGCGTCGGCTTTGCGACCGGGATGTCGTAGGCGTGAAAACGGTTGACGACGGGAGCGAACATCGCATCCGCCGCGCAGAAGCGCCCGAACAGGAACGAGCCGGCCTTGCCGAAGGTCTCGCGCGCGTGGGCGAAAGCCGCCTCGATCCGCGCGATGTCGGCGCGAACCTCGTCACCGAGCGGGATAGCTTTCGGCTTCCGGCGGAAGTTGGTCGGACAGGCCTGTCTCAACGCGGAGAACCCGGCGTGCATCTCGCTCGAAAGCGAGCGCGCATGCGCCCGCGCCGCCTTTCCCCTGGGCCAGATCGCCTTCTCCGGATAGGCCTCGGCGACATATTCCATGATCGCGAGCAACTCCCAGACAGCGATCCCGCCGTCACGCAGGGAGGGGCATTTCGCGCTCGGCGCGTATTTGAGCATGGCCGCCCGTGTTTCCGGCCGGTCCATCGGGATCACGACCTCCTCGAACGGGATCTTGAAATGCGCGAGCAGGATCCATGGCCTCAGCGACCACGACGAATAGGCCTTGTTGGCGACGATCAGCTTCAGCGGCATGGCGCTTTATCCCAATCCACGTTGCCCGCGATTGATCGGCGGGCGTTCGAAGCGAGTTCAAGCCGGCCGCCGGCGCATTGACGCTCGCGTCTCGCGGCCCGATAAGCCGGGCGTCTCTTACGGTTTCCGAATGATCCTTTCGGCCGGGCGAGTCTCTCCCCTCTCCCCTTGCGGGAGAGGGGTTGGGGTGAGGGGTTTTTGCCGTCAGGCGCTTTGGCCAGGCGCCCATCAGCGCCGGACCCCTCATCCGGCGCTTCGCGCCACCTTCTCCCGCAAGGGGAGAAGGGGCTCTGGCGCGTCCCTGGGCGAGACAATCAGCCGGAAGCGGTAACATTTGGGAGTCTGACGTTCTTGCCGTCGTCAAACACTGTCGCGCTCGTTGTGGTCGCCGCCGGGCGCGGAGAGAGGCTCGGCGCAGAGCGGCCAAAGCAGTATCTCCTCTGCGCCGGCAAGCCGCTGCTCGCCCATACGCTCGAGGCGCTGACGGCCGCATGGCCGTTTTCCGCCGCGACGGTCGCGATCCGGGCCGAGGACCGCGCGCTCTATGACGAGGCGCTTGCGCACCTGACGCCCGAGGCCGCGTCCGCGATCGGCGAGCCGGCGATCGGCGGCGCGACCCGCCAGCAGAGCGTGCTCGCTGGCCTCGAGGCGCTCGCCGCGGCCAAGCCCGACATCGTCCTCATCCACGACGCGGCGCGCCCCTTCCCTGCCCGCGAGCTTGTCGCCCGCGCAGTCCAGGCGGCGGAGGCCCGCGGCGCGGCGGCTCCCGGAACGCCGCTCAGCGACACAGTGAAGCAGGTGGATGGGCAAGGCCGGGTGCTTGCGACCCCGCCCCGTGCGGGCTTACGCGCCGTACAGACGCCGCAGGCGTTTCGCTTCGCGCTCATTCTCGAGGCGCACCGGCGTGCGGCGGTGGAAGGCGTCGCGGAGCTCACCGACGACGTCGCCGTCGCCGAATGGGCGGGCGCGCCGGCTTACGTGTTCGAGGGCGATCCGGAGAACAGCAAGGTGACGACGGTGAAGGATTTGCTCGCCGCAGAAGCACGGCTGACAGGCGCGGCGAGCGAAACGCGGGTCGGCCAGGGTTTCGACGTCCACGCCTTCGCGCCCGGCGATCACGTGTGGCTCTGCGGCGTGCGCGTGCCCCACGACCATGCGCTGAGCGGCCATTCGGACGCGGACGTCGCGCTGCACGCGCTCGCCGACGCGATCTACGGCGCGCTGGCGGAGGGCGACATCGGCGCCCATTTCCCACCCTCGGATCCCAAATGGAAGGGCGCGGCGTCGCATCCGTTCCTGGCCCACGCGGCGCGGCGCGTTGGCGAGCGTGGCGGCGTCATCGTCTCTCTCGACGCGACGCTCATTTGCGAAGCGCCGAAGATCGGCCCGCATCGCGACGCGATGCGCGCCCGCGTCGCCGAGATCGCCGGCCTCGACATCGGCCGCGTCGCCGTCAAGGCGACGACGACCGAGCGGCTCGGCTTCGCCGGGCGGGGCGAGGGGATCGCGTGCCTGGCGACCGCGACGGTGCGGCTGCCGCCGGGGTGACGCAAGGGTTCGAGCGCTTGCCGCGCGCCGTTCTCCATGCGACCTTCTGCGGATGGGAGGATTCCGGCCGGAGGTCGACATGGCTATTCACATCCATCACGTAAATATCCGCACGAAGGATTTGGCTGGCAGCATCGCCTTCTACACCGAGGCGCTCGGTCTCACGAAAGGCAAGCGGCCCGACTTCGGCTTCAACGGCGCTTGGCTCTATGACGGGACCAAGGCGGCGGTCCATCTCAATGAGACCGCCGAGGAGGCCGGAAACGTCGACAACGCCATGGATCACGTTGCCTTCGCCGTCGACCGCCTGGACGACGCGCTGAGCCGCCTCGACCGCCTCGGCGTCCCTCATTCGCGTCCCAAGCCCATTCCCGGAAGCGACATCCGGCAATGCTTCGCCAAGGACCCGAACGGCGTCACGATAGAGCTGCAGGGTCTCTGAGAAAAACTGGGTTTTTGTGCTAGTCTCGCGCGTCCCTTCTCCCCGCTCGCGGGAGAGGGGAATTGGCGCGCGGCGGAGGTTCGCCATGAGCGAGACCCGGAAGATCGCCGCGATCCTGGTTGCCGACGTCGTCGGCTACAGCCGGCTCGCCGGCGCGGACGAGGATCGAACCCTGTCGCGCCTCCGGGGTCTGCGCAGCGATCTGATCGACCCGGCCATCGCCGCGCATCATGGGCGCATCGTCAAGCGCACCGGCGACGGCAGCCTTATCGAGTTCCGCAGCGTGGTCGACGCGGTGCGTTGCGCCATCGAGGTCCAGAACGGCCTCGTCGAGCGCAACGCCGGCGTGCCGCCCGAGCGCCGCATCGAATTCCGTGTCGGCATTCATCTCGGCGACGTTGTCGAGGAAGCCGACGGCGATCTGATGGGCGACGGCGTCAATATCGCCGCGCGGTTGGAGAGCATTTGCCAGCCCGGCGCGATCTGTCTCTCCGAGGACGCCTATCGCCAGGTCAAGGCGCGGCTCGATCTCGCCGTAACCGATCTGGGCCCAACGCAACTCAAGAACATCGCCGAGCCGATCCGCGTCTATTCGCTGCAAGTTGGGCGTTCCGCCCAGGCGAAGCCCGCGCCGCCGGCCCCGGCGCCGCAAAAACCCACCCCGCCGCGCCTCTCGATTGTCGTCCTGCCTTTCAAGAACCTCTCCAGCGATTCGAGCCAGGACTATTTCGCCGACGGCGTCACCGAGAACCTCACCACCGACCTGTCGCGCATCCGCAACAGCTTCGTGATCGCGCGCAACACCGCCTTCACCTACAAGGGCAAGGCCGTCGACGCCAGGCAGATCGGCAAGGAGCTTGGGGTGCGCTACGTGCTCGAAGGCTCGGTTCAGCGCGACGGAACCCGCGTGCGCGTCAACGCGCAACTCATCGACAGCGAAACCGGCGCACATCTCTGGGCCGATCGATTTCAGGAAGACGTCGCCGATCTCTTCAAACTGCAAGATGACGTCGTGGCGCGATTGGCCAACGCTCTAAGCTATGAGCTCGTCAGGGCGGAAGCGGAAGCGGCGGCCCGCTCGAAAAACCCCAATTCCATCGACCTCGACATGCGCGGTCGGGGGGCGCTCATCCGATGGGCGCAACAGGCGCCAACGAAGGACGACCTCGTTGCGGTGCGAGCCTTGTTCGAGCGAGCGCTCGAGATCGACCCGAGGGATGACGATGCATTGGTCGGCTCGGCGACAACCTATCTCTTCGAATACTCGTTTGGATGGACCAATCCCGAAACCGACTACGACGCGAAAATACTCGGTCAGGCCGACCGAGCCATCGCGCTCGCGCGTGACAACACGTACGCATATAGCGTGAAAAGTACGTATTTGAACATTACGCTTCGCCCGAACGACGCCCTCCGCGTCGCCAACGCCGGGCTCGCCCTCAATTCAAACTACGCCTATCTGTTTGCCGCGCGCGCTACCGCCGAATGTTATTTGGGCCAGTTCGAACAATCGAAATCCGATGTTCAGCAGGCCGTGCGCTTAAGTCCGCGTGACCCGAGATTAAGCCAGTGGCACAATTTCTTGGCGGACGCGGAACTCGGCCTCGGCCATTTCGACACCACGATCGATGAAGCCAACAAGGCGATCGACGCCGGTTATCGTGTTTTCTATTCCTACCTCAATCTCGCCGCCGCCCACGCGCTGAAGGGTGATATGGATCAGGCGAAGGCCCCCCTCGCCGAAGCCCGCCGCCTCAATCCCAAGCTCAGCGTCAAATGGCTGATCGGGCGCAAACCTGTTCTTGAGCCCGCGTTCGACGCACTGCGCAAAGCGGGGCTGCCGGAAGGATGAGCGAGAGCCGAATTCCGACTCGTAAAGAACCGTAAGAGAAGATAACACTGGGCAGGCGGGGGCTTCGACCTGCTCGGTTCATAAGAATAAAATGAGCGAGGAAAGCCATGGTCTCGCGTCGCGTGTTCCTGCAATCGTCGGCGGCGGCCGCCGTCGCCGCGGCTTCCGGGGTTCGCGCCGCCTGGGCCGAGAACGCGCCCGGCGTCACGGATGCCGAGATCAAGATTGGCCAGACCTTCCCTTACAGCGGACCTGCTTCGTCCTACGGCGCGATCGCCAGGGCCGAGGCCGCCTATTTCAAGATGATCAACGAGAAGGGCGGGGTCAACGGCCGCAAGCTCAACCTCATCAGCCTCGACGACGGCTACAGCGCGCCCAAGACCGTCGAGCAGACCCGGCGGCTCATCGAAGAGGAGGGCGTCGCGTTCATCTTTCAAGCCTTTGGCGGCTTCACCAGCCTGGCGATCCGGCCTTATCTCAACGAGAACAAGGTGCCGCAGCTGTTTAGCGCCGCCGGCGCCGACCAGCTCGACGATCCCCAGCATTTTCCGTGGACGGTCGGCTTCAACCCGGCCACCAGCACCGAGGGCAGCATCTACGCCAAACATATCCTCGCCACCAAGCCCGATGCGAAGATCGGCGTCCTCTATCAGAACGATCAATTGGGCAAGACCTTCTTGACGGGCGTGCGCGACGCGCTTGGCGCCGAGCATGCCGGAATGCTCGTCAAGGAAGTTTCTTACGAGGTCACGGACCCCACGGTCAATTCGCAGGTTATCACGCTGCAGGGCGCCGGCGTCGACGCGCTGATTATCGCGGCAACCAACAAGCCCGCCGCGCAGACCATCCGCAAAGTCTATGACATCGGCTGGACGCCGGAACGCTATCTGTTTTTCGGCGCGGCTTCGATCGAAGGAACGCTGAAGCCCGCGGGTCTCGAGAAGTCGAAGGGATTGCTCACCGCCGGATACCTCAAGGATCCGACTGACCCCCGCTGGCAGGACAATTCCGGCTTCAAGGAATGGGCGGCCTTCGCAACGAAATACATGAGCCCGGCGGACGTTCACCAGGCGATCGCGGTCTACGGCTTCACGACCGCCGCAACGATGGTGCATGTTCTCGAGCAATGCGGCGACGATCTGTCGCGGGAGAATATTCTAGGCCAGGCGCTCGCCATCAAAGATCTCGAGCTGCCGATGCTGCTGCCGGGCGTCAAGATCAACACTTCGCCCGACAATTATTTCCTGATCCGGCAAATGCAGCTCGCCCGGTTCAACGGCGAATTGTGGGAGCCCTTTGGCGAATTAATCAGCGGCTGAGCCGGCGAAAATTTGCGCATCACGAAGGTGGGACGTCCTCTAAGGCGCCTCGCATGCTTGGCCGACGATCGCGCGCCGCAGGCGCAGACGGGGTAGAAGAAACGCGCTCCTTCAACCGTGCAGCGATCGATCTCGATCTAAGACCGGACGAGTTCCGGCTCGATTTGCGATGGTTGCTGCGATCGTCTCAAATGGGGAGAGTTGGCGTCCGGCGATAAGGGGCGCTCCCGGCCGAGGAACCCGTCGTAGAGCTTACGTTGTCTCGTTCACCCGGATTATCCGAGCCCTGATGCCAAGCCGTATCGAGGATTACGCCGTTATCGGCAATTGCGAGACCCTCGCGCTCGTTGGACGCGACGGCTCGATTGACTGGCTGGGCCTGCCCCGCTTCGACAGCAGCGCGTGCTTTTGCGCGCTGCTTGGCGAAGCCAAGCACGGACGATGGCTCATCGCGCCCGAGGCGAGTGACGCCCGCATCTCGCGCCGATATTTGGGCGACACGCTCGTTCTGGAAACGGTGTTTCGCACCGAACATGGCGCCGTAAGTCTCACGGATTTCATGTCCCGACGGGACGGCGCGTCCGACCTGGTTCGCATCGTCCGCGGACTGCAGGGCGAGGTCGCAATGCAGATGGAGCTCGTAGTACGCTTCGGCTACGGCTCCGTCGTCCCGTGGGTTTCGAAACAGGAGGATGGGCGGATTCAGTTCATCGCGGGTCCCGACCGGCTCCTGCTCGATACGCAGGTTGCGACGCGCGGCGAAGGTTCCCGCACGCTGAGCGATTTCACGATCGGGGCTGGACAGGAAGCAAGCTTCGCTCTGAACTGGTCGCCGTCCTTCCGCCCCGCGCCCGCGCCGCTTCCAGCCGCACAGACGCTAGAGCAAGTTGAGTCCTCTTGGTCGGGCTGGGCTGCGAGGTCCAATCCTTGCGAACACAGGGGCGACGCGGTCCTGCGTTCGCTCCTAACCTTGAAAGCGCTGACGCACTGGGAGACCGGCGGAATCGTTGCGGCGGGGACGACGTCCTTGCCCGAGAAGAGCGGCGGCTCGCGCAACTGGGACTATCGGTACTGTTGGCTTCGCGACGCAACATTTACGCTTCTCGCCCTGATCGGCGCAGGCTTTCTCGATGAGGCGAAGGCGTGGCACCAATGGCTTCTGCGCGCCGTCGCCGGTTCGCCGGACGACGTCCAGACGATGTACGGAGTCGCGGGCGAGCGTCGGGTCGACGAGTACGAGATTCCCTGGCTGCCCGGTTACGAAGGGGCGAGCCCCGTGCGCGTCGGCAACGCCGCTGTCGGACAACTCCAGCTCGACGTCTACGGCGAAGTGCTCGACGCTTTCTACGTCGCGCGCCGCGCGGGTCTCGTCACGAGCGCGGAGACCTGGGACCTCGAATGCGGGCTCGTCTCCCATCTTGAGAAGATCTGGCGCGAACCCGACGAAGGAATCTGGGAGGTCCGCGGCAGTCCTCAGCACTTCACGCATTCGAAGGTGATGGCTTGGGTCGCCTTCGATCGCGCCGTGCGCTCGATTGAGGAATTCGATCTCGGCGGTCCGCTCGAGCGCTGGCGCTCCATCCGATCGGCGATCCATGAGGAGGTTTGCGCCCGCGGGTTCGATCCGGCGCGCAACACCTTTGTCCAATATTTCGGCGCAAAGGCGCTCGACGCCAGTCTTTTGCTCATTCCCCTTGTCGGCTTCCTGCCGGCGGACGACCCCCGGGTTCACGGCACAGTCGCCGCGATCGAGCGCGGCCTCCTGCGCAGCGGATTGGTGATGCGTTACGACACCGGAACGGGGACCGACGGGCTCCCGCCGGGCGAAGGCGCGTTCCTCGCCTGCAGCTTCTGGCTTGCGGACAATTACGCAATGCTCGGCCGGGATGAGGAAGCGCGCAACCTCTTCGAGCGATTATTGGCGCTGCGCAACGACGTGGGGCTGCTGGCCGAGGAATACGATCCGTCGAACCGGCGCCAGCTCGGCAATTTTCCGCAGGCCTTCTCGCATCTCGCGCTGATCAATACGGCCCGCAATCTGGGGGACACGACGGGTCCGGCCGAACTGCGCTCGCGCCGGGGCGAGGCGACCATGCCTGCGGCGGACGAAGCTACGTCCGCTCGCTGACAAGGCGGAATAGACGACTTGCTGGAGAAGTTTGTGACGCAAATGGCGGCGCGTGGCGAAGGGGTCAAATCGACCCGAAGAGGCCCGTCGTCCTGCATTTCCTCATGCTAAGATAAGCCGTGTTTGGGGAGGCGAATGACCGAAACCCGCAAGCTCGCCGCGATCATGGCGATTGACGTCGTCGGCTACTCGCGCCTGATGGGCGAGGACGAGGTCGGGACCGCGCGGGCGGTGCGCGAGCATCGCGAGGCGACGCGGCCGATTGTGGCGAGCCACGACGGGCGCATCGTTCAGATCGTTGGCGACGGCCTGCTGCTGGAGTTTCCCTCCGTCGTCGGCGCCGTCGAATGTGCGATTGCGATCCAGAAACTGATGGTCGAGCGCAATGCCGGGACGCCGGAGCACAGGCGCATCGTCTACCGCATCGGCGTCAACCTCGGGGACGTCCTGATCGAGGGCGACGCCATTTTGGGCGACGGCGTCAACATCGCTGCGCGGCTGGAGGGCATTTGCGAGCCCGGCGGCGTTTTGATCTCGGGCGCGGCGCATGAACAGGTGCGCGGCAAAATCGATCAGGTTTTCGTCGATCTCGGCGACAAGGACCTCAAGAACATCGCGCGGCCGGTGAGGGTCTATGCCGTCACGACGGAAGGCGCTGCGCCCGCGCCGTTCCACTACGAGCCGAACAGGCAACGGCCGCCGCGCCTTTCGATGGTCGTCTTGCCCTTCGCCAATCTCGGCGGCGACCCAGAGCAAGAGCATTTCGTCGACGGGGTCACGGAGAATCTGACGACCGATCTTTCGCGAATTCGAGGCGCCGTCGTGATCGCCCGCAACACGGCGTTCACGTACAAGGGCAAGTTGCTCGACGTGAAGACGATCGGGCGCGACTTGAACGTCCGCTATGTCCTCGAGGGCAGCGTCCAGCGCGGCGGAAACCGCATGCGCGTCAATGTGCAACTCATTGACGCCGAGAGCGCCAATCATCTCTGGGCCGAGCGGTTCAATAAGCCCCTGGCCGATCTCTTCGACATGCAGGACGAAATCGTGGCGCGCCTTGCGAACGCGCTCAACGCCCAGCTCGCCGCGGCCGAGGCGCGACGCGCGGAACAGGCCCCGCATCCCGAACTCGATGGACATCTACTTTCAGGGTTTGGCTTGGTACAATAATGGGGCGAGTCGCGACAATGTCGCGCAATCGCGCAGCTTTTTCGATCGCGCGCTCGCCGTCGATCCCGACAATGTCGACGCGCTCGTTGGATCGGCGCGCGCGGACGTGCGCGAAGGCGCCAATTTTTTCGTGAGCGATCCCATGGCTGCCTTCGCGGCGGCCGAGGCGAAATTGACCAAAGCGTTGTCGTCAGTCCCGGACCATGCGCGCGGCCACGGGTTGTTGGGGTATGTCGACATATTGACCAGGCGCGCGGCGGAGGGCATCGCCGAATGTGAACGCGCGTTGGAGCTGGATCGAAATCTTGCCAGCGCCCATGCGTTTATCGGACTTGGCAAGATTTTCACCGGTCGCGCCGAGGAAACAGAGGCTCACGTCCGCGAGGCCCTGCGCCTCAGTCCGCGCGACACGAATGCCCATACCTGGAAGACATTCGGGGGCATCGCGGCGCACTTTCTCGGCAGTTATGAGCAGGCGGCCGCGTGGTTCCGGCGGGCGATCGAGGCCAACCGAAATTATGCGACATCGTATTTCATGCTGGCCGCCGCCCTCGCGCAGCTCGGTCGCCTCGACGAAGCGCATTCCGCGGTCAAGGCCGGCCTCGCGCTCAACGCGACTCTCACCATCTCCCGCCTCCGGGTCGCCTGGACGGCGCAGAGCGACAACCCAACGTATCTCGCCCAGCTCGAACCTGCTTTCGAAGACCTGCGCAAGGCCGGCGTCCCCGAGCAATGACCGCGACCCGCCGCCTTGCCGCGATCCTCGCCGTCGACGTCGTCGGCTACTCGCGCCTGATGGGGGAGGACGAAGCGGGGACGGCGCGGGCGGTGCGGGAGCGTCGCGAAGCGGCGCGGCCGATCGTGGCAAGCTTAAGCGGGCGCATCGTCAAGACGACCGGCGACGGACTGCTGCTGGAGTTTCCCTCCGTCGTCGCCGCAGTCGAATGCGCCATTGCAATCCAGAGGCTGATGGCCGAGCGCAACGCCGGGACGCCCGAAGCCAAGCGCATCGTCTACCGCATCGGCGTCAATCTCGGCGACGTGCTGATCGAGGGCGACGACATCCTCGGCGACGGCGTCAATATCGCGGCGCGGCTGGAGGGGATTTGCGAGCCGGGCGGCGTACTGATCTCGGGCACGGCCTACGACCACGTGCGCGGCCGGATCGACGCCGATTTCGTTGATCTCGGCGACAAGGACCTGAAAAACATCGCGCGGACGGTGCGCGTGTATGCGGTGAAGATCGGCGTGGCGAGCGCAGCGCCCGCGCCCTCCGCCTTCGCGTCGAAAACGCAAGGGCCACCGCGCCTTTCGATGGTCGTCCTGCCCTTCGCCAACATCGGCGGCGACCCGGAACAGGAGCATTTCGTCGACGGGGTCACCGAGAGCCTGACAACCGATCTTTCGCGTCTTCGCGGCTCGTTCGTGATTGGGCGCAACACCGCTTTCACTTACAAGGGCAAAGCCGTCGATCTGAAGCAGATCGGGCGCGAGTTGAACGTCCGCTACGTCCTCGAGGGCAGCGTCCAGCGAGGCGGGAACCGCGTGCGCGTCAACGTGCAGCTTATCGACGCCGAAACCGGCAATCATCTCTGGGCCGAGCGGTTCGATAAGCCGCTCGCCGATCTCTTCGACATGCAGGACGAAATCGTCGCGCGCCTGGCGAACGCGCTCAACGCCCAGCTCACCGCCGCCGAGGCGCGACGCGCGGAGCAGGCGCCGAACCCCAACTCGATGGACCTCTACTTTCAAGGTTTGGCTTGGTTCAACAGGGGTATGAGCCCTGACAATCTCGCACAGGCGCGAAGCTTTTTCGATCGCGCATTGTCCGCCAATTCCGACAATGTCGACGCGCTCATTCGATCGGCGCGCGTGGACATGATTGAGGGCGTCTTATTCTTTGCGCCCGATCCCATGGCGGCCTTCGCGGCTGCCGAAGCGAAGTCGACCAAAGCCTTGTCGTCGGTCCCGGACCATGCGCTCGGCCACATGTACTTGGGACTTGTCGAGATGTGGACCAAGCGCGCGGTGGAGGGCATCGCCGAATGTGAGCATGCGTTGGCGCTGGATCGAAATCTCGCCCACGCGCATTCCTCTATCGGATTCGGTAAGATTTTTATTGGTCGCGCCGAAGAAACGGAGGCTCACATTGTTGAGGCCCTGCGCCTCAGCCCGCGCGATACGATGGCTTACATCTGGATGACCAACGGGGGCCTCGCGAAGCTCCACCTCGGCAGTTACGAGCAAGCGGTCGCGTGGTTTCGACGGGCGATCGAGGCCAATCGAAATGTTCCACCAGCATATTTTTGGTTGGCCGCCGCCCTCACGCAACTTGGGCGCCTTGACGAGGCGCGTTCCGCGCTCAAGGCCGGTCTCGCGCTCAACCCGGCCTTCTCCATCTCCCGCGCCCGCGCCGCCTGGACGGCGATGAGCGACGACCCGACGTACCTAGCCCAGCTTGAGCCCATTTTCGACGGCCTCCGCAAGGCCGGGGTCCCCGAACAATGACCGCGACCCGCCGCCTCGCCGCGATTCTCGCCGCCGACGTCGCTGGCTATACTCGGTATCGATAGACGCGGCAGGTAATATTGCTTACTCTAATATGCACCAATGTATTTCTTGTTTTGACTAAGCGTTGCCTCGCTAACTGTTCTCGCCACGGCAAGATTGCGCCTCTGCTAATTGTCATACAATATCATTATGTTTATTAGCTGAAAACGCGACGTAACTCCCAAGCCGCCCCCCATTTCTGGCCTCCGGCGGTGTCAGCGGGCGGGTTCCAGTTCGGAATGATTCCGGTCTGTTCGTCTTTGGATTCCCTATTGTTCGGTCGGTCCCTTCGGCTTGCCGTCCTTCGAGCCGAAAAACGGGCGAAAAAAGGGGGGCGGCTTGGGAGTTACAACGCGACAGAAAATCGCACCTAACTACATGAAATCGCTCGGTCGCCGACGAAAGTGCGCAGGCTTCAGCGCAAAGCCCGGCGCAGCATCCCCTTCGCCAGTCGCGGCTCCTCGAAGCGCAGCGTCACCGGCAGCGTCACGACGGCGCGGGCGTATTTCGGCGAAAGGCGCACGCGGTCCTTCTCGGTCGTGGCCAGAAGCGCGCCCCGCGATCCAGCCTCCTCGATCAGCGCCTCGATCTCGCGGGGCTTGAAAAGATGATGGTCCGGAAAGCTTCGGGTGGCGACGATCTGCGCGCCGACGCGACGCAGCGTCGCGTAGAACTTGTCGGGCCGCGCGATGCCGGCGAAGGCCACGACCTCCCGGCCAATCAGCGGCGCGGCAGCAAGCGCGTCCGGCTCGAGAACTCGCGCGCAGGATCGGCTTTCGGGGGACCGATTGCGCGATGTGCTGAACCGCCGCCTCGTCGCCGCCGATGACGATCAGCGCCCGCACCAAGGGCGCCTGCGCCGAGACCGGCGCGCGCAGAGGCCCGGCCGGAACGCAGAGCCCATTGCCGAATCCCGTCTCTCCGTCGACCACCGCGAAGGCGAGGTCCTTCGCAAGAGCCGGATTCTGCAGCCCGTCGTCGAGGATCAACACGTCCGATCCCGCCTCGACCGCCCTCCGCGCGCTTTGCAGGCGATCGGCGCCGACCCAGCAGCGCGCGACCCTGGCGAGCAGCAGCGGCTCGTCGCCGACAATGCGCGCGTCGTGGACGTTGGGATCGACCTCGACCGGATCGGCGCGCCTCGCCCCGCCGTAGCCGCGCGAAAGAAATGAGACCCGCTTTCCGTCGGCGATCAGCATCTGCGCAAGCGCAAGTGCGGCCGGGGTCTTGCCGGCGCCGCCCGCGACGAAATTGCCGACGCAGATCACCGGCGCTCCGACGCGCTCCCCCGCCTCGGCCATCCTCCGGGCGGTCGCGTGTCCATAAATCGCGCCGATCGGCTGGAGGATGCGCGCAAGCGCCGTCGGCTTCCGGACCGCCCAGAAGCCAGGCGTCCTCACCGGCCCGGCGCCGGCAGGAGCGGCGCGAGCGCCCGCATCGAGCGCTCCACGGCTCCGGCCCGCCGCTCCACCATATCGCCGGCCGCACGCGCCATGGCGCGCAGGCGCGCGGTGTTGGCGAAGAGAGCGACCAGCGTTTCGCCGAGGTCCTGAGGACGGTGAATTTCCAGCGCCCCGCCCGCCTCGTCGAGCGCAGCATAGGCGTCGCGAAAGTTGCCGACCATCGGCCCGTGCAGAATCGCCGAGGCGAGCCGCGCCGGTTCGATCGGATTTTGACCGCCCCCGCCGGCAAACGACTTGCCGACGAACACGACGCCCGCCAGCCGGTAGAAAAGCCCGAGCTCTCCGATCGTGTCGCAGATGTAGACCGCCGTTCGCTGCCCTGGCCGGGCGCCGCGCGATCTTAGCACGCAGGCGAGCCCCTGCGCCTCGAGTTCGCGCCGGATCTCCTCGCCCCGTTCGGGGTGTCGGGGCGCGATCAGCGTCAGAGCGTCCGGAAACACCTCGATCAGGCGCTTGTGCGCTTCGGCCGCCATCCGCTCCTCGCCCGCATGGGTCGAGGCGGCGATCCAGATCTGGCGACCGGAGGTCAGGCCCGAGAGCTCGGCCAGTTCGCGCCGGTCGACCGGCAGCGCCGGCGCGTCGAACTTGATGTCTCCTGCGACCAGGACGCGCGGCGCGCCGAGCGACATCAGCCGTTCGCCGTCGCCCTCGCTTCGCGCGAGACAGAGGTCGAAATGCGACAGGAGTTCGCCGATCAGGCGCGGCGCCTTGCGCCATCGGGCGAACGACCGTTCGCTGATCCGCCCGTTGATCATCGCGAGCGGCATACCCGCCCGCTTCAGTTCGAGGATCATGTTCGGCCAAAGCTCGGATTCGGCGACCAGCGCCGCGTCGGGCCGCCAATGGGCCAGAAACCGGCGCAAGAAAAACGGACTGTCGAGCGGAGCGTACTGATGCAGCGCGCCGGCCGGCAAGCGCTGCGATAGGAGCGCCGCCGAGGTGACCGTTCCCGTCGTCACCAGCGCGATCGCGCCGGATCGGGTGATGCGTTCGACAAAGGGCAAAAGCGAAACGGCTTCTCCAACGCTTGCGCCATGCAGCCAGACGAGGCGCCCCGCCGGGCGGGAAAGCCCGGCGCGTCCACGCCGTTCCGCGATGCGCTGGGGGTCTTCCTTGCCGCGCCTGAGCCGCATCGACAGAAACGGCCCGGCGAGCGGAGTGCCGAGCGCGGTCACGAGACGATAGGCATGGAGCGACAAGGGCGCCGTCATGCGGTTCTCAGTTGCGCGCCGGGATCCGTTGCGCCGACCATGGCGTAGGCGCGTCGATGCGCCTCGTCCAGGCCTGCCTGCACGGCGAGCCGCGCCGCCTCCATCGCCGCGTCGTCCGCCTCGACGGACACGGGAATGTAGTCGCCGGCGACGACGATCACCTGGCTGAAGGGGAGGCCAAGCGTAGCGCGGTCCCACGTGTTGAACTGGATGCGGCGGCTTGCGACCACGGCCATGGGGACGATCGGCCGCCCGGAAAGCTTGGCGAGCGTCACGATGCCCATCCCAGCGACCCTGGCGGTCTTCGGAACGTCGGCGGTCAGGGCGACGGACGAGCCGGACTCGAGAAGGCGCAGCAGCTCGCGCATGGCGGGCGCCCCGCCCTTGTAGTATTGGCGGTCGGCGGGGCCGCCCGAGCCGCGAACCGGCATGATTCCGAGACGTTGCAGGGCAAGGGCTTGCGGGCCTGCGTCTTCATGCCGGGAGATGAGCGCCGCGAGCGGGCCCATGGTGTCGGGCCGCGCGAACGGCATCATCAGATGCTGCCCGTGCCACATCGCCGCAATCAGCGGCGTCCTGCCCCTGCTATATTGGTCGAGGTCTTCGGGAAAGGTCGAAAAGCGGCTGGTGCGCCGCACGAGCCGCAAATAGGTTGCGAGTAGGAAGCCGATCGCCCCCTGGCCGAACTCCGACCTGCCGATGCGCCTTGCCATGAAACCCTCAGGCGGTCCTCGTCGGCGGGGCGAGGTCCGGCTCGATCAGGCGATGCAGATGCACGATGAAATACCGGGTCTGGGCGCTGTCGACGGTCCGCTGCGCCTTGGCGCGCCAGGCCCGCTCGGCGCTCGCATAGTCGGGAAAGAGGCCGACGATGTCGATCTTGGCGGGGTCGCGGAATTCGTGGCTCTCGAGTGATTTGAGTTCGCCGCCGAACACAAGGTGCAGGCGCTGCGGCTTCTCTTCGTCGTGAGCCTTCGGATCGGAGGATGGCATGGTCGGTTTCCCCTGAAAGTCGGACGCGCGGCGCGCGGGGCGGCTTTGCCCTCGCGGCGGCGAAAACGCAAGTCGCAGCGCAGCCGCATGCGTCAAACGAGCCTCATGCGCCCGCCGCCAAGCGGAAGGCCTCGAGCAATCGGGGCGCCAGCCGTTCGGGGACGGCCAGGAGCGCGCTTCGCCGGATCTGCCTCGTATTGTAGCGCAATCGTTCGCCCGAGCCGTCGGCGAGCCTCGCGCCGGCTTCCTCCAACAGGAGATCGACGGCCGCGATGTCCCAATCGTGCGAATTCGCCCCTGCCACCGCGAAATGAATCGCCCCGCGCGCGACCAGGCAGAGCCGATAGGCGAGCGACGGCACACGGGGCGCGATGTCAATGGTGGCGCCGAGCCTCACGCCCATCGCCTCAAGAACCGGCCTGGGGCCAGCGGCGCTGAAGCGCCGGGGATCATAGGAGCCAGCGACCGCGATCGGCGCTTCGTTGAACGTCGCGCCGGCGCCGCGCGCCGCGGCGTACGTCTCTTCGAGCGCCGGCGCATGCACGACGCCCGCGACCGGGCGGCCATCGACGACGAGCGCCGCCGAGACCGCCCAGCGCGGATCGCCCGCGACGAAGGCGCGCGTGCCGTCGATGGGATCAATGACCAGGAGCGCCCGTCGCTTGAGACGCTCTGCGTCGTCCGCCGTTTCCTCCGAGAGCCATCCCGCCTCCGGAAACGCCGCCCTGAGGCGCCGCGTCAGGAGCGCGTCGGCGGCGAGATCGGCCTCCGTCACCGGCGACCCGCCGGACTTGGACTGAACCTCGGCCGACGTCGCCGCTCCAAGCCGAAAGAAGCCAAGCGCCAGCGCCCCGGCCTCGCGCGCGGCGGCGGCCAGACAGTCGCGCGCGGCGAGCGCGCTCCGATCCGCATCGACGTTCAAAGAATATTCCGGAGCTCGAGCAGGGATTCGAGGCACGGCTTTAGCCGCCCGACGGCCGCGATGCAATCCAGGAGCGCGGCGTGAGGGCGCCTCTCCGCACGCCACAATGAAACTTGGGCTGCCCCGTCTGAATTGGAATTTACGTTTACCGGCGCCGCCTCGCCGGGAAGCTCGTGTATGATCAACCGTCTCGGCGCCATTTGTGGCGGCAGCGCTTATCGCCGTCCTCCCGAAGCGATCAGGAGGCAAGAATGAGAGTGTCGAACATTACCCGGCTCGCGCTCGCGGTCGCGCTGGCCGGTCCTCTTGCGGCATGCGAAACCGAGCAGCAGCGCATTCCCCTGATATCCGCGCAGGTTGCGAGCCAGCTCCCGGCGAGTTCAATTGCCGAGGGTGTTCAAGGACCCCGATCCCCTCGCGTACTACCCTTACAACATTCACGAAACCGACGGACTGAGCCGAAATCCCGACGATTGCGCCCGGTGGGGCTGCGTCGACGTCGGCAGCTGGTGACGACGCAGTCATCGGTCAAACTGATTCCGCGACGCGGCCGAGGACAGCGGGGCTCGACCCGTCCGCCGATTCCATGCTTGCCGACTTTACTGGAGCCCGCGGACGCGGAGCCTTGGACGGTAGTCCCGACATGCCGGGGGAGAGCTGAAGGAGCGCGCAGGTCCGCCCTGTCGAACGGCAGGCGCGCGTGCTACCGTTGGGCCACAGTCCCGAGGCGAACGCGCCAGTGAACGAAGTCTCCGCCAAGTCCGATCGGATGCGGCTCGCGCCCGTCGCGGCCAGCCCGCTCCTCGATCCACGCCTCGGGGACATGGAGAATGATCATTCCGCCACCAAGCAGCGCTCGCTTCTGGCGATCGCGGGCAGTTTGCTCGCCGAGATCAGCCTGACGAAACTCCTGTTCGCCTGGTTTGTCTCGATCCTGCTGCCCGCAGTGCTGCTGGGAGTCGCGCCGCTCGTGCTGACCGCTTGGATCGGAGAGGCCTCGGACCGGCTGGCCGAGGCGACGGGAGTCGGCGCGGCGATCGTCGTTCTGGCGGTCCTTGCCGTCGGATGGATTGGTTGGCGCCCGCTTTTCCGGCTCGCGGAGACCAATTTCTGGTCTCTGAACGCCTTGGCGGTCCAACCTGGCTACGCCTTCTGGCGCGAGGCGCTCCGGCACGTGACCGAGCGGTCGCTCGATCGCAAGGGCGGCGCCGAATTGGCGCGCATTCGCTCGCTCAGCTGCGCTGGCGCCGGAATCCTTCTCTTCGCGGTCGCGGGGCTCGTCGCCTTCTTCGCCTGGCCGCAGACTCAGTGGATAGGATCGGTGGTCGATCTGGCCTCCCCGCGCCTCCTCATCGTTCCGACGATCGCCAACACCGTCGTCATCATGTCGGTCTATCTCGCCGTCGGATCGCTCGTCTGGGGCTTTGCCGACGCTGGCGTTGATCAGCCGCTCGATCTCGAGGCCTTCGACGCCGCACCGCCTGGCGCGCGCGTCTGGCGGGTCGCGCATCTCTCTGATGTCCATGTCGTCGGCGAACGCTACGGATTTCGCATCGAAAGCGGACGCGGCGGCCCGCGCGGCAACGAGCGGCTCGAACAGGCGCTTGTCCGACTTGCGGCCTTGCACGCCGAACAGCCGCTCGACCTCGTGCTCCTCAGCGGCGATATGACGGACGCGGGAACATCGGCCGAATGGGCCGAATTTCTCGACATCGTCGGGGCGCATCCCGAACTCGTCCGGCGAATGCTCATCCTGCCCGGCAACCACGACATCAATATCGTCGACCGCGCCAATCCGGCCCGGCTCGACCTGCCGTTCAGCCCGATCAAGGCGCTACGCAAGATGCGCGCGCTCTCGGCTATCGCCGCCGTCCAGGGCGAACGGGTGCTGACGGCCTCTGCCGCGGAGACGCCAGGCCCGACGCTGTCCGCGGCGCTCGAAAGCCGCCGCACCGCGATCGAGGACTTCGCCGGCAATGGCGGATTCCAGCGATCCGGCGAGCTTGCTCGCCTTTGGCATGAGCTCTTCCCGCTCATCCTCCCGCCCGACCCGGAGGACGGCCTCGGCATCGCGATCCTCAATTCGAACGCCGACACGAATTTCTCGTTCACCAATGCGCTCGGCCTCCTCTCCGTCAGGCAGGCGCTTCGGCTGACCGAGGCGTTCGATCGTTTTCCGAGAGCCCGATGGATCGTGGCGCTGCATCATCATCTGACCGAGTATCCGATGCCGGTTGCGGCTTTCTCCGAGCGCGTCGGAACCGCGCTGATCAACGGCAGCTGGTTCCTGCGCGTCTTGAAGCCTTACGCGAGCCGGGTCGTCGTCATGCATGGGCACCGCCATAAGGACTGGATCGGCGCGTGCGGGCGGTTGAAGATCGTCTCGGCGCCCTCGCCGGTGATGGCGAAGGATGCCTCGCCAACGCATTTCTATATCCACGCGCTCGCCGCCGGCCCGGACGGGAGTCTCCGTCTCATGACGCCGGAGCGGGTGGAGGTCGGTGCGGCCGCTAATGCCCAGAACGTGTTGCAGTCCGGCGCAGCCAACGCGCTTGCTCCAACACTCCTGTAAGGAGGGTGGGCCGGCCCGAAGGGGCCGGACCGCCGCATCTCCAATTTCGTAATAATTCAACAGTTACGCTGTGACAATAAAATTTGCCGTATGAACCCAAATTTACCAAATTGACAAGAGATAGCCGTATATTTGGAGCACCTTACGTAAGTTACCAAAAGCAAAAGCCTCTCTTCGTCATCAGAATGTCAAGGAGGAGGAAACGATGAAGACGCTTGTTCTTGCTTCGCTGGCCCTCGGATTGGCGCTGGCGCCCGCAACGGGATACGCTTCGAGCGCGGCCTCCAACCCGCTCCACAATCATCGCATCGCGCATCACAAGGTTTTTGCCCATCGTCCGGTTGACTCGCGCGCGATAGCCTATGCCCATCCGCCAGTGTCGCCCTTGTTTGGTATGTTAGCTAATCCATCCATCGTTCGCGACAGCAGCGGCCACGAGACAGATGGGCTGAGCCGCAATGCGGACGATTGCGTGAGATGGGGTTGTATCGACAACGGCGGCGGCTGACGACGCGTCCAGCGCTGACTCTCCGATCACCTGCTCGCGCCGTCGCTGAGCAAGGGGCGGCGTCTGCCCTTTGCTCGCGTCAGACCTGCTTCAGGCCCTTCGGGGCCGCGCCGCCAAGCAGACCCGCAATCCACCGGGTGGAGGGATAGTGGGCGCAGAAAGTCAGCGCGGCGATGGCGATCGGCACGCCGATGAAGGCGCCGAACAGGCCCCACAGAAACGTCCAGAAGAAGACGGCGAACAGCATGACGGTCGGCGAAATCGCAAGCGCGTGCCCCGATATGCGCGGTTCGACATAGCTGCCGACGACGGACTGGATGATGTTGAGGCAGATGAAGACCCCGAGCGTCGCTTGCCATGTGCCGAATTGCGCGATCGAAAGCAGGGTCGGAAACAGCGTCGCAATGAAGGGGCCGATGACGGGAACGTAGTTCAGCGCAAACGCGATGACGCCCCATTCCACCGCAAATTGCAGCCCCACCGCGTAAGCAAAGCCGCCGATAAGCAGGCCGGTCAACAAACTCATCGACGTCCGCACTTCCATATATTTGCGGAACTTGTGCGCTGTGTCCGCGGACGCCGACAGGAGAAGCTGCGCGGTTTCCGGCGGGAGGAAGGCCCGCACCCTGCCGTGAAGGTCGTCGACCTCGATCAGGCCCATGATGACGTAGAGGAGCGTGATGAGCCAAAAACTCAGCGTCGTATTGACCCGGCCGGTAACCTGCTGTGCGCTGCGCAGCATCCAGTCGACATTGAAATGCTGGGCCCACAGTCCCGCGACTGAAATGCCGTGCCCGTCCAGCCAAACGACCACGGCGTCGTAGATTGCCTGATAGCGGCTCGAGTCGGCGATCAGCGAGCGCCCTACCCTGCCAAAGGCCCAGACCACCAGCGAAGCCAGGCCGAGCATGACCGCAACCGCAACCGTCATCGTGATCAAGAGCGCGATCAGCGCAGGCATCCATCTATGGAGCCAATGTTGCATCGGCCAGACGAGCGCAATGATGAAGAACGCGAGCGCCAGCGGCGCGAACACAGCGCTCGCCTGATAGGCGGCTGCCGCAATCGCCACCGCGGCGATGAGCGCAACCGAGGTCTTGAGTGCCGAGTTCAGACGCCATTCGCCCGGGTCCTTCGCCAAGGTCCTTCGCCATGGGCCGCCCGCGCGTCCGCCACGGCTTCGGGCTGCCGGCAGAGACGCAGCCCATGTTGCGGCGCACCCATAGCGCGAATGCCGGCGACCGCGCTATCCTCCCTCGTCCTTGAGTAGCGCTGTCGCGATTGCCTGCCATTCCTCGTCGAGCGAGGTTCGGCAGAGAGGCTTCTTTGCCCGGCGGTACCAGTAGGCGGCGTTGCCGGCGTCGCCTTCCTTGCGGTGCAGATAAGCGTGCACCCAGTCGCCGGCGCCACCCTCGTCGGCCTGCGCGGCGTCATGCGCGCCGTCCCAGTCACCCTTGGCGTCGAGCCAGAGCGCGCGCAGCGCATGGCTAAGGGACGCTGGAGGTTTGTCGGCGGAAAGAGATGCGCGGAAGCCGGGCAAGTTCATGCGCAAGAGCGTGGCGCCGAACGGTCGCTGCGTAAAGGCCGGGGATTTGAGCCGCGCTCGACGAGCGCGGCGCCGCGGTCGGCGACCGCGGCTACAGACGCGCCTCGCTCCAGACGAGCCTCGCCGCAAACAGGCTCATCAGCGCAGCGAAAGCGTAGTCGAAGAGACGCAGCGCGCGAGGATTGGCCCTCGCCGCCGCGACGAACCGCGCGGCGACAAGAATAACGGCCGCATTGACCAACGTGGTGATGGCGATGAACCCGAAGCCGAGCGCGAACAATTTCGCGCTCGCATGGCCGTCGCGCGCGTCGATGAACTGCGGCAGGAAAGTAACGAAGAAGAGCACGATCTTTGGGTTGGTCAGATTGATGAGGAGGCCGGCCGAGAACGCGCCGCGCAATCCCCCCGCCGCAGCGGGCCCATGTTGCAGCTTCAGCGCCGTCCCGCGCCGGATCGCTCCATAGGCCAGCCAGAGGAGATAGATCGCGCCCGCGATCTTCACCGCTTGATACGCCTCGGCCGAGGCCGCCAGCAGTGCGGAAAGGCCGAGCGCGGCGGCGATCGTGTGGACGACGAGGCCGACGTTCGCCCCGGCTTGCGCGGCGAAGCCCTGTCCTCGCCCGCCGCCGAGCGTGCGCGACAGAAAGAGCGCCATGTCCGCGCCCGGGGTCGCGGCGAGCAGAACACAGGCGACGACATAACCGATTGCGAGCGAGGCGCTCGGAAAGAACGGAGTCATGACGCGCGGCTCATCCGACGCGTTTCATGGCGGCCTCGACCTCGGCGCGGCGCGGCAGCGGCGCGACGGCGCCGTAGCCCAGCGTCGAGAGGCTTGCCGCGACATTGGCGAAACGCGCGGCGGCGAACGGATCGGCGGCGCGCACGAACTCGGCGAGAAACGCGCCGTCGAAACAGTCGCCCGCGCCCGTCGCGTCCACCGCGTTGACCTTGCGTGGGTAAATGCGCTCCCGCCCGTTCGCCGTCGCGACGAGCGCTCCCGCCTTGCCCATCTTCACCACCGCGACGCGCGCGCCGAGCTCGAGGTAAAAGTCGGCGATCGCGTCGGGATCGCGAAGCGACGCCAGCACCTCGGCGTCATCAAGTCCCGGCAGCGCAATATCGCAGGCGCGCATCGCCTCGTGGATGACCGCGCGGGCCCGCCGGAGCGGCCAGAGCTTCAGCCGCAGATTAGGATCATAGGAGACGAGGCGCCCGGCCCCATGCGCAATGTCGATGGCCGCGAAAACTGCGTCGGCGGCCGAGGACGAGATTGCCTGGCTGATGCCGGAGACGTGCAGGATCTTCGTTTCGCGGATCCGGTCGATCGGCAGGTCCTGCTCGGCGATCCGGCTCGCCGCCGAGCCCGCGCGCATATAGGAAAACTCGTGGCCCTCGGGCCCGTGGGTGACGAAGTAGAGCCCGGTGTGCGCGCCGCCGTTGACGACGATCCGGCTGGCGTCGACCCCTTCGCGCATCCAGAGTTCCGTCAGCGCCTGGCCGAAGCGATCGGCGCCGATGGCGGTGAAATAGGCGGCGTCGGCGCCGAGCCGCGCGGCGGCGATCATCGCATTCGAGGTGTCGCCGCCAAAGCCCTGCACGAAGGCCGCGCCCTCGCTCGGCTGATTGAGTTCGACGAGCGCCTCGCCGATCGCCAGGAGATCCGACATGCTCACCTCGTCGCGACAGCGACCGCGACGCCGGCCATGACACCGCCCGCGGCGCGATGGGCGATGCGCATGGCGCGCGTCGAGCGCAACAACGCGCGCCCTCTGTTCGCGGCGAGCGCGTAAGCCGCGAGCGTCGCGGAAATGATGAGAGCCGACGCCGCTGCGAGCTCGGCGAGCGCCGCCGACGTCAGGGTTCTTAGGTCGGCGACGAGCAGCATGATCGAGAGGAAGAAGATCATCACCTTCGGATTGCCGAGAGTCAGCGACAGCGAGCTAAGGAACGCGTGTAGCCCGCGCGAGGCGACGGGCGCGGCGCCGTCCGTCGCGGCCGCGGCGGTCGCCATCGTCCAGGCGACGTAGAGGAGATAGGCGGCGCCGGCGTATTTGATCGCGACGAAGAGGCCGGCGAAGGCATGGGCGACCACGCTCAAGCCCGTTCCCGCCAGCACGAGCCAGATCATGTCGCCGACGACATAGCCGGCGATGAACGGCGCGACGCCTGTGAGGCCGTGGGCCAGCACGCGCGCGATGAGCGCCGCGATCCCGGGACCGGGCGTGGTGACGGCGGCGAAATAGACGGCGGCGAAGAGGAGGAGAGAGGACAGGGTCAAGACGGTCGCCTCGCGTTGCGCCGCGCCAGCGCATTCAGCGCTTCGACCAGCGACGAGAAGAACATGGCGGCGTAAATATAGCCCCTTTCGATATGGAAGCCGAAACCGTCGGCGATCAGCGCCATCCCGATCATCAAGAGGAAGCTCAGCGCGAGCATGAGGACCGTCGGATTGCGGCGGATGAAGCCAGCGAGCGGTCCGGAAGCGACCATCATCACCCCTACGGCGAATACAACGGCGATCACCATGATCGGAAACTCGTTTGTCATGCCGACCGCCGTGATGATGCTGTCGACCGAAAAGACAATGTCGATGAGGACGATCTGGACGAGCGCCGACCCGACGCCGAGCCGGGCCCCTTTCGACGCGTCGTCGTCCGCTTCGTCGGGATCGATCCGTTCATGTATCTCAATCGTCGCTTTCCAGACCAGAAAGAGCCCGCCCGCCAGAAGCAAGAGGTCGCGCAGGGAAAAGGGATGGCCGAAGACCGTCGTCAGCGGCCCGGTGAGGCGGACGAGCGCCGCCGCGGAGCCAAGCATCGCCAGCCGGAAAATGAGGGCGAGCGACAGGCCAAGGCTCCGCGCCAGCGCCCGCCGGCTTTCCTCGACCCGGTTCGACAGAAGGGCAATGAAGACCAGATTGTCGACCCCGAGCACGACCTCCATCGCGATCAGCGTCGCGAGCGCCGCCCACGCGGCGGGATCAACGGCGAGCCGCGCTATCGTGTCCATGCGGCGCCCCGCTCCGTCCCGGCTCCAACGCAGCCCACCGCAGGCGGCGATCAGACGCCGTCATAGAGCACGCGGCGCGCCTCATCCAAGCCCTTCAATTGCCGGTGACGGTCGTCCCGACGTCTTGGCGGCTTGAGGATCCTCTGGTGGTCAAAGTCAAACGCTTGGCGCCCCACGGCCAGGACCGCTGCGAAGGGTCCCGCGGCTTAGGACTGCCAATCGGGACACGATCGAGCTCTGTGATGAGGATCACGGCATCCTGCAAAGAATTCTGCTATTGAAACAACGCGGTGGAGATAGTCGTGCGCCTCAACGCCATGGGGATATGATAGGGAAGTCACAATGACTAGTCTCAAAGACCAACCCTTTTCGAACGAAGGTCCGCGGAAACGGATGGCCCCTCCCGTTCGCAAGCGAGTGGATCGGACGACCGATTTCGCCACCAAAGTCGAGCTCGTGATTGCTCAATATCCTGTCGAGGAGCGAGAGGAGATTGTCGAGCTTCTACGAGTACTTACCGCGAAACCTCGCAGTTCGGGCTTCAAGCCTCAGCAGGGGCGGTCGGCTCGCGCGTCGTTGACCATGAAGAACGGCTGAAGATGGAGCTTTCCAGTCTCCAGCATTAACTCATCAGGTCCTGGGCCTGAGGAGTGACGTTTGCTCTCGCAAGAGCGCGCGTGCGCGCTGATCAGGTGCGTCGGGGGCCTACAAGGCGCGAGGCTCTCCGCCCCGCCAAAAACCAAAAAAAAGGGGCGGTTGGCGGCCGGCCCCCCGCCCCGCGCACATCCTCGAACCGATGTTGCGTAACGCTCAGGTTCTCGGCGCGAACCTCCCCGGTCCGGTCATCCATGACCACCTCGAAATTGATCTTCTGGCCTTCTTTCAAGTCCATCATTCCAGCACGCTCGACGGCGCTGATGTGGACGTAGACGTCGAAATCCGCCATCGACCGGCTTGAGGAAACCGTAGCCCTTCCGGGCGTTGAACCATTTTACGGTTCCAGTCTTCATCGCCACCTCCCGAGAACAGCCGACAACCACGGCCAAGTTGAAAAATTACTCTGGACGCGTTTCAATCGTCAAACGCAAACACCTTAGGGGTCCATAGGACAAATCAACTTTCTTGTGGACAGAACGCTATTCCAGTTTCGGTACGAGCGCGAGAGAAATATGTATCCTCTTACTGGATAAAGCACGTGTCAACTTGCGCTCATTGAGCGAACAAGTGTTAGCGCTATCCCAATTGCCAAAAGTGCTGGCGCCGACGGACATAGCGACTTTGAGACACTTCGCATTGGGGCCGTTGCGCCGAGCCCGTGCGATCAATCAATAGCTGAGGCTCAAAGGTTAATCGTATTTTAAGGGAATGGGCGCAAGGCTAGTCCAAAGTCTTAACCTTTCGCAGAGCGCCCGCATGCATGATTTTCGGGACAAAGCCGGTCCTTGGGCCGACGCTGCCGGTTCGCCGTACGGGGATAGACTGGAGCCACGAGCACGGGCTGCTGACGCCATCCCCGGCCCCGTCCCCAGGAAGATAGGCGCTGTCTCGGCGCGAAGTGCGCTCGCGGCGGGCTTATTGCGCTTCGGTCCGCACGCAGCCCTGGCGGCTTGGGTGATTGCTGTTGCATGGATGGCCGGATCACATTTTGACGGCGCCGCCCGGACCGCCGTTCAGCAAGAGAGGGCTGAGGGCGCCGAGCCGGGCCAGCCGGCGCAGATAGCGGCTGAGGATGCGCACGTCCAAAAAGCGCAGGTCGAGGCGACGCGCGCCCCGCAACCCCTGAGCACGAAGGACGCCATGGACCCCAAGAACGCAAAGCCGCGTCTCGATGCAGTGGAGCCCGAAATCAGCGGCGGGATTCCCGAAGCAACGGGCAAGGTCGACCGCCTGCGGCCCAAACCCGGGCAGGCGCCTTCCAAAGCAAGCAAGCGGCTCGATCGCATTGGACTGGAGATCGCTGCGCTCCTGGCCGCCGCTCCAGCGGCCGACCGGTCGATGGCCGCCGCTCCGGTCGCCGAAAGGCGAGCGCGAAGCGCGCGCCACGACGCCTTCGATCCATCCCTGAATCCTACCGCTCCCGGCGCTCCCCGCCCGCTTGGAACCGTTGCGCCAGCGACGACCGCAGGCGCCTCGGCCGCGGAAAACGGATACGGACAAAGGGCAAACTAGCCAGCAAGCGATCCGCCGGCTTGCGCTCACTTCCCCTCGAGCCGCTGGATCATCTTCCAGATGGCGACGACCTGAACGCCCTTTTTCGTCAGATATTGGCGATCGTCGCTGTAGCCCCACCAGTTCCAGCAGCCTTCGGGGTTGGCATAGAGCAGCGCGTCCGCCCAGAGGTTAGGCGGCAGTTCGCTTGGAGTCGTCGCGTGGGCCTGCGGATAGAGCACGACGATGGCGTTGGCGTCGGCCCATTCGTTCACGCCGATCTTCGTATAGAACTCGTCGCCAAGTTCTTCCGCCGACTGCTTGCATCCATGCAGCACGACCTGCAGGCGGCAGGGCTGAGCCGCGCCGGGCTCGCAAGTCTTCGGAACATAAAGATAGCCGGTGTCCAGGAAGCCGTTCGCCGCCGTCGCCTTGCCGGGGACGAATTCCTTCTGGTCGAAGGCGACGATGCGGCCCGTTGCCGTCGCTGCGGGCGGTTTCAGATCCTGCCCGTAGATCGCCTTCAGTTCGGCGCCGGCCTGGTCGTACTTACAATCGTCGATGTAGGGCGAGGCGTTGGCGTCGCATGCGCCGCCGAAGTTTTTCGTCACCCAGGAGTGTCCGGCCTTGGCGGCGGGCCCGCTATGGTCTTCGAACACGATATTGTCGTCGGGCGTTCCGAGCGCGTCATAGAGCGCCTTGCCTTTCACGACGGTCTCTGAAGTTCGACCACCTGGTCGGAGCTGCCGGTGAAGAAATAGACCTTCGCGCGCGCCAGGTTGGCCGGCGGGTCGATCCAGCCCTTGGCGGCAAGCTTTTCGACCCGGTCTTTGTAGGTCGACACGTCGTCCAGCAGGAAGGGGACCTTCAAGCAGGGTCCCACCGCCTGCGACGCGAGCGCGAGGACGCCGTCCTCCGTGACGTCCTGGACCGCGCAGCCGTAAAGCCCGCCTGCGATCATCGCCGCGCCCATGATGTCGGCGGAATGCGCAACCTCCAGCTGGTTCGCCATGAACGCGCCCGACGAAATGCCCGCGACCGAGACCTGCGCCGGATCGACCGGGAAGGCGCCGAGCCTCTCAGCCGCTTGCGCCTGCGCGAAAAGGGCGGGCAGAATCGCCAGCGATGTCAACACGATCAGCCGCCGCCGGCGCCACAAGGTGCCGATCCCGCTCTCGATCTGCTTGACTGCATCAGCCATGGCGGCGTCCCCACTGTCGCCGCGCTTTCAGGTGGTCACATCGGTGACCCAGGCGCGGTGCGGTTGCGCCCTCTGGCATTCCCCCATCGGCACTCTACCTGCGGCGTCGGACAATTTGCAACCGCGGCGCCCTCACGCGCGGGCCGGCTCGGCCGCGACCGCTTCCTCGACCTGCCCCAGCCGCTCCTTGCCCCAGAACATCTCCTTGCCGACGAAGAACGCCGGAAGGCCGAAGGCGCCGCGCTCGACCGCTTTCGCCGTGTTGTCGGCTAGCCTATGTTTGACCGGCGCGCCCCGCGCGGCTTCAAGCAGGCCCTCCCCATCAAGGCCCGCAGCGTCGATGGCGCTCCTGAGGACCTCCGGGTCGTCCAGCTTGAGGCCGTCCTCCCACATGCCGCGCAAACCCATTTCGAGATAGGTAGCCTCCGCCGCGAACTCGCGCGCGGCGACCAGGCCCCGCATCAGCATCAGCGTGTTGACCGGGAAATGCGGGTTGAGGCGGAATTTGTCGATCCGGTTCCTCGTTACGAATCGCCGGATTTCCAGCATCTCATATTCGACCTTGCCCTTGACCGGCGCAAAGGCGACCACCGGAGACTGATTGTTCGTGGCCTTGAAGATGCCGCCAAGCAGGCACGGCGTGATCTCCAGCTTTGATCCGGTCCGCTCGAGAATGGGAGGGAGCGCCCGGTACGCCAGATAGACGTTCGGGCTTGCGAAATCGAACAGGAACTCGATCGTCGGCGTCATCACCAGGTCTCCGCCCAGGGCCTCAGGTCCATCTCGAACGTCCAGGCGCTGCGCTTCTGGCGAGAAAGCCAGACGTAGTTCCTGGCGATTTCGTCGGGGACGAGAATCTCCTCACGGGCCAGCTTCTCCGCCGCGTCCGGCATGAGGCCGCGAATGAATTCGCCGTCGATAGCCCCGTCGATGACGACATGCGCCACATGCACGCCCTTCGGCCCCATTTCGCGCGCCAGGCTCTGCGCCAGCGCCCGAAGCCCATGCTTTGCGCCGGCGAAGGCAGAAAAGCCGGCCGCGCCGCGAACGCTCGCGGTTGCGCCGGTGAAAAGAATGGCCCCGCGTCCGCGCGGCGCCATCGCGCGCGCAGCCTCGCGGGTCGTCAGGAACCCGGCGAGACAGGCCATCTCCCAGACCTTGGTATAGACCTGGGTCGTGGTGTCGAGGACCGAAAACCGCACATTGGCGCCGATGTTGAAAACGAAGACCTCGATCGGCCCGATCGTCCGTTCGATCGTCTCGACGAAGGCGGCGACGTCGGCCTCCTTGCGCGCATCGAGCCCGAACGCGTGCGCTTCGGCCCCGTCGGCGCGGATGCGTTGCGCCAGCGCCTCCAGCGCCTCGACGTGGCGCGGTCGTCGCGTCACGCAGACGGCGAGCCCTTCGCGGGCGAAGGCGCGCGCAATGGCGCCGCCGAGGCCCTCGCCCGCCCCGATCACCACGCAGACGCCCCGCCGCGCCAATTCGGTCATGCAATATTCCCCCTGCCCTGCTGGCCGCGCGGCAGCACATAGAACGCGATCAGCCCCTGCGCCAGATAATAGGTTGGCAGCGTCCATTGGTCGGCTGGCCAGCCGACATTGCCGAACTTCATGAGGGCGATCGTCATGTCGGAGAGCATGAAGAGAACGCCGCCAACCCCGACCGCGACCGCCGCGCCGTTGCGCATGACCGTCGCGCGGCCGGCAGCCTGGGCCGCGTCGCAAGCAACCATCGCCGCATAGACCACAACCGGGATCTTCAGTCCGGCCGCGACGCCCGGCCAGACATCGGCGAAGACCAGGCTAGCGAAGGCGCCGATCACGATCGCTGTAATCCGCGAGGGCAGGAATCCCACGCCGCGGGAAAAGGCCGCGATGTAAAAGCCGTGCGCAACGAGAAAGGCGACGAGGCCGGGCGCGAAGAGCGAGGGCGAGATGAGCAGCGTATCGCCCGCGAGCGAGGCGACGAGCGCCGCCGCCACGAGCCATTTCACGTCGGGTCGTCCCTCACGCAATGCGAACGACGCGATGAGCAGCGCCATCGTCGCCGGCTTCGCGACGCTTTCGACGCCCGGCCAGCCGAGGGCGTAAGCCGCGCATGTCAGCGAAGCCGCGAAGACATAGAGCGTCTCGAGAATGGATATGCGCCCGTCGAGCAGCGAGCCCATCGCCCACAACGACGCCGCGAGCGACAGAAAGACGCCGAGGCCGTTGGTGAGGGGCAGCCCCGGGCCGACCATCAGGAACCCCGCCGTCGCGCCGATCATCGCAACGAGGGCCGCAAAGACGAGGATGGTCGCAGCCCGCCCCGCGGGCGGGCCATAACGGCGGATCGCCTTGAGGTCGTAAGGAGCTTGAGGTCCCGGGAGCCTCAGATTGGCCGGAACCCAGCCGGGCGGCGCGAACCAAACCCGGATCTTGTCGCGCCAGTCGGCGGCCCGCCAGCTTAAGTCAGCCATGGTCGCGTAATAGGAAAGGTTGGCAGAGATCGGGTCGAACGTGCTTAAGCCCCCGCGCACGCCATAGACCGCCGGCTCAACTTCGTCCTCGTAGGTGCCGAACAGGCGGTCCCAGATAATCAGGATGCCGCCGTAGTTCTTGTCGAGATAGAGGTCGTTGACGCCGTGATGTACGCGGTGGTTCGAGGGCGAGGCGAATATGCGGTCGAACCAGCCGAGCTTGCCGACGAGCTCGGTGTGGATCCAGAACTGATAGAGGAGGTCGATCAGCCCGACGGCGACGAACACGACCGGCGGGACGCCGGCAATCGCCATCGGCAGATAGAAGATCCAGCCGAGCAGCACGCCCGAGCTTGGCTGCCGCAATGCGGTCGAGAGATTGAAGGCCTCGCTCTGGTGATGTACGACATGCGCCGCCCAGAAGAGGCCGACCTCGTGGTCGATGCGATGGTTCCAGTAATAGAAGAAATCGTAGGCGATCAGCGCGCCGACCCACACCCGCCAGTCGTCAGCCCGCAGTGAAAACAGTGAAAAGTGGTTGTAAACAAGCATATAGATCCCGACGCTCAGCGCCAGCATGAAGACGCCCGAAATCTGGCTGAGGATCCCGGCGGTCAGCGACCCGACCGCGTCGTTGAGCCGGTAGACGTTGCGGCCCAGCGCCAGGCCGATTCCGAATTCCGCCGCCATCAGCGCGACGAACACCGGAATGGCGTAGACGATGACGTTCAACCGCTCCTCCTGCAGGCGTTTTGGGCCGCGAGAGTAATACGGCGGGGCGCGTCAGACCAGCGCCTGCAAGCCCCCGAACACGCCGAGCGCAGACACGACCGCGCAGATGCCGACGATGAGGCGCAGCCGCCGGCCTCCGACACGGTAAGGCTCGGGCAACGCGGTCGCGGCCAGCGCCACCAGGAAGCCGACGACCAGGGGCATCAGCAAAGCGTTCAGCACCTGCGCGGCGATGTTGAGCCAGACAAGGTCGGACGCCACCCAGACCGCAAGCGCTGAGCCCACCACGGCGAGCGCATAGACGCCATAGAACCAGCCGGCCGCAAAAGGCTTCAGTTCGAGCGTGCGCTTGAGGCCCGCGATCTCGCCGACGCCCCAGGCGAGCGCGAGCGATGCGACGATCGCCGCGACCAGCGAAGCGCCCAGCACGCCGGCGCCGAAGATGATCTTGCCCGCCGCCGCGCCCAAGGCGGGGGTCAGCGCGCGGCTGATCTCGCCGACGCTCGAAAGGGTCCCCGGCTGGGCCCCATAGGCGAACGCCGCCGCCGCCGCGATCAGCACCGCGCCGGTCAGGCATTGGGTCAGGACCGCGCCGAGCGCGGTGTCAACACGCGCGTGGCCGAGATCGGCAGGCTGCAGTCTTTTGTCCACCGTCGCCGACTGCTGGTAGAAGATCATCCAGGGATTGAAGGTCGCGCCGATGATCGCAGCGACCATGTAGAGGAACTGCCGGTCGCCGAACGGAAGGCTGATCGCGTCGCTCGCCATCGTCGCAAGATTCGGCCGCGCCGCGAAGGCGACGACGAAGAACGCCAGTTCGAAAAGGCCAATCAGGAGCGCCGCGCGCTCGACCCGTCGGTAGGAGCCCGTCCCAACAATGATGAGAAGCACGGCCGCCGCGCCCGGCAGGCTGAGGCTGCGCGAGAGGCCGAACATCTCGCCGATGCCGGCGACGCCGGTGAACTCGGTGATGAGCGAGCCGATCGCCGCCACCGCGAGGCCGACCACCGCCAGAACTGCCCAGCCGAGGCCGTATCGTTCGCGGATGAGTTCCGCGTGGCCCCGGCCGGTGTGGACGCCGAGCCGCACCGTCAGCTCCTGCACCAGATAGAGCATCGGGATGAGGGCGATGACCAGCGGCAGCAGCCGATAGCGCCATTGGGCGCCCGCCTGAGCAGCCGTCACCACATTGCCGGCGTCGGTATCTGCCAGCATGACGAGCAGCCCAGGCCCCCAGACCGCGGCCGCGCGGATGAAGGATGGGGCGCTGAGGCTGGTCGTCCGCGCTTCGCCGTTCATTCGTGAACAACTGCTCCCAAGCCGTCCCGCGCCGATTGCCTCGAAAGGTCGCGCGGCTTGGGACCGGGGAGGCCGAAAGTCAACCGGTCAAAAGCGCGCGCCCTCGCCCGGGGCGGCAAACCCCGAACGTCTGGCGCCGGATGAAAAAATGCCCCATATATACAGCCGGGCGGCGGCCGCGGAGGACCGCGCATTGCGGCCCGCTCGAAGCGAAGCCGCCGGCCAGGAGGCTTCCCATGCCACAGCAGAACACGCTCCCGGGGCTTATCTTCATCATCCTGTTCGCCCTGGGGCTGGCTCTCGCCTATTCAAGCTGGAGCGCCGGCGGCTTCGTCACCGGCGGCGTGATCGCAGTCATAGGCTTCCTTGTCGCCGCAGTCCTCGCCAACTCCATTAAGGTCGCCAACCAGTGGGAGCGGGTCGTCGTCCTGCGGCTCGGCCAATTCCACATGCTCGCGGGCCCTGGCCTCTTCTTCATCATCCCGATCCTCGACATGGTCGCCTATCGGATCGACACCCGCGTCATCACCAGCACGTTCAAGGCGGAAAAGACGATGACGCGCGACACTGTGCCGGTCGACGTCGACGCGGTGCTGTTCTGGAAAGTGATTGACCCGAAAATGGCGGCGCTCGACGTCGCGGACTATGTCTCGGCGATCAACTGGGCGTCGCAGACGGCGCTGCGCGACGTGATCGGCAAGACGGTGCTCGCCGATATGCTGGAGGGGCGCGAGAAGCTGAGCGTCGAACTGCAGCGCATCATCGACGCGCGCACCGAGCCGTGGGGGATCAATGTCATCTCGGTCGAGGTCAAGGACGTGCAGATCCCCGCTGCCCTGCAGGACGCGATGTCGATGCAGGCGCAAGCCGAGCGCGAGCGCCAGGCGCGGGTGATCCTGGGCGATTCCGAGCGTCAGGTGGCGCAGAAATTCGTCGAGGCGGCCAACACCTACGCCGACAACCCGAACGCCTTTCATCTCCGCGCGATGAACATGCTCTACGAGGGCTTGAAACGCTCGAACTCCACCATCGTCATCGTGCCCTCGACCGCGGTCGAAACGATGCAGCTCGGCAGCGCGCCGACGATGGCGACTGTGGCGAGCGCCATCGCGCATGCGGGCGCGGCGCGCGCGGCGGCTGTAGAGGGGCCTGCAGCCGAATAAAGCGTTGTCATGTCATCCCCACGGAACGCGGGATCCAGACCTGCCGCGCTTGAGGCGGCCGCAGTCCGACAATTCCGAAGCTCGCGTGCGCGGGCGCCTCAAGCCTTCGCGCGCCAGCGCACGAACCCGAGGACAAGCATTGGCAGGGCCAGCAGGACACCTGTCGGAGGCTCTGGGACGACGGCCACGCCGGTCACCGGAAAGCCGCCGACCGGTATCGGCGCCTCACCTTCGATGCTGATCTGAGAATAGAGGTCGAAGGAGCTGTCGATTTGGAACAAGGCAGCGTTGGGGAACGCGGTGATCGTGACCTGTACGGTCGATGTCATCGACGGATCAAGGGTGAATTCGATCGGCACCACCCCCTCGAACGTCCCGACGTAGTCTTCGGCGGTGACCACCCCCTCGAATGTCCCGGTCTGGACCAAAGAGGTTCGGCCGTCCAGCGTCAGATCAAGATCTCCTACTACGGAGAAATCGCCAATCGGGCCTCCTCCGAAGCTGATTTCGCCCGTTACCTTTTCGTCGAGCGTGAATTCTTCGTTAGGGCCTACAAAGCTGCTGCTCGACGAAAGGATCAAACCTTTGACGTCGCTCGAGCACAATCCGCCGAGTGGACCGCCCATCACACATCCCGGCGCTTGCACAAAGCCGCTACCCGGCGGGAACGGATCGGGCGAGGTCGAAACGAAAGCCTTGGCGCCGCCGACGCTGGCGACAGCCATCACGCTCGCAATCAAACAGGAACGGGTGAGCGATGCAGACCGATGCATGATTGGACCTCCCGCTGTTTTTCCCCTGCGTTGCTGGCGCAGGGTAAATAATTCTAAAGTGTCTTCATGAAGGTTATACTACGCGGGTCCTCCGATGCAAGCCGTTTTGGAGCCGTCGCCGCGATGCAGCTGCGCGTTCTGAGGACGCGAATTCTCTTGGCCAATCCGCGCTGGCGCTTCCCGCGTATGGCGATGAAGAGCCGACCGAACCGGAGCCGGAGGAGATTTTCCGGTTGAAGGGTCCTTGGCTTCAGGCCGGCGTCGGGGCGTCGGCGCGGATCAGCTTCTCGTGCTTGAGCTCCGCCCACAAATCGGCGGGGACAGAATAGCGGAAGGCGGCGAGATTCCGCTCGACCTGGTTGGCGGAGATCGCGCCGGGAATAATCGAGGCGACGATCGGATGTCCCAGCGGGAACTGCAGCGCCGCGGCCGCGAGCGGCACATTGTGGCGCTTGCAGACCGCCTCCATTTTCGCCACCCGGTCCAGAATGGCGGGCCCCGCGGGCTCGTAATTGTACATCGCGCCCGGAACCGCGCCGGTCGCCAGGATCCCCGAATTGTAACCGCCGCCGATAACGATCCCGACGCCGCGCTCGGCGCAGCGGGGGAACTCGCTCTCGAGCACGTCTTGCTCAAGCAGCGTGTAGCGCATCGCGATCAGAAAGAAATCGATGTCGAAGAGGTCGAGATAGCGCGGGATCGAACTCTTTGGAATTGAAGCCCGCGCCAATTCCTTTGATGATTCCTGCTTCGCGCAATTCGCTGAGCGCCTTCCAGCCGCTCGTCTTGAGCTGCGCGAAATAAGCCTCGAGCGCCGGCGCATTGTGATCCCAAGGGTCAAGATCGTGGATGAGGAGGACGTCGACCGAATTGATCCCGAGCCGCTGGAGGCTGTCCTCGAACGAGCGCATCACGCCGTCGTAGCCGTAGTCGAACACGGTCTGGAATTCGAGGCCGCCGAGCCACTGGTCCTTGATGGCGCCAGGCCCAAAAGGGCGGCGCAAAACCCGACCGATCTTGGTCGACACCACGTAGTCCGCTCGCGGCCTTCGAAAGAGCGCGCGCCCAAGAGTGTGCTCGGCAAGGCCGCGGCCGTACCACGGCGAGGTGTCGAAATAGCGCACGCCTCCCGCCCAGGCCCTGTCAATCAGGGCCGCGGTTTCGGCGTCGTCGACGCGTTCGAAGAGTTCCCCCAACGGCGCCGTGCCGAGGCCAAGCTCGGTGACATGGACGTCTGTCCGGCCGAGCTTCCTTGTCTTGAACGGAGCGGCCGGCGGGCTCACTCCTCGGGCTCGGTGCCGAAGCGCAGCGGATAGCCCTTGGCGGCGCCGGCTTCCGTTCCGCGCGCCGCTTTCGTCTCGGCGATGTCTTGGGCGAAAACGGCGACCACGCAGACGCCCTTGCGATGCGCGGTCATCATCACGTTCAGCGCCTGGGTTTCGTTGAGGCGGAACACCGCCTTCAGCACTTGCACCACGAAGTCGCGCGGCGTGTAATCGTCGTTGAAGAGAATGACCTTGTGCAGGCGCGGCCGCTGGACCTGCGTTTCGGTTTTGGTCCTTGGTAAGGTGACGGTCTTGCTCATCGTGGCCCCAGGCGTCAGGCTGACGTCGATGCAGGGTCTATTTTGCATGCGCATCGCGCCGCGTTCAAGGGGATCTCGCGGCCCGCGTCTTGCTCCGCGCATTTCGTGCTCACGGATCCATCGAGGCCGCCCATGCTCAACACGCGACAAAAGGTTTCCTGATTACGCGGCAACGTCAGCCAGCTTTAGCAAGCGGTAAGGCATCGGGGTGGTCCTCAGCGCAACGAATGCGAGGCGGGGGATCATAGTTTCGAGATCGTATCGGCGATTGAATCGATATTCGAACTCCGCGAGATATCGAGGAACGTGTTTTTCTTGCACGGCTCGGTAGGTCCCCACGAGGGCGGCTTTGATATTGCCCAACGCGGTATTGACCCATTTGAAAGCAGGGGTGCGAGCCGCTTGCTTGCCGCTTCCGGTCTTGATTGAGGTGTGGAGGCATCCGGCTTGGGTGACAGCGGCGAAGCATGCCAGACCGTCGGAGACGATATTGGCGCCCGGGTTGAGCGCGGTGCTCGCGAGCTTTCGGATCGCAAAGCTGCTGAAGGCTTTGATGGGCCGAAGGATGATTTGATCTGGCTTGCCATCGTCCGTTGTCGCGATCGCGGCGACGAACGGCGTCTTGCCTGTTGCGCCGCGCCCGCGGCGGACGGACCGGGCGCCGCCGATATAAGCGTCGTCCATCTGGACGTTGCCCTTCAAGCGTTTGCTCGCGTTACGCTCCAGCATGACTTGAGCGAGCTTGTGCTTCATCATCCAGGCAGCTGTCTGGGTGACGCCAAGGCGTCGACCGAGTTCGATGCTGGAAATGCCCTTCTTCGATTGCGTGACCAGGTAGATCGTCTTGAACCAGATGCGCAGCGGCAGCTTACTCGAAGCGAAGATCGTTCCCGCTTTGACAGAGGTCTGCTTGCGACACGCGTTGCACTGGAATAGACGCCGCGCGCCGCGCGTGACGACGCAGTGATCGGCGCCATTGCACCCAGGACATTCGAACCCTTCGGCCAGCGCCATTTGACGAGCGCCGCATGACATTGCTCTTCGGTTCCGTAAATCTCGGCGAAACGAGCCTCGCTGAGGCCTTTCTGGAACTGGACCTGATTGCGCGCCATCGGAGAACCCCTGCGAAAACAGCATGTTCATGCTTTGTTCTACTCAAAACCTGAGGCTGACGCAAGCGCGTAATCAGGAAAGGTTTTGCGCAATTTTTGGTATGCGACGCTCCCGCTCGGCAAGCTGAACGACAGCCCGAAGCCGTTCCGCCTGCTTGGGCAGAACGTCGTCCTCTTTCTCGACGAGGAGGGCAAGCCCGCGGCGCTCGAGGACCGCTGCTGCCACCGCACTGCCAAACTGTCGAAAGGCTGGATCAAGGACGGCCACATCGTCTGCGGCTATCACGGCTGGGAATACGACCGCGACGGCAAGCTCGTGAACATCCCGCAGTTCCCGTTCGAGCAGGCGGTGCCGGACGCGCGGGCGAAGGCCTTTCTTTCAAAGGAGCGCTACGGTTACGTCTGGGTCTGTCTCGGCGAGCCGCTTCTCGACATTCCCGACCTGCCCGAGGACGGCGACCCCGCCTTCCGCCGCATCCATCAATTCGACGATTTCTGGAGATGCTCAGCCTTGAGGATGATGGAGAATTCCTTCGATAACGCGCATTTCGCCTTCGTGCACAAGAACACCTTCGGCGACGTCGCTCAGCCGAAACCGGAAAAATACGAGATCACCGAGACGGATTACGGCTTCGTCGCCGAGACCATCGTGCCGGTGAGAAATCCCCCGGAGGCCGCGCGCATTACCGGCACGACCGAGCCGTAGACGAAGCGCAAGATGCGCAACGCCTGGTTCATGCCGTTCTGCCGCACCATGGACATGGAATACCCGTCGGGCCTCAGGCACCTGATCTTCAATTCCGCGACGCCGATCGACGACGGCTCGATCCGGCTGATCCAGATCCTCTTCCGCAACGACCGCGAGGAAGATTGCTCGACCGAGGAGCTTCGCGCCTGGGATGGCAAGATCATCGAGGAGGACCGCGAGATCCTCGAATCGACCGACCCCGACGCGATCGTCGACATGAGCCGCAAGCTCGAAATGCACATGCCCTCCGACCGGCCCGGCATGCTGATGCGGAACCGCCTCAACGCGCTGCTCGAGGCGCACGGCGAGCACGAGGCTCCGCGCTGACGCGCCCACGAAAAATTGTGCAGAATGATCGTCCACGCGTGCGCGACAAGGGAGGGGTAGAGATGGCCATTCGACACGCGGTGACGCTCGGCGCCGCAGTCGGGATTCGCGACCATGCACCGCCAGCCGTCGCCGCTCTCGGTCGCCGGCGCCGAGGAGAAGGCGGGCGACCTCTCCGAGGCCGAGGTCAAGGCTCTCGCCGCATTCATGGATCAGGCCCGCAAGGCGGACGTCGCCGGCGACGTCGAGGCCTGCCAGAAGGCGCTGGCCGACACGGATCGGATGCTCAACGGAATAACGCAGGTCATCGAGTTCTGAGGCCGCCACTCCGCGTTCGAAGGCGGGGGGTCTCGCCGCTCTGCGGCTTAGGGTCAAAACTCTGTCGGCATGCTTACGCCGGTGATAGAAATGGCCGCTCTGCGCAAGGCCGAACCATCGCGCGCGTAATCGTCGGGCGATCGGCTACTGGGCGGCAAGCAGCACGCAGGTCATGGGATGAGCCGCGCGCAGCACGCCGTAAGCGACTTCCGCCAGTCGGGCAGTTCGAGGCCGTATACGCGTCTCAGCTTTTCATTGTCGAGGCGCGAATTGGCCGGACGCCGCGCAGGCGTTGGGTAGTCGGCCGTCGTGATGCGCTTGAACTCGCGTCAAGCGGCGCCCGCGCGCCGCCGCCTCGGCGAAGATCGCCTCGGCGAAATCGGCCCAAGTCGCCTCGCCCGAGCCAGTCATGTGGAAAACGCCAAACAGCGCCGGCGACGCTTCCTCGCGCACTCTCGCGGCGAGGGCGAGCAGCGCTGCGGCGAGGTCGAGGGCCGAGGTCGGATTGCCGCGCTGGTCTGCGACGACCGAGACCTCGTCGCGCATCTCGTTGAGTGAAAGCATCGTACGGACGAAATTCGCGCCGTAGGGGCTGAAGAGCCAGGCGGTGCGCACGATGACGCTGTTGGCGCAGCGCTCCGCGACCAGCCTTTCGCCGAGCAGTTTCGAGCGCCCGTAGGCGCTTCTCGGCCCGGGCGGATCATCTTCGCGGTAGGGGCGATTGAGCGCCCCGTCGAACACGTAATCGGTCGACAGCTGCAACAGGGGCGCGCCAATCCGCTCGGCGGCTTCCGCCACGTGGCCGGCCCCTTCGCCGTTGATGGCGAGGGCGAGGCCCTCCTCCGCCTCGGCCCGGTCGACGGCGGTGTAGGCGGCGGCGTTGATCACCACGTCCGGCCGCGCGGCCTTGAGGCCGGCGAGAACCGCCCCGCGATCCTCGAGCAAGAAAACGCGGCGGCCAAGCAGCACGATCTCGAACTCCGGCCCCGCCTGCTCGATCAGCGAGGACGCCACCTGACCCATGGCCCCAGTGACGGCGATCCGCATCATGTGAACAAGTCCCGCGCCTCTTTCAGCCGCGACGGTGGCGGCTTCGTTATTGGTGTGTGCACGCGTTCCAGGCTCCGCGCCACACTCCTCTCCCGATTCCGGCCGTCTGCTCTGCGCAAATGGCCGCCATTCGCGGACGGCTTGGCAAAAGGGTCGAATCGACCCTTTGCTGCTCTTCAAGATACGCGCGCAAAGCGCCAAATAGCGGCCTTTCTGAAGCCACTCGACGAGCGCCCCCGCGCGCTCGCGGACGAGAATGAGATGAACGGGGGTTCGGCGTCAGGCAATAGGCAAAAGACCGATACGTTTGGGTCCGCCGCTGTAGCGGACAATCCGCCACGGACAAGCGACAGCATGACTTCGGGGCCGTTGTCCACCAGCATCCGGCCGTTGCGGGTCACAAAGCCAATGCGCCGCGTCAATTAGACCATCGAACGCGGCGGAAAAACCCGGCGTGGCAAATATCGCCATGGGCAACCGGTTTTCGACGTCGCCACAGTTCACGGCAAGCTGCCGCTGGCTATCGCCGAGAAGCGATGAGGTGCTAGGCGAGAGGTTGGGTGGCCCCGACCGAGGCGCCGGCGGCAAAGACCCTCATCGGAGAACGAACCATGGTCACCGCAATACGAACTTACAAACCACAACCGGGCAAAGCCTTTGAGTTAATGGAAGCTCTGCGAGCGTCGGTGGCGCTTGGCGCAAAGGCATGCGGCATAGATCTCCATATAGCTATGGTCGTTGGAGGAGTGGTCGGAGAAATTGCGGTGATAAGCAATTACGAGGATTTGGATCATATGGAAGAACTTATTGACAAAGCGATGGGCGACGCGGCTTGGCGCGCCGCAAACGTGAAGGTGCATGGACTTTGTATTTCTGGCGAAGCTCGTGATCATATTTTTCGGCACGTCCAGTAGGTACGAGCCTGTCTGCTTTATCCTGGATGCAGCGTGCGTACGAAGGCGGAGTTTACGCTGCGCCGATCGAACCGTGGCGCAGCGAGCAGTCTCAAGAAAGCCCGCGGCTTGGGACTCGCCAGAAATCATGTTAGCAACGCTGGCTGCGACAACAGGGCCATGAACGGAATAGGCGGCGCGGCGACTACGAGCGTCAAAGTCGGCCGAAATGACCCGTGCCCTTGTGGTAGCGGCAAGAAGTTCAAGCTCTGCTGCGAACGCAAGCGGGCCGAGCTCTTCGCCTGCGACACCGACACGGGGGTCACGTCCGCAAAGCAAAGGCTGCAGGCGCTGCGCCGCGTGGCGGGCGAGCACTGCCGTGCCCAGCGTTGGGCGGAAGCGCTGCCGCACCTTCAGGAGATCGTTTGGCTCGACCCGAACGAGGCCTGGGCGCACTACGAGCTGGGCGATGCCCTCGTGCGCCTCGGCTCGGCCGCCGGCGCTGTGGAGAGCCTTAAGCGCGCGCTGGAGCTGAAGCCCGGCCTCCAAGAGGCGCTCGCCCCGCTCGCCTACGCGCTCGAACGTTCGGGCCGCAACTTCGAAGCGGCGCCGGTCTACAGAAAGCTGAGCAAGATCACGAGCAGCCCGGTCGAGCGGCTGCGTCATCGCGCTGTTGCACTGGCGCTCGAAGGCAAGATCGACGAGGCTGTCGAGCAGATCCGCCGGCTCCTGCTTTTAGCGCCGAACGACGCGCATGCGCGCTTCGTGCTTGGAACATTGCTCGCGCAGCGCGGCGAGTTCGAGGAGGCCGCGCGAGAGATTTTGCCGACCCTCGACGCGTTGCCCGCCGCCTTCGAGATGTTCAGCGCGGCGAAGCGCATGACAGAAGCCGATCGTCCGCTGATCGATCGCATGGCCCGCGTCTCGAAGATGCAAACCCTGGAGCCCAAGGCGCGCATCTCCCTTCACTTCGGCCTCGGCAAGGCCTTCAACGACCTTGCCGAATATGGCGAAGCGATCCACCACTACGACGCGGCGAACGGATTGCGGGCGAGAACGATGCGCCTGGATCGGCCGGCGCTCGTGCGATTGTATGACGACATCATCCGCGCCTTCCCCGTCGAAACGCTCGAACGCGCGGGGCGGCCCGAAACTGCGCCCGCGGGCGCCAGCGAGCTGCCGGTCCTGATCGTCGGCATGCCGCGCTCTGGGACGACCCTTGTCGAGCGGATCGTGTCCGCCCATCCCGCCGTGGCGGCTGGAGGCGAGCTGCCGTTCTGGTCGACCCGCATCCGCGACATGCGAATCGGCTTAGGCCCGATTTCCGACGCCGGCGCCCTGTCCAAAGCGGCGGAAGACTATGGCGCCGTCCTGCGGAGGATCGACGCCCATGCGCTGCGCGTCACGGACAAAGCCGGCGCCAACTTCGAGGGTCTGGGCCTGATCCGGCTCGCCTTTCCGGGCGCCCGAATCATCCACTGCCGACGCCACCCGATCGACACGGCGCTTTCGATCTATTTCTCGAATTTCGGCGGCCACGCATTTGCAAACGACCGCGGCGACATCGTGTTCTTCTATCGCCAGTATGAAAAGCTGATGGACTTCTGGCGCAGCGTTCTGCGGCCCGATCGATTCACGGAAGTCGAATACGAGCGGCTCATCGCCGACCGCGAGATGCAGACGCGTCGTCTCATCGATTTCCTGGGGCTCTCGTGGGACGAGGCCTGCATGACGCCGGAAAGAAACGCGCGTGCGGTGCAGACGGCCAGCGTCTGGCAGGCGCGCCAGCCGGTGTACGAGACGTCGGTCGAGCGCTGGCGGCGCTATGAATCACGGCTCGGGGAGCTGAAGGAGCTCATGCCGCGCAGCGCGGCCTCCTGACGTTAGAGGAGGTTCAGATGAGGCGCACCCAACGATCTGCCGCTTGTGCAGGTCTCCACGACCGTGCGGACGGGCGCGTTGAAGGACCCGACGTACTGAACTTGATTTCGGCCTATGCCCCCCATGTAGACGCCTTTCTGCTTGACTCGGGGCGCCCGACCGCGTCGACCCCAGTGCTTGGCGGGACTGGCAAAACACACGATTGGACGGTTAGCGCGGACTTTGCCAGAGCCAGCCAAAAGCCCGTTTTTCTGGCTGGAGGCATCAACGCCGCCAATGCTGAAGAAGCAATCCGGCGGGTGCGTCCTTACGGGCTCGACTTGTGCTCGAGCGTCCGATCAAACGGCCAGCTCGACGTTGGCAGACTAACGACCTTCATGGACGCCGTTCGGAGAGCAGACCTCGGCCAAAGTCTCCACTGAGGGGCGAGCCCTAGGGTCAAAACCCAATCGGCTTGATCGGCTTCGACCCTGCCCGGACATTCGTCGCGAGCGATTGAACGTCGCGAAGCGGACGTGAAGCTGCCGTTCGCGATGACGGGCCTGAAAACAACCGCGGGCAAGGGCGTGTTCCAGATGGCGAAGGTCGTCGCCGACATCCTGCGCTCATCGCGGAGCTCCGGCCGCCGCCGGTCACATCGACCACCTAACACGTTCGTTTTGGCACGCGTTTCAGCCTAACCCACGGGAGAGGTGCGTCATGATGACGGGAAATTCCGCTATTTCCCGTGTGTCAACAGCGGTTCCCGCCGGTCGTCTCGCATTGTCCGCTCGTGGGTCGCTCACCGCGACGGCTCGGCATTGTCGAAAACGCCGAGGGGTGTCATGCTCACATTCCAAATGCCGGCGATCTGGAAAATGTCGGTTGACGGATTCTGGCCACAGGGCCGGCTTGCGGGATCGGGCCTACGGGAGCAGATTTCGCTTGTTCCGACCTCATCCACGGGGAAGTCGAAGAGATGATCGGAAAGAAATCGCGTAGCTCTGTTGCCTTCGCATTCACAATAAAATGGGTATCTCCTTCACACCCGTTAATCACACCCGTTAAGTTGATTTCTTCGTCCGGGTGTGACCGACAATCGAATTGTAAGGCGCGGGCTCGACCGCAATCGCCTGCTGGGCGAGCCTGTGGAACAGCAACCCGCGAGCATTCGAGCGTCGCCGGTTGAACCGAAAAGTGAATTCGTCGAGGTAGTAATCGAGGTGTTGTTGCTGGATGCCGCCCTGGTGAGTGCCGAGAAGCCACCGCTTGAGAAGCGAGGCGACAGTGTGAACCCGCGGCATGACTTCGTGGGCTGGATCCAAACCGTCGCTGATGACGGTGATCTGGTGCTGGTAGCCAGCGTTCGCCAGCCCGGAATACCCGCGCCATCCGTCGGTGTGGACTGCCGACCCCGGCGCCACCGACGCTCTGCACGAAGGGGAGAAGGCTATCCGCCGACACATCCTTGATGCGCCGAAGGCGGATCCGGCCGATGGCCCGACCGCTCTTTTCGGCGGCCACGGCGACAATGGTCTTGGCTTCGGCGCCCCGACCATGCTTGCCCTCTTCCGGGCCTCCGACGTAGGTTTCGTCGACTTCTACCATCCCCGTGAGACAATCCCGACCAGGCCGGACCATCGCCCGCCGCAGCTTGTGCAGCCAAGTCCAGGCCGTCTCGTAGCTGCCAAGCCCCAGTGCCCGCTGCAGCCCGAGCGCGCTGACCCCGTTCTTCTGACTGGTGACGAACCACATCGCAAGAAACCACATTCGCAGCGGCTTGCGCGTATCCTGGAACACCGTGCCAGCCGTCAGCGACGTCTCCCACTCGCAGGCGCGACATCGCAACCGTCCGCGCGACATCCCCCACGGGTCCGCGGCCACGCCGCATTCCGGGCACAGGAACCCGTCCGGCCAACGCAGGCGGCGGATGTAGTCCCGGCAAGCAGCGTCGCTACGAAACCACTCAACCTAGAAACGGCAGTTGGCCGATTTGAGTTTAGGCGGTCGGCGATTTTTCGCGTTTGGGTTGCATCAGTTCGGCGCGAGGCGAGGCGGGGTCCGGAGGATGCGGCCGTTGAGGAACGCCTGGAAGGCGCGCGACAAGATCGCTCGCCATTTTTGCAGGCGGGTCAACTGCTCCGCATTTTTGGCCAGGCCCCGCAGGAAGGCGGCGACGGCCGCAAGCGCCCTGGCGGCGGGTTCGGCTTTGGCGTGCGAGCTCGTCACGCGGATCGTCGTTTGCCGTGCGTGCCGCGTGCGGGTGGCGATCGCCGTCAGGAACAGCGGGCGGCTGGTGATCGCCTCGCGGTGGAGGCTGGGATCGGCGAGACGGACGAAGATGTTCCACCAGTTGTAAAACAACCCAAGCAGCCGGGCCGCGAGCCGGCAACGGGCAAGATCGTGCGTCGTGTAGCCGCCCCAACCCCATTGGTTCTTCATCTCGTCGAAAATATTCTCTCCCTCGCCTCGGTCGCGATAGAGCTGACCGAACGCCTCGGTGTCTTCATCGAGCGAGGTGACCAGAACCGAGTATTCGTAGACGTCCGTCGCCTCGCCGATCTCGACGAACGCAAGCTGCGGCGGGCCGCCATCGTCGCTTAAGCCAAGCCCCACGGCGTCCTTCAGGCGTCGCCTGAGCACGATCACGCGCCGCTGGCGGCTCCAACCGACCAGCCGAACCTCGCTCTCCTTCGCCTCGAAGCCCTGGCCGGCGTCGACCCATTCGCGCGATGAGGCGAGCTTCTCGATCATGCGCTTGACGTTGGCGGTCAGCCGCAGCTTGAAGAGAAACGGAAGCTCCCGCGCCTCCGCCTCGCGCATGATCTCCTCGTTGCCGAAGCCGCGATCGCCCCGCAACAGCGCCGGCCACAGGTCGCGCGGCAAACGATCGAGCAGCGCCCACAGGCCTGGCGCGCTGTGTTTGGACGCATGCTCGTCGCCGGGACTGACATCGACATCGAGGACCAGACGCGTCGAAGCCATCGAATAGGTGTGATAGCAATGGCTCGGACGCCCCGGCTTCTTGGGATTGTAGCCGAGGACCGCCCCTTCCTGATGACCGTAAAGCGGCTTGATCGTCGTATCGACGTCGAGAATCCAAGGCTCGGCCAGCAGCGGCTCCACGCAATATTGAAGGTGTCGGCGCAGCCAGACGGCCCCTCCGGTCTCGTCGATCGCCTTGAAGGCGCGACGGATCGCGTCCTCGCTGACGATCTTCCTCATCCCCAGAAGTTCCGGCAGCACGGCGTCGCAGCGCAGCGCCGCGATATGCGCGTAGCGCTTGTGGCCGGCGAGCATGGAAAGCATCGCCGTGCCGAGAACGTCCCGCTTGCTCGGCGCGTTCGGGCTCAAATAGCGCAGCGGACAGTCGGCTACCAAGGCGTCGAACAGTCCGGCCGTTTTGAGGAAGTCGATGAAGAACGGCAGCTGCCCAAGCGGCGTCATCGCCGCTTCATGGTCCCATTCAATCCGGACCGGACCAAAGAAACTGTCGAGATCGACGCCTCCCGGCGGCTCCCTCGCCACAACCAGAGATTGTTCACCCGACCGGTGAGCCGAAGTAGGTGACGAATCGCGCCTCATGTCCCTGAAAATGCGCCCATTCCGCCCCCGCGCAAAACCTCAACTGCCGTTTCTAGCAGCCTGTCGGACTGGGGGTTGCGGTTGATCGCCGCGAGTGATTTTGGCGGTTGCGGCGGCGCCGGGCGTTGGGTTGGGTGCAGAAAGTGGTTGAAGGGGCCGGAGATCGCCGTTTTCTGGGGACCTGTCTGCCGAGCCGGGCGCAACTAAGCCTTGTCAGGCCGGGACGAGGGCGAACATCCGCTTGATGTTCCAGGCCATGGTGACGAGGCTCCATTCGCCGCGCGCGCCCGCGAGGCCGCGCAGCAAAAATTGACGGAATCCCAGCGCCGATTTGATGATCCCGAACACTGGCTCCGGCATCTGCTTGCGCAGCGCGTAAAGCGCCCGGCCTGCCGCCGTCGTCAGCCGATGCGCCATCGCCTCGACCGGCGTTGGATCTTGCGGCGCTTCCGGCGCCGCTTCGAAGCGCTCGGCCAACGGCGGATGATGCGGCTGACGGCCCATGGCGATCAGCGGTTCGATCCCCGCCTTGTCGCAAGCCGCGACGTTCGCCGCGCTGAAATAGCCCGTATCCGCCAGCAGGCATTCGGGCTTGCCCAGTTCGTCGGCAAGAGCCTCGATCTTGTCCAGCATCGGTTCGAGTTGCTGCTTGTCGTTGGGCGTCTGGCTCACGGCGCTCGCCACCACCAGCAGACTTCCCGCCGCCACCGCGGCCTGGGCGTTGTAGCATTGATCGAAGCCGCCGCCGGCCACCGGCATGATGCGCAACTCCTCGTCGGTCAGGTTGATCTGGTCGTTCGGGCGCGGCCCCTCGACCGGAGGTTCGGGAGGCTTGCCGCGGGGCTTTTTCCCGCTCCTCTCCGCCTTCGCCTGCCGCGCCGCGAGCTTGGCTTCGTGCTCCGCCTGCTCGCGCGCATGGCGTTCCTTGGCCCGCGCCTCGATCTTCGCCCGAGCCTCGGCCAGCTTGCGCAACCGCTCCTCGCGCCGCGCCAGTTCGTCCGGTATCGACATGCCGTCGGGAATGTCCGCCGCGTCGGCCGCTTCGGCCTTGGCCATCAGATCGGCGACTTCGGCTTTCAACTGCGCCTCGATCTTGCCGGCGTGTTCATAAGACAGCGCACTGTGCCGGCTGGCGTTGGCATGAATCTTCGTGCCGTCCAGCGCCACCGTCCCCATCTTCAGAACGCCCATCTCCCGCGCCAGCAGCAGCACTTGAGCGAACAGAGCTTCGATCTCCGCGAGAAAGCGGCGTCTGAAGGTCGCGATCGTGTCGTGGTCGGGATGATCGTTGGCCGCGATGAACCGGAACGCCACCGAGTCATAGGTCGCACGCTCCAACTTGCGGCTCGAAAACACCCCTGTCGCATAGCCGTAAACCAGAAGGCCCAGCAGCATTCGCGGATGATACGACGCCGACCCGGAACCGCGGTAACTGCCGCTCATCGCCCGAAGATCGAGCCCTTCGACAACCTCCACGACAAATCGCGCCAGATGTTTCTCGGGAAGCCATTCGTCGACCGAGGGAGGCAGCAAGAACCCTGTCTCGCGATCGATCGTCCGAAAATTGCTCATCAAAAACGCCCGCCGCCCTGCCCGAATCAATGCCTGATTCTAGCGTAATCGCAGGCGAGGCGTTAAGTCCGACAGGCTGCTAGGATCATAGCTCCTTCATTTTTGTCTCTAGTCGGCGGCGCGCCAAGCTCGGTGGACTGGCGGCCTTGCGCAAGCAATTCGTTTGCGATCACGCGGCGAGCGCGAACAGGTCCGCTTGCGCCGGTCGTTGCGGAGCGTGCTTGACGTGGACCGGCCGGAACATATCGTCGACGAAGAACGGAACGCCTTTGAGCGCCGATGCGACCATCTTTTGCCGGAGCCGATGCGCGAGCAACGAGAGGCAACAATGCGTCGGCTGCGGTCGCGTCCGGCGCCATTCCGAGTCGGCCGGCGCGCAATCGGGCGTCTCGTTCGTGAGCCATCCGTCGCGCCGAAGCTCCGCCAGCGCGTCAAGCGTGCGGTCCAGCGAGACGCCAAGCGCATCGGAGAGCGCGTCAAAGTCGAATTGCATCAGGACGCCTTGCGGGCGCCGGGCGGCGTCGAGAAAAGCGCGTCAATGTCATTCGACCAAAAGCGAACGCGGGTTCCGAACCGGACAGCCGGCAATCGGCCGTCCTGGCGCATACGGTCGACGTTGCGCTCGGTGGTGCGCAGATAGTCCGCCACTTCCCGGCGGGTCATTAGCCTGGGTTGAGCCATGATTTTCGGCCCTCCTTGGGCCGGACCAGCGCGGAATTTTCCGGCCGGCGATGTAGGCAAATGTTTAACGGAAAGTCACAATTAGTGATCGACGCCGAAGCCGTCTGAAAACGCCGTTTTCGCGGTAAGCGATTAATCTAAGAGACGAAATGGACTATGTACAAAAGCAGCGGGCGGATTGCTCACCCCGCCGAACGCCGAGACCACTCTGCACCACCTTTTTGCCCGTCAGGGGTTACGTTTGCCGGCGTCGAGCGGGTTCGGTTGCGGGCCGTGATCGGCGTCATATCCCGCCGAAACCCCTGCAATTCCAGGCCGTTCCGGGCGACGAGGCAAGAAAAAAGGCCGCCCCCGTGAAGGTCGGCCTCATTGCGGGCGGTGCGCTCCGGGCGCACCTCTCCCATCCAGAAGCACTATGACAGTTTTTTGCGGCAGGCGCAACAAATATCTTGACACGGATCGTCTTTTGTGGCAGCCGCCCACAGGTTGTTGCATTTCCGCAACGGTTTTCTTCCCGTTTACACGACGGCTGTCCGGCCCTGTCTGGACAATCCGAATGCACTCGCGCTTTGGCGGCGGCCGGCGCTGGCCGTTTGCATCTGCGTACCCGTCCTCAAATCT
>CAVRMF010000013.1:0-297442 GCA_963721905.1 uncultured Alphaproteobacteria bacterium
GTCGCTGGCGACCCATAAGACCGATCGCAATGACGCGCGAGGGCTGGCGCATTTGGCCCGCACCGGGTTCTTCAAGCCCGTGCATGTCAAGTCACTATCCGCTCACGCTCTCCGCTCACTCATAACCGCGCGCAAGAAGCTGGTGGGCCAGCGCGTGACCTTGGAAAATCAGATCCGAGGTTTGACGGTCGTGTTCGGGATCCGGCTGCCTCGCGCGCTCACCGCCGCCTTCATCGACAAAGCTCTTCAAGCAAGCGAGGGGATCGCCGGCCTCTCCGCCGCCATGCGGGGTCTGATTGGGGCGCGAACCGCCGTGATGACGGCGATCGCTGCGATCGACGCGGACATGAGACGTATGGCGAGGACCTCGGCGGCCTGCAGCCGGCTGATGACCATCCCAGGGGTCGGCCAACTGACCGCGCTCGCCTTTGTGGCCGCAATCGACGATCCTTCGCGCATCCGCCGATCGCGAGATGTCGGCGCCTATCTCGGCTTGGTCCCCAGGCGGTATCAGTCCGGGGAGGTGGACTACGTCGGCAGCATCTCGAAATGCGGGGACCGGCGGGTGCGGACGCTTCTGTACGAGGCCGCCAACGTCATGCTGACGCGCTATAAGGGCCAGCTCAAGCTCAAGGACTGGGCCTTCGCCATCGCCAAGCGATCAACGATGCGCAAGGCCAGGGTCGCTCTGGCGCGTCGTCTCGCGATCATCATGCACGCGATGCTCCGCGACGGGACGGAGTTCGTCTTCGACTAAGCGCAATCACAGACAGGAGGCCGAATCTAGCTCCCAAGAGGAGCGACGCCCAGGGAGGGAGTAGACGACGGCGCGGATTTTGTTGCAGGGGCCAACCGTTGGCCGACTGCGATTTCAACCGAGCCGCTCCGCACCCAGCTTACCCCATCAAGTGCCGAACGAGCACGCAGAGAACACAGGCACCCGAAAGCGTCGACACCGGAAGAGGCTTCCGCCCTTGACCCATTAGAGAACACAGGCACCCGAAAGCGTCGACACCGGAAGAGGCTTCCGCCCTTGACCCATTAGAGAACACAATCCGTCGCCTCCGGTCTTCGGCTGCGCAGACACCGTGGCGAACAGGTCGAATTGACCCGAGCCGACATTTTGCGAAGGCCCTCCGGGCGCGCATCAAACACAGAGTTGCGCTCAAGAGGCGGGCTCCGCCTGCCCTGCGGCGGCGCGGCGCACCGCGGCCAGGCGCGCCGCGCGCGGCACGTACCAGAACGTCCAGGCCGTCAGCATACTAATTATCGCATAGTTGAGCGGCCCGCCGATCAGGAGGTAGTGCTTGATCGTGAGCATGAACACCAGCGCGCAATTGAGCGCGCACGCGGCCAAAAGGCCAAATCCCCAGACCAGGGTCGCGACGATCATAGAGCGGCGGAACAGAAGTCTCGTCGCGTAGCGCGTCGAACGCCTGGACTTTGTCCGCCGCGCGGCGCCGCACGCCGGACCGCGACAGCTGATAGATTAGTGGCCTGCCGATCGCGGCGGAACCCAAGAAGATCATACCGACCAGACCGGTCACCAGGTTCTCGCGCAATTGTAGGAACTTCACGCCGCCGCCGCCCGCAAAGGCCAGTAGCGAGAGCGCAATGCCGCTCAACACCAGGACGGAGATGGCGTCCACCTTCCGTTCCCGAATGAAAGCCGCGATCGCCCACAGGATAGGCGGCGTCGAGGCGATCATCAGCGCCGCGACGGCGCCGAGACTTGGGCTGATAAAGTTGAAAATGAGAAATGGCAGGACGAAGTTAAAGGCGAGCTCACGGCTTATCCTCATACCATGCGCGCGGGCATAGGCGACGGCGTTGGTGAGTTCGAAAGTCAGCGGCGCTCACCATGAACGCTCTCCGCGCGCCAGGCACTCGAAGCCGCCATCGACATAGAGGATTTGTCCCGTCATCAGCGCGTTTTCCCGGCTTACACACCAGGCCACGATGGCGGCCATGTGTTCGGGCCGGCCGGGATACGCGCCGCGCATCGGGACCATACGTCCCAGCTGCGCTCTGCGGCCGGAATCCGACAAGATGGGAGCGGCGGCCGGCGTGTCGATGACGCCAGGCGCAATCACATTCAGCGGGATTCCGGCGCCGGCCCATTGCGGTTTGGCGGCGACTCTTCGGCACCAACGGTTCAACGCGCGCTTGGCACCGTTGTATAGGTCCGAAGGCGCCCTGCCGGCGGCGAGCGCGTCTCTCGCCGCGGCGGTCGCCGCGCATTCGTCCTCACTGAGACAAGCTTCGACAAGTCCCGGATCGTTCGGCGCCAATGAGCCAATCGACGACACCATCACGGCGCGAGGCGCAAGGCTTCCCTCGAGTAGCTGGCGCAAGCCTTCGAGCGTCGCCACCGCGCCGAAGAAGTTCAACGAGAGCATCGTCTCTGGCGGGCCGCCGCCGGCATTGGCGACGATCGCGTCGATCCTGCCGCCGGACAGGCGCGCCACGCCTTCGACCAACTTGGCCCGTCCATCGCCGGTTGCCAGGTCCCCGACGACATCCGCATTGTGCAGATCACAGGCAATGACCCGGGCTCCCCGCTCCCTTAGGTAATGCGCTGTCGCCGCCCCGATGCCGGACGTGGCGCCTGTGACGGCATAGGTTCGATCTTCGTGGGGTGTTATCCTATCGGCGCTGGCTTCGCTCATGGCCCTGGTCTCCAGATTGAGGACCGTACCGTACCGTTCGGTACCCTTGCGTAGCACGACGCCACGCGGTACGCAAGGGGCTTCAACAACCCGGTCGCTGCGACTAACAGGGAGCAAATGAGCGCAACCGTCGAAAAGCCGGACAAGGGGGAGCGGCGGAGGGAAATCCTCGACGCCGCTTTTCTGGAGTTTTCGAAGAAGGGCTATGCGGGGGCAGCATGGAGGCGATCGCGCGGCGCGCGCACGCTTCGAAGGAAACGCTCTACGCCTGGTTCGAGAACAAGGAGACGCTGCTCAACACGCTGATCGCGTCGCGCATCGACGCGATGGCAAGTGCGTCGTTCCCGCCGCCGAAAAGGATCCCTCGCCCGCCAATGTGCTGCCGGTCATCGCGGAGGACACGCTTCAATTCATGCTCGCTATGGCGCCGCTCAGCGGCGCGATGGGACCCGGCGAGCCCGGCGATAGAGCCTCGCGCATGATCGGCCGAACCATCGGCGAAGAGCGCAAGAAATTCGTGGACTACATCCTGCGGTGCCGCGAGCAGGGCTACGTCGCGTTCGACGACGATCCGTTCGAGATTGTTTCATTGTTCGTCGCGATGGCGGAGGGTGAATGGAGCCTGCGGCTCGGCACGGGAATGCTCGACCAGCTGACCGACAAAATGATCAAGGAACACGCGCAGCGCGTGACGCGGATCTTCCTCAAGGGCCTCGCGCCGGAGAAGAAGGGGTCATAGTGTCGAGATGTCTCCCCTTCGAATACAAAATGGCGGCAATGCCCAACCGCCACCTCCACGGCCGCGCTCCGCAATGTCCGCCTTAACGCCGACTCCGGCCGTCCGCTGAGCGCAAAGAGCGGCCATTCCCTGACCGCGTGGCGAACCGCTCGAAACGACCCGAAGCGCCCTTCGCCAAGGATGCGAACGACGCTAATGTCACCTGATGCAAGACCCTGCGAGACCAAATCTCTCGCTCTGGAACAAAGGGCTCGGTGTCGTCCCGACATGGGTCTGGGAGCGAACAGAACTCGAAACCCTGGTTCTGGCCGAGAATGGGTTGTCGGACCTTTCCGACCGCATCGGCGGCTTGAAGAAGCTGCGCATGCTTGATCTCGGTCACAACAAGCTTACCCACGTGCCGGACGCGTTGGGCGATCTCGGCGGCCTTACCGACTTTCTTTATCTGCATGACAATCAACTGACCACGCTGCCTCAATCGCTGCAGCGACTGGCAAAGCTTCGCTACCTGAACCTCAGCGAGAATGCGTTCGAAACGATCCCCGAGGTCGTTACCCACATGGAAAGCCTGATTGAGCTGCGGGTGACCGACAATAGGCTGACCTCGATCCCTGATCGTGTCGGAAGGCTGTCCCGCCTGCGGGAACTTCATCTCCGGAACAACAAGCTCACATCGCTGCCGGAAAGCATTGGCACCCTATTGGAGTTACGGCAGATCGATCTGCGGGACAACCCACTAACGCACCTGCCAGCGGGTCTGGCGGCGCTGCCGCGATTGGAAAAGCTGGATTTGCGCTGGATCACCACGCTCGCGCCTCCTCCATGGTTCGCAGATCTTGAAGCTCGCGGCTGCGCAATCTACCGCTGAGCGGCGTTCGCCCGACTGTCTGGGCCAGCTGTCAGGCGACACGCGCAACGACCGCTCTCCGCCGAGGCCGTGCAAAAACTCGGCGAGTGACCCTTTATGGCCGTGCAGAGCAAGAATGGTGTGCGTTTTCTCTCGCTCTGCGGGGCCACAGACCTCGAAAATCGGGGGTTTCCCGGACCCTTCTAGAGTTTTCACACACCCAGCGCCCGAAGCGGACCTCGAGGCTCCCCCAGAGCATCACGGAGATGATTCGAAACCGTTGGTAGGTCCCCTCAATAACGTGGATGCCACACCCGCGGCCGGCTCCGACTCATTCGCCCCGGCGCACCCCGGTGGATTCCGACGCGAAGTGCAACTCCGTCGACAGCCTTGGTTCCTCAACGAAAAGTCGGGTTTCCCATTCCGACACGTCGAGCTGACGGGTTTCGAAGCTTCTACCGGGAAGGTCCGGTCGTGGCGCCATGTTCCTGTAGCGGCATCCACCGCTTTTGGAATGACGCCTGCCGTTCAATCGTTTGGTTTCTGCCGCGGGAGAAAGGCCATGCCGGTCACCCTGATGTTCCAGGTGACGTCGATAGTAGTCGTGGGTGGAGAACCCTGATGCGCTGGTGAAGCTACGCGTTCCGCTCCAAACAGTTCTTGGCACGCAAGCGCGGCGTGAAGAAGTCGAAGGTGGGCAGCGTTTCGATGATTGAGCTGTAGACGCGCTAGCGTCATTCCCTCAAGCCATAGATCAGGTGCTTCTCCGAGACGCCCTTGAGCTCGAACTCCCCTAGACACTCCCCCTTGACGCCGCTTTGGCGCGCGAATTCCGCTGAAAGCAGGGGCGAACGATCGAGATTTTTGCACATCAATTCGATGCGCGAGGTGAGATTGACCGCGGGTCCGATCACCGTGAAATCGAGCCGCGCGTCGCCGCCGATGTTGCCGTACATGACATCGCCGACGTGCAGTGCCAGGCCATAACGGATTGTCGGCTTGCCGGCGGAGGCGCGCCGTTCATTCTCTTTGTTCAAGGCGGCCTTTGCCATCCGAACGGCGCCGAGCGCGTTGCGACCGGCCGCGACCGCGTCGGCCTCGACGGGAAAGATTGCCAGCATCGCATCGCCGATGAATTTTATGACCTCGCCCCCGTTCGCCTCGACCGCGTCGCACATCGGGCCGAAATATTGATTGAGCAGCTCGATCAACTCGTCGCGTGGCAGGCTTTCGGACAGGCTGGTGAAGCCGCGCAGGTCTGAGAGCCAGATCACGGCGCGGATCGTCTCGCCCATTCCGCGCCGGATTTGTCCTGCGAGAACCCGGCCGCCGGACTGGCTGCCGACATAGGTGTCGAGAAGCGTGCGCGCCATTCGCCGCAATGCCTGAATCTCCAGATTTGAGGCGACGGCCGGCATCATCGCCGTGAACAGAGTGAGCTCATCGTCGGAGAATCCGCGGTCTCTAGCCGTGGCAAGCGATAACGCCTTGTTGGTTCCGTCGCTGAAAGGCACGGGAGGGACGACATAATCGGTCATGCCGGTGCGACGCAACTCTATGAGAATAGGAAATTCCCGCTCCGCGGCGGGCGCCGTCAGTCGACTGCGGAAGGGGCTGCCCTCGTAGGCGCTCTTAATCGGGCTGTTCGCCAGAATGGCGTCCTGGCTCGCGTCCGCACGGTAAAGCCGCTCCGTGACGCCCTTCCCCCGCTCCCAGAGGCCGCTGTATGAGTAGAGCTGCGGGTGCAACACCGGGACGCCGGTGGTAATTCGCGAAACATCGACGCCGGCCTCGGTCAGGCACATAGCGAAGTTTTCGAGAAAGCTTTTGGGGTCCGTTATGCGGCGACCATCCGTCATCAGCCAGCGGAGGACGGGGCTCTCCTCCGAGCTGAAGCTAGCTGGCGCATCAAGCGTCACATGTTTTCTCCGTCGCTTTGCGGGCGCTCGCCAGCCGTCGGCCGCGGACCTGGGTCCGAAAGAAACGCGGGGCGATCCGCCGACGCAAAACTAGCATCGAAACTCGCCTTGGGTGAGGCGGACGCACTCGGACGGTTTGAAGCGAGAAAAGGCGGTTTGGTCTCAGTCACCTTTGGCCTCGTGCTGCTTGAAGCGCGCTTGCCTCGGGTCTGCCAGTGGCTGCAAATCCAGTTGTGGGTCCACTCGACGTGATTGGAGATAGCGGCGCTGGCGTACTCGACGCAAATCTCGGTCGAGCTGCCGCTCGCAGCTCTCTCAATTCCCAGAGAGCTTGCGCGTGCCCGTGCGCTTACCTTCAGCCGCGCATTGCGGCCCGCACACTTGCGCCGTCATCAATACGTGACCTGCCACACCGCAGGCCTCAGCCATTTCGTTACCTCCATGACTGCTCCGGTTGCTTCCGGCTGGAGCGGTTGCCGGGTGGGATTCGCACCCACTGGAAAGCGCCGCCTTGTCACGGCGCACACGTGAAGCGGTCTTTGCGGATCGCGACGGTGCACGTCGCAGTTGGGGGCCGGCAGTCACTCGGCATCACTCGGGGTGTCCACGCTCATGGACGATGGCCGAAAGGAAATGCCCTTTTTCGAGTCCTTGCCTGACAGAGTTTTCCTCGCGACGACCGTTGTTTTCCGCTATGTTCGGTCAGTCGCCGCGAACTTTTCACCGGGCCGCGCGTACCGCGATGGATCGGGAAACGAGGAGAATGCCTACATGACGGTCGGCCAAGCGAGAATATGTAAAGGGTGCTGGCAGCAGATGCGAATACCGGTACCGTTGCGCGGCATTGCTTCGGCGCCGTTTCGCGCCTTCGGGATTCGACCGAGCCGAATGAACCCCAACACCTGCACGATCTGCGAACTGATGTTCACGAAGGTGATGAAGGCTCGTCAGGTCGTCATGGACGCGACGGTCTTGTTCGCCGATCTTAGAGGCTACACTCGCCTCTCGCAGTCCCATTCCGCCGAATCGGTATCCGTGCTGCTCGATGCCTTCTACGACGAATGCGCTGAGGCGATTTGGGAGCGCGACGGACTGCTCAACAAGACGATGGGAGACGCCGTAATGGCAGTCTTCAATTTTCCCATCCGGCGCGACGACCACGCAATGCAGGCTGTGCTCGCGGCGCGCGCAATTCAAAACCAATGGAGCGCTCGGCGGGACGCGCTTGCCGACAGCGTCGGCGCCGATCGCGGCAGGATGGGCGTCGGCGTTGGAATCGACACCGGCAAGATCAGCTTCGGAGAATTCGGTCGAACACATCATGATTTGACCGCCATAGGAACCGTCGTGAACACCGCGTCACGGGCTCAATCTGCAGCAGCCGCCGACGAGATCCTTCTGACGCAAACCGTCTACGAGCGCGCACGCTCCGATCTGAACGGGAGTCGCGCGCAGGACTACCGGCTAAAGGGGTTCGACGCGCCGGTCAGACTTTGGTCGGCTTGAAGGTCAGGCCGCGCCAAGACGCGAATGCGCGGATCCAATTCAATAGCCTATTGCGCCGATCGGCGTTGGGTCGCGGGCCGAAGCGAAGCACACTCTGCTCTCGCTTTGGTCGATTTACCCATTCGCCTCGTCATCAGGGAATGCGCGCGAAGCAGACGGCTGGTATCAGCTTCAGTTGGGGCAATGCAACGGTCTCTCTGCAGACCAAGAAGATCAAGGGACTGCATGAGAACGACTTCATCATGGCGACCAAGATCGACCGCATATACTCTCGGGCTGCGAGAGTGTGAACGGCTCTGAGTTGTCCCGAGTTTGGGCGCTCTTCGGGCCTCACCGGGGGGTTTCAGAGCGTGTCGCTGTGGCTGATTGAGAGCTTTCCGAGGGGATCATTTAGCTGAATGAATGGAGCCGATCGACGGCGGCGGAGGCGAGAGACTTTTCCATACATTCCGATGATCGCTGACAAGCCGGAAGGAAGAGCTGATCAAGATTGGCGCAAAACGGGCTCCAACTGGTGGATGCCGGTTCAATAGGGCCTATGCGGCTGATTTGAACAGTAGCAGGCTCAAGCGGTCACGCGTCATAATGCACCTTCTTTGAACTCATTGAAAGTCAAAGGCCCGCTGATCGGGATCTGGTGTTAGCGGAAGGTCTGGTCGCTTGCGCCCGGTCAATCCGATCAGGTCTGCTGTCCTGATTGCCCAGGGAGCGCCTGGGCAGACCTGTTGGCCCTTGATGTCCCCACGGCGGAGCATGCGCAGCGCCGTCATATTGCATACCCCGACCAATTTCGCTGCAGCCTCGAGCGTGATCTCGCCGCGCTCGGCCCATTCGCCGTCGCGGTAGCCGGCGATCTCGTGGTGATTGCGGAAGCCGCGCACGCGCTCCTGCGTCCAGGCATTGCCATGTCCGGTCGCGACGCGGATGCGGTTGAGCAGGCGTGCAATCTGACGGTCCGGCATCAGTCGGGCCAACTCACGCATGAGCACGATTGTATCGTCCGGAATGCGTGGACTGTGCCGGCCGGCCGCATTCAGCCGCTGCTTCACCTGCAGTTCAGTGTGATCGCCGCCTTGCCAGTGCAGGACCGCATGAATGATCGCGCCGTCGCGGCGCACGACGACCTCCGAGATGGCAGTGCGGAGAATCCGCTTGCGGGTCGCAGGCGTTGCGGCGGGATGCGACCAAGCGCGTTCGAGATCGGCGCCAAGCGCAAGGAGTTGCTGCCGCTCCGGCTCGCCAAGCGGGGGCGGACGCCGCGCGATCATGGCCCCGATATCGCCCTCGATCCGGGCAATGGCTTGCAAAGCCTCATTCCATCGGCGCTCCAACTCGCCGGCGACGAGCCGGTTGGCCGGATCGACAGAATCGTACTGGCGGCGGGCGTGAGCGGCCTCGTAGCGGGCTTGCTGCAAGGAGAGTTCCAGTTGCCGCTCAGCCGTCGTGGTCTCAGCGGACTGGGCTTCGATCGCCCTAACCGAGGCCTCGACGCCGAGTGGTTTCAGGACGCGCAGCACCTCCTTGGCGATCGCCGCGTCGATGCTCAAGCCGCTCACCGAGATGCATCGCTTGGCGCCGTGGTTCATGCGCGCGCCATAGCAGTTATAGCGACCGAGCTTGCCGCCGTAGTGCACATGGAGTTTGCGGCCGCAGTGGCCGCAGCGCAGAAGCCCAGGCAGCAACAACTCGCCTTTACGGGCCGCCCCGCGAGCGAGCGCGCTGCTCATGCCGGTCGCGTTGTTGGCGATTGCCTTGACGTTGCGTTCGAATTCGTCCCAGGTGATGTAGGCGGCGTGATGGTCCTTGATCAGAACGTCCCATTCGTCGATCGGCCGGCGCACGCCGCGACGAATGTGCTTGCGACCTTCCACCACGCTGATCCGGCTCGTCGTACGCCCGAATGCATAGGCGCCGGCATAAATCGGATTGGTCAGGATGTTGTGCACGATGTTGTAGGGCGGCAAGCGCCACACGACGCCGTGCGCCTCGCCCCGCCGCGATTTGGCGGGCAATTCGATCCCTTCGTCTCTGATCCAGACGTGCACCTGCCGCGCGCTCTGGAACTCGGCGAATTTCGTGAAGACGAGTTGAATGGCCTGTTGGACGCGCTGGTCCGGATCCTTTTCGATCCGGCCGCGCCCGACTTTCACATAGCCCGCGGCCACGCCGAGAACCAGGTCGCCGCGACGCGCCATCTGGCGCAACGCCTCCTGCGAGCGCTGGCGGAACAGCGACAATTCGAGTTCGCTCATCGTGCCTTTCATACCCAGCAACAATCGATCGTTGGGATGGCGAGGATCGTAGATTCCGTCCTCGTCGACGAGGATCGTGCCGACCAATCCACAGAACTCTATCAGCGTGTGCCAGTCGCGGCCGTTGCGGGCGAGGCGCGAAGCCTCGATAGCAAGCACCACACCGACGCGACGGTCACAGATTGCGGCCAACAACCGCTCGAAGCCAGGACGGACGACGCCTCCGCCCGATCGTCCGAGATCGTCGTCGATGATTTCGACAGTCGTCCAGCCAAGCTGCCTGGCGCGATCGGCAAGGCCGTATTGCCGGCGCTGGCTCTCGAGGTTGTGTACGAGCTGATCGGGGGTTGATTGACGGATATAAACGCAAGCGATGCGTTGCAGATGCTCGGCTGTGATTTTGCTCATGGATGATCGCCCCGTTTCTTACGTTGGACCAGCGTCGCCGCGATCTCGCGGAGCAGAGCTTCCACGACGCCCGCGAGTTCGACCTTGCGAACCGGGCATGGCTTCACGAGCGGCGTCTCCTCGTCGAACAGGCTTCGTTGGCGATGTTGGCGATGTTCGGATTTGCGCGTCATTTTGGGCTCCCTCCGGTTTTGATTCGGGCAGGAGAAAGCTTAGGAGCGCATCGACCTCCATGCGCATCGAGCGCAAGATGTGGAGTGGAAAATGCGGCTGGTCGCTGATCGTGAAACGCGACGCCGCCGGTTCCGTCATCCAGGCCGGCAAGCTGGCGAATGAGCCGTCGGGTTGGAGCACGACGACGAACTCGACGCCGCCGGTTTCGAGCCGTCGTCTGATCTGCACCACTTCGCCGAAGCGCGGGTGGAACCGGTAGCTGATACGAGCTTCAGCCGGCTGTTCGTGGGCACTATGTAGCCATTTCGAGGAGAGTTTGAATGGTGGTCGTTCCCTTTGTGAGGTCCCCGGAGGGACAGGAGTTACCATTCATTGCCAACAAGGTTCACTCGGTGAAAGGCGAGAAAGTTCCGCAACGCATGCTTTACCCTTCGCAAGCGCTGCTGGCGGCGGCGATTGCCGGCTTGCCGCAGGGCGGAGGCGCCCTTAGTGCGGTCCGTCGGTCGATGGCCGTCCGGTACGGTGCTGAGGTCACCTGTCCGGTGACGACCCAAAAGTTGTTGCGAGACATTGCGGCGGCGGCTGTCAAGGCCTGGGAGTCGGGCGACCATGCCGTCACGCCATTCTGGCGAGTTGTCGATCCAGACATGCCGACGGCGCGCCTGATGGCAGGTGGCACCGAATTCATTCGGGCTCGGCGCGCCGAAGAAGCAGTCTGAGAGCCTGATTGGAAATTCAAGCGGCAATGATTTTCGCCCTCGCCAATCTTCGCATGTGAGGAAAGCGAGTTAAGGTCTGTCGGCCCGAGTTCACCGTGCCCGCGTGTTGGTCGGTCGATCTGAGACGTTCCTTAAAGGATCAACGCAAAGACGGCTTCGCGTCGAGATGATTCAGACGCAAACGTCCGGATCGGGTGGAGCGGACCTCAGCTTTCCGGTTGCAGCTGCATCCGCTCCCCCGGATTTCATCGGCCGATAGTGCGCGTCGCGACCTCGGGCGACAGAAGACGCCCTCGGCGGCAATGGCCTCGCTCAACAGGATGGCGTCGGCACCTTTGGCGATGCGCTCAAGCTCGGCGCGGCGATCCTCGATCGGCTCCCCGCGAATGTCTTTCCCGGTCAGCTGCCGACGGTCGAAGGCGAAATAGGAAGCTATGCCGTGGCTGTGTCGGCCTGCAAGCGCTTGAACCGCTCTCGACCCAAAGCACGCTTTCCCGAGTTGGACTGGGAACGGGCGGACTGCGCCTGAAAGCTGCCGTAGGCGCTACGGGCATGATGCGCCATGAGCGGGCCTTCATGTTATTCTCGGATGATGCAGTAGATGATGTAATATTAGTCATGGGCGCAGCGGTTTGACTAACCGTGGGTCGGCGGCGTCTCGCCCTTCGGCATCTCGACCCAGTGACACTCGCCCAGGTCGTTCTTGTAGCAGATCAGCACCATATTTGGATCGTTGCTCGGCCCGACGCCGCAAATTGAACCCGTCCTCGCTCCAGAACTCGGAAAATTTAATAAACTGAGCCTTACGCTCGGGGGTCAGCTTATCGTAGGTCAACTTCGACGGCTTGACACTAGCCCGCTTCTTTGCCTCCGAGTGCGTTCGCGGTATTCCGTGGTGGGAAGGCGCTCGTTTTGCTGGAGCCTTGCTCATGATGGGTTTTCCCTTGTTGGACTACACGTCAGTTCTCATTGTGAAATGTTGATCTGGGTGATGCTGACTTGATTTGCGACGGAAATCCCGATCAGGGCCGCCAAGGTCATGTTCTCGGCCGCGGTCCCGAGAGCGAGCGGCGCCCCCTTATTGCCTGCCGAAGGCGGTGCGGGGGGACCCAGCGTAATAATAACATCGTTGGTGTTTGTGCGTTGGGCGTTCAGGAACGGGGTGGTGGTGTTGCCGGTGAAATTGACGAGTTTCCATGACGGGGTGACGCCTCCGCCATAAATGACGATGAAGGTCACCTGATGGGAAAGCGCAGCGCTCTTGCCGCCGCTCGCGGCGCCGAGCAGATCCTTGCGGAAATCGCCGAGCACTCCTTTGTGCACATAGACCCCAAGGGTGACATCGCTCAGCCAGTCCATGAACTTCAGGTCAGATGAGATGAAAGCATTCGGTATTTTGCAGGATTGTCCGCTACTCAATATCGCCCTAGCCTTGTTCAGGCTCTTTTCATCCGTGTACTGCGCTAGCGGAATGTAAAGCGCAAGCGTCTCTTTTCGCGTTGCATCCGAAGAGAACGCGGCAGCCAAACCTGTGGAGAAGCTCTGCGGGGTCGTGACTGCAGCATGGTGCGCAAACGTCGTCACGGCGCTGGGCCACACTTGGTTGACCGAAACGCCGGGGTTGAATTGAGATTTCTCATCGACGGTCAGAGTGAAAGTCAACTGCGCCACCCAATCCTTGAGCCAAGTCAGTTGAGCGGGCTGATGAATAGACTTCGCAGCCGGGCTCGCCGCAACGTCCTCATCTTGAATAAGGACCTTCTGGACAGACGTTATGACATCACAAGCCACATATTCAATCAGACTTTGCACTTGGACTTTTTCGCTATCTGCGGGAACCTCGGCGCGAGCGTCGTAAATATTCAGCAAATCGGGAACGTAGGTCCCACAGCCTGACAGCGCGAGCGGCGGAATGCATAGCAGCGCCAAATGCAATAGACGCATCGCCGCGCAACCTCGCTATTTTGAAAAACACCTAAAAAACACCTAAACTGTACCCCCCCCAAAGAAATTGCCAATCATCGCGGCCGCCGCCAGATGAGTTGTCAACAGCAATTTCCAGCAGCGCCAGCATGATTTACCGGCGAGTCGCAATGCACGTTGAACCCGCCACAGTGATCGGTAAAGGTGAGCCCGATACAAGACGACGCTCTCGTCAAAGGAAAAGACGCCGATCAGGGAGGCGGGCGGCGTGCGACGAAGGCCTGAACTCGGCCAACTGCTCCGCCGACAGGCGCGGCTTGGGGCCTTCGGTCCAGTTGTCGACCAGGCCCTCGGGACCGACGGCGTTGAAGCGATGGACCCAGTCGCGCAGCGCCTGCCGATCCTTCCCGCCGATCTTGGCCGCCGCCCCCCGGTCCATCCCATCCCGCACCGCGGCAAGCGACAAAAACGCCGATTCTTAGTTGGCGTCCTTCGAGCGCCGGGCGAGCGCCCAAAGCTCCTCGGCCGAGTAGTTCTCTCTCAATTTGACCGCTGATGGCATGGCGCGAATCTTCCGCGCCAAGGGAGTCAAAAACCGGCTCCGTGTGAATCCCCCTCAAATGAGTTAGCCCGCAGAGCCCCCAGGTATAAGTCAGCGTCGGCGGGCAGCGAAACGAGCAGGTCGGCCCGATCTTCTCGGCGAGGTACAATAGAGGAGCCTAGGCCGCTTTTCTTCAGTACAGCCGGTCCAGTAGACCCGTCGGAACTTCCGGTTCGGGCGGTAAACCCTACCTCGGGCTCACGATAGAACGGCGGCTTTGCCGCTGAGTCCGGTCCTTCCGAGGCGACCCTTAAAAAGCCCGCTTTCCGCCCATTGCGGGCGCAGGGCGGTGCCTTCGGAGCGCGGGCGTCTCTGCTCGATGCCGGCTGGATGAGGGATGCCCTGTCGTCGGACACCGTGACGAGGCGCGTTCCGTCGATCGAAAGCCGCGGACCAGCCAGCTCTCACGCCTCTAACCTTAGCAATGGGTTAACGACTCGCCGCTATCGATTGACGACAATATGGGCGATTTCTGGGATCGAAGCTGTTCCGTCGCGACTCTTCGCACGCTCCGTCCGCTCTGGGCGGGCCGGAATAAAGCCGTCTTCCGGACGCTTGCGAATCAACTCTGGTGGAAACCACGCTTGTTTGAAGCCCTCATGCGCGTTCAGGACACTGCATCCTTGCTGGGGCCGGCAGCCCGCGGGACGGTGCGCCTGCTGATGGAGAGTGCATTGGCCACGCCCAGGCGCGTCTACATCAACGCAGGCGTGGCGGCGCTCATCGCGGGAGTCGGCGCCAATGCGCTTCTGCTGCAGATCGGGCGACATCCGGCGCCGCTTCTCGCTTCAGTGGCTCACGATCCCTTGCCGGCTTCCGCGAGCACGGCCGCTCCCGCGGGGACCGTCGAGCCCGTTGCCCCGCATGCGCCCCCAACGCCGACCTGGGAGTACAGCACGGCCTCGTCCGCTGCGCCCCCTGCGGGGAGCGTATCCCGCGCCACCCAAGCATCGGCGCCTGACATAACGTCCTCAGTCGCGCCTGCCGCGCAGGACAAGCAGCATCAATCGTCGGTACCCGAGAGCGAACGACGTCCCGCCTCGCTAGCGCCCGACCAGATCGGCGCTTTCTTGCGCGGCAAGCCCGACGACGGATCGCGCCTGGTGCGTGCCGCCCAGATCGCGCTCGTGAAACTCGGATATGCGGTCAAGTCCGATGGCGTCGAAGATGGCGCCACCCGGCGGGCCCTTCGCCATTTTGAGCGCGCGCACGGGTTGGCCCCGACCACCAAAATCAGCTCGGAGCTCGTCAAACGACTTACGGCGGCGGCGCGAGGTTGACGCCCGACCTTAGTTTGTGGAGCAAGCAGCATTTTGATTTAACGAGCTGCTGGCGGTTTTAGCGGGCGTGGCCCGCCACAAGAGCCAATCAGCAACCGCTGCTCTCGACCCGAAGCATGCGTCCAAGATGGGCGCTATGAACGGGCGGAAATGGCGAGAAAGCAGCCGTAGGCGCTACGGGCAGGATGCGCAGGAGCGAAAATTCGCGACGCACCATCCGGCGCACAACGTTTCGAACCTTATCCCTGCGTTGGTCCTCAGGGATCGGCCTTGGGAATGAAGCCCGCGCGTTCGCCCAGACCGGCATTCTCGCCGGCGAACCATTGGTAGTGCACGGCTCCAGCCACCTCGCTCGCAGGTTCTTTGTTTTCTATGATGATCAGTTGGGAACCGGGCCTATGAACGGTTAACGACCGCCAAAATGCCATTTCTATGTCGGCACTCACAGGTCCATCAGCGGCTTCGCTCGATTTGCCCTTCTTGTAACTTGTAAGCGGTGAATCGATGACAACCATACCAGGATGAGGACGATGGTTGACATGGCAATATCGCAGGAGGCCGATGACAAAGGCGGAGTACAAAATGGCTCGCACGCCCTTGCCGTGTGAATGGCGAGCCTGCCCATCGACGATAATGTCGTAGTTGGACTCGTCGAATTCTACTCGCCCGTCACCCTTCCAGTTCCACTCCTTCAAGACCGCTTCGACTTCCGCACAGAATCCTCTTAGAGCCGCTGCTGGTAGCGGTTCCCATTTTCTTGAGTTCCCCCTACCAGTCGCAGCAGCGCTTTCGAGCTGCTGCCTCCTAAGCTTAGCTCAGACTAACTTCTCGACGGTCCGGACGGTCTCGATTTCGTTCTTTACTTAACGAGCGGCCGAAGAAGCGGAGATGCGGTCATGCCGGCGCTCAGTTCGGAAACTGAGCATCGGCCTCGCCCGCCCTGATCTCGGCGCTCGATTCCGCGACCTCCGAGCCGATCGGCTCCGCTCGCCCCCCGAGGAAGCGTGCGAGAAACTGCTCGGCGAGCGCATAATAGGCAAGCCTGTTCTCGGGTTTGGCGAAGCCATGCCCTTCGTCGGGAAAAACGACATAGGTCGCCGGCAGGCCATGCCTCTGCATGGCGGCGACGATGGCGTCGCTCTGAACGAGCGTGCAGCGCACGTCGTTCGCGCCATGGGCGATTAGCATCGGCTTCGCGACGGCCTCGGCCCGATAGAGCGGCGAGCGTGCGCGCAGGAGCACTCGGCCCTCCTCCGTCCGCGGGTCGCCGTAGCGGCGGTAGAAATGTTCGAGGATATCCGCCCAATAAGGCGGGACGCTATCGATCAGCGTGACGAGGTCGGCGATCCCGACGATCGGCAACGAGCACGCGAAGACGTCGGGCGTGAAGGTCGCGCCGACGAAAGCCGCGTAGCCGCCGTACGAGGCGCCCATGATCGCGACCCTGTCGCGGTCGGCGATCCCCTCCCGGATCGCCCATTCGACGGCGTCGATGAGGTCCGCGTGGATCTTTGCCGCGTGTTCCTTGTCGCCGGCGTTGACGAACGCCTTGCCGAAGCCGGTCGAGGCCCGATAGTTGACGGCGAGGACCGCGTAACCGCGATTGGCGAGCCACTGCTTTTCCCGATCGTAGCCGTAGACATCGCGGCCCCAGGGCCCCCCGTGCACGACGAGCACGGTCGGCAGGGGGGCGCGGGGGCGCAGGGACGGTTCGTCCGCCGGCAGGGTCACGTACGAGACGAGGTCGAGGCCGTCACGCGATTTGATGACGGCGGGCGTCGCGCCGGCGAGGCGGTAAGGCGCGAGGTCGGGCCGTGCGCTGAACAGATGGCGAAGCGCCCCGGCCTCACGATCGACAAGATAATAGTCGGCTGGCCGTGTCGGGCCGTGAAACTCGATCGTCCAGAAGCGATCGTCCTCGCTCGCGCTGACCTGATAAAAGTCGCAGTCGGGCGCGGCGACGCGGATCGTGTTGATCGTGCGGGCGGCGCACTCGTCGAGGGCGATCCATTCCTGCCTCAGATAGGCTGCGCCGGCCGCCGCGGGGATGAAGGTGCTCTGATCCCAGATCACCCCGCCGATATCGGCGCGCGGGTGCTCGGCCAGCATAGTCTCGACCTCGGTCGCCATGTCGACGCTGACGAGGGCGGCCTTGTCGCGACCGATCGAGGATAGCGCGAAAAGCCGCTCGCCGGAACGGTCGAACAAGAGGGGGCTCGTGCCGAAGGCGTCGTCGAAGGAAACTAGGCGCCAGGGCTCCGGTCGGCCGCTCTCCATCCGATAGCTCTGATTGCCGCCCTTCTCCGGTTCGTTGCGGAAGCCGAGCCGCAAGCGCCCCTGCCAGTCGAACAGACGCCAGCCGAACCGCTCCGTGTTCTCATGAACGAGCTCGCGATCGCCGGTATCCGGGCGGACCGACCAGACGTCGTGCCAGCGCGGGTCCCGGTCGTTCAGGCCCACAAGGATGCGGTCGGGAAGGTCGGGCGAGATCAGGATGACCCGCGCCGAGATCTTTGGCAGGGGCGTGAGGTGTCGGACCTCGCTCGATCGCGCGTCGACGGCGAAGAGGCTGTAGTTCTCGTCGCCGTTCTCGTCCTTCAGGAACAGGACGAACCGCCCGTCGGCGCTCCAGTCGTGCCAGACGGGCGGCCGGCCAGGCAGGCGCGTCGGGGGCGCGCCATCTGCGACCGTGTCGGCCGGGCCGGCCCAGACATTCATGACGCCGTCGGCAGGGGCGAACCAGGCGACAAGACGCCCGTCCGGCGAAAGCTTCGGGAGGATCGCGGACGGATTGCCGAGCAGGAGCCGCCGCGGAATGATCAGGACCTCGCTGTTTGCAGCCTTGCTCATCCGATCATCCTGGATGGAGATTGCGGCAATTGGGGGAGCCCGGCCTTATCGGCGCCCGTGAGCGCCCTTGCCAGCCGGTCGGAGCGACGCCTAAGCAGACTCCGTCAGCTTGACCAACGAACCGCAGGTGTGATTCGGTCTTCGCGCTGATTCGCGGAGGCGGGGCATGGCGGGCAAATCTCGGGTGACGGCGGGTGAGGAGCAGCGCAACGCGCTGCTGACATTGGCCCATTCACGCGACCGCGGGGAGGCTGATCGGGCGCGGGCGATATTGCTGACGCTGTCGGGATGGACCAGCCCGCGCATTGCGGAGGCCTTTGGCGTGCGCGAAGACACGGTGCGGCTGTGGCGCAGCGCGTTCGCGCGGGGCGGTGTCGAAGCGTTGAAGGCGACTGTGGCGCCCGGCCCGCCACCGGTAAAGACCGAGGCTGCGCTGCGTGTCGTCACGCCTCTGCTCGAAGCTCCCGTCGCCGACCGGCCCAACTGGACGATCCCGCGTCTCATGGCCGAGATCGAGGCGCGCGAGGGCGTCAAGATCGGCAAGTCGCAGTTGTCCCGGGCGCTGCGAAAAAAAACTTCCGTTGGCGGCGGCCTCGGCACACGCTGAAAGGCCGCCAGATTGCCGACGAGATCGAACGCGTGGGACTGCGCCTTCAGCTGCGCAAGGCCCAGGCCGAAGCCGGCGACATCATTCTCCTCTACGGCGACGAGAGCGAGGCCCTGACGCACCCTTATCTGGCGCGGGCGTGGGCCTTGCGCGGTGCGGACCTGCGGGTGCCGGCGCCGGGACAGGCCAAGAAAGTGGCGATCATCGGCTCGCTCGATCAGGTCACGCGCCAGCTGATTGTGCATACGAGCCCGACCAAGCGCAGCAGCGACTTCATCGCTCACCTCGAGCAGCTCGACCACCTGTTCGGTCCCCAACCGGGACGGGCAATGAAACCGGTCGTGCTGGTCGAGGACAACGGGCCGATCCATGTCAGCAAGCTCACTCTCAAGGCCCTCGAGGCGCGCAAACACTGGCTCACCGTCGAGTGGCTGCCGAAATACGCACCCGAACTCAACGATATCGAGGTTGTCTGGCACGATCTCAAGGCGCATCATCTGGCCCATCAGACCTTCGCTGACGCCGACGCCCTCGACCGCGCAATCCACGCCGCCGTGGCCGCCCTGAACCGGGAGCGAACCGTCAATCCGTTGGTCCTTCAAAGAATCTCTGCTTAGCTTGAGCCATCATGGTCGTTACTGCCCTTCAGACCCAAAATTTGGTTATCCGGAATGTGTGCGCGTCGGACGCGGACGCTTTCTATCTCTACATGCAGCGTGAGGACTATTGGCGCGATCTGCCAAAGGATCCTCCAACCCGGGACTCGGTCGCCAACACGTTGAACGGGTGGCTTCAGGATCAGACGAAGGAGAACCGGACCAGGTATTGCATGGCGGCCACCGACAAGGCGACGGGGAAGGTCATCGGCGAGGCAATTCTTCACGTTCGTCTGTGGCGGCAGGCCGAGATCAGCTGGGGAGTCAGTTCGGACCGCCGATGCCGAGGGCTCGGAACCGAGATCGGTTGGGCCACGCTGGAACTCGCTTTTGGCGAGCTTGATCTGCACCGTGCTTATGCTCGGAGTTGTGTGGAAAATCGCTAGGGTGCGCTCCGAGACTCTAAGGCTTCCTCAATGCGAGCCGTATAGCCGCCTCTACAGGAGAATAGGCTTGTCGTCGCGCTCCAGTAGCAGAGGCGCCGCCGGCGCCAAGGGCGGTTGCGACATGAATCTCGGCTTGTGTCCGCGATTCATCTGCGCCGCGTGGATCAGAAACGGGTGGCACAAATAAACGGTCCCGGCTTCTCCTGTCGCTGATGCAACGGGTCGGTCGGCCCCGATCTGGTCGAGTCGCAACTGCGGCGAGCCGTCCTCGCCAAACGGCTCGAGCAGAGGGGGTATGTCGAGATGGGAGCCAACGCGGATGCGCGTTCGCGCGTCGTCCTCTCCCACATCCGAAAAAAGAAATAGCATGAGCAGCGCCCGATCTCGCGACGTCACGTTGACACGCCAGTTCGAGCAATCGCCGCCGCACCGATCCCCTGTCTTCGCGGGATAGCTCAGGTCGATGTGCCATCCGAGATCGCCGAGATCCGTCTGCGTGGGGAACCGCACCACAAAGGCGCCGACGTTTGGACGTTGCCTCCACCTTCCGAGGCCTACAAGCTGATCAAAGGCTTCGTGCAGGACCGGAGTATTGGCCGCTGCTCGAAACGAGATGAGTTGGCTCCCGTCTCGGTCGTTCTGAGGCCAAACCCCGGACGACGGCACGCGTCCAGGTTGTGGGATCGTTTGCATCGCAGCCTACTGCCTGCCACAGCGCCGGGAGACCGGCGTCAGCGATTGCGCGGGGGAATGCTCGATCGATTCGAAGGAAGCCTTCTTCGACAAACTGGTCCAGGTGGGATGTTGTCAACATATCCCTCGGTTCCGCGGCGCCTTTGCTACCCGCAAAGGACACCGCCGCTCAAAAAGCTGCGATAGTCATTGCCTCGTGCGTTCGGCTGCTCCAATTGTAGGCGCATCGGAACCTTTCGGGGAGGCGCGGGACAGTGGGCGCCGTCAGCTTTTTCAGGGCCTTCGCCTCGATTCTTGCGCCTATATTGGCAGCCCTGTTAGCGGCCAACCAACCAGCGGCCGGGGAGGAACTTCGAAGCAACAACATTGATCCGACCGCGATCGAGAAGGTGGATCGCTTTTTTGAAAAATGGGACAAACCAAATACGCCCGGAGCCGTCCTGGCGATCGTGAAGGACGGGAAAATTATCTACAGTCGAGGCTATGGAATGGCCAACCTTGAGGAGGCCGTTCCGAACAATTCGAAGACCGTTTTCCATCTCGGCTCTGTCTCCAAACAGTTCACGGCATTCGCAATCCACCTTTTGGTGAGCGACGGCAAGCTATCGCTCGATGACGATGTTCGACAATACATCCAAGAAGTCTCCAGACTTTGTAAAACCGATAACAATTCGGCAGCTTCTGCATCATACGAGCGGCCTCCGCGACCAATGGAATCTTCTCGCTTTGGCAGGCTGGCGTCTCTCGGACGTAATTACGGACGGCGATGTTCGTCGCATTCTCATGCAACAAAAGGAGCTAAATTTTACACCTGGAGACGAAATGCTCTACAGCAACAGCGGGTATAGCGTGCTCGCGGAAGTCGTTCGGCGCGTCTCGGGCATGCCGTTAAGGCAGTTTGCGAAAGAAAGGATATTCGCGCCACTTGAGATGAACGATACACGCTTCCAGGCAAATTACGGAAACATAATAAAAGACAGAGCATATTCGTATGTCCCGTCCGGAGATGGAGCTTACAGATATGACGCCCTTTCGTATTCCACCTATGGTCCGTCAAGCTTGTTCTCTACGGTAGGCGATTTGGCGCGCTGGGACGAGAACTTTTACACCGCAAAGGTCGGTGGCCCGTCCGTCGTCAGAGCGTTGCAAGAGAAGGGAAAACTGAACAACGGCAAGGAATTAGACTATGCTTCAGGACTTGTGATCGGCGAATATCGCGGTGCCAAAACGGTGTCGCACTCGGGGGCCGACGCCGGATACAAGGCAAATATTGTGCGGTTTCCAGACTATCATTTCACGGTTATTGTTCTAGCGAACGCGGGCGACCTTGACGTCGATGGCATCCCGCTGAAGATCGCCGACATCTGCCTCGCGGGCACGCTCGCGCCTGCGCAGGCGGCTCCGGACGCTTACCCTCCAATCGTCAAAACCGAAGTGAAGCTGGAGCCGCAAGCGCTCGACGCGCTTCTCGGCGACTTTGAATTGGAGCCTGGCTTCATTATTTCTTTCACCAGGGAAAACGGCGTCCTGTTTCAGCAAGCTACGGGCCAGGCCAAATTCGCTCTCTATCCGTCATCTCCGAACACATTTTTTCTCAAGGTCGCGGACGCGGAGTATGTGTTCGGCGAAGTCGCCGCCGACGGAAAGATTCATGATGCAACTCTTCATCAGAACGGGCACAGTTACCCTCTGAAACGGCTCGATTTGTTTTCTTTGACTTAAGATGAGCTTCGCACTCACTCGGGGGCGTTTTATAGTGAAGAACTTGGAGTCATCTACTTTATACGAGAGAAAAACGGAATGCTAAGCGTCCGTTATCCGCGTGGCGATATTTTACTCAAGCAAACAGGGGTGAACAGCTTCCTGGGCGCTTTCCCCATCGGCACATTGAAATTCCTTTGTGATCCAAAGGAAGACTGCAAAGGCTTCGAGGTAGACGATGGAAGAGTACGAAACCTGAAGTTCACGAAAATAAACGTTCCCGCTCCGGGGACCGAACGGTAATACGGTGATCCCGTTCGGCGGCCGGCCGGATGGTTACCCGTGCGGTCCGCCGGCCTCGCCGGGGATCATGGCGTGTCGCTCAGGGTTCACGCACGGCGTGCCCGGCGAACGTCTCCTTGTGGCGCATTCCTTCCGTACCGGGTACAAACCGTTAAGGGCAGCAACGGGTCCGATACCCGCCATTAGTTTGGCAGCGGGCAACTCGGCCTCAACCGATCAACGCCGCGACGTCCACCTTGGCCGTCCAGGCCGCGGGGGCCACGCCGACCGCCATCGCGAGCGCCACCATTCCGTCTATCCGGCCGCGCGCCCGTTTCTTTGACAACTTCCGATTGCCGGCGGCATCCCGCTCGACGGCCGCATTGGCCGCGCACAGGGTGAGAACGGGGTGGTTGCCGTGTCTCAGCTTCTTTTCCAGAACCAAACTCTCGAGGTCGCGCAGGGCCGGGCTCATTGACTTGAAGCCCTGGCCAAATTCGACGAGCGTCTGGTTGAGCAGCGTCTCCGAAAAGCCGGCCTTCACCAGCCAGGGGCGGAAATTCGGATAGTTCCATCGGTCAAAGGCAAGCTTTGTTACCGAATGTTCTTCGAAAATCTCCTTCAGCCGCTCGGCGACGAACTCGTATGAGATCGACGCGCCCGGCGTCGTCTCGAGATAGCCTCGCTCGCTCCACAGGTCATAGGGCGCCCGGTCGCGGGCCGCCTTCTCCGCCAGCCGCTCCGCCGGCAGCCAGAAGATGGGCCGCACGTGCCAGACGCCATCGCGGGGATCACAGTGGGCTAAGACCAAGGCGGTGAGGTCGGCGGTCTCAGATAGATCGAGGCCAGCGAAAACACTCTTGCCGGCGAGATCGAGCGGCTCGCCGCCGCAGGCTTTCCAGGCGTCAACCACAAGGAATGGGCTCACGGCTTCAATGCGCTGGTTCAGCACCAAATTGCGGTACTCTGCTTCTCTCGCCGGCATGCGCTGGGCGTCGGCCGCCATGGCCATCGTTTCGCGCGGGTTGAGAAACGTCCCGAACGCTGGATTCGCGGCTCTTATCGCTTCCTCGGAAAACGGGTCGAGCTCTGGCGGCGCAGCGTAAAGTTTGATCACTGTGGTTGGATCGTGGCCCTTGAGCGCATCGTCAATGAGGATCGAGAGGAGATCGCCGTCAGTCGCCGCCTGCGTGCTGATGATGAGGCTCAGGGGCATTTCCTGCGCCCCTACCGCAGTCTCCAGAGCTTCGTAGAGCGGCGACCGCGGCCCGCGCACTCGGCCCAGTTCGTCATGAATGATAAAGGCCGGCGAGAGCCCGAAGGCGGTGTTCGTCTCAGCGGAGAGGGCGCGGTATCGTGTTCCCAGCTCGTCGCAGCTCAGCATCTTGGCGCTCTCGTGAATCCGCACCGTGCTGGCGAGCATCGGGTTAATTCGCACCATCTTCGACGCCAATGAGAAGATGATCGCCGCCTGATCGCGTGATTGAGCGGCGGAGAACAGCTGCGAATTCGGCTTGTTTCGCGCTGGCGGGCCGCACAGGTGCGCCAACAAAAGACAGGCGGATAGGCTCGATTTAGCATTCTTGCGCCCCATCGAGATGATGGCGCGCCGGGTGCCCGCCGGGTTGTCGTAAATCGCGCGCAGGATGTCCTTCTGCCAATCCTGCAGCCTCAAACGCTGCCCGACGAACTTGCCTTCGGGAACGAAGCAGACTTGCTCGATGAACGCGATCACGTCGGCTGCAGTGACCGGCCCGAATGCCGGAGGAGATTTACGGCGCCTGGCCATCAGGTTTCTTGGCCACGATTTCCCACGGTCGGAATGCGCCCGCGCCACGCTCGAACCGCGACCGCCCCTCGCGTGCGGCCATACGGCTTCGCGGCGTCGCACGCAATGCCGTCAGCCCGTGCACAACCGACTTCGCGGTCTCCCTGTGCATGCGAGCGATGAGCTCCTCGGCTTCCAGCGCTTCGGGATCACCTTCCAGCATGGCAAGCTGGCGCAGACGGGCCTCGAGACGCTCGGCGATCGCGATTTGGCAAACCAGGCGCCGCAGGACCATCTGCGAGGCGGCGTCAATCCACTGCGAGGGCAGGGCGTCGATCACGTCGTTCCAGGCGCGGGCCTCGACCTGATCGAGCTCCTTTGGCGGCGCGAGGCGGCCCTTGCCGGGCAGGAGCGGCACAATCGAGAGATCCGCATCGGAGCGTCGAGGCATGGTGAGGGCGGAGCCTACCACCACTTGCCCAAAACACGAAAACTCGCCGCCCAACTCGTTGAAATGGCTGACGACCTCAAATTATGTCGGGTGCTCTGCGCGTTAGCGTAAACCCCAAAAATAATGCATGTTTGCAAAGAAAAGCTGACCCCGCGCCGTCGAGCTCGGCGAGTTGTTTTTTTCTGACATCCCCCCTGTTCGCCGTACAGACGGGGAGCCCGTAGCACACGCCTGACCTGGGCCCGACCTGCAGGGGAATCGCTTCAGGTAAATTCGCGTTAGCAAACGTTGAAATTGGTGCCTCGACGTGGAGTTTATTGCCGCGAAAGCCATTCGTGTTGGCGAATTCGGCGGTTCGGACCAAGGCCCGATTGGCTTGCGCGGCCGTAAGAGTATGGCCGGAGACCTATTCTTAACCTCTCGCTAACCTGAAGCGATTGCCCTGGGCCCGACCTGCCCCCGCATTGAACGGATGGCGTGGCGGGCCTATGTGCTTAGACCGCCTATGTTGCCCACAGCCAGGTTGTGTAGGCCTAGCAGTTGCTCTCGCTCGATGAGGACCCGCCAGAGATTGCCTCGGTAGGAGACGTCGGCCTTGGTCGGATGTTTGGGAGCGCCAATGGGCTGCCCGCCGGTCTCTACCCTGAGCGCGCTCCCAGCAATCAAGTCCGCGGATGCGATCGGGAGACAGTCCTTGTTGGCGAAGCGCAGAGGCGCAAGGGCCCCCGATTCACCGTCATATTGGCGTCTCACAGAAGTGTAGAACCTTTCGACGTCTCCCGCGTGCTTGTGGCCGTCTTCGAGCACGACGCGCAGCTCTGTAAGCGGCGCCCATCTCTCGGTGTGTAGCACCGTTTCCAGTGTGATCCCCATGCAGGCTCGGAACAGGATGCAATATTTCGTATCCCTCTGGGCCTTTCGCGGCCAGTCCAGCGAACAGTAGTGCTTTTGGTACGTTTCCTCGCGTAAGAATGTGGTGACGCCGCTTTCAAGGGTTTCGTTCGCGATGTGCTGCAGTTCGTCAGTGAGCTGTATTTTTTTGTCGATGCTCCACCCGGCAAAGTCCTTATCGCTGTGCCTGAGATCGACCAGGTGAAACTGTCGGACGCCGAATTCTGCGAACAGGTCGGCGACGCGCTCGTTAAAGTCCTGCCACTGCTGCTCGTCGCCGACGTAGCCAGCCATGACAGACAGCGGCGCGTCTTTGTGGGTGCCGCTCTCATCGAAATATGCCGTGATGATCACGTATGCATTCCCCGGTTGAACGGATGCTTCGGGTCGAGCAGGAAGCCGTCATCGCCAACGGCCGAACTATAGCCCTTCCGATCGATCGCCCATGCGCCTTGGTGGCACTCGCGGCACAGCGAACGGAGCGGGCCGAGGATGAACTTGTTGTAGTTGCCGCGATGAGGCGGGTGATGATCCGCGATCGTCGCCGGAACGATGCGGCCCTGTTCCTTGCACAAGGCGCAGAGCGGCTCGACCTGAAGCTGGTGCTTCGCCCGTGTTCGCCAACGCTGAAGGTTGTACCAGGAACGCCAAGGAAGCGACCGAGCGGGATCGAGATTGCGTGCGTGCATTGAGCGGCGGGATAGCACGCTCCCGGCCCTCTTTTGATGGCGCTGCCGTTGAGGCCCGACTTGAACAGTAAACTGGCCCTCGCGCTCGCAAAGCATTGATATCATTTAGGGCGGTGAGCGGTTTTCGCAAAATGTAGTGCCACGTTTGCACAGTTTTTGTGCTTGATCTTTGGCGGCGAGTTGGATTCCGTGGTGCTCGATAGCGAGGGCCCATGTTCTTCCGCCTCAAGAAGTCCGGCCAGCGCGGCTACGTGCAAATCGTCGAGAACAAGCGCGACGGCGCGGCCGTGCGCCAGAAGGTGATCGCCAATATCGGCCGGGCCGACGAACTGGCCGCCTCCGGCGCGCTCGCTTCGCTCATCGCCTCGGGCGCCAAGCTCACCGATCAGGTGCTGCTGATCAACGCGCTCGACGAGGACGCCGAGGGCGCGCTGTCGGTCGCCGCCAAGCGGATCGGCGGGCCGCTGCTGTTCGGAAGGATCTGGGAGCGGCTCGGGATCGACGCCGTGCTGGCCGACCTGCTCATGGAGCGGGCGTTCGAGTTCCCGGTCGAGCGCGCCGTCTTCGTCGCCGCCTTGCATCGTCTGTTCGTTTCGGGATCCGACCGCGACTGCGCCTCGTGGACCAAGGACTACGATATCCCCGGGGCGGAGGGGCTCGATCTGCATCACTTCTACCGCGCCATGGCCTGGCTCGGCGAGGAGCTGGAGGAGAAGCCGGATGGGGCGCTGGCGCCGCGCTGCCTCAAGGACCTGATCGAGGAGAGGCTGTTCGACCGCCGTCGCGACCTGTTCACCGACCTCTCCGCCGTGTTCATGGACACCACCAGCCTCTCCTTCTACGGCGAGGGCGGCGAGACGCTGGGCGAGCACGGCTATTCCAAGGACTATCGGCCCGATTTGAAGCAGATGATCCTCGGCCTCGTCGTCGACGGCGACGGCCGGCCGATCTGCACCGAGATGTGGCCGGGCAATACCGCCGACGTGACGACGCTCCTGCCGGTCGTCGATCGCTTGCAGCGGCGCTTTTCCATCGGCCGGGTCTGCGTCGTCGCAGACCGCGGCATGATCTCGGCGGCAACCATCGCCGGCCTCGAGGAGCGCAAGCTGGAGTACATCCTCGGTGCGCGCGAGCGCTCCGACGCCGCCGTGCGCAAGCTCGTCCTCGAGAACGACGATCCTTTCGTGCCCCTCCTCGTCGAGCGGAAGGCGGGAGAGACCCAGCTGTTCGTCAAGCAGGTGAACGCCGAAGGCGTTCGCTATGTCGTCTGTCGCAACGAAGCGGAAGCCGAGAACGACCGCAAGGACCGTGAAGCGATCGTCGCCGCGCTCGATGCGCAACTGAAGAGGGGCGACAAGGCGCTGATCGGCAACTCCGCCTATCGGCGCTATCTGCGCAAAGCCGGAGCCAGGGGCGAGCGCTCATTCGAGATCGACGCTGGCAAGCTTGCCGAGGAGGCGCGCTTCGACGGGATCTTCGTCCTGCGCACCAACACCAAGGTGACGCCATTGCAGGCAGTGTTGCGCTATCGCGATCTGCTCCAGGTCGAGGACCTCTTCCGCCGGACAAAGGCGATCATGCGCACCCGGCCGATCTTCCATTCCTCCGACGCCGCCATCCGCGGCCACGTCTTCTGCTCCTTCCTGGCGCTGTCGATGCAGAAGCATCTCGACGACCTCGCCCGCCAGGCCGGCCTCGCGCCGGAATGGAAGGAGCTGTTGCGCGATCTCGACCGCCTGCAACAGGTGCGCATCCACTACCGAGCCGCCGACTGGCTCGTGCGCACTGACGCCGCGCCAGACGTGATCAGGCTTTTCAAATGCGCCCATGTCGCCCTGCTGCCGCGGGCCCGCCAGGCCCGTTCTCCGCCGCCGGCCCCCTCCAAATCCCCCCGAAAACGCCGCGGCCGCCCCAGGCGTAGTGCCACGCCAACTTGAATTTCGTCAGAACGCCAACACAATCAACCCCTTGCGAAATTCAGGTGTTCAAGTCGGGTGAGGGCGGCAGCGGGCGGATCCTGCCCCGAGCTGCCCCCCGGTACTTGACGCCGACGCCCGACGCCGCATGATGAGCCCTTGGTCGCGCGTGCGGGTATCCCACGCCTGCAGTGAGCAAACCCCGCCCAGCGGGTCAGGCTCGAGCCGAATGTGGGCCGCGACCATCTTTTCCAGCTTTCGCGGTTTGCCGCGCGCGGTTTCGCGCGCGAGCAACAAAAAAGGATGGTCGCACCATGTCAGATTCCAATTTGTCAACCCCAGCACCAAACTTGTCGCGCATGCGAAGGCGATTCGTGCGCTCGGTAGGCGAGCGATCGCGGACATCATCCGGATTGGCGAGCACCTGATCGACGCGAAGGCGATCGTCGGGCATGGCGGCTGGCTTGCGTGGCTCGAACGCGAGTTCGGATGGGCAGAGCGAACCGCCCGCAACTACATGAGTGCTGCCGAACTCGCCGCCAAATCGGCAATTGTTGCCGATTTGGATATCGATGCAGGCGCTCTCTATCTTCTCGCCGCGCGCTCGACGCCACTCGAGGTCGTCGCGGACATCGCCGCGCTAGGAAGACGGATTGTGCACGAGGACGTCGCCAGCCGGATCAAGCATCACGACGACTACGCGCAAGTCCGGGCGACCAGTTACGGGCCCGTCGTCGAAGTAACCCCCGCACGCGAGGTCGACGTGCACTATGTCTCCGAGCCCGAGCCGGCCCCGACGAGGCGCACAATTGTCGTTCCCTATTACGTGCCGCGCGACCAGCCTGCGCCGGAAGCGAGAACGATCACCTACGTGCGAGGTGAGGCGGAAGACCCAGAGACGGCGCGCATTCGGGCGGCGGCGAGAGAGGTCCGGCGAAGCCTGAGCGCCATTGCCGACGCCGTGGCCGTACACCAAATCGGCGCGATCATCGCGGCATGGGACGACGGTGAGCGGGAACGAGTCCGCAAGGGCATTGAAGCTGTCGACACGCTCAGGGCGGCCCTGGACGGGCGCGAGAACGTCGTAAGGTTTCCGAAGCCGGACTAAGACTTCTCGGCTAGCCGTACCTCGCCGCCTGCAGTTCGCTGGTCTCTCGCCGTGCGTAGTTCCCGATGTCGCGGACCCAACGCGATCGCGCAACGGGCTCGAGCTTGTCGGGTTCGGTTTCCGCCGCCGTCTTCAGCTCGGCGGCGGCGACGGAGGGCCCGGTTCTTTCTCCTCCGCCTTTAGCTTCCATCGCCCCGTGAGATCCTTCTCAACCATGCCGCGCAGCGCCATCTGGCGCAATCGCTCGCCGGCCGCCGATCGGCTAGCGCCGGCAGCGTTGGCGAGGGCGATCACGGAAAGCCCCGATTGTCTTTCATCGCCGTTATGAGCTTTTCCTCGACGGCTCGGCTTTGACGCGGCTCTTTTCGGCCAGGCGTCGAATACTGGCCCGGTTCGATTTCGCCGATCGGCTAGCGCCGGCCGGAGGCGGCGCGGCGCGAGGCGGGTGAGGATCCAGGCCGTTTCCTGGGTGAGGATTGCGCCCGTTAGGCTTCGCGATTTCGCCGAGCCAACGCGCCATCTCAACGAGCACGCCGTCCGGCCATCGAAGCAGCATGTCGAGCGCGTCACGCAATGTGGAGAAACGCATGTGCGGGTGCGTGGGTTCTCTGCGTGCTGGCTCGGGGCTTGATGGGTAAGTTGGGGCGGGGCGGCTCTGTTGAAAACGCAGTCGGCCAGGAGTCGGCCGCTGCAACACAATCGGCGCCGTCGTCTGCTCCCTCCCTCGGGCGTCGCTCCTTGCGGGAGCTCGTTTCGGCCTCCTATCTCCTCGATCGCCGGGCCGTCTGGCTGGCGTGAACTTCGCCTCGTCTCGCAGCATCGCGTGCATGATCGCGAGGCGGCGAGCCAGAGCGACCCTCGCCTTGCGCATCGTCGATCGCTTGGCGATCGCGAAGGCCCAGTCCTTGAGTTTGAGCTGGCCCTTGTAGCGGGTCATCATGACGTTGGCGGCCTCGATGGCGTTGGCGGGCGGCGGTCCTCGAGGCGGGCCTGGATGGGATTGTGGCGCTTGGGCATGGTTCAGTCACGACCCCCAGCGCTCAACTTCCGGGCCTTTTCCAAACAAATCACGTTTGCGGCGCGGAACCAGCGATACCCGCCCGTCCAAGGTGCCCTAGTCAGCTTGGACCTATCCTCCTCCGGTGGAAGAATCGACCGAGCAAACGCATGGGCCTCATCGTAGGCGCGAATCGCCTCCTGGATGGAGGCACTCGACATTTCAGGTTCCCTGCTCATCGGAGCGTTCGGTCGAGCGCGCCGTCTTCGTCGCCGCCTTGCATCGTCTGTTCGTTTCGGGATCCGACCGCGACTGCGCCTCGTGGACCAAGGACTACGATATCCCCGGGGCGGAGGGGCTCGATCTGCATCACTTCTACCGCGCCATGGCCTGGCTCGGCGAGGAGCTGGAGGAGAAGCCGGATGGGGCGCTGGCGCCGCGCTGCCTCAAGGACCTGATCGAGGAGAGGCTGTTCGACCGCCGTCGCGACCTGTTCACCGACCTCTCCGCCGTGTTCATGGACACCACCAGCGTCTCCTTCTACGGCGAGGGCGGCGAGACGCTGGGCGAGCACGGCTATTCCAAGGACTATCGGCCCGATTTGAAGCAGATGATCCTCGGCCTCGTCGTCGACGGCGACGGCCGGCCGATCTGCACCGAGATGTGGCCGGGCAATACCGCCGACGTGACGACGCTCCTGCCGGTCGTCGATCGCTTGCAGCGGCGCTTTTCCATCGGCCGGGTCTGCGTCGTCGCAGACCGCGGCATGATCTCGGCGGCAACCATCGCCGGCCTCGAGGAGCGCAAGCTGGAGTACATCCTCGGTGCGCGCGAGCGCTCCGACGCCGCCGTGCGCAAGCTCGTCCTCGAGAACGACGATCCTTTCGTGCCCCTCCTCGTCGAGCGGAAGGCGGGAGAGACCCAGCTGTTCGTCAAGCAGGTGAACGCCGAAGGCGTTCGCTATGTCGTCTGTCGCAACGAAGCGGAAGCCGAGAACGACCGCAAGGACCGTGAAGCGATCGTCGCCGCGCTCGATGCGCAACTGAAGAGGGGCGACAAGGCGCTGATCGGCAACTCCGCCTATCGGCGCTATCTGCGCAAAGCCGGAGCCAGGGGCGAGCGCTCATTCGAGATCGACGCTGGCAAGCTTGCCGAGGAGGCGCGCTTCGACGGGATCTTCGTCCTGCGCACCAACACCAAGGTGACGCCATTGCAGGCAGTGTTGCGCTATCGCGATCTGCTCCAGGTCGAGGACCTCTTCCGCCGGACAAAGGCGATCATGCGCACCCGGCCGATCTTCCATTCCTCCGACGCCGCCATCCGCGGCCACGTCTTCTGCTCCTTCCTGGCGCTGTCGATGCAGAAGCATCTCGACGACCTCGCCCGCCAGGCCGGCCTCGCGCCGGAATGGAAGGAGCTGTTGCGCGATCTCGACCGCCTGCAACAGGTGCGCATCCACTACCGAGCCGCCGACTGGCTCGTGCGCACTGACGCCGCGCCAGACGTGATCAGGCTTTTCAAATGCGCCCATGTCGCCCTGCTGCCGCGGGCCCGCCAGGCCCGTTCTCCGCCGCCGGCCCCCTCCAAATCCCCCCGAAAACGCCGCGGCCGCCCCAGGCGTAGTGCCACGCCAACTTGAATTTCGTCAGAACGCCAACACAATCAACCCCTTGCGAAATTCAGGTGTTCAAGTCGGGTGAGGCTACCTACGACAAGATACAGACCGAGAGACATAGAATAAGACTAGGGACCGTATGTGCGCCTGTGCGTCATGTTTGCGGAAATCATGACGCACCAGTGCAACAGGGCATGCGCGTCTGTGCGTCATGATTACGGGAGCACGGTGACACGCGGGGCCTTGCGTTGACGCCGTTCGACGCCCACCAGACCTAACCGCTCGAGCTCCCGCAGCGCCCGCCATTTGGTCCAGCGGGTGATCCCCTCGGCCGCGAGTACGCCGTTTGACAACGTAATCGAGCGACTACCCGTTTTCCAGCTTCGATAGAGCAAATAAAGGGCAAGCCGATAGGTGGCGAGATGGCGAGCCTCGGCGAGCCGCTCGACCCATAGAACCGGCACCCTGACGAAATGGCGTTGGGTCCCGGGCACCCCCGTCCGGCGCGGCGGCATAGCGGCCAGTCGGGCCGTCTCGGGGGTCAATCGATGCCTCTTCAGGTCGGCGTACGGATCGTCTGTGGTCGTCACGCGGCGGCGCTCCGCGATGAGGCCAGGAGCCGACAGACCCGGTCCCACATCACTGCGCCGCGCCGGTCCATGTAACGATCGGGCCATTTGGTGACCGAAACGTCGACGCGCAGCTCGAAGCCGTTGAGCACGATGCGCGAGGCCTCCGCCATGGCCTCGCACATGGTCGCAATGTCGGCATCAAGGCGGTCGAGCCGCCCGCAAATCAGAAAGGCGTCGTGTATTGGGCAGCAAACCTCAACGCCGCGTTCGGTCCCCAGGCAGGCGGCGAGCCTCATCATTTCGCTCGCATTTCCTTGCGCCACAAAGTTGCGAAGAGAGCGAGGGTTCGGTGTCTCGCCGACGTGAACAGTCCAGCCGAACACGGTGTGGAGCGAGCCCGTCAGCATAGCGACGTCTAAGGCGGCGTCCGACCAACGCCAGAACGTTTTGTAAGTCTCGTGATGGGCGCGTAGCAGATCGCGCGCGACGCAGACCGGTTGCCCAATGCGCCGAGCGAGACCGTCGGCTTGCATCCCGTATTGAACCGCTAACGTACATTGTTTGAACAATTCCCGCTGAGCGCCATGCGTGGCTTTTGTAGCCTCGGCCGGAACTGCGTCTGCCTGCTTGGCGAAGGCAAGAAACGGATCCCCCGATTGGTAGGCCGCCTGCATGGCCGCATCGTTCGACAAGGCCGCCACCACGCCAAATTCCTGCTGGCACCAATCGATGTATGCGACGCCGTGCCCAGGAGGCGGCCTGATCAACCCGCGCAGCCACACACTCGGCCCGAATACGAACCTAGAATTGCTTGGAGCGTTACGTGAAGACCGAGCTCGGAAGGGCGATAGAAGTACGCGATTGCGACCGTCGCGTCCGATCGTGAGGTCATTCAACCGTAGCTCGGAAAGAGAGGCTCGAAGCTCACGCAAAGGCGAGACCTGAGGATATGCCCGCGCCATTTGGCGGAACGTGTCGTCTGCCAAATCAAGTCGTCCGGTTTCGAGTTCGAGGCCAGGGGATACCGACCGCGGTGAGCCAATTCGCAAAGCGGTCGAGCTTGAAGGTCCGACCGTCAAAGACGCCGTAATCGCGGTCGATTTCTACAATCAGTCGATCCTGGATTCCCGCCCATCCCTCGCGCAGTTGGCCGAGCATGTCTGTGTCGATCGGCGTGCCGGACCATTCCATGGCGCTGACGGCCGACCCAGCGTACCTGCCTCTAAGCAAGCTTCTCGGCAGATCAATCGACGAGGCGCTGTGCTCGAACAAGCGGCTGGCGGCGTCAACGTCCCCCCCGCAGTAGTCGAGAATTTCCTCTGGGGTGAAACACCCTCGCCACGTGCCCTTGCCAATCGCCTCTTGCATCTCCCTCTTCTCGGCCGCGCCCATGCCATCGAGGCCGCAGTACGCCAAGGCGCCGAGAAGACCCGCGCCAGCCGGGGTCGGGAGGCCGTTCGTGTGGTTGCGGAACTCGACATAGAGATCGAGCACACGCTCGGGCATGGGCCAATTGATCGAGCGATAGCAGCCGAGTTCGGCGCTCGCGTAGAAGGCGACGAACAACACGTCGCGTCCCGTCGCGTAAGGCGGCGCTTCCAACCTGAGCAATTCATCCTGCCAAAGCCGAAAGCGACGCCCGCCGCGCAATTCGCGAGCGACCAGACAAACTGGGACTTGGCGCTCGCCGGGAAGAGCTTCGAACTCGAAATCCACAACGACGATCTCGCGGAAGGCGTCGAACATCTAAGCCTGACCGCGGAGTCGCTTCACTACCGGATGGTCGATGCGGTCGATCAGGTGGTCGCGGAAGGCGATTTTGATTAGATCCCAAAACCCTAGCTCGGGCCACTCAGGGTCAGGGATCGCGCACTCCGCCTTAAAGATCTCGTACGCTCCCAAGTTCATATTTGCGCGTACACGGACCCAGAATTTCGTGGCGAGCTCGGCGGCTTCGCGTGCCGACCGCCACCACTCCATGTCTCGCCCATCGGGAGAGGGCAGTCGAACCGGCCAAAAAAACACGGTTCCCTGCCGATTAATCGCGGTGAAGAGCGTCTTGGTGACGAACTCACCCATGAGCTCAGGCACTAAGTCAGCCACCACGATGTACTCTTCGCGCTCGTCTTTGAGTTCGATGATCGGGAAATTCTCCCGGAATTGCGGCTCGTGACGCGCGCGAACAAAGTCTTGGGCGCTCGGCTTACGCACCGGAACTGTGGTCGTAAGCTTCTTGACCCCGGCCGTCTCGATGAAGGATTGGCTCAGCTTCAAGTTCTCCGGGCTGAAAGGGTCGGCGGCGGCCCGATTTGATTCGGGTGCTCGAGCGCCCGGCTCGCGCGTCTCCGGCAAATCGGACCGCGGGACAGATTCACGCTGGGTCGTCATGGCTTTGCTCCTACGTGTCGACAAGTCTGGCTGAGAGTTTCGGCAAACAAGGTGTCGCGGACCGCGATCACATCAGGGTCCGCAATCACTTCTCGGGCGACTGCGTTCTCGACCGGGCGGCCGTCTGAAAGCGACCATCGCGAACCACGGGACCGGTCAAGGCGCAGTGAAGCGCCTCCCAGCATGGCCGCGAGAACCTTTATGGCGTTGGCGTGGAGGAGATCGAGGCGCGCTTGCCTCAGGCCACTGGTGTGACGAGCAGCGCTCATATGCGGCCCTCCGCGCGCTCGTGGATGTATCGTCGAACCTCGCCCACTCGATACCCGACGGCGCGCGGTCCCAGCTTGATCGCCCGCGGTCCGATGCCCTTGGCGCGCCAAAGTTCGAGTGTCGCTTCCGATTTGTTGAGCGCGGCCGCCACCGCCTCTTGGCCTAAAATCGCGTCGTCGCCGAGAGCGAGGATGCCCTTGAGCTTGTTGGCGAGCTGCTCGGCCATAAGCGCCGCGACTTCGGGGGCGAGCGCGGCGGCTAGCGTGGGGAGATCAATTGCCGCGACGGCTTGGCGGGTAATTCCGAGGCGTTGTTTTGTGCCTACGGAACTCGCCGCCCCGCCCACGGAGCGACTTTCGTTTTTGCTGAACATAGGGGGCCGAGCGCAAAGCCCGGAAATCACAGACCTAAGCAAGCCCGCGCAGTCTGCGCATTTGGGCTTACAAAATTAGATCCGCGCTCCGTGCGTCAGGGTTGCGTTTCGGCGGACTCGCCATGTGGCCCAACAGGCTCGACGCCCACAGCTCCTTGCCGGACTCGGCGAGCTGGCGGCCGTCTCAACCGTCGGGTCCGACACGCCTGACGTGCTCCTGCTCCTTCTCCTGGCCGGGCTCGGCCCCACAGGAAGCGTGCGTCGTGTCGGCGACAGCAACTATACTCGAATTCGGTCCCGCGGCAAGGACCGCATGCGCCCAAAGCCGCCTTGTTGGCGCTCGTGGGTCGCACGGAAGAACTATTTGGCGCTATTGCGCCTTGACTGGGCGCGCCGCCTGATCGCCTTTTGACCGCTCGGCAGAACGACGACGTCGGCGGACGGCGCCTTGCGAAGTTCGAGCGCCCGCCCGATTTCGCCGCACCACAAAGTCAGGGCCGCGCTTTTCTCCGTTAGAGGATCGTGCAGGACGTAGATCGACTTCAATTTGTCCGGCTCGGCGTGATTGAGCAGCGCCTCGGCGACGCGGTCAGCGACCCCGAGCCGCTCCCAATGCGAGCGTGCCGATTTTCTGAGATCGTGGATGCGCAACGGGCCGGTCAGTCCGTATTCGCGTGCGACCTTGAGCAGAGACGGCCACAGCTTGCTCCATCCGGACATCGTCGCGATCTTGCGCGTCTTGCGTGACCGACCGCCGGGGAACAAAAGATCGACGCCCACGTATCGCGGCACGGCGGCGATCACGCTCGCTGCGAGCGGCGGCAAGGGCAGGACGAGTTCGCGACCGTTCTTTGTCACTGCCTTCGGAATGGTCAGCAGCGCGAAGCGATCCGCCGTCGCCGGTTTGACCCACGCGAGTTGGGCGAGCGTGAGTTCGGTGCGTCGGCAAGCAGTGACGATCAGCGTCCGGACGTAGGCGCCAAACGATTGAGACAGGCGCGGATCAGCGCACGCCGTCCAGAGCGCGGCGATTTCCTCCATCGTCAGCATCCGCCCTTCGCGGCGCGTCTCTTCGGTTAGGCGTTGCGCCCGCGACCGGCGCGGCTGACGATAACCAGCCAATGGATTTACAGGGACAAGCCCGTCTTGGGTGGCAGTTTCAAACAGTCCGTAAAGGCGGGCGCGAAAGGTGGCGTAGAGCCCCGGTCGCGGCTTGGCATGGCCGGGAACGCCGTCGCGGACCGCGTGGATGACGGACACGAGATCGGCGCGCGTCAGCTTCGCCGGATTGCGCCCTGCGCCAACCCGATCAACCAAATCACGCCGCAACATTTTCGCCGTCGCCGACGCCGTCACGACGCCGCGCCTGAGTTGCTCGGCTTCATGACGCTCGACCAATTGAGCGACGGTCGTTTCCTCGGCGGCTTCCACTCGCGCCTCGATCTTCGCGTTTCGCTCGGCGACGGGATCGCCGCCATGACGGACTTCGGCGAGAGCCTTGAGCGCCGCCTTTCGAGCTTCGTCCAAGCGCACCGCACCCGCCGAGCCGAGGGTCAGGCGCCGCTGCAGCGAGCCGCGCCCGCCGAGACGGTAGCGCACAAAGTACGACTTCGCCCCGCTGGCGAGGACACGAACGCACAAGCCGGGCACGCTTGTGTCGGCGTGCGTCTCCTCGCCCCTCGCGGGCGGCTGCAAGGTATCCCTCCGGCGACGGCCGCCTTGCTTGGGGGCGCGGCGGTCGCGAAGGGTGTGACCTTAGAGCTAGCCTTAAGGTCACGCAGAGATGGACGGGAAGGTTCTCGGTATCGAGCGCCGACGGCGCTGGGGCAAGGACGAGAAGGCGCGGATCGTCGAAGAGACGCTGATGCCTGGGGCTGTGGTGAGCGAGGTCGCTCGACGGCACGGCGTGGCGCAGAGCCTGCTCTTCACATGGCGAAGGCTGGCGCGCACGGCGAAACCAGCGGGGAGAGACGGCTCGATTTTGCTTCCGGTCGAGATCGACGCGGCGGCGCCGCCATCTACGTCGGAGGCGCCGAGGCCATCGCGTCCGACGACGGGCGGACGGCGAACGAGGTCCGGCGTCATCGAAATCGAGCTCGGCTCTGGAAGCCGCGTCCGCGTTGACAACGACGTGGACGCCGACGCTCTTCGTCGGGTTCTGAGCGTTCTGGGCGAACGATGATCCCGATGCCGAGCGGGGTGCGGGTGTGGATCGCGGCGGGCCACACCGACATGCGTCGCGGTATGCAGGGTCTGGCGCTTCAGGTTCAGGAGCAGTTGAAGCGCGACCCGCACGGCGGCGATCTTTACATCTTCCGCGGACGCAGAGGCGATCTGGCGAAGATCCTCTGGCACGACGGCGTCGGGCTATCGCTGTATGCGAAGCGGCTCGACCGAGGGAAGTTCATCTGGCCGTCGGCGAAGGAGGGCGCCGTTTCGATTTCGGCGGGGCAGATGGCCTACATGCTCGAAGGAATCGACTGGCGGAATCCGCAGCTGACGTGGCGGCCCAAGAGCGCGGGCTGAGCGCACATTCTCACGGAGCCGGCAAGCGAAGAAAGACATGGAATCATACGCATTTTAGGGCGCCTCGAATCACGAAAACTATGATTCGCTGCGTCGCATGGATCCGGCTTCCGAAGCTCTTCCCGACGACGTCGCCGCGCTCAAGGCGGCGCTGATCGCCGAGCGCGCGCGGCGCCTTGAAGTCGCGGCGGAGCTGGCGGTCGCGCGGGCGAAAGCCTCAGAAGACATGGCGCTGATCGCCGCGCAGAAGCTCCGGATCGCCAAGCTCGAGCGCCAGATGTTTGGGCAGCGATCTGAGCGCTCGACGCGATTGATCGACCAGCTGGCGCTCGAGTTCGAAGAACTGGCGGCCAGCGCCACGGAAGACGAGCTGGCGGCGGAGCAGGCGGCCGCGAAGACGACGACGGTGCGCGCCTTTACCCGCCGGCGCGCCGAGCGCGACACGTTCCCCGACCACCTGCCGCGCGAGCGGGTGGTGATCGATCCGCCGATGGCCTGCGCGTGCTGCGGGGGCAACCGCCTGCGCAAGCTCGGCGAGGACGTGACGCAGACTCTGGAGGTCACGCCCCGGCGGTGGAAGGTGATCGAGACGGTGCGGGAGAAGTTCTCCTGCCGGGACTGCGAGAAGGTCAGCCAGGCGCCGGCGCCGTTCCATGTGATCCCGAGGGGATGGGCGGGTCCGAGCCTGTTGGCGATGATCGTGTTCGACAAGTTCGGCCAGCACCAGCCTCTGAACCGGCAGTCCGAGCGCTACGCGCTCGAGGGCGCGCCGATCGCGCTGTCCACCATGGTCGACGCCGTGGGCGCGGTTTCGATGGCGCTCGATCCGCTTCGGCGCCTGATCGAGGCCCATGTCATGGCGGCCGAGCGCCTGCACGGCGATGACACGACCGTTCCGGTGCTGACCAAAGGCAAGACCGACACCGGCCGGCTCTGGATCTATGTCCGTGACGATGGGCCATTCGGCGGCGCCGGGCCGCCGGCGGCGATCTTCCATTACTCGCGGGACCGGCGGGGCGAGCATCCGCAGGCGCATCTCGCGGGCTATGTCGGCATTCTGCAGGCGGACGCCTACGACGGCTACAACAAGCTCTATCTCGCGGACCGCAAGCCGGGTCCGATCCTGGAGGCGGCGTGTTGGGTGCATGCCCGGCGCCCATTCTTCGCCATGGCCGACATCGAGGAGAACGCGCGCCGCAAGGCTGTCGGAAAGAAGGAGATTCCGCTTTCGCCGATCGCCATCGAGGTGGTGCGCCGCATCGACGCGCTGTTTGCAATCGAGCGGTCGATCAACGGCAGGAGCCCCGAGGAGAGGCTCAAGGTCCGGCGCGCCGAAAGCCGGCCCCTTGTTGACGATCTCAAGGCCTACATGCGCGAGCAGGCGGCGAAGCTGTCGCGCGGGCACGACCTCGTGAAGGCCATCCACTATATGCTCAAGCGCTGGCATGCCTTCACGCTGTTCCTCGACGACGGGCGCGTGTGCATGTCGAACAATGCCGCCGAGCGCGGGCTGCGCTGCGTGGCCCTCGGACGGAAGTCGTGGCTGTTCTGCGGATCCGACCGCGGAGGCCGGCGCGCCGCAGACATGTACGGCCTCATCGTCACGTGTAAGATGAACGGCGTCGATCCGCAGGCCTGGCTCGCCGACGTCCTCGCGCGCATCGCCGGCCATCCCGCACACCGGCTTGAGGAGTTGCTGCCCTGGAACTGGCGGCTACAGCTTCAGGCCATGGCGCCGCTCGCGGCCTGACCCGATGCACGTCAACAAGGTCTCCCGCGTCAGGACCATCGACCGCGTCGCCAAAGACCTCGGCGAGGACGTCGAGTTCCTGTTCGACGTCGCCATCGAAATGGAGCCCGAGGACGGCCTCATCTGGGTCCTGGGCCTCGGCGACGAAAGCGTCATGGCCTTCACCGACGACGGCGCCGACAGCCTCGTCGAGTTGATCAAGATCCACCGGGAAATGCCGCCGCGCCCCGTGCGCTGATCTCGGTCGCGAGCGCCGGCCCCTGCGGCCTACGCCGGAGGATTACGCTGCAAGCCCTCGATCCGGGCCTCGGTGAAATTGAAAGTCACGGGTTCTTTTCTCCTTTGCCGGTTGCGCTGCGCCCACGCGCGCGTCAACAACGCTTGGTGCGGCGCGACCCCAACCGTCGTTCGAGCGGGGTGTGTTGGCGCGCCCGTGCGTGCGTCCATGGACGCACCCAAATTCGAACTTGTTCGGACTTATTGTGGGTGCACTAAGGCGAGTTATGATGCAAGACGCTGTAATGTCAAGGCTTGTAAGGGCTCGTTAGAACTGGCTAAGACGTCGAGCACAGTTTTGCCAAGGTTGGGGTCGAGGGTTCGAATCCCTTCGCCCGCTCCAGTTTTCCTCAAGAAAATCAAGAAGTTGAGAACGGTCCATCGGGGCCGTTTTTGCCTTAGAGGGCCTCCTTCCCGGACAGATCTGAGCGCGCTCTACCAACATCTCGAAGATTAATTCTGAAGTCCGAGGTGGGCGGTCGCCTCGCATACGGAGCTTCCGTGAGGAGATCGGCGAGAGCTATTTCGATTACCTCGCCGGACTCGATGACCTTGTCCTCATAATGGACGAATCGCATCGCTATCGCGCCTCTGCCGGCATTCGTGCGGTCAATGAGTTGAAGCCTGTGTCGCCGGCAAGGGCGTCGACGTGGACGCAATCGCGCCCCTCGTCGAAGGCAAATTCACGAGCGCGAACGTCACGAAAGTCTCGGCCTGCCTCCCTCGTCGAAGTGAGGGCTTTTGAATTGCTGAACTGCCGCTCGGCCGCCGATCCCGCCTCTGGTTTCGCAGCAGGTCGGCCCACAACACGCCTCCGCCTTTTCCGTCGCGCTCTTTCCCGGCTTTTTCGCGCGCACGAACCGTCATAACGCGCAACCTCGCGCGACGACGCAGTCGAATTTCGCATCAATCGCTGCCGACTCTGCGTTAGCCGCCGGTCACACTCATGTGGCGCGCTACCGCCGGGCGACGATTCGCCCGGTCGATGATGAAATCATGGCCTTTTGGTTTGCGGGCGATTGCCGCGAGGATCGCGGCAATGAGGAGATCGTTCCCTTCCGACGCGCGCAGCGGGGTGCGCAAATCAGCCGCGTCTTCGTGGCCCAGGCACATGTAAAGCGTTCCGGTGCAAGTCATTCTCACCCGGTTGCAGGTCTCGCAGAAATTGTGGGTTAGAGGTGTGATGAAACCGATCAGACCACCGGTTTCGCGCACCCGCACATAGCGCGCGGGTCCGCCGGTGCGATGGTCGGTGTCCTGCAAAGTGAAATGCCGGGCGAGCTGCGCGCGCACCTTTGTCAGCGGCAAATGCTGATCGAAGCGCTCCGCCTCGATCTCGCCAAGCGGCATGACCTCGATGAAAGTAATGCCCACGTGGCGCGAGTGCGCCCATTGCACCATGGGTTCGAATTCGTCGTCGTTGACCCCTTTGAGCGCGACCACATTGATTTTCACCGCGAGCCCGGCTCGCTGCGCCGCGTCGATGCCGGCAAGCACGCGGTCGAGATTGCCGCGCCGGGTGATCGCTTTGAATTCGGGCCGGATCGAGCGTGTCCAGCGAAACATTGATCCGACGGACGCCGCAACTCGCGAGTTCAGCGGCGAATCGCGCCAGTTGCGAGCCGTTCGTGGTCAGCGTGATCTCTTGAAGCGTTCCCGCTTCCAGATGTCGGGAGAGCGAACAGAAGAGCCCCATGATGTCGCGGCGAACGAGGGGCTCTCCGCCAGTAATTCGTATCTTGCGCGTGCCCATCCCGACAAACGCCGAGCAGAGCCGATCCAGCTCCTCAAGCGTCAGGAGTTCGCGCCTCGGCAGGAACGTCATGTCTTCCGCCATGCAGTAGGCGCAGCGAAAATCGCAACGATCTGTCACCGACACGCGAATGTAAGTGATCGCCCGTCCAAACGGGTCCACGAGGGGCGAACCGCCGCGCGTTTCGACCGCCAATTGATCCGCCATGCTCGTTCTCATTGATATCCGAAAGTTGCTTTGAAGCAGCGGCGCGCTGGGACGGCGCACGCCAGCTGCGTCGTCGGATCGTCTTTTCGCCAATCCGTTGATAGCGGCTCGTGCGATGGGTCGCCCGAGCCAATTCTGATCCAAGCTTCACGGCCTTCAGATCTTGTACTCCCAGGACTTGAAGCTCGTGCCCCGGGCCGCGCCCGGCACTGAGGCAATCTTGCGAATGTCTGCCCACGTCTGCTTGTAGTTCGGAATGATCAGTTCGTTGACGCCGGGCGAGACGACGTTCCCCTGTACCCCCATCGGGTAGGCGAAGAGCATGAAGGCTTGCTTGCGCCTGGCAGTCGGGGTCGGATAGGCTATCGCCTGTGTGGCGCCGTTGTCGTTATGGACCTCGACAAGGTCGCCCTCCGAAAGGCCCAAATCCTTCATGTCGTCCGGGTTCATCTGAATGAACGGATAGGGCCAACGATCAGTGACGAGGTCTTCCTCCTGGTCGAGATAGGCGCTTTGCCAAACGTGGTTGGCGCGGCCATTGTTGATGAGGAACGCGAACTTCTTCGATTCCTCCTCTTTGCCCGGCGCCTCGAACCCGCGCCACTCAGTCGCCATGAACGTCGCCTTTCCGTCCTTCGTGCCGAATTTGCCGTCGGTGAAGAGGCGCTTCGTTCCAATCAGCTTGCCATTCTCGAATCCAGTCGCGGGCTCCTGGACGCCGTTGGTTCCCATGGCGCGCAGCCGATCGTAGGTGACGAATTCGCCGCCCTTGGCGTTGGCGTGATAGCCGTCCATGAAGGCGTCTTCCTCGGTCTTCCAGGCGAAGCCCTTGAACTTATCAGCGACATCGGACTTGCCCATTTCGCGGAACACGCGCTCGAGGCTGTTGGCCAGCCGCGCCGCGATCAGGCAGTCGGGCATAGACTGGCCGGGCGGATCCATATAGCGTTCGGTCAGGCGCAGCCGGCGTTCGCCGTTCATCGAGGTGAGATTCATCTCGCCCGCCGTCGCAGCCGGTAACCAGACATGGCAGGCTTGGCCGATCTTGGTCGGCACAATGTCCACGTCGACCGCGAAAAGCCCGCCCCTTCCAATCGCCGCGAGGATTGCGTCGACCGTGGCCTTCCGGTCGCCGTACGGGACCGCGGACATCGCATCCTTCACCAGGTCGGTCCGCTTCTTATAGGTCTGCTTGAATTTATCGGCGTTGAGAGTGGTCTTGTAATGATCGCAGGCCCAGATGTGGTGCACGCCGCCCTTGCCCTCGAGGAGAAGCTTGTCGACGTAGGGGGCCGGGCGTCCGCCCGGATAGTCGGGGCGCACGTAGCCTTCCTGGTGTCCGCCCATGCGCACGCAGCCGCCGCCTGGGCGCCCAATGTTGCCGGTCGCGAGCGCGACGTTCACCAAAGCGCCATTCGTGCGGTAGTTGTCGTTGCCCCAGATCAGGCCCTTCTCGTACGCGAACATGGTTCGTCGCCGCGCGCCGCCGTCCTTGGGCTCAGCTATCCACTCCGCCGCTTTCTGGATGTCGCCGACGCTGAGGCCTGTGATCTTCGCGGCGTCTTCGAGGCTCGTCTTGTTAGCCGCCGCCGCCTTGTCGAAATCCTTGGTCGAGGCGGCGAGGAAGTCTTTGTCGACCCAACCCTTATCGGCGATGTAAGTGAGCCATGCGTTGAACAGCGCAAGGTCGGTGCCCGAATTGATGGGCAAGTGCAGCACATTGTCCTTGCCGGCTTCAACCTCGCAGGCGTTCACCGTCACCGTGCGCCGCGGGTCCACGAAGATGATCCGCGTTGGTGGATGCGCTTCGCCTGAAAGCTGCGCATTTTTCTTGTCCATCGACGCGCCACGCAGATTCGGCACCCAGTGATTCAGGAAGTAGTTGGTCTGGGTCTCGAGGGCGTTCGTTCCGACCGCGACGATCGTATCTGCGAGCTCGGCGTCCTCATAGCAATTGTTGAGCTCGCCGACCCCCATGTCGCGGGTCGCATGCACTTCCGAGTTGTAAGCGGGGCGATTGTGAATGCGGATGTTCTTGATCTTCATGGCGCCGAAGTAGAGCTTGCCGGTGCCCCAGGTATTTTCGTACCCACCGCCGGCCCCGCCGTGGTCGAACGCCGAAACGAACAAGCCGTCCTCACCCTGGGCGTCGATCACTGCCGCGGTCACGCGCGCCACAAGGTCCAGCGCGTCGTCCCAGCTCGTTGGCTGCATCTGGCCGTAACGCCAGACCATCGGTTCAGTCAGGCGCTGCTGTTGGGTCGAACGCGCCTCGGAAAACGATTCCTCCGCCATGCGCGCGCCGCGAATGGAGCCAAGTCCGGAATTCACGACGCAGCCGGGATCTGGCTTGATGACGATGTGGACGTCCTTTCCGTCCTGCTTGACGATGTTGTACATCGACGGGGAGTACCAGTTCGCCGTCATCGCGCCTTGCTGCTTCGAAAGGTCGACGCCGAACTTGTTGTCGCTCGGGCTTGTGCCGCCCTGCTCGTTGATGGCCCAAGTGTAGGCTTTGTAGCCGCAGCCGACGATGCAGAACTGACACGTGACGTTATGCTCCATGGCGTCCGGGGGGATGATCGGAAGGCGGTCGGTGTGACGCTTGAATGTCATGGTTCAGCCCTCCAGCACGTTCGACAGGCGCCCGTAAATCAACTCGTCAACGCCGTCCGCGTAGATGTCGCCTTTGGCGTCGACCCGCAGCAGATATTGGGGAAGGTTTTGGGTCGCATGACCCCAGATTTCCTGGCCGCCGTTTTCGCAATCGAAGCGCGAGTAGTGGCCGGAGCAGTTCAGCGTCTTGTCCAAGGAATTGTAGGCGAGCGGAAATCCCTTGTGCGGGCAGATCGTCGTGAAGCCGACGATGTCGCCGTCGGGCCCGACCCCGCCCGGAACTGTCTTGCCGAGCTTCAGCAGGACCCCGGGCGCATCGGTGTCCGGGTAGGCAACTTGCAGGGGCTCGTTGGGCTTGAGATCGCTGACGTTGGCGAGACGGTTCGAAGGGTAGCGAAGCCGGGCGAGCTGGGGACTCGCCTGAGCCCGGTGTGGAACAACGGTCGCTGCGGCGGCGCCGGCGGCGGCGATCCCCGCCCCGGTCAGGAATTTTCGGCGGCCAACATCGATCATTCTCGGGCAAGTCTTCATCGGCTTTCTCCTCCCTATTCGGCAGCGCCGTTTCGATCCCGAATCGTGAGTGCGGGGATCGGGACCCGGCCTTTGCGGCCTGTCATCACATTGTCATTCTGGGTCGTTATGTCGGTTGCTATATGTCGAGACTTATCGACATATCGAGTAGTAATGGAACTTTTCCCCGGCGCCAACTAGAATCGCCGCGAACCCTGAGGGACGCGAGAGGCAATCGGGATGGTGAAGAATTCATTGGCTGTCGTCGGCCATGTCGGACCGGCCTCACACGGGGACAAAATGTCGCCTCCGCATGCGCTGGCGGCGCTGGCGGCGCTCGGTCAGCCGACGCGGCTCGAAATCTTCCGGCTTCTTATTTGTCGGGAACCCGAAGGCTTGGCCGCCGGCGCCATCGCGGACGCTGTTGGCGCGCCGCACAACACGCTCTCGACTCACCTCGCCATCCTGGCGCGCGCGGGCCTGGTGAGAGGCGCCAGGGAAGGGCGTTCGATCATCTATCGCGCCGATATCGCGGGTATGCGCGATCTGATCTCCTTCCTTGTCACCGATTGTTGCGACGGCCATCCCGAACTCTGTGATCTCCAGCGATTTTCAAGCGCGCCAACGTGCGACTGCGAGCCGGAGCCGGACGGCGGCAAACGCAGGAAGTAGTCCAGCCAGGGAGGCTGCTCATGGTTGAGCGCAACTTCAATGTTCTGTTCTTGTGCACCGGCAACAGCGCGCGCTCGATCATCGCCGAAAGCATCCTCAAGAAAGACGGAGCGGGGCGCTTTCGCGCCTTCTCGGCCGGAAGCCACCCCAAAGGCGCGGTCAATCCCCTGGCGCTGAAGGTGCTCGAGTCCTATGGCTATCCGACCGACGGCTTCCGCTCGAAAAGCTGGGACGAATTTGCGGCGCCCGGCGCTCCCGCGATGGATTTCGTCTTCACGGTCTGCGATACCGCCGCCGCGGAGGTGTGCCCGGTCTGGCCCGGCCAGCCGATGACGGCCCACTGGGGCGTTGAAGACCCCGCCGCAATCGAAGGAACTGCTGTTCAGAAGGAGGCTGCGTTCGTGCTGGCGATGCGCTATCTCAAGAATCGGATTTAAATCTTCATCAATCTGCCGATCAGGAGCCTGGACAGGATGTCTCTGAACGCGAAGCTGCGCGAGATCGGAGAGCTTGAAGGCGCGACGAAGCGGAGGCCGGAGGTCGCGTGATGGATGTCATCATCTATCATAATCCCGCATGCGAAACTTCACGCAATGTGCTCGCGATGATCCGCAATTCTGGGGTCGAGCCGCACATTATCGAATATCTCAAATGCCCGCCGACGCGGTTGCTGCTGAGACAATTGCTGGATCGCGCCGGCCTGAAAGTGCATCAGATCCTGCGCGAAAAGGGCACGCCGTTTCACGACCTCGGCCTTGGCGATCCGTCGCTCTCTGACGATGCGCTGCTCGACGCGATCGAGGCGCATCCGATCCTGATGAACCGGCCGCTGGTCGTGACGCCGAAGGGCGTGCGCCTCTGTCGCCCCTCCGAGAGGGTTCTCGACTTGTTGCCGCCGCAGCACGCCCAATTCATCAAGGAAGACGGCGAGCGCGTGGTCGACGACGCCGGCCGACGCGTGGTGAGCACGTGACGTTTTCGCTCGCCAGACGTCTTGCCGCCGAGTTCCTCGGAACGGGGCTGCTGGTGGCGACGGTCGTTGGCTCGGGGATCATGGGCGAGAGGCTGGCGGGCGGTAACGTTGCGCTTGCTTTGCTCGGCAACACCTTGCCGACCGGGGCCATTCTGGTCGTGCTGATTACGATCCTCGGGCCGATTTCGGGCGCGCATTTCAATCCCGCCGTGTCGCTCGTGTTCGCCCTCAAACGCGATCTTGGCGGGCGCGAAACGGCGCTTTACGCTTTGGTTCAAATCGCGGGCGGCCTCGCTGGAACGATCACCGCGCATCTGATGTTCGCGCTGCCTCTGATCGAGATGTCCATGAAAGCGCGGACGGGCGGGCCGCAATGGTTCGCCGAGTGGGTCGCGACGTTCGGCCTCATCCTCACGATCCTCCTAGGGATCCGGTTCGCCCGCGCCAACGTGCCATGGCTCGTCGGGCTCTACGTCACCGCCGCCTACTGGTTCACCGCCTCGACCTCATTCGCCAATCCGGCGGTCGCGATCGCGCGCTCGCTGACCAACACGTTTTCCGGTATCCGTCCGATCGATCTGCCGGGCTTCATCGCCGCTCAACTCATCGGCGCGACCTGCGCCACGGTCTTCGCCGGATGGCTCCTCCGCCAGCCCGAGAGCGCGGCCGAAGCGATGAACGTCGAGGCGCAGCTGTGACGGCCGGAGGTGAGAATGTCACGTCCGCTCCGCAGGGATTTGCCGGGAATACCCGACGATCCATAATCCCGTGAGATACGTCGCCACAAAGATCGACAGAAACGGCAGCCACGTGCCGAGGATGCTTCCGAACATCGCGTAGCTTTTTTCGAATACGGGAGCGACGAGCGCGGCGTCGAGGATGATGATGAATGCGGTGCAGAAAGCCGCAGCGGCAAGCGGCGCTGTTGCGCGGAAGCGCGTGAAGTAGACGAATGAAACGAGCGCCGCGAACACGGGGGCGGCGATGACGTGAATTCTGAGTGCCGTTTCGAGTCCGAATGCCGAACGTCCGAACGCCATCGTCAATCCGCAGGCGAGCCAAATGACGAAAGCATTGAGTGAGAGCAGAAGAACCGGCTTTGTATTGAACGACGCGCCCGTCACCAACTTTCTCCCAAGTTCCAAACTCGGCGGGCGCCGTTCACTCACCTGTGCTCCGACGCCCGTCCGTCAGCTGACAAGCATATCGAACGGCGGTTAGCACATCTTGCGCTGAATCAATCGGAGCGCTCCCTTGGCGCTTTCGCGAGCATACGACCTCCGACCCGGGGCAACCGCAGACCGGCGAGCCTTGGTCGCGACATCGGCCTGCCATAGATGCGCGCTATCGAATGGACGCAGAGCCGCGCGAGAACCCGCATGGTCGTCCGCCTCAAGACCGTCAGTCAGTGGCTTACGGCTTCTTCGGGAAGGCCGCGGCCGTGCCTGATCGCGGCGCTCGGCGTCGCTTGTCTTGCCCAGGCTCTCACGGGCGGCGAGGCGTGGGCGCGCGGCGTATGCGCTCAATGCTCTGCATCGTTCGCACCGCCGGCCGGTCGGCCCTCCGTCGACCGGTCCTGGCGCAAGGAAGCGCGGCGGGAAACCCGGCCCAGACGCAAGTTAGCGATGGCGCTCGCATGGTCCGGAGGGAGCTATACCGTCTGCGTGCGCGCCTGCGACGGCGGCTTCTTTCCCGTGACCTATTTCGGCGCGGCGAGCCGCTCCGACACGCTCGAGCAGGTCTGCCGGTCGCAGTGCCCCAACGCGGACGTGGCGCTCTATTCGTTTCCGTTCGGCGGCACGATCGACGAGGCGGTGTCCTCGGCCGGCGAGCCCTACGCCAATCTGCCGAACGCGCACAAGTTCGAGCAGTCCTACGACCCAAGCTGCTCCTGCCGCGCTCCGGGACAGACCTGGGCCGAGGCGCTCGCCGCCGCCGAGGCCAAATACGGACGCCATTCGCACGACATCCTCGTGACCGTCGAGGACGCTAAGCGGATGTCGCAGCCCGTTCAGGACCCGAAGGCGAAACCGGCCGCAACCGATCCCGCTGAACCGGGCGCCGCGGCTCCGGTCGCGCTCGACATCAACGGCGTCGACACGACGCTCAGCGCCGCGGCCAAGACGATCAGCCGCGAGACCTCAGGCATTCGCGACGAGGATCCGGAGCGCCCCTCAAGCTTCGGCCTCGAGCAGGGGGAGACGGTCGAAGAGGCGGGACCCGATGGATCAACGCGGAAGGTGCGCGTTCTTCCGGCCACGTTCTGACGCGAAGGCGTCATTCGCACGCAAGCGCATGGCGCCCCGAGCGATGGACGAGCGCGCCCGATTTTGTTGGTGTACGGATTGAAGCCGTATGCTATGGTTTTCCTCTGCCACGGAGGAAGTCCATGCCTCGCGCCCTGAGCGATAGCGGTCGCGTCGAATTGCGTTTGCGCCCCGAAGACAAGGCCACGCTCACCCGAGCCGCTTTAATCAAGCGGCTCGATCTTACCGGATATATCTTGCGCACTGTGCTTCCGCAGGCTCAAGCCGATATTGTCGAGGCTGAGAGACTGTCTCTCTCGGAGCGCGATTCGCTGCGCGTTCTTGCGCTTCTCGAAGACCCGCCGAAGGCGTCCGATCGTCTGGTGCGAGCGGCGAAGGCCGGCTTCAGCTTGCCGTGACGACCTTCGTCTGGGCGGAGGCTCCGATCGGAAACCAGCACGATCGGGCCGCCTTTGATTGCGGCGATTCTGATCTGAACGACTACCTCCGTCGATTCGCGCGACAAAACCACGACAGCGGAGGCGCAAAGTGCTTCGTCGCTGCGCCCTTAGAGAGGTCGACCCACATCCTCGGCTTCTACACCCTGAGTCCCGCCTCGATTGAATTCAGCCGGACGCCGGCACTGGCGAGGCGGGGGCTTGCCCGGTATGAAGTGCCCGTTTTTCGTCTCGGTCGTCTCGCGGTTGACCAAACGGCGCAAGTCAAGGCGCTCGGCGGCGCCCTGCTGCTGCGGGCCGCCGAGCGGTGCATTCGTGTTTCCCAGGATGTCGGAGGCGTGGCCCTGCTCGTCGACGCGAAAAACAACCGCGCGGCGCGCTGGTACGAGAGCTTCGGAGCGCTGGCGCTGCAAGATGCGCCGCTGTCGCCCGTGCTGCCGCTCGCCGTGGCGGCCGACGCGCTCAAGCGCGGATTCTGAAACATCGGCGCTCCGACCCAGCCCGGGCCGTCGGCTCTCTATCCCCGCGCCTTGTGAATCCGCTGCAACAACCCGTCGAGGCAGCCTTTGAAGACCACGTAGAAGGCGAGCGCGAGATAGCCCCAGGCGGTCAGTTCGAGAAACTGCAGGATGCCACCGTCGAAGGCGGCCATCGCGCCATAGGTCGCGATCAGATTGAAGTTCGCCTAAAACAGCGACAATAGGTTGATCGAGCAGAGCGTAACGCCGCCGGCGGCGAGTCCCATGATGAGGAAGGTCAGCCAGGCGGGCCCGTGAAACAGCAGGTTGAGAAGTTTGAGCAGCGCCATCGCTCACCTCGCGTCCCGGTTCTCGACGACTCTGTCCCTTCGCCTCCGGACGTCGTTGCTTCGCTTGCGATGACGGCTCCGTTACCGGACCGGTTCGAATCATCGATCTCGGGCGTCACCCGCTGTTGCGCAACCCCGCCGAGATTCCGTTGATCGTCAGCTGAATCCCCGTCAACACCTTCTCGCTCGACGAGCGGGTGCGGTGCAATTTCAGAAGCTCGACCTGCACGTGGTTCAGCGGGTCGAGATAGGGGAAGCGGTTGTGGATCGAGCGGTCGAGCAGCGGATTGCTCGCCAAGAGTTGCGGCTGCTCCATGATGGCGTTCAGCGCGTCGACCGAAGCGCGCCATTCTTGCGAGATCCGGGAGAAGATCTTCTCGCGCAACGCGACGTCGTCGACCAGCCTTGCGTAGCGCGAGGCGATGGCGAGGCTCGACTTCGACATGACCATGTCCATGTTGGAGAGCTGGGTGCGGAAGAAGGGCCAGCTTCTGTACATGGTCCTGAGCTGCTCCAGCCCGCCGTCGGGATGCGCCGCCTGATAGGCTTTCACCGCCGAGCCGAAGCCGAACCAGCCGGGAAGCATCAGCCGGCACTGCGCCCACGAGAACACCCACGGAATCGCGCGTAAATCCTCGATCGCCGTCGTCTTCTTGCGTGAGGCCGGACGCGAGCCGATGTTGAGGGTCGAGATCTCGGTGATGACGGTTGAGGCCCAGAAATAACGCTCGAACCCTTCGGTCTCGTAGACGAGGCCGCGATAGGCGGAAAATGCGCTCCCCGACAATTCGTCCATCGTCTCCAGAAACGCCGGGTCGGGGGCGGGACTTTCGTCCTGCAAAAGCGTCGCCTCGAGCGTCGCGGAGGCGAGCGTTTCGAGGTTGCGCCGGCCGACGTCGGGATTGGAATATTTGCTCGAAATGATCTCGCCCTGCTCGGTGATGCGGATCTGCCCCTGCACGGCTCCGCCGGGCTGGGCGAGGATCGCGTCGTAACTCGGGCCGCCGCCGCGCCCCACCGAGCCGCCGCGGCCGTGAAACAGGCGGATGCGCACGCCGTGCTTGCGAAAGACTTCGACGAGCCCAATCTCGGCCTTGTAGAGCTCCCAGCCCGAAGTGACGAAGCCGCCGTCCTTGTTCGAGTCGGAATAGGCGAGCATCACCTCCTGCTCGCCGCCCTGCGAATCGACGAGCTTGCGGTATTCGGGAATCGACAGGAGCTGGTCCATCACGCCGACGCAGGCGCGCAGGTCCTGGATCGTTTCGAACAGCGGCACGAGCGCCAGCGACATCGACCCGGCGGCCGCGTCGATGAGGCCGACCTCCTTCATCAAGAGCGCCAGCTCCAGCATGTCCGACACGCTGTCGGTGTTCGAAATGATCGACGTGCGAATCGCGCCGGGACCGTATTTTGCGCGGATCGCCCCCGCGGCGCGGAAGAGCGCCAGTTCGCCGGCCGTCTCCTCGCCATAGGCGATGAACGGCGAGACGAGCGGACGCGGCGACGCGAGCTCCCCGCGCAAGAGCGCGACGCGCTCCTCTTCGTTCAGGTTGCGATAGTCGAGGCCCGGGGAGACGGCTGCGAAAAGCTCGGCGATGGTGCGCTCGTGCACCTTGGCGTTCTGTCTGAGATCGATCGGGGCGAGATGGAAGCCGAACACGTCGACCGCCCGCTGCAGAGATCTCAAGCGGCCGCGCGCGACGATGGCGCCGCCGGTCGCCTTCAGCGATTGTGCGATCGTCGTGAGATCGGCGCCAAACTCGCCGGCCGAGGCGTAGGGAGCGAGGTCCACGACCGGTTGGCGCAGCGCGATGACGTGGTCGAGTTCGCGCGCTGTTCTGGCGAGGCGCGAATACATCCCGGTGATGGCGCGGCGGTAGGGCTCATCGCGACGGGCCGTGGCCGAATCGCCGGCGCGGTCGGCGAGTGCGCCAAGATCTTCGGAAACGGAGGCGAGACTCGACGCGAGCGACAATTCGGCGCCGAGCGCGTGCAATTCATCGAGATAATGCGCAAGCGCGCGCGCGCTCTGCAGCCGCATCGCCTCGTTGAGCACGTCGGCGGTGACGAAGGGATTGCCGTCCCGATCGCCGCCGATCCACGAGCCGACGCGCAGGAAGGACGCAATCGGCTTCTCGCGTTTCCGGCCGCTGATTGTGTCGAGCTTGTCCTCGATCGACCCATAGAGGCGAGGCAGCTCGCGGAAGAACGTGTAGTCGTAGTAGGAGAGACCGTTCGCCACCTCGTCGATCACCTTAAGCCGCGTCTGCCGCAACATATTGGTGCGCCAGAGGATGAGGATCGCGCATCTCAGCTTGTCCTCGATCGCCGTGAGCTCCGCAGGATCGCCCGCGCGATCCCGCTCGTCGAGCAGCTCGGCGATCTCGAGTTCGCGCGTCCGCGTGCTCTGGCGGCGCACCTCGGTCGGATGGGCGGTCATCACCGGGCTCACCAGCGCGTGGTCGAAGAATTTCTCCAGAGCCTTCGGCTCGACGCCCATCTCGAGCGTGCGCTGGAAGGCGCAGGCGAGGGAGCCCGGCCGCGGCGGGGAGCCCGCGATCGCATGCGCGCGGTTGCGGCGGATGTGATGCTGGTCTTCGGCGATGTTGGCGAGGTGGGAGAAATAGCTGAAGGCGCGCACGATCGCGAGCGTCTGGTCGGCGCTGAGGCTGTCGAGGATCGCCTCGAGCTCGCGCCGCGCGCCGGTCTCGTTGCGGCGGTGGAAGCGGATCGAGGCCTGGCGGATCTGCTCGACGAGGGCGTAGGTCTCCTCGCCCTCCTGCTCGCGCACGGTGTCGCCGAGGATGCGGCCGAGCAGGCGGATGTCGTCGCGAAGCGGCACATCCTTGTCGTCGTCTTCCGGGTCACGCGGGAGGGCTTGCGGCGCGGTCTCGAAGGCCATGGGGCGCATCCGTCGGCGAGGGGAACGATGTTGCACTGCGGCAGGCGACGGCGCAAGCGATGCAAGAGCCGGGCCAAAACAACGGTCGTCGTCCTGAGGAGCCGCGAAGCGGCCTCGAAGGACGATCCAGATCGCATTGTCGGTGGAGTGGGTCGCCCGTCTGCCTTTGACTGGAACGTCCTTCGAGGCTCTTGCTTCGCAAGAGCGCCTCAGGACGAGGGGGCCCTTTCAGCGCCTTGCCGAGGCGTCGCGCGCCTGGAGCAGCTGTGTCCGCCGTCTCCAGTCAAGACTCAGCCTTCTCTTGCATTTGGCGGCTCGCATTGAAGATCACCTCGGAGACGCGCAAACGATCGTCTTGGTAGATCTGTTGAAGATCCGGTAGCGCCTGATCACCAGCGAGTGCGATCTCGCTGACCCGGTCGAGCAGGTTGATTTCACTGTCGGTGATCTCGGTTGTGGGCTTTGGCATCGCTCCCCACACATCCCAGGGCAGCATCTCCATTCGATTGAGAGCGGCCAAATCGCGGATGAGGTTTTGGGCAACCCACCACAACCCCTGCTCGTTCATAAACGAGAGGCCGAAGAGGTTGGGATCGGCTTGACCGCTGCGGCACTGCCGCCACGCGTCGTCAGCGACGATAAAGCTGTCGCGTGGAACGTCGAGCGGGTCAAAACCTGGCTTGAAAGTCTTGCGCTGAACGCCGTCAAGCTGCGCGTCAACTAGAATCCAGCGATTCTGTGCGGAGTTCCAGTACTCGGCAACCCAATGATCTTCGAATCGGCCCGGGTTGAAGTAAGCGCCGAACCCACATCGGGCCCTCGCCGGCACGCCCTGCTCGCGCAGGATGGCGCAGAGCATCGCGGCAAAATGCCGACAGACGGCCGGCATCCTTTGCTTCGGCTCGCGAGCCTCAGTCAGCGGGCGATCGCTCAGCGCCCGTATCTGCGACAACATCGCGGCGACCGGACGCACATTGGCAAGGTCTCTTGCCTCTTCCGAAAGGTTGGTTTCGTACAGCCATGGCGCAAGATCACGGTGGATCAGTATTCCTTGAATTGCACTGCATGCTGCTGGGATGTCGCCGCGCATCGAGGCGAGCATCGCCGAGTAGGCGCCAGGCGCTGTCATGGGCCCGTGGTTTCTATAGTACTCCTGCGCGGTTTCCATAGGCGGGTCCTCCTTGACTGATCGGGCCAGCTGGCTAGCCCGCATATCTCAAATTAGGGGCGCATCGGGCCGCCGAATCAGGCAAAAGTTGTTTTGTGAGAATGACTTGAGCCGGTTCGGAGGAGTGGCCCGATGCAGACGGAGTGTAGCGCAGAACCGAGCGCGTTTGGACGGGTCGAAGGGCGGCCTGTGATGGCAGCGTTCGACGGCGGCGCGCTGACCTCCGACGCCGGCGGTCTACTGCTGGGCGCAGCCGACCGAAGGCTCAATCTGGTTCGACGGCTTGCGGGATGTTTCCGCGACGCCAGAGACCCGAGGTTCATTGAGCATTCCGTCGCCACGCTCATCGGGCAGCGCGTGTACGGCATCGCGCTCGGCTATGAGGACCTGAACGACCATGACGAGCTTCGCCACGATCCTTTGATGGCGGTGCTGGCGGGCAAGCTTGAGGCCAGGCGCGAGGATTGCGCGCCGGTGGCCGGCAAGTCGACGCTGAACCGGCTGGAACTGTCGCGCGAGATCGCCACCCGCTACAAGAAGATCAGCCACGACCCGGCGGCGATCGAGGCCCTGTTCGTCGACCTGTTCCTCGAGGCGCACGATCGGGCGCCCAGAGAGATCATCCTCGACCTCGACGCGACCGACGACCCGCTGTACGGCCATCAGGAGGGCCGGTTCTTCCACGGCTATTACGACGGCTACTGCTATCTGCCGCTGTATGTGTTCTGCGGCCGCCATCTCCTGGCGGCCAAGCTCAGGCCCTCGAACATCGACGCCAGCGCCGGATCGGTCGAGGAGGCGGCGCGGATCGTCAGGCAAATTCGGGCGCGCTGGCCGAAGACGCGCATCCTGTTGCGCGCCGACTCGGGCTTCGCCCGCGAGGCGCTGATGGCCTGGTGCGAACAGAACCGGGTCGACTTCGTGTTCGGCCTGGCGCGCAACCCCCGGCTCGTCGAGGAGATCGCCGCCGAACTCGCGCAGGCCGAGGCGGAAGCCGCCGCGACCGGCAAACCCGCCCGCCGCTTCAAGGACTTCCGCTATGCGACGCTCGACAGCTGGTCGCGCCGGCGCCGGGTGATCGGCAAGGCGGAATGGACAAAGGGCGAGGTCAATCCGCGCTTCATCGTCACCTCGCTCAAGCAGGGCGAGATCAACGGCCGCTTCCTCTACGAGACGGTCTACTGCGCCCGCGGCGACATGGAGAACCGTCATCGGCGATGCGCCCGGCGTCGCGCATTACACGTGCTGGGTCGACCCGAACAGAACCATGAAATCGTCGGAACACCGCTTCCGGCGGGGGCGGAGGCGGCGGTGGGGGCGGTTCTTTGGTTTCGGGCCCGTCTTGATGATCCTTCTCGGTGGGTTTTCGAGACTCAATCTCGACATCCAACTGCCGCGCGGCCACATCCGGCTTGACGACAAGTCCAGTGCTGTCGTGGGAGACATTGACTCCTTGGCCGGCTCTCAAGCCGCGATACCGGCCCGCCGTCTCGTCGTAGCTCTCGGCAAAGGCGAACGTATCGTTCCTCCAGGTAAGCATTGCGAAGCCGTCCCGAAGGGATTGCGCCAACACCTCCGGCCCGGCGACGCGCGGCAGGTAGAGGTAGCGCGCGAAGTCGTCGACTAGCTGCTTAATAGGCACGCTGTCGCCGCGCCAAAGCGGGACCTCGTCAAGGTGCTTCCGCAGGATGGTCGAGCCGAGGTTCGCCACGAGGAGTTCTTCGCTGCGCAGCCTCTTGCCGACTCGCACTGCCAACGCATCGCTGCCGGTTAGGCGGTAGGTTTGCCATGCGACCGGCGCTTTCGGTGTCGGTTGCTCCGGAGCGAGCAGCCACTGGTAGGTTTCCGGCAGACGAGCTGTTACCGCCCCCTCGGCGGCCTGCCTCTGCGTCTCGGCTTGGCGGGCCTGGTGCGGGTCGAGATTAAGCTTTTCCTTCTCAGCCACGATTGACGACCAAGCGAGATGCTTGCGCAAGGCCTCGTCGAGGTCCTGCAGCCGCACCTTGTCGGCGGCGAGGAACACCAGCGTGTTGCGGTACAGCCGCGGTGTGTTTCCGCGCGATTCCAGGATTGCTTTGGCCGCGACCTCCGCGGCGTTGCCACTCTCTCTGCTATAGGGATGGTCTGCCGAAAGAACCACAAGGCGCGCCTCGTAATCGTCAGGCACGTCGGCGCTGGAGCGGGGCAGCGCGTGTATGCGCGCGAAATCGCCGCTTCGTCTGAGGTCGGCGCGCAGTTTTGCGTCGAGTTCGGCAGCAACTTTGTCCGGATCGCGCTTGAGCTGCTCGGCGAGGTCTTCCGCCAGCTTCGTCACCGTCGGCTGGGTCCCGTACCACGCGCGCGGACCATCCTGGTAGAGATAGGTGGCGGCCGCAGCGAGCCGGCGGAGCGCGTCGCCGAACACCTCTGGCGTCTCCCCCGGCATGACGCAGCCGAGCTTCACCTGTCGGTCCTCGATCCCGCGATGGGCTGCCGAAGCGGTCGGAGCCGAACCAAGATAGATTGTGCGCGCGACCCGTCTCGTCGCTGACAACTTGCCGAGGTTTGGCAGCTCGGCATCGATTTTCATCGGGAGCGAGTTTGGCCCGTCGACGTCCTTTTCGATGATCGGCGCCCAGTTGTCGGAGAGGTAGCGCGTCAGCTCGAACTGCACGGGCGGATCGTCGATCGGGATCGTCGAGGGCAGGATCAGCGGGCTGCGGTCGCCCTTCTCCCATAGGCTGTGGATCACAGCCGCCATCAGCCGCAGAACCCCGCGCGTTCGCTGAAATTTCACCAGGGTCGACCAGTCAGTGTAGAGGCGGTCGAAGATTTCCGGGTGTATCGGGTAGGCCGCTTGGATTCGTTTCTCGTAGTCGCCGCTGCGGCACTCCGGCGGGAACTCGGCGGCCTTCTCGCGGTAGAGGTCGGCGAAGGCGCGAGCCGTTAGGTCACGCTGCTTGAACAATTCGCCCGCGATCGGCTCGAAGAGGCGTCGTCGAACAATCTCGAAACCCTCCTCGGCCGTCGCCGGCCGCCATGAGGATTCCACCCGTCCGACGACGTTGCGCAGGCGATCGAGCGCCTCCCGTCCGCGAATGCCGCCGACCTCCACGTCGTCAACTTGGGCATGGGGTGAGCCGGCCGAATCGGACGCAGGAAGCGAGACAACGAGCAGGCAGTTTTTGGCGAGCTTGGCCGATTCCGTGAGCGCCTGAGCGAAGGTGAACTGAGTCTCGAAGCCGCCCGCTGGCAGATCGCTCTGGTCATGGAGTTGGCGCGCATAGGCCACCCACTCGTCGATGAGCACGAGGCAAGGGCCATATTCGATGAAGAGCTCCCGCAGCACGTCGCCGGGGCTGGTCGCTTTCTCGTCATCCTTGGCGATGCGCGCGAAGGCTCTCGGACCGCCCAGCTGGTAGGCGAGCTCGCCCCAAAGCGTGCGCACCATGGTGCCATCTGGCTTGGTGACCGGGTTGCCTGGAGAGATCTTGTTGCCCACCAGGACGACCCGCCGAGCCTTTGGCAGGGTCTTCATCCCCGCCTCGGCCAACACCGAGTCTACGCCCGCCAGCTCGCCGGGCGCTGCGCCCCCGAAAAGGTGATAGAGCGCCAGCATCGAATGGGTCTTGCCGCCGCCGAAATTGGTCTGGAGCTGCACGACCGGGTCGCCGCCCTCGCCGTAGAGTCGCCGGACCCCGCCGACCAGCAGTCGCTTGAGGCTTTCCGTCAGAAAGGTCCGGCGGAAAAATTCGGCCGGCTTGCGATACTCGTCACTACCTTCGCCGAGATGCACCTGCCACAGGTCGGCGGCGAACTCGGCCTGCTGATATCGGCCGCAGGCGACGTCAGCGTGTGGCGTCACAACGTCGCGCCAAGGTTTGAGATTGCCAGCCGCAGCCGGCTCGATCAGAGAGCCCCCGACCTTGCGCCTTTCGCCGCGCACCTGCTCCTCGTAGACGAGGCGGCGCAGCTCCATCTTCATCTTACCGACCTCGTCGGCCTGCGGCGCCGAGACGGACGTGAGCAACCGGTTCATCGAGTCGAGCGCGCGATCGGCGTCGTCACTAGAGAACGGCTCCTGATGCGCCCATTTGTTGCGCCAATCGCGCAACTCCTGCACCAGCGAGCGCTCCGCCCGGCCAAGTGTGCGGCCGAAGACGTCGTTCCAAGTCTCCCACATCAGCTTCAGCAGGCCCGCGACGTCCCACTGCGCGATCGGCTTCGAGCCGAGCATCGGGTCGTCGGAGAACCGGCGCACCGTATCCATGCGAACAGCTCCGGCCTTTACGGCCGATTGGATCTCGCGCTCGACAAATGAGGCAAGGCCCGCACGCAAAAGGTCGATCGCTTTGCCGACGCGTTCCTGATTGGTGATCGCCATGGCTAGTCCCCTCCCGGCGCTTCCTTCGAGGGCCAATTGCTGAGGCGTTGGATCCAGTGTTCGATTTTTCGTACGGTGCCGCAGACCTTCGCCGCCGCGTCGCGGGTTGCCGCATAATTGTTGGCGTGCGCCAGATTGTTTCGGAGATCGCGAGCCTCGATCATATCGCTATCGAAAGTTCTCCAGAGCTCGGGAAAGCTCGGGCTTTTCAGGATTATGTTTTTCTTGTCGCCGAAACCGGTACATGAGAGATCATCGACAAGATTGTCGGCGGCAATTGCAGCTCGGTGCTTGATATCGACCTCATCCCGGCCTTTTTTCGATAGACGATTCTTCCATTCGTCCGAGCCGTTCAACTCGCGACGGATAGCGTCCGCCATTGTCATCTCGACGTGAGTGATCAGAGCAAACAAAGCTGCGCGTACCGGCAGCCGTTGCATGTCCGAGAGGTTGACGAGCCCACTAATTTTCTCACCTGACATAACGAGGCGGCAGCTATTGCGATCGGCGGACCTCAAGAAAGTGAGGATCCCAGCGTCTGCCCCGATTACATTGTCCTCTGAAAGCCGCTCCATCTGTTCCTCCACGGTGCCTTCCGGCTTCTTGCCGCGCAGGTAGGGCACGAGTTCGATGAGACCAATAATCCGTTCGCGCTCGCGCTGGGCCGCATCAGTCACAGGGAGATAATCGAAGGCCTCGCGGTTGCGTGCCATCACTTTCTCCAAGGTCTCATCGCTCTGACATGTGCGTAGATCTCGACGCGGCGTGGCGATAAGCGCCACTGGGAGCCGATCCTGAAGCGACTTCATCAGGTGTGGCTCAGCCGCTGTGCTGGGCCAGCCTACGGCGACCGGTGACGGATCGGGGTCGCTCATCGCCACTTACACTGTAGCGCGACAATCTGGATGGGAAGGCAGCGACAATCAGGATGGCCATTTTGGCGGTCGCGGCGACGTGATGATTGTCCCGGCGGGGCGATAACGCAAGCTCTATTTCGTCGAGAGATGGTCTGATTGTCGCGGCGCGACAATCAGCGTGATCCTTTGATTGTCGCGCGTGTCGGCGGGCGTCCCGCCCCGCGTGCTTGGTCGACGGCTTCCTTTCGCCGATAGCTGTCGACGTTCATTTCGAGGATCGTGGCGTGGTGCACGATGCGATCGATGGCCGCGAGCGTCATAGCTTGGTCGGAAAAGATTCTTCCCCATTCGCCGAAGGGCTGGTTGGCGGTGATGAGCATGGATCGGCGCTCGTATCGCGCGCTGATCAGTTCGAACAGAACGCTCGTCTCCGCCTGGTCCTTGGTGACATAGGCGAGATCGTCGAGGATCAGCAGATGATATTTGTCGAGTTTGGCGATCGCGGCTTCGAGTGCGAGATCGCGGCGTGCGATCTGAAGCTTTTGCACAAGGTCGGTTGTCCGGGTGAACAGAACGCGCCAACCCTTTTCGATCAAGGCCAAACCGAGCGCCGCCGCGAGATGGGATTTCCCGGCGCCGGGCGGCCCGAAGCACAAAAGATTGGCTCCCTTTTCGAGCCAGGCGTCGCCGGCCGCGAGCGCTTGCACCTGCGCCTTCGAGATCATTGGCACAGCGGTGAAGTCGAACGTGTCGAGGGTCTTTCCCGGCGGCAATCGGGCTTCCTCCAGATGCCGTTCGAAGCGACGGCGGTTTCGCTCCACCATCTCCTGTTCGGCGAGGGCGGCCAGGAAGCGGGCTGCGGCCCAGCCTTCTTTGTCGGCTGTCATCGCCAGGGCGGCCCAGATCAGCTTGATGCCGGGCAGTCGCAACTCGCTCAGCAGCAGGTCGATGCGAGCGGCGTCGATCTTGTCGGTCGCCTTCATGCTGCTTCTCCAACGCTTGTCGCGATCTGATCGTAGATGGCGAGGGAGGGCAGCCTGACGACGACGACAGGCAATGCTGCGTCCTTCGGCCGGAAGCGTTCGATCAGCGCAGCGAGATCGGGAAGGACACCGTCGTCGAGAGCAGCCTGCAACGCGAGGGCGAGCTCCGCCTCGCAAGCGCGCTCGTGGGCGAGCGCGAGAAGGCCGACCATCGTGCGACATGCGGCTCTCTCGCCGAGGCCGGCGAGCAAGGCCTCGAACGCCAGGGCGAAGGCTCGGCGGGGGAAGAGTTGATCGCGATAGACCAGATTGAGCAGCGCCATCGGCTTGCGGCGCAGGGAATGGATGACGTGGCGATAGTCGACGACGTGGCCATGTTTGCCGTTCGGCTGGGGCCGACCACGCCGCAAGGTGACGATGGGCGTCGAGCCCTGGAAGCATTCCAGCCGATCGTCATAAAGGTGGACCCGCAGCCGATGGCCGATCAGTCGCGAGGGAACCGAGTAGAACACCTTGCGCAGCGTGAAGGCGCTGGAGCTGGTGACGTCGACGTTGACCTCCTCGTAGTCGACGGTCTTGCGGACCGGCAGCTTGTTCAACGCCGCCCGCTCCTGGTCGATGCGCTTGGCGTTGCGGAGGTTGCCGCGGCCGACGATGTCGTCGACGAACCCCCGCCATGCGGGGAGATCGTCAAAGTCTCGCGAGGCGCGCAGCAACAGGGCGTCCGCGAGCGCTCTCTTGAGATGGCCGTGGGCGCTCTCGATCGAGCCGTTCTCGTGGCTGACGCCCGGATTGTTGCGGGTCGGCGTCATGCCGTAATGGGCGCAGAACGCTTCGTAGCGCTTCGTCAAATCCTCCTTGGCGTCGGCGCCCAGATTACGGAAGGCCGCCGAGAGGCTGTCGCTGCGATGTTGCTCGGGAACGCCGCCCAGCGCCCACAGGGCGTTTTGTAGCCCTTCCGCCAGCGCGACAAAGCTTTCGCCGCCGAGCACGACATGGGCGTGCTCGAAGCCGGAAAAGGGCAAGCGGAAGTGATAAAGCCGGCAGTCGAGCAGCTCGCCGGCGACGGTGACGCCGAGATCGGCCACTTCAGTGAAGTCCGACAGTCCCATTCGGCCCGGCGGATGCTCCTGACGAAAGATCACCTCCCGATCCGGGCCGTTCACCGCCCGCCAAGCCCGGATGCGGCGCTCGAGGGTCCGTCGCGTTCCGGCGCCCAGGTCTGGATGCCGACGGCAGAGTTCTCCGAAGACGGCGATCGGCCTCAGTCCGGGCGCGGCCTTCAACATCGGCACGACTTCATTGTCCCAGACATCGGCGAACGGATCGGCTCGGCGTCGTTCTCGACGCGCCTTCTTCTGGCTGGGAAACCGGGGATCCGTTTCGAACCGGTAGGCGGTTGCCCTACTGAATCCGGCTTTCGCGCCGGCAATCGCCGGCGAATGGTTGCGACACAAGTTCATGAATAGCCTCATCTGACGATCGGTGACGTGTCGGCCGGGCAAGAAGTCGGTCCTCTCGACAAGAGAAGCCCGATCCCTAACCCAGCCGCCGTGACCGCCAGACGAGGCCACTTGGGCGCTCGCCGCCGCCGCGGGGATCTCTACGGTCGGGCTACGCCCTTCCTTCGTCACCCCCGCGGCGGCGCATTCTCATCCTGATTGTCGCGCGATTCTCATCCTGATTGTCGCGCCGCATTACACCCCGTCCAACAGGTCGGCCTGCCCCGGCTGCCGCTTGCCGCCTTCCTGGGCGAGGCGGACGATTTCGGGCCAGCTTTGGACGAGGCCGTTGTAGGCGAGCGCTTCGGGTGCTCGCTTCTTGCGCTCGCAAAGCGTGTAGAGGCGATAGGCGAGCTCGCGTGCGGTCTCGGCTCGTGACCCGAGCTTCGCGACGAGATCCGCCGCGGAGCCCTCGCCGCCGCTGGCGAGCGCGCGGATCAGTTGGTGGAAAACCTCCCAGGCCGTCAGACGCGGGTCTGTGGTCGGGTCCCAATCTGCCGACAGTTCCTCAGGTTTCAAAAGCCGCACTTTGCCCCGCTTGGACTCGAGAATGCGACCTTGCCCTTCGGCAAGGCCAGCGATTGAGATGTTCTTGGCCTTAGAGAGCGTATCGGCGACGCCGAAATCTCCCTCGACGAAGCCGCTGTGCTCGAACCAGGCGAGCGCCCAACGGCTGTCGGAGTCGAAGTCTCCTTCCTGCTCGGCGAGCGCCTCGTCGAGTGTTGCGTTAATCAACGCCAGCGCTTCGCGCACGGAGACGGGCTTGCCCTCTGCGTCGAGCACCCTGGAATAGCGCGTGTAGACGCCCATGCCGGGGCCGATGGCGGCTTGCGCGAGGTCCACTGGCGCGATGTTGCCTGCCTGGAGGTTACGCAAAGCTGACGGCAGTTCGGCTTTCAGCGCGGCGACGAATTCTCGGCGGGTGGCGGCTGGCGCATGGGCGGCATGCGGCCGGCAGACTAGGACGATGCTGGAGGCCAAGGAGCTTCGGTCGCGATTCCGGAACCCACCGCTTCGTTCCGTTCGAACGGGCCATGTGCCCGTGACTGCGAATCCGGCCTGGATGACTGCCGCAAGGAAAGTTTCCCATCCAGTACTGGCAGTGCCCTCTTCGTTCTCAATCTCCGCTTGTTTGAAAGCGTAATAGATTGTGACTGGAAACTCAGGATGCACCTGTTTCGTTAGTCTCTGCATCGCGTGAGTCATCCCCTGCAGGAAGAACTCCTCAGCCTTTGCCTTTCCTCCGTGGCGATACGACGTAGCGACGAGTTCTTCCAATTTTGGGACTGCGACAGTTGAAAAGAGATCAGGGAGGATTGGTTTGAGTGAACGACGCAGCCAGACATAAAAAAAATCAGAAAGGTCCGCATATGGTACATTGTCGTAATACGGGGGGTCCGTGGAAACGATCTTATCCTGGCTTATTGATTGCGTCTGCGCGTCGCCTAGGCCTGTAACTCCATTCGGATCTGCGGGAAGTGCAAATTTAATTACTCTTTCAATCCACTCCAGTGCGCCAGTCCAATTCCCGGTCGACTGCGAGAAAGGATTGCCCTCGGCGTAATCCCACACAACTTGAAGGGCCTGTCGCCCAAAGGTTTGCACGATGAAGTCGCCGCCCCAGGGAGTTTGTGAGGACCAGTAGTTGGCGCACCGTCCGACAGCAAGACCCAAGTAAACCGTAACCGCATCCGCGTATGTAGTAGCTTCAGATTTCAGGTCCGCGGACGGGTTATCGCGCAATGTAGTTCTATAGCCCAACCCACCAGTGGATGCTGCAGCGACATCGCTTGAGATGCGATCTCTTACTTCGATTGCAAGTTCGCCAAACGTAGCGAGAGCCATCGTTTGGCGCGGAGTGAACAGGTGGCGCCACTCTTTAATGCCATAGATGCAGGGTGTGAAAGCTCGCGCATCTTCCACAAATGCCCCCTCCGGCACCCAAGTGGGTATCGCAGACTTGGCGACCCCCTCCATTTCCAAGGTTGGAGCCAGGAATATTTTTTCGCGATCTCCCTCCGCGATAATCGCCAACATCCTTGCGCCCATACGTTGGGCGATGCCCTCGGACTTTATGTAGTCGCCGCCGACCGGGGCTCCCGACATCAGACACCGAAAATTGGCACCGCGAGCCAGCTTGGTCCCGTTCTTGGCGCCTTCCGTATCTTTCGGCTTGCCGACCTGAACCATGAACCGATAGCCGCCACTCTCGATCACCGGCTCGACATAGGCCTCCTTGCCGGCCTTGGTCGAGAGCATGAAGGTCGAGGCGAGCGGTACGTCCACATCGGCGAAAGCCGGATTCGGACTTTTCACCGTGCGCGCCCAAAGCCAGGCGATGACAGTGAGGTCCTGCCCGACCAAAGGCTTCAGGTCGGGGCGCTCTTTGGCCATCGCGGCCGTCACCGTCACCTTCGGATAGAGATGGCCGATACGCTTTTCCGCCTCGTCGCGCATCCACTGACCGTAGTAGCGCACGTCGTTGGCCAGGCCTTCCGCGCCCTTCCATTTGCGCCCGAGAAGGTCCTTCCTCTCGCGCGCCTCCGGATTGGCGGGCGGCCGTCCCGCGAATTTCGGCGGGATTTCGATCATGGCCTTGTTGATCAGCACCGCCACCGGATTGAGATCGCTGGCGTAGGCCTCGAGCCCCAGCCTCTGCGCCTCGAGCGGCAGCGCGCCGCCGCCGGCGAAGGGATCGTGGAAGGCCGGCAGCTTGTGCCGGTCGAACAGCTCTCTTGCGCTCGGATGGTCGACATTCTCCGCGCAGGCGCGCCGCCAACTCTGCCAGATCTCGTCCCGCGCCTTCTGCAGCACCGTCTCGTTGGTGGTGCTCTCCCATTGGACGAGCTCTTTGATGATCTCAAACAGGCGCTGACGCTCGAGGTCGGTGGCGCAATCCGCGAGCGTCGGCTCCGGTCCGCGCGTGTTGTGGTCAGGTTTGCCCGCCCAGATTTCCCGCCGCTTCTTCCACTCCCGCTCCGCGGCCCGTCGCGACTCCGGGACGCCAAGGAGCGTATCCACGTATTCCGACGGGTCGTCCACCATCTGCGCAAAGATCACCGCCCGCGCCGCCGCCAATGGCCGCCGCCCACCAAAGATGCAGCGTACTCGGATGCCCGTGGCGAATAGATTTCTCCCGCGCCGAAGCAATGTTGATCGCATCCAGCGGCAGCGCGACCTCGATGAGTTTCTTGCGAATCATTCTGTTGTATTGACCTCGAGGAGTAGAACTCGTCGCGGATTGGCCTCCGAAAGCAATCCTTCAAGCACATTCCGCGTCGGCGCATAGAGGCGGCGATCTCCAATGAACGACTCGAAATGCTCTTCGAAAAACCGCGCAATTCCGCGCGAGTAAAAATCGAAAATATCCCTTGGTTCGGATGACCATATTGAAACAGCCGGAACAACAGTTACTCCCCAGTCCGCGTACAAAAAAACGAAGGAAGCTGGGGACACCGAAAGCATCCGATCGCATTGCGCGCGCAGGCGTTCGAACTCTGCTCGCACATCCGATCGGCCAGGGCGGATCAGTTTTGCTTGCGCGAGGAAGCCTTTCGAAACGTTAAACTCAGGAGAATCAGACAGGCGTGCTGAAAAAACACCTGCAAAATCGGCTCCGATATGGGTTTCCTGTGCGCGAGGACCCCTGTCGGTAAGCGTCTTCGCAGTCCATCTAACTCCACGCGACGCGAAGCCCTTCATTGTGAGCTCGATGGCTCCAAGCATTCTGTCTGTAAACGCGGCCTCTTGCTCGATTCGGGTCTCTGCGAGTGCGCCGACAACATGATCAACCGCCTCCGCGATTCTGCCCGCAGCTTCCCGCACGATAGCTAGATGACGGATCATAGGGGACTTGTCGCTCGCTCTAATAGTTCGCTGAAATTGTAATTCACGCTCGTAACCCCGAAGTCCGGCTCCCGCATGAACGGCTGCCGCAGGTAGCGGACTTCGTGCGATCCGTCCTGTGCGAATCCGACCATCGCCAGAATGAAATCGTCCGGCTTGTTGAGCGAATAGAGGATCTCGTTCTTGGTCACGGTCACGGTGTCGGCCTCGGCGACGCGTCCTTTGACCTCGATGAAACGCAGCCGCCCCGTGCCGGGAATGGCGCTTTCGATGTCGTAGCCGAGCTTCTCAAACTCCCTGTCGACCGGCTCGAATCCAAGGCTTCGCTCGGCCTCCATGACGATTTGGCGCGCCTTTGCGGCAGCGGCCTGGGTGTCGACCAGCGTCTGCGCGGAGACCAGCCCTCGCAGCGCGAGGATCAGTCCCTTGGGCACGACCAGCAGACCGCCAAGGACGACTGGCGGCAGCGGGGCCAACTGACGTTCGCGCTTGAGGTCCTCCATGCGCTTCTGCAGCCGGGCCTGAAGTTCATCCGCCCGCTTGCGGGCCTCGCCCGAGTTGAGCCGCGCATTGACCTTTCCGGCGCGCTCCTGTTCCTTGAGTTGCTCTGCGCGGAAATCCCAGTAATTGATTTCCTTGGTCAGGCGGTCCTTGACCGCCGCCTCGGTCTTGTCGAGGAGCTTGATCTTGCGATCGCGCACTTCGGCGAGATGCTCCGGCGCCACCGCGGTGACCGCATGGATCAGCGCCTTATTTTCGAGATCACGGCCGATCCATGCCGCTTCAGGCCGGGCAAGAATTGCATCGATGGCCGGCTCGCCCTCCGCCAGCGGGCGGTAATCGAGATACGGCGCGTAGTTGATATGGCGCGCCGCGCCCTGCGCATCAATTTCGACAAACAGCAGCCGCTTCGAGACGACGCGTCGCTCACCGCTCTTCGTGACGCTGGCATCCTGGATCGCGTGCTCGAGAAAGAACAGCACGCGCGGGCTCATGCCCGGGTCGCTTTCGTCTACCAGCACCGCGCCGCGCCGCAACAGGTCTCGGTAGCGTTCCAGGCTGATGTCGATGACCGCATTGAGCAGCGGATGGCCCGGACAAACGAACGCCGCCAGCGGCTGTCCCTGGGGCGCTACAAGCGCCTTCTCGAACGCGATGCGCTCGTAGCGCGGCATGACGGGTTCGCCGAAGCCGATCAGACGATCCCGGTTGCGCACCGGAGCCGGAACGTGAGTGATCTCGTAGCGCCGAGCTTCGCGCTGCTTCACCGTGCCCCCGAGCCGCTTGAAGGCTTCGAGGAAGAATGACTCAACATAATGCGGCTGAAGCCTGCGCGCCTCGGCCCGCTCCATCTCCTCGCGGATGCGGAAGACGCGCGAGGCGTCCATTGCGTCCTGCGCGAGGGCGCGATCCTCAAGGAGGGTCCGCAGAGCGTCCTTGTCGAAGGCGTTCTCGACAACCTTGAAGAGCCGCGCTCGCACGTCTGGTTGATCGCCGTAGCGGATGGCGTCAATGAGCAGCTCGCGCAGCGACCGGCCTTCGAATTGCACTTTGCCGAGCACGTCGAAAACCTGGCCGCCGAGCGCGTTGCGCGCCTGCGCGAGCTTTTCGAGCAGCTTGCGATAAACGTCGCCTTCGCGCGTTTCCTCAGCGACCAGATTCCAGAGATGGCAGACTTCGGTCTGTCCGATACGGTGGATGCGCCCAAACCGTTGCTCGATGCGGTTCGGGTTCCAGGGCAGGTCGTAATTCACCATCAGATGGGCGCGCTGGAGATTGATCCCCTCGCCAGCGGCGTCGGTCGCCAAGAGGACCTGGACCTCGGGATCGTGACGGAAGGCCTCTTGGGCCCTCATGCGATCCTCCCGGCCCATTCCCCCCATGGATGATGACGACAGCCTGTGTCCGCCCGAGCAGCGTGCCGATCCGACCCTGCAGGTAGCTCAACGTGTCGCGGTGTTCGGTGAAGAGGACGAGCTTCTGGTGCGGCGACGGCGTGGGCTTTGGAGGTATGGGGACACCGGCGTCGTAGGACACCGACTCTTCCGCGAGCCCATTGGCGATCGAAGCCGGAGTGAAGATCTCGCCGAGCAAGGTCGCCAGCTCCCGCCACTTCTTGTCCTCGCCGCTGCGCCGGATCGAGTGTGCAAGCCCTTCGAGTCGCTTCAGCGTCTCGATCTCCATTCGCAGTTCGCCGATCGACCGCGCGGCGGTAGCTTGGTCGAGGACCTGCTCTTCGGCCGCCTCCAATTCGGCGTCGGGCGCATCCTCAAGGTCTTCGACGTCTTCCTTGTCGAAAGTCGGGACATCGGCCACGATTGCGGCGCTAGTCTGGTTGCCCCGCTGTAAGATTTCCAGCTCGCGCAGCCGGCTTTCCAGTCGCTCTCGTCGTCGGCGCAAGGACTGGTAAATCGCTTCAGGTGAAGACGCGAGGCGGCGCTGCAAGATGGTCAGGGCGAAACCGACCGTGCCGGCGCGCTTGTCGTTCTCCAACGCCTCGGCGCGATTGAACTCCTCGCGCACATATTCGGTCACCGCCTTGTAGAGCGAGGCCTCGGCGTCGGACAGTTTATAAGGTACGGTGTAGGCGACGCGCTCCGGGAACAGCGGCGTTGCGTCGAACTTCAGCAGGTTCTCCTTCACCATGCGGCGCATCAGGTCCGAGACATCGGCCGTATGCACCCCGTCTCGGAACTTGCCCTCGAAGCGGTCGCCGTCGAGCAGCGCCATGAAGAGCTGGAAGTCCTCTTCCTTGCCGTTGTGTGGCGTCGCTGTCATCAGGAGGAAATGGCGCGTGAGCTGCGAGAGCAGTTGCCCCAGCCGATAGCGCTTGGTGTATTTGACCTCGCCGCCGAAGAACGTAGCCGAGAGCTTGTGCGCTTCGTCGCAGACGACGAGGTCCCACCGGCAGTCGGGGGCCTGGAGCTTCTGCTGTACATCCTCGTTGCGGGAGAGCTTGTCGAGCCGAGCAATGACGAGGTTCGATTCGAGAAACCAGTTGCCCGTGCGAGCCGCTTCGAGCTTGTCGTTCGTCAGTATGTCGAACGGTAGATTGAATCGGCGGTAGAGCTCGTCTTGCCACTGTTCGGCGAGGCTTCCCGGGCAGACGACCAGACACCGCTGCAAGTCGCCGCGGGCGATCAGCTCCCTGATCAGGAGGCCTGCCATGATGGTCTTGCCGGCGCCGGGGTCATCCGCCAACAAGAAACGCAGCGGCTGACGAGGCAGCATGCTTTCGTAGACAGCCGTGATCTGGTGCGGCAGCGGCTCGACAATCGAAGTATGAACGGCAAGGACTGGGTCGAACAGATGGGCGAGATGAATGCGCTGGGCCTCGGAAACTAGGCGGAACAGAGCGCCGTCTCCGTCGAAGCTCCACGGCCGCCCTTCTTCGACGATCTCCAGGTCGGTCTCACGATCGCGGTACAGCAACTCGTTGCGGACCTTCCCGGTCGCCTCCTTATAGGTGAGTTCGATCGCGGTGGATCCAAACCATTGCACGCTGACGACGGTGACAATGCCCGACGGCAAGATGCCGCGGACGGAGCAATTCGGTTTGAGGTCCTCAAGTTTGGCCATCGCTAAAGCGCTCGGTGGCGTCGCCCTCTGCGTTGGAGCGAACGACCGTTCCAACGCGCAAAGGTACCTTAAAATCCGCCCGTGTTGTGGAAAAGAAAACGGGAAATTAGTGATCGGCTTGGAAGCGACGAACAAGATGACGGTGGGCCTCGCAACACCGCAGTTGCACGCCGCTCAGCAGCCAGGGCAATTCTCGCTGGTCAACGGTAGCGCAATGTGTGGGACCAAGTGTGGGCTCGTCGAGGCACGCTTCCTCGCATATATGTGAATTTGTTGTTGTTCTTCGACATAGCTGGTGCCGCAAGAGGGATTCGAACCCCCGACCCCCTCATTACGAATGAGGTGCTCTACCAGCTGAGCTATTGCGGCGACGGATCGAGCCGGCTGGGGGCGTTCGATCGGGGCTGCTGTGTATGCCGATTTTGGCGGCTTTGGCAATATCTCGGCCCGCGAGAGTTCCCGCGCCGGGGCGGCTCGGCGGCCGCGGCTAGGATCGCGGCGCGTTGTCGCCTAGAACGGCTCATCGGCGCCGCGCCGGACGGCGGATGAGGCAGGCAGAGGGAGCGATTTGAGATGGCGGGACGGTTGGCGGGCAAGGTCGCGGTGCTGACGGCGGCGGCTGCGGGAATCGGCCGGGCGACGGCGGAAGCCTTCGCGCAAGAGGGCGCCCACGTCATTGCGACCGACGTCAATGTCGAGGGCCTCGCCGGGCTCGACGCGGACCGCCGCAAGCTCGACGTCTGCTCGACCGAAGCGGTCGCGGCGCTCGCGCGCGAGGTCGGTCCGATCGACATCCTCTTCAACTGCGCGGGCTTCGTCCATCACGGGACCGCGCTCGACTGCTCGGACGAGGACTGGGACTTCTCCTTCGACCTCAACGTCAAGTCGATGCACCGCACGATCCGCGCCTTTCTGCCGGGCATGCTGGAGAAAGGCCATGGGTCGATCGTCAACATCGCCTCGGGCGCATCCTCGGTGCGCGGCATCCCGAACCGCTATGTCTATGGCGCGTCCAAGGCCGCGGTGATCGGGCTCACCAAGGCCGTCGCCGCCGACTTCATCCGCAAAGGGGTGCGCTGCAACGCCATCTGCCCCGGCACGATCGAGAGCCCCTCGCTCGATGGCCGGATCGCCGCCTTGAGCCAATCGAGCGGCCAGCCGCTCGAGGCGGTGCGCCAGGCCTTCGTCGACCGCCAGCCGATGGGCCGGCTCGGCAAGCCTGAGGAGATCGCCGCGCTCGCAGTTTATCTCGCCTCCGACGAGAGCGCGTTCGCGACCGGTCAGGCCTATCTCGTCGACGGCGGCTTCGCGCTGTAGCGCGGGCGCGGCCGGCGGACCGGAGTCCCTGCTAGCAGGGGGAAAACAGGGAGAACCCCACCTTTCCGACGGGTGTTCGGTCGAGAAAATGCATCTGATTTCAATGCCTTGCGCAAAAATTGCCTGCTCCGGCGGAACAGGATGATAACAGGGCAATAATTCCCCCGTAACAGGGAGATTACAGGTGGAGGGAGACGATCCTTGTCAGCACCTCCCCGCCTCGGACGCTGGCGCTTCGGGCCCCGCAAAAAAGTCCGGCCTCGGGAAGAGCGCTCAGACGACACGGAATGCCTCCCGGAGGGCGTTCGGGTCGAGGGCGTGACGGCCCACGATCGCGGCGTATGTGATCGGCTCCACGACCCAACCGGATGCGGCGGCGTCGAAAAACGCCAGGTCGGCTGCCGAAACAGACAGCCGCACGGTGCGCGTCTCTCCCGGGTCAAGCGCCACGCGAGCAAACGCCTTCAGCTCCTTCCGCGCACGCTCCACCCTCGAGCCCTCTGCCGCCACATAGAGCTGCACGACTTCCTCCCCTGGCGCCGCGCCCGCGTTGGTTATCTCGACCGTCGCTTCCAACGCCCCCGAGGCGTCGAGTTCCGTCCGTGCGAGCTTGAGGCCGGCGTAGTCGAACGTCGTGTAGCTCAACCCGAACCCGAAGGGGAAAGCGGGCGCGGCGCCGTCGCGCTCCAGCTTGCGGTAGCCGTGCCACAGGTCATAAGTAATTGCCGTCGCATGTCGATCAAAGAAGGGCAGATCCTCGGACCGCGCCGGGAACGAACAGGGCAGTTTGCCGCTCGGATTAACCGTTCCCGTGAGCACGTCGGCCAATGCGTGACCGCCTTCCATGCCCGGGTACCACAGCATCAGGATCGCCGGCACGCTGTGGCGCCAGGCCTCCGTGATGACCGCGCTGCCGGCCATGATGACCACGACGGTGTGGGGGTTGGCTGCGACAACCGCCTGAATCAGCCTATCGTCGCGCGGGTGCAGCGAGAGCCGGTCGCGGTCGCCCCCAAGCGCGAGGTCGGTATCCATGCTGCCGCTTTCAATGCCCTGGGCGAACGCCTGGTGTTCCGGGCCCGGCGGCGGGAAGGAGTGCAGGAAGTCGGCAAAGATGTCCGGCGGAATGTATTCGCCCTCATCCGCGTGAGTGTAGCCGACGACCACGACCGCCGCATCGGCCCCTTGAGCCGCAGCCGCCGCGCGCGCGAGATCCGCGCCGTCGTCGTAGGCAAGCTTCAGCTTGGCGCCGAGAGCGGCGCGCAGGCCGTCCAGCGGGGTCACAACGTAAGGCGGCCGCGTGTTGCTGGAGCCGCCATCGCCGGTATTCGGCGTGTCAGCCAACCTGCCCAGGACCGCCAAACGCTGAATGTCTCGCAGCGGCAGAAGCCCGCCGTCATTCTTGAGCAGAACGATGCTCTTTTGCGCTGCTTCGCGAGCCAGTTTTCGGTGGGCTTCACAGCCGACGACGTCGGGATCGTAGTCGTGGGAGTCGCGGCCCTGGCCGAAGCGCACCTGCTGGCGCAAGATGCGTAGCGCTGCGTCATCGACGCGTTCCAGGGGAACTTCGCCGCGTTCGACCAGGCCTTGCAAGTCGCGGAAGAAGAGCAGGCCGAAGGGCATCTCGACGTCCTGGCCAGCCAGCGCGGCTTTCTTGGCGTCCCGCATTCCGAAGATGAAGTCAGTAACGACAAATCCTTCGAAACCCCACCTGCTTTTGAGGACGCCGGTCAGGAGCTCCGAATTCTGGCCGCACCATTCACCGTTGACGCTGTTGTAGGCGCTCATCACCGAAGCGACGCCCTCCTCGACCACGCGTCTGAAGTGGGGCAGGTAGACCTCGTGCAGGGCCCGCGGATCGATCGTTACGTCGACTTTGAATCGCGCGTTCTCCATCGAGTTGAGGGCGAAGTGCTTGGCGCAGGCCATCACGTGGCGCTGCACCCCGCGCGTCAACGCGGCGGCCAAGGCGCCCAGATGGTGCGGATCTTCGCCATAGGTTTCCTGGGCGCGGCCCCATGCCGGATGGCGCAGCAGGTTGATGCAGACGCCGCCGAAGTAATTGCCCCCCAAGGCGCGCACTTCGCGCCCAATGGCGTCGCCTATGCGCTCTTCGAGCGCCGGATCGAAGGCGGCGCCCCGCGCCATGGAGACGGGAAAGGTGGTCCCCCCTTCCAGAATGACGCCTCGCGGCCCGTCGGTGAAGCGGATGCCGGGGATGCCGAGGCGCGTCACCTCACCGGCCACCCAAAAGCGACTGCTGTATCCGCCGGGCGCCGTCATCGCGGCGAGCCCCGGCCACAGGGGCAGTTGGCCATGCATCAGGCTAATTTTCTCGTCGAGACTGAGCTGCTCACGCAAAGCCCGGGCGCGCTCTTCAATCTGACTCGGGGTCAGCGTTTCCGCCGTTTGAAGACCCGCAAAGGCCGCGTCGGTTTGCATTGGGGTCATGCGGCGGGATCTCCTGGTCCGCGTTCAGCGATGGGCGTCAGCGCGCCGCCCAGAGCAGGCCGCGCTCAAGAATCGTCCGCATCTCGGGCACTTCGAATTCGGCTACGACATGGCCGAGCGAACTGTAGAAGACCCGGCCAGCGCCATGCCTGCGCTTCCAGACGACAGGCATCACGACGCCGTTGGTCCAGGGCGCGTGCTCGCCGGAAAACGTGGTCGTCGCAAGCACCTCGTTCGAAGGATCGACGTGCATGTAATATTGCTCGGAACGGTAGTTGAAGCCGGAGAGGCCCTTCATGATCGGATCGTCGGGCCGCACGATGTCGACGCGATAGTCGATGATGTTGCCCGGATGGGCGACCCACTGCCCGCCGCACATGAACTGGTACTCGACGCTCTCGCGGAAGGCGTCGCACATGCAGCCGTGATAGCCGGCGAGTCCGACCCCGCCGCGCACCGCGGCGGTCAGGTTCTCGACCTCTTCCTTTTCGATCTTCGACATCGTGACGATCGGCACGATGAGGCTCATGTCGGCGATCGCGGGATCGGCGAACGCCTCGGTGGTGTTCTCGATATAGACCTCGAAGCCGTGTTTCTTCAGCATGCCCGCGACGATATGCGCGCCGGCTTCCGGCTCATGGCCGCTCCAGCCGCCCCAGACAATGAGCGCTTCCCGCATCGTCCCTTTCTCCTTTTTTCGTCGTCCGCAGTCTTCTTCAATCGGCCTCAGTCGAGTTCACCGACCGCGAGCGAAGCGGGCATCGGCGCCGGCCGCTCGGGACGGGTTGAAATGACGACCGACTTGCCGGCGTCGGACGAAGTCTGGAACGCCTCCATCACTTCGAGCACATGCAGCGCCAGCGCGCCGCTTGCGCGATGCGGCCGGCCGGCGCGGATCGCATGCGCCATGTCGGCCACGCCAAGAATGCGGTAGTTGCCGTCGGCATAGGCGTGCCGGATCTCGATCTCGCGCCAGTCCTGGGCGGCGTCGCCGAATTCGATCCTGCCGCCGAAATAATTCGGATCCGGAACGATAAGCGAGCCCGTCTCGCCGTAGAGCTCGATCGGCACATGCTTGTGCCTCGGCACGTCGAAGCTCATCGTCATCGAGACCGCCGCGCCGCTCGCGAACAGGAGCGTCCCCGTGACATGGGTCGCGACCTCGACCGGAATTCGCGTTCCCGCGAGCGGCTTGCTGGTGACGACCCGCTCAGGCCTCGTGCGCGTCGCCACGCCGCTGACGCTCGCCACGGGACCGAGACAATTGACGAGGGCGGTGACGTAGTAGGGGCCCATGTCGAGCATGGGGCCGCCGCCGCCAAGATAGTAGAAGCCCGGATTGGGGTGCCAGCGCTCGTGACCCGGACACATGAAGAATGCCGCGCCGCCGATCGGCCGGCCGATGAGCCCCTCGTCGACGCACTGGCGGGCGGTCTGCTGGGCGCCGCCGAGGAACGTGTCGGGCGCTGAGCCGACGCGCAAGACTCTGGCGGCCGCCGCCTCGATCAGCGCGCGCGCTTCGGCGAGCGCGACGCCGAGCGGCTTTTCCGAGTACACGTGCTTGCCGGCCACGATCGCTTTCAGGCCGACCTCGACATGCGCCTTTGGGACCGTGAGATTGAGAACGATCTCGATCGACGGATCCGACAGCACGGCATCGACGGAGCGCGCATGAAGACCGAATTCGGCGGCGCGCGCTTCGGCCGCCGCGGGGTTGGCGTCGGACAAGGCGACGATGTCTAAAATAGGGAATTTTCTCGCGGCGGTCAGATAGGCGGAGCTGATGTTGCCGCAACCGATGACGCCGATTCCGACCCGTTCCATCACGAATCTCCCGCGACCCAGGCCAGCGGCTCGCGAATGGGCGCTGGACCCGTGGTTCCCCACGGCGCGCCATAGAGATCGCGCAGCGTCATCGCCGCCGCGCCCCGCACCCAGATGTCGTCGGTCCACTCCCGCACGACGATGTCGGAGACGTCGGCGAGGCTCGGCGGCAACAGCGCGGCCACCGTCTCGCGCAAAGGCCCGATGAAATATTCGCTCGCGGCCATGGCGCGACCGGAAATGATCACTTTCGGCGGCGCAAACAGGGTGATGAGATTGGCGATGGCGAAGCCCAGCGCTTTGCCGGCTGCTGCGAGCAAGCCGATGCAGCGTTGGTCGCCGTCGGCCGCGCGCTGAAGCAAGAGCGCCATGCCGCGGCCGGCGCGAAAGGCCGCGTCATGCTCGCCTCCGCGCATCAGCGCCTCGGCTTCGCCGAGCACCGAAGCCTCCGAGGCGACGTCGGCGAGGCGCCCGCCGCCGTTGCGCGGCGGCCAGACCATGAGGTCGCCGAAGTCGGGGCTGAGGCCATTCGCGCCACGGAACAATTCGCCGTTATGCAGGATGCCGAGCCCGAGGCTGCGGTCGACGCTGACGACGAGAAAGTCGTTGAGCTCGCGCGCCTGTCCGAACCAATGTTCCGCCAGGGCGACGAGATTGACGTCGCTGTCGATCGATGCGGGAACTCGGAGCCGCTCGGTGAGATCCGCGCCGAACGGCACGTCGCGCTCGCCGAATATCGGGCTCTGGCGGCAGACGCCGGCGGCGCGCTCGACCACCCCCGGCAGCCCGACGCAGACGCCGTAAATGTCGGACATTTCGAGTTCGGCGTCGGCGACGCAGCGGCGTACGCCATCCTCGACAAGGTCGGCGATCACGGCCGGCGTCTGCCGGTCGATCCGGATCGGCAGCGCGAGCGTGCGCAGAACGTCGGCGCAGAAGTTCGTCGCCGCCACCGTGATTTGGTCGGGCGCGAGCTTCACGCCCACGACATGGGCCGCGTCCGGATTGAGCCTCAGCATGACGCGCGGCCGGCCGCGGCCGCCATCACGAACGGCGCCGACCTGCATCGGCACAATCAGACGATCGTCGAGCAGGGCCGCAGTGATCGCCGAGACCGTCGTCGGGCTGAGTTCGGTGAATTGCGAAATCTCGACCCGCGAGACCGGACCAAATCGGCGGATCGCATCCATGACATGGAAGCGGTTGATCGCACGCATCAGTTCCGGGTCGGCGGTCTTCATCGGTCTCGAGGCTTCCGCGTCGACGCACTTTTTTTGGGTCGCGGAATTAATTTCACCCCTCACTGGGGGTGTCAAGCAAGCGAAATCCGGTTCGGATGGCCATTTCGGTGGCCGTCTTGACAACGGCGCGAACTCAGGACAGATTTAATTTGCATCGCGCACAAAAACAAAAGCGCTTACGACCCCAATCCCTCCAGGGAGGAGACCATGAGTTTTCGCCGTTTCATCATCGCTGCGGCCTGCCTTGCAGCTCTGAGCGGCCCCGGCTTTCGCCGACACGAATGTCACCGTGATTCACGTCAGCGAAAATCCCACCCAAAAGGCGCTGTGGGAAAAGATCGCGCAAGGATTATAACGCCTCGCACAAAGGGGTGAACGTCCAGATGAAGTATCTGGAGAACGAAGCCTTCAAGGCGAAGCTGCCGACGATGCTGCAGTCCGAACTCCCGTCCGGACCTTTTCTACAGTTGGGCCGGCGGCGTCATGCAGGCGCAGGACAAGGCGGGTTTCCTCAAGGACATCACCTCCGATATGGCGGCCGTCGATGCAGACGCTGGCGCCCACCGCGGTCGACGCTTTCAAGGTCAACGGCAAGGTCGTCGGCATGCCCTTCGAAGTGGGCGAGGTCGTCTTCTATTACAATAAGAAATTGTTTGAAAAGGCCGGACGTGAAGGCAGAGGACATCAAGTCCTGGGACGATTTTCTCTCTGCCGTAAAGAAGCTCAAGGCGGCAGGGATCACGCCGATCGTCGTGGGCGCCGGCGAGAAATGGCCGATGCACTTCTACTACTCCTACCTCGTCATGCGCATCGGCGGCGAACACGCGCTCGCAGACGCAAAGGCTGGCAAGGACGGCGGCTTCAAGAACCCGACTTTCGTGGAGGCGGGAAAGCGCTTGCGTGAACTCGCGGCGCTCGAGCCTTTCCAGCCAGGTTATCTTTCGACCAAGCACACGGAATCGGCTGGGATGTTCGGCGACGGAAAGGCCGCGATGGATCTCATGGGCCAATGGCTGCTCGGCATGCAGGGGCCGAATTCGACGAGCGGCAAGGGCCTGCCGCAAGAGGACATCGGCATCCTGTCCTTCCCGATCGTCGCCGGCGGCAAAGGCAAGGCGACCGATACGCTCGGCGGCATCAACGGCTGGCTGGTGAGCAAGTCCGCGCCGTCCGGAAGCGGTCGACTTCCTCAAGTTCTTCAGCCAGGAGAAGTACGCGAAGGAGGCTGCGGCCAGCGCCGCCTATATCCCGGTCGTCAAGGGCGCCGAAGCCTCGTTCACCGATCCGCTGTTCAAGCGTTTGGCCAGCGACCTCGCGGCGACGACCTATCACCAGAACTATTTCGACCAGGACCTCGGCCCCTCGGTCGGTCGCGTCATCAACGACGTATCCGTGTCGGTCGCCGCCGGCGAGATGACCCCGGAGGCGGCGGCCGCGGCGATTCAGGACGCGGCCGAACAGCAGTAGCGCCAGGCTGAGGCCAATCCATCGGGGCCCGCCGCCAGATGCGGCGGGGCTCGCAGCCACAGCGATGCGAGGTTCGCGACTTGTCGACGGCTGAGACGTCCTACGTCGAACCGGCGCGAAGGATGTCCGCCAACGGCTGGGCGACGCTCATCGTGTTCCTGCCGCCGGCGCTGATTCTCTTCACCGTTTTTGTCGCGCTGCCGATGGCGGAGGCGGGGTGGTACAGCTTCTACAACTGGGACGGTTACGGCCGGCCGGAGAAATTCATCGGACTGAAGAACTACGGCTACCTGATCGGCAACGCGACTTTCAACCGCTCGCTGCTCAACAACGGCCTTGATCATCGCCGTCTCCCTCCTCGTGCAGTTGCCGCTTGCGCTCGGGATCGCGCTGATGGTGGCGGGTCGCATCGCCGGCGCGGCCTGGTTCCGGATGATCTTCTTTCTCCGTATGTCCTCGCCGACGTGGCGGCCGGGCTGATCTGGCATTTCATGTTCGACGGCAGCTACGGCCTGCCGTCGCTCGTCACCGGCGCGCTCGGCCTTGCGCCCTACTATCTGCTCGCGGACAAGACCTGGGCGTTCAGCGCGGTCCTGATCGTGATCCTGTGGAAGTATTTCGGCTTCCACATGATGCTCTACGTCGCCGGCCTCCAAGGCATCGACAGGTCGCTGCTCGAGGCGGCGGAGATGGACGGCGCGAGCCCCTTCCAGCGGTTCTGGCACATCACCCTGCCGCTGCTCGGGCCGATGATCCGCCTCTCGATCTTCTTTTCGGTCGTCGGCGCGCTGCAGCTTTTCGACGTCATCGTACCGCTGACCGGCGGCGGCCCGTTCGAGACCACGAACACGATGGTCTCCTTTCTCTACTATTTCGGCATCACCCGCATGCGCGTCGGCTTTGGATCCGCGGTCGGCGTCGTGCTGTTCGTCATCTGCGTGACCTTCGCTTTCGGCTACAGACGGCTCTTCATGCGCGATGACTGAGACCACATACCCGATCCCCGAGACAGCGACGGTTGCTCACGAACCTACGGGCCGCCGTCCGCGCGGCTTTGGCAGCATCGCGATCTTTGCGGCGCTCGTCGTCGTCGCAGGCGTCGTGCTCGTTCCGATCCTGGCCACCGTGCTCAACGGTTTCAAGGAACTGGGCGATCTGCAGTCGCACCCATTCAGCCTGCCGCAGGCCTGGGTCTGGCGGAACTATTGGGACATTTTCCTCAGCGCCCGCTACTGGCAGGTGCTCGGCAATTCGCTGCTCATTGCCCTCCTGACCGTCGCGCTGACGCTCGCCCTCTCGTCGATGGCGGCCTTTACCTTCGCGCATCTGCAGGTTCTTCGGCGACCGGTTTCTCCTGAACTACCTGCAGCTCGGCCTGCTTTTTCCCCTGGCCACCGCGATCCTGCCGCTGTTCATCAAGATCCGCGATCTCGGGCTCCTCAACTCCTACTGGGGCGTCGTACTGCCCCAGGTCGCCTTCTCGCTCGCCATGGGAGTCCTGCTCCTGCGCAACGCCTTCAAGCAGTTGCCGACCGAACTGCTCGACGCGGCAATGATGGATGGCTGCGGTTATTTCCGATATTTCTTTTACGTGACCCTGCCGCTCTCCGGTCCGATCCTTTCGACCGTGGCGGTGATTTCCTTCGTTGGCAGCTGGAACGGCTTTCTCCTGCCGCTCGTCGTCTTCAACAGCGAGTCCCGCTATCCCTGGACGCTCGGCCTCATGGCCTATCAGGGGCAGTATTCGACTTCCTGGCAATTGGTGCTCGCTTTCATCACCCTGACCATCCTGCCGGCGATCCTGATGTTTCTCCTGGCGCAGCGATACATCGTCGCCGGATTGACCGCTGGAGCGGTCAAAGCCTGACCCAGTCCCTTTCTCCCCGGGCGACTCTTCAGGGCGCAGGCTCGGTCGAAGCCTTGATCATCGCGGCCACGGCGGGCTTGGGCCGGTAGGCCTCATCGAACGGCAACGCCGCGCCGTAGCCCGAAAAGAAAGACGGAATCCAGGAACGGTCGTCGGTCACGCCCCAGGTCGTGACCCCGACGCAGCGCGGCGTCGCCCGGCAGGCGCGGACGACGAATGCGTAGTCGGCGGCCTGCGTCGCGAGCGCTTTGTCATCGGCGGGCAGGCGGATGCGAAGGTCGAGCTCGGTGACGGCGACGTCGACGCCGAGGCCTGCGAACTTTTCCATCACCGACTGAATGTCCCTGGGCACGGCGCCGGCGACGAAATGCGATTGCAGGCCGACGCCGTCGATCGGCGCGCCCGCGCGTTTCAGAGCAGCGACAAGATCGTAGAGCGCCCGCATCTTCGGACCTTCGGTTTCGACGTTGTAGTCGTTGATATAAAGCTTTGCGGCGAGATCGGCGGCGCGGGCGGCTTTCAGCGCGGTGGCGACATAGTCAGGCCCCATCGCATCGTACCAGATCGAACGCCGCCAGGCGCCATCGTCGGTGAAAGGCTCATTGACGACGTCCCAGGCATAGATGTCGCCCTTGTAGCGCCCGACCTCCTCCGTGATGTGCGCGACCATCAGGTCTTTGACTTCGTCCGGCCGAAAGGCGCCGTTGATCAGCCAAAGCGGCAACTGCGAGTGCCAGACCAGCGTGTGGCCCCGGATCTTTTGCCCGTTGGCTTTGGCGAAGGCGACAAGCGCGTCCCCGCCCTTCCAGTCGAACTCTCCGCGCAGCGGCTCGACGAGGCCCCATTTCATCGCGTTCTCCGGCGTGACGGAGGTCAATTGCGTCGACGCCAGCTCGCGATAGGGCCGCTCGTCGAAGGCGCCGGGATCGAGCGCGCCGCCAAAATACCGGCCGGCGGAGGCCGCGGTCGAGCCCAGCGTCGCCTCGTCCGCCGGGACGGAGACGGGCGGGCAGAAGGCGCCCAGCGCCATAGCCGTCGCTAGGATGGGCTTCATGTGGGCCCTTTGCATGCGCGACCTTTCCGCTGTCGCCGAGGCCGACGCTGCTGGCGCGCCGTTCGACCCGGGCGGCGATGGCGGCCGCCTCGCGTTTCGCACCCTTTCAATGTCCTTCAAACGCAATGAGCGAACGGACAGGCACGCCCAGAGCCTCGAGTTTCCTGGAGCCTCCCAAATCCGGGAGATCGATGACGAAGCAGGCCGCAACGACGTCCGCGCCGAGTTTGCGCAGGAGCTTCACCGCGCCTTCGGCCGTGCCGCCGGTGGCGATGAGATCGTCGACGAGAATGACGCGCTCGTTCGCGGCCACGGCGTCCTCGTGCATCTCCATTTGGTCGAGCCCGTATTCAAGCGAATAAGCGATCGACACCGTGACATGCGGAAGCTTGCCCTTCTTTCGCACGGGGACGAATCCGGCCGAGAGCTGATGGGCGACGGCGCCTCCAAGGATGAATCCCCGCGCCTCGATGCCCGCGACCTTGTCGACCTTCGTGCCCGCCCAGGGCTGCACGAGTTCGTCGACCGCGCGGCGAAACGCCCGCGCGTCGCCGAGCAGCGTCGTGATGTCGCGGAACAGGATTCCGGGCTTCGGATAGTCCGGGATGGTGCGGATCGAGGCGGCAAGGTCGTTCATCGTGTGGCTGTCCCAAGTAGACCTTCTGCTATTGCGTCGCGGACGAGCCATGTCAAACTCGGCTCGGACCGCGGCAGTCCGACGCAACTGGTAAGCGCGTTTTCCTTCACCTGCCGACGTCGCGAATTCTCGCCCGCACAGTCGTCTTGAAACCGCATGAGCCGCAACGGATCGCCGTCCGGCCTCCCAACTCGGGCAGCCAGACATCAATCGTCGCCTTGCACTTGGGGCAGCGCGACCTCGCTGGCGCGGGTGGACCATGAAGCTCGATCGCCTGGGCGATTTGTTCGGACAGCGGCGCGAGCCCGACCGCCGCTCGCCGCTCGTCAACGCGTTGCGGATCGGCCAATCTGGGCGCTTCATACCGGCCATCGCGGGCGTTCAGCTGGGTGCCGAAAACCTGCGACTCTCCGTCTGCGAGCCGAACGCGATCGGTCAAACGCGCCGCATCGATTTTCGACGCCTCCCCTTCCTCGGCCGCCTGGATCAGCAGGGCGAGACAAATTCGCTGGAACGGCAAATCTCGATCTGCGTGCTGTGCGAGCAGCCAGGCCGCGTGTGCGCCTTCCACGCCAACCAGGGACGCTGTCGGCCAGCCGGTGTCCTCGACGACCCGCTTCAGCCAGAGCGTGTTGTCCTCGTCAACAGCAATCGATTGCCGGACGACGGCAGGCCCTTTGGCGATGAGGTCGGCGCGGGCCGCCTGGTCGGCGTCGCGCCGGCGCAATAATTCTCTCGCAAGCCGGGGGCGGGAAATCGCACGGCGGCCGGGCGGCTGATCGGCATCACAACGCATCACTCGCCGTCCAGATCCTCATATCCCAGATCCCGCGCCAGGTCGGCGACGATGCGCCACACCGAAACATCGAGGCTCCAACCCGGAGGCGCCTCGAGGGATTGCGGCAGTTCAACCGCCCGAAGCCGAGGGTCGGCGAGAAATCCCGGATCATTGCCTCCGCTGACGCCGCTGTCGAACGGCCCAGGACGAGCGAACGGCGAGCATTCCGGATGTTTCATCGCCTCCCGCGCAGTCTCGCCCGCCTCCACCCCAAGCCAGTGCATGATCCTCACAAGCTGGACGTCAGGGTCATTGACGACATCCTCCGCCCGTATTCGTAAATACCGGTCTACCGGTAGACTGGCGGAAAACGTGAGGATTCGCCGGTGGACCTCAAACCAGTTCGCGATGCCCGCCATTGGCTCGCCACCCGGGGCGATCATCGGCGCCATGCGCCGCTTGTGTCGCTCCATCGATTGCTGAGTGGCGAGCGGATGACGGGTCAGGTGAATGAATCGGGCGGCGGGATAGGCGCCCCAGAGGCGCTGCAGCGAAGCGTCGCTTTCAACGTTTTCCGGCGATTTTTCGACGACTGCACGCGGATGCAATCGAGACATCAGGAAATCGAGGACGTCCGCGCCAGTCCAGTCGGCTCGTTGGTCGAGCCAATCTTGCGCCGCCGCCAGCGCGTCGGGCCGCTGGCCGCCGAATCCGATTTCAGCCAAGGCGCGCACCAGGCCGGGACTCCGATGGGTTTTGCCGCGCTCGATCCAGTATCGCGGCAAAGTCGCAGCCAGCTCCCCGATTGTCGGGCAGCAGAACAGTTTCAGTTCCGGCATTCCGGCAAGATCGGGGTGTTGGCCGATCATGGTCGCGACCACCGACGAGCAGGAGCGCGCAGGCGCCAATACGAACACCGGGGAAAACCGGTTGGGATCGCGCGGCCGGACCCTTATGCTCCCGAACCTCAAGCTCGCGTCCCCGCTTTGCGTCGCGGACGTCGACGTTTCGCCCTGACGGCCGCCCGGGGCAGGCCTAGTGAACGCTTGGCGAAATAACCGGCCCATCGGCACAGCTCATGCTCGCCGCCCTCGCCAGCGATGTCACATTCTTGGCGACAAAGCCGTTGCGCAGCTCGGTCAGCTCAGCCTCGAGCGCCTTGCAGCACCGGCTCGCCGCGACGGGATCGAGATGGGAGCGGTCACTTCGTTCGAAGGCGAGAGATGACTCCTCCACGAGACGAAAAAGCCGATCGTTGCTCCGCGCGGTCAGCGCCCGAAGAGCCGCGCCGTATTCCTCGTATCCTCCCACCTCTGGAACAAGCCGTCTGAAGGTCTCCAGCTCATCGAAGGCGTAGTTCAGTCGGTACGATATCCCGTCGCCGTGAACCCAGGATTTGACTGTCGCCGTCAGCAACCGATGATAGTCGTTCAGACGCAGGTCAAGGAAATCATAGTCGGGACGCGTCAGGTCGCCGCGCAGCCGTCCCTCGTCGCGCAGAAGGTCCCGGATTGGCGTGCCGCCATAGGGCAACATACGGGAAAACATCGCCCCGGCCGAACCGTCGCCGACCATCTGTCGCAGGAAGGCGATGTTCTGGCGAACGGATTCGAAGGTGCTCGACGGATCGAACAGCATGAACCCGTAGGAGTAGACGATGTCGAGATCCTTCAGCGTCTGGACGCCCTTGAGATTTTGCTCGGCGGTCATCTGCTTGTGAAGGATCTTCAATCCTTCGGGCACGCCGGATTCGATTCCCATGTAGACGAGGAAAAGTCCCGCCGCGCGCAAGATCGCGAACAGTTCAGGTTCGACATATTCGGCCCTGCAGCTGATCTTCCAGATCGCGCTTCGCGCCAATCCGCACTCTTGCAACCGCTGGGCAAGCTCCTCCGCCCAACGTCGGCCTACGCGGCTGAAGAGCGGGAAGTCGTCATCCTGGAACAAGAATACGCGAACGTCCTGGGTCCGGTGGAGGTGAAGCATCTCCTCAACGATATGCACCGGCTTGCGCAGCCGTACGGTCTTCCCTGGCGCCGTGCGGTAGAAAGTGTGGATGGAGCAAAACGAACAGCGGCGCACACAGCCGCGGCTCGCGAGCACGGGGAGCGTGGCAAAGCCGCCGATACGTTCCGTCTCCTTCTGGCGATAAGGAAAGGGGAGTTCGTCGAGATCGGCGATGAGCGGCCTCGGCGCGGATTCCGTCACCCGGCCCTCTTGCAGAAAAGCCAGTCCCGCGACGTCTCGCCACTCCTCGCCGGCGCCAAGCCGTTCAACCAGCTCGAGCAGCGTCATTTCGCCCTCGAAGCGCGCGACGCTGTCGAGTTCCGGGAAATTCGCCAGCACCTCGTCGTGGCACAGGCTCGGATAATGCCCCCCAATAGTGAAATGACTATCGACGCCAATGGCTCTGAGATGCGTCGCCAAGCGGCGAAACTGCGGCAGAAAAAATTGGAAGATGAGTGAGAAACCCACCACCAAGGGCGGCGAGGCGATCAGGCGTTGGCCGATCCGCTCGGGCCCTTCGCGGACGTCGATCATCTCGACGGTCCGACCGTGCCGCCTCAGCATGGCCGCCAAGTATCCCATGCCGAGGTTGCCCTGATCTTGATAGCCGATCAGGACAGCGTCCGGCCGCTGGGCCGCGCCGACAGTCTGGTCGAACTCGGACGCGCGAGGCTCCGACGCCCCCACGACTTTCAGGACTTCTTCTTGCTGACGATCTGAGCGATTTTGTCCGCCGCTTCGGCGATAACCCGATGGGCTTGTGCTTCAGCGGTGAGGCGCACCGCGGTCACCTCCGCTTGCGCCTCCGGGTCGCCCTCAAACAAATACTCCATGTCGATATAGTCGGTGGCAAGGCAGCGCACGCCCCGCAGCAAATCGACGGTCAGCAATTCCAGCTTCTCCTCCGATGAAGGCGCCATGGCTTCTTCCTCCCCGCTATCGGCCAATTTTTCGGCCAGATTCGATTGTGGCATAATATGGACGTTGAATACCTCAAAGCGCACAACCACCCACACCACGCTAACGTGGCGCAGCACGTTGATAAGGATTGAACGCCTGCCGGTCTCCGCGCTAACATTACATGCGGTTTTAATCTTGTTGTCAATAACCAAGGGTAGAAAATCACGTTACCACTGCGCTGGAATCTGTCAACACTGGAAACTCGTCCAGCTGACGTAGAATAACTGAGTGTCTGCTTTCACAGATTTCAACTTCATCGAGGGCCGCGCCGCTCAGACCTTAGCGGATGGCATGATCGCAAATCCGAGCGGCGTCGAGCCTCCGCGGCGCGCTCGCACAGTCGAACGTGCGTAAGGAAGAGAGGCAATCCACGCCTTGTAGTCCGCGTCCGGCAAGGCTGGAAGTTTTCTGACGAGGGCGGCGATCGTCCAAATATCCTGGTCCGGCGCACCTGCCGTGCCGAGACTAGGCGCGCTGATCACCTCGATGAAAAGGCGCGCGCTGTCGCCATGGCCTTGAGATCGGCGGAGCGGCCCGACCGACGCCAGGGTCCGCCGTGACAATTGACGCAGCCAATCATCGCGCAAGCGCGAGCGCTGGCTTTCACCCTCTCGGGATCTTCGAAAGTTCTGCGGCGGCGCATCCCCCTGCGTGCCTCTCAACGGAGGCCATCTTGACGCTCGCCGCGTCTTGCTGGCGTCATGCTTCGCGCTAGAGCCCGCCCTACCCCGGCCGGTATTCGCGCGTCGCCTCGGGGTCGTCCGTCGACGCGGGCGCGGCTTTCAATTCCTCCCACATCGCCTCGGGAATGGGAAACCGCGCCCAGTCGAGCGTCTGCCTGACGCGCTCGGGCCTGGTCACGCCGCAGATGGTCGAGGCGACTCGCGGGTCGCGCATGGAAAACTGCAGCGCCGCGGCGCCCGGCGGCACGCGGTAGCGTGCGCAGATCGCTTCGATGCGGCGTATGGGATCGAGCGCCGCGTCCGACGCCTCCTGATAGACGTAGCGGGGATATTCGCTCGACCCCTTCGCGAGCACGCCGCCGGCATAGGGCGCGGCGTTGAGGACGGCGATCCCTCTCGACTTTGCGAGATTGAGCATCTCTTCTGCGTTGCGATTGGCGAGGGTGAAGCGGTTGTGCGTGATCAGGGCATCGAAATCCCAATCGCGCAGGAGCGGCATCATCATGGTCACGGGACCCGCCGCCAGACCCACCGCTTTCGCCAGCCCTTCCTCCTTGATGCGGAAGAGCTCGCCGAGCGCGCCGTCACGGGCCGTTGCCTCGCCAAGCGAGCGGGAATGCTCGGGATCGTGCAGGTGAAGGATATCGATCCGCTCGAGACCCAGCGCCTTGAGGCTCTGCTCAAGCGATCGGCGCGCCTGGGCGGCGTCGAACGCGTTGGTCTCGGGATCGCGGTCGAGCTTGGTGGAGACGACGAAGCCCGGGGGCAGGCCGCCGCGCTCCCGAATGACGGCGCCGATCCGCTCCTCGCTGCGGCCCATGCCGTAGATGCGCGAGGTGTCGAGAAAATTGACCGGCCCGTCGAAAATGGCCCTGATCGTCGCCTTGGCGCGCTCGACGTCGACGTCGTAGCCGTAAGTGTCGGGCATGTGGCCGAGCCCCGACGTGCCAAAGCAGATTGGCGTGACCATGAGGTCCGTCCGGCCCATGCGGACCTTCTTCATGACGTCCGCGGTCATCGCGATGCTCCCGTTTCCTGATTCTTGCCGCTTCCCTAGGCCGCGCGCGATGGGTCCGCAAGACCGCGCGTGGACACGAATGCGAAGATGCGCCGGCCTTCGCAGGCCGTCAGCCTCGCGCGAGCCAATCGGGATCATCGTGCGCGAGATGGCAGGCGACATTGTCGCGGAAGGGCGGAACCTCGTTCCTGCAGCGCTCGATCGCAAAGGCGCAGCGAGGATGGAACGGGCAGCCGGGCGGGGGATCGATCGGGTTCGGCGGCTCCCCGCCAACGGGAGTGCGCGCGCGTCCGCTCATCGTGAGATCCGGCACCGCGTCGAGGAGCACGCGCGTGTAAGGGTGACGGGGCCGCGCGAACAAGTCGTCGGTCCTGGCGATTTCGACGAACCTCCCGAGATACATCACGCCAATGCGCGTCGCCATGAAGCGCACCACCGCGAGATTGTGGGTGATCAGCAGAAACGCAAGCCCAAGCTTCTCCTGCAGGTCGCGCAGGAGGTTCAGGATCTGCGCCTGGATCGAGACGTCGAGCGCCGATGTCGGTTCGTCGCAGACGATGAAGTCCGGGTTCGAGGCGAGCGCGCGCGCGATTGCGATCCGCTGACGCTGTCCGCCGGAGAATTCGTGCGGATATTTGCGCACGTCGGCCGGATCGAGCCCGACGAGGCGCAGGAGCTCGGCGGTTCTCTCGGTGATCCCGTGCGGCCTCGACGCTCGCGCGCCGGCGCCGCGCCCGCCCTCCATCAGTCCGAACGCGAAAATCGGCTCGTCGACGATCGCGCCGACGCGCCAGCGCGGATCGAGCGAGGCGTAGGGGTCCTGAAAGATCATCTGCATGCGCCGCCTCACCTCGCGACGCGCTGCGCGATCGCCGGTCGCGAAGAGATCGACGCCCTCGACCAGCACCTTCCCGGCGCTTGGCCGCAGAAGCCCGACCACCATCCGCGCAAGCGTCGACTTGCCAGAGCCCGATTCGCCCACAATTCCGAGCGTTTCGCCGCGACTAACGGCGAAATCGACGCCGTCGACAGCCTTCAGCAGGCGGCGCGGCTCGCGATCGATGAGGCGCGAGAGCCAGGGTTGCGAGACGTCGAAGACGCGTTTGAGATCGCGCGCTTCGACCAGTCGCGCGGCGTTCATCGGCGATTCCCCGCGCTCGCCGCAGCCGGCGCCGCCGCCGCGTCGTAAAGCCAGCAGGCGGCGCCCCGATCGCCGACCGCGATGAGCGGCGGCCGCTCGGCCTCGCAACGATCGAAGACCCTCGGACAGCGCGGGTTGAAAGCGCAGCCTCGCGGAATCGCCGACAGCCGCGGCATCGTTCCTGGGATCTGCGCGAGGCGGCCGGCGCGGGCTTCGAGGGTCGGGATCGCCGCCATCAGTCCCACGGCGTAGGGGTGGAGCGGCCGGCGCACGACGTCGCCGATCGCGCCGATCTCGACGATGCGGCCAGCGTACATCACAGCGACCCGATCCGCCATCTCGGCGATCACGCCCATGTCGTGGGTGATGAGCATGACCGCGGCGCCATGGATGCGCGTCACCTTCTTGAGAACCGCGATGATCTGCGCCTGAACCGAGACGTCGAGAGCGGTCGTCGGCTCGTCGGCGATGATCAGCGCCGGCTCCGCGCACAGCGCCAGCGCGATCACGACCCGCTGGCGCATTCCGCCCGAAAATTCGTGCGGATAGCCATCGATGCGCTTCGCCGGCGAGGGAATGCCAACCTCGCCTAGCCAGGCAATCGCCCGCTCCCGCGCCTGTCTGTGGGTGAGCGACATATGCGCGAGGATCGTCTCGGTCAGCTGATCGCCGACGCGCAACAGCGGATTGAGGCTGGTCAGCGGGTCCTGGAAGATCATGCCGATCCGACGTCCGCGGAGCGCGCGCATTCGCGCAGGCGGGAGATTGTCGATGCGCTCACCGTCGAGCCGGATTTCGCCGCCCACGATATGGCCGGGGGGATCGAGAAGTCCGATGACGGCGAGCCCGGTGAGCGTTTTTCCGGCGCCGGATTCCCCGACGACGCCGACGACCTCGCCCGGCGCGATGTCGAACGAAAGCCCGTCGAGTGCGATCAGCGGCCCCCGTCGCGTGGCGAATTCGACGCGCAGATCGCGAACCGACAGCAGCGCGACGCTCATTTCAGCCTTGGGTTCAGCGCGTCGCGGAGCCAATCGCCCAGAAGATTCACCGAGAGGACCAGAGTCGCGAGCGCCAGGCTCGGAAACGCCACGATCCACCATTCGCCGGAGAAGAGGTAGTTCTCACCGATGCGAATCAATGTTCCAAGCGAGGGCTCAGTCGCCGGAAGACCGACGCCAAGGAAGGAGAGGGTCGCTTCGGTGATGATGGCGATTGCGAGGTTGATCGTCGCGATCACCAGCACGGGACCCATGACATTGGGGAGGATATGGCGGACGACGATGCGCGCCGGCGACAAGCCGATCAGGCGCGCGGCCTGCACGTAGTCGCGGTTCTTCTCGACCAGCGTGGACCCGCGAACGGTCCGCGCGTATTGCACCCAGAACGACAGTCCGATCGCGACCACGAGCACCAGGAAGGCGGTCTCCTCACGGTTCGACTTTTGCAGAAGCGCGTGCGCGACGCCGTCCAGCAGCAGGGCGATCAGGATCGCGGGAAAAGTGAGCTGCACATCAGCGACCCGCATGATCACGGAGTCGATCCAGCCGCCGGCATAGCCGGCGATGAGGCCGAGCCCGACCCCAATCGCGCCGCCGAGCAGGACGCTGAAGAATCCGATCATGAGCGAAATGCGTAAGCCGTAAAGGATCGCCGACCAGAGGTCGCGTCCCTGATCGTCCGTGCCGAGCAGAAAGCGGGGATCGCCCCCGGCGACGAAGCGCGGGGGGGTTAGCGAATCCATGAGGAAATTCGCGGCCGGATTGAATGGATCGGTCGGGGCGATCAGCGGCGCCGCGAGGCCCGCTACGATCAAGGTCAAGGCGATCAGGCCTGCCGCGACCGTCGTCTTCGAGGAGAGAAAGCTCGCGGCGAGATCGCTGTCTCTGAGACGCGCAATAGGCGACAGCGGCCGCGCGGGCCCGGACTTCGCAAGGTCGACCTCCGCGCCGCTCATCGTCAGCCGCGAGCTCCATGCATCGAGGCGCGCAGGCGCGGGTCGACGCTCACATAGAGAATGTCGACGACGAGATTGATGATGACGAACATGAAGGCGATGAACAGGAGGTAGGCGGCCATGATCGGAATGTCGACGTTCTGAATTGATTGCAGGAAGAGCTGGCCCATGCCGGGCCAGGCGAAAACCGTCTCCGTGATGATCGAGAAGGCGACGATCGAACCGAGTTGCAACCCGACGATCGTGATCACCGGGACGAGCGTATTCTTCAGGGCGTGACGAAAGTGAATGGCGCTCTCCGAAAGCCCCCGGGCGCGGGCGAAGCGGATATAGTCGGCGCGCAGGACTTCCAGCATTTCGGCGCGCACGAGCCGCATGATCAGCGTCATCTGGAAGAGGGCGAGCGTGGTCGCCGGCATGATCAGCGATTTCAGCCCGGAAACGGTGAGAAATCCCGTGGTCCACCAGGGGCCGAGGCGCACCACCTCCCCCCGGCCGAAGGACGGCAGCCAGCCGAGCGTCACCGAAAAGAGAGTGATCAGCAGGATTCCGGTGAGGAAGGTCGGGAGCGAGATGCCGATCAGCGAAAGCGCCTGAAAGAGCCTGGAGAGCGCGCCGTCGCGATGCAGGGCGGAATAGACGCCCATCGGGATTCCCGCCACGAGGGAGAGGATCGAGGCGACGAACGCCAGCTCGAGGGTCGCGGGCATCCGCGCGCCGATCAGATCGGCGACCGGCTGCTTGAACTGATACGACACCCCAAAGTCGAGGCGCGCAGCATTGGCCAGAAAGCGCAGCGCCTGGACGATCACAGGCTCGTTCAGGCCGAGCTCTTCGCGAAGCTGCGCGCGCTCGGCGACCGACGTCTCGACCCCGACCATTTGATTGACCGGGTCGCCGACATACCGGAACATCGCGAAGGCGATCAGCCCCACCGCAATCATGACGCCGATCGATGCGAAGACGCGACGGAGGACGAAAGCGATCATCGGAGACGTAGGCTAGAGGACGCGATCGTCATCGGGCTCTCCGCGCGGCGGTCGATCGCTTCAATCCATCGTTGCCCAGGCAAAGACGTAGTAATTGTTCGGCGGTTGAGCCACATGCACGGTCCTGGCGACGCCCCAGGCCAGAGCTTGCTGGTGCAGCGGGATATAGCTGACATCGTCGAACAGGGCGATCTCATAGGCGCGGGCGAAATCGTCGTCCCGCTTGGCGGCGTCCGGCTCGAGAAGCGCCTGACGCGCAAGTTCATCGACTTTTGGATTGCAATAGCCGCCCACATTGTTGCCGCCCCAATTGGTCTTCGGGTCGCGGCAACCCATGATATATTGAAAGACGTTGGAGCTCTCGAGCGTCGTCGGCGTCCATCCGAGAAGGTAGAACGAGCTGTCGTACCCGCCTGCAGCCGATATCGCCGCGAAGAATTTCGATTTCGGTTCGGCGTTCAGGTCCACCTTGATTCCGACGCGCGCGAGCATGCCGACGACCGCCTGACAGATTTGCTCGTCGTTGACGTAGCGGTCGTTGGGGCAATCGAGCTGCACCTCGAAACCGTCGGGATAGCCGGCCTCGGCGAGCAGTTTCTTCGACGCCTCGGGATCGAACGGGAACCGCTTGAAGTCCTTCGATCGCGAAAACAGGGTGGGCGAGATCATCAGCGCCGATGGCGTCGCTTGCCCGCGCATGACCTTTTTGTTGATCGCGTCCTCGTCGATCGCCTGATAAAATGCCTTGCGAACGCGGACATCCTTGAAAGGGTTCTTTCCCTTGACGTTGGAATGGCCGAGTTCGTCGCGAGACTGGTCCATCCCGAGAAAGATCGTCCGCACTTCGGGTCCGGCGAGAACCTGAGTCCCCGGATTGGCGTTGACCCGGTCCTGATCGTTGAGCGGGACTGGGTCCATCCAGTCGATCTCGCCCGAGAGCAGCGCAGCGACGCGTGTCGCCGCGTTGGGGATCGGGGTGAACACCACCTCGTCGACGTTTCCGATCGGCTTGTCCCACCAGTTCGGATTCTTCTTCCAGACCGTCTTCACGCCCGGTTCATGGCTGACCAGAATAAAGGGCCCCGTGCCGTTGGCGTGAAGTCCGGCATAGGGCGGCGTCGTGGCGTTCATCGCGGTGGCTTCGGTCGCGCCATGAGCCTCCGACCAGTTCTTCGAGAAAATACCCCAGGTTGGCCATTGATTGATCAGCAGCGGATCCGGTCGCTTGAGGATGAAGTCGACGGTATAGTCGTCGACCTTCACGATCTCCGCGTCGCCGGGGATGACGCCCTTCAGATCCGACCCCGCGCCCATGACGCGATGGGCGGAGAAGATAACGTCGTCCGCCGTGAAATCCTGACCTTCGTGGAATTTGACGCCCTTTCGCAGATGAAAGCGCCAGTGCAACGGGTCGAGAATTTCCCAGCTCGTCGCGAGGCAGGGCTCCAGCGTCAGGTCCGGTCGAAAGCGAACGAGCCCTTCGTAGACCGCGCCGTTGACGCTGAGGCTAAAGCTCTCGTTGATCTGATAGGGGTCGACGGACTTCAATTCGCCCTGAAAGGCGAAGCGCAAAGTCTTGGCCTCGGCGACAGGCGCGAGCAGTGATATCGCCGTTGCCACGCCAATCGCTGCAAGCGCAAGCGTCCTGACCTTCCGCGACCACGACATTACCGTTCTCCGAGCGCTTCGGAGTCCATCGCCGGAGCGTCGTTGACGGCGCCGCCGCCCGCTTCTGCGTGGAGCTTGGGCTCCAGGATTCCGATAACGCGCATCTAAGCGCACCCGTCGCGATTGGTCCAGTTGTCCTGTGGCTCCTCGCATGACGGCGCAGCGCCCTTCTTCAGCCCCCGAGCTCCGCCGACCTCGTCCAAAGGTTGACCCCAGCGTCGACCGCGAAGCGGTCGATCTCCTTCAGCTCCTCGTCCGCAAAGGCGAGGTTGTCGAGCGTCTTGACGCTGTCGGCGACCTGCTCCGGGCGGCTTGCGCCGATCAAGGCCGACGTGACGCGCTTGTCGCGCAGCACCCAGGCCAGCGCCATCTGGGCGAGCGACTGCCCACGCCGCTTGGCGATCGCGTCGAGCTGGCGCACGCGGTCGATGTTTTCTTGCGTGAGAAATTTTGGATTGAAGAAGTGCGACAGCTTGGCGCGACTATCGTCGGGAACGCCGTTCAGATATTTGTCCGTCAACATCCCCTGGGCCAGCGGCGAGAAGACGATTGCGCCGATGCCCTCCGCCTCGAGCGTGTCGAGCAGTCCGTCGGCCTCGATCCACCGGTTGACCATTGAATAGCTCGGCTGGTGGATGAGGCAAGGCGTGCCGAGCCGCTTGAGGATCGCCGCCGCCTCCTTGGTGCGACGCGAGTTATAGGAGGAAATGCCGGCATAAAGCGCCTTGCCCTGCCGCACGACCGTGTCGAGCGCGCCCATCGTCTCCTCGAGCGGCGTCCCGGGGTCGAAGCGGTGAGAGTAGAAGATGTCGACATAGTCGACGCCTAAGCCCCTCAGGCTCTGGTCGAGGCTCGCGATCAGAGATTTGCGGCTGCCCCATTCGCCATAGGGTCCCGGCCACATGTCATAGCCGGCCTTGGTCGAGATCACGAGCTCGTCGCGTAAGCCGCGGAAATCGCCCTTGAGGATGTCGCCGAAGGCGATTTCGGCGGATCCCGGCGGGGGACCGTAATTGTTGGCGAGATCAAAATGCGTGACCCCGAGATCGAACGCTCTCCGGCAGATGGCGCGCATCGAATCCATCGGCTTGTCGAAGCCGAAATTGTGCCACAAGCCAAGCGAGACCGCCGGCAATTTGAGCCCGCTCCGGCCGCAACGGTTGTAGACCATGGAATCGTAGCGCGTCGGCGCGGGAACGTAGGGCACTGGCTTCCTCGGCTGGAAATCGGCTTCGTACGGTTTTCGGTCTTCTTTACGCGTCCCAAAGGCGGCGAAGCAATCCGCCGCCGACGTCAGTTCACCCGGGTGAACCCGTCGGCGCTCCAGTCCTCGCTGCCGACGCCGTGGTGGAGGAAGAAGAGGCCGTCGGGGTCGTATTGGCGCTTGATCGCGCGAAGCTGGGCGTAATTGTCGCCCCAGAAGGCCTCCTGCCAATTCGGCTGGAAGAAGTCGGTCTCCCAGACATAAGAGTCGACGCGGGGTAGAAGCCGGCGGATTGCGTTCATTGAGTTGTCGACGGCCTCAGCCTGGCTCCGCGCGGCCGCTGCGTCCGGCTCATGTCCGGGAACGCCGGGATAGGCGGGCTGTCCCCAGTCGGCGCTGATCGCCAGCGCGAAAGCGTCGGTGACCGCCGGGTTCATCGGCGTATCCTTGGCCGCGGCGATCGCTTCCGCCGGCGCGCCCGCGAGCCCCTTGTTGCAATGCAGCGCCACGCCCCGATGCTTCGCCGCCGCAAACAACGCATCCGCGAGGCTTTGGCGGCGGTCGGCTTCCAGCAGAGACGCCGGGAGCCAAGCGGATTGGTAGGCGTACCAGAGCGCGCCCGCCTCTTCGAGGTTGCCGGCCCAGAAAACGTTGTCCGCCGGCGCGCCTGGGCGGTCGTCGGCGATGACGACGCCGGGAATGAGCTTCAGCGCCGAAGCGTCCCAACGGAGTCGCGGCGGTCCGGCGAAGATTCTCGGCGCCGACACGATGGCGAAATCCTGCGGCGAAGCGGCGACCCAATCGAAGAACGGTTTCCAGACCGCCTTCGCCTGTTGCTGATCGAGGCCCTGGAAGGCCATCGAAATCGCGACGTAACCGCGCCCGATCAGGATCTGCTCGCCCCAGTGCGGATTGAAAAGCGCCTCAGCGTAGAATTCGACTGTCTTGGCGATCAGGCGGCGATAGGCGTCGTCTGACCCTGCCTTGATGGTCGCGAACACGCCGCCGAAGAATTCGGGCAGCGGGTGCGTCTTGAGGCTCACGCGGGTGACGACGCCGAACCCGCCGCCGCCGCCCTTGAGCGCCCAGAAGAGGTCGGGATTCGAGCATGCGTTGGCGATTTTGACGTCGCCGTCGGCAGTCACGATCTCCGCCTCGATCAGGCTCGCCGCAGCCAGGCCGTAGCCCTTGGAGTAACTCCCGAAGCCGCCGCCCAGGATGAGGCCGGCGACGCCGATCGTCATGCAGCCGCCCCCTTGCACATAACGACCGCCCTTGGTCGTCGCCTCGTTGTAGGCCTGGGCCCAGATCGCGCCGGGCTCGATTGAAACAGCCGGTTGCGGCTCAACTCGTCCTTCGCAGCCGGCGCCGACGAAGGCGTCGTGCATGACGATCGCGTTCATGTGGCGCGTCCAGATGAGCAGCGAGTCGGCCGCGTTCGACGTTCCCTGGTAACTGTGGCCGCCGCCCTTCACCACGAGCCGTATATTGTTTTTCCGGGCGAAATTAACCGCCGCGATGACATCCTGCGTCGTCTTAACGGCGACCGCATAGACGCTCGGCTCTGACGTCCACGCTCCGACCCAGCCGAGCGACTGCGTCAGTCCGACCTCGTCGCCAAGATAGTAGGGATTCTTGAGCTCCTTGAAGACTTGGGCGCAAGCTGCGTCTGGGGATGCGCCGACGCAGGCAGCGAGCGGCGAGCGCACCTTGATGAGACGCCCCTCCACTTCGCGGCTGAGCTGATCCCACGCGGCGTCCGAGGGCCATGCCGGCTCGCCGGGACGCACCCTGGCGGAAGCGGGCGCCGCTGAGGCCGAGGCCGCTGAGCCCGAACCAAGGCTGTGCGCGAACGGCAACCCGGCGACGATCTGCAACAGACGCCTTCGATTCACCCTGTCAACCATCGATGCTCCTAGTTGCCCTCCAATGCGAACCGCGCCCTTAAGTCACGAGAATACCGGCTCCATGCGCCGGAGCGTCTCCTCTGGAAGATGGCATTTGATCGTATGGCCGTCCGCCACCTCGCGGGCCGGCGGAACCTCGCGCTCGCACAAGTTTCCCGGAACCTCAGATTTATGGCCGCAGCGAGTCTGGAACGGGCAGCCCTTGGGCGGCGACAGGGCTGACGGGATCTCGCCTTCGAGAACGACATGGCGCTTCTTCACCGTCGCGTCGGCGATTGGAATCGCCGACAAGAGCGCCTCGGTATAGGGATGGAACGGCGGCGAGAAGATCTGCGCCGTCGTCCCCATCTCGACGATATGGCCGAGATACATGACGACAGTCCGGTCGGCGAGATAGCGCACCACCGAGAGATCGTGGCTGATGAAGACCATGGTCGTCTTCGATTCACGCTGCAAATTCATCAGGAGTTCGCTGATCGCCGCCTGAACCGAGACGTCGAGCGCCGACATCGGCTCGTCGGCGATGATCACGCGGGGCGCCCGGCGAAGGCGCGCGCCACGCCGATGCGCTGCTTCTGTCCGCCCGACAATTGCCGTGGGCTACGGTGCGCGAACGCACGCGGCAGCTTCACGAGATCGAGTAGGCCGAGCATGGTCTCGCGCCGCTCGCCATCGTTTGCGCCAACCCGGAACCGCTCGAGCGTGCGCATGATCTGCGACCCGACCGAATAACTGGGATTCAGCGTGTCGAACGGATTCTGAAAGATCATCTGGATCGAGGAGATCGTTTTGGTCGGGCGCCGTTCGATCGGCCGGCCCTGTATCGCTTCGTGATCGAACACCACCAGGCCCTCGGTCGCCGTCTCGAGCCCGAGCAGCACTTTGGCGAGCGTCGACTTGCCGCAGCCCGAACTCGCCGACAATCGCGAGGACTTCGGCTTCCCTCGCGGTGAAGGAGACGTCCTCCACCGCCTTGACCGCGCGCGCTTCTCTGCCGCCGAAGATCGCGCTCGCCGCGACCCGATAGTGCTTCTGGAGCCTGTCGACTTCGAGGACGTCCGGGCCTATCTCGACGGGCTTGAAGAGATTGGCTTTCTCAGCCGCGGCCGACCAGTCGATCGCCTCGACCCTGAGGCACCGGCTCATATGGCCTGCCCCTCCGGCGACCTCCCGCATTGGCACGTCGGCCTGGTCGCAAACGCCCGCCAGGAAATAGCCGCAGCGCGGGCCGAAGTTGCACCCCTGCGGCCGCTCGTATGGCAGCGGCAGCTGGCCTGGAATGGGAACGAGCGGATTGTCGTTCTTGTTCGTGCCCGGGAGCGGCATCGAGCGGAAGAGCCCTTGCGTATAAGGGTGGCGCACGGCGCCGAACACATTCCTCACCCGGCCCGTCTCCACCGCCTCGCCCGAATACATTACCGTGACAGAATCGCAGGTCTCGAGAATGAGCCCGAGATTGTGCGAGATGAAGAGCGAGGAGGTTCCCGAGCGCGCCGTCAGGTCCTTGACCAGCGCGACGATGCCTGCTTCGACCGTGACGTCGAGCGCCGTCGTCGGCTCGTCGAGGATGAGCAGCCGAGGGTTCGAGAGCAGCGCCATTGCGATGACGACCCGCTGCTGCTGGCCACCCGAGAGCTGGTGCGGATAGGCCCCCATGATGCGGTCCGGGTCCGGGAGGCGCACGGCCTTGACGATGTCGAGCGCGCGCCTGTGCGCCTCCACCTTCGAAACCTTGTCGTGGATCAGCGGCACTTCCATCAGCTGCCGGCCGATCAGCATGGTCGGATTGAGCGAGGCCATCGGCTCCTGATAGACCATGGCGATCTTGGAGCCGCGGATAGCCCTCAGTTCGGGATCCGAGAGCGATGCCATGTCACGGCCTTCGAACCGGATCGAGCCGCTGGTGATCCGCCCGAGGCCCGGCAGGTCGCGCATCACCGCAAGCGCCACCGTCGATTTGCCGCAGCCTGACTCGCCGACGAGGCCCATGGCCTCGCCCGGCATAACCTTGCAGGAGAAGTCCATCACCGCCGGGATTTCGCCGGCGCGGGTGAAGAACGAGATGCCCAGTCGGTCGATTTCGAGGATGGGTTCGGCCATTTGTACTGTCCTCAGTCGCGCAGCGACTGTTCGCGGATCGAGTTGGCCAGCAGGTTCAGGCCTAGAACGAACGACATGATTGCCAGCGCCGGGGGAAGGGCCGGATGAACGAAGATGCGCATGAACTGGCTCGATTCTTTGATCATGGTTCCCCAGTCTGGACTCTCGGGCGGCATGCCGAGGCCGAAATAGCCGAGCGCGCCAAGCAGAATGGTGGTGTAGCCGATGCGCAAGCACGAATCGACGATAAGAGGCCCGCGCGCGTTCGGCAGGATTTCCCACAGCATGATGTACCACGGGCTCTCGCCGCGCGTCTGGGCGGCAAGCACATATTCGCGCGTCTTGATGTCCATCGTCAGGCCGCGCACGATGCGGAAGATGCCGGGGCCAGAGGCGAGCGCGACGGCGATGAAGATGTTGAGCGTGCTGGGGCTCACCCGCATGAGGCCGAACGGATCGGCGTCGAAGACGAAGGTGGCGAAGAGCCACGCGCCCGCGAGCAGCGTCGCCGCCAGCCGGATCGCAAGCTTCGTCGGCTGGGTCCGGTAACCCGCGACGAAGAAGACGCCGAAGAGGACGATCGGGAAGGCGAAGAAGATGCCTGCTAGCGTATAGGGGATCGGCGTCTCGAGAATGCCTGGCGAGACCAGGAGGTAGAATAGGAGGATGATCGGGAAGGCGAGCACCAGATTGGCCAGAAACGAGAGCACGGCGTCGATCCGCCGGCCGAAATAGCCGGCCGGCAGCCCGAGCGCGATACCGATCGAAAGCGCCAGAAGCGTCGCGAGCGGAGCGATGATGAGTACGACGCGGGCGCCGGCGATGACGCGGCCGAACACGTCGCGCGCGAGCTTGTCACCGCCAAAGAGATAGGGCAGCCCGGAATGCGGTTCGATCGCACCCGGAAGCGCATTCCTCATTTCCGAGATCTGGCCGAGCGGATCAAAAAGCACGATCGCCCGACCGAAAATCGCAGCGAACAGCCAGAATCCGACCAGAAACAGGCCGACGAATCCCGCGCTGCTTTGCACCACATGCCCGTAGAGGCCGAGCTTCCTCTTGAAGAGCAAACTCCCGCCAAGGACGACCGCGAGGCTCGCCCAGACCGGCATGAGCCGGATCAGGCTCTGGAGGACGATCTGCCCGGGGCTCAGGAACTGCACGGAAGCCTTTCAATGCACCCGGATGCGCGGATTGAGCCAAGCGTAGCCGACGTCGGAAATGAGCTGAGTGACGAGCACCAACATGACCGATACGATCGAGCAGGCGAGCAGGAGATCGATGTCGTTGTTGCCGGACGCGTCCACGAGCGTCTGCCCGAAGCCCTGATAGCGGAACATCACTTCGACAATGACAACGCCGGTCAGAAGCCAGGGGAAGAGCAGCATGATCACGGTGAACGGCACGATCAGCGCATTGCGAAGGGCGTGCTTGAGCACGATTGCGCCGAAGGTGAGGCCCTTGAGGCGAGCGGTGCGGATATATTGCGCGCTCATCACCTCGACCATCGAGGCCCGGGTCATGCGCGCGACCTGACCCATCCCGTACAGCGCGACAGTAACGACGGGCAGAGTGAAATTGTAGAAGCTCAAATGTCCTTCCGTCGCCGACGCGGCCGAGCCGTTGAGCCAGCCGAGCCAGGTAGCGAAGATGATGCTGAGGACGACTCCGGTTACATATTCCGGGGTCGAAGTGGTGGCGATCGCAATCACCGAGAGACCGCGGTCGGCCCGCGACCCCTCGCGCATGCCCGACACGATCCCGATCGCCAGTGCGACCGGGATCATCAGCGCCATGACCCAGAACATGAGGATTCCGGTCGCCTCCAAAGCGGGTCCCAGCTTGTCGACCACCTTGACCTTGAACTTCGTCGAGCAGCCGAAATCACCCTGGAGCACGCCGGAAAACTTCGGCGTACTCGGCTCGTCGCACCAGGAAAAACGGGAGATCGCCGCGCCGGTAGCCGGATCGTGGGCAGGCTCCTTCGGCCATACCCCGAGCCATGTCGCGTAGCGCACGAAGAACGGACGGCGGTAGCCGTTCTTGGTGAGCCAGCTTGCGAGCTGCTCGTCAGAGGCGTGCATCTCGGTCTGGCTGATCGCGAGCTTGCGCAGGTTCGGTTCAAGGTTGACGAGATAGAAAACGATGAGGGTCAGGCACAGCATCGTCAGCAGCATCACGCCGAGCCGGCGAGCCAGGAACGATGCCATGCTTTCACCCCTCCCGGTCGCCTTAGCGACCGGCCTCCCCGCACAACGGGCGTGGAGCGGCCGATCGCAAAGCGCCTCGAAGCCCGATCAGGCGTTGAGCCACGCCTTCTCGAGATGCGTCTCGTAGAGCGGGTGCATGCCGTAGTTCATCACCTGCGGCGTGCGGTGGTTGTAGAGGGTGAGCCAGTAAGGCTGGACGATCACGCCCGAATCCTGGAGGATCTGCTCGAGATCCTTCATGACGACCTTGCGTTCCTTCGGGTCCGGGATCGCCAGCGCCTTTTCGAGCTTGGCGTCGAATTGCGGATCGGAATAGGCCGAACTCGTTCCAGGCCTCGCCAGTGCGGTAGGCGAGCGCGAGCACCTGAACGCCGAGCGGGCGCATGTTCCAGTCCGTTATCGAGTAAGGGTATTTGGTCCAGTCGTTCCAGAAGGTCGAGCCCGGCAGAACCGTCCGCTTCACCTTGAAGCCCGCTTCGCGCAACTGCGCGGCGATGGCGTCGCCGGTGTTCTTGTAATATTCCTCGTCGCTGGTGATGAGATCGTGCTCGTGGTCGATCTGGCCGGCGTCGGTCATCAGCTTCTTCGCGCCCTCGATGTCGCGCGACTTCTTCGGAAGCTCCGCATATTCGGGATGGATCGGGGCGACGTGGAAGTTCTCGCCGACCGTGCCCAGCCCGTCGATGCCGAGCTTAAGGATGGTCGCGTTGTCGACCGCCATCTGCAACGCGTTGCGGACGCGCTGGTCGTCGTAGGGCTTCTGCTTGACGTTGGTGCGCGCCACGACCGTCGCCGAGGTCTGCACGTCCGAGCGCACGAGCCCGGCCTTGTCCATGATCGCGACATAGCCCGCGTCGGTCTTCATGGTGCAGTCGAGCTCTTTCGATTCGAAGGCGCTGACGGTTGCCGAAATGTCGGGGCCGTAGTCGATGAATTCGACGCCATCAAGCAGGGCCTCGCCGCCCCACCACTTGCCGTTGGTGCGCCGCTTGAAGCTGGCCTTCTTGCCGACCTCGAACGAGACGAGCTCAAACGCGCCCGTGCCGATCGGATGCTTGATGAGGTCGGACCCGTCCTTTTCGTAATCGCGGTGAACGATCAGACCCGGATAGTCCGACACGCCGGGGATGATGGTGATGTCCGGCTTCTTCAGGCCGAGCTTCACCGTGTGGTCGTCGACTTTGGTGATCGCGCCGTCGCGGGCCTTCTTGGTCGCGGGATCGATCAGCGCGGCCATGCGCGCGGCCATCGAATTGCCCGCGACGCTCGAATCGCACCAGCGGTTCATATTGAAAACGACGTCGTCGGCGTTGAAGGCGTCGCCGTTGTTCCAGGTGACGCCCGGACGCACATGCAGGATGTATTCGGTTGCGTCGGCGTTGACGTCCCATTTCTCAAGCAGTGCTGGTTCGAAAGTGAATTCGCGGGTGTAGGTGACGAGCGAGTTGAGGAACTGCCTCGCGACATTGCCCATTTCCGGCCAGTCGTAGGTGCGCGGATCCTTCTGGTCCTTGACGAACATGCCGACGCGCAGAACGCCGCCCTTCTTCGGGGTGTCGGCGAACGCTGGCTCCGGGACGGCAATGCCGAGCATGCCGTAGGCCGCGGCGGTCGAGGCGCCGAAGATGGTCGCGAGCGCGAGGAACTCGCGGCGGTCGACCGAGCCATCCCTGGCGTCGGCGGCCCAGGCCTTGAGACTCTTGCGCCAAAATTTGTTTTTGAGCGTGTCTTTGATCATGACGTTCTCCCTGTCATCGTTTTCAGACCGTCGCGCGCCGCGCGCGAGAACGGACTCTCATTGTCGGCGGCCTGCGCGCCGTCCGAATTGCGGAATGATGGCGATGTCCTGGCGAATTCGATCCGCTGCGGCGCCGAATATCCCGGCGCCCTTTCCGGCTTTTGCCTCGCGTCGCGGCATTCTGATCGCATCATGGACACGCTTGTACACTCGTGGGCCGACGCTAACGCGATTGCAAAAACCGTGCAACGGCCTCATCGTGAATTTGGCGGCAGGCGCGCCAGCGAAGCTTTGGCGAGTCATGGGGCTATCGCTCTTTCGGATGCCTGACCTCGCCCGGGTCAGAATGCGGGCCATCATGCCGAGCCGATCATTGCAACCTTCATGCCCCATTTCCTCCTACGCGCGTTCTCCCGCGCAACCCCGGCTACACCGAGCCGACGTTTCCGGCCCGCGATACGCGTCGAGTGATGTCCGCCCTGCGCCGACGCGAGCTAAGTCTTGTCCCCGGACTTCCCGGCCTTGCTGAGTTGATCCAACTGGTCGTCGAGCTTTGCGAGCGCTGCTTCGGCCTGGGCGGTCCCCTCCAGCCATTGTTTGTGCTCGGTCGAAAGCAGATCAGTGATCGCATCGGTGTAGGCCGTCAGTGCCTTCGGCTCGCCGTTTGCAATCGTGTTCGCGACTTCGTCGGTCCGTCCAGCGAGTTGATCCAGGGCGACCTGCGTTTTTTCGTAGCGATCGGCGTTCGCGCGGTCGCGCAGCAGCGCGCCGCGGTTCGCCGAATAGGCGCCGAGCGCGGCGCCGACCACACCAGCAAGGACGATCCAGATCGTCCAGAACGATCCCTGGGCAAGACCGGTGGCGATGGCCCCGCTTCCTCCGACGAAAGTCAATGCGGTGGCGAGTCCGCCCCACCGGCTGGTCGCTTCCGAGGACTTCCGGTGACGGAGCGCCCGCGCCCCGAGCCAGTCGCGCTGATCGGTCAGCAGATGGCGCACAACGACCGCAAGACCGTAGAGCGCGGCTTTCGGACCCGCTTCGGCCGCCCTCTCGGCCGTCGTCGTGAAGACAGCGAGACGTGCGATCTCGGCTTCGCCGCGATATGCCTGCCAGCGCGCAATTCGGCCCTGATCGCGCGCAATATATCCGTAAAAGGCGGCTGCGGCCCCGAACAGCAGGGTTAAGAGCCCGAGCGCGAGCGTGAGCGTCTGGATTTGCGAGCCTGAGGCCGCGTCGGAAAGCTTGCCGGAAAGCGCAAGGATCACTCCGCTCGTCACCCCCGCAGCAAGTAAACAGAGATTGGCGCGATCAGCCTCCCGCATTAGCTCCGACTGCTGGCGAATTGACTCGGCGTCCTGTCGCTCGTAGGTTCGGAGGCTTGTTGTGACTGCGGACGATGCGAGGATTCCGGCGAGCTCTGGACATGCCTTCTGCAGGAGCGCGGGCAAAGCCCCGATCGCCTTCAAGCCGCTCTCCTTCAGGCCAGTCGCATCTCCCGGTGCAACGGCTTCCACGCATTCTTTCAGAGACGGAACAGTAGGCTCTCCCGCGACTGCGGCCTGGCGGTTCGGCATCTCAAGGTTTGGGGCCGCAGGGCTTGGACCTGCAGCGACGGCGTTTGCATCAGCTGGAGGAATTTCCTCGTTCATCGCGATGGCTCTCTGATCGTCCCAGAAGGACAAACGCTCGGCCCAATTCGACTGGCGTCATCCCCATGAGTCCTCATCGCCGCAAAGTAGATCAGGTCGTTAGAATTGTCGCCAACAGAAACCAGCCGCCCTGTCGGCGTGGCTAAGCCTCGTCCATCGCGGCGCGCCTCTCGAAAGCGAGCCGCATTGCTTTCGCCAGGGCGGCGCCGAGCGTCACGCCCCGGCGGGCGAGGTAATTCTGGAAATCGTAGATGGTGACGGCCGGACAGACCTCGAACTCGAAAAAGGTCGGCCGGCCCTTCGCGTCGACGCGAAAATCGATCGAGAAGCAGTCGCGCAGCCCTACAAGGCTCGCAGGGCGAACAGAGAAATCTATAATCCCGGCGACAGCGCGCTGCGAGCACTCGTCCTTCTCTTCGCGCAGATCGGTCATGCGCGGAACGAAAGCGGCCTTATGCTCGAGGCCGAAGCCGCCGCGGGTCCCGGCCATGTCTTTCGCGCCCGAGAGCGTTTCGTTGTCCTTCATCGTGAGATAGGCGCCGCCGGTCTCGCTCGCCGGATTCTTTGCGATGCGCTCGATGCCGAGCTGAGCGGCGAGATCGCCTCCGAGCTCAATGAAGCTCACGCGCACGTCGTCGCCTTCGAGAAACGGCTGGATCAGCGCCCGGTCGCGATAGCGGTCCTCGATGCGCCTCGCGCGTTCCTTCGCTTCGGCGAAGTCCCGGCAAAGGCTGTCGGCAAAGATGCCGATCTTGGCACCGAGCGTGTTGGGCTTGACGAACAGCGGGCCCTGGGCGCTCGGCCAACGCCCCAGCGCGGCGATCTCGCTCTCGCCTTCCATGAGCCGCGTCGGCGGAACGGCGAGGCCGGCGGCGGAAGCGAGCGCGAGGCTCGCGAACTTGTCTTGCGCCAGATGCGCCGTCGTCGAAGGACTGCCGAAACGCGGGAAGCCTTCGAGCCTCGCGAGCGCGGGGATCGACGACCCGCGATAGAAACGCACGCCGTCAGTCAGCGCCCAGACGATGGTCTCGTCGCGTCGCGGCGCGAGATCGCGCAATCGCAGCGAAAGCTCGTCGAGCGGCGTGAACTGGGCTTCAATGCCATACCCGCCGAGCGCGTCGGCAATCTCGTCGACGAACTCGGGAAGATCGGTCGACTGGGCGAGATAGACCGCGATTTCATGAGCGACGTCCGACGCGTAGCCGAAGGCTATCAGCCGCCGTCTCGCCGCCTCCTCGCTTTCATACGCAATCACAGCCGTCGAGAGCGGCATCGGGCTAGTGCCATTGGTCCGGCCGCTCCCCCTTCCGGCGGGCGACGAAATCGGCGAGTTCCTCGTCCACGGCCGGGTCGAGCTTCGGCTGCTCGTATTCGGCGATGAGACGCTTGCAGCGCTCGGAAGCGCGCTGACGCATGTCCTTCATCCCCTCGTCGCGCCATTGTTCGAAGGAATTGTTGTCGGCGACCGCGCTCTCCCAGAACGCGGTCTCGTAATGGCTGAGTGTATGCGCCGCGCCGAAGAAATGCTTGCCAGGGCCCACTTCGCGGAACGCATCGAGCGCAAGCGCATCGTCATCGACCGGAAGGCCGCGCATCCACACATGCAACGCGGCGCAGAAGTCGGCGTCCATCACGAACTTCTCGTAGCCCATGGTGAGTCCGCCCTCGAGCCAGCCGGCGGAATGCAGGATGAAATTCGCCCCGCACTGGATCGCCGCCAGCATGGACATCGTGCTCTCCTGCATCGCCTGCCCGTCGGGAATCTTCGAGGCGGTGAAGGCGCCCGAGCATCTGAGCGGAAGCTTGAGCCGGCGCGCGAGCTGCCCGATGACGAGCGAGCCCAACGCCGGCTCGGGCGTGCCGAACGTCGGCGAGCCGGAGCGGAGCGCGGTCGAAGACAGAAAATTTCCGAAGATAACCGGGGCGCCCGCCCGTTCGAGCTGCGTCAGCGCGCAGCCGGCCATCGTCTCGGCGAGCGCCTGGGAGATCGCGCCGGCGCTTGTCACCGGACCCATCGCGCCGCCCAGAATGAACGGGACGACCACCGCACACTGGTTCGCCCGGGCGTAGGCGCGAAGCGCCTTGCTCATCGTCCCATCGAACACGAGCGGCGAATTGGCGTTGATGTTGCCCATAATCACGCAATTGGCATTGACGAAGTCGCGCCCGAAGGCAATTCGCGCCATATCGATCGAATCCTCGGCGCGCTCCTCGGCCGTCACCGAGCCCATGAACGGCTTGTCGGAGAACCGCAGATGCGCCGCGACCATGTCGAGATGGCGCTTGTTGACCGGGATGTCGACCGGCTCGCAGACGGTCCCGCCCGAATGATGGAGCCACGGAATGGCGTAAGCGAGCTTCACGAAGGTCTCGAAATCGGCGAGCGTTCCGTAACGCCGTCCACCCGCGAGGTCCTGCACGAACGGCGAGCCGTAAGCGGGGGCGAAGACCACAGTGTCGCCGCCTATCCTAAGCGAGCGCTCGGGGTTGCGCGCGTGCTGGACGAAGAGGCTCGGCGCGCTCTTGAGAATGGACCGCAGGAGTCCGACGGGGAAGCGGACGCGCTCGCCCTGAACGTCGGCGCCTGCTTCGCGCCAGAGCCTCAGCGCGTCCTCGTCGCCGCGGAAGTCCATGCCGACCTCCTCCAGGATGAGGTCGGCCGCCGCCTCGATGCGCGCGAGCCCTTCCTCGCCGAGGAGTTCGTAGGTCGGGATCTTGCGCTCGACGCCGGCGATGACGGCATGGGCCTGCTGGGCCTCGCGTTGCCGCCTCGCCCGGATTCCCCGCTCGCGGTGCGGCGTCGTCGAGGCTGTGTCGCTCATGCGAGGGGCTCCGTCTCTTCAGCGAAGGGGGATTCGACGATGCCGGCCGGGAAACGCAGGATCGCGGAAATGGTCCAGGGGTCCGTTGTCGACATAATGGCGATGCCAGGTCTTGAGCGCCGCGCGGTCGAGGACGACCCCGAGCCCTGGCCCCTCCGGAACGCTGACGACATTGTCGACCTGCCGGAACGGCCCGCCCTCGATGACGTCGCCGATCTGCCAGCGGAACAAAGACTGGCTCGCTTCGTTGATCCATGGCGTCGCCGCGCTCACATGCAGGTAAGCGGCAGTGCAAATCCCTGTGTCTCCCGAGTAGCACCAGAAACCGACCCCCATCGCCTCGCAGGCGCCGATGAACCGGATCGCGCGTCCGATGCCGCCGAGCACCGCGAAATTGGTCACGATGAAATCGGGAACGCCGAGCGCGACGGCGCGTCTCAGGTCGGGGACGTGGGTCGAAAAAGGGATGCTGGAATGAACGCGCAGCGCCGCCATTTCCTCGAAGGTCGCGACCGGATCCTCGTAATTGCTCACGTCGTAGTCGGCGAGCATGCGCAGGACCCGGCGGGCCGCGGTCAGCGACCATTGCATGTTGGAATCGAGCCGGATCTCGGCCGACGGTCCCAGCGCCTCGCGGAGCCGGCGCACGGTTTCGACTTCGAGCAGCGGATCGCCGCGGATCAGCTTGCCCTCGAAAACCGTACTGCCGTATTGCTCCCGCATCGCGAGGCAATAATCCACGACCGCTTCCGGGGTCATTTCCCGGCCCTCGCGGAAGCCGAAATATTCGGAGAACGCGACCGCGTCGCGCACTTTGCCCCCGAGCAGCGTCGAGAGAGGCTGGCCCCAAGCTTTCCCACGCAGGTCCCAAAGCGCGATTTCGATGGCGCCGAAGGCTTTGACGACGCGCGCGTCGTCGGTGTTCTGGACGATCTGCCAGGGTGGAACGCAGACGCGCTCGCACGCGGCGATGTCGAGCGGATCGCGTCCGGCGAGAACCTCGCCCATGGCGACGATCATCTCCGAAACGTCGGGCGACGGCGCCTCGCCGAGGCCGACGAGGCCCTCGTCGGTCTCGACCTCGACGATCGCCTTGCTCGTGCCGGGATAAAGCCCGCCCGTCCACCACAGCGGCGCCTCAAGCGGAATATTGACGGGGGTGGCCCTGATCCTGGCGATCTTCAATTCGCGCGACCCCCGGTGCGCCACGCCTGCTCTTTGCGAGAACGCCTTTGTCGGTTGAAAGGATAGGGCCGCCTGCTCGCCTGCAAAAAGTCCATTATTTAGATGCAGCCGCCTGAATTCGGCGTGTCCAATTGCGTCAGGATGCCCGCCCCACTAAGGGTGCCGCCGGCAGGCGCCTGACGGCGTGCGAAACTGTGAGGAGATGGGGCGTGAAGGTCGGCGGGCGCTCTTACCGCACCATTTGGCTCAACGCGGACGGATGGGGCGTCGACGTCATCGACCAACGATGGCTGCCGCACGAGTTTCGCGTCGCCACGCTTCGCACCGTCGGCGATGCGGCGACTGCAATCCGCGACATGTGGGTGCGCGGCGCGCCGCTGATCGGCGTGACCGCGGCCTATGGCGTTGCGCTCGCCATGCGCGAGGAGCCGAGCGACGCCGCGCTCGATGCGGCCTGGGAGCGGCTCCATGCGACGCGGCCGACCGCAGTCAACCTGCGCTGGGCGCTCGACGCGGCGCGCGACCGCCTGTGTCCGCTCGATCCGGCCAAGCGCGCCGCGGCGGCTTACGCCCAGGCCGGGGAGATCGCCGACGAGGATGTCGCGATCAATCGCGCCCTCGGCCGCAACGGCCTCGCGATCATCCGAAGCCTGGCTGCAGGCAAGAGACCCGGCGAGCCGGTCAACATTCTCACACATTGCAACGCAGGCTGGCTGGCGACGGTCGATTACGGCACCGCCACGGCGCCCATCTATTGTGCGATGGAAGAGGGTCTCTCGGTCCACGTCTACGTCGACGAGACGCGCCCTCGCAATCAGGGCGCATCACTGACCGCCTGGGAGTTCGTCAACCATGGCGCGCCCCATACGCTCGTGGTCGACAACGCCGGCGGCCATCTGATGCAGCGCGGCCTCGTCGACATAGTGATCGTCGGAACGGACCGGACGACTGCGGGCGGCGATGTCTGCAACAAGATCGGCACCTATCTGAAGGCGCTGGCGGCCCACGACAATGCGACGCCCTTCTATGTCGCCCTGCCCTCGCCGACCATCGACTGGACGATCCGCGACGGCAAAGACATCCCGATCGAAGAGCGCTCAGCCGACGAAGTGGACTTCGTTCAGGGCTTGGGAGAAGACGGCAAAGTCGCGCGCGTGCGCGTTTCGCCGAAAGGCAGCCCGGTGGCGAACCCGGCCTTCGACGTCACCCCCGCCCGGCTCGTGACCGGCCTCATAACCGAACGCGGGATCGCAAAAGCCTCGCCCGAGGGCCTCAAGGCGCTGTTTCCGGAGCGAGCGTAGAGCAGGCAGCGACGTCGCGCCGACCCAAGTCCAGTTGATCGTGCTCGGCGGCGGTCTGGGAAAATGGACGCATGACTATCGGCGTTCTATCGTTGGCCTTTCGTGGAGAGCGATCCATGATCACGTTGACGAAACTGGCGGCGGAAGCGCTAGGCTCGTTTCTTGCCGCCGACATGAAGGATCGGTTCGGACGCTCGCATGCGCGCCTGGCGGAAATCATTCCGTACGCGGCGCGGCTCACGCTGGAATGCATCGGCAACAGCGACGCCCTCTTCCACAACGTTGAGCACACGATGCTCATCACCCTGGCCGGCCACGACATCTTCAAGGGGCGGGCGCTGCTGACGGCCTCAACCCCGATCGAATATTCGAATTTCATTGTCGCCTGCCTGGCGCATGACATCGGATACGTCCGCGGGGTCGTCAAAGGGGACGGGTCAGAGGGCCTGGTCGTCGACGCCGCCGGCCGGAAGGTCACATTGCCGCGCGGCTCCTCCGACGCCGCGCTCGCGCCCTACCATGTGGAACGATCGAAGCTCTTCGTGTTGGATCGGCTCGCAGATGAAGAGCTCGACGGCGCGGTGATCGCAGGCGCGATCGAGCACACGCGATTCCCTTACTCGTCTGCGTCCGATGACCGCGACATCGACGAATGGGCCGAGTTGCTGCGGGCCGCCGACCTGATCGGTCAGCTCGGCGATCCGCATTATCTGAGAAAGACCAATGCCCTCTACTACGAATTCGAGGAAATCGGCTTGAACAGGCAGCTCGGCTACGAATTGCCGGCGGACCTGGTCGACAAGTATCCGCAATTCTACTGGAGCAACGTGTCTCCGCACATTCAGGACGCCATCCGTTATCTGAACGTGACCTCGAGCGGGCGCCAGTGGATCAACGGCCTCTACGCCAACGTCTTTCGCGCCGAGCACGAACTGCGCCTTTTTGGGCCGCAGCCTTAGGCAAGCTTCGCGCCGCGTGACGGTTTGGGGGATTGATTTCATTCCTCCAAAGAGCGCCAATGACCGCCGAGCGGGGGCCGTCGGAGCGAGACCAAAGCGTCAGACTTGTACCGCGAGCACCCTCCCAAAGCTAACCGTCGAACCAATTCGGCAAGGTCTCGATCCGGAATGGGCCAAGCTCATTCCCGGTACGACGGGTCCGTCTTGTCGAGTTGCGCCTTCAGGTAATCGAAGTGGGCGAAGGCCGCGCCCTTGTAGGGGCCCCAACCCTCTGCGGTCTTTTCGGCGATCTCGTCCGAGAGGAGATTGAGCGGCTTGCCGGTCGAATAGGCCAGGACCAGGGTCTTGGCGGCCCTTTCGAAGAAGTAGAGATCCTCGAAGGCTTCGGCGACGGTGTCGCCCGTGGCGGTCACGCCATGATTGCCCATCAGCAAGGTCTGGTGATTGCCGAGCGCCTTCGCCAGCCGTTCGCCTTCCTCCGCCTCGTCTGCGATGCCGCCGTAGTCGAGGTCGAACGCGAGCCTGCCGAAGTAGCGCGCCGTATTGTTGTCGATCGGCTTCATCGACGGGTCTTTCAGGGTGGAAAGAGCCGTGGAATAGGGCGGATGACAATGCAGGAGAACGCGAGCCGAGGGGCGCCGTCGATGGATCGTGCCGTGGATCGTCCAGGCTGAGGGGTCGGGGGCGTCGGGACGGTTCATCACCTCCTCGTCGTTGGCGTCGAGCAGCATGAGGTCTCTGGCGCGGATCGAGCCGAAATGCCGCCATCTCGGGTTCATCAAGAAGCGCTTGCCGTCTGCCGACACCGCCGCGCTGAAGTGGTTGCCGACGGATTCATGCCAGTCGAACTCAACGGCGAGCCGGAAGGCCGCCGCCAAGTCGATCCGCAATTGCCGCACTTCGCCTTCGGCCAGATCGCGATGGGTTGACGCATTCGCCTCGTTCACTTGAATCTCCCTTCGGTCGTCAAGGCGCGATAGGCGCTGCGCATCTCGCCGCGGTCGGCGTAGCAGCCCCGCAGCCAGCGGTCGCCGCTGGTTGCGGAATAGGCTGAGCGGCCGTGAACAATCCGGTGATTGTCGAACACGATGCATTCCGCGGCGTTCAGCCGGAAGCGCATCACGTATTTGTCCGATTGCAGCATCCGGCCGAAGCGGCAAAACGCGGGGTAATAACGATCGAGGAAGCTTTGCGGCAGATCGAAGATGTCGGCCATGTGCTGGCTGATCGTAACGCCGGAAACTTCGCCGCGCTCGTCGAGCTCGATGACGCGCTGGCGCGAGCGCATATCGTAGTCGTCATGCTCGCAATAATAGGGAATCAGGGTCTCCGACAGCAGCCTGAAATCCTCGGGATATTCCTTTCTCAGATCATTGGCGACGGCGACCCCGTCGAGAAACAGGCTCATGCCGCCCTCGACGCTGTTGGCGCGGCAGTGCAGGAACTGCACGCCGGGCGCCATCTCCTCAGCAGGGGTGTCGGTATGCAATTCCAGCGCTTTGGCGGTATAGCCGAGGTTTGTCGGGTTGACGTGCGTCTTGACGTCGAAATACTCGCCAAAGAACGTGGGCCGGACAAGGCCGATCAGGCGCACCGTTTGCGTCAACGCCTCGTCGCTATCCGGCATGTCGGTGACGATGGCGACGCCTTCCACCAGCATGGCCTCAATCCACTTCACCACCTCGTTCCGATCCGCCATCAGTCTCGGCTGGGAAAATCGGGCGATGGCGGTGTAGTGATCCGCATACCAGGCGCGGCGGGGAAGATCAGCCGGATCCCGACGGGGCTTGCCTTCGCCATATTGCGAAAGCCAGTCGAGCGCGTAACGCGAGGTGTGCCCGTCTGCCGTCCAGGTGATTTCGAGAGCGTCGCCGGAAACGCTGACGGAGGCCGGCCGAGGCTCGCGTGAGAGGTGAAAAATATCGAAGGTCCGTTCCCTCGTCTGGCTATCGAACGACGTCGGGCAATTGTCCCTGAGCCAGTAAAAATTGAAATAGCCCGACTTGCCGCCGGGCAGCGGCACGTCGACCCCATGGTCCTTCATCGTCACGCCAGGCGCCGAGACGACGCTCGTATCCATGGTTCCCACCTTTATTCGAAGTTGTTTAGAGCGCCTATCCCTCCGGACAATATGTGCGAAAACGGGCGGACTGAAGCGTGAAAAATCTATCGGACTATACGTCAAGGGCCGATGCTCGCCAAACTCCAACCTGACTGCTTCAACCCATTTAGGGTGGTGCTTGGGAAAACTCCGCAAAGCAGGACTTCAGAATGATGCGACCCCTCGCCGGCCTGAAAATCATCGAGTTCGAGGGCATCGGCCCGGGGCCGCTCGCCGGCCGCATGCTGGCTGACCAGGGCGCGGAAGTGGTCGCGGTCGTGCGCCCGAACAAACCTGGGCTCGACCACCTGGACCTTGCGAACGCGGATCTGCCGTTGCGACGCGGCAAGCGGATCATAGTCCTCGACCTCAAGCGGCCCGAGGCGGTCGAGGAGGCGATGGCGCTGATCGAAGAGGCCGACGCGCTGATCGAGGGCAACCGGCCCGGCGTGATGGAGCGGCTCGGCCTCGGTCCAGCCGATTGCGCGAAACGCAATCCGCGGCTCGTCTATGGCCGGATGACCGGCTGGGGGCAAGACGGGCCGCTGTCGCAGGCCGCGGGCCACGATCTCAATTATCTTGCGCTGAGCGGCGTTCTGTCGCTGACCGAACGTCCCGGCGCCCAGCCGATCGCGCCGCCGACCGTTCTCGGCGATGCGGGCGGCGCGCTGGGGCTCGCCTTCGGCGTCGTTTCCGGAATTCTCGCCGCCAACCGAACCGGCAAGGGCGCGGTCGTGGACTGCGCAATCGTTGACATCGCGGCTGCTCTCAGCGGCATTGCGCTCTGGGCGCGTTCGAACGGCGTCTTGGACGGTCCGAGGCCGAGCGTCTTTCACGATTCGCCGTTCTACGACGCCTATCGCTGCGCCGACGGCCGGTTCATCACCGTCGGCGCGCTCGAGCCGCAATTCTACGCGCTGCTGCTCGCAAAGCTCGGCCTTGCGGATGTCGATCCGATGGCGCAAAACGACATCGCCGCTTGGCCCGCGCTCAAGGCGCGCTTTCGCGACCTGTTCGCGAGCCGGCCGAGCGCGCATTGGCGCGCGCTGCTCGAGGGCAGCGACGCCTGTTTCGCCCCGGTGCTGACGCTCGCAGAGGCGGCCGCCCATCCGCAAAATGCGGCCCGCGGCGTCTTCCGGACTGAGCCCCACGGGCGGCTGGACGCGGCCGAAGCGCCGCGCTTCTCGCCGCTCGAATGAATTGAGGACCCGATGTCGACCCTTGCCATGCCGCAAACGCTCGAATTTCCCTTCGCCGAGCCGCCGAGCACCGGCGAGGTCGTCGAACTGGCGCCCGGCATCTTCTGGGCGCGGCTCGCCCTTCCCTTCCGGCTCGACCACGTCAACATCTACTTCGTCGAGGACGGCGCGGGGCTGGCGCTGATCGACACAGGGATCGACAACGCGGGTTCCCGAGCCGCCTGGGAGGCGCTCATCGCCGGACCACTTGCGGGACGCAAACTGACGCGGATCATCGCCACCCACTTTCACCCCGACCATATCGGCCTTGCGGGCTGGCTCTGCGAGCGCTTCGATCTCGAGCTCGCGATGAGCCATACCGAATATCTGATGGCGCTCAACATCCGGCTCGATCCGTCGGCGCTGAAGTCCGAGCCTTATCGCAGCTTCTACCGCTCGCACGGCCTCGGCGAGGACGAGACCGAAATCCTGCTCGGCAACGGGCTGCAATATCTGCGCATGGTGTCGCCGCCGCCGCGCACGTTCCTGCGGCTGACGGCGGAAGACCGAGTGACGGTCGGCGGCCGAACCTTCGAGGCGATGACCGGCGCCGGCCATTCGCCCGAACAGGTCATGCTCTATTCGGCGGCCGACAACGTGATCCTGAGCGGCGATCAGGTTCTCGCCAAAATTTCCCCCAATGTCAGCGTCGAGGCGATGGACCCAAGCGGCGACCCGCTTGGGCTCTATCTGCGCTCGCTCGACAAGCTCAAGCGCACGCTGCCCGAGGACGTGCTGGTCCTGCCGGGCCACAACCTCCCGTTCATCGGGTTGCGCATCCGCGCGGACGAACTGATCGCCCATCACGAGGCGCGCTGCATGGCGATCCTCGAGGCCTGCAAGGTCAAGCCGCAGACGGTGGCCGAGCTCGTGCCCGTGATCTTCGGACGCAGGATCGACGATCCGCATCAGCTCGTGTTCGCCTTCGGCGAGGCGCTGGCGCATGTGAACCTGATCGTTCGCGACGGCGCCGCGAGCATCGTCCAAACGCCGCGCGGTCTTGCCGTGGAGGCGGCGTAGGGCGCGAGAACCTTGGCAGGTAAAGCTGGGCCGCTGCGGAGAGTTCGCGCCTCGGGGTATCGGGCGTTTGGCGATTTGGCCCCAGAGCGCTATATGTGACCAATCCGATGGTCATGAGGACGACATGGAAGAGGTTACTCTCGCCCGCGCGAAGGCGCACTTGAGCGAACTGGTCGAACGCGCCGCGCGGGGCGAACCCATCCGCATCACGCGGCGAGGGAAGCCTGTCGCGCGCCTGACCGGCATCGAGCGGCAATCCAGGCCTGTCGATCTCAAGGCTTTGCAGGCTTTGACCCAATCAATGCCGATGCAGCCGGCGCCGGCGAGAAGCTGGCTTCGTTCTGTGCGCGATGAATCGCGCTACTGATGCTCTACATCGACACGTCGGTGCTCGTCAGCGCGTTGACTAATGAAACAGATACCGCACGGTCCCAGACTTGGCTCGCCGAACAGGACGCGTCCGAGCTGACGATCAGCGATTGGACGGCGACGGAGTTTGCTTCGGCTCTGTCGATTAAACTGCGAACTGGGAGCCTCGGCGCTGAGCATCGCGCCGCCGCCCTCTCGACGTTCACCAGGCTTTCCGCCGAGACCTTTCGGGTCGTTCCAGTGGTCCGCGAAGATTTTCGCGGCGCCACGCGCTATGCTGATCAGTCGCAGCTCAATCTTCGCGCGGGCGACGCTCTTCATCTTGCCATCTGCGCCAATCATGGAGCGACGCTCTCCACCCTTGATCGCCAGTTGGCGGAAGCGGCGTCCCAAGTGGGCGTCGCATCGGTCCTGCTGTTCGCGCGCTGAGGCCAGGCCGCATGTTCGAACGCCATCTCGCCTGCCTCGGCCCGTCGGGCTTTCATCGGGTCGCCTACAGCGAATGGCCGGGGCCGGCGGGCGCGGCGACCCTTGTCTGCGTCCACGGGCTCTCGCGCAACGCCCGTGATTTCGACGCCCTCGCCGAGGCCTTGTCGAAAGATTACCGCGTCGTCTGCCCGGACATGCCCGGACGTGGACGCAGCGAATGGCTCTCGAACCCCTCGGACTACGCGTTTCCGCTTTATCTCGCCGACTGCGCCGCGCTGATCGCGCGGCTCGATGTCGAGCGCGTCGACTGGCTCGGCACCTCTATGGGCGCGCTGATCGGCATGATGCTGGCGGCCCAGCGCGGCGCCCCGATCCGAAAGCTCGTGCTCAACGACGCCGGCGCCTTCGTCGCCAAGGAAGGCCTCAATCGCATCGGCGCCTATCTCGACGACGATCCGACGTTCGATTCGCTCGACGCACTGGAAGTCGCGCTGCGAGCGAATTACGTGTCGTACGGCCCGCTGACGGACGCTCAATGGCGCAAGATGGCGCTCGACAGCGCCCGCAAGAAGCCCGAGGGCGGCTATGGCTTCGCCTATGATCCGCGCATCGGCGACCCCTTCAAGGAGGGCCCCGTCAATGACGTCGACCTCTGGCCGGTCTGGGACGCGATCCAGCGCCCGACGCTGCTGTTGCGTGGCGAAACGTCTGACATGCTTCAGCGCGACGTCGCCGAGGCGATGACGAAGCGCGGACCGAAGGCGAAGCTCGTCGAATTCAAGGGCGTCGGCCATGCGCCGCCTCTGCTCAGCGGCGATGAGATCGGCGCGGTGCGGGATTTTCTGCTGGGCTGAGCCTCATGCGCGGCAGTCTGCCTCAGGCTTTGACGCCGGGCCTCAGCCAGAAGGCGTAAAGCGCCGAGGCGGAGAGCGTCCCGACGCTCATCACTTCACCGATCGACAATGGCGAGGCGTGGCGATAGAGCGCGGCCGCCGCTGCGCCGCCAAGGGCGCCGAACAGCATCTGCGTCGCGACCAGGACGGCCGAGGCGAGGCCCGCGATCTCCGGCAGCGGTTGCACCGCCTCGTGCGATGCGTTGGGAAACACCAGGCCGAAGGACGAGATGTAGACCATCACCGGCGCGGCCACGATCAGCGGCGACCCGACGCCGGCGAGGCCAATCGCGAGTACGGTCAGCGCCGCGAGCGTGATGAGCGCGAGCGCGGCGTCAAGCACCGCTTTCGGCTGCGCGTGCCGGCGCACGAGCCAGGTGTTGATCGTGGAGCCGACGATGACCCCTGAGGCGGTGATGGCGAAGAGACCGGCGAAGCCCACCTTCGAGACGCCGTAGCCCTGGATGAAGAGAAGCGGCGACGTGTTGACATACGCGAAGAGGCCCGCGAACACGAGGCCGTTGACGAGCGCAAAGCCTGCGCACATCGGGCTCGTCAGCGCCTGCCGGTAGCCCGCCAACAGGGTCGCTGGCATGAGATTGCGGCGCATGTCGCGCGCTTGCGAACTCCTCGAACAGGGCGAAGCCGACAGCCGTCAGGGCGGCGCCGACAGCCGTCAGCACGACGAAGATCAGGCGCCACGGTCCGGCAGCGAGGATCGCGGCGCCGATCGTTGGGGCGATCAGCGGCGCGACGCTGAAGACGAGCGACACCGCGGCAATATGCAGGCGCGATTCGCGGCCCTCGAACAGGTCGCGGATGATCGCGCGCGGCAGGATGCCGACCGACCCGGCGCCGACGCCCTGAAAGAGGCGGAAGGCGAGCAACGCGCCGATCGTGGGGCTGAGCGCGCAGCCGAGCGCGCAGAGCGTGAACAGCGACAAGCCGGCGAGCATGACCGGCTTCCGGCCGAAGCGGTCGGAGAGCGGGCCGACCGCGAGCGGGGCGGTCGCGAAGCCCGCGAGGAAGATCGCGATTGCCGACGCGGCCTGCGTCTGGGTCGCGCGGAGATCGGGCTGAACCAGCGCGAGGCTCGGCAGGGCCATGTCGATCGCGAGCGGCGGCAGGGCGGAGAGCCCGGCGAGAAACACCGTGAAGCCAAGTCCGTGAATGTTGAAGCGCATGGGTCAGGCCGGCGTAGCGCTTCCGGTCGCGCAGGAGCATGGCGCCGCGGGCAGAGACATCGTCATGCGCCGGCCGCGACACGCACGAGCCATACGGCGACGAGGCAGAGCGCGAGCGACAATACGGCGTTCACTCCGGCGAGCGCCATTTCGCGAATCGCGCGCAAGTCCGCCCAGCGCGCTGCCCAGCATGACCCAGAACCGCGTCATCGAGTTGGGACCCCGCCTTCGTTCAATCCCTCCATAGAGGACGCCGAGCGCCGGGGCGCAAGCGCCGGACGACGTGCCCCTAGCGTCGGTCCAGTCGCGCCATCAGCATTTCGACGAGCGACATCCCGGCGAGTGTGCCAAGAGTTCCGAGGAGGCCCGCCCAGAACGCGTCGCCGATCGCGTCACGGGCGACGGGCGCCAGCGGAATGACGAAGCCCGCGAGCGCGCCGGTCAGGGAGCCGACGACGACCGCGACGGCTTGCGCGAGGATCCGCACAAAGCCTTCGCTTCTGCTGGCGAGAAGAGCGGCCCCGCAGGCGACGAGCGCAAGCGCGGCGAGGACGGCGACGATCCAGATGGCGGGCGCTCCTTTGGATTTGTCCTATCCCCGACGTGCCGCTTCCGCCCATGGCAGCTCCGGCCCGAGCGGCACGATGCGGCTCGGGTTCAGCGCCTTGATCGAGTAATAGCCGCGTTTGATGTGATCGAGGCTGAACGCCTCGCGGAAGGCGGGCAGCTCGATCAGCCGCGCGAGATAGGCGCTTAAGCGCGGATAGTCGGCGATGCGCCTCAAGTTGCATTTGAACTGGCCGTGATAGGCCGCATCGAATCGGGCGAGCGTGACGAAGACGCGGATGTCGGCCTCGGTCAGCCGCTCGCCAAAGAGATACGGGCCGGGGCCAAGGCGCCGCTCGAGCGCGTCGAGCATCGCGAACACGCCCGCGAAGGCTTCTTCGTAGGCTTCCTGCGTGGTCGCAAATCCGGCGCGATAGACGCCATTGTTGAGCGAGGGATAGACCGCGTCGTTGAGCGCGTCGATGCCGGCCCGCAGGTCTTCGGGATAGAGGTCGACCGCATCGTTGGCGAGTGCGCCGAAGCCCGAATTGAACATGTGCAGGAGGTCGGCCGACTCGTTGTTGACGATCGTGCGGCGCTCTCCGTCCCACAGCGCCGGCACGGTCGCCCGGCCGGTGAAATGCGGATCGGCGCGGCTGTAGATCTCATGGAGGTAGGTCGCGCCGTTGACCGCGTCGCGGTCGGCGCCCATTTCCTCGCCGAAGCGCCAGCCCTGATCGGTCAGCACGGGTTCGACGATCGCTACCGAGACGACGTCCTCGAGCCTCTTCAGCTTGCGGGCGATCAGGACCCGCGTCGCCCAAGGACAACCGAGCGCGGCGTAGAGATGGTAACGCCCTCTCTCGGCGCGAAAGCCGCCCTCCCCCGTCGGGCCTGCGGCGCCGTCGGGCGTCACCCAGGAGCGAAAGCTCGAGATCTGGCGGACGAAGCCGCCCTTCGCATCGGTCGCCTGAACCGGCTGCCAGGCGTCCGCCCACTTGCCGTCGACGAGCATATTATCTAAGCCCCAGAAGGAAATGCATACTAGTGCTCAATCAAGATACCTTCGAAAGACGAGTTGCAACGCCGAGAGCCTGCGAACTAATCAAATCTTTCTCCTCTGTTTCGGAGAACGCCAAAAGAATCTTTGCGGTAGCAATTGCCAAATATCTGAGCTGATCAGCTCTGAAATCATTCAAATCTACTGTCTCGTAGTCAATATCATCAATACTATTTTGAAACACTTCCAACCAAATAGTGGGCAATTTGAGAAGCCTCTCAAATTTCTCATACCCAATCAACTTAAAGCGCCGTATCGAATTCTCATCGTTTTCCAGCATCGCATCTCCAATGGCTTCCTGCCAATCTCGATAAATTAACGCTTCTCGATGCGACATGGCGCCAACGGCTTGATGTGTGGTCTCGTAGACTACGTTTTCTGACAATGCCTTAACATGAAGATATGAGCTCAAAAACACCGATAGTTCGGTACAAATTTTCTGTTTCTTTTGATCGTCAAGGCTCTCGAGGAAATTGGTATCATGTTTTAGCTTATCTCCAGCGACTTCATAAAGCTTAAGCTCCAGTTTTGTGGCTAACTTATCAACTTCTTTTGGCTCAAGATGATCTAACTTGAAATGCCACACAGAACAAAGTTGAGTTAAACGTCGAATTTCAACGTTGCGTCCATCAGCTAACGCACCCTGAAAGTCACCTATAGCGTCCGAGATCGGCCAGCTTAGTCCTAGACCACCCCTTGGCAACGCGCTTAATTCTAGGTAAATCGCACGTATCCAACCCAACACGCACGCAATCCTATACAACGTCGACTTTCTTTTATATTCACAATACACAAACGGAAGGGTATCAGTTTTAAGCCATTGTCCATTGTTATTCAAAAAAATCTCTGAGAATCTCCAAATTAACTTTTCACTCGCCGAAACTAACGGCGCAGCATAGTTACGGAATATTTCGCGCTGATTTTCGGAATGTGCAATTCTATCGTTTCTTCTTTGAATGTATAAATCCTTCACGAACGGCGTTGCCAAAGCAGAAATAACGCCAATGAGCGCTGAAACTATCGGAACCCACCAGATATTGGCGAGCGGGGCGGATTGAACGACTGGCTGTACCGTGGGCGTTTGAGAGAACGCCGCAGTCGACACCTGCTCGGATACTATCGTCAGCATCAATATTAGTTTCATCAGACTACGCATTACAGGCCCCGTTATTCAAAAAGTAGATTGTAAACGGGTCACTCCAGTCCGCTGGCTGATGGTGGATTTAACTATCTTCGTTTGCAAGACCCCACTAGTGCTGTCTTTCGACGTAAAAAACTGCGAAATCTAATCTGCAATTGCTTTCTCCGGCCGGGTCACTCCGCGGCCGCCGCCGGGACGGACGCGCGGATGTCGTCCCCGAGCTTCATCCGGGCGAGCGCCGCCTCGCCGCCCGTCGTTGCGTGATAGAGCGAGAGCTGCTCAAACTCGTCCGCCTTCGGCGGCGCGATCGCGAGGTCGGTGTAGGTCCACCGGTCCGGCGCGTTGAGGACCTCGTTGAGGATGCGCCGCGTGTTCAAAAAGAAGCTCGCGTACTTCCACGCCTTGACCGCGATCCCGCCCCAGTAGCGCGGATAGAAGACGAACGGCGATTCGAGCGGCAAGCCCTGGCGCCGGTCGCGGCGGTATTTGAGCCGGAAGGCGCCGCCTTCGAGGGGATGCACGCCTTCCTGCTCGATCATCAGCTTGAACCACATGATGGTGCTTGTGATCGGCTTCGGCCGCCCATTCGGGATTTGGGCGGCGCGCTTCAGGATCGTGCGGATGTGCTCGGGCGTGTAATAGGACTCCCAGGCGGCGCGGTAGGCCTCCTCCCATTCGGCGTCCGACATCTTCGTATGATGCGCGACGCGATGATCGAGGTCGTATTTGTTGAGGTCGGGGTCCATCCAGACCCCTTTCTTGAGCAGCGTCTTGTGGTCCTCAGAGCCGGGCAGGGGAGTGAGGAAGAAGAACTCGAGAATGTCGAGCGGCAGCTCGCGCTTGATGATCTCGATGTCGCGCAGGATCGATTCCTTCGTGTCGGCCGGAAAGCCGAGGATGTAGCCGGCGAAAGTGAGCGCGCCGTGAGCGCGCCACTTCTGCAGCATAATGCGGTATTCGGTGATCTTGTTCTGCCGCTTCTTGGCGGCGATCAGGTTGTCGGGATTGATGTTCTCGAGGCCAATGAAGATGCGCCGCGCTCCGGCCTTCGTCGCCTTTTCGATGAAGTTCGGAATCTTATGGCAGAGCGTGTCGACCTGAATAGTGAAGCCGCAGCGGATGCCCTCGTCCTGGAGCTTGATCACCCGGTCGAGCAGGATCTCCCAGTCGCTGTTGCGGGCGAAATTGTCGTCTGTGATGAAGAACCGGTCGATGCCCTGCTTCCTGTTCTCGCGAATGATCTGCTCGAGGTCGTCGGGCGTGCGGAAGCGGCTCTTGCGGCCCTGCACGTTGATGATGGTGCAGAACGAGCATTGATAGGGGCAGCCGCGGCCGAGATCGATCGAGGAATAGTGTCCCGTCGTGCGCGCGAGATGCTTTCGCGGCAGGATCGGCGCGGGCTCGCCCTCGAGCGAGGGCAAATGGTCCATGAAGTTGTAGAGCGGCTTCAAGGTCCCGCGCCAGGCGTCCACGAGGACCTCATCGAGCCGGTGCTCCTCCGACTCGCCGGCGAACAGCGAAATGCCGAGCCCCTGCGCCTCCCGCATTTCGGACGGCATTTCAGGCAGCATCGCGATGCAGCCGGAGACGTGGAACCCACCGATGCAGACCTGAAGGCCAGCGGCGCGAAATTGGCGCGCAAGGTCCATCGCGCGCGGATATTGATTCGACTGCACCCCGACGATGCCGATAAGCGCCTGCCCGCCCCTGCGCTTCAGGTCGCGGATGATCCGGCTCGGAAACACGCGGCGGTTGGTTTCGTCATAGGTTTCGATTTCGATCGATACGCCTGGACCGAGCACCTCCCGGCGGCGCGCGTCCTCCGCCAAGCTATTCATGCAGGCGAGCGTATTCGACGGCAGCGCCGAGCGGTACCACTGAATCGGATAGCCCCGATCGTCGTAATGGGTGGGCTTGACGAGAACGAAGGTGAATTTTGAATCGTGCGCAACCGCCGCCAGCCGGCTCGCGGCCAGGTTATTGCTCACCGGATTATTGCCCATTGGGCCCCTCAACCGCCGAAGGAACGAGTCCGCGTGCTAGCACGGTACGGTTGGCGCGGGCAAATCGGCTGGACGCAACGATTCGCGTGGGCTACCGAGCCGTCACCTGGCTCACAAGGGGGGAACCAGCCCGTCCTTGCCGATCAGGAAGAACGCGGCTTCGACCGACCCGTCCGGCTGCTTCGGCCCGCGGGCAATGATCGCCGCCCCGGGCTTGACGTCGGTTGCGGCGCCGGGCTCGAAAGTCACGATCGGCGTCTTCGGATCGACCACGATCGTCTGTTCGCCGCCCTTATAGGTGACGGTAAGAGCAGGACCGTTGACGGCGTCGACCCAGGCCGAGACCGTTCCGTTGGTGATTGTGCTCCCGGGCCCGAGATCGAAGGGCCGGGATCCCTCGCCGGTCCCCCGCATCGATTCGGGGAAGATATGGACTTCCATCGCTTTCAGCTGACCGGCTTCGCCGGGCGCCGCTGCGACGCCGACGAACGCGCCAGGCTTCACGTCGGTCAGAGAGGCCGGCGAAACGAGGACGAACCGCGTCTTCGGCGTAAGCCGGACGGTCCGCTCATCGCCGCCGCGAGTGCGCACGGAGAGGCTCGCGCCGTCAGCGGCGACGCTCTCGACTGTCGCCCGCACCGCCGCGGGCGGCGCGTTCTGGGCAAAAGCAAAGGTCGGCGCGAGCGACAGCAAAGCGATGAACGCAAACTTTGCTTTTGCTAAAGACATGTCGGCCTCGGGGCGGGGGTGGGCGGTGGAATGAAGTCAGATTAGCGGAACCGACCCCGGAGCGGCAGACAGCAGCGCTTCAAATCCGCGTGTGGCTAGCTTCCGTTTTGCGTCTCTGCTCGGAACGGATGCGCCGGATAGACGCCCAGAATGCGCACTTCGCGCGAGAAGAATTCGAGTTCCTCGAGCGCGCGCTTGAGCGGCGGATCGTCGGGGTGGCCGTCGACGTCGGCGAGGAACTGGGTGGCGGAGAACTCGCCCTCGACCGTTGGTCGCGAACCCGCCAAGCGCCTTGTAGAGCCCGACGGCGAAGCACGCGCTAGGCCGCTTCCAGGCGCCGGATTTCCGTCTCGAACTCGAAGCGCAACTGCGCGGCCTCCTCGTCCGGCAGCCAGTTCGCCATCTGCGGAAAGACCGTGCGCCAATAGAGCGTGCGCCGCGCGTCCCAGGGAAAGCTCTGCGCCGCGCGCGCCTGAGCGAGCACGCGCAGCAGTTCGGCGCGCACCTCGTCCGGATCGGCGCGATAGACCGCGGCCGTTCCCTCGGCGCCCGGAAGCTCCGGCTGGCTTTCGCCGAAAAGGTCCAGTTGACCGTGGCGCGTCATGGCGGGCGGCTCGTCCTCGTCTCGCAGTGAATCAGTTGGTCAAGTCTGCCAGAGGGCGCTGCCTATTGCGACGGCTCGTCGCCAGTTGTCCCCGACTTCTGGTCACTATCGTTATCGTCGGCGATGGCGACGACCGGCCCCGCCACGATCCGCTCCAGCAAGTCGGCTTGCCGCGGTTCGAGCGCGATGAGGCGACCAAGCACGTTAAGAAGGTTCAGCAGGTCCACGGTGTATTCGGCGAGCCATCCCTCCGGCTGGATCTTTTCGAGCGGCGAGGGCGGGCGCTTGTCGCCGATCTGCGGCTTGGTGCGGTCCAGCCTGCGGTAGCTGAACCATTGGTCGAGCACAGTCTTGCCGGAAATCTGGTAATTCCGCATGGCCGGCGTGACGTTCTCGACGAAGCCCTTGCCGATGACGAGGCGCCGCTTGGCCGCGTCGTAATTCATGGTCTCCGGCAGCGGCTCCGGCGCGCCGGGAATGGCGCCGTCGTCAGGGATGAACGGCCTCTCGTTCTCGGGCAGGCGCGGCGGCCCTTTCGCGCGACCGGCGGCCGCGTCGACGAAACGCTCGCCGTAGCAGTGCAGCCAGACCACCTCGCAGCCGAGCGCGACGGCTTCGTCGAACAGCGCCTTGTCCGCCGCCAGCGGCACGCGCAGGCCCGGCCGGACGAGATCGGCGCGAAAGCGCGCGGTGAAGGCGGGATGCGCCATGACGGCAGCGATGTAGGCGAAGAGGTCTTCAGCGCTGACCGGCGCGCCGTGCGCCTTGGCCAGCGCCTGCAAGATTTCCGCGCGCACGTTCGATTGCGTCGCCTGCGCGTCGGACCAAAGAGGGTAAACGCGGCCGGCAAAAGAGCCTTTATAGTGATCATGATCTGGAACTAGGTTTGTCAAGGACAATGCGGGGCCGCTTATCGGCGAGACCCTCTCAAGAGCAGTGATGAAAACCTGCTTGTCTGACGACAACTTCCACAGTGTCGGATTGGGTTGATTGATTACTCGTGCATCTGGGATGATCCATTGCCTGTCGAAACTCCGGAAGGCGTACGGCGTCGGGGTAATGGCACTCCCGGAGTCCTTTGCGACCGAAAATCCACGAAATTCGTGGCCAAAAAGGCCAGTCTTTATCGATTTAGTCGAGTACTTGTCGCCCAAATTGCCACTGCGAAGGTGCGGATGAAAAAGCAGCTCCCTCGTCGCCTCATTCTTCTCCTTGATCAGACGATCCTATCGGAAACTCAGTGTCTCCTTGTCAGGTGCAATGATCCACGTTCGGCCGGGCATGACGCCCAGGCCGTCGTAACTGAACAAGTTGCGAAGCGGTGTGAAATCCGCCCACTTTCCGACAAACTCCGGCAAGAAGGGCGCGCGCCAGTCCGACGAACAGTCGGTCCAGTCCTTCCCCTCGAGCGACAGCGCCGCGAGCGCGGCGAACTTTTCTTCACGCCTGCCTTTTGGCAGCGCGCGGAATCGCACATGTGCTGGCATGTGCGCGTTTTTACCTAACTCTTTTGCAGCAAGTACGATGCAGATCGGCTGCTGCACCCCCTGAAAAATGCGGGTTCGCACGTCCGGCTGGTGAGACCTTCCGGCGAACAGTCGATAACCCAAATCGAAGAGCAGGTGCGGCGCAGATCATCCCGCATTTTCTCGAAACCCGGTCCGTGAAGAAGGCCGGCAACGGTTATGAAGCACACGATGCCTTCTTCGTCAGTGTCCGGCAGCCCGGTCGCGGCGAAGCGCCCCGCGCCAAATACTTTCAGGGTGGCCCAGCGCCAGAAATAGACGTAAAGGTTCTTGAGGTGCTTGCCGTGTGTGCCGAAGCCCCACTCGGGCGGCGCTTTCCAGCGGTCGAGCGGCGCATGCAGCTTGCCGCCCGCGCCCTTTTCGATCCAGCCGCCGCGCCCCTCCGCCTTCTCCTTGTAGGGCGGATTGCCGATGACGACGGTGATCGGCTGCTCGCGCTTGACCTTATTCGCCTGGCGGCGCGATTTCGCGATGGCCTCGACGATCTGCGGCAATTGCTCCTCCTCGACGAAGGGATTGCCGAGCGTGTCGGTGATGAAGAGGTTCAGTTCCGGCAGCGTCGCCTTTTTCCCAGTCGCTTTGATCAATACCCGCATTTCCGCGAGCAGGCGCAGTTGCGCGACCGCGAATGGACCAAACTGGATTTCGAAGCCAAACAGCCGTTTCGCCGCTGCCGTGATCGCCAGGCCGACAGCGCCCGCTCCCTGATCCTTTTCGACATTGGCGGCGATGCGCTTGAGCGCGCCGAGCAAAAAGGTCCCTGTGCCGACGGCGGGATCGGCGAGCGTCACGTCCGACGAGGCGAGCCCCGCCGACCGCTCGAACAACGGGCCTCGCAGCGCCTGATCGACGAGGTTGACCATCGCGCTGACGACTTCCGGCGGCGTGTAGTAGGAGCCCGTGAGCTTGCGCAAACGGTTGTCGTAGACCTCGAGAAAATACTGATAGAAATAAAGCCACGCTTCAGGCTTGTCCTTACTCAGCGGCGACCAGTTCACTTCGTTCAACACGCGTGTCAGCGTCCCAAGCGAGGTTTTGAGTGATTGCTGGTTGGCTTCGTCCTCGGTCAGGACATTGAGCGCCGTGCCGATCAGCGTGTTCGTTTTCTTGAGCTTGATCGCCGCCAGTTCGACGCCGTCTTTCAAGGGGATCTCCAGAGCGCGCGCCATCAGGAGGCCGAAGGTCACGGCCTGGGCGTAGCCGTCGGCGAATTGCGCGTCGCTAGCGTCGGGAAACAGCAGCGCGCGCCAATCCTCCTTCAGATGTTGCAGGCTGCCGTGGCCCGCCGCCATCTCCTCCAGGACCTCGTCGCGCAACAGGCGGCAGAGGCGGGCGCTGGTTTGCGCAAGCGCTTTGGCGCTGGTCGGCGGTTGCGGCGCCCAGCCCAGGAAATCCGCCACGAGGCCGTTCAGCGCCTCGGGCGCGTTGAGCTTCGCGCCGGAGGATTCAATGTCGCCTTCGAGCGGGACGATTTTCCCGGCGAGCTCGCCGTCGCGCCAAAGGCTGAACCCGTTGCCGTCGGTGTAGACCAGATTGGGCAACGACTTGAGCTTGCCCCATTGCGCTTTGTCGTGCGGGTCGGAGAATTTGCGCGGGTCGCAGCCCTTGCCCGGCGCCTTGACCTCGATGAAGCCGACCAGCGCATTGTTGACGCTGACCGCATAGTCCGGCCGCGTCTGCAAATGTGAGAGCGTCGTTTCGCCGACGAGTGACATGCCGCCCGGCGCGAGGTCGCCGAGCGCCGCGAGTTCGTGAAAGAGCCTTTCGAGCGGCGCCCGGAGTTGATCCTCGGGCGCCCCGGAAATGGCGGGATTGTCCAGCTTGGCGCGGGCTTCGGCGCCGAAGGTAGATACGACTTCCGCAAATGTCGCTTTTGCCAATGAGCGCCCCGAATCGTTCCAGGCTCGATTGTTCGGCGGTAACAGGCGGCGCCGTCAAGGCGAACGACCGGACCTGCCAGGTTGGCGACACCCTTCGGAATCGTCCCCAATCGCGGGCGCGGGCGTCAGCCGGTATCGACCGTTTGCGGTCTTTCCTCGCCGAACGCCAACAGCACGATATGTAACATATTCCCCTTGACCTCCATTTCATAATATGTAACATATCATTGCCGAAGCGACTGGAGAACCACATGATGCCCGTAGTCAGAATCAACGACGCCACATTTGCGGACCTCAAGTCTATCGCGGCTTGGTTCGGCACAAAGACGCCGAGTGAAACCATTGATCGAATTGTTCGGGAGGCGATGGAGCAGCTGGGCATGGAGCGCGATGATCAGCCGGAATCCACTCCGATCACGACGAGCAGCGGGAAAATGGAGTTCGACAGCGCACCCGGGCTAGCTTTCACTAAGCCGATTTCGGCTTTCGTGAACGGTACGCCAATTCACAACCCGCGCTGGTCAGCGATCCTGTTGGCGACGATCGCGCAGGTTAAGGCGAAGGGAGTCGAGGGCGACAGACTGGTCCGCGAACTTGATACCCCGGCGAAGGTAGTGAAATATGAAGAGGAAGGATTCAAGTATTACCCCGACCTCGGCATTTCGGTGCAGGGAAGGTCGGCGCCCGACGTTTGGAAGGAAGTGGACCGCCTCGCCAAGAAATGGCGCATTCCAGTCGCCGTCGAGTTCTGGTGGCGGCAGAATCCGAAGGCGCAGTACCCCGGCCGGACTGGCTTGCTGCGCTCGGGACACAAGTAGGAGCGACGCAACTCATCGCCGGAATGGCAGGTATCGATGCGCCGCCAGAATTCTGCGGTGCACTGCGTCGCGACTGCAAGGACTCACTACGGGCGCGACGGCGGCGCCAATCAAATCCGTGGTTAGAACGTCCGCTCACCGTCGATTGTGTTCTCTAATGGGTCAAGGGCGGAAGCCTCTTCCGGTGTCGACGCTTTCGGGTGCCTGTGTTCTCTGCGTGCTCGTTCGGCACTTGATGGGGTCAGCTGGGTGCAGAGCGGCTCGGTTGAAATCGCAGTCGGCCAACGGTTGGCCCCTGCAACAGAATCCGCGCCGTCATCTACTCCCTCCCTGGGCGTCGCTCCTCTTGGGAGCTAGATTCGGCCTCCTGTCTCGTGATTGCGCTTAGTCGAAGACGAACTCCGTCCCGTCGCGGAGCATCGCGTGCATGATGATCGCGAGGCGGCGGGCCAGAGCGACCTTGGCCTTGCGCATCGTTGACCGCTTGGCGATCGCAAAGGCCCAGTCCTTGAGCTTGAGCTGGCCCTTATAGCGCGTCAGCATGACGTTGGCGGCCTCGTACAGAAGCGTCCGCACCCGCCGGTCCCCGCATTTCGAGATGCTGCCGACGTAGTCGACCTCGCCGGACTGATACCGTCTTGGGACCAGGCCCAGATAGGCGCCAACGTCTCGCGATCGGCGAATGCGCGAAGGATCGTCGATTGCGGCCACAAAAGCCAGCGCCGTCAGTTGGCCGACGCCCGGGATTGTCATCAGCCGGCTGCAGGCTGCCGAGGCCCTCGCCATACGTCTCATATCCGCGTCGATCGCGGCGACCGCCGTCATCACGGCAGTTCGCGCGGCAATCAGACCCCGCATGGCGGCAGAGAGGCCGGCGATCCCCTCGCTTGCTTGAAGAGCCTTGTCGATGAAGGCTGCGGTGAGCGCGCGAGGCAGCCTGATCCCAAACACGATCGCCAAACCTCGGATCTGATTTTCCAAGGTCACTCGCTGGCCCACCAGCTTCTTGCGCGCGGTTATGAGTGAGCGGAGAGCGTGAGCGCATAGAGACTTGACATGCACGGGCTTGAAGAACCCGGTGCGGGCCAAATGCGCCAGACCTCGCGCGTCGTTGCGATCGGTCTTGTGGGTCGCCAGCGACTTGAGCGCCTGGTAGGCCTGCCGGCTTTCGACGCAGACCACGGGAAGGCCGAGTTGGCTCAACCCGTGAAACAGGATCGGCGCCATGCGTCCGGTCTCGAATACGATCCGCCGACAGCTTGGCGCTTTCGCCAATTCGTCCGCGATCGCTTGCGCCGTCGACGCCGCCTTGCTCTCGTAAACCACCACGCCTTCGCGGTCGAGAACGCAAATATGCGTCTCGTCCATTGAGATATCGAGGCCAGCAAAATAGTCCATTGAACGGATCTCCTCTTCCATATCCCGGCCGATCGTATCGGCCTTCGCGGAAGAGCTTCCGTCCATTACCCGATGTTGAAAAACTCGGAAATTGAGCCGCCGCGAAAATCTCGTTTTCGCGCGCGTCGCGTCATGTCAGCCGATAGTCCTCACGGCAGGGCGCCTAGGAGCGTCGCACGCGGCAAGACCGGTCGGTCCGCCGAACCCCCCAAGGAAATTTTCATCGAGGCGGCCAGCGGTCTCCTGAATTGTGATCGACGCGGAAATTCGAGTTTTTCAACATCGGGTAATGGGCGGGAGCTCTTCCGCGAAGGCCGATACGATCGGCCAGGATATGGAAGAGGAGATCGTTCAATGGACTATTTTGCTGGCCTCGATATCTCAATGGATGAGACGCATATTTGCGTTCTCGACCGCGAAGGCGTGGTGGTTTACGAGAGCAAGGCGGCGTCGACGGCGCAAGCGATCGCGGACGAATTGGCGAAAGCGCCAAGCTGTCGGCGGATCGTATTCGAGACCGGACGCATGGCGCCGATCCTGTTTCACGGGTTGAGCCAACTCGGCCTTCCCGTGGTCTGCGTCGAAAGCCGGCAGGCCTACCAGGCGCTCAAGTCGCTGGCGACCCACAAGACCGATCGCAACGACGCGCGAGGTCTGGCGCATTTGGCCCGCACCGGGTTCTTCAAGCCCGTGCATGTCAAGTCTCTATGCGCTCACGCTCTCCGCTCACTCATAACCGCGCGCAAGAAGCTGGTGGGCCAGCGAGTGACCTTGGAAAATCAGATCCGAGGTTTGGCGATCGTGTTTGGGATCAGGCTGCCTCGCGCGCTCACCGCAGCCTTCATCGACAAGGCTCTTCAAGCAAGCGAGGGGATCGCCGGCCTCTCTGCCGCCATGCGGGGTCTGATTGCCGCGCGAACTGCCGTGATGACGGCGGTCGCCGCGATCGACGCGGATATGAGACGTATGGCGAGGGCCTCGGCAGCCTGCAGCCGGCTGATGACAATCCCGGGCGTCGGCCAACTGACGGCGCTGGCTTTTGTGGCCGCAATCGACGATCCTTCGCGCATTCGCCGATCGCGAGACGTTGGCGCCTATCTGGGCCTGGTCCCAAGACGGTATCAGTCCGGCGAGGTCGACTACGTCGGCAGCATCTCGAAATGCGGGGACCGGCGGGTGCGGACGCTTCTGTACGAGGCCGCCAACGTCATGCTGACGCGCTATAAGGGCCAGCTCAAGCTCAAGGACTGGGCCTTTGCGATCGCCAAGCGGTCAACGATGCGCAAGGCCAAGGTCGCTCTGGCCCGCCGCCTCGCGATCATCATGCACGCGATGCTGCGAGACGGGACGGAGTTCGTCTTCGACTAAGCGCAATCACGAGACAGGAGGCCGAATCTAGCTCCCAAGAGGAGCGACGCCCAGGGAGGGAGTAGACGACGGCGCGGATTCTGTTGCAGGGGCCAACCGTTGGCCGACTGCGATTTCAACCTAGCCGCCCTGCACCCAGCTGACCCCATCAAGTGCCGAACGAGCACGCAGAGAACACAGGCACCCGAAAGCGTCGACATCCGGAAGAGGCTCCCGCCCTTGACCCATTAGAGAACACTATCCGCAAATAGCGGCCATTGCCTGACGATGTGGCGAGCCGGCCAAATCGGCCCTAAAACGTTGCGGTAGGAAGACTGATTAACACCCCATGGACCGGGCTCAAGCGTATCGTGGGCCGCTGCTTGACGCGAACGAAGTCCATTCGTTGGCTACGCCTTGCGGTTGACTAATCCCTCAATCGAGCACAGCATATTTTTTGCCACTTACGGCGTCGAGTTATGAGCGTTCTTTTAGAAATGATCGGCCGCGGTTGGGATAATTTTCTCGCGCGGCCAAATGGCTCCCTGAGTTTGCGGTTCTACGTCCAGCCGACAATGGCGAGCTTGTTGGCGCTGCGTGCCGGCATTCAGGATGCGAGGCAGGGGCGGCAGGGCTATCTGTGGGCGATGCTTACACGCCCGGAGAGGCGTCTGCAGTTGCTCCACGAGGGCTGGCGGGGAGCGATGACTCCGTTCCTATTGGCGATCGCGCTCGACTGCGTCTATCAGCTCATGACAGTCCGGTTTGTGTATCCGCTGGAGCTCCTGTTTACGGCGACTTTGCTGGCGCTCGTCCCATACGCGTTGCTGCGAGGACCCTTCAATCGCCTCGCGCGCCTGTTCCTGCCGGCTGCTCAGGCGCCGCCGGTCGAACCAGCCCACAACAAACAGAATTATTCTTGAGGAAACACATCAAGGAAGGGCCAACACAATGTCGAACGAATCCAAGACACAGGACTGGTCGAAGCCCGCGGCGATGGCGATCCCCAAGGGAGGGTACTTCCAGGACAAGGTCGAGCAGGGGCGTTACGGGCCCATCTTTCCTAAGACCCCGGCGTACTACGGCTTCTCGATCGTGGCCAAGATTATCCCCGGCCGCGAGGAAGTCTTCTACAAATTCGCCAAGACATCGAGAAAACGATCGCGGCGCAGCCGGACGCCCTGGCTGTCTTGCAGCTGCATTACCTGCGCTGGGTGCTCTTCCCCATCAAGGGGGAAACCTACTTCATGTATCAGGGCATTTTCGACACCGACTTCGACAAATATACCGAAGACGCGGTGACGCTATTCGGCATCACCGGCCTCAGGACGGTGTTCGAGAATCTCGAGGGTTTCCCGATGGACTGGCAGACAAACCCCGCCGCGTTCGTCAAGTTTGTCCGAGATCATCAATGCCCGAGCTTCCTCGAATACGCGGAATATCCGTATGTGAGCGCCACTGAAATCAAAAAAGCCCTCAAACTGAAGGCCGCGTTCTCGACCATGCTCGATCAGATGCAATGATTGCCGGGGACAGGATTGTCGGGTCGGACGGTCTGCGAGGCGCGGAGCTGACGGTCACCCAGAGCGAGGTCAGCTAAACGAGGGAACGTCGCGATGCTCGAATTCGACGACATCCAGCACCTGCTGCTGACCCGCGCCCCGGCGCTCACCGCCCGCTACGAATTTCTGTCGTTTCGCGACGGAGCCGGCGGCCGCGCCTGGGCGTCGGCGATCAAGGAGACGATTCATTCGGCGGCGTCGATGCGGGCCGGCGTCGAGGAGGACAAGCGCTGGGTGACGGCGGCTTTCACCTGGAACGGCCTCCGCGCGCTCGGACTGGACGAGGCTTCTCTCGCGTCTTTTCCGGAGGAGTTCAAGCAGGGCATGGCGGCGCGTGCGGAGGTGCTCGGCGATGACGGCTTGAACGCTCCCGAACATTGGCTCGGCGGGCTTGCGAGCCCCGATCTGCATGCGATCGTCATTCTCTTTGCGCGGGACAAGGCGGAGCAGGACCGGTGCGTCTCGGAGCACGGGAAGCTTGTCGCCGGCTGCCCCGGCGTCGAGATCCTCTCCGTGCTCGACCTTCAGGCCATTCCGCCGTTCGGCTATGCGCATGAGCATTTCGGCTACCGCGACAGGTTGTCGGAGCCGGCGATCGAGGGAAACGATGTCAAACCGACGCCGGGAACCGGCGAGCCGCTAAAACCGGGGGAGTTCATCCTGGGCTATCCCGACGAATACGGCGTCATAGCCGACAGCCCGCAGCCCGAAATTCTCGCGCGGAACGGCAGCTTCATGGCCTACCGGCGGCTCGAGGAGCATGTGGGGAAGTTTCGCGAGTTTCTCGGGCAGCACGGTGAAACTGCGGAGGAGCAAGAACTCATCGCGGCCAAGCTGATGGGGCGCTGGCGCAGCGGCGCGCCGCTGGTGCTCGCGCCGGAAAAAGACGATCCGGGGCTCGGCGCCGACATGCAGCGCAACAACGACTTCACCTACAAGGAGATGGACCCGCACGGCTATGCGGTCCCGCTTGGCTCGCACATTCGCCGGATAAATCCTCGCGACACGGCGCACAACATGAACCGGCGCCGGATGATCCGGCGAGGGGCGCCGTACGGGCCTCCTCTGCCGGAAGGCGCTCCCGACGACGGGGTCGAGCGCGGGATCGCCGCCTTCGTCATCTGCGCGAGCCTTATCCGCCAGTTCGAGTTCGCGCAGAACGTCTGGATCAACGATCGGAACTTCAACGAGCTCGGCAACGAACGTGACCCGATCATCGGCGCCCATGACGGGACGCTCGAGTACAAGATTCCGAAGCGCCCCATTCGCAAGAAAATCGCCGGCTTGCCGGCCTTCACCACGTTAAGAGGCGGCGCGTACTTCTTTCTCCCGGGCCTCAAGGCGCTCGGCTATCTCGCGTCGCTGAACGCACAGGGCCGGGCCTGAGCGGCTAAGCAGATAGTCTCTGTTTTGACCTACGGGCGGATGTTTCGCTCGTCATGGACCCGATCGATTGAGTCGTATATGAACCTGCGTGAAGGATCCTCGCGCAATTTGTCGAGCGCGCGTCGGGGCCCCAACGGCGGCAACGGCCAAGGCGGAGGAAGCCGTGGCGAACATCTGGAATGCCGACTTTACTGGGATCACGGTCGATAACAGTCCGAGCGGGACCTTCGGCGTCCACGAGGGAACTTTCGTCGGCTCGGTCACGATGAACTACGACAGCTCCACCGCCGCGTCGTCGGCTGGTCTCACCTTCACCGACAAGACGGTCGAACACCTTGGTCTTCCCGGCATTCCCAGCGGGTCCGTCACGTTCACGACCTTCGCGCTCACTGCCGAAACGGTGGACGGCGTGGCGGGATGGCAGCTAACGTCGATCGCCTTGGTGTCTTCGGGCTTCGTCTCCCTGTCGATGACTTGGCAGGGCACGAATCCCCCAGAACTCGCCAGCGCCGCGATCATCGGCACGGGAGGCCAAGTTTATGACAGCCTCAACAGCTCCACAAATGACATAACTTGGATAGAGGTCTGCTTCGCCGCCGGGACGCTCATCCGAACGCCCGGAGGCGACGTTCGGGTCGAGAGGCTCAAGATCGGTGACCTTGTCCTCACCGCCTCAGGCGAGTTCTGCCCGGTCAAGTGGCTCGGCCATCGCGACTTTGACTTCCGCAGCCATCCCAATTCGCGGCCCATGTTCCCGATCCGGATCGCCGCCGATGCCTTCGGGCCGAACCGGCCTTCGCAGGACTTGTTCCTCTCGTCTGGCCACTCGGTGTGCATCGATCTATGCGGCGAAGTGTTCATTCCCGTCCGCAACCTCGTCAACGGCGCGACCATCGCCGAGGTCGAAGTGGAGACAATCAGCTACTGGCACGTCGAACTCGATAGCCACGACATTCTCATCGCCAACAACCTGCCGGCCGAGAGCTATCTGGCGATGGCCAATCGCGGCTTCTTCAAGGAGCGGCCGGCCTGCTTCCCTCAAACGAGGAGGGACGCGAGCGGACCTACGACGATCTGCCGTCCGGTCGCGCTGGACGGGCTGGTGCTCGACTTCGTCCGCCAGCGTCTCATCGCCCGCGCCGAGGCGATCGGCTGGACGCGCTCGTTCGAGACGGACCTTCATCTCGTGGTCGACGGCGAGGTTCGCCGTCCGCTGTGCGAGGGCGACGCGGCCCTCTTCTTGTTCCGGGCGGGCGCGCGGGACGTGCGTCTGAAGTCCAAGACCTCGATCCCTGCCCTGGTTGCCGGCGGCGACCCCCGGTCCTCGGGCTTTCGCTGGTCGGGCTCGTCTTTTCGAACGGCCGCGGAGAGGCGCGTTCCGCTCCTCGACGACGAGCGGCTCAAGGACGCTCCACCCCGAGGAGGCGCAGGGCGGCGTCGCCTGCGTCGGACGAAGGGCGAACTCGTGTTTAGCCCAGACTTCTGGGCAGGGCTTCCCGGGCCCGTCGCCCTGACTGTCACGCACGGCGGCGCCGTGACTCGCAATGGGTCAGGCCGCCAAAGGCGGAGCCCGAGGCGCCGCGCTTAGAGGCGGCGGGTACTTCTTTCTCCCGGGCCTCAAGGCGCTTGGCTATCTCGCGTCATTGAACCCACTGGGCGGGGCCTGAGCGGCCAGCACGACAAAAGGGAGGATTCTCATGTCAGCGCAAGCTTCCGCCCGGACCTACAATCAGGATCACATTCCGCGCAAATATTCGCCGGGCAAGCGGCGCGTGAGCATCTACTGGACGTGGAGCTATCCCTGGGAGGCGCAGCGCGACCCGGCGGCGATGGAGAATCGTTTCTCCACCATGACCGAGGTTCGGAACGTCCTCTGGCCGGCCTACGAAACGCCGGAATGGAGCGCGGCGCAGTTCCTTCAGGGCATCGCGGGAACGCTTGAGCTCTTTCACCGCTCGACCCTCAGTTTCCAGAAGATCGCTGGCGAAACGACTGGCCATCCGGTCGCCGTCTTCCAACGCATCGACCAGGCCGGATTCAAGCTGCCGATCGATGAACGTATTCTGGCCGACGCCGACACGCTGATGGTGTTCGGACTCGACCATATTCTCTCCGAACAGGAGGCGGCGCCGGAGGAGATTGCCGCGATCCGCGAATGGTTGAAGCGGGACGGCGCCTGTCTCCTGCTTGCGCCCCATCATGACGTCGGCTTCACCGGCGACATGAAGCAACGACAGGTGGAGTATCTGCATCACGGCGACCCGCTCGTCCCTCGCCAGCAGCGGTTTGGGCAATATACGCGCTCGTTGATGAAGGGCCTTGGCGTTCCCGTACACAACACCTACGGCCTTCGGCCAGCGGTCGTGAAAGGCACAAACGAAATTGCTCCGCTCACGGCCTTCCACGACATCGACCGGCTTGGCCTCTTGCAGAACGTCCCGACCCTGAACTTCCACCCGCATCTGCCGCATTATGAACTGACGGGAGGCGCGGAACTCCGTACAGGTGCTCGCGCGGCAGCCGATCGACCCCGACCGTCCGCATCCTTTCACCGAGGCGGGCAACAGGGAGTTCAACTGCCTCCTGTGGATGCCGCCGAACGAGCAGCGGGCCGGAGACATCGTTCTGGTCGATTCCACCAATTTCACCACGCTCTTCGGCGGCACGAAGAGTCTCGAGACCTTCTGGAGGAATCTCGCGGCGATGAGGTGAACGGCGGTTGCGGCAGTGCTGCCGAGACTTGCGCGCGTTTTGGACAAGCACCGTCGCTTCTCGCCCTTGCGCGTTGCGCTTCCCTCGCTGGGGCGATGAGCTGGCGGGCCCCGTTCTTGCCGGCTCGGATCCTCCTGACGTCGCCAGCGGGACAGGCGACGATCCGACCCAGCCGTTGGGCAAGATCGAGCTTCTTGACCGCTATACCGAAGCCCCCGGTCCAGGCGTCGAGGAGGGAACGACCAAACGAGTCGAAACCAACACGCCGTTCGCCCGGATCGAGGCGCCATTCAGGCTCGCGCCGCAATGGGAGCTGAACTTCCGAGCCGAAATTCCAGTCGTGTGGACAAACGCAGTGACGCCCGAAAATCCGACCGGCGCGACCGTGTCCGGCTTCGGCAACGTGCTCGGTCAGGCGTGGATCGTGCACGACTTCGATCAGCGATGGGCAGTCGCGCTCGGCGGGCAGCTGATCGCGCCGACTTCGACCAACGGAGTGGCGACGGACGCCTGGGAACAGGTCACGGGGTTTGTCGTCCGCGCGATGCTTCCGGAGATCAGTCCGGGCAGCTACTTCGCGCCGCAGGCGCGCTATGGAATCGATTTCGAAGGCAATGACGACGGCAGGATGCTGCGGCAGTTGCGCATCGCGCCGACGCTCAACATCAATCTGCCGCACAGCCTGTTCTTCACGCTCTACCCTAGCCCGGACATTCGATGGAACTATGGAACGCCGGTCTGGAACCAGACGGGCCGGTTGTTTCTGCCGCTGAACTTCATGGTCGGCTGGAAGCCGACCGAGCACACAGTGATTTCGGCCGAGTTCGGCATTCCGTTCATCAGGGATTTTCCCGTTTACACCTTCAAAACTCAATTGAGAGTGGGCTATTTGTTTTGAGTCCAGTTCCGTCGAGAAAGACGCGCGCTGGAACGTCCAGCAAGAAGGGGCGGGGAATAGGCCGTGCGAAAGCTCATCATGGGTATCGTCGACTTCCGCGAGCGTATGCTGCCGCAATACGAGCGGCGGTTCGAGGCGCTGGCGCTGTCTCAGGCGCCGGATGCGCTATTTGTGACCTGCTCGGACAGCCGTGTCGTACCGGATTTGCTCGCCTCCACCGAGCCGGGCGATCTCTTCACCATGCGCAACGTCGGCAACCTCATACCGCCGGCAACGGCAGAGGGTATCTCGATCGGCGACCTGTCGGAAGCGAGCGCGATCGAGTATGCCGTGCTTGTGCTCAAAGTGCCGAACATCGTCGTGTGCGGGCATTCCGAATGTGGGGCGATGAAAGCGGTGATGGCGAGTGACAGACGCCAGGAAGCGCCCAACCTTGCGAAATGGCTGCACCACGCGGATGGCGCGGCCTTTCGTCTGGAGCAAGAGGGCGCGCTCGATGCGAGGCTGAAACCGTACGACCAACTTTCTCAACTCAACGCGCTTGTGCAGCTTGAGCACCTGATGTCCTATCCGATCGTGCGGGAGCGGGTTGCGGCCGGAACGTTGCGTCTGAGCGCGTGGTGGTTCGAGGTCGCTTCGGGCACGATGTACGCGTACGACCGAGCCAGTCGATCCTTCGAGGTGATCGACCGCTCCATGGCCGAGCAACTGGTGGCGCAGCTCGACCGGCCGTGACCCTGTCGCCACACGGCCTAGCAAAAGACCTCGGCAGATCCGCCTGTCGCTGTGCAATGACGGTTTGCGTCGATTGTGTTCTCTAATGGGTCAAGGGCGGGCGCCCTTGAGTTCTGACGCGAAGTGCAACATCCCCGCCGATTTGCTATCGGCAAGGTTGTTCAAGACCTTAAGGAGTGTTGCCATGCGATCCTATTCGCACCTGTCGGAGGACGAAAGAGACCAGATCGGCGTTTTGCGGGCCGCGGGGCGGTCGATGGGAGCCATTGCCCGGGCGCTCTGTCGAGCGAAACAACCATCTCCAGGGAGCTGCAGCGGAACGCACTCCCCTCGGGCGGGTATTGCCTCTTTACGCCGCCGGAGCCTATCGATTGCGCAGGCGGCGTGAAGCGATCCTCGAACGAGAGGCCGCTTTACGTTGTTCGTGGGTGACTGGCTCGCCGAGGGATGGACGCCCGAGCAGATCTCCGGCTGGTTGAAATCCGGGAACGAACTGCGGCTGCGGGCCATCGGCTGCGAGACAATCTACGCCTTCATCTATCGGACCGCACAGAAGGCCGAGGCCTTGTGGCGTTATCTGACGCGTCGCCACAAACGCCGTCGCCCGCGTCGCGCCAGAGCCTCGCGCGACACCATCAAGGATCGAGCGTCGATCCATGATCGTCCGAAGACCATTGAAAGCCGCGGCGAGGCCGGCCATTGGGAGGGCGACCTCATCATCTGCAAATGCACACGGCCTGTGCTCGTCTTGCATGAGCGTAAGTCACGGGTTACGCTCGCCGCGCGGCTCACGGGGAAAACCGCCGCAGAAACGATCTCAGCGATGCTCGCGGTGTTCGTGCGGCGCGACAATCAGGATGAGAATCGCGCGACAATCAGGATGAGAATGCGCCGCCGCGGGGGTGACGAAGGAAGGGCGTAGCCCGACCGTAGATATCCCCGCGGCGGCGGCGAGCGTCCAAGTGGCCTCGTCTGGCGGTAACGGCGGCTGGGTTAGGGATCGGGCTTCTCTTGTCGAGAGGACCGACTTCTTGCCCGGCCGACACGTCACCGATCGTCAGATGAGGCTATTCATGAACTTGTGTCGCAACCATTCGCCGGCGATTGCCGGCGCGAAAGCCGGATTCAGTGGGGCAACCGCCTACCGGTTCGAAACGGATCCCGGTTTCCCAGCCAGAAGAAGGCGCGTCGAGAACGACGCCGAGCCGATCCGTTCGCCGATGTCTGGGACAATGAAGTCGTGCCGATGTTGAAGGCCGCGCCCGGACTGAGGCCGATCGCCGTCTTCGGAGAACTCTGCCGTCGGCATCCAGACCTGGGCGCCGGAACGCGACGGACCCTCGAGCGCCGCATCCGGGCTTGGCGGGCGGTGAACGGCCCGGATCGGGAGGTGATCTTTCGTCAGGAGCATCCGCCGGGCCGAATGGGACTGTCGGACTTCACTGAAGTGGCCGATCTCGGCGTCACCGTCGCCGGCGAGCTGCTCGACTGCCGGCTTTATCACTTCCGCTTGCCCTTTTCCGGCTTCGAGCACGCCCATGTCGTGCTCGGCGGCGAAAGCTTTGTCGCGCTGGCGGAAGGGCTACAAAACGCCCTGTGGGCGCTGGGCGGCGTTCCCGAGCAACATCGCAGCGACAGCCTCTCGGCGGCCTTCCGTAATCTGGGCGCCGACGCCAAGGAGGATTTGACGAAGCGCTACGAAGCGTTCTGCGCCCATTACGGCATGACGCCGACCCGCAAGAATCCGGGCGTCAGCCACGAGAACGGCTCGATCGAGAGCGCCCACGGCCATCTCAAGAGAGCGCTCGCGGACGCCCTGTTGCTGCGCGCCTCGCGAGACTTTGACGATCTCCCCGCATGGCGGGGGTTCGTCGACGACATCGTCGGCCGCGGCAACCTCCGCAACGCCAAGCGCATCGACCAGGAGCGGGCGGCGTTGAACAAGCTGCCGGTCCGCAAGACCGTCGACTACGAGGAGGTCAACGTCGACGTCACCAGCTCCAGCGCCTTCACGCTGCGCAAGGTGTTCTACTCGGTTCCCTCGCGACTGATCGGCCATCGGCTGCGGGTCCACCTTTATGACGATCGGCTGGAATGCTTCCAGGGCTCGACGCCCATCGTCACCTTGCGGCGTGGTCGGCCCCAGCCGAACGGCAAACATGGCCACGTCGTCGACTATCGCCACGTCATCCATTCCCTGCGCCGCAAGCCGATGGCGCTGCTCAATCTGGTCTATCGCGATCAACTCTTCCCCCGCCGAGCCTTCGCCCTGGCGTTCGAGGCCTTGCTCGCTGGCCTCGGCGAGAGAGCCGCCTGTCGCACGATGGTCGGCCTTCTCGCGCTCGCCCACGAGCGCGCTTGCGAGGCGGAGCTCGCCCTCGCGTTGCAGGCTGCTCTCGACGACGGTGTCCTTCCCGATCTCGCTGCGCTGATCGAACGCTTCCGGCCGAAGGACGCAGCATTGCCTGTCGTCGTCGTCAGGCTGCCCTCCCTCGCCATCTACGATCAGATCGCGACAAGCGTTGGAGAAGCAGCATGAAGGCGACCGACAAGATCGACGCCGCTCGCATCGACCTGCTGCTGAGCGAGTTGCGACTGCCCGGCATCAAGCTGATCTGGGCCGCCCTGGCGACGACAGCCGACAAAGAAGGCTGGGCCGCAGCCCGCTTCCTGGCCGCCCTCGCCGAACAGGAGATGGTGGAGCGAAACCGCCGTCGCTTCGAACGGCATCTGGAGGAAGCCCGATTGCCGCCGGGAAAGACCCTCGACACGTTCGACTTCACCGCTGTGCCAATGATCTCGAAGGCGCAGGTGCAAGCGCTCGCGGCCGGCGACGCCTGGCTCGAAAAGGGAGCCAATCTTTTGTGCTTCGGGCCGCCCGGCGCCGGGAAATCCCATCTCGCGGCGGCGCTCGGTTTGGCCTTGATCGAAAAGGGTTGGCGCGTTCTGTTCACCCGGACAACCGACCTTGTGCAAAAGCTTCAGATCGCACGCCGCGATCTCGCACTCGAAGCCGCGATCGCCAAACTCGACAAATATCATCTGCTGATCCTCGACGATCTCGCCTATGTCACCAAGGACCAGGCGGAGACGAGCGTTCTGTTCGAACTGATCAGCGCGCGATACGAGCGCCGATCCATGCTCATCACCGCCAACCAGCCCTTCGGCGAATGGGGAAGAATCTTTTCCGACCAAGCTATGACGCTCGCGGCCATCGATCGCATCGTGCACCACGCCACGATCCTCGAAATGAACGTCGACAGCTATCGGCGAAAGGAAGCCGTCGACCAGGCACGCGGGGCGGGACGCCCGCCGACACGCGCGACAATCAAGGGATCACGCTGATTGTCGCGCCGCGACAATCAGACCATCTCAAGACAAAATAGCGCTTGCGTTATCGTCCCGCCGCGGCAATCATCCCTTCGCCGCGACCGCCAAAAGGCCATCCTGATTGTCGCTGCTTTCCCATCCAGATTGTCGCGCTACAGTTCGGCCGCATCGATCCTCATCTGCGAAGATCAATCACTTTCGACAACGACACCGCCTTCGCCCAGCACGGCCTGCTCAGGACCATGCGCGACATGACGACCTGGTTCTGCGACGCTTATGCCTCATGGCAAAAAGGCGGCATCGAAAACGCCAATGGACGCTTACGTCGATGGCTGCCGCGCCACCTGGATATCGACCGGACATCCGACCAGGAAATCCAGGAGATCGTCCTCACGACCAACCTCACGCCCCGTAAATGCTCGGGTTCAAGACGCCATTCCAAGCCTTGATTGCTGAGCTTGGAAAGGACGTTCAAATCCGCTTCTCCTAAGCGCGTTGCGCTTCGCTCCGGAATCCAGGGCCTCTTCCGGTGTCGACGCTTTCGGGTGCCTGTGTTCTCTGCGTGCTCGTTCGGCACTTGATGGGGTCAGCTGGGTGCGGTGTGACTTGGTTGAAATCGCCGTCGGCTTAGAAGGGCCGCAGCTACACAATCGGCGCCATCTGCCGCTCCCTCCCTAGGGCGTCGCTCCTCTTGGGAGCTAGATTCGGCCTCCTGTCTCGTGGATTGTGCGGGGGCTAGGCCGATGTGAACTCGGTCCCGTCTCGCAGCATCGCGTGCATGATGATCGCGAGGCGGCGGGCCAGAGCGACCTTGGCCTTGCGCATCGTTGACCGCTTGGCGATCGCAAAGGCCCAGTCCTTGAGCTTGAGCTGGCCCTTATAGCGCGTCAGCATGACGTTGGCGGCCTCGTACAGAAGCGTCCGCACCCGCCGGTCCCCGCATTTCGAGATGCTGCCGACGTAGTCGACCTCGCCGGACTGATACCGTCTTGGGACCAGGCCGAGATAGGCGCCGACATCTCGCGATCGGCGAATGCGCGAAGGATCGTCGATTGCGGCCACAAAGGCGAGCGCGGTCAGTTGGCCGACCCCTGGGATGGTCATCAGCCGGCTGCAGGCCGCCGAGGTCCTCGCCATACGTCTCATGTCCGCGTCGATCGCAGCGATCGCCGTCATCACGGCGGTTCGCGCCGCAATCAGACCCCGCATGGCGGCGGAGAGGCCAGCGATCCCTTCGCTTGCCTTGAGAGCCTGATCGATAAAGGCTGCGGTGAGCGCGCGAGGCAGCCTGATCCCGAACACGACCGTCAAACCTCGGATCTGATTTTCCAAGGTCACTCGCTGGCCCACCAGCTTCTTGCGCGCGGTTATGAGTGAGCGGAGAGCGTGAGCGCATAGAGACTTGACATGCACGGGCTTGAAGAACCCGGTGCGGGCCAAATGCGCCAGACCTCGCGCGTCGTTGCGATCGGTCTTGTGGGTCGCCAGCGACTTGAGCGCCTGGTAGGCCTGCCGGCTTTCGACGCAGACCACGGGAAGGCCGAGTTGGCTCAACCCGTGAAACAGGATCGGCGCCATGCGTCCGGTCTCGAATACGATCCGCCGACAGCTTGGCGCTTTCGCCAATTCGTCCGCGATCGCTTGCGCCGTCGACGCCGCCTTGCTCTCGTAAACCACCACGCCTTCGCGGTCGAGAACGCAAATATGCGTCTCATCCATTGAGATATCGAGCCCAGCAAAATAGTCCATTGAACGATCTCCTCTTCCATATCCTGGCCGATCGTATCGGCCTTCGCGGAAGAGCTACCGTCCATTACCCGATGTTGAAAAACTCACTTGCGTCGCCGACTCGGCTCTGATTCAGTTTTCTCAATGAATCTGGGGCTCTCGCGATGATGGGCGAACGGCGGGTTATGCAGGGGGCGCTGTTTTATGGCTTTAGCCTGGAACGGCATGTCCCGGACAGTCACCTGCTTCGCAAGATTGACCGGTTTGTCGACCTTTCGGAGGTCCGGACGCATCTCGAGCCGTACTACAGCGAGACGGGCCGCCCTTCGATCGATCCCGAGCTGATGATGCGCATGCTGATCGTCGGCTACTGCTTCGGCATTCGTTCTGAGCGGCGGTTGTGCGAGGAGGTCCACCTCAATCTGGCCTATCGCTGGTTCTGTCGCTTGGAGCTCGACGGCGAGGTTCCCGACCATTCGACCTTTTCCAAGAACCGCCACGGTCGTTTTCGCGAGAGCGATCTGTTGCGGAAACTGTTTGAGACCGTGGTTGCGCGCTGCATCAAGGAACGGATCGTGGGAGGCGAAGCTTTCGCAGTTGACGCCAGCATAATCGTGGCGGACGCGCATCGACGACGAGGCGTCGCCAAGGTCGAGGATCTCGATCCGACCTCCAGTCGCGCAGTCGCGGAATATCTGTCGGTCCTCGATGACGCGGCCTTCGGCGGGGCGACGCCGGTCGAGCCGAAGGCGATCTCGCCAACCGATCCGGCGGCCCGCTACACCGCTTCGGCCAACTCCGTCGCCGCTTATGCCTACTCCGACAACTATCTCATCGATCTGAAGAATGCGGTGATTATGGATGTCGAGGCGACGACCGCCATTCGCCAAGCGGAAGTCGGCGCGGCTAAAGCAATGCTCGACCGCACGGCTGAACAGTTCGATGTCACCCCGTCGCGCCTGGTCGCGGATGGGGGCTACGGCTCGGCCGAGATGGTTGGGTGGCTGGTGGACGAGCGCGGGATCGAGCCGCATGTGAAACTGATCGACAAGGCCGAGCGCACGGACGGAACCTTCTCCCGCAGCGACTTCGCCTTCGATCCGGAGAGCAACCTTTATGTCTGCCCCAGCGGGAAAGAGCTAAGGAAATACCATCGCGCTTTCGCCAAGCCACGCGACGGGCTGACGAAAGACGGCACGATGATCTACTTCGCGCGCAAGCAGGACTGCGAGGCCTGCGCGCTCAAGCCAAAATGCTGCCCCAACACGCCCGCGCGCAAGATCGCGCGCTCCATTCACGAAGCCGCCCGCGACAAGGCGCGCGCTATCGCCAAGACCGAGGCCTACGCCGTTTCGCGCCGGGAGCGAAAGAAGGTCGAGATGCTCTTTGCTCACCTGAAGCGCATCCTCAGGCTTGATCGATTGCGTCTGCGTGGGCCGAGTGGAGCCAAAGACGAGTTCCTATTAGCCGCCACAGCCCAAAATCTGCGGAAACTGGCGAAGCTCATCCCCTTCCCGGCGCCAGTCTTCGCCGCGTGAGGCGGAGAGGCCCGGCTTGCCTCGCTGACAGCCGCCGCTCACGCATCTCGTGGTCGCCTGAACATAGGGTTTTTCAACGAAATACGTCGATTCGGGACGTTCGATCGCTCCCGAAGGTGTCCGGGCCGGGTCGAAGCCGATCAAGCTGAGTGGGGTTTTGACTGCCGATAACGGTCCGCCAATCCTCGCTGAACTCAAGTGCGAGATTTTGACCGAGGGCCCTGCCGAGTGCTTCGGTGTCACCAAGCAGCGGATCGAAGTGAAGCCCGTTCCCAAGCACGTCTCAACTTCATACGTTGAGCGCAGCAATCTCACTCAGCGGATGCACAATCGGCGCTTCACCCGACTCACCAATGGCTTTTCGAAGAAATTCGAAAACCATGCATATTCGGTGGCCATGTTCGCTACGTACTACAATTTCGTCAAGGTTCATTCAACGTTGCGCATGTTGCCCACAATGGCCGCTGGCGTAAGCAAGACGCTTTGGGAAATCGGCGATATCGTGAAACTTGTTGAGGCCGCTGAGACAAAGCCAACGAAACGGGGTCCGTATAAAAAGCGAGTAGATTAGTACGAGGAGCGGAATAATGACCATCGTCAGGTCTAAACTGCACGGGTCGCCCACACCCGCAAGTATGTCACCTTAATTGCCGCGTTAATACCTGGAGTTGCCTTAGGTATTCCTACTTCTGATCTTGCGGACGAAATCTCAGGCGTTAGGATAGGTCACTATCATGGCAACCCCGCACATAATCCTGTGTGGCATTATGATAAAGTAGTAAAAGTGTGGTGGCAGTATGGGCATGGCGCATCTCAACTTTGGGGAGAATTTACAAACGGGCACAAATGGCAATTGCCCGGGGATTTTAATTGGAACGATATGGGGGATGAAGGCGAGTCTCCTACCCCGACGGCCAACCAACAAATCCGCTAGAATTTCAAATGGACCCATTACAGAGACCGGCCTCGTTTGACTCGCGCGAAGGCAGAATCCCGCCACAGCCAACTCGCCTCAAAGAGGGGTTCAAAACCAATATCGTTCAGAGGCAAGCTGTTGAAGCTGTCCTTAACACTGAACTCGAAGGTGGTACTTTTCGAAAGTTCTGCAATAAGATCGACTTGAGCATGAGTGCTATGAGTCTCATCGACCGAGACAACGTTTGGGTAGAAGCGGGGCGTCTCAAGCGGGCAGAACAACAGCCCCTGCTGTTGCTCCACCGGCAGACCGTGCGCGCGCCACACGGCGGCGCACCAAGCTGCATTGTTAGCTGCCGCCGCTTGATCTCGACCCGTGACCATCCGGGCGGAGGCTACCAGCCTCAAAGTCGGCCATGCACCCCTTCTGGGACCTTCGGAGTATGCTAACGGATAAGGCTGCAGTGGTCGCTCACGCGAAGCAAGCACGATCGTGAGAGGGCGCCAAATGGCAGGTTCTATCCACTAGCTTCGCGGCGGGGAGTGGGCGCAGTGCCCGAAATGCGCAAACTGGCGGCGATTCTCGCCGCCGACGTGGTCGGCTTCAGCCGCCTTGCCGGCGCCGATGAAGATCGTACTCTCGCGCGACTCCGGGCGCTGCGCAGCGATCTCATCGATCCGACTATCGCGGTCCACCATGGGCGCGTGGTCAAGCGCACGGGCGACGGCGCGCTGGTCGAATTCCGCTCGGTCGTCGACGCGGTGCGCTGCGCCGTCGAAATCCAGCACGCGATGGTCGAGCGCAATGCCGGCGTGCCGTCCGACCGGCGCATCGAATTCAGGATCGGCATCCATTTGGGCGACGTGGTCGAGGAGAGCGACGGCGATCTGATGGGCGACGGCGTCAACATTGCCGCTCGGCTGGAAGGGATCGCCGCGCCAGGCGCGATCTGCCTGTCCGAGGACGCCTACCGGCAGGTGCGCGCGCGGCTCGATCTCGTGGTCAGCGATCTCGGCCAAACTCAACTCAAGAACATTTCCGAACCAATGCGGGTGTATTCACTTGCGGTCGGACCGCCGGCCGAAGCCAAGCCCGCAACCCAAGTTCGGCTCGCGGAGGGAAAGCCGGCGGCGCCGGAGAAACCTTCGATCGCCGTCCTGCCCTTCCAGAACATGAGCGGCGATGCGGAGCAGGACTATTTCGCCGACGGCATCTCAGAGGACATCATCACGGCCCTGTCGAAGCTGTCGCAGCTCTTCGTCATCGCCCGCAATTCCTCCTTCACCTTCAAGGGCAGAAATGTCCATATCCAGGAGATCGGCAAGACGCTCGGCGTGCGTTATGTCCTGGAGGGGAGCGTCCGCAAAGCGGGCAATCGGGTGCGGATCACCGCGCAGCTCATCGACGCGACCAACGACGGTCATCTTTGGGCGGAGCGCTTCGACCGGGACCTCACCGACATTTTCGCCGTGCAGGACGATGTGACCGGCCAGATCGTCGCAGCGCTTTCGCTCAACCTCACCCAGGGCGACAGGCGGCGGATGATGGCCGAGCAGACCGACAATATGGAAGCGTTCGAGTGCTTCCTGCGCGGCCGCGAACTCTGGTGGCGGCACGCAAAAGAGCCGAACGCCCAGGCGCGCGAGTTGCTGTCGAGGGCGACCGCGCTCGACCCCGATTTCGCGCCCGCCTGGGGCTGGCTCGCCGCGGCGCATATCAACGACTACGTCAGCCAGTGGACCGCTTCGCCACCGCGGTCGCTCGAACGCGCCTACGAGGCTGCGAATCGAGCGGTGGCGCTCGACCCACAGTCGTCCTTCGCCCATTGGCCGCTCGCCTTCGCCAATCTCTGGATGCGGCGTCACGACGACGCGATCCGCGCCGCTGAAACCCAGATCGCGCACAATCCGAATGACGCCGAGGGATACAATGCGCTCGGCGTCTTTCTGCATTATGTCGGCCGGTCCGAAGAAGCGCTTCCCCATTTCGAGCGCGCCATGGCGCTCAATCCCCTTTGCCCCGGCATGTGGCTGCACTTCCAGGGGCAGGTCTATTATCAACTTGGACGCTACGACGAGGCCGAAGCGGTCCTGAGGCGCAGGATCTTCCGCAATCCGGAGACCGACGCCTCGCGTGTCTTGCTCGCGGCGACCTACGGGCAGATGGGGCGGCTGGACGAGGCGCGCGAGCAATGGCGCGACGCGCTCAAGGTCAACCCCGCCTATTCCCTCGAGCACCGCCGTAAGGTGTTGCCGTACAAGAATCCCGCCGACTTCGAGGCCGTCGTCGAAGGCCTCAGGAAAACGGGGCTGGTCGAGTAGCCGCGCACGCGACTCGGGTCATAGGCGAGAGCCAGCGCGGCCTATGTCCGCCGCCATGCAGGAGCGGGGCGCCATCATCATCACCGCCCCGTCGAATGAGCGGCGCCTCGCCCGAACGCGCATGCGTAAACCGCATAGCGCCGACCCGCCATGGGCGATTTTCGAGGCCGCCATTTTCCCTGTTTTCGGCGCCTGTTACCGCTCTGATAAGCGCGAATTCTCTCGCTGTTATCGCCCTGTTATTTTGCCCCGGCCGGCATGAGGGTTTTTCGGAGCCCGTTGATAATAACGGGCTTTTTGCGGCCAGGTTCGGCAGAGCCGGGCGCCTCTCCATTGTTCTCCCTGTTATAGGGTTGAACGCATGCCGAGGGGCTATGTCCTGGTCGCGCGTCTCAGCGTCAGCACAACGTCTGCGATCAGAATGGCCGGCAGTCCGATCACGAGAACCAGAGCGGCGACCGTCGGTCCGGCCCCTGGCGTGAAAGCGATGGCGGCCGCGGCCCCGACGATCGCGAGAATGCCGACCGCGAGGATCTCGTCGTCGACGAAAAGACCGAGGATTTCCTTGATGATCGAGCCGATCATGCCGCCTCCGCCGATCTTGGGCGAGCGGCGAGGATCAAGGCCGCGCCGACCAACAGGAACATGAGGGCGAAGGCGAGAATCATCAGGTCTTCGCCCGGCCAGTTGACGCCCAAGCCTTCCCCGACCCAGAACAGGCCGAACGCCGAAAGCATGACGCCGACCGCGAATTTGAGGGCGTTCTCTGGAACCTGGGACAGAGGCCGGTGCGCCAGCCCGCCGACCGCCAGCACGAGAACGGCGGCTGAGAGCGCGCCCAGGCTCGCGGGCCACAGCATGCCGGCGCCGGCGCCGACCGCGATCACGATGAAGACGACCTCGGTTCCTTCGATGAGCACGGCCTTGAACGCGGCAAGCCCGGCGATCCAGTCGAGACTGTCCGATCTGAGCTGCTCTGCGGCGCTGAGTTCACGTTTGTGCGCGACGAACGCCGCCTCCTCGTCGTGCAGCGCAATGTGACCGATCGAGCGCAAGATCGCCTTGCGTAGCCAGCGCAGGCCGAACAGGAGCAGCAGCGCGCCGACGACGAACTGGAGCGCCCGCAGCGGAATGAGATCGAGCACCGGCCCGAGAACAGCGATCATGATCGCCAGCGCCACAAGGCCCACAAGCGTCCCGAGGAGCGCCGGCCGCCAGCCGCGGACAAGCGAGACCGCGAGCACGATGGTGAAGGCCTCCACGACCTCGACAAGCGCGCCGAGAAACGCGGCGCTCACCGCAGTCATGAAGGTGGCTGTGATCAAAGATTAGTCCTTGTTTTCAGGCCGTCAGAGCATGGCAGAGTTCGTCCTGGCTGTCCGGCCAAATCGGAGTGACGGAAGCGGAGTGCCGAGCGCCGCGGGGTTGGGCGGGCGAAACCGCTCTATCCCGCCCTCATCAGCCTCGCGGCGAAAAACCCGTCGAGACCCGAGCGCCTTGGGTCGTCCCCCCACAGATGGCAGGGTAGGGTGCGAAGGTCGCCTGAGGGCGTGAGGCATTCGGCGAGGCCGCCGATTTCGCCTGGCTCGACGGCCACGCGGCGCACGTCGGGATTGCGCCGAAGCAGCGCATTGATCTGGGCCTCGCCTTCCTCGGGTTCGAGCGAGCAGGTGCAATAGACGATCAGGCCGCCGCGCCTGGTCAGCGCGATCGCCTTGTCCAGAAGCTGGGCCTGCAGCCTCACAAGCGGGGCGAGGTCGCCCGGGCGCTTGATCCAGGCGACGTCGGGATGGCGGCGGATCGTGCCGGTCGCCGTGCACGGCGCGTCGATGAGGACCGCGTCGAACCGCGGCGCATCGTAGTTGAGCGCGTCGGCGACGACGATCTCCGAATGGAGCTTCAGCCGCTCGAAATTGGCGGCGAGCATTTTGAGCCGCTCGGCCGAGCGGTCGATCGTCGTGACGCTGGCGCCGGCCGCGGCAAGCTCCATCGCCTTGCCGCCGGGCGCAGCGCAAAGATCGACGACGCGCATTCCGGCGCGAACGTCGAGGAGCCGCGCCGGGAGGGCCGCGGCGGCGTCCTGCACCCACCACTCGCCTTGACGGTAACCTTCGAGGTCGACGACGGCTTTATGCGAATCGAGCCGCACCGAGCCGGTTGGAAGGACCAGCCCGCCGAGTCGCTCCGCCCACCCCGCTGCGTCGCTCTTGACGCTGATGTCGAGCGTCGGCTCGGCGCGATGCGCGGCGGCGACGGCCCGAGCCGTCGCCTCGCCGTAAGCAGCGCGCCAGCGCACCGCGAGCCAGGGCGGCGTGTCGTCGTCGAGCGGATCGGAGGCGGCGAGAATCGCCTCGCGCTCGCGCGCGATTCCGCGCAGCACGGCGTTGGCGAGCCCGGCGAAGGGGGCGCTCGCCGCATCCGATCGCGCCGCCCGCACGGCGAGATCCACTGCGGCGTGGTCGGGCGCATCGAGAAAGAGGATCTGCGCCGCGCCGACGACGAGCGTCCATTCGAGCATGCCGCCGCGCTTCGGCATGCCTTTGTCGAGCCGCTCGGCGAGCGCCTTCCGGATCGTGCCAAGCCGGCGCAGCGCAACCGTCGCGATCGAGCGGGCGAGCGCCGCATCGCGCGGATCGACGCCGTGACCGCGCAGCGAGAGATCGGCGGCGAAGCGTTCGTCGAGCGGTCGCGCATGGGTCACGGCTTCGGCGACAGCGCGAGCGGCTGCGACCCGCGCCGTCATGCCGGGCGGCGACGGTTCGGGCGCTTGCGATCGAGGGCCGTTGAATCCGTGCCGCTGTCGAGCCAAACGCGCCTCAGTCCGAATCATGTCCGCCCGCCTCGTCCAAGCTTATACGTCAATTCCGTGGCAGGCTTGCGTCGGGCTATCGAAAGGGCGGGCGTAAGCGGCCAAGGCCGAACCGCCGCCAACCCGTTGAGTAAACGGGATCGGCGACGATATAGTGGCGACGAGCGGCAAAACGAGGCGCGTGCGATGAGCGCGAACGGCGACACGGCCACATCCCCCAACCGATTGCCCGAGTCCAGGGACAAGTCCGGCCGCGTCCTCACGCCCGCGGCAGAGCGGGCGCTCGCGGAAGCCGAGGCCCGGCGGGCGCGGCCCCAGCCCGAACGCCCGCGCGAATGGAACGGCCGCGACGGCCCCGATCCCGTTCGCTACGGCGACTGGGAAGTGAAGGGCATCGCGACCGATTTCTGATCCGCGTCGCGGCCGGACGCGCGCGGCTTCCCGCGGCTACGGCATCATCATCACTGGCGCGCCGACGTTGACCCGGTCGAAGAGGTCGATGACGTCTTCGTTCAACATGCGGATGCACCCGTAGGAGGCGGCGCTGCCGATCGAGGCGCGCATCGCCCTGGTCGTGCCGTGGATCGCGATCTCGTCGCGGTCGAGGGTGATCGCCCGGGCGCCCATCGGGTTCGAGGGCGAGCCGCCCGGAATGACCTCGGGCAATTCCGGATGATCGCGCTTGACCGAATCCGGCGGCGACCAGGCAGGCTCGACGAACTTGCCGGCGACCCGCGCCGGACCGTTCCATTCCTTGCCGCGCTTGGCGACAGCGACCGGATAGGCGATGGCGGTGCGGGTGTCGAGGATGAGATAAAGCAGCTTGGCCGACTGGCTGATGAGGATCGCGCCGGACGGATAATCGGTCGGGTAGTCGATGATCCGTCCCGCCTCCGCCGGCCCGGCCGCGGCCGCGACCAGCAAACCCAACGCCCCCGCGATCGCCGCTTTTGCGCGCATGCCGCCGTCTCCGTCTGGCGGCTTGAAAATACCATTCCGCCGCATGGGCGCGCTGCGGTTCGTCGATCACGGTAAACGGGGACCGTCGCGGAACGCCGCCTTAGGCCTCGGCAGGCGCTCGCTTGCTTCCGTTCGGCCTGCCGGCGACAACCGCTTTGCCCGCGCCGTTCGACTTTCCGGGCTTTGTCGCCTTCTCGTCGATCATCGCGATGAACTCGCGAATGCGTGGCACGGTCTCCTTGCGGAAACGTGAGCCGTTGAAGACGCCGTAGTGGCCGACTTCCTTCTGGAGGTGATAAAGCTTCTTCCATTCGGGAATGTTGACGCACAATTCATTGGCCGCGTAGGTCTGGCCGACGCCGGAAATGTCGTCCTTCTCGCCCTCGATCGTGAAGAGCCCGCAATTGCGGATCGCCTTCAGATCGACAGGCTGGCCGCGATGCGTCATCTCGCCCTTCGGCAGGGCGTGGCGCACGAACACCGTCTCGACCGTCTGCAGGTAATAGGCGGCGTCGAGATCCATCACCGCCATATATTCATCGTAGAAGTCGCGGTGCTTCTCGGCCGAATCGCCGTCGCCCCTGACGAGATGGTTGAACATGTCGAGATGCGCGTTGACATGGCGGTCGAAATTCATCGCCATGAAGCCGGAAAGCTGGAGGAAGCCTGGATAGACGTCCCGGCCGAAGCCCGGATAGGGGAACGGGACGGTCTGCACGCAATTGCGCCGGAACCATTCGACGCCGCGCCGCTCGGCGAGCTTGTTGACTTCGGTGGGGCTCCGCCGTGTATCGACCGGCCCGCCCATCAGGGTCATGCCGGCCGGGGAGTCGGCGTCTCCGTCCGCCTCCATAAGCGCGACCGCTGCGAGCAGCGGCACCGAAGGCTGGCAGACGCCGAGCGTGTGCACGCCTGGGCCCAGATGGTGAAGCATCTCGCGCAGATAGTCGATGTAATCGTCGAGATCGAATGTTCCGACCGCAAGCGGGACCATCCGCGCGTCCGCCCAGTCGGTGATATAGACGTCGTAATGGGGCAGGAACGCCGCGACCGTACCGCGCAGAAGGGTCGCGTAATGGCCCGACATCGGAGCGACGATCAAGAGCTTCGGCTGCTCGGCCGCGGCCGGCAGATCCGGGCGAACGAAGCGCAACAGATTGCAGTACGGCCGGCTCCAGACCACATCCTCGAGAACTGCGTAAGAAACGCCGTCAACCTCGACCTCGTCAAGCCCGAAGGTCGGCTTGCCGTAGCGTCGCGTCATCCGCTCGAACAGTTCTGCGCCCGCGGAAATGTTCTTGCCGAGAGGGGTGTTCGAAAGCGGGTTCCAGGGATTGCGGAAGACAAAATGGGTCGCGTCGGACACGGCGCGCGCAGGCGCCAGAACCGCATGGGCCATTTCATAGAAATGATACGGATAGTTTCGATACATGAACAGTTTCCACCCCCCGACTTGCGGCAAACGAAGCCTAACATGTCAGCCTAGGCTTGGCCCTCCTGTTTTTCAATTAGACTTAAAGGCGTATGCGTCGATTGATCACAGGCTTCTTTCGTCGCCGGCGGAGGGTCTCGCAATGCCGACGAATGCAGTTCCAGCGCAGCATTGGCCGCGTTGGCGATTGCATCGACCTTCAAGGTAGTGATGTCGGCGACGACGACCTTGAGGTCCGTCGCGCCGAGGCGTATCAAACCCTGGCCTGACTCTTCAGCGGCACGCCCGCTTCGGTCAGCATTGCGGCGAGTTCGCCTGACTGGAACATTTCGCGCGTGATGTCGCAGCCGCCGACGAACTCGCCCTTGACGTAGAGCTGGGGAATGGTCGGCCAGTTGGCGTATTGCTTGACGCCTTCACGAATGTCCGCGTCCTCGAGCACATTGACGCCATGGACCGGCGCGCCAAGATAGTCCAGGATCTGGATCACTTGGCCGGAAAACCCGCACTGCGGGAACTCTGGTGTGCCTTTCATGAAAAGGACAACCGGGTTTTCCGAAATCACTTTCTCGATCCGTTCGCGTGCATTCGACATGGCGCTTGTCCTTTTTAAGGGCAGGGGGTCAAGGTCCCGCCCCTTCGCCACGCTGATATAGAGCGCAATCGCGCCCACCGCCAGCGGGCGTGGAGACGAAATCCGATCAGCCGCCGGTCGCGCTCATATGGCGCTGGACGGCGGGCGCAGCGGCACGGGCGATGACGAAGTCGTGGCCCTTCGGCTTGCGCGCGATCGCCGCCCGAATGGCGGCGATCAGCGGCTCGTCAGATTCGGAGCGGCGCAGCGGCTCGCGCAGGTCCGCCGCGTCCTCCTGGCCGAGGCACATATAGAGCGTGCCGGTGCAGGTGACGCGGACGCGGTTGCAGCTCTCGCAGAAATTATGGGTCAAGGGCGTGATGAAGCCGAGCCGTCCGCCCGTCTCCTTCACGTCGTAGTAGCGCGCGGGGCCGCCGGTCGCGTAAGCCGAGGGCGTCAGGGTCAGCCGGCGTTCGAGATCGCGCTTAAGCTCCGTCAGCGGCAGGAACTGGTCGGCGCGATCAAGCTCCATGGCGCCGAGCGGCATCACCTCGATGAAGGTGATGTCGAAGCCGCGCCCGTGCGCCCAGTCGATCAGGCTGAACGCTTCGGAATCGTTGAAGCCCTTCAGCGCGACCGTGTTGATCTTGACCTTGAGCCCCGCTTCGGCCGCCGCGTCAATTCCCTTCATCACGACGCTGAGGTCGCCCCAGCGCGTCACGGCGCGAAACTTCGACGGCTCGAGCGTATCGATCGACACGTTAATCCGTTTGACGCCGCATTCGGCAAGCTCGCTGGCGAAGCGCGCCAACTGCGAGCCGTTGGTCGTCAGGGTCACTTCGTCGAGCGCCCCGCTCGCGAGATGCCGCTCCAGGCCGTGGAACAGGGACATCACATTGCGGCGCACCAGCGGTTCCCCGCCGGTGACGCGAAGTTTGCGCGCGCCGAGGCCGACGAAGGCCGCGCACAGGCGATCCAGCTCCTCGAGCGACAGCACGTCGCGCTTGGGCAGGAAATTCATGTCCTCCGACATGCAATAGACGCAGCGATAGTCGCAACGGTCGGTGACCGACACCCGCACATAGGCGATCTGGCGGCCGAACGGATCGATCAGCGGAGGCGAGGGCGAATGCGGATTCATTGGCATCAACATAGATGCGCATGTGCCCGAAAGAAAGGCGCCCGCCGCCGCTAAAGACAGCGGACGCAGCGCTCTTTAGCGGGTGACGATGACCCGCGCGCCGACCTTGGCGCGGCTATAGAGATCGACGACGTCGTCGTTGGTCATGCGGATGCAGCCGGACGAGACCGCCTGGCCGATGGTGTCGGGCTCGTTCGAGCCATGGATGCGGTAGAGCGTGCCCGCGATATACATCGCGCGGGCGCCGAGCGGGTTGTCGATGCCGCCCGCCATGTGGCGCGGCAGGTCGGGACGGCGCCTGAGCATTTGCGCTGGCGGGGTCCAGTCGGGCCACTCGCGCTTGTAAGCGATATGGCTGGCGCCCGCCCAGGTGAAGCCGGGGCGTCCGACGCCAACGCCGTATCGGAGCGCCTGATGGTCGGGCAGGACGTAATAGAGCCGGCGTTCGCCGGTGCGGATGATGATCGTGCCGGGCGCCTCATTGCCGGTGAACGAGACGGTCTCGCGCGGAATGGGCGAGGCGACCGGCTGCAATTGCGAATCGAGAGCGTTGGCGAACGCGGACGCCGTACCGGCGCTTAGGAAAAGGCCCGCCAGAACGGCGGCGCGGAACAGGGTGCGGCGCATGGGTTCCCTCTTTGAAGTCATTCCCCGAACACATGAAAAACGCAACGGCGAAGCTCATGTTCCCGCCGCGCCGCGATGCGTTCGCCGACCAATTATGGCGACGGAAAGGCAATCGCGCAACGGTTTCGCGACCGGCCAAGGCCCGAAATCCGCCATTTGAGTTAAATTGGCGCGAACGGGTGCGGAACAATCACGCTCTATTGATCAACCATCCGGAATTCATTCAAGCGGTTGCTCCCCGTCGCCGCCGCTTCATTGCCTCAGTGAAACAGGGACGTCAGAGGCGGCGGTCGGCCTCGTCGAACAGATGAATGTCTTCGGCAGGCGCCGAGAACGTCACGGTTTGGCCCAGCGCGGGCGTGTCGCGGCCGCGGATTTCAACGACCATCAGCTTGTCGTCGGCACGGCGGACGTGTGCGTAGGACGCTTCGCCGAGCCGCTCGACGAGCTCGACCACCCCGGTCGTCGAGAAGTCGCCGGGCGCGCCTGCAGTGAGATGTTCGGGCCTAACGCCGATGGTGAGCTTCGAGCCTGGCGTCAGCGATCCCGCCGGGAGCGTGACCGGCGCAATCGTCGCGCCTTTCACGCGCGCTTTAGCGCCCTCGACCCTTTCGACTTCGGCCGGGAAGAAGTTCATCGCCGGCGAGCCGATGAAGCCGGCGACGAACAGCTTCGCGGGCGTGTAGTAGAGTTCGAGCGGCTTGCCGACCTGCTCGATCCGACCCTGGTTCATCACCACAATGCGGTCGGCGAGCGTCATCGCCTCGATCTGATCGTGGGTGACATAGACCATGGTCGCGCCGAGCAGCCTGTGCAGCCGGGCTATCTCGACCCGGGTCGAAACGCGCAGCGCCGCGTCGAGGTTCGACAACGGCTCGTCGAACAGGAAGACGTCCGGCTCGCGCACGATCGCGCGGCCGATCGCCACCCGCTGGCGCTGGCCGCCGGAGAGATCGCGCGGATAGCGCTGAAGCAGCTCTTCGAGCCGCAGCATGCGCGCGGCCTCGGCGACGCGTTTCTCCCGTTCCGCCGGCTCGACGCCGGTGAACTTGAGCCCGAAGGTCATGTTCTTGCGAACGTCCATATGCGGATAGAGCGCATAGGACTGGAACACCATGGCGATCTTGCGCTCCGCCGGAGCCAGCGCATTGACGAGGCGATTGCCGATGAAAATGTCGCCCGAGGTCGGCGCGTCCAGGCCAGCGATCATTCGCAGAAGCGTCGACTTGCCGCAGCCGGACGGCCCAACCAGCACCAGGAATTCGCCGTCCTCGATCATGAGATTGATGTCGCTCAGCACATGTGAGGAGCCGTAGCTCTTGTTGATTGCCTTGATGTGAAGTCCGGCCATGGGGCGCGCCTACTTGACCGCGCCGGCGGTGAGGCCGCTGATCAGTTGCCGGGAGAAAATGACATAGATCGCAACGACCGGCAGAATCGCCATCGAGAGAGCCGCCAGCACGGAGTTCCAGTCGGTGATGTACTGGCCGAGGAACTGCTGCACGCCAAGCGTAATCGTGTGGGTCGAGTCCGACGACGTCAGGATCAATGGAAACCAGAGGTCGTTCCAGATCGGCACGATGGTGAAGACCGCGACGGTCGCGATCGCGGGCCTGAGCAGCGGCGCGATCACCTCGAAGAATATTCGCGTCTCCGGCACCCCGTCGCAGCGCGCCGCGTCGCGCAGGTCCTTCGGTATCTGCTGAACGAATTCGCTGAGGATGAAGATCGACAGCGGTAAGCCTTGCGCAATGTAGACCAGGATCAGCGCTGTCAGCGTGTCGTTGAGGCCGGCCTTGCGCATCATCGTCACGATCGCCACCGAGCCGAGGCGGATCGGCACCATGATGCCGATCGAAAGAAAGAGCGCGAGCGCGGTCGAGCCGCGAAACCTGTATTCGGTTAGCGCCCAGGCGGCCATCGCGCCGAACAGCAGCACGAGGCCCATGCTGACGAGCGTGACGATCAGCGAGTTCATGAAATAGGTTCCGACATGCGAGGCGCTGAACACCTTCATGTAGCCGATCAGCGAGAACGTATCCGCGGTCGGCGGCGACAGGGGGCGCCGAAGATGGCCTTGCGCGCCTTGAACGAGTTCATCACCACGAGCAGGATCGGCCCGATCGCGAGCGCGCAATAGGCGATGAGGATCGCGTGAACGCCGAGGAGCTGTGCGCGCTGATTGAACATGAGCGTCCCTAGAAGGCGTAGCGGCGCAGGCGGCGCTGCACGATGAAGAGATAGAGGCAGACGCCTGCGAGAATGATGAAGAACATCACCGTCGCCACCGCCGCGCCCATCGTCGGATTGCCGAGCTGCAACTGAAACCCGAAGAAGGTGCGGTAGAAGTAAGTGCCGAGAATGTCGGAGGCGAAATTCGGCCCGGCCAGCGCGCCCTTGACCGAATAGATGAGGTCGAAGGCGTTGAAGTTGCCGACGAACGTCAGGATCGAAATGAGTCCGATCGTGGGCAGCACCAGCGGCAGCTTGATGTGCCAGAAGATGCGGAACTGGCCGAGCCCGTCGACCCGCGCGGAATCGACGAGTTCCTCGGGGATGTTGAGCAACGCCGCATAGATCAACATCAACGGGATGCCGACGAACTGCCAGACGGAAATCAGCGCTAATGTCACCAGCGCCGTCGAAGGCAGGCCGAGCCACGGCGCGAACAGGCTCCCAAGCCCGACGGCTTTCAGCGCGCCCTCGGCGACGCCCCACAAAGGCGACAGGATCAGGTTCCAGGAGAAGCCGACGATGACGACCGAGAGCATAGTCGGCAGGAAAATCAGCGTGCGATAGAGCCCTTTGAGCTTGAGCCCTGGCAGGCTCAAGAGCCCGGCTAGCGCGATGCCGATCGGGTTCTGCACCAGCATGTGCACAATGAAGAAGATCAGGTTGTTCTTAGCCGCGTTCCAAAAGTGGCCTGACCAGTCCGGATCCCCGAGCAGCGTGGCGAAATTGCTCAGTCCGTTGAAATGATAGGCGCCGCTGCTGTCGGTGGTGTAGGTCGAGAGGCCCATCGTGGCGATGAGCGGGTAGATCGAGAACAGCGTATAGATCGCGACCGCCGGCCCGAGGAACAGCGCCATCAGCGCGATGAACCGCCCGCGCGGCATCGATGCGACGACTTGAGAAACCGGTTCGGCCATCGTTCGGTTCGTCCCCTCACCCTGACCCTCTCCCGTAAACGGGAGAGGGGACGCTACCCTTCTCCCGCTTCGCGGGAGAAGGGGGACGCGCGAAGCGCGGCCGGATGAGGGTGCGCCGCGCCGCTACTTGCCCGGCTTGTACCACTTGTCGAGGTCGGCCTGCAGTTGCTTGCCGGCGGCGTCCGGCGTCAGTGCGCCATTCATCACCTGGGCCGAGACGCCCCAGAGTTCGTTCTCCAGGTTCGGCGTGCCGCGGTTGAGGATCTGGTAGGAGTTGCGGATCGTGGACTTGCAGTCCTTTCGCCAGCCGACCATTTCAGCCGCGAGCGGGTCCTTGACCGTGACCGCAGCCTTGCTGAGCGGGAAGAAGCCCGGGAGGGCGTTGGCGTAGAGTTCCGCGAATTCGGGCGTCGTCAGCCATTCGAGGAATTTCTTTGCGTCTTCCTTGTTCTTGGAGGCTGCGTTCATGCCCATGCCGATGTCGGTGTGATCGGAGATGTAGCACTCGGTGTCGCCGGCGGGCAGCGGCGGCGGAAACGCGCCGATCGGAAACTGAGCGTCCTTGCGGAAGGTCGAGATGTCCCACGAGCCCGTCGGATAGATCGCCGCCTTGCCGAGCGAGAACAGGTTCTGGCTGTCGGGATATTTCTGCGCCTGGTAACCGGAGCCCATGTACGGCGCCCAGGAAGCCAGCTCCGAGAAGACCGCCACATATTCCGGATCGCTGTACTTCTCCTTGCCGGCGATGAGCGCGAGCCGCCCCGTCTCGCCTTTCCAGTAGTCCGGGCCGATGTTCTGGAAGCCCATGGTCGCGGCCTCCCACTGGTCCGCCGTGCCCATGTCGATCGGCGTGTATGTCCCGTCCTTCTTCAGCTTGTCGAGGATGTCGTGGAACTCGGCCATCGTCTTCGGCGGCTTGGCGCCGATCTTCTTGAAGGCGTCCTCGTTGTAGAAGAAGCCGTGGATGACCGAGGCCATCGGCACGCAGAAGGTCGTCTTGCCGTCGTCGGTCGACCAGGCCGCCTTGGCGACGTCGGGGAAGTTGTCGAGCCCCTTGAGGTCGTTGAGGCCGTCGAGCTGATGCTTTTGGTATTGCTGGAGCGAGACGTCGAAGGGACGGCAAGTGATGAGGTCGCCGGCGGTGCCCCCGTCGAGCTTGGCGTTCAGCGCCGCGTTGTAGTCCGCTGGCTGGGTGGCCGAGAACTCGATCTTGATGTCGGGGTAGTGCTTGTTGAAGGCGGGGATGATCGTGTTGTTCCAGATGTCGGAGTCGTCGTTGCGCCAGCTCTCGATCTTGAGCGAGCCGGCCTGAGCCGCCGCAAGCCCGGTAAAGAGCGCCGCCAGGGCGACGCCTCCGCGCATCCATGCCATACCTTTTTTCATCCTATCCTCCTGATCAGACGGGCCTCATGCCCGCGCTCGCGTTGACTTTCGTGTCTCCCGCCCGAAGGCGCTTGAGAGCTTCGGCGAGATCGCCGCTGCATTCCTTGAGAAGCGCCCCGGCCGCCGCCGCGTCGAGCGACCCGGCCGCCGCGGTGACCGCCTTCCCAACGTCTCCGCCCGCCGCGGCGAGCGCCGCCTCTGCGGCCTCGTCGTCGACGCCGGCGAGGCGTTGGACGATCCGTCTCGCGCGGACCTTGAGCTTCGCGTTCTCGGGGCGGACGTTGATCATCAGTCCGTCGTGAACATGGCCGAGTTCGGCCGCGGCGAGACTTGAAATGATGCTGAGCGCCGCCTTCTGCGCCGTTCCCGCCGCAAGCCGCGTCGAGCCCTCGATCGCCTCCGGCCCGATGTCGAAGATGGCCGCGACATCGGCGAGGCTGGCGAGCGGCGAACCCATGCGGCAAACGATCGCGACAACGTTGGCGCGCACGCCTTTCGCGCGCCGCGCGCCGGCGACGGTGAAGGGGGTCGCGCCGCTTGCCGATACGGCGATCACGACATCGTCCGGTCCCAGCGAAAGCGCGTCGACCGCCGTGACCGCGGCCTCTTCGTCGTCCTCGCCGGAGCTGTCGATGACAAAGCGTTCGCCGTTGGGGGTGACGAAACGGATGCGTTCTTCGCCGAGGCCGAACGTGCCCGGAAGCTCGAGCCCGTCCTGCATCGCGAGCAAGCCCGAGGAGCCGGCGCCGAGATAGATCAGCCGTCCCCCGGCCCGCAGCGCTTTGGCGACGCGCTTCGCCCCCGCTTCGAGCGCTCGCGCCTCGGAAGCGACGCGCTCGACTGCGCGCTGCTGACCCGTGATCAGCGCGGCGAGCAAGGGCTCGCTGCTCCCCCTTAAGCCTTCTGCGGACTGGCGCCCGTTCGCCGGCAATCCATCCCTCCCACCGCTGGAGCCATACCAGTTGAGGCCCTCTTGTGTTTCATTATGGGCCAAGTGTATACCACTTGTCTAGCGGTCTCAGCGAGGTCGGGGACGGAGATGGAGGAGCGCCGGGCGAGCCGAGCTGAACGCATACCGCTATTCGAGAGCGTCGGCGAGACGCTGAAGCGCGAGATCGCCAGCGGACGTTTTTCGGCGGTCGACGTTCTCCCGGGCGAGCGCGAATTGTCGGAGATGCTGGACGTGTCGCGCACGACGCTGAGGCGCGCGATCGCCGGACTGGTCGACGAAGGCGTGCTCGTCCACCGGCATGGCGCCGGGACCTTCGTCCGGAGAAATCCGCCGCATGTCGAGCAGCCGCTCTCGCGCCTGACGAGCTTCACCGAGGACATGCGGCTGAGAGGCCTCACGGCCTCGTCGCGAGTCATCGAGCGCGGAACCTTCCTGCCGACCCCGGAGGAATCGATGATGCTCGACATCTCTCTCAGTGAGACGGTGTTTCGCCTTGCCCGCTTAAGACTCGCCGACGGCGTGCCGATGGCGATCGAGCGCGCGACTGTGCCGCTCAGATTCCTTGGCGGAATCGAGCCGGTCGTCGAGTCGCTCTACGCCGCTCTCGAAGCCAAGGGGTTTCGCCCGGTGCGCGCGCTGCAGCGGCTCCGCGCGGTGGTGATCGGGGCGGCTGAAGCGGCGCTGCTCGAGATCGCGGAAGGCTCGCCCGCGCTCCACATTCACCGCGTCGCCTTTGTCGGCGATGGCCGCCGGGTCGAATTCACCCGCTCGTTCTATCGCTCGGACACCTATGATTTCGTGGCCGAGCTGACGCTGTCGGCGAGCGCGCGGGCGCGATCGGAAGGAGCGGTGCGATGAGCGGAACCGTCATGGAGGCCGAGATCGCCCAGGCCGGCGCGGCGGCGCGCCGGCAACTTGCCTTGAACGCGCGCGCGACCGACGAAGCGGCGCGGCGGCTGAGGGCGCTGAAGCCCGCCTTCGTCGTAACGATCGCGCGCGGCAGCTCGGACCACGCCGCCCTCTTTCTCAAATACGCGGTCGAGATCAGGCTCGGGCTCGCCTGCGCCTCGCTCGGCCCCTCGATCGCCTCGCTCTACCGCGCCCCTTTACGCCTTGGCGGCGCGGTCGCGGTGACCATTTCGCAGTCGGGTCGCAGCCCGGACATCGTCGCCATGCAGCGGGCGGCGAAGGATGCGGGCGCAACCACGGTCGCGCTCGTTAACGACGTCCAGTCGCCGGTCGCCGATGAGGTGGACGCGCTGCTGCCGCTGCACGCGGGCCCGGAACATTCGGTCGCCGCGACCAAGTCGATGATCGCATCGCTGATCGCCGGCGTCTCGCTCGTCGCGCGCTGGGCCGAGGACGCCGAGCTGACTGCCGCGCTCGACCGGCTGCCGGCAATCCTCGAAGCCTCACGCGATCACCCGCCGGAAGCGGCGGTCGAGACGCTCGCCCGGAGCGCGTCGCTCTTCGTGATTGGCCGCGGCGCGACCTTCGCCGTCGCCGCCGAGGCCGCGCTCAAGCTCAAGGAGACGTCGGCCATTCATGCCGAGGCGTTCTCCTCGGCCGAAGCGCTGCACGGGCCCGCAGGCATCATCGGGCCGGGCTTCCCGGTCCTCTGCTTCGCCCCTGCCGACGAAGCGCGCGAAGGGTTCTACGAGACCGTCGACCGGCTCGCGTCGTTCGGCGCCGCGCCGCTCGTCGTCGACATCGCGCCGCATCCCCGTTTGCCCACGCTGGTCGCGCCCGGCGGCGGCCATCCGCTCTTGACCCCGATCGTCGCTCTGCACGCCTTCTATCGCCTGGCCGAGGCGACCGCCTGCCGTCGCGGCCGCGACCCCGACCAGCCGCCGCATCTGATGAAGGTGACGCGGACCGTGTAGGCCGGGGCCGCGGACAGGCTTAAACGCTCGCGCCCGCTGCGTGTCCTGATCTACTGGCCGCCTGCCTGCACCTTCTTCACATAGGTTTCGACCGCATCGACAACTTTCTTGTCCGGATTCGCCTTGCAATACTCGATGACCTCGTGGATGCCTTGCTTCGTACGGGCGATGTTGATGGCGTGTCGCTTCATGTGGCCGTTGAACCAACCGCTGTACCAAACCCCGAGAAAATTAGCGTCGTCCTGAGTCGTGTTGGCAAGCTGGGCGCAGGTCAACGCCCTGACGTTCAGATAGCCTTTTTCATCGGCATAGGTCTTCAAATCGACCTGGGCCTGAGACGCTGAAGCCGACGCCGTCAGAGTCGCTGACGCGAGAAGCGCAACACGCCAGTCCGCGCGCCGGAGCGCAGCAAAGAGTTTGCCGCAAGTTTTGATTGAGGTGAACATTTGTTCCCTTTCTTTCCAATTCAAAGTAATTCGAGTTTGATAGGATCTTGATCAGGCGGCGCCCGTGGAAGCCTCCTGCGCCGCAATCCGTCAGACGTCGGGCCGCGGCGGGATCAGTCAGCGCAAAACGTACCGGCTATTTCTCATCGATCACCTTGATGCCGGCTTCCTTGCGCATTTGCTTGATGTTGATGTCCATCGCGGTGATGACCTTCTTGTCCGGATGGGCCTTGCAATAGACGATGACGCGATGCTCGAGCTCCTTGGCCCGATCGACCTTCATCTTGCTGTAGTCCGCGAGGCCGTTGTACCAGCCGCTGTACCAGACCGTTAGGAAGTCGGCGTCCTCCTGCCAGGTCCCCGCCAGTTGTTTGCACGTCAACTTCTGAACGTCGAGATCGCCGTTGGCGTCGGCATACGCGGTCAGGTCGGTCTGGGCCTGCGCCGCGCCGGCGCAAAGCATCGTCGCGCATAACGGAATTAGGAATTTCATCTCTGAGCTCCAAGCTTGGGCGATCGCGCCCTTCGACTGTGTTGCAGAGCGATCGCCGTCGCAGAAGCGCACGAATCCCCCCGCCCGGCCTGACGGAGCGAACCCGCCGCGAAATCAGATCGGTCCGCCTCCTTACGCGAAAGGCGCGAGAGGGACAAACCGGCCCTCAGTTTATCGCCCGTCCCTCACCCCAGCCCTTTGCCCGGTGTGCGGGGAGAGCGGGGGTTGTCCTACCGGATCACTCCGCTTCTCCGGCACTGCCGCCGCGGAACCGGCGGACGTAGTCGGCGTTATAGAGTTCGCTTTCGCGAAAATCCTCCGCCGCGAGCGCGGGCCCGACCAGGATCAGCGCCGTGCGCCCGACCGACGTTTCGCGCGTGGTCGCCGCGATGTCGCCGAGCGGCGCGCGAACGATACGTTCGTCGGGCCAGGAGGCGCGGGCGACGACCGCCGCGGGACAATCGCGTCCATAGAGCGGGATGAGCTCGGCTGCGACGCTCTCGAGCGCATGGATCGAGAGATGGATCGCGAGCGTCGCGCCGGTGGCGGCGAACGCGGCCAGCGTCTCGCGCTCGGGCATAGGCGAAGCCCGGCCGGAGGTGCGGGTCAGCACCAGCGACTGCGTGAGACCCGGCAGCGTCAGTTCGCGCTTCAGTGCCGCCGCCGCGGCGGCGAACGCCGGCACGCCGGGCGTCACCGTATACGGTACCCCCGCCTGGTCGAGGCGGCGCAGCTGCTCGCCCATTGCGCTCCAGATCGACACGTCGCCCGAGTGAAGCCGCGCCACGTCCTTGCCCTCGCGGGTCGCATCGACGCAGAGCGAGGCGATCGCGTCGAGATCGAGCGGCGCGGTGTCGACGATCCGCGCGCCCGGCGGACAATGGTCGAGAAGCGCTTTCGGAACGAGCGAACCCGCATAGAGACAGACGGGCGAGCGCGCGATGAGATCGCGTCCCCGCAAGGTGATGAGGTCGGGCGCGCCGGGTCCGGCCCCAATGAAATGCACCGTCATGGCCGAGTCCCCGAAAACCATGTCCCGGAGAGCGCGATGGCGCAGGTCGCGTCGTTTGCGGCGAGGCGCGGTCCGAGCAGACGACCGCCTGCGCCCGCGCCGGCGAGCGCCGCGGCTTCGGCGACATTGGGCGCGCCGAAGCGCGATTGCGCGGCGTCCGAACGCGTAAGAATTCGCCCGGCCTGAGCCTGCAGCGCTTCGAGCGGCAGTGGCGTCAGCGGCGCGCCGATCAGGCGGGCGGCCTCCAGAAGCCCCGGTTCCTCTGCCTTGGCCGCGAGCGTGAACACGCGCCGCTCGCCATCGGGAGCCATGGCCTCGGCCAGCGCGCGGCGCACGAGCGCTGCGATCGCCTCGCCCTTGACGCCGGCGCGGCAGCCGAGTCCGATCGCGACGAACCCGCTCACGGTTTCGTCAGCCGCCATTGCACAACCGGCATCGCCGGGCGCCAGCCGGTGAACCGCCCGACCGGCTCGGCGTGGGCGATCGCGATCTGCACGAGGTCTCCGCCCCAGCGCTCGCGCCAGCCAACGCAGGCGGCCTGCGTCTCCAGCGTCACCGCGTTGAGGACGAGCCGCCCGCCCGCCGGAAGCGCGTCGATCGCGCGCTCGATCATAGTGGGCGCGGTAGCGCCGCCGCCGATGAAGACGGCCTCCGGCGGTGGAAGCTCCCGTAAAACATGCGGGGCCTCGCCATTGACGACCGCGAGATGGGGCACGCCGAAGCTCAGGCTGTTGCGCACGATGCGCGCCGCACGTTCGTGGCGGGCTTCGACAGCGACCGCGCGGTTGGCGGGATCGGCCAGCAGCCATTCGATGGCGACGGAACCGGAGCCGGCGCCGATGTCCCAGAGCATCTCGCCCCGCCGCGGCGCGAGCGCCGAAAGGGTGATCGCGCGGATGTCGCGCTTGGTGATCTGGCCGTCATGCTCGAACCATTCCTCGGGCAGCCCTGCCGCGCGGGGCAGCACGCGGGCGTCGCGGTCGGCGACGACCTCGAGGGCGATCGTGTTGAGGGCGGCGACGCTCTCGAGCGCGAAGCCCTGCGCCTGCGCCTCGCGAATGCGCTCGCGCGGGCCGCCCATCGCCTCGCAGACCGTGAGCTTGGATCGTCCCATCCCGCGCCCGGTCAGCAGCGCCGCGAGCTTGGCCGGAGTCGCATCGTCCCAGGAGAGCGCCAGAATGCGTGCGCCGAGCTCAAGATGCGGGATGATCGCCTCGAGCGGCCGGCCATGCAGAGAGAGGAGCGCGCAATCCTGCTGGCTCCAGCCAAGCCGCGATGCGGCGAGGGCGAAGGCCGAGGGCTCAGGATGGCAGATCATCTCGGCGGGAGCGAAGCGGCGCATCAGCACCGTCCCGACGCCGAAGAAGAACGGATCGCCGCTGGCGAGCACGCAGACCGGCTTCCCCCGCCAGGCCTCGATCGTATCGAGCGCATCCTCGATCGGCGACGGCCAGACAAGAAGTCTCGGCCTCGAGCGGCTGAGCCAGCGCGAGATGGCGGCGGCCGCCGACGACAAGGGCCGCTTGCGCGACGAGGCGCCGCGCGGCAGGAGAGAGGCCGTCGAGCCCGTCCTCGCTTAAGCCCACGAGCGCAAGCCAGCGCCCGCCGTTCATGGAGCCGCCCCCTGAAGCGCCTTCGCCTTCTCATTCTCGGCGGAACATCGGAAGCCAGCTCGCTCGCGCGGCGCCTGGCGGACGAGCCCGGCGTCGCGCCGCTCCTGTCGCTCGCCGGCGCGACCGCGAACCCCGCGCCCGCGCCGATCCCGCAAAGGATCGGCGGCTTCGGCGGCGCCCCGGGTCTTGCATCTTACATCAAGGCCGAGCGCATCGACGCCGTGATCGACGCGACCCATCCCTTCGCTGCACGCATGTCGGCCAACGCGCTCGCCGCCTGTCGGATGACCGGAACGCCGCTCGTCGTCTTCACGCGAAACCCATGGACGCGGCAGGAGGGCGACCGCTGGATCGAAGTCGTGACGATGGACGACGCGGTCGAAGCGCTCGGGACGGAACGAAAGACGGTCTTTCTGACGCAAGGGCGGCTGCAGCTCGCCGCCTTCACGACGGCGCCGCAGCATCGTTACATTGTGCGGTCGATTGACCGGCCCGCCGGGATTGACGCCCTGCCGAAATGCAAGCTGATTCTTGCCCGCGGCCCCTTCGCGCTCGACGACGAAATCAAGCTTATGCGCCACGAGCGGATCGAGGCGCTCGTCACCAAGAACAGCGGCGGACGCGCGACCTACGCCAAGATCGAGGCGGCGCGGACGCTCGGCGTCAACGTCGTCATGGTGCGGCGGCCGAAACCGCCGGAGACGGAGACGCTCTACGTGCTCGATGACGTGATGACCTGGATCGGGGCTCATCGGGCGCCCCGATAGGAGCGGGGCGTCAGCATCCAGGCCCTTGCGCCGTCGCGCGCGACGAAGCGCGTCTCGCTCGATCCCACAATCACCAGCGTCGCCATGTCGACGAGGCTCAGGTCGGCTTCGCCGAGCGTGGTCAGAATCAACGCCTCGTCGAGGCGCCCGAGCGCGCGCGCGAAGGCGACCGGCGTTTCCGCGTTTTTCATCGCCCGGAGGAGGCCGAAGGCCTCGACGATGCGTAAGGGCCTCGCCTCGGATGCGGGATTATAGAGCGCGAGAACGAAGTCGCCCTCGGCCGCGGCCTTCAGACGCCGCTCGACGATCGCCCAAGGCTTCAGATTGTCGGAGAGCGAAATCGCGCAGAAATCGTGGCCGAGCGGGGCGCCGAGCCGCGCCGCCGCCGCCTGCATCGCCGTGACGCCGGGAGCGACCGCGACGTCGAGCCCGCGCCATTCCGGCTTTTCCTCGATCACCTCGAACAGCGCCGCGGCCATGGCGAAAACGCCAGGATCGCCGCCGGAGACGACCGCGACGGCATGGCCCTCCGAGGCCAGCTTCATCGCCAGACGCGCGCGGTCGAACTCGACGCGATTGTCGCTTGCGTGCGCGCGCTGGTCCGGGCGCAACGCGAGCCGCTCGACATAAGCAGCGTAACCGACGACGTCGCTCGCAGCCTCGATCTCCGCGCTCGCCTCCGGCGTCATCCAACGCGCCGGGCCGGGACCGAGGCCGACGATCGCGACGCGCCCGCTCATGGCCGGCGCCCCGGCCGGGGACCAGAATGATCGAAAAATAAGGCGCGGGCCCGTCGGTCTTGTCGGGGAGCGGCATCACCGCCTCCCCGGTCATGGTCGCGCGCTCGACATAGATCGCGCGCTCCGCCATGCCGGTTTTCATAAGCGCCGCTTTCGCGCGGGCGAAGTTGCGGCCGATCTTCATGATGACCGCAGCGTCCGCGAGCGCAAGGCGGCGGATAAGTTCTTCGAGGGGAAGCGTCGCCGGCAGAACGACCAGCGAATCGTCGCCCCAGGTCATCGCTGCCGCCGCCGCGCCCCAGGCGCCGCAGATCGAGGAGACGCCGGGCACAATCGTCACCGAAAACCGCTCGCGCACGCGGATGAAGAGATGCATGAACGAGCCGTAGAAGAGCGGATCGCCTTCGCTGAGCAGTGCCACGTCGCGGCCTGCCGTCAGATGCGCCGCGATCGCCGCCCTGCTTGCCTCATAGAAATGGGCCAACGCCTCGCGATAGGGCGGATCGTCGAAATGCGACTCGGTGGTCATCGGGTAGAAGAGCGGAAGCTCGATATGCGACGGCTTCAGCCAGCAATCGACGATGCCGCGCGCGTTGCCGCGCCGTCCCGCCTTGGCGAAGAACGACACCACTGGCGCCGCGGCGATGACGCGCACAGCCTTCACCGTCAGGAGCTCCGGATCGCCGGGTCCGATGCCGACGCCGTAGAGCCGACCCTCTGTCATTCGGCGTCGCTGGCGAGGGCGTTGACGGCGGCGGCCGCCATTGCGCTGCCGCCCTTGCGCCCGCGGATCACGATGGCGGGCAAGCCGCTCTCGATCAGCGCCTCCTTCGATTCGGCGGCGCCAACGAATCCGACCGGCATGCCGATGATCGCGGCGGGGCACGGGCCGCCAGCAGCGATGAGCTCGAGGAGCCGAAAGAGGGCGGTCGGGGCGTTGCCGACTGCGACAAGCGCGCCGCCGAGCCGGGGCAGCCAGAGGTCGATCGCCGCGGCTGTACGGGTCGTGCCGAGCTTTTCAGCCAGCGCAGGCGTCGAAGGATCGGCGAGTGTGCAGACCACGTCGTTGCCTGCGGGCAGTCGGGCGCGGGTGACGCCTTCGGCGACCATGCGCGCGTCGCAGAAGATCGGCGCGCCGGCTTCAAGCGCGCGCTCGGCCGCCTCGGCCGCCCCGGACGTGAAGAAGAGATCGCGCGCTGCCTCGACCATGCCGCAGGCATGGACGACCCTGACGGCTACGCGCTCTTCGCGGGGCGAAAATCGCGCGAGGTCGGCCTCCCGCCGGATGATGGCGAAGGACTGGCGATAGATCGCCGCCCCGTCCTTCTCGTAGTGGTAGCGCTCGCTCACGTTCACGGCCTCTCGCCTTCAAACAGTTTGGCGCCTTCGCCGGCGAGGAACGCCTCGATGGCGACGACCGACAGGCCGCGGCGCGCGGGTCGGTCGGCCGCACTTCCGGCGATGACGAGATCGTATCCGCTTTCGGTTGCGACCAAAGTCGCTGCGGTCGCGAGAGGCCTGGCGCACCCCTTGGCGCAGCCGCTCACGTGCAGAATAACGTTGTCGCCGGCTGGCAGCAGCGACGCCCAGCGCGTCGCGTCCTCGCGCAAGGGGCGGAACGCATGCAAGCAGGCAGGCGCTCCGGGACAAGCGACGACGCGAAGGCGCAGATCGCCGGACTGGACGACGAAGCCAAGCTTCGCGCAAGCTCCGACGAAGGAGACAGCGCTCCGGGGTGTGAGGCCGGTGACAAAAAACGATCGCCACGGGGCGAGCCGCAGGCCATCGGCGCCTGCGGCCCCGGCGCATTCGATCAGCGTCCTGAAACGGACCGCATCGATGTCGCCAAATGGCGCCGCGGCGCCGACGACGATCGCAGGACCGAAAACGTGAGCGCCAAGCACGTCGCGCAATGCAGCCGAACGGCGCGACCGAGGGCGTGGCTTCGCGTCTAGCCCGGCGCTGGTGAACAGGGCCTTCGCGCCGAGGCGATCGACAAGCGCCCGCATCCGTCGCGCCTCGCTGGCGCCGGCCAGAGAGAGGAAGGCCCGCGCGAGCCGGGACGCTGCCTCGCCGATCTCGGAGGGCGCCAAGATCGCCGTAAGCGCGTCATCGCCGCCGAGATACGCCGCGAATGCGAGGCCCTCGGCATTCCGCGTCGCCTCGAAACGAATGTCCGCGTGGATATCTCCAACCGGCAGCCGCCCGCCCCCGTCGAGAACGAAGCTGAACTTCCCCGGCAGCAGGCGCAACTCTGCGTCGTCGGCGAGCCGGCGCTCCAGGGCGGCGACGCTCGGGGCCAGGTCGAAGGCGGCGTCGGGATCGATGTCGCTCAGCGGGCTCACGAGAATGTTGCGGAGGCGCTCGACCTCCGGGTCCGAATCGATGAGGCTCGCGGCGCCGAGACGCGCCTGCAGGTCGGGCAGCGTCCGTTCGCTCACTCCGCGCACCTGCAGGTTGGCGCGGCCCGAGAGGCTGATCGCGCCGTTGCCGCAGCCAAGCGCGCCTTCGGCGATCGCCGCCGCCTGATCGAGCGTGAGCCGCCCGCCAGAGGCCCGCACCCGCACAAGCAGCCCGTCGCCCGTCTCCATCGGCCTCAGCGCCCCCGGACACCAGCCCTTGCGGCGAGGCGCGATCGCGCTCATGCGGCTTCCCGCAAGAGCGACGCCAGAATGCTCGCCGACGAATTGCGGCGCGAGCGCCAGAAGCCACGTCGCTCCGCCTCCTCGAACACGCCCGCCATGTGCCGCGCGGCGGGACGATTGGCGCGAACGAGAAACGCGCGCACGGCGTCGTCGCCGAGCGTCGCGTCGAAGATCAGGTCGAACTGCGCGCTGTCGACGGCGTCGGTCAGCGCGGCGAAGGCGTAGAGATTGTCGAGCGACTGCGCGATTTCCGCCGCGCCCCGATGGCCGTGGCGCATCTGCCCTGCGAGCCAGCGCGGATTGGCGGCGCGCCCGCGGAGCGCCCGCGCGATCTCTTGTTCGAGCGGCCGGATTTTTGGCGTCGCCGGCGCGCTCGAATCGAGATGGTAGAGCGCTGGCCTCGCCCCGAGATGCGCGGCCGCCGCGGCGAAGCCGCCCTCATGCTCGGAAAAGGCGTCGGCGTCGAGCGCGTCCTGACCCGGCAGGTCCTGGGCGTGGACGAACGCGTCGGCGCCGGCGACGCTGGCGCGGAACGCCCACGCCGCCTCGCGCCCCTCGCTGTCGCCGTCATAGGCGTGGCTCGTCGCGGACAAATAGGCCTCCGCCAGATCCGCCCGTTCGGTCCATTGCCCTTCAGAAATGCGCCGGCCGAGCCCAACGCCATAGGCGCCGGGCGCCGCGCCGAAGACGCGCGCCAGCGCCGCGCCCCTGAAGGCGACGAGCGGACTGTCGTCCTCGCCTTCCTCGAGCTCGGCGACGGCCCGCACGGCGGCGCTGAAGAGCGCGATCTGGCTCGGAAAGACGTCGCGGAAGAGGCCCGAGATTCTGAGCGTGACGTCAATCCGCGGCCGCCCCAGCATCGCGAGCGGCAGGATCTCGAAGCCGCTTACGCGGTTCGACGAGACGTCCCAGGTCGGCCGGCAGCCGAGGAGCGCGAAGGCCTGGGCGAGATCGTCGCCGCCGGTGCGCATCGTCGCCGAGCCCCAGAGATCGAGCACGAGCCGCTTCGGCCAAGCCCCATGATCCTGGGCGTAGCGCGTGAGCACGTCCTCGGCGGCGCGGCGCCCGATCTCCCAGGCGTTGCGGGTCGGGGCGGCGCGCGGATCGATCGCGAAGAGATTGCGCCCGGTCGGCAGCACGTCGAGGCGGCCCCTCGCCGGAGCGCCGGCCGGACCGGCTTGCACAAAGCGCCCGGCGAGCGCGCGGATGAGGCCGAGCAGCTCGCCGGCGCCGCAGGCGGCGACTTTCTCCCGTAGAGTCTCGGCGGTTTCGGCGTCGAGTTCGAGCCCCGAGGCGAATCCCCTCCGCGCTCTCGGGCGAGCGGCCAAACACATGCAGCCCGTCGCCGACCCGCATGTCCTTGAGGTCGCAAAGCCAGCCGTCGAGCGCGATGAGCGCCTCCTCCGGCGGCTTGCCCTCGGCTGCGCATTCCTTGAGCAGGCCCGTCGCCCGCCCTCGCTCCAGGATCAGCGCCGCGATCGCGCGGGCGCGACGCGGGTCGAGCGCCTGAGCCTGGACGAATTCATCGAGGAGCGCTTCGAGCTCGAGCGCCGCGCCATGCGAGCCGGCGGCGACCAGCGGCGGCGTCAGATGGCCGATTGTCGCCGCGCCAATCCGGCGCTTGGCCTGCGCCGCCTCGCCCGGATTGTTGACAATAAATGGATAGATCACCGGCGTCGCACCAATCAGGACTTCGGGAGCGCAAGCCTCCGACAGGGCCACCGCCTTGCCCGGCAGCCACTCCAGCGTCCCGTGCGCGCCGAGCTGGATCAACGCGTCGACTCGCTCCCTGCGCGTGAGCCAGAAGTGGAACGCGGCGTAGGAATGACGCGGCGGGAGCGTCAGATCGTGATAGTCGCCCTTGCGCGCGGCCGGGTCGCCCCGGTCCGGCTGCACCGCGACGATGAGCTTGCCGAGGCGCAGGAAGCGAAACCGGAAGGCGCCGCCGATCAGGCAGGGGTCATCGTTCGGTTCGCCCCAGGCGGCGCGCACGGCGCTTTGAAACGCGGACGGCGTCGCGGCGAACTCAGATTTGTATTCGGCGAGCGTCAGCGTCGCCTCGGGCAGCCCTTCGGACAAGGCGGCAATCAGCGCAGGCGCGTCACAGTCGGGGGCGACGTCGTAGCCGGCTGCACGCAAAGTGTCAGCGATGGCGAGCGCGCTGGCGGGCGTGTCGAGGCCGACCGCATAGCCTGTGCGTCCGCCGCGCGCCGGGTAATCCGGCAAGACGCAGGCGAGGCGCTTCTGCGCCGGCGCCGTTCGTCTGAGCCTCGCCCAGGACACCGCGAGCTCGGCGACGAAGGCGACCCGGTCGGCGAGCGGTCGATGGGCGACGGCGCCGAATTCGGTCGAGGCGTCGCGCTCGTTCGCGGTCTTGAAGGAGATGGCACGGGTCAGAATCCGCCCGTCGATCTCTGGCAGCGCCACATGCATCGCAAGGTCCGCCGGTCCGAGGCCGCGGGCCGAAGCGCACCAGGCCTCGAGCCCGATGCCCGCCAGCACAACCTGCAGCACCGGCGCGTCGATGGAATCGAGGACGGTTCCCTCCGCCTCGTCGAGCTTGGCCGAAAAGGCTGTCGCGTTGAGGACGATATCGAAAGGCTGACGCTCGATCAGGGCGCGAAGCGGGTCGAGCGCGGCCTCGTCCTTGAGGCTCGTGACATAGACGCTCATGATCGCGAAGCCCTTGGCGCGGAGCGCCAGCGCCAGCGCCTCGATCGGCTCGAGATCGTTGGCGAGATAGATCGAACGGTAGAACACGATCAGGGCGCGCGGAGCGCCTGGCCCGGCCTCGAAACAAGCGTCCTCGAAGCGGCCGAAGGCGCTAACGCGTGCGGGCGGCGGGACGGCGGTTGCGACGCCAAGTTCGCGCGACAAGAAGCCGAGGAACGCGGCCATATTGGAGGGACCGCCCTCGTCGAAATAGCGCCAGATCTGCTCGACCGCGCTCGGGGCGAGGGTCGAGGCCTGTTCGAGGCGCGCGTCGGCGCGCCGGTCGCCCGGGAAAAGAGCGAGTTTGACGCCGTGCTTGCGCGCCAGCGCCGCCAGTTCGTCGACGCCGTAGCGCCAATAGTCCGCGCCGCCGAGCGCCCGCACGACAACGAGCCTCGCCCGGGCGCAGACGCGCTCGAGATAGAGGTCGATCGAAAAGGGATGGAGCAGCGCCGCGAGGCTCGCGAGCCTCAGCGTCGGCTTCGGCTGCGGTTCCATCTCATAGGCGCGCGCGAGCGCATTGAGGTCGCTGTCGGAGAATGAAAGGAAAACGACATCCGCCGGCGTCTGGCCGAGATCGACCGCTTCGACCGTTTCGTCGAGCGAGCGGATCTCGATGCGGGGGATGTGCATCGGACCTCAGGCGCCGAGCGCCGCGGCGACCGCCTCGCGGTCGACGCCCTTCTGGGCGATCACCACAAGCCGGCCTCCGCGCGGTTCTTCAGGGCCCCACGGCCGGTCAAAGTCGCGCCGGAAGCGCGAACCTACGCCCTGCACCAGCATGCGCATCGGCTTGCCGGCGACTTCGACGAAGCCCTTGATGCGCAGAATATCGTGCGTCTGCGTCGCTTCGCTCAAGCGGTCGATTAGCGCATCCGCGTCGAGCGTCGGCGGGATCGCGACGATGAACGTGTCGAAGTCGTCGTGATCATGCACGCCTTCCGCGTCGTGATGCGAGGGGCGCGCCGCCAGATCATCTTCCGCCGCGGCCCTCACTCCGAGCAGGACATTGGGGTCGATCGCGCCCTCGCGGGTCGCAGCGATCTTGACCGCCCGCGGAAGGCTCCTGGCGATCTCGGCGCGTAAGCGTTCGAGCTCGTCCGGCGTGACCAGATCGGCCTTGTTTAGCAACACGAGATCGGCGCAGAGAAGCTGGTCCTCGTAGACTTCTTCGAGCGGATTGTCGTGATCGAGCGACGGGTCTGCGGCGCGCTGCTCGGCGATGCGCGCCGGATCGTCGGCGAAGCGCCCCTCGGCGACGGCGGCCGCGTCCACGACCGCGACAACTCCGTCGACGGTGAGTCTCGTGCGCAAATCCGGCCAGTCGAAGGCCTTGACGAGTGGCTTCGGCAAGGCGAGGCCGGAGGTCTCGATGACGATGTGGTCGGGTTTGGGATCGCGCGCGAGGAGCGCCGTCACCGCGGGGGCGAAGTCGTCGGCGACCGTGCAGCAGATACAGCCGTTGGCGAGTTCGATGATCGCCTCGCGCGGGCAGGCGGCGTCGGCGCAGCCCTTGAGGAGCTCGCCGTCGACGCCGACGTCGCCGAATTCATTGATGATCAGCGCAAGATGCCGTCTGCCGGCGTGGGCAAGGAGATGACGGATCAGCGTCGTCTTGCCGGCGCCGAGAAAGCCGGTGACGATGGTGACGGGGGTCTTGGCGAGCATCGGGACCTATTGTGTGAGAGCTGGAGCGAGCGGCGGCGTGCGCGAAATGACGCCTTTGCGGAAAGGAAGCGGACGTTCGCGCCACGGAACGAGACCGTCGGGCGCGGCGGCGTAGCGCCGCGCCGCAATGACGATGTCCTCGACATTCGCCTCGCGGCTCAGATCGCCGACCACATAGGTCCATTTGCCCGGCGCGGCGAGCGCGACTGTGCATGGTCGTTTGCAGACGGAGAGGCACTCGACCGGACGAAGCGCGATGTCCTCGTCAGCGAGGCGCGCTTGGAGCGCGTGGTAAAGCGCGGCGCCGGACGGCCCCTCCTCGGACTTGCAAGTGACGCAGACGAGGATGGTCGCGGAGGGCGCAACCGCGTTTGCGGCGGTCATGCCGGCCGGTCCGGGCGCGTCGGTAGACGTTCAGGCATAGCGCTGACGATCCTTCGTCCCGGCGTGCAGGCGCAACCGTTGAAGTACTGAAGAGAATTTCGTCGTGCAGGTCATCGGCGCTCCTTGGCCGCCCCACCGGCGGCCGTGCGGAATGATCGGCGCACGGCAGGTCTCCTGGCTCGCAGCGTATCGCCGACGCCGCCTTCCCGGGCGAAAAAGCCCAGTGGCGAAGAGCGCCGGCACGCCGCTCACAGTCGCGGGGGCGGCCGCGGATCGGCCAAAGGCCTGCCGCGTTCCCTTTTCACCCTCGAAGACGCGAGGGACCGTGCTGCCGTTATCTTCCAGCTTCGCAAGGGGTTGTCAAATTTGCGGCAGCGTCGTTGGCGACCTGGCCAGAATCCTGCTAGCCATCCGCGCTTCGCGAGGATGGACATGGATTCAGCCGAGGACCGGCACAAAGCCAAGATGATGAAGCGGAAGGCGGCGCAGGACGCCGAGGTCGCCGGGAAGCCGATCGCCGAAAAGGGGCTCCTGATCGTCCACACCGGCCCGGGCAAGGGCAAGTCGACGGCGGCCTTCGGGCTTGCGCTCAGAGCGCTCGGGCGAGGCTTCCGCGTCGGCGTGGTGCAGTTCATCAAGGGCGCGTGGTCGACGGGCGAGCGGGCCGCGATCGAGCGCTTCGGCGACAGGATCGAGTGGCGCACGATGGGCGAGGGCTTCACCTGGGAGACGCAAGATCGCGCGCGCGACGTCGCCGCCGCCAAGGCCGCATGGGAAGCGGCGAAGCGCATGATGGCCGATCCCTCGATCCGCCTGCTTGTGCTGGACGAACTCAACATCGCCCTTCGCTACGACTATCTGAAGCTCCCCGAGGTGATCGAGGTCTTGCGCGGCCGCCGCGCGGACCTCCACGTCGTCGTGACGGGACGCAACGCCAAGGCCGAGCTGATCGAGGTGGCCGATTGCGTGACCGAGTTCGGTCTCGTGAAGCATCATTTCGCCGCGGGCGTGCGCGCCCAGGAGGGCGTCGAGTTTTGACCGCGCGGGCCCTCATGTTCCAGGGGACGGGGTCGGACGTCGGCAAGTCGCTGATCGTCGCAGGCCTTTGCCGCGCCTATGTGCGGCAAGGGCTTCGGGTGCGCCCCTTCAAGCCGCAGAACATGTCAAACAACGCGGCCGTGACGGACGGTGGGGGCGAGATCGGAAGGGCGCAGGCGCTCCAGGCGCTCGCCTGCGGTGTGGCCCCCAGCGTTGACATGAACCCGGTGCTCCTGAAGCCGCAGAGCGAGATCGGTTCGCAGGTCGTGGTGCAGGGCCGCGTCATCGGAAACGCCAAGGCGCGCGACTTTCAGGCGCTCAAACCGAAGCTCATGGGCGCAGTGCTCGAAAGCTTTGCGAAACTGAAGGACGAGGCGGACCTCGTTCTCGTCGAAGGCGCAGGAAGCGCGGCGGAGATCAATCTGCGCGAGGGCGACATCGCCAACATGGGCTTCGCGCGCGCCGGCAACTGCCCAGTGGTTCTGATCGGCGATATCGACCGCGGCGGCATCTTTGCTCAGATTCTGGGAACGAAAGCCGCGCTCGCGCCCGAAGACGCTGCGATGATTGTCGGCTTCATCGTCAACAAATTCCGCGGCGACGCCAGTCTCTTTACGGGCGGCATGGTGACGCTCGCCGAGCGCACCGGCTGGCGCGCCTTCGGTCTCGCGCCGTTCTTTCCATCCGCGGCGCGCCTGCCTGCGGAGGACGCATTCGGCCTCTCCAACGTCAAGCCACGCGCCGAAGCGCCGGTGACGATCGCGGTTCCCATGCTCGCCCGGATCGCCAATTTTGACGACTTCGATCCGTTGCGGCTCGAGCCGAAAGTACGGCTCGTCCTCGTGCGGCCGGGCGAACCGCTGCCGGTCGCCGATCTCGTCATCCTGCCGGGCAGCAAGGCGACGATCGCCGACCTCGCGTTTTTCCGCGAGCAGGGCTGGGCGATCGATCTTTTGGCCCACGCGCGGCGCGGCGGCCACGTCTTGGGCTTATGCGGCGGCTATCAGATGCTCGGCCGGCGCGTCGCGGACCCGGAAGGAATCGAAGGGCCGGCGGGCGCCGTCGAGGGTCTCGGGTTTTTGGCTGTCGAGACCACGCTAACCGGGGACAAGACGCTTCGGCGCGTCGCGGGCAAGTGCGTCTCCGACGGCGCGCCGTTCGAGGGTTACGAAATGCATGTCGGCCGGACGACCGGTCCCGACTGCGAGCGCCCGCTTCTGCGCTTCGCCGACGGGCGGGTCGACGGCGCGGTCTCGCCCGACGGGCGCATTGCGGGGGCCTATGTGCATGGGCTTTTCGCCAACGACCGCCAGCGCGCGGCCTGGCTCGCTTCGCTTGGAGCGGCGGCGGGGATCGAATACGGGGCGACGGTTGAGCGCACGCTCGACGAGCTCGCCGACTATCTCGCTGCGCATCTCGATCTCGGCGCGATGCTCAGCGCTGCACGATGATTGCCGCGACCGCCAGAACCAGGGCTTCGATCACGCACGCAAGCCGGTAAAGCCTCAACGCTCGCCGGATGTCGGCGGGAGCCGCATCGCGCCGCCCCTCCCCCATGAAGGCGTCCTCGACCAGCGTTTTCCCATAAACCCGCGGTCCCGCCAGCTTCAAGCCCAGCGCGCCGGCCATCGCCGCTTCCGGCCAGCCGGCGTTGGGCGAACGATGGCTCGAGGCGTCCCGCCGCACGGCTCGCGCCGCCTTCCGAGCCGAGGCGCCGGGGGTCAGCGCCGCCGCGAGGACGAGCCACAGCGCAGCAAGCCGGGAGGCGGGCAGATTGACGAGGTCGTCGAGCCGCGCCGCCGCCCAGCCAAAGGCGGCGTAGCGATCGGTCTTGTGGCCGATCATGCTGTCGGCGGTGTTAACCGCCTTGTAGAGCACGCCTGCGGTCAAGCCGCCGAGCGCGGTCCAGAGGACGGGAGCGACAACGCCGTCGGAGAAATTCTCGGCCAGACTCTCGATCGCGGCGCGCGCGACCCCGGCCTCGTCGAGAACCAGCGGATTGCGCCCGACGATCATCGCGACCGCCTGCCGCCCTTCGTCGAGGCCCTGATCGAGTCCCTCGGCGACCGCGCGTACGTGGGCGTCCAAACTGCGTTGCGCCAGAAGGCTCGATGCGAGAAGCGTGAGGATTGCGAAGCCGAATGCGCCGAGCGGCTCGAGCAGCCGCGTCGCCGCCGCGGCAGCGAGCGCGATCGGCGCAAGATAGACGGCGGCCGCGAGCGCGCCGAGCGCGCGGCGCGCGGCGAAGTTCGCGCCCGGCCGGTTGAGGCGCGGTTCAAGCTGCGCAAGCCAGGCGCCCATCCAGGTGACGGGATGGCCGATCACCCGATAGAGAGGCGCCGGATAGCCGATCAGCGCTTCCAGCCCCAAAGCGGCAAGCGCAAGCGGCAGCGACTGCGAAAGGGACATGATGGCGGGGCGAACCTGGGCGGCGGGCTACGAGGCCCTTGCCTATCACGGCGGCGCGCTCGACGTCGCGCGCCGGCTCTGCCCTGAGGCTCCAGCGCCCTGGATCGATCTCTCGACCGGCGTCAATCCGCACGCCTATCCCCTGCCCGATCTTGCGGCGGACGTCTGGACGCGCCTCCCCGACAGCGATGCGCTCGCGGGCCTCGAAGCCATCGCCGCCTCACGTTACGGGGCGAAGCGCGAGGCAGTCGTCGCCGGCCCCGGCTCGCAGGCGCTGATCCAGACGCTGGCCTGGATCGCGCCGAAAGGCGCCGTCGCCGCTTTGGGCCCGACCTACCGCGGTCACGCGGAGGCTTTCGGCGCAGCGGGGATCCGGCTTCTCGAGACGGCTTCGGTCGATACTCTGGCGGAGGTCGACGTTGCAGTCGTGGTCAATCCGAACAATCCGGACGGGCGGGTCGCGAGTCGCGTTGACCTCCTTGATTTACACGAGCGCCTCTCGCGGCGGAACGGCTGGCTCATCGTCGACGAGGCCTTCGCCGATTTCGACGGCCAGGACGAGAGCCTCGCGCCGATCCTGCCGCCGAAGGGGGCGGTCGTCCTTCGCTCGATCGGCAAGGCCTACGGACTTGCAGGACTTCGCCTCGGATTCGCCATCGCCTCGCCCGACATCGCGGAGGCCTTGCGTGCGGCCCTGGGCCGGTGGCCGGTCAGCGGCCCGGCGATCGCAATCGGCGGCAGGGCGCTCGCCGATCCGAACTGGACGGTGGCGATGAGCGTGCGCCTCGGCGCGGACGCGGCGCGACTCGAGGCGCTCCTCGAGACCAGCGGTTGGCGGATCGTCGGCGGGACGCGCCTCTTCCGCCTCGCGGCCAGGGCCGACGCGGAGGCAGCTTTCCGCCGCCTGCTCGCGGCCGGGATCCTGACCCGACCCTTTGCGGGGGCGCCCGATCGCCTGCGATTCGGCATTCCCGGCGAGGAGACGCACTGGGAGCGGCTTTTCGCGGTGCTTCGCGGCTGACGCGAGCAAACGCGCGTCGTCCACAGGACGGCTTGCCTTCCCGCCCTCCTCGCGTGACAACCCGGCATGGCGATTCGCGATCCGCGCGTCTTCACGATTCCTCCGGGAGCGCCGTTTCTGCCGACGCTTGCCCATGCATTGCTCGCCGGCGAATTGATTGACGGTTTTCCGGCCGCGGGCGATCCGCTAACTCTTGCCAACGCGACGATTTACGTGCCGACGCAGCGCGCCGCCGCGGCGCTGGCCGAGGCGCTGCTCGCGGCGAGCGGGGCGCGAAGCATCCTGCTACCCCGCATCGCGCCGCTCGGCGCTTTCGAGCCCGACAACGCGGGGGCGTTCTTCGAGCCGGGCGAGGAGGCGCCGCGCCCCGGGCCGCCGCCCGCGGTCGGCGATCTGACTCGCCGCCACACGCTCGCAACGCTTGTCCGCGCTTGGGGGGAGGCTCTGCGCGGCGCAATTCGCAGCGTCGACGCCGACGGCCGCCTCATGGTCGACGGCCATGAGCCCGCGCTCGTCGCCACGACGCCATCGCAAGCTTACGCACTCGCAGGCGACCTTGCGGCGCTGATCGACGACATGATCATCGTGGGCGTCGACTGGCGGAAGCTCGAAACGCTCGCGCCCGAGGAGTACGATTCCTACTGGCGCATCACCCTCGACTTTCTCAAAATCGCGTTCACGCACTGGCCACAATGGCTGGAGGAACGGGGTCTCATCGATCGCGCCAGGCGGGTCTCGCTCATGGTCGAGTCCGAGATTGGCGCGCTCGAGGCTCACGCCCGGCGCGGACCGACAATCATCGCGGGCTCGACCGGCGCCAACCGCGCGACCGCGGCGCTTATCGCGGCAATCGCGCGCAGCGATCAGGGCGCGGTTGTGCTTCCGGGACTCGATGGCGCTCTTGACGAGCGCGCCTGGGCGATGATCGGCGCAAGCGGCGAGGCGGGCAAGGAGCTTGCCAGCCACCCGCAGGTCCTTCTGCATCGGCTGATCGCCATCATTGGAGTCACCCGCAAGGACGTCGTCACGCTGGGCGCGCCTATAGCGCGGCTAACGGCGCGGAGCGCATTTCTCGCCGAGGCGCTCCGTCCGGCCGACTCGACCGAATGCTGGCGCGACCGAAAGGATGCGCTGTCGGGGCCGGCCGTCGCCGCCGCGCTTGAAGACGTTTCCATCATCATCGCCGACAACGAGACCGAGGAGGCGCTCGCGCTTGCAATCGCGATGCGCGAAGTCCTCGAGACGCCGGGCAAGACCGCCGCTTTGATCACCCCCGATCCCTCGATCGCGCGCCGTGTCTCGGGGGAACTCGCGCGTTGGGGCGTCGAGGTCGAGGATTCGGCGGGCCGCACGCTCGGCCAGAGCGAGGCGGGCGCCTTGGCGCGGCTCATCCTGGAGGCGGCGAAGGACCTTGGGCCGCTTCGGGCGCAGGCGCTGATCGCCCATGCGGCGGCGCGGCTCGGCCGCACGCGCTCGGACTTCGACGCGGCGGCGCGGGCGCTCGAACTCGGCGTCTTCCGCGCCGCTCCGATCTCCTCGCTCGATGACCTCGGTCAGGCGTTCGGCGCGGCGCGAGCGGTAGCTCAAGACGGTCACGCGCATCCGACGATCCGGGCGATCGGCGAAGCGGAGCGCGCGGCCGCCGAGCGGCTGGCGCGCGATCTCGTCTCAGTTCTCGGGCCGTTGCGCGCGATGCACTTGTCGGCGCCGTTGCGCGAATGGCTCATTGTGCATCGCCGCGCGCTCGAGGCGGTCCTCGCCGGTCCCGAAGGCGAACGGTCCGTGCCCGATGGCCTTGAATTGCTTTACGAGCTTCTCGTCGAATGGGCCGAGGCGGCAAGCGGCGGTTTTGCCTGCACGCTTAGCGACTATGCGGCGTTGTTCGACGCAGCGCTTGCCGGCGTGCGCGCGCCCCCCGGGCGGGGCGGGCATCCGCGTCTCAAGATTCTCGGTCTGCTCGAAGCGCGCCTCTTGAGCTTCGACCGTGTGTTGCTGGCGGGGCTGGACGAAAAGGTCTGGCCGCCCGCGGTGGAAACGGACGCCTTTCTCAACCGGCCGATGCGCGCCGAGCTTGGGCTCTCGGCGCCTGAACGGCGCATCGGGCAGACGGCGCATGACTTTGTCGCCGCGCTCGGGGCGCGCGAGGCGGTCATCAGCCGCGCGAAAAAGCGCGCCGGCGAGCCGACGGTCGCCTCGCGCTTTCTCCTGCGTATGGGCGCCGCGGCGGGCGCAGCAGCGATCACGTCGGCCGAGCGGCGCGGCGAGACCTATATCGCCTACGCGCGCGCGATTGATGAGCCTAAAGTCGTCGCGCCCGTCAAGCGGCCGGAGCCGCGTCCCCCGATCGAACTGCGCCCGCGCTCGCTCAGCGTCACCCGCATCGAGACGCTGCGGCGCGACCCCTATGCGATCTACGCCGAGCGCATCCTGAGGCTGCAGCCTCTGGATCCGATCGAGCGTGAACTCGGGCCGCGTGAAGCCGGCGAGGCCTGGCACGGCGCGCTTCAGGACTTCGCCGAGCGCTACCCTTCCGGGGCGCTGCCGCCGCAGGCGCGCGCAGACCTTGTCCGCTTTGCCCGCGCGCGCTTTGCCTTGCTGCTCGCCGACCCTGCTTTTGAAGGCATGAACTGGCCCAACATCGAAAAAGCGATCGACTTCGTTCTCGACTTCGAGCGCAGAAGCCGCGGCGAGATCGTGCGCATCCTGGTCGAACGTCCGGGCAAGATCGTCCTCCCGCTGCGCGTCGGAGCTGAGTTCACCCTCACGGCGCGCGCCGACCGGATCGACATGCTGCGCTCGGGCGGCGCGACGTTGATCGACTACAAGAGCGGATCGCCCCCGGGCGCCAAGGAAGTCAAGATCGGCCTTGCTCCCCAATTGACGCTTGAAGCCGCGATCCTGACGCGCGGCGGCTTCGAGGGTCTGGACGCCGTCAGGCCGGAGCGCGCGCTCTACCTCAAACTCGGCGGCCCAAACGGCGGAAAGGAAAACCCTGCGGGGGGCGAGGACGCCGATATCTGCCACCTTGCGGAACAGCATCTCGCCGGGCTCGAGGCGCTCCTCGACCAGTTCGCCTGCGTAACGACCCCCTACCTCTCGCGCCCGCTGCCCAAATTCGCCAACCGGTATTCGGACTACAACCATCTCGCACGAGTCAAGGAATGGTCGCTGACGGGCGGCGCCGTAAACGGCGACGCGGGAGACGCGTCATGAGCCGCCGTCTCGTCATTCCCGACGCGCTCCGTCGCATGCAGGCGAAGGCGTCGAATCCAGAGGCGTCCGCCTGGGTGTCGGCAAATGCGGGCAGTGGCAAGACGCATGTCCTGACCCAGCGGGTGCTGCGTCTCCTGCTCACCGGCACGCCGCCCGGACAGATTCTCGGCCTGACCTTCACCAAGGCGGCCGCGGCCAACATGGCGACGCGCATCTTCAACACGCTCGCGCAATGGGCGAGCCTCGGCGACGAGGCGCTCGCCGCCGCGATCGTCGAGACCGGCGCCGTGAAACCGGGACCGCAGGATCTCATATTTGCCCGACAATTGTTCGCACGCACGATCGAGACGCCTGGGGGCTTGAGGATCCAGACCCTTCACGCGTTCTGCGAACGGCTTCTGCGGCTCTTCCCTTTCGAGGCGAATGTCCCTGCGCATTTCAGAGTGATCGACGGGCGCGAGGCCGGTGCGCACATGAAAGAGGCGCGAGACGAGGGGATTGCGTCCGCCAGAAACTCGTCTGTCTGGAAAGCGCTGGAACGCGTGTCCCGCGACGCCGGCGCCTTCAGATTCGACGATTTGCTGCAGGAGACACTGGGCTTCACCGAAACTTTTGTAGCCTTCGACGACGCCCGGGCCTTCGCGGCGGCGTTGCGAGGCCGGCTTGGCCTCGCAAACGGGGAGACGACCGCCAGCGTCGAAGCCGAGATGCTCGGCGACAACATAGGCCGGAGGCATCGCCAAGCCTGGGCGCAGGCGCTCGAGATCGGCTCGGTCAACGATCTGAAGCTCGGCGCGAAACTTCGCGCGGCCGACAACGCGAGCACGATTGAGGACCGGGTCGTGGCGCTGCTCGACGCCTTCTTCATTGAGGAGGGCGAGGGTGAGCCGCGCCGAAAGGGCGGGCACATAACCACAAGAGCCGTCCGCAAAGAGATTCCCCACCTCGAGGCCGACCTTCGTCGCGAACAAGACCGATTGATTGTACTGCGTGACCGCCGGCTCGCCGCGCTGACCATCGAGCGGAGCGAGGCCTTGTTCGCCGTCGGGAGGGCCGTCCTCACGGCATTCGCCAATGCCAAGGCTGGCCGCGGAGAGCTCGACTTCGCCGACCAGATCGCAGGCGCGCTCAGGCTGGTGACACGCTCAAGCGCTGCCTGGGTGCTGCGCAAACTCGACGCGAGGCTCGATCATCTGCTGATCGACGAGGCGCAGGACACCTCGCCCGAACAATGGCGCATCCTTGCCGCTTTGAGTGAAGAGCTTTTCGCCGGACAAGGCTCCAGGACTAGCCGGCGGACCATTTTCGCCGTCGGCGACGAGAAGCAGTCGATCTTTTCCTTTCAAGGCGCCGCGCCGGAGTTGTTCGCCGAGATGCGGCGCTTCTTCGAGCGGCGCCATCGGGAAGCCGAACTGCGCTTCGAGAGCGTGCCGCTCAACTTCTCTTTCCGTTCGGCGCCTGCGATCCTCGAGGCGGTGGACAAGACTTTCGCGTCGGAGGACGCCTGGCGCGGGGTCGGCGCCGCCGGCGATCCGCCCCCTCAACATGAGGCCGTCCGCGGCGCGATGAAAGGCGTGGTCGAGCTCTGGCCGACGATCAAACCGACGCCTACCGCCGAGCCGGACGACTGGCGTATGCCGCTCGACGAGTTGTCGCGCGACGATCCGCCGGCGACGCTCGCACGCCGAATCGCGGAAACAATCGGGAAATGGCTTTCGCCGGAGTTCGCGCGAGCGCATCGTCGGCCACGACGGCGCGCCGCGACGCATTCGTCCGGGCGACGTGATGATCCTGGTTCGCAGCCGCAACGCCTTTTTCGATGCGATGATCCGCGCGCTGAAGGACCGGAAAGTGAAAGTAGCCGGCGCCGACCGGCTGATGCTGCGCGATCACATAGCGGTGATGGACCTCGTCGCCGTTGGCCGGGCGGCGCTGGCGCCGGACGACGATCTCACCCTCGCCTGCGTCCTCAAGTCGCCGCTTGTCGGGCTCAAGGAGGATGACCTCTTTGAGCTCGCAGCGAACCGTAGCGGATCGCTTGCCAGGGCGCTCGCGGCCTCTGCGGACGAGTGCGCCCGCGACGCGGCGCGGAGGCTCACCATCTGGCGCTCACGCGCCCGGACCCTCTCGCCCTACGCCTTTTATGCGCGGCTTCTGGGCGAGGACGGCGGCCGGAAGGCGCTCCTGCGTCGGCTCGGTCCGGACGCGGCCGACCCGATCGACGAATTTCTGGCGCTGGCGCTCACGCACGAGCAGCGCGAGGCGCCCTCGCTGCACGTCTTCCTCGCCGAAGTCGAAGCTGCCGACACCGCGATCAAGCGCGACATGGAGAGCGAAGGCGAGGACGTGCGGGTTCTGACCGTCCATGCGAGCAAAGGGCTCGAGGCGCCGATCGTCTTTCTGCCGGACACCTGCGGCGCCCCCGATGGGCGGCACGACCCCAAACTCCAGCGCCTCGCCGAGGCCCGGCCGAACGGCCCGCCTCTTTTCGCCTGGAGCCGAAAAAAGAACGAAGACTGCGAAGCGCTCGCGGCCGCGCGTACCGAGCGACGCCTGGCCGAGGCGGGCGAACATCGGCGCCTGCTCTATGTCGCGATGACGCGCGCGGCGCAGCGCCTCGTGGTCGCTGGCTACGAGACATCGACAGGACGCTCCGAGGGTTGCTGGTATGATCTTGTCGAATCCGGTCTTCGGGAATCAATGACGGATTCCCCCGCGCCGTGGAGCGGCGGAGAGAGGATCCGGCGGTTCGGCGAGGGGCTTTTCGCCGAGGACCGCGGCGAAACGTCGTTGCCCCTGGCCTCGGCGCTCCTCCCCGGCTGGCTCTCGGCCAAGGCGGCCGTGGAAGCGCCAGCCGCGCCTCTGAGGCCCTCGCGATTGGGCCGCACGCGCGAAAGCGAGCGCGTCAACGAAGGACGGCTTGCGCACGCCCTGCTGCAAATGCTGCCCGATATCGCCTCGGAGCAGCGCCCGGCCGCCGCCAAAGCTTATCTCGCCGCGCACGGCGGGGCGCTCGGCGTAGCGGCGCGCGAGGCGCTCGCGGCCCAGGTCCTCGGCGTGATCGAGGGGCCGGAACTTGCCCCGCTGTTCGGCCCCGGCTCCCGCGGCGAAGTGTCGTTGGCGGGCGTGTTGCGACGGTCCGGCCGCGCGGATGCGCCCTATAGCGGGCGCCTCGACCGGCTGCTCGTGACGGAGACCACGGCATTGATCGTCGACTTCAAACTGGGCGCTGCGCCGTCTCTCCCGTCGCCCGCCCATATCGCCCAACTCGTCGTTTATCGCGCGGCGTTGCAGCCGATCTATCCGACGCTGCCCGTGCGCGCCGCGCTCGTCTATCTCGACGGCCCGACGCTTCGGCTGATTGAGGCCTCGGAGCTCGACGCAGCGCTTGACGCAGTTGACGCCGCCTGAAAAGAACGTATGGCGAATTGCGTTCCTGGCGCCGCAGTCGAGCGGCGACTCGGGCGCCTTGATGACGTCGCATTTCATCGGCAGGGTCCGGCCGTGATGGGAAGCCAAACAGTCTGGGCGGGCGCCCAAATTGTGAGAGTGATATTTTGAAACGCTCGTGGCGAAGTCGGCCACGGTGCCTGCTCGCATGTGCGGCAGTCGTGCTTGCCACCGGAATTGTCTTTTGTAGTCAGTGGGATGTGGCGGCGGAATCGCTGAGGGCGCCGGCAGGCATGGTGCCTTATGCCCATCCGGTGGTGCGGAATGGCAAGCGTCTGCTGTGGCATGGCGTCTGGCGCGGCAGGACTGGCCATGAAATGGCCCGGCTCGCGCCCGCGAAAATCGCAATTGCCCCAAAGCAGGAACCTCAATCTTCTGCGCCGGCCGCCAAGCCGGCGCCGCAATCGCAAATTCTGAAGCCCTTTTCGATTGTTGCGGACCCCGACGACTTGACCGCAAGCCAGATGGCGCGAGACTTCGCGGCGGTGCTGAGCGACAAGGGCGCTCCCGGCCGCGCCATCGTAGGCTCCACGTCGCCCAACGGCCTCGCCAAGGTGGCGCGGATGGACATGGCGGATTTCGCCATCGTGACGCTCAACTCCCTGCTCGCTGGCGCCAAACTCGATCCGGACTGGCCGAAGCGGTCACCGCTGGTCGTGCGTCTTGCTCCGGAGACCCTCGAGGTAATCGCGCCCCGCGACGTCAAGTCGATCGGGGATCTTCAGGGCAAGACGGTGAGCGTCGGCGACCCGGACAGCGCCACCGCGACAAGCGCCAGGCTTCTCTTTTCGCGGTTGGGGATTTCGGTCAATCCGCTCTACGAACCGCTGATGGACTCGCTCGAAGCGCTTTCGTCCGGGAAGCGAGGCGCCGTCGTGGTGCTCGGCGGCAAGGACGCGCGCGCGCTCAGCGACTTCGGCGGCGACGGTGGATATCATCTCGTTCCCATTCCTTGGTCGGCCGGCCTCGAGTTGATCTACGCGCCGGCCCGGGTCGCATCGGCAAATCGTCCCAACCTCGTCGCCGCCAACGACACTGTCGAAACCGTCGCAGAACCTTTGGCGCTCATCGCGCTCGACGCCGCCGCCGGTTCGCAGCGCGCCGATGCGGTCGGTCGGGTTGCGCGCGTGTTCTTCGAAAACTATGATGACTTCCTGAGCGATGACCGAGCCGCGCAGTGGCGTGACGTCAATCTCGCGGCCGATCCGTCCGTGCCGGATTTGACTTGGCCTCGACTTCAAGGGGCGCAGGGATGGATCGACGAACACAAGACGACCGCCGACGCCTCCCTCGACGCATTTCGCGCGTCGGCGAAATCGGCGGCTGACGCCAGCGGTGGACCAAAAGCCGAGGATTCGGATCGGCTATATGAGGACCTCACGCGCTGGCGGAGCCTGATGCAGTAGAGGAGGACGAGCGCTGCCAATCCAATGGAAAGTTCTCGCCGGCCTCTTCGCGGGCCTCTGCGCGGGAGTTCTTGTCGTTGCATTCTTCCCGCGCATTCAACCGTCGGCCACGACGGAGAAGGCCGCTGTGGAACAGCCGGTTTTCGTGCCCCAGCCCGCTGCTCCGACACAAAGGACCTCGGCGGTCGCGGCGCACCCGATCGCCAAGGACGTGATCAACAAGCTGGCCACGGCGCTTCGCGGACCGACGACGGAAGCGACGCCGATCGCATCGCTTTCAATTCCGATCGACGACGCCCGGCGCCTATGCGCGGAAGGGCTGGTCGCCTTCGCCAAGGGCGACATCGCGACCGCCCGCGCTTTCCTGCAGCGAGCCGCCGAAGATGGCGACGCCCGCGCGCTGATGGCGCTCGGCGACACCTACGATCCAACGACCTTAACGCACCTCGGCGCGGTGGGGGTCAAGGGCGACGAAGGCACCGCGCGAAGCTACTATTCGCGCGCCCTTGCTGCGGGCGTCGGCGGGGCGCGCGAGCGAATCGCCGCGTTGGCGTCGAAGTAGCCAAGTCGAGCGGCCTGCGCGGTTTCCGGCGACGAGAGCGGGGTGGGTCAACCGTAAGGCGCCTCTCTCAGTAGAGAGCAGAGTCGCCTGCTCTGAGCGGGGCCTCAGACCAAAGCGATGCGTGGCGACGGAGCGCCGGCGCGCACATGCTCGTCGGTGTGATCTTCGAATTTTTTGAAGTTGTCCCGGAACATCTGCACCACGCGGCCCGCGGTCTCGGCGAATTCACCCTTGCTGCGCCACGTCTTGATCGGATCGAGAATATGCGGCTCGACGCCGGGGACCTGCTCGGGTACGGCGAGGCCGAAATGCGGATCGGTACGGAACGCAGCTCTCTGCAGCGAACCGTCGAGCACGGCTGAAAGCAGACGGCGGGTCACGCGGATCGGCATCCGCCGTCCGACGCCTACCTTGCCGCCCGTCCAGCCGGTGTTGACCAGCCAGCAGTCGACGTGATGGCGCCCCACGAGATCGCGCAGTAGATTTCCGTAGACGGTCGGATGAAGCGGCATGAAGGGCGCTCCGAAGCAGGTCGAGAAGGTTGCCTGGGGCTCCGTGACCCCCTTCTCCGTGCCGGCGACTTTGGCCGTATAGCCGCTGAGAAAGTGATACATCGCTTGCGCGGGATCGAGCTTGGCGATCGGCGGCAGGACGCCGAACGCGTCGCAGGTCAGCATGATGACATTCTTTGGGTGACCGGCGCGCCCGGTGCCCGAAGCATTGGCGATGAAGTGGAGCGGATAGGCGATGCGGGTGTTCTCTGTCTTCGAGTCGTCGTCAAAGTCCGGGATGCGCAACTCGGGATCGAGCGCCACGTTCTCCATCACTGTTCCGAATCGCTCGGTGGTCGAGTAGATCTCGGGCTCGGCCTCGCGCGACAGCTTGATCGCTTTGGCGTAGCAACCGCCCTCGAAGTTGAACACGCCGCCCCGGCCCCAGCCGTGCTCGTCGTCGCCGATCAGGGTCCGATGCGGATCGGCCGACAGCGTCGTCTTGCCGGTGCCGGAAAGGCCAAAGAAAATCGCTGTGTCCCCATCCTTGCCGGAATTGGCGGAGCAGTGCATCGGCATCACGTGCTGCGGCGGCAGGACATAATTGAGATAGGTGAAAACCGACTTCTTCATTTCGCCGGCGTAGCTCGAGCCGCCGATGAGAATGATCTTGCGGGTGAAGTCGCAGGCGATGACCGTTTCCGTGCGTGTTCCGTGGCGCTTCGGATCGGCCCGGAACGAGGGCAGGTCGACGATCGTCAGATCGGGGACAAAGTTGGGGAGATCCTCCGCTGGCGGGCGGATCAGAAGATTGCGAATGAAGAGCGAGTGCCAGGCGTACTCGGTGAAGACGCGCGCCTTGACGCGAAAGGCCGGGTCAGCGCCGCCGTAGAGGTCCTGGGCGAACAGCGCTTTTGCCTTCGCATGGGCAAGGAAATCGGCGAGCAGCGCATCGAAATGCTCTGGCGAAATCGGGTTGTTGTTGTCCGACCAGACGATTGGATCGGAATTGGCGTCGCGGACGACGAACTTGTCTTTCGGGCTGCGGCCGGTGTGAACGCCGGTGTCGGCGACCAGAGGTCCATGCGCGGCAATGTGGGCCTCGTGGCGCTGGAGAGCATGCTCATAAAGCTGTGGCGCGCCGAGATTCCAATCGACGCCGGCCAGATCCCGGAAACCGAAATGGTCGGCGCCATAGTTCATGTTATGTAAGCCGGTTTCGATCAATGCGAATCCCTCCCAAATTTGCGCCCGAAGCGCACCGTCTCCGCACGTCATATGCAAATTGTGTCCCTTACGGTCAACTGCCGCCGCGACTGAAATGCGCGCCAGCTGCGGTTCTATTACCAGGGGTTGAGAGGCTCACGCGATAGATCTGCGCTTGGCTCGCCGACGGCGTGCGACGCGTTGTCGCACGGGGGACGACGGTCGGTTTGGATGGGGCGAGCGCGATCGAGATCACCGAGAACGACTGGGGCAAGGCGCCGAATTGTGATTGCGCGCGCCGAAAGACCTCCTTGCGCTGCCAAGGCCACGTGCTAGACTTCGACATCTGCGGAGCAAGTTGGAGGGTGTTCATGCGCTCGAAGCTTATCGGACTGGTGGTAGGATTGGGCTTGGCGGCGATCGTCGCTCCCGCCCTTGCGTGCAATTACGGAACGTCCGCCGAGAACAGCAAGACCACGTCGCAAGAGACGGCGCAGAGCCAGCCTGTGACGGATACTGGGTCGAACTGACGGCGACTTCTCCGTCCGAATAGCAAACCGCCCCGCGATTAGCATTGCGGGGCGGTTTAGTTTTTTGACGTCCCTCGAGCAGCAATCATATCGGCCCGCACTGCGCGCCGTGCGCGGTCGTCCCACAAAAAGACGGGCGGCGTAGCGCACGAAACGTCAGGACCCGCCTTTCGCGCCCCCGAATTTGGCTTGCCGCTTTTCAAGAAACGCGCGCACGCCCTCCACGAAATCGTCCGTGCGGCCGGCCTCACGCTGGAGATCGCGCTCGAGATCGAGCTGCGCATCGAGGCCATTGACGAACGAGCCAGCGAAGGCGCGCTTCATCAGCCCGTAGGCGCGGGTCGGGCCCGCGGCGAGCCGCTCGGCGATCTCCCGTGCCTGGCCCATCAGTTGGTCGTCGTCGACGGCGCGGTAGATCATTCCCCAGGCGGCTGCCTCTTCGGCGCCGATTGGATCGGCGAGCATCATCAGCGCGCGGGCGCGCGCGTCCCCTACGAGGCGGGGCAGAATCCAGGTGCCGCCGACGTCCGGCACGAGGCCGATGCGCGCGAAAGCCTGCAGAAATTTGGCGGACTTCGCTGCGAGCACGATGTCGCAGGCCAACGCCAGGTTGGCCCCCGCTCCCGCCGCCGCGCCATTCACCGCGCAGACAATGGGCTTCGGCAGGCTGCGCATGGCGCGGATCAAGGGATTAAAACGCTTGTCGAGCGACTCGCCGAGATCGGGGCGGCCCTCGCCCAGCGCCATCGCGCGTTCGGACAAATCCGCCCCGGCGCAGAATCCCTTGCCGGCGCCCGTTAGCATCACAACCCGGCAGTCGTCATCGGCCGCCGCCCGTTGGACCGCGCGCTGAAGCGCCTCCGGCAATGGAATGTTCAACGCGTTCATGCGCTCGGGCCGGTTCAGCGTCAGGGTCAGGACCCCCGCCTCAAGCGATTCCAACAATACGGGTTGATCTGAAGCGCCGGCCTCTGCGGCCATCGTCGTCCTCCCTGGATCTCGCCATCGCCCGCCGCATCATGTTGACCGGCTCGCCGCACGAGCTTAGGCACCTAAAGAAGGCGCCAGACGCGGTCAAGGAGAAGAGCATGGCGGATGGCTTATGTGGGTCGCGTGAGTCCCCGCGATGACCGTTGACGCCTACATCTGCGATTACGTCCGCACGCCAATCGGCCGCTACGGCGGCGCGCTTGCGAGCGTCCGCGCCGATAACCTTGCCGCGCTGCCCATTCGCGAACTCCTTCGCCGTCACTCTGACATGAGGGAGGCTGTCGACGAAGTCTTTCTCGGTTGCGCCAACCAGGCCGGCGAGGACAACCGGAACCTGGCTCGAATGGCTTTGTTGCTGGCAGGCTTGCCGAACACGGTCCCAGGGGCGACGGTCAATCGGCTGTGCGCCTCCGGCATGGACGCGGTCGCCGTGGCCGCGCGCGCCATCAAGTCAAACGAGATCGACCTCGCAATTGCGGGCGGCTCGGAATCGATGACCCGGGCCCCATTCGTGATGGGCAAGGGGGAGGCGGCGTTCCAGCGCTCGGCCGAACTGTTCGACACGACAATCGGCTGGCGCTTTGTCAATCCGCTGATGAAGACCCTCCACGGCGTCGATTCGATGCCCGAAACGGCTCAGAATGTCGCGGACGATTATCAGGTTTCGCGTGAGGATCAGGACGCCTTCGCGCTGCGCTCGCAAAGCCGCGCGGCCGCGGCGCAGGCGAAAGGAACCTTCAGTCACGAGATCGTTTCCGTCGAGATCAAGGACCGCAAGGGCGCGGCGACCCACTTCGCCAAAGACGAGCATCCGCGCCCGGATACGACGCCGGAGGGGCTCGCCAAACTGCGCGGCATCGTGCGGCCAGACGGCAGCGTGACGGCCGGCAACGCCTCCGGCGTCAACGACGGCGCGGCAGCGCTGATCCTAGCCTCCGGCAAGGCGGTCGAGACGCACGGACTGAAGCCAATCGCCCGCGTGCTTGGGTTCGCGACCGCGGGCGTCGCGCCGCGCGTCATGGGCGTCGGTCCGATCCCGGCGGTGAGGAAACTCTGCGAGCGGCTTGGCCTTCGGCCGCAAGACTTCGACGTCGTCGAGCTCAACGAGGCCTTCGCCTCGCAGGCGGTCGCCTGCCTGCGAGGGCTCGGCCTGCCGGACGACGGCGAGCACGTCAATCCGAATGGCGGCGCGATCGCGCTCGGCCATCCGCTCGGCATGTCGGGAGCGCGCATCGCCGGCGCCGCCGCACTGGAGCTCACGCGCCGCGGCGGTCGCCTTGCGCTCGCCTCGATGTGCGTCGGCGTCGGCCAGGGCGTCGCGCTGGCGCTCGAACGGGTTTGATCGCGGACGCTAGCCGCCGCCGAGCACGCCTTTCATCGCGCCGTCGGTCTCCTGCGCGTAACGGCGCGCGGCGAAGGCCTCGCCGAGCGTGCCAAGGACGCGCCCGTTTTCGCGCGCCGTCACCGCGAGCGTGTCGGCGTGCGCCGCGCCGAACAAGTCGAGCGCGGCCCGGATGTCGTCGTCGGGATGCAAAGTCGTCGCCGGAAGATGCGCGACGAGGCCGACCGGGCCGCCGTCGTCGCCTTCCTCCAGCGCCATCGCATGCGCCTCGGGAACGTGGATCATGCCGTGATAGCGCCCGTCCTCGCCGACCGCGACCACGACGTGGGCGCTGCCAAGCGGGTAGGCCTCACAGAACGCGCGAACGCTTTCGTCGGCGGGAAAAATCGGCGGCGACGGAACCATCATCTTCGCCACCGTCAGGTCGCGCAGCCAGCCAATATCTTGCCCTCCGCGGATCGTCTCGCCGCGCAGGTGCAGGCGCCAGGTGGTGAACGAGTAGCCGAAGGTCGCGCGTACCGCGAGGGTCGTTGCGATCGAGGCGGCGAGCGCTCCGCCTGCGATCCCGAGATTGCCGGTGCTCTCGAGCACGAGAAAGGTCATCGTCAGCGGGCCGCCGACAATGGCGGTGCTGAGCGCGCCCATGCCGACGAGCACGCAGGCCGTCGTGTCGAGGCCAAGTGACGGGAACAGGAAGTCGACGCCGATCGAATAAAGCTTGCCGAGCAGCGAGCCGACAAACAACGAGGCAAAGAACAGTCCGCCACGAAAGCCCGAGGCCAGCGAAACCAGGCTCGCGAACAGCTTCAGGAGAATGAGGACCGACAACTGCGTCGCGGTCAGGGGCCAGTAGAAATCGAGCCCCAGCGCGCCGTGGCCTGCCCCCAGGACCTGCGGCGAATAGAGCGCCATCGCGCCAAGCATCAGCCCGCCGGCGACGGGACGCAGGATGCGCCAGGGAACGGCGGCGTGAAACGCCCGTTCGATCAGCGCGGCCGCGCGCATCGCGCCGACGCCCACCGCCGCCGCGACGAGGCCGAGCCCGATCAGCGCGCCGAAGTGGACGAAGTTGAGGGCCTGCGCCTCGGGCGCGCTGATGACGTAGGGTGCGCCGATGATGGCCTTGGTGGTGAGCGACGCCGTCAGTGTGGCGGCGAAGACGGGCCCCACATTGGCAAGCGAATACGCGCCGATGATGAGCTCGAAGGCGTAGAAGGCTCCTGTCAGCGGCGCGCCGAACGCAGCTGCGATCGCCCCGCCGGCCCCGCAGCCGACCAGCATGCGCAGATCCTGCCGACGCAGGTGGAGGTCCAATCCCATACGCGAAGCGACGCCCGCGCCGATCTGCGCGTAGCCCGCTTCGAGGCCGACCGACGCGCCGCAACCGTTGGACACAACCGTCTGCGCAGCGACCAGAGCGCTTTCTCTCAGCGACATGCGACCGCCGCGAAGAGCATTGGCTTCGACCGGATCGACCGCCGGCGGCAGCTTCTTGCGCGCGCGCCATGCGTCGACCGAACCGAGCGCAAGCCCGCCCAGCATCGGCGCCGCGAAAGCGGCGATCGGCGGCACGCGTTCAGCGGCGCTGAGATGGACGTCGAAGGGAATGCCGTAGATGAGCATATGCGCGGCGTTGACAATGAACGTCATCACGCTGACCGAGACGCCGGCAAGCACGCCGACGCCGATCGCAAGCGCCACGAGGCCCAGTTCGCTCGCCCTCAGGCTGGCTCGCAGCCTCGCGAGGGCGACCAGCGCGCGACGCGGCGGGATCTTCATCGTCGCGCCCGGCAGCGTTCGAGAATGCGTAACGTCATGGGCGGAATGATGCGCGACTGAACGCTCGAAGCCAAGCTAGGCGCAGAATCACCGGTCCGCCAGAGCCATGTCGTCGCGATGGATCATTTCGGCGCGCCCCGCGGTCCCGAGAATGTGAGCGATGTCGCGCGACTTGCGGCCGCGGATACGCTCGGCATGCAGCGCGTCATAGGCGATCAGACCGCGCCCGATCTCGACGCCGCGCTCATTGCGGATGGCGACGCAATCGCCGCGTGAAAACGCGCCCTCGATCCGCGTGACCCCGGCCGGCAACAGGCTCTTTCCGTCCGCGAGGGCTGCGGCCGCGCCCGCGTCGACGAATACCGCGCCCTTCAGCTCCAACGAGCCGCCGATCCAGATCTTGCGCGCCGCCATCGGATTCGAGGCAGTGAGGAACCAGGTGCAGCGCCCGCCTTCAGCGACGCGCGCAATTGGATGCTCCACCCGCCCGTCGGCGATAATCATGTGGGCGCCGGCGGCGGTCGCCATCCGGGCGGCTTCGATCTTGGTGCGCATGCCGCCGCGGGACAGTTCCGACGACGCGCCGCCCGCCATCGCCTCGATTTCTGCCGTCACGCGCTCGACAACGGCGAGGAGCCTGGGGTTGGCGCTGTGGGACGGGGGGGCGTCATAAAGGCCGGCGACGTCGGACAAAAGGATCAGGAGGTCAGCGCTCGCCATGGTCGCGACCCGCGCGGCAAGACGATCATTGTCGCCATAGCGGATCTCGCTGGTCGCGACCGTATCGTTCTCGTTGATGATGGGGACCGCGCGCATCGCCATCAGGCGACCAAGCGTCGCGCGGGCGTTGAGGTAGCGGCGTCGCTCCTCGGTATCCTGCAAGGTCAACAGGACCTGACCGGCGACGATCGAATGTTGACGAAGCGCCTGCGACCATTCGCTGGCGAGCGCGATTTGCCCGACGGCCGCCGAAGCCTGGCTGTCCTCGAGCTTCAACGCCCCCTTCAGCCCCGCGATTGTGCGCCCGAGCGCGATCGCGCCGGAAGACACAATGAGCACGCTCGCCCCGCGCCGATGCAGCGCGGCGATATCTGCGACAAGCGCTTCGAGCCAGCCCTGCTTGACCGAGCCGCGCGAGGAATCGACGAGAAGCGAGGAGCCGACCTTGACGACAATGCGGTTGAATCGATCGAGAGAAGGAACCTGAGTCACGGTCGACGGCTCGAAATATTGCGCCCCGACGCAAGAGGAACCGAGCGAAACGAGCATTTTTTCCGTCTAGAACAGCGGGACCACGATGGCAAGGCGAGCCCGCGCCGGCGAGCTCCGTCCGCTCGGCGGAGCAAAGACTTACCGGCTCGCTTCGACGCATGGACCCACGATCCAGGAGCAGCCGCCCGACATCACAGCGCACGACCAAATCGGCAACCTTGACCGCGGCGACGCCGTCCTTCTAGAACCGCGGCGTCAAACGTCTCATGCGTCGAAGCGCCGGGATTGGCGACCTGCCGCTTCAAACCGCCTGGCTGAGCCATCAGATCTAGGAACACGATCGCAGACCTTCGAAGGACGTCGCGATGCGCAATTTTGATGATCTTTCCGAGCGCGAAATGTTGGCCCTCGCCATCAGCAATGAGGAAGAGGACAGCCGCATCTATGCGGACTTCGCCGACGGCCTATCCGAGAACTTTTCGGCCAGCGCGCAGGTGTTCACCGAAATGGCGGTCGAGGAGAACGAGCACCGTCGCCGGCTGATCGACCTCTTTGTGTCCAAGTTCGGCGAGCATATCCCGCTCATTCGCCGCCAGGACATCCGCGGCTATATCCCGCAGAAGCCGGTCTGGCAGGCACGCCCGCTCGGTATCGAGACAGTCCGCGCGCACGCGCACGAAATGGAGCTGGCGGCCGCGCGGTTCTATCGCCAGGCGACAGCGCGCACCTCCGACGCCTCCATTCGCAAGCTGCTTGGCGACCTTGCGGAAGTGGAGGATACGCACGATCGAAAAGCGCTCAGCCTTGAGAAGGAACTCCTGACCGACACCGCACGCCACAGCGAAGAGGAGGGCGAGCGCCGGCGCTTCGTTCTGCAGATCATCCAGCCGGGCCTCGTCGGGCTGATGGACGGCTCGGTGTCGACCCTCGCGCCGGTGTTCGCGGCGGCGTTCGCGACCCACAATCCATGGAACGCCTTTCTGGTTGGTCTTGCCGCCTCGGTCGGGGCCGGCATTTCGATGGGCTTCGCCGAGGCGCTGTCGGACGACGGCAAGCTCTCCGGCCGCGGTGCCCCGGTGCTGCGCGGCCTTGTATGCGGCGTGATGACGTTCGGCGGCGGGATCGGCCACACCCTGCCGTATCTCATCCCGAACTTCTACACCGCGACCGCGGTCGCCATGGTCGTGGTCGTCATTGAGCTCTTGACGATCTCATGGATCCAGTGGCGCTACATGGACGTGCCTCCGCTCTCGGCGGCGGCGAAGGTGATGATCGGCGGCGCGCTCGTGCTTGGGGCCGGCATTCTGATCGGGTCCAGCTGAACAAGCGCTTTGCGTGCACGAGGCTGTAAGGTCCCACGCTCACGACGCGTGCGCTCCAGTGAACGGCACGAAGGGAACGATCGCCCCGCCGTAGATGTCGGAGCGCACGACCGAGACGCTTCCGTCGGGCGCCCGGCGCTTTACCGCCTTGATCACGTGCTGCGCGCCGGGAGGCCCGACCGGAATGACCATGATTCCCTCCGCGGTCAATTGCTGCAGGAGAGGCGGCGGGAGGTGGTCGATGCCGCAGGTGACGATGATCTTGTCGAACGGCGCATACTCCTCCCAGCCGTAATAGCCGTCGGCGTTCCTGGTGCGGATCGCGCGGTACTCGCTGTAGCCGTCGGCGATCAGCCGGTCGTAGAGATCGCGCGTGCGTCTCGCGAGAGGCGGGATGATCTCGATCGAGAAGACGTTCGGCGTGAGATTCGAGAGATAGGCGGACTGGTAGCCGGACCCGGTGCCGATCTCGAGAACTTTGTCGGAACGCCTGACGGCGAGCGTATTGGTCATGCGGGCGACCGTGTGCGGGCCGGTGATCGTGACGCCGAAGCCGATGTTGAGGTGATGCCATTCGTAGGCGCGGTCGAGGTTCTCTGCGGTGACGAAGTCCTCGCGCGGGGTCATCAGATAGGCGCGGATGTCGGCCTCGTCCCAGATGTCCTGATGACTGATGAGCTGCTGGAGCCGGTCCCACCGCTCACCAAGGAAGCGCGGGTCCTCGCCGCGGTTCTTGACCATCCACTCGACGAAGGCTTCGCGCGTCCCACGCGGCGGCGAGACGCCCCAATCGTAGGGCGCGGGAACGCGGGCGAAGGCCGCGCCGCTGAGCGCGGCGGCGGCCGCTGCGCCGGCGAGGAGGGCGCGGCGGGTCGGATCGGAGGTCATGGAGGAAAGGGACGCGAACGGCGCGCCGCGGTCAAGAGCGCGGGGGTCAGCGCGGCCGGCAGAGATCGAGCACCGTGACGCGCCGTGCGGTCTCGATCCAGACGACGATGGCGCGAACAATCTCTTGGCGAAAATCGGAATCTATACTACGGTGCTTTCTGTCACGCACGCCATCTCGCCGTCGCGTCATCCATTGAGCTCGACGAAGCGATCTTTTGTGGCGTGTGAGAAAATTTCTGCCCTTCTTCGCGGCTAACCCATTGGCAAATCTCGTTTCGCCGAAGCAAATGAAAGCCGGGGAAAGAAAATGAAAGTTAAAGAGTACCGCCGGGGGCTTTCCGGGCGCGACTTTGAAAGTCCTACTTGAGGTCGTGACCGATGCGCAAAGCGATCCTCGCTGTTCTGGTCGTTCTCCCATGCGGCTCGGCCCGCGCCGACGACGCGGCGACCCATCCGGCCTATTGGGGCAGTCCTTCGGTCGACGGCGGCAAGTGCTGCACGACGCTCATGCGAGTGCGCGACAACATCGACCGCATCGACCATGCGATCGTCGCGCTCATCGCGGAGCGCGGCAAATACGTGGCCGAGGCGGGGCGCTTCAAACCCGATCCCGCCGCTGTCAGCGCGCCCGCCCGGGTCGACGCGATCATCGTGAAAGTGCGCGCGGATGCGGAAGCCCAAGGCCTCGACCCGACGGTCGCCGAGCGCACCTATCGGGCGATGATCGCCGCCTTCGAGGATTACGAGCGCGCCGAATGGACGCGGCGGCAGGAGGCGCCGGCGAAGTGAGGGCGGCCTTGGCAGCAGCTTGTCATTCCGGGCAGGTCGCAGGCCTGACCCGGAATCCGGATGCGGGCCAGTCAATCCCTGGTTGAGGCGAGACTCTCTCGCTGCGGATTTGCTAAACTTAATGCCCTCCCTGTCATGAGGCAGCCATGCGCGCGGTGCTTTGCGACCGCTTCGACGGAATCGACGCGCTGAGATTTGGCGAGACGGCCGAACCGTTGCCGGCGGACGACGAGGTCATGATCGACGTTCATGCGGCCTCCGTCAGTTACATGGACTATTTGATGATCTGCGGCGGATATCAGCTGCGGCCAGCCCTCCCCTATGTTCCAGGAACCGACGCAGCCGGGGTCGTCGTCGCCGTCGGGGACAAGGTCGAACGCTTTCGTCGCGGCGACCGCGTCGCCTGCGGAAACTGGTTCGGTAGCTTTTCGGAGCGGATGGTCGCCAAAGCCTCAAAGAGCGCGCGCATCCCCGACAACGTCGATTTCATTGTAGGATCGACCGTTCTCCACGCCTACGTCACGGCGTGGTACGCCCTCGCGGACCGCGCGCGGCTGCAGCCCGGAGAGACCGTTCTGATCACCGGCGCCGCCGGCGGCGTCGGCTTGGCTTGCGTGGACGTCGCGCGTCTGCTTGGCGGCCATGTGATCGCGGCGGTCGGATCGGCCTCCAAGGCCAAGGCGGCGCGCGATAGCGGCGCGGAGCATGTCATCGACACTTCGTCCGAGGACACGCGCGAACGCGTGAAGGCGCTGACTGCGGGCGAGGGGATTGACGTCGGCGTGGACAATATTGGCGGGACGTCGTTCCTGACGCTTGCCCGTCTGATGCGCTGGAACGGCCGCCTTATCCCGATGGGATTCGTCTCCGGCGAGATCCCGTCTTTGCCGATGAATCTGCCCCTGCTGAAAAACTATTCGGTTGTCGGCGTCTTCGCCGGCGCCTGGATGACGAATTTTCCAAACGAGGCGGCGCAGGCGGCGGACAGGATCATGGCGCTCGTCGGGGAAGGCAGGCTGCGCCCGCGCATCGATCGGGTGCTGCCGCTCGAGCAAGCCGGGGAGGCGCTGCGCGCCGTCGCGGAGCGCAGCGTTCAGGGGCGGATCGTGCTGCAGGTCAGGTGACGGGAGGGTTCGATGGCCGACGCTCGGGCGAGACCGATCGAGGACGTTCAGGATATCTCTGCGATCACCTATGGATTCATGGCTTCCAAAGCTCTGTTCTCGGCCCTCGAGTTCGATGTGTTCACCCGCATTGCGCAGGGCGCCGATTCGACGAGCGCGCTCGCAGCGGTGACCGGCGTCGCGGAGAACCGGCTCATCACCCTGCTGACGGCGCTCAAGTCGCTGGGGCTGATCAGCGAGGCTGGAGGGCGCCTGATCAATGCGCCCGCCACATCGCGTTATCTCGTCGCCGGTGCGCCCGGAGATTTCCGGGACTATGTCCAATTTGTCAACGGCGCCTTCGGATACGAAAGCTTTCGCCATCTCGACGAGGCCTTGCGCGGCGACCGGGTGTTCCCGGACAAAGGCTTCTACGAAGGCCTTGTCTATGAAGGCGGGATTGGCGGCGAAAGGTTCAGCTCCGCTCAGCATACAGGTTCGCTCGGCCCCGCCCGGCTCATGGCCAAGCGGGTCGACCTCAAGGATCGCCTGAAGCTGCTCGACGCCGGCGGCGGCAGCGGCGCCTATAGCATCGCGTTTTGCAACGCCAATCCGCAACTCTCGGCGACAATCCTCGATTTCCCCGTGACCGTCGATACGGCCAAGCGATATGTGCGCGAGGCCGGACTCGCCGATCGGATCACGCATCTCGCGGGCAACGCGGTCACCGTCGACTGGCCGGCGGGACACGATGTCGTGCTCATGTCCTACGTCTGGAGCGCAGTCGGAGAGACGGATATCGCCGTCTTGGCGAAACGCGCCGTCGCCGCGCTTCCGCCAGGGGGCTTGTTGCTCGTGCACGACTTCATGGTTGACGACGCACGCGACGGTCCCCGATTTGCCGCTTGGTATCTGCTGGGAAGCATGCTCGACAATCCTTCGGCCGTGTGCCTCACGCCCGCTTACGTTGAGCGCGTCTTGCGGAACGTCGGGTTCAGGATTGAAAAGACCGAGACCATGCTGCCGGGGATTACGATGCTGACGAAGGCCAGCAAGACGTCGCTGTAGTGCGGAAGCCCGCCGCACCCGTCCGGATTCCGGATTGATTGCTCCGCGATCGTCGGGAACGAAAGAGAGACCGCGTCAGCCGCGCGTCTTTAAGGAACGCCTCAAAGGCATCGATCGTCGCCCGGGACATGGGAATGCTCGACGTGTCAAGGCGCGAGCTTCGGCGCCTCGCGCCTTGACACGCCTCAAGCCGGCGCCATGATGACGCGGCGGAAATCGCGTCGGGCCGCGAACAATAACCCAATTCGTTAGTTTGGGGAGACGTTCAGGTGATTCATCGATTCCTTCCGAGGACGGCTTTCGCCTTCGGAGCCTGCATTGCAGGCGCCCTGCTTGGCGTCTCATCGGCGGTCGCCGGCCCATACGATGCGGAATATGTATTCGGGGACAGCCTCTCCGACAACGGCAATCTCGCTGCGGCGCTCGGCACAAACTTTCCGGACCCGCCGAGTTATCATGACAGCTTCACCAACGGGCCTGTCTCGGTTCAGCTCCTCGCGCAAAGCCTGGGACTGAGCTTGAATCCATCCCTCTGGGTGACCTCACCCGCTGTCCCGGCGGGAACGAACTACGCGGTGGCGGGCGCGACCAGTTCCCCGACGGCCAGCCATGGGACGCCGGCCATCAGCCTGCCGAGCCAGGTTGGAGCCTTCAGCTTCTACAGCGGCGGAGCGGCTGATCCAAACGCCTTGTACGTGATCATGATTGGCGGCAACGACGTCCGCGACGCCGCGCTTTACCAAACCGGGTCGGACGCGACGGACGCGATCACGGCCGGCGTTGAGACGGAAGTGCACGAGATCAAGGCGCTGTCGAATGAGGGCGCCAAGGACTTCCTGGTCGTCAACGTTCCCAACGTCGGGCTCATCCCGGAGTTCGCGCAAGACAATCCCGGGGACGCCACGAACGCCACAGACTACAGCATATCGTACGACAGCCAGCTCTACGCAGGACTGGAGGGCCTCGGCCTGCCGACCGGCGACCGGCTCACAGACTTCAACCTTTTTGCTCTCAACACGTACATACTGGACAACGCCGCGTCCTACGGATTCACGAACACGACGGATCGCTGCTTTACGGACACGCCGTTGAGCGCGGCGACTACGCCGCAATGCGGCCCGGACGGCGCGAACATCGCGAGCTTCCTCTATTGGGACGACATCCACCCGACAGCGAGGGTGCAGGCCCTGTGGGCCGAAGGTTTCCGGGCGGCCATTCCCGAGCCTTCGACCTGGGCGATGTTGCTGGTCGGTTTCGCCGGAATAGGCTTTGCGGGATACACAAGCTCGCGAAAAGCGAACGCGGCGTAAACGCAGTCGATCGCGGCGCCGGTCGCGCGCCTTACGGCGCGGACCCCTCATCCGGCCGCGCGTTCCGCGCGTCCACCTTCTCCCGCAAGGGGAGAAGGCGATCACGTCCGGGCGAGCACTTCGCGCACGCGCGCGACCAGTTCGGCTTCGGGGGCGGCGAACTGGGCGCGCTGGCGAAGCTCGAGGTAGTCGGCGCGGTCTTTGGTCGCCTTCGCGAGTTCGGCGCCGAGCTTCAAGTCGCGGATCGTCACTTGCGGGCCGCCCGGCGCGCTTCGCTCGTTCGAGCCCTGGATCACCGCGCAGCGGCTGCCTCGCTTGTCCGCATATTTGAGTTGCGCGTTCATTTTGCCGTCGCCGAGATAGAGTTCGGCGGCGATCCCGGCGGCGCGCAAGCGCGCGACGAGGCGCTGATAGTTCCCCATCAACTCGCCGTCACGGTCGAGCGTCAGCACCACGACCGGGCCCGGCGCCTCGGCGGAAGCGACGATCGAGCTATGAATCGCGCGCAGCGCCGCCAGCAGCCGCGAGACGCCGATCGAGAAGCCCGTCGCCGGTACCGGCTCGGCGCGGAAGCGCGCGACGAGGCCGTCATAGCGCCCGCCGCCACCGACCGAGCCGAAGCGGACCGGCTTGCCGTCCTCGCCGGGCGTGTCAAAGGTCAGCTCGGCTTCGAAAACGGGGCCGGTGTAATATTCGAGCCCGCGCACGACGGATCGGTCGATCACAACACGGTCTTCGCCGTAACCAGCCGCGCGCGCGAGGTCCGCAATGCCTCGGAGTTCATTGATGCCCTCCGCGCCAATCGGCCCCAGCTCGACATGCTTCTCAAGCCAGTCCAGGCGTTCGGAATTCAAACTCGCGCTTCGCAGAAGTTCGTCAGCTTCATAGCCCCTGTAGACGTCGGAAGAGAATCCAAGAAATCGAAGAACATTGTCCGCCTGGGCGGGATCCAGCCCCGCCCCTCGCGTGAAATCGCCGCTCTCGTCCTTTCGCCCGGCGCCCAATAAAGCGCGCACGCCGGCAGGGCCGAGCCGGTCGAACTTGTCGATCGCGCGCAGCACGACGAGCCGGCGGCCGGCGTTCTCCGGGCCGCCGAGCCCGATCACCTCCATCACCCCGTCGAGCAGCTTGCGGTTGTTGACCTTAATAACGTAGCGTCCTTCGAGCCCCAGCGCCTCGAGGCAGTCGGCCGCCATCATGCAGATCTCGGCATCCGCCGCGACGCTGGCCGAGCCGACCGTGTCGGCGTCGAACTGCATGAACTGGCGGTAGCGGCCCGGCCCCGGCTTTTCGTTGCGGAACACCCAGCCCGCGCGATAGCTGCGATAGGGCTTCGGCAGCTTCTCGTAATGTTCGGCGACATAGCGGGCGAGCGGCGCGGTGAGATCGTAGCGCAGCGAAAGCCATTGCTCGTCGTCGTCCTTGAACGAGAACACGCCCTCGTTCGGTCGGTCCTGGTCGGGCAGGAACTTTCCGAGCGCCTCGGTATATTCGATGAACGGCGTCTCGCCCGCCTCGAAGCCGTAGAGCGCATAGACGCTGCGGATCTTGGCCATCATCGCCTCGGCCGCGGCGATGTCGGGGGCGTCGCGGTCGACGAAGCCGCGCGGCAGCGCGGCGCGGACAAGGGCGGAAGCGTCGGGTTCGGTCATTGCGCCTCTATATCCGGCAAGCGCTGCGGCTAGAAGAGGTTCGCGGTGACGTTGATGGTGAGGGCGAGAATGATCGCGTTGAAGAAGAACCCGACGACGCCCTGAATGACGACGATCCGTCGCATCCGCATTGACGTGACATTGACGTCGGAAGAGGCGAACGTGCAGCCGATGACGAACGCCTGATAGAAGAATTCCATCCAACCCGGCTGAGGCGTCCCCGGAAACTCGAGGCCGCCCTGATAACCCCCCTTCCGGCGGACGAAATAGACGCCCGCATAGTGAAGCCCAAACATCACCTGCAGGAAGGTCCAGGCGCTAAGCACCGTCGCGCCGACAAGCGCCAGATGGCCGGCCTTCGACCAGCCGGTGAGGTCCTTCACCGGGCCAAGCTCCCAGACGATCGCCGCGATCGCGGCCACAGCGGCCACGATCCCCAGAACCACCAGGACCCACTGGTTCTCGTCCTCGGGCTTCGACTGAACGCTCGCCTCGCGCTTGGGGTCCCTCACCATGATCAAGATCATAGCGAGGAACGCCCAAGCGCCGACGTTCCAGGAGACCAGAAGGCGCGTCGCTTCCCGGATGTCGAGGCGCAACGCGACATAGGTCGCGACCATGATGATCGCCCCCGCCAGCAGACGCGGCCGATGACTAAAGGTCGCCAGAAAGCCGCTTGAAGCTTTCCCGGCTCTCGGCGGGGGTGGCGGATTGGGCATGCGAAAGCCGATCATGTTCCGACGAGGGCTGCCTTGCCCGACGGGGCGCGAAGGGTCAAGCCAAGAGGGGGTAGTTAGAATGGCGCTGCCAGAGCGGAGCCCCGCCCCCACCACCGCCCTTCGGGCGGTCCCCCTCCCCCACTTCGTGAGGGAGGAATTGCACACATTATCCTCCCCTGCGCTTGCAAAGCACGGGGGACGGGGACCAGGCGAAGCCTGGTGGAGGGGGAGGCCGCACTTATAAGTCGATGCATTCGGTGCTAGACGGGCGTCATGGCGAGCGCGAACTTTGGACGGCCGGCATGAGCGCGACAGTTTCGGCCCGCGCCGACGGGCGCGTGACCGTGGTCACGATCGAACGGCCGGGGCGGCGCAACGCCGTCGATCTCCCGACCGCGAAAGCGCTGTTCGACGCATTCAGGCGTTTTGACGAAGACGGCCAGTCGGATGTCGCGGTGCTGACCGGGGCGGGCGGCGCCTTCTGCGCCGGCGCCGATCTCAAAGCGCTGGCTGAGGGCGAGACGCGCCCCGTCGAGCCCGAAGGCGAATTCGGGCCGATGGGTCCGACGCGGCTCAAGCTCAACAAGCCGGTGATCGCCGCGATCGAGGGGCCCGCAGTCGCGGGCGGCATGGAGCTTGCGCTCTGGTGCGACCTCAGGATCGCGGCGCGCTCCGCGGTCCTCGGCGTCTTCAACCGTCGCTTCGGCGTGCCGCTGATTGACCTCGGCACGATCCGCCTGCCGCGAATCGTCGGGCACGGCCGGGCGCTCGAACTGATCCTGACCGGCCGCGCGGTCGGGGCGGAGGAAGCGCTCCGCATGGGGCTCGTCAACGAAGTGACGGAGGACGGCGGGGCCCTCGCGAGGGCCGTCGCGCTCGCCCACGCGCTCAGCGAGTTTCCGCAGACCGCAATGCGCAACGACCGCCTCTCCGCCCTCGAGCAATGGGAACTCAGCGGAGCCGAGGCGATCGCCAACGAGGTCGAACGCGGGCTCAACTCCATCGCGAGCGGCGAGTCGGCCGAGGGATCGGAGCGCTTCCGGGACGGCGAGGGACGGCACGGCCGGTTCGAACCCGGCGCCCGAGAAGCAGAGGACTCTACCCCGTAGGGCCGCGCCAAAGCGTCATTCGCTCTTCGTCCACAGCGCCAGATATCGCTTGCGGCCCTCGCAGCCCAAGAAGGTACTCTGGTATTGAAGCGCGTATCCCTGCGAGGTCAGGTCCGTCTTCCTGGTGTTGAAATTGCTCTCAAACAAGCCGAGTAGGTGCACATAGAGAAGTCCAGGCGATTTTTGCGTCCAGTGGGCATGGTATTTGATGACGCCGTCCTCGCACCGCCCTGACATCATATCCGGCTGATAGCCGGCAGAGGCTCGCTGATTGAGTTCAGCCCTGAAGTCATCGAGGGTGAGCCATTCGTCAGGCTCAACTGCGTTCGACGCCGGCGCGAGGGCGGGAGCGGCCGGCCGGGGACTGGTCGGAGGCGCAATCAAGCCGGCTGCTTTGTCGCCGTGCGATCCCAACCGCGGGAGAAGCAGCACAATTCCTGCAACGATCGTCAACCCAAGGATGGCGAGGAGAACGAAGGAACGCGACTTCGTCTGAGGGGGCGCTTCGGGTCTCGGCGGCTCGGCGCCGAGGCTCGCGCCGGTCGAGATCGCGGCCGGGGCCGGGCCCATCCGCGCCGGCGGCTCGCCCCCGGCGGCGTCTCGCCGGCGAAGCTCGTCCTCGAGTTGAGAGAGGGCGTCCGTAAGCCTCTCGGCGTCGGAATCGAAGCGGGTGAGCGAAATCTCGATGGCTTGCCGGCGGGTGAGTTTCTTCAGGCTGTCCGGAAGCTCTCCGGGCTGTGGCATCGGCGCGCCATCGACAAGGACCGGAATGACCGGAACGTTGCGTTGCAGCGCCGCCTCGATCTCGATGCGGACGAAGTCGTTGGGGTCGTCGAGGCGGCGCCGGTTCTGACTGTCGGCGCTCGAAACCCAGCTTTTACCGATAACAGCCAGGAGGGCGTCGCATTTTCCCACCCGGTCGGAGAGGACGTCGACGAAATCGCGCCCGGGAGGGATCGCGTCGACGTCGAAGAAGACGTTCTCGCGCCCGAGGCGGCTCGTCAGCCGATCGTAGATCCGCCCGGCATATCCGCCCGAGTCTTCCCGTCGATAGCTGATGAAGACGCCGCCCAGCACATCGATCTCTCCGCGCTGGTGCGAAGTTAGCGGGAAAGAAACGGCATCGCAAACTCTGGCGAGGTCGGCGCCGCTTCTCCCTGACCGTCTCGCCCGAACGACCCCGGGCCGCCTTCCGATTTGACTCTGCCTGCGATTTCTTCGACCTCTCCTTCTTAAGAGCGAGGGCTCAAGCGATGCCGGACCAGGGAGACGACGAGGACGCCAAGCTGCGCGCGCGGCTCAACAAGCTGTCGGGCGACCTGAAGGGACGAACCGCGCCGCACGCCGCCGCGCCCCAGAGCACGGCGCCGCGGGCCGACAGCACGGGATCGGCGATGGCGATGGGCATGCGCGCCGGCAGCGAGTTCGTCGCGGCAATCATTGTCGGGGCCGGCGTCGGCTGGGTGATCGATCGCGCGCTCGGAACTAATCCAGCGTTTCTCATTGTATTTTTCATGATTGGGGTTGCGGCCGGCGTCTGGAACGTGATCCGGGTCACTTCGCCAAAAGGCGCGCCCGCCGACCGCAATTCGCCCTTGTCTCGCGCAGAACCGCCCGATAAAGACGTGCGGCGCTCGCCTCCGGGGGGGGCCGCCGAGGCCTCGCAGGGGGCCGACGACGACAAGGATTAGGCAAGTGGCGACCGAATCAGGACCGGCCATCGACCCGGTCCATCAATTCTCCATTCATCCGGTCGTTCCGATTTCGATCGCGGGCCAGGACTTTTCGCTGACGAATTCCGGCCTCTTCATGCTGCTTGCCGTCGCGCTGACCTGCCTCATTGCCGCGATCGCCGCGCGGGGCGACTCGGGCGTGCCCGGCCGGATGCAGGCGATGGGGGAAATGGCCTACGAGTTTGTCGCCGGCATGGTGCGCTCCGCGGCGGGCGAGGCGGGAATGCGGTTCTTCCCATTCGTCTTCAGCATCTTCTTCTTCATCCTGATCGGCAATCTGCTTGGTTACCTCCCTTATTCCTTCACCGTGACCGCCCAGATCATCATCACCGCGTCGCTCGCGCTCCTCGTTTTCCTCACCGTTCTCATCGTCGGGATCAAAGACCACGGAGTCCAGTTCTTCAAGACATTCGTTCCCCCGGGCGTGCCGATCTACATTCTTCCGCTGGTCGTGGCGATCGAGATCGTCTCGTTCCTGTCGCGCCCAGTGAGCCACTCGGTTCGTCTCTTCGCCAACATGCTCGCCGGACACATCACCCTTTACGTGTTCGGCTCGTTCGTCATCATGCTGCTCGGCGCGGGCGTTGCCGTCAAAGCGCTTGCGATCTTGCCGTTCGCCATGACGGTCGGGCTCGAAGCCCTCGAATTGCTGGTCGCGTTTCTGCAGGCCTATGTCTTCGCCATGCTCACCTGCATGTATCTTAACGACGCGCTTCACCCCGGCGGACACTGACCTGCCGATCAACCCAAGAATGATCCTAAAGAGACGAGACAGGAGCTACCAATGGAACCGCATGAACTCGCCATCGCCGCGAAATATGTCGGCGCCGGCCTCGCCGCCATCGGAACGGGCGCCGCCGGCATCGGCGTCGGCACGCTGTTCGGCCAGTTCCTCAACGGCGCGCTACGCAACCCGTCGGCGGTCGACGGGCAGTTCGGCCGCCTCATCTTCGGCTTCGCGGTGACGGAAGCGCTCGGCATTTTCGCGCTCCTGATCGCGTTCCTGCTGCTGTTCGCCGTCTGACGCCTTCCGTCCAACGGTTCGAGCCGCGGGGAAACGCGCTAGACGCGCCTTCCCGCCAATGTCTTTCCTGAAAGACCCGTGATGGCCCAGTCCGAAACAACCCAAACTGAAGTCGGCCACGAAGGGGGCGGCCATTCGAACTTCCCGCCGTTCGACGCGAGCACGTTTCCTGCGCAGATCCTCTGGTTCTTCATCGCCTTCGGCCTGCTCTACTGGTTCATGTCGAAGCGCGCGCTGCCCCAGATCGGGGCGGTGATCGAAAACCGGAAGGCGCGCATTGCCCGTGACCTCGACGACGCGACGGCGATGCAGCAGAAAGCCGACGCGGCCGCGGCCGCCCACGAAAAGACGCTAGCCGAGGCGCGCGCCAAGGCGCAGAGCATGGCCCAGGCCGCCCGCGATCAGCTCGCGGCCCAATCGGACGTCAAGCGCAAGACTCTCGAGGATGAGCTCGCCGCCAGGCTCGCCGAGGCGGAGCGTCAGATCGCTCAGACCCGCGCGCAGGCGATGACCAACGTGTCGGAGATCGCGCGCGAGGCAGCGGGGGCTATCGTCGAGCGGCTCGGGGGCCGCCCGGCCGACCCCGCGTCCGTCGCGGCGGCCGTCGATTCCGTCAAGCCCGCAATCGGAGGCGCATGATGGAAATCGACGCCGAATTTTTCGTCCTGCTCGGCTTTCTCGTCTTCGTCGGCGTGCTGATCTATTTCGGCGTGCACCGCATGGTCTTGAAGGGCTTAGACGCGCGCGGCGAAGCGATTCAGGCCGAACTCGACCAGGCTTCGAGGCTGCGCGCGGAAGCGACCGCGCTGCTGGCGAGCTTCGAGAAAAAGACCGCCGAGGCGGAAGCGAACGCCGCCGCGATCGTCGCCGAAGCGCGCGCCCAGGCCGAACAGCTCGCCAAGGACGCGGCCGAGCGCATGAACGAGTTCATCGCGCGGCGCACCAAGCAGGCCGAGGCCAAGATCGCGTTTGCCGAAGCCCAGGCCGCCGCGGACGTGCGCGCCGCCGCCGCCGATCACGCCGCCAAGGCGGCCGAGGTCGTGCTCAAGGACCAGATGCAGGGCTCGGGCGGTGCGGATCTGGTGGCGCGCGAAATCGCCGGGATCAAGACCCGCCTGAACTGAAGCGGCGGGACGACAGCTTGATTTGCGCCCTTGAGCGCCCCATTGTGCGGCGGGCGGCAAAACCATGGGCGCCGGACGTCAGCCGGGCCGCCAGGAGGGGAACGACCGCAATGGTTCGCGCGATTTTCGGTTTGCTCCTGTTCGTCGGCCTCGCGTCGGGCGCACGCGCCCAGAGCGGGCCAGCGGAAGACTCGATGTACGGAACGCCCGCCGAAGCGCGATGGGCGCCGTTCTTCGCCGTTTTGCCAACGTGCGACGACGCGGGCGTGCTGTCGACGATCAGCAGTCGATTCGCCCAGACCGAGAACACCTTCTGGGGCGGCGAGAACGCGATCGCCGGATTCGAGGGCGTGCGCGAGATCGGCTTCCGCGCCAACGGCCTTGCCTACATCCCGCGCCGCTACTGCGTGGCCCGCGCCCTGATGGACGATCCCCGCGCCCCGACAGACAACCGAATGCGGAAGCGGACCGCCGTCTATTCGATCGCCGCCAACGCGGGCATCATCGGCTGGAGCTGGGGCGTCGAATGGTGCGTCGTCGGCCTCGACCGCGAACGCGCCTATGCGCCGGACTGCTACGTTCTCAGGCCGATCATCGAGCGATGGATCGGGCAATATAAATGGCTTGCCGACTATGGCCTCAAGGCCCGCTACTAAGCGGCGTCTTCGAGGCATGAAGGGAAATCCATGCTTGCGCGATGCGCGCGGAATTTGATGGCGGTCGCTCTGGCGCTCGCGGGTCTCACGATCGCGGCCGCGGCCCAGACTGCGCTTCCCCCTCCCGCGACGGCGCCGTTCGACTTCTATGTGATGACGCTCTCGTGGTCGCCGGGATTCTGCGACACCGGCGGCGAGGAGAAGTCGCCAGAGCAATGCGCGGTCGGCTCCGGCGACGCTTTCGTGGTGCACGGTCTCTGGCCCGACAATCGCATGAGCGCCGATCCCGAAGACTGCGACTCTAACCAAGACGCGTCGCCCGCCGATCTCGCCGTGGCGCGCGGCCTCTATCCGACCGACGGTCTCGCGCGCTACGAATACCGCAAGCATGGAACCTGCACTGGTCTTAGCGCCGCGGACTATTTCGCCGCGGTCCGCTACGTGCGCGACCAGCTCAAGATCCCCGATATGCTGAAGGCGCCGCATCAGGCGCAGCGTCTTTCGTCGCAAGCGATCGAGCAGGCCTTCATCGATGCGAACGCCAACCTCCGGCCCGACAACATGGCCGTCACCTGCGGCCATGGCGAACTCATCGACGTCAGACTCTGCCTGACGAAGAACCTGAAGGCCTTCTCGACCTGCCCGAAGGTCTCCGGGCATACATGCCAGCGCGCTTCGGTCGTCGTTCAGCCGCTGCGCTGAGCGGCCTCGGCCGACATGATTGGCGCCGGCGCGGCTGGCCGCGCTCCCCATGAACTACCGCCACGCATTTCATGCCGGCAATTTTGCCGACGTCATGAAGCACGCCGTCCTCGCCCGCATCCTCGTCTACTTGACGCAGAAGGACGCCCCCTTTCGCTTCATCGACACCCACGCCGGCGCGGGCCGCTATGACTTGAGAAGCGCAGAAGCAAGGCGCTCGCCGGAATGGCGCGACGGGATCGCGCGGGTCCTGAAGGCCTCGCCCCCAGCGCCGATTGCGCGCCTCATCGAGCCCTATATTCGAACGGTCGGCCCGCATGACGCGAGCGGCATGCCCTCGTCCTATCCCGGCTCTCCGGCGATCGCGCAGGCGCTGTTGCGGCCGAAAGATCGCATAGCGCTTTGCGAAGCGCATCCCGAGGAGAGGGAGAAGCTGGTCGCGGCGCTCGGACGCGATCCACGGCTCAGCATCGTCGGCACGGACGGCTACGTCGCGCTCAACGCCTATTGTCCGCCGAAGGAGCGCCGCGGCCTCGTCCTGATCGACCCCCCGTTCGAGTCGCCCGACGAATTCAAGCATGTCGAGGAGGCGCTCGCGCGGGCGATCCGCAAATGGCCGACCGGGGTCTATGTCGCCTGGCGGCCAATCCGTGAGACGAAAGCCGACGCACGCTTTCTCAACGCGGTCGCAGCGCTCGGCGCGCCCAACATCCTCAGGATCGAACTCGATGTCGGCCCCGGAGACGCCGGCGCACAGGGCCAGGAGCCGCTCGCGCAGGCGGGCCTCCTCATCGTCAACCCGCCGCACACGCTCTTCGCCGAAGCGCGCGCACTGACGCCTTGGCTGGCCGCGCTCCTTGCCCGCCGCGGACGGGGCGGACACGCATGCGAATGGCTGACGGAGCCGCGCTAGCGGCGCGCTTGCCGGCGCGTCGCCGATCGGTTTATGTCCGAACCAATAGACGGACAAGGGGGCCTCGATGGCGCTGCCGGCGTTTCTCAAGGACAAGCTGCGCCTGCCCGCTGTCGGCGCGCCGCTCTTCATCATCTCGCATCCGGCGCTGGTGATCGCCCAGTGCAAGGCCGGGATCGTCGGCGCCTTTCCTGCGCTCAACGCCAGACCCATTTCGCAGCTCGACGAGTGGCTGCACGAGATCACCGAGGCGCTCGCGGCGCATGACCGCGCCCATCCCGAGGAGCCGGCGGCGCCCTTCGCCGTCAACCAGATCGTCCACAGGTCGAACGCCCGGCTCGAAGAGGACATGGCGCTGACGGTCAAGTGGAAGGCGCCGATCGTCATCACCTCGCTCGGCGCGCGCGAGGACGTCAACGCCGCGGTGCACGGCTACGGCGGGCTCACGCTGCACGACATCATCACCAACCGCTTCGCGCGGAAGGCGATCGAGAAAGGAGCGGACGGCCTCATCGCGGTCGCGGCGGGCGCCGGCGGCCATGCCGGCTCGATCTCGCCGTTCGCGCTGATCCACGACATCCGCGTCTGGTTCGACGGGCCGCTGCTGCTTTCCGGCGCCATCGCCACTGGCCAGGCCATTCTCGCCGCGCAGGCGATGGGCGCCGACCTCGCCTATATCGGATCGGCCTTCATCGCCACCGAAGAAGCCCGGGCGATGGAGTCTTACAAGCAGGCGATCGTCGAGGGCGACGCGTCCGACATCATCGGATCGAACCTCTTTTTTACTGGAATCTTCGGCAACTACCTGCGGCCTTCGATCGAGAAGGCCGGCCTCGATCCCGATAACCTGCCCCTCGGCGATGCGAAGACAATGAATTTCGCCTCGAGAGGCGCGCCGGACGCGAAGGTCTGGCGCGACATCTGGGGCAGCGGCCAGGGCATCGGCGCGGTCAAGAAGGTCGCGCCAGTCGCCGAACTCGTCGCGCGACTCAAGCGCGAATACGCGGAAGCGAAAAAGCGCATCTGCGGCTGAATCGCCTTGCGCTCGCGACGGCGCTTTCCGCTGTCACAATCAAGCTTTGTCGTCGGCTCGGGTGGATAAGGTGTATAGCGGGGACAACCGCGCCGATCGCTTGTTTCGACCGTTGGGACCGACCGCCATCTGCGCTAGTACCCACTATCACTGAAGGGCGAGTCCTGCCGTTTTTGGAATCGCGAGTTCGAAAGAATGGCTTCCGCCCACTATCTGCCGCCGCGCTCTGGCGATTCCGGGTACTAGATGGCCGCGGTCCGCGCGAATCTTGTCGCACCTGGCCGACCGCGTATCATGACACGCTGATTCGTCTTTTGTTGCGTTCGCTGATGTTGCGTTCTTTGACCTCCAACACCACGAGACGCACCGACGCCCATGGCGACCATCGAGCAGTTTCCGCAGCGCCAGACCGGAACACAGGAACGCCCCTATCGAACTCCGCCCCACAATCTCGACGCCGAACAGGCGCTTTTGGGCGCGATCCTCATCAACAACGACGCCTTCGACCGCGTGTCCGACTTCCTTCGCAGCGAACATTTCGTCGAGGAGATTCATCGCCGCATCTTCGAGATCGCCGGATCGATGATTCGCGCCGGCAAGCTCGCGACGCCGGTCACATTGAAAACTTTCCTCGGCGAGCATGACGTCGACGGCCTCACCGTGCCGCAATATCTCGCCCGCTTGGCTAGCGAAGCGACGACCGTCATCAACGCCCACGACTACGGCCGCAATATCTACGATCTCGCAATGCGGCGCGAACTCATTTCGATCGGCGAGGACGTCGTCAACGTCGCCTATGACGCGCCCGTCGATTCGAGCCCGCGTGACCAGATCGAGGAGGCCGAACGGCGCCTCTACCAGATCGCCGAGACGGGCCGTTACGACGGCGGCTTCCAGCGCTTTTCCGATGCGCTGAAGATCGCGGTCGACATGGCCGCCCGGGCCTACGAGCGCGAGGGGTCGCTCAGCGGCATCGCAACCGGCCTTTCGGATCTCGACCGCTACATGGGCGGCCTGCAGGCGTCCGACCTCGTGATCCTCGCCGGCCGTCCCGGCATGGGCAAGACGGCGCTGGCCGCCAATATCGCCTTCAACATCGCCAAGACCTACCAGAGCCGGACCCGCGCCGACGGCGTCGTGGAGACCGCCGACGGCGGCGTCGTCGGCTTCTTTTCCCTTGAGATGTCCGCCGAGCAACTGGCGACGCGCATCATCGCCGAGCAATCCGGCGTCGCCTCCAACAAGATACGCCGGGGCGACATCACCGAGAATGACTTCCGACGAGTGGCCGACGCGGTCACCGAAATGCAGCAGATCCCGTTCTACATCGACCAGACCGGTGGCGTTTCCATTGCGCAGCTGGCCGCCCGCGCACGGCGGCTGAAGCGGCAGAAGGGACTCGACATGCTCGTCGTCGACTATCTGCAGTTGATGACCGGATCGAAGGCGCGCGCCGAGAACCGAGTGCAGGAGCTGACCGAGATCACCACCGGCCTCAAGGCGCTGGCGAAGGAGTTGAACATTCCAATTGTCGCATGCTCCCAGCTTTCGCGTCAGGTCGAGCAACGCGACGACAAGCGTCCGCAGCTCTCGGACCTGCGCGAGTCCGGCTCGATCGAGCAGGACGCCGACGTCGTGCTCTTCGTGTTCCGAGAAGAATATTACCTCAAGAACAAGGAGCCGCGGCCGGGCACCGAGGAGCATATCGCCTGGATGGCGCAAATGGAAAGCGCGCACGGCCGGGCGGAGGTCATCATCGGCAAGCAACGCCACGGCCCCACCGGAACGATCGAACTTCAGTTCGACGCGGATGTTACCCGCTTCAGCACGCTCGCCCGTGAAGACACGATCGCAGAAATCCGTTAGGATGCGTCTCTAAGGACACAACTGTGTCGCAATCGTCGATCCTAAAGGCCGGCGATTGAGTCGTGCGTCGCCTTGCGACGCGCCGCCGAAGCTGGAGATATCGATGAGACTGACCGCCGCCCTCTTTGCCGCAGGCCTCGCCGCGGCTTCGTCCTTCGTCGCTTTGCCAAGCTTCGCCGACGAATTTACCCCGGCCCAAAAACAGGAGATGGGCGCCTTTATCCGCGACTATCTCGTCAACAATCCGGACGTTCTGCGCGAGGCGATCGAGGCGCTCGACAAGCGTGACAAAGCGACGGCCGAAGCCGAGCGGCAGAAAATAGTGGCGACCGAGGCGGGCCCGCTGTTTAACTCGAAATACCAGGAAACGATTGGCAATCCGAAGGCGAACGCCACGCTGGTCGAGTTCTTCGACTACAATTGCCATTTCTGCAAAGGCGCCCTCCCGGACGTCACCAAGCTGATGAAGGACGACCCTAACCTCAAGCTGGTGCTGAAGGATTTTCCGGTGCTGGGACCGGGCTCGGTCGAGGCGGCGAAAGTCGCGAGCGCGGTCCGCAACCAATTGCCCGGCGACAAGTTCTGGGCCTTTCACTCCAAGCTGCTCGCGACCCACGGTCCCGTCGGCAAGGCCGAGGCGCTTGCGGTCGCCAAGGAGCTCGGGCTCGACATGGAGAAGCTCGCCAGGGACATGGACAGTCCCGAGATCAAGACCGGGCTCGACGAGGTGATGCAGCTTGCGGATTCGCTGCAGGTCAACGGGACGCCGACCTTCGTCGTGGGTCAGGACCTGGTTGTCGGCGCGGTCGGCTACGATCAGCTCAAGGACAAGATCGACTCCGTGCACAAGTGCGGGCGAGCGACCTGCTGAGGCGGCTCCGGCTTTTCCCGGGATGAACTTACAAACCGCGCCTGCGCGGCGTCGTTTTCTTGACAGGCGAGGTTTGCGGTGACCGCCATCCAAGCGATCGTCATGGCCGTGCTGCAGGGCGTGACGGAACTGTTCCCGATCAGCAGTCTCGGCCATGCGGTGATCCTGCCGCGCCTCCTGAACTGGGGCGTCGATCTCAAGGCCCCTGACTGGCTCGCCTATCTTACGGTCATGCATCTGGGCACGGCGATCGCGCTCCTGATCTTCTTCTGGCGAGACTGGCTCAATTTTGGCCTTTCCCTCTTTGGGCTCGCCGGCGAGCGTTCGGCGGCGGACCGGCGCGTCTTCTGGCTTGTGGTGCTGGCGACGATCCCGGCGGTCGTGGTCGGATCTCTGTTCCGCAAGCTGCTCGGCGACGCATTCGCCACGCCCGCGATCGCGGCTGCCTTCCTGATCGTCAACGGCTTTATCCTTTATTTCGGCGACCGGATCGGTTCGGACTCGATCGGCGGCCTTGACCAGCTTAACTGGAAGGGCGCGCTCGCGATCGGCGTCGCCCAGTGCTTCGCCCTGATTCCGGGCATCTCGCGCTCCGGCGCCACGATCGCGACAGGCGTCGTCGCGGGCCTGAGGCACTCGGAGTCGGCGCGCTTCTCCTTCCTGATGGGCACCCCGATTATCCTCGCCGCCAACGTCTACGAGGCGCCGAAGCTTTTGAAAGAGGGGGCGACGCTCGGTCCCATGGCTGTTCTTTCCGGCGTCGTCGCAGGCGCGGTCGCTTATGCGAGCCTCGTGTTTCTGATGCGCTGGTTCCGCAAGCACGATTTCGAGGCGCTGACTCCGTTTGCCTATTATTGCTGGGCGGCTGGCGTCCTCTTCCTCGCGATCGTCACGCTCACCTGACGGCCGCGGGCCCTTGGCCACGGGGCTTGCCGCCCTATATTCACGGGGCTCCGGCGCGGACCGCGCTCGGCTGCGAGGGCGTCATGTCCACGATCGAAATCATGCCGGCGGGGCTGACCCGCGAAGAGACCGAGGACCTGAAGCGCGCGATCGCTTGCCTCGAAGGGTCGAGCTTCGCCCAGCGACTGACCGACGCGATCGGCCGGCCCGTCGCAGCCTTGAGCCTTGGCCTGCCACTGCCTGCGCGGCGCGTCGTCGCTTACGCGAGCGAGCGGGCGCTCCGCGGCGCCCTCAAGCTTGCCCTGCGCACCATCGATCTCAGGCGCTCCGCCGGACCCTCCGCCAATCGCGCGCATAAATTCGCGGCCGCCGCCTCCGGCGCGGTCGGCGGGGCGTTTGGCCTCGCGGCGCTGCCCGTTGAACTGCCGCTGTCGACGACGATCCTCTTGCGCTCGATCGCCGAGATCGCGCGCGATGAAGGCGAGGACCTGAGCGCCCCTCAGGCCGCGCTGGCCTGCATCGAAGTGTTCGGTCTCGGCGGCAAGGGGGACGAAGAGGCGGTGTTCGAGAGCGGCTATTTCGCCGTTCGCGCGGCGCTGGCGAAGTCGGTCACCGACAGCGCGCGGTTTGTCGCCAGCCAGGGGGTCGCCTCCCAGTCGGCGCCGGTCGTCGTGCGGTTCATCTCCCAGATTGCGGCGCGCTTCGGCGTCGTCGTCAGCGAAAAGATTGCGGCTCAGGCGGCGCCGGTCATCGGGGCGATCGGCGGCGCGGCGGTCAATGCCGTTTTCGCCGAGCACTTCCAGACGCTCGCCCGCGGCCATTTCATCGTGCGGCGGCTCGAGCGGGAGCATGGCCCGAGCCTCGTCAAATTCGAATATCAGCGCCTCAGAGGCGAGGCGGCTCACGCCTGAACGCCGGCGCCCGCGGTCTGGACAGTTCGCCCGGGATCGGGATGATCCGTCTCCATGAGAAGATCCCGGCCGCCGGCGCGGCGGCGCGATGAAGGCTCCCGGATGACGGTCGCTTCGGCTGTCATCGCGCTTGCCGGCTTTCTGGCCGCAAGCTCCGGCGCGCTCGCCGACCTGAAGCTGCCGCCGCGGCCGCGCGGCGATCCGCCGATGCGTATCGTCCGCGTCATGAGTTCGGACCCGACGTGCGAGCCCGATTGTCCAGAGTGGATTTCGGCCGAGGGGATGATCCTGCCCGGCACGGCGGGCGCATTCCGCAAGGCGATTCTCGATCTCCGGGGCCGGCGACTGCCGGTTCTCATTTCCTCGCACGGCGGTTCGCTCGGCGCCGCGCTGCAGATGGGCGAGCTCATTCGCGAACGGCGCCTCGCGGTGGCGGTGGCGCGAACCCGGATCGCGAATTGCCCGGAGCGCGCGGCCGTATGTCCGCCCGCCCGAGGCGAGGCGATCACCGGGGGCGCCTTCTGCGCCTCCGCCTGCCCGCTGATCCTGGCCGCCGGCGTCGAGCGGCTCGTGGGTCCGGTCCCGATGGTCGGCGTCCATCAGATCACCGAGGTCTTGAAGGAAAAGGAGGGTGTTGCGAATCTGACGAAGATCGAGAAGATTTACGAGCCGGGTTTCGCCGACGCCACTGTGCAGGCTTATCTCGCCGCCATGGGGGTCGGCGATCCGGTGATGACCTTGCTGCGCAAGACGCCGGCGGGGAGCATCCGCTGGCTCAGCATCCCCGAAATGACCCAATCCCATTTGGCGACGCAGGCGCTCGACGCCGCCGAGCCGGTCATGACGAGTGGCGCCAACGGGCTTAATGGCCGTGCCTTCGATGGCGCGACGGCGCGCGCCGGCCTCATTATGGCGAAAGGCGCTGCGCCGATTGCCCAGTCCGGCGACAGTCCGGGTCTCGCCGTCGAGACGACCCTCAGCTATCGGCGCGGCGGCGGAGCGGTCGAGGTTGCGCTCGTCGCCCAGGACGGGAGCGTGGCGCCAAAGGGCTGGACGCTGACGGGGACGGGCGGCGAACCGCTCCCGATCAAAGCCGCCAGCGCCGGACCGGCGCGCGCAACGATCCCGCGCGAGCGCTTCTGCGCGCTTGCGCATGACGGCAAGCTTGTCGCGGCGCCCGACGGCGGGGCGGGCGCCTCGCCGCCGCAAGGGCCACTCACGTTCGACCTCGCCGCGATGGACGGCGCCAGCACGCTCATCGCAGAGGCGTGCCCTTGAGGCGCGCCGACCCGTTCCGGAGCTGTGTGCAGTTCCGTCGACGGCGATGTGTTTTCAGAGCATTAGGCGCCTTTTTTTGTCGCTTTGTAACTCCCAAGCCGGGGTGAGTCCGAAAAGTCACAGTTGGGTAGAAAAGGTGTTTGGAGGGTCGATTTTTTGAGACGGCGGGCGACGAATTAGAATCAAGGGTGGGATGGTTCTTCCCGCCGAAGTCGAGGGGTTGATCGCTTCGCTAAGGCGCGAGATTGTGGCGCTTCGGGCTGAGGTGGCGGACCTTCGGCGGCAGTTGGGGCAAGACAGTTCGAACAGCTCCAAGCCGCCTTCGAGCGACGGATTGAAGAAAAAGCCTCGCATTGCCGGCAGCCTGCGCGGCGCTTCGGGCAAGGCGAGCGGCGGGCAGAAGGGCCACAAGGGCGGGACGTTGCGGCAGGTCGCCGATCCCGATTGGGTGGTTCGACACGAGGCGTGCGCCTGCGGCCACTGCGGTTCGCCGCTCGATCCGAAGTCGGCGACCGGGATCGAGAAGCGCCAGGTGTTCGATCTTGCCGAGCGCGCGCTTGTGGTCACCGAACATCAGGCCTTGCTCTACCGCTGCGAAAACTGCCGGGACGAGACGAAGGCGGCGTTTCCCGATGGCGTGGTCTCGCCGGTGCAATATGGCGAGCGCGTCAAGGCGGCGGCGATCTATCTCAATATCCAGCAACTCATCCCCGAGGATCGGACCGCCCAGGCGCTGAGCGATCTGTTCGGCGCGCCGCTGATCTGTCCGGCGAGCATCGTGGCCTGGGTTGGAAAGAAGGCGCAAGACTTGCGGCTGGTCTATGAGCGCATCGGCGAGCGCGTGGCCGAGGCGAAGGTTCGCCATCTCGACGAAACGGGGTTTCGCATCGCAGGCAAGCTGCAGTGGCTGCACACCACCTCGAGCCGGGCCTTCACCTTCTATCGCGCCGACGAAAAGCGCGGCGCGATCCCTGAGGATTTGCAAGGGGGCGTGGTCGTGCACGACCATTTCCTGCCCTATCGTCGGCTCGACACGGTGGCTCACGCCTTCTGCAACGCCCACATCCTGCGCGAACTCAAGAGCCTGATCGAGTTCGATCACGAGCCCTGGGCCGAAGCCATGCGCGACATGCTGCTTTCGGCCAACCTCGCGGTCAATAGGGCGCGCGAGGCGGGGGCGCGCGCGCTTGCGCCCTCTGAATGCCAAGCCTTCGTCGAGCGCTATTGGGCCGCCGTCCGCCTCGGCCTGGCCTTCCATCGCGAGTTGCCCAAACTGGCGATGAAGCCCGCGCGCGGGCGGGTGAAGCACCGGCCTGGCCACAACCTGCTCCAAAGGCTGAAAACGTTCCAAACGGAAACCTTGCGCTTCCTCACCGACTTCGATGTGCCCTTCACCAACAACCTGGCCGAACAGGACCTCAGGATGATGAAGGTCAAAATGAAGATCTCAGGATCGTTCCGAACCCTCGAAGGCGCTCAAATCTTCGCACGCCTCAGATCCGTCGTCTCCACTGCGAGAAAACGCGGATTCAACAGCCTCCAAATCCTCACCGCAACCCAAGATCACATCATCACCGTCCTCACGGCGTAGCCGACGGCTTGGGAGTTACGTCGCTTTTTGCGACTATTATACATCGTATCTTTGTCTTATAATGCCGGGGCTTCTGGCGATCGGCTTCGAGCGGTTCGGCGGCGAGGTCGGCGGCGTCGATTCCGAACCCGCGATGATCGAGGACCGTTTCGAATCCTTCGTGGAGGGCATGGGCGTTTTCGACGCCGTCACGATCGGCCGCGCAATTCATTGGCTCGATCCCGAGCTCGCGTCGTCGCTGCTCGCCGGATAGTTCTCGTCTGCAACGTCGCCAGCGTCGCGGACGGCCGCAACCGCTGGCTCGAAGCCTTCAACGCGGTCCGCAAGCGCTGGAGCGGCTAGCGCCCCAGACATGACGAGGGCGCGTTCTTCGCTGGCGGCCCAGTCGTCGCGCGCGAGAGGACGGGGTCATCGAGAAGACGGTCGAAGCGCGGGCTGGGGTGTTCACGCGCGCGCAATGAGCACGGCTCGAGCCGCGCTCATTGGCTTCACCCGCTATCGCGCTGGTTTATACACCTTCGCGACGGTCTCCACCTTCTTCAGAGCCGCCACCCCCTGCGCTCCGGTCATCAGGGGCGTCGTCTTCGAGGCCTTGACGGCGCCCCCGGCCGAGACCGCCACCGCGATCGCTGTCATGCTTTCGATATCAGGAACATCGACGATGAGCACGACATCGTACTCGCCTAGGCTCAGCCATCCGCCGATGAGCTTGCCACCGACCGCCTCGCATGCGGCGCGCGCAACCGTTTCGACCCGGTTTTGTGGATTCTTGATCTGAGCGGCCCAGGATTCGGACGTGTAAGCAAGTTGGTTCATGAAGATCGGCATGAGTCATTCCTCCCAAAGTTTGCGCGCGGTTGTGTCGCTCGCGGCGTCGCGCATGAGCCGGCGAATCACCGGCGGTTGCTACTATCACGGAGCGGCCATATCAAGGTTGTGACGGCGCTCACCGCCCGGCGTGTCGACCTATCCGGGCCGCCTCCGACTGCGCCCGCCGACCAAGGTATAATATCCCGTCATGAAGGACTCAATTGTATCGCGAGACCCTGAGGTGATGGGCGGCGCCGCCGTATTCGGTGGGACGAGAGTTCCCTTGCAGACCCTGCTTGATTACCTCGAGGCGGGCAAATCAATCGACGACTTTCTTGAAGGATTCCCTTCGGTGACGCGAGAGCAGGTGATTGCTTTCCTCGAAGAGGCTAAGACGCGAGTCATCGAAGCGAAGGTTCTCCTCGACGAATGCTTGACTGGGCGATCCATGGACCCGCGGGTCAAGCCCGCGGGCGACGGCAACGGAAAACGATTTCCTTCTGGTCGAACCCTGCCCATACACCGTCATCCGGCCACGCACCTGCGCCTAGTCCATTTCTGCGCGCGTTCCCGAAAGCACGATCGCGCCGCGGTCCATCACAGCGCAAGATCGAGAGGCGCCGCCGCGCGGGCATGACGCCAGCGACACTTTTCACATGCTGCTCCGCGTGCTTGTATCGAGCCAGCGAATCTATCCGTCGAGACGGAGGTCGACATGAAAATCAAGGTCGTCGTGCATGAGGCGGAGGAAGGCGGATTCTGGGCCGAAGTTCCAGCGATTCCAGGATGCGCTACGCAGGGCGAAAGTATGGAAGAGCTCTTGCGCAATCTGCACGAGGCGATCGAAGGCTGCCTGTCGGTCGATGTCGCCGAGCCTGAACCTGATGACAAAAGTCGTATTCTAGAAATCGCCGTATGAAGGCGCTCTCCGGCTGCGACTTCGCTCGGCTTATCGAGCGGCGCGGCTGGCGACTATTGCGGGTCAGCGGAAGCCATTATGTCTACAGCAAGCGGGAACCGTGGCGCGGCTTTCGATTCCGACACACGGGAATCGTCCATTGAAGATCGGTCTGTTACGGCATTTGGCGAAACTCGCCGAAATCTCCGATGATGAGCTGGAATAGCTCTTACACCGTCATCCGGCCGCGAACCTGCGCCTCGTCCATCTCGGCGCGCGTTCCGGAAAGCACGATGGCGCCGCGGTCCATCACCGCGTAGTCGTCGGCGATGTCGCGCGCCCATTCTAAATATTGCTCGACCACCAGAATCGCCATGTCGCCCTTGCTGCGCAGATGGACAAGCGCCCGGCCGATGTCCTTGATGATCGAAGGCTGGATGCCTTCGGTCGGCTCATCGAGGATGAGGAGTTTTGGCCGCGTCACAAGCGCCCGGCCGATGGCGAGTTGCTGCTGCTGTCCGCCCGAGAGATCGCCGCCGCGCCGCCCGAGCATGTCGTTGAGCACGGGAAAGAGCGAAAAGATCTCGTCGTCGATGGTGTGGCCGTCGCGCGGGCGGGTGGCGAAGCCGGTCATCAGATTCTCGCGAACGGTGAGAAGCGGGAAAATCTCGCGCCCCTGTGGCACGTAGCCGAAGCCGGCCTTCGCGCGCAGGTGGCTCGGCGCCTTGCTCATTTCCTCGCCGTTCCAGCGGATCGCGCCGGAGGCGATCATGTGCTGCCCGATGATGGCGCGCAGCAACGAGGACTTTCCGACCCCGTTGCGTCCGAGCACGCAGAGGATCCGGCCCGTCTCGGCCTTCACCGACACGCCCCGAAGCGCCTGGGCCGCGCCGTAGAAGAGATCGATGCGTTCGACGCTCAGCATCTTCGGGCTTTCTCCGCGCTGGCGAGATCGGTCTGCGCCGAACCCGTTCGAGCCCCGCTTTTCTTGCGGGCGGCTTCCCCCTCCACCACGCTGCGCGTGGTCCCCCTCCCCCGCTTCGCAGGGGAGGAGAGACGCGACCGCCTTTCCTCCCCCATGAAGCGAAGCGGAATGGGGGAGGGGGACCGCCCGAAGGGCGGTGGAGGGGGCGCGCTCAGGAAAGCGGCGCTTGCATCCCCCAGATTACTCAGGTCCCGCGCGATGGGCTGAGCTCCCAACATGCGCTACCGTCCCAGATAGACTTCGACGACGCGCGGATCGGCGCTGACCTGGTCGAGCGTGCCCTCGGCCAGCACCGAGCCTTCGTGCAGCACCGTCACCTTGACGCCGAGCTCGCGCACGAAAGCCATGTCGTGCTCGACGACGACGACCGAATGATCGCGCGCGATTTCGCGAAGGAGCTCCGCGGTCGCCGCCGTCTCGGCGTCGGTCATGCCGGCGACCGGCTCGTCGACCAGCAAAAGTTTGGGGTCCTGCGCCAGCAGCATGCCGATCTCAAGCCATTGCTTCTGCCCGTGCGAGAGCGAGCCGGCGACGCGGGCGCGAAGCTCCGTGAGCCGGGTGGTGGCGAGGATGACGTCGATCCTCTCGCGGATCGATTTGCCCTCGTGGCCGAGCAGGGTGGCGAACACGCCGCGCGGCGCCTTGGTCGCCAACAAGAGATTGTCCTCGACGGTGTGGTTCTCGAACACCGTCGGCTTCTGGAACTTGCGCCCGACGCCCAGCGTCGCAATCTCGGCTTCGTCGAGCTTGGTCAGATCGTGCCGGCCGTCGAACATCGCGTCGCCCTCATCGGGGCGGGTCTTGCCGGTGATGACGTCCATCATCGTCGTCTTGCCGGCGCCGTTCGGCCCGATGATCGCGCGCATCTCGCCGGGTGCGAGAATGAGCGACAGCCCCCTCAACGCCTTATAGCCGTCGAAGGAGACGCTGATGCCGTCGAGATAGAGCAGGGACTGGGTGAGGACGGGATTGTCGGCTTCGCTCACGGATCGGCGCCTTCCTCAACGGCGATGGCGGGCGCTTCGGGGCTCGGCTTATCACGCGGCGGCCTGAGCGCGAGGCCCAGCAGACCCTTGGGCAGGAACAGCGTGGTGAGGACGAAAAGCAGGCCGAGGCCATAGAGCCAGTACTCGGGAAAGTCGCCAGTGAAATAGGTCTTGGCGAAATTGACGGCGATCGCCCCGATGGCCGCGCCAACCAGCGTCGCCCGGCCGCCGACTGCGACCCAGATTGCCGCCTCGATCGAATTGCCGGGCGCGAATTCGCTCGGGTTGATGATGCCGACCTGCGGCACGTAGAGGGCGCCCGCGATCCCGGCCATCACCGCAGAGACGACGAAGGCGAAAAGCTTGTAGTTCTCAACCCGATAGCCGAGGAAGCGCATGCGGCTCTCGGCGTCGCGCACCGCCATCAGCGCCTTGCCGTATTTGGAGCCCACGATCGCACGCGAGACCGCATAGGCGATGATGAGTGCGACGGCGCTGGCGGAAAAGAGCGCCGCCTTGGTCGACGCCGATTGCAGCGAGAAGCCGAGCAGGTCCTTGAAGTCGGTGAGGCCGTTGTTGCCGCCGAAGCCGAAATCGTTGCGGAAGAACTCCTTGAAGAGGGCGAACGTCATCGCCTGGGTGATGATCGAGAGATAGACGCCGGTCACGCGCGAGCGGAAGGCGAACCAGCCGAAGGCGAGCGCCAGCAGCCCCGGAACCAGAACGATCATCAGCATGGCGTAGGGGAACCAGTTGAAGCCCCACCAGGCGACCGGCAACTCCTTCCAGTTCAGGAACACCATGAAGTCGGGCAGGATCGGATTGGCGTAGACGCCACGCGCGCCGATCTGCCGCATCAGATACATGCCCATCGCATAGCCGCCAAGCGCGAAAAACGCGCCGTGGCCCAGCGACAGAATCCCGCAATAGCCCCAAACGAGGTCGAGCGCCACGGCGAGGATGGCGTAGCAGAGATATTTGCCGAGAAGCTGGACCAGATAGGGTGGGATATTGAAGGCGGAATCGGAGGGCAGCGCCAGCGACAGAACCGGCACGAGGATCGCAGCCCCGGCAAGAATGGCGACGAAGATGACGCCGAGCCGGTCGAGTTGCGCGCTCATGCTTCCACCGCGCGACCCCGGAGCGCGAAGAGCCCTCTGGGTCGCCTCTGGATGAAGAGGATGATGACGATCAGGAGCACGATCTGCCCCTGAACCGCGCCGATCAGCGGTTCGAGCAGTTTATTGGCGAGCCCGATCATCAATGCGCCAAACGCCGTGCCCCACAGGTTGCCGACGCCGCCGAACACGACGACCATGAAGCTGTCGATGATGTAGCCCTGGCCGAGATTGGGCGATACGTTGTCGATTTGCGAAAGCGCGACCCCCGCGATCCCGGCGACGCCGGAGCCGAGCCCAAAAGCCAGCATGTCGACGCGGGCGGTCGAGATGCCCATCGCCGCCGCCATGCGGCGGTTCTGCGTCACGGCGCGCATTTGCAGGCCGAACGGCGTCGCGCGCAGCACCAGTTGCAACCCCACGAAGACGAGAGCGGAGAGCACGATGATCCACAGGCGGTTGGTCGTGATCTCGAGGCCGCCGACATGGAACGCGCCCGACATGAACGGCGGGTTGCTGACAAGCCGGTTGTTAGCGCCGAACAGGCTGCGGACGCCCTGCTGCAGGATGAGCGAGACGCCCCAGGTCGCTAGCAGCGTTTCGAGCGGGCGCGTGTAGAGATAGCGGATCACGAGACGCTCGATCGCGATGCCGACGACCCCTGCAACGACAAAGGCGAGCGGGATCGCGAAAGCGAGCGACCAATTTTGTAGCGAGGGCGGCAGAACCGACTGCACGACATAGGTCGCATAGGCGCCGAGCATCACCATTTCGCCATGGGCCATATTGATGACGCCCATGACGCCGAAAGTGATCGCAAGGCCGATCGCCGCCAGCAGCAAAACAGAGGATGCGGAGAGGCCGTACCAGAGGTTCTGCGCCACGCGCCACATGGCCAGGCGCGTGTGGATCGAGGACAATGCGGAATCGGCGGCGCTCTTGACCGCCGGGTCAGTCGTCTTCTGCGCGATCTGATCGATCAGGCTCTGCGCGTCCTGGTCGCCGCGCGCCTTCAACGTGTCGATCGCAGCAAGCCGATCTTGCGTCGTAGCGTTGTCGCTCGTTATGAGGATGGCGGCGCGGGCGAGCCTGAACGCGTCGGCGACGCGCGGATCGCTTTCCTTGGCGAGCTGCGTCTGAAGCGCCGGCAGCGCCTTGGCGTCGCGTGTCCTGAAGACGTCTTCCGCCGCGGCCAGACGCTTCTCCGGATCGGGATTCGCGAGCGTCACCGACCCCATTGCGCCTTCGATGGCGCGGCGCAGCGCGTTGTTGACGCGCACCTTCTTGAAGGCTTCGGGGTTGGCGACCGCCTCGCCGGTCTTGGCGTTGAGAATTGTGCCCGCCGCGGTCTTGTAGGCCACGATGTGATCGGCGGGGTCGATCAGAAGCCGATTGTCGCCGAGCGCTTCCAGGATCGCGGCGGCCTGCGGCGGCGCCTCGACCGCGAGTTCGCCAATCGCGGTCTCGGTCTGGGGAAACTTGTCGTCGAGAAACCGCGCCAGCGTATCGTCGAGCGCGTCGGCGCGCGCGGCGCCGGAGAAGATGAGGCATGCAAAGAGCGCAAGGACGCTCAGCGCGATAGTGAACCCATCATTGCGAATATCGCCAAGCAATCGGGAGTTTGACCGCATCCAAAGGTTCCCGGTTGATTTCATGCGCATGCGCGCGCCCTCATCCGGCCAATTCCTGTGTCGGCCCCCTTACTCCCGCATAGCCCGTCAAGAGACAGGCGTTCTTCCGAACGCCCTGGCGCGGGCGAAGGAATCCCTCTCCCGTTCGCGGGAGAGGGACCAGGGATGAGGATCAGCGTCTCGTCAGCCGCCGCATTTGCCCGTCTTGACGTTGAAGTTGCCGCAGGACATCGGAGGACGCCAATCGGCGATCAGATCGCGCGAGCCTTCGAGATAGGGCGACCATTCCTGCGCCACCACGGTGCCGGGCGTCTGCCAGACCGTATTGAGCTGGCCGTCGCCCTGGATCTCGCCGATGTAGACCGGCTTGGTGATGTGATGGTTTGGCATCATCGTCGAAAGGCCGCCGGTGAGGTTCGGCACCGCCACGCCGATCATTGCGGCGATCACCTTGTCCGGCTCGAAGCTGTTGGCCTTCTCGACCGCCTTCACCCACATGTTGAAGCCGATGTAATGCGCCTCCATTGGGTCGTTCGTGGTGCGGTTCGGCTTCTTGGTGAATTCATGCCATTTGGCGATGAACTCCTTGTTCGCCGGCGTGTCGATCGACTCGAAATAGTTCCACGCCGCTAGATGGCCGACGAGCGGCTTGGTGTCGAGACCGGCCAGTTCCTCCTCGCCGACCGAGAACGCCACGACCGGAATGTCGGTCGCCTTGATCCCCTGGTTGCCGAGTTCCTTGTAGAACGGCACGTTGGCGTCGCCGTTGATCGTCGACACGACCGCGGTCTTCTTGCCGGCCGAGCCGAAGGCCTTGATCTTCGACACTTCGGTCTGCCAGTCAGAGAAACCGAACGGCGTATAGTTGATCATGACGTCTTCGTCGGGGACGCCTTTCAATTTCAGATAGGCGGCGAGGATCTTGTTGGTCGTGCGCGGATAGACGTAGTCGGTGCCTTCGAGTACCCAGCGCTTTACCGAGCCGCCGTCTTCGCTCATCAGATAATCGACGGCGGGAATGGCCTGCTGATTGGGAGCGGCGCCGGTATAGAAGACGTTGCGCTCGGATTCCTCGCCCTCGTATTGCACGGGATAGAAGAGCATCGAGTTCGAGCTCCTTGAACACCGGCAGCACGGACTTGCGCGACACCGAGGTCCAGCAGCCGAACACGACCGAGACCTTGTCCTTCTCGATGAGCTCCTTGGCCTTTTCGGCGAAGAGCGGCCAGTTCGAAGCCGGATCGACGACGACCGCCTCGAGCTTCTTGCCGAGCACGCCGCCCTTCTTGTTCTGCTCGTCGATCAGCATCAGCATCACGTCTTTGAGCGTCGTCTCGCTGATCGCCATCGTTCCGGAGAGCGAGTGAAGAATGCCGATCTTGATTGTGTCTTCCGCCCAGGCGGCGCTAGCGGCGAGCGCGAGCGCTCCTCCGACCAGCGCGCCCGCCGCGCAAGAGAGGATTCGTTTTGTCAAGGACATGGGGACCTCGTCGAGTGCGCCCTTCCAAGGAGGGCCGTGACTGCTCGGCCCACAAGGGCCGAAAGATCAATTCGCAACGAGCGTGCCAACGCTGTTTCGGCATATTTTGCGCTTCAGGCGCCGATTCGGAAGGCCGCGGCGCCGAGGAAATAATCAGTTCCCCGCGTTTGGGTCGCGCGGCGCCTCAAGCCTCGGCAGCGCGGTATCCGACCCCGGGCTCGGTCGTGACGATCCGCGGCACGGTCGGGTCGCGTTCGATTTTGGCGCGCAACTGCCCGATGAATACGCGCAGATATTGCGTATCCTCGGTGTGCGCCGGCCCCCAGACCGTCGAAAGAATCTGGCGATGGGTGACGACACGGCCGGCGTTGCGGAAGAGGATCGCCAGGAGATCGTATTCCTTGGGCGTCAGCCTGATCGGGACGCCGTCGCGGGTGACGAGCCGCCTGTCGAAGTCCATCGCCACGCCTTCGATCTCGATGCGAGACGGTCGTTGCGCCTCGCTCGCCGCATGGCGCAGCGTGGCGCGAAGCCTAGCCGTCAGCTCGCCGATTGCGAATGGCTTCTCGACATAATCGTCGGCGCCGAGATCGAGCGCCTCGATCTTCTCCGCTTCGCGATCCCGCGCCGACAGAATGATGACCGGCGTCTGCGAGAACTTGCGGATCTCGCTCAAAACCTCCTTGCCGTCGCGGTCGGGCAGGCCGAGATCGAGCACGATGAGATCGGGCGCGCCGGTCGCGGCGAGCCGCAGGGCCTGCCCGCCGGTCCCCGCCGTGAGCACCTCGTAGCCCGCCGCGGTCAAGGCGACGGTCAGGAACCGCTGGATTTGCGGCTCGTCGTCGACCACAAGGACCCGGGCGCCCTTCATGACGCCGGCCGCAGCTCGGTCTGCTTCGCCTGCGCGCCGGGCAGCCGAATGACGATGCGGGTTCCGCGGCGGCGCACCGCCGGGCTTTGCGCAACGATCGTGCCGCCCATCGCCTCGATGAGGCCGCGGCAGATCGAAAGGCCAAGGCCGGTGCCCGGCATCCGTCCGTCGGAGCGGCCGCCGCGATAGAACTTCTCGAAGATGCGTTCGAGGTCGGTGGGCTTCACCCCCGGCCCTTCGTCGGTGACGCTCAAAACGACGTCGTCGCCTTCCTTGCGCCCGTGCACGATGGCGCCGCTGTCGCCCGAGTATTTGTGCGCGTTGTCGAGCAGGTTGAACAGCACCTGTTCGAGCAGCTTGTCGTCGCCGCGCACAAACGGAAGATCGGGCGCGAGGCTCACGCGCACCGGCTGCTTTGGAAACGCCTTCCGGCTGCGCTCGACCGCGCCCTGCACGACGTCGGCGATGTCGACAAGATCACGGTTGACCTTGAGGTTGCCCACCTCGATGCGCGACATGTCGAGCAGGTTCGAGACGAAGCGCGAGAGCCTCGCCGTCTCCTCCTCGATCGATGTCAGGAGTTCGAGCCGTTCCGCGGGGCTCATCTTGTCCCCGAGGGCGCGGAGCGAGGTCGCGGCGCCAGCGATGCTGGCCAATGGCGTGCGCAGGTCGTGAGAGAGCGAGGCCAGGAGCGCGTCGCGCACCTTCTCGTTCTCCTTCATCGCCGCCGCCTGCACCGCCTCGCGCGCCAGGAGCGCCCGGTCGAGCGCGATCGCGGTCTGATCGAGGATCGCCGTCAACGCGCGCTCGTCCTCCGCGGATGTCGGCTGGTCGGGCGATTGCGGCTCGAAGCCGCAGACAGCGATCGGGCCGCGGGCGGCGACCAGCGGCCGGAACTGATATTCGACGCGCGGAAGGGTGCCGGTTCCCCACCCGGCTGGCTCGTTTTTCTGCTGCGCCCAGCGGGCGGCGGTTAGCGCGGCGGCGTCGAGCTGCGCGTCGGGCGGCCAGGCGGCGCGGATCTGCAGATCGTCGCCTTCTGCGATCAGAAACACGATGCGTCGGCCGAAGACGGCGTGCATGTGGGCCGCCGCCGCCCAGAGCACGTCGTCCACGCTCGAGGCGCCCGAGAGCTTGCGCGAATAATCGTAGAGCGACTGCATCACCTGGGCGTTCTTGATCACGCTTTCGCGCTGGTCGCGCACGCGGCCCGCAAGAGAGCCGGTCAGCACCGCGACGGCGAGGAAAATCAAGAGCGCGAACAACTCCTGCGGCTGGGCGACGGTGAAGGTGTAGATCGGTGGGATGAAAAAGAAGTTGTAGGCGATGAATGAGGCGAACGAGGCGATGACCGCCGCGCGCGTGCCGTACAAGCCGCCGCTGAACAGCACCGCCGTCAGGAAGATCATCGACAGATTCGGGAGCTGCAGCAGCGCGGTCAAGACTTCGCCGACGCCGACGGCGCAGGCGACGGACGCGAGCGCGGCAGCGAACTCAACCCCGAGCCCCTTCGGATTGAGCTTCAGCCTGAATCGCGGCTGCGGCGAACGCTCCGGCTCCTCATGCGGGACGACATGAATCTCGATCGCCCCGGCGCGACGCATCAGCTCGTCCGGAAGCGACCGGCCGATCAGGCGCCGCCAAAGTCCGGCGCGCGACCGGCCCAACACGATCTGGGTCACGTTCTCCCGACGCGCCAGGCGCAGGATTTCGGCCGGATAGTCGTTGCCCTGGAGCCGCATCGTGTCCCCGCCGAGCCGCTCGGCGAGACCGAAGGTCTTGGCGATCTGGACCGCCTTCTTGGCGTCGCCCTCCTGACCGACGGGCTCAATATAGACCGCCGTCCAAGCCGCGTTGAGGCTGGTCGCTAGCTGGCTCGCCCGCCTCACCACCCGCTCGGAGACTTCATCCGGCCCGACGCAAGCGAGCAGGCGTTCTGAGGCGCCCCACGGGCCCTCGATCGCCTTCTGGCGCAGGTAGTCGACCATCTGATCGTCGACCCGATCGGCGGTGCGGCGGAGCGCGAGCTCGCGTAGCGCAGTCAGGTTGCCGGGAGTGAAGAAATTCTGGGTCGCGCGCCGCGCCGTCTCGGGCACGTACACCTTGCCTTCATGCAGGCGCTGAATGAGCTCGTCCGGCGTGATGTCGACGAGCACCACGTCGGTCGCCTGCTGCAAGACGCGGTCGGGAACGGTCTCGCGGACAACGACGCCCGAGATGCGCGAGACGACGTCGGCGAGGCTTTCGAGATGCTGGATGTTGAGCGCCGTCCAGACGTCGATGCCGGCGGCGAGGAGCTCCTGAACGTCCTGCCAGCGCTTGGGGTGCCGGCTTTCGGGAGCGTTGGTGTGCGCCAGCTCGTCGACGACGATCAATGCGGGCTTGCGCGCAAGCGCCGCATCGAGGTCGAATTCGGCGATGGTGCGGCCATGGTATTCGACCATGCGACGTGGCAGCACTTCGAGCCCCTCGACGAGCGCGGCGGTCTCCGTGCGGCCGTGCGTCTCGACGAGGCCGATCACGACGTCGACGCCCTCCTCCTTGAGACGGCGGGCGCCCTGCAGCATCGCATAGGTCTTGCCGACGCCGGGAGCAGCGCCGACAAAGACTTTCAACCGGCCCGCATTCTCCCTGCGGAGCGCCGCGAGAAGCGCGTCGGGGTCGGGGCGTCCGTCGTCGGCTCGGGTCGATTGGACCATCGGCGCTCGTCGTTTGCTACGACGATTGTAGCCGATCCAGCGCCAAGTTCAGCTGCAAAATATTAACCCGGGGCTCGCCGATGAGCCCGAGAATCGGCCGCTCGATCGAGGTTTCGACCAATTGGCGCACCTTGGCCTCGTCGAGCGCTCGCGCCTTGGCGACGGAGCCGACCTGCGCGAGCGCGGCCGCCGGGGAGACGTCGGGATCGAGCCCGGAGGCGGACGTCGTCACGGCGTCGGCGGGGACCGGACCCGGACCCGCCGTTGCGCGCCACGCATCCACCGACGCCTTCACCCGATCGACGAGCTTCTGCGACGTCGGGCCCAGATTGGAGCCGGTGGAGTTGGCGGCGTTGTAGGGCGCATCGATCGTTTTGGTCGCGTCATTGGGGTCGGTGTCGGTGGTCGCGGACGGCCGCGGATGGAAATAGCGGTCGCTCTTAAAGTTTTGCCCGATCAGCGCCGACCCGACGACGACGCCGTTGTTCTCGATCAGGCTTCCGTTGGCGGCTCGCGGCATCGCGAGTTGCGCGATTCCCGTCACCGCCAGCGGATAGACGAGGCCGGTCAGCACGGAGAACAGCAGAAGCAGCACCACCGCCGGACGAACATGTTGCAGCATGGAGATGTTTCCTTGGGTTCAGGCGAGATGCAAGGCGGTGACGACGAGGTCGATCGCCTTGATGCCGACGAAGGGCAAGATGAGCCCGCCCAGGCCATAGACGAGCAGATTTCGCCTGAGCAGCGCCGCCGCGCCCACCGGCCGGTAGGCGACGCCCTTCAGCGCAAGCGGGATCAGCGCGATGATGATGAGGGCGTTGAAGATGACGGCCGACAGGATCGCCGACTGCGAGGAGGCGAGGCGCATCACATTGAGCGCGCCGAGCGCCGGATAGGTCGCCGCGAACATGGCGGGCAGGATGGCGAAATATTTGGCGACGTCGTTGGCGATGGAGAACGTCGTCAGCGAGCCGCGCGTCATCAGAAGCTGCTTGCCGATCTCGACGATCTCAATGAGCTTGGTCGGATTGGAGTCGAGGTCGACCATGTTGCCGGCTTCGCGCGCCGCCTGGGTGCCGGTCTGCATGGCGACTCCGACGTCGGCCTGGGCGAGCGCGGGCGCGTCGTTGGTGCCGTCGCCGCACATGGCGATGAGCCGCCCGCCGAACTGCTCCTTGCGGATGTAGGTGAGTTTGTCCTCCGGCGTCGCTTCGGCGAGAAAATCATCGACGCCCGCCTCCGAGGCGATCGCCGCGGCAGTGGTCGGATTGTCCCCGGTCACCATCACCGTGCGGATGCCCATCGTACGAAGCGCCGCGAAGCGCTCCTTGATGCCGGGCTTCACCACATCCTTCAAGTGCACCACGCCGAGCAGCCTGCCGTCATCGGCGACCGCGAGCGGCGTGCCGCCCGACATCGCGACCCGCTCGACCTCCTGCCGAAACTCCGGCTGAGTCTTTTCGAGCGGCATCTTCAGATAGCGCAGGATCGAGTCGATGGCGCCCTTGCGAACCGAGCGGCCGGCGATGTCCACCCCCGAAATGCGCGTCTGCGCGCTGAAGGGAATGACCTTGGTATGGGCCGGATCCGGCGCCGGCTCGAGAAGTCGGTGCTCGCCCTTGGCGAGCGCGACGATCGAGCGGCCTTCCGGCGTCTCGTCGGAGAGACTGGAGGCGAGCGCCGCTGCAGCGAGATCCTCAATTCGGACCCCGCGCACCGGCAGGAATTCGGTCGCCATGCGGTTGCCAAAGGTGATCGTGCCGGTCTTGTCGAGAAGAAGCGTGTCGACGTCTCCTGCCGCTTCGACCGAACGGCCGGAAGTTGCGATGACGTTGAAGCGGATCAGCCGGTCCATGCCGGCGATGCCAATCGCCGACAGGAGGCCGCCGATCGTCGTGGGAATGAGGCAGACGAGAAGCGCGATCAGCACGGTCGCCGAGAGATCGGTCCCTGAATATTTGGCGATCGGCCAGAGTGTTACGCAGACGATCAGAAAAATCAGCGTCAGGCCGGACAAGAGAATGGAGAGCGCCAGTTCGTTCGGCGTCTTCTGCCGTTCCGCGCCTTCGACCAGCGCAATCATGCGATCGATGAAGGTCGACCCGGGCGACGCTGTGATCTTGACCTTGATGAAGTCGGACAGCACCGTCGTTCCGCCGGTGACTGCGGAACGGTCGCCGCCCGCCTCGCGAATGACGGGCGCCGATTCGCCGGTAATCGCGGATTCGTTGACCGAGGCGACGCCCTCGATGATTTCACCGTCGCTGGGGATGATCTCGCCTGCCTCGACCAGAACGACATCGCCCAGGCGAAGGTCGAGCGCGTTCACGCCCTCGACCAGGCCGGCGAGGTTTTCGGGATCGATGTAGCGCTTGGCGGGCGTATCGGTGCGCGTCCGCCGCAGCGTGTCAGCCTGCGCCTTGCCGCGGCCTTCCGCCACCGCCTCGGCGAAATTGGCGAACAGCACGGTGAACCAGAGCCAGGCAGCGATCTGGCCGGAGAACGCCGCCACGCCGTTATGCGTGGCGAGGTCGCGAATGAAGAGCACCGTCACCAGGGCCGAAACGACTTCGGTCACGAAGATGACCGGGTTCTTGGCCAGCGCGCGCGGGTCGAGTTTGCGCACGGCGTCGATCGCGGCGGCGGCGATGATCTTGCCGTCGAACAGGCCTTGCGGTTGTGCTTTCTGCGCCATTGCGATCGCGCCTCCGGTCAGAAGGTTTTTCCGTCGAGCATCAGGAAGTGCTCGACGACCGGCCCGAGCGAGAGGGCCGGGAAATATTGCAAGAGGTAGAGAATGACGATGACGCCGACGAGCAGACCGACGAACAGCGGCCCGTCGGTCGGGAAGGTGCCCGCCGAAGTCGGGACCTTCTTCTTCGCCGCGAGCGAGCCGGCGAGCGCCAGCACCGGGATGACATAGGCGAAGCGGCCGAGCAGCATGGCGAGGCCGCCCGTCGTGTTGAACCAGAGCGTGTTGCCGTTGATCCCGGCGAAAGCCGAGCCGTTGTTGGCGTTGCTCGAGGCGAAGAGATAGATGATTTCGGAGAGGCCGTGCGGGCCGCTGTTGTTCATGCTGTCGAGCGCTGTCTGAAGCAGGACCGAAGCGCCCGTGAATCCGAGCACGCTCAGCGGATAGATGAGCACCGCGAGCATTGCGAGCTTCATCTCGCGCGTTTCAATCTTCTTGCCGAGATATTCGGGCGTGCGGCCGACCATCAGACCGGCTACGAACACCGCGATGACCGCAACGACGAGGAACCCGTAGAGGCCCGCGCCGACGCCACCCGGCCAGATGCAGCCGGCGAGAAGATTGAACATCGGCACCAGCCCGCCGAGCGGAGTGAAGGAGTCGATCATTGAATTGACGGCGCCGGTGCTGGTGCCGGTCGTGCCTGTGATGAACAAGGCCGACAGCGCCTGGCCGAAGCGGACTTCCTTACCCTCGAAATTCCCCAGCGACGGGTCCACCCCGAGCGCGGTCAGTATGGGATTGCCCGACGTCTCGGCCCAGTAGACGATCACGACCCCAAGAAGGACAAAAACGCCCATGGTCGCGAGGATGGCTCGCCCTTGGCGCATGTCGCCGACAACGCGGCCGAAAGCGAGCACGGACGCGACGGGGATCAGCAGCAGGGACCAGATCTCCAGGATGTTGGTCCAGGCGTTGGGGTTCTCGAACGGGTGCGCCGAATTGGCGTTGAAGAAGCCGCCGCCGTTGGTGCCGAGCTCCTTGATGATCTCCTGGCTCGCCACCGGCCCAATGGAAATGGTTTGTTTGGCGCCCTCGAGGGTCGTTGCGTCAATGGCGCCGGCGAGAGTTTGAGGCATGCCCAAAGCGACAAAGACCAGCGCGCCGACGAACGAGATCGGCAGGAGGATGTATAGCGTCACCCGGGTCATATCGACCCAGAAATTGCCGACAGTCGTCGCGGAGGAGCGGGCGAATCCGCGCACCAGGGCAAAGGCCATCGCCAGTCCGGTCGCGGCAGACAGGAAGTTGTGCACGGTGAGGCCGAGCATCTGGGTCAGATGGCTCATCGTGGTCTCGCCGGAATAGTTCTGCCAGTTGGTGTTGGTGATGAAGCTATCCGACGTGTTGAACGCAAGATCGGGCGCGACCGCGTCGAAGCCGCGCGGATTGAGTGGCAACAAATTCTGCAGCCGCTGCAGAGCGTAGAGCGAGAGGAAGCCGGCGATGGAAAAGACGATCATCGCGATCGCATAGCCATACCAGTCCTGCTCGCGCGCGGGATCGACCCCCGCCAGGCGATAGAACCCGCGCTCGACCGGGCCTAACGCTGGGCTCAGAAAGTTTCTTTCGCCAGAGTACACGCGCGCCATGAACGCGCTGAGCGGTACGGAGCACGCCACAACAAGGGCGAGCACCAGCGCAATCTGCAACCAGCCGGCAAGCGTCATCGCGAATTCCTCGAGATCAGAATTTTTCGGGACGGATCAATGTGTAGAGCAGGTAGAGGCCGAGCAGCACGGCCACGACCAGTCCGATGATCGGTTCGCTCATGACGCTCCCCTCAAATTTGCCGCAGAGCCATCGCGTAGAAAGCCATCATTGCGATGACCGCAAACCCGAGCGCCACGAACGCGAGATCCAGCATGACTGCCTCCTTGCGGCGGCCTTCTACCTGGGCCCGGCGTCAAGTTTCGATTTCGATTTGCTCGCCGCGCATAAGGATATCGTAAGCTTGGGGGAGTTCACTTCGACGGCGGCCTGGCTTTCACGAAGCGATCGGCTTTTTCAATCCAACATTACGTTGCTGTGCTGTTAAAAGTGCAGGTCGGTGATGCGACATTTGGCTCAATAAACTGATGCTCATCCGGGCGGACATGTGCTAGCAAGCGCCCGCGCGCCGAAACGGTGGCGAGAGGCGCTTTTTCTTGGGGGTTGCGTCTCGCGCTTGAAAGCCCTCGACATTTGCGCGCTGGACGCGGCCGCGCGGCCACCTTCCAGGCTTTAGGAGAGCAGACTTTGTTCCATGTCTCGCGAAATTCACATAGCCCTTGGCGTCTCGCCGCCACGATCTGCGCGCTTGCCGCGGCGATCGCTCTTACCGGCTGCGGCAAGAAACAGGACGCGACGGCCGTCGTGGGACAGGTGATCGCTCATGTGGGCCCTGACGACATAACCCAGCAGGAGCTCGACAACGAACTTCGACTGGCCAACGTGGCGCCGGACAAGCGCAGCGACGAGGTGGTGAAGGCGGTATTGGGCCGCATCATCGAGCGCAAATATCTCGTCCAGGAGGCAATCGCCGCCAAGCTCGACCGCGAGCCGACCCAGCATCTCGACCTCCTGCGCGCGCGCGAACAGATTCTTGCCGGCGCCTATGTTCAGCACGATCTCGGGACCAAGGCGACTAGCATCTCGACGAACGAAATCGACGCCTATATTCAGGCTCATCCCATTCAGTTCGCCAAGCGCCAACTTTACCAGATCGAGCAGATCTCCTTCCCCCCGCAAAAAGACATGGATGCTCTCGCAGCCTCGACGAAAGACTTCAAGTCTCTGGATCAGGTCGAGGCCAAGCTGAACGCGCTCAACATCAAGTTTAGCAGGGGCACGGGCACGTTGGACACCGCGACGCTGCCGGCCGAAATCGAAAAGGCGATTGACGCCAGAAAGCAGGACGACATCTTCTTTATCCGCTCGCGGACGAACGCGAGCTTCTTCAAAGTCACGTCCGTGGACGACAAGCCGTTGACCGGAGATGAAGCCCAACAGTTCGCCAAACGCGAGCTGCGCAACGAACTCGCGAAGAAGAGCGCCGAGGACACATACGCCGCGGCGCTGGCGAACACGAAGTACGAAGGCGATTACGCGCGCATCATGGCGGCTTCGACGCCGGCCGCGCCCCCGGCCGCCGAGGCGCCCGCCGCCGAAGGGCAGACCGGCGAGAAGCCAGCCGCGGCGGAGAGCGGCGCAAAGCCCGAAACCGACAAGGAAGCGCCGAAGAACTGACGCTCGGGCCCATTTCGCCGTTCGGATGGCATACATTTGTCCCGTGCGGGGTTAGACCGTTATTGCGCCTGTAACGAGGATTCCGTTCGCGTTGGGGCGGCGGTCATGCGGCTTTGAGGCCGATGGCTTGAATGAGCTTGTCGAGATCGTCGACGACGCGCTGGTAGAGGCGGTCGAGTTGGGACCGGTGTTGGCTGTGGAGCCTGGCGTCGGCCTTGATGGGCGAGAGGAGGCCGGCGGTCAGCGGGGCGTAGACGCGTTCGAAGAGCTTCAGGAAGACGAGGCAGATCGAGTAGCCGTTGGGAAGGAGCCGGTAGCGGCGCGAGTGCGGCAGCTTTTCGACGAGGCCCTTGGCGCGAAGTTTTGAAAGATCGTAGCGCAGCGAAGCGAGGGTGTAGCGATCGGCGCCGGAGCCGAGGGCGTCGACGACTCTGGGGTGAAGTTCGGCAGTCGTGAAGCTGTTGCCGGCCGCGATGTGGCTGAAGCGCACGAGAGCGTGCATGAGCGCGAGTTGCCGCGGATTGTCGAGCTTAAGGCCGGGAATGCGCTTTCCGGCGGCGGTGATCGTCGGTTGTGCCAGCTTTCGCAATTGCCCTCGATCAAGGAACGTCTCGACGATGTCCTGCTGCACGTTCAAGTAATTGTCGTTGATTGCCGAGAGGGTGGTGCGCAGGGCCGGCAGGTTGTCGACGGCCTTCCTGACGCCGTAATCGGTGACGTTGTTGGTCGAGGCCTCGGTGCGCAGGATGAGGTGATCGCGCACGTACTGCTTGATGAAGCCGTTGCGATAATGGCTGCGAATGACCGGGTTGGCGAGGTCCATGTGCTCGATCTCGGTTTGCAGCTTGCCGTGGTGCAGCTTGGTGACCTTGTGGCCGAAGATCGTGGTGATCTTGTTTGGCTGGCCGATGGTCCGATTGGCGTCGAGGAGCCGTTCGCCGAGCTTGTCGAGCGCGGCGCGACGATGGAAGACGAGATTGTCGCAGAACTCGGTCTGGGCGAAGAACAGCCGATGATGGCAGCCGGCGTGTTCTCGTTCCGCTGGGGTAAAGAACGGCGTGAAGCAGGCGAGCCACTTCTGGCCGCAGATGACGAGGTCGCGAGCGCTTAGCTCGTCGGCCAGTTCTTGCAGGCGCTCGGGTCTGGCGCACCGCATGAAAGCGTTCGAGCATTGCTGAAAGTCGATGCCCTCCTCGCGCATGCGGTTTGCCAGCCAATGGTGCTGGTTGAGGCAGATCCGCGCCGAGAACGGCAGGTAGGGGCACATGCGCACGAACATGCGGCCCCATCGCTCGTCGTTGACATAGAAGTTGAATTGCACAACCCAGCGCTCAGCAAATTGCAGATGCCAGCGGTTTGCCGTCCTGTCGCCGATGGCGATCATAATGCGTGCCGGCTCGCGGGCCTTCAGTACGGCAACGACCTCGTCGGGCTTGGCGTCTTTGAAGTACGGTTCGACGAACTCGTCGCGGCGGCCCTTCGGCGCCTCCAGGACTGGAACGTTGCGCTTCTCCGACCACTGCTTCAGCCACTGCTGAAAGCGATCGGCAATGCCATGCAACGTGCCCCGGCTCACCGGGTACAAATGTCGGTAGGCGTCGAAAAACCCAATGACCCTTTCGGGCTGCTGAAACGGCTGGATCAATCCGTTGAGCAGGATCCGGTCGAAGCAGCGATAGTGAAAGCGAATGCTGTCCTTGTGGTGCTCATAGAAGGCGTTCATGGAAGGCCCCGCCGAGGTGAACTCGGCAAGGTAGCCGACATCTCCAGCTCCCGCGCCCCCGTTCAGGAGCCGCAGGGATATCAAGGGCAACGCCCTTGGCTAGTTAGCCCTCCCATGGCCTCCCCGAGAGTGCCGCAATCGCGGGCTATTCCACCGTCACCGATTTGGCCAGGTTGCGCGGCTGGTCGGCGTCTTTGCCCATGATGAGGGCCGTATGATAGGCGAGCATCTGGATCGGGGCGGCGTATACGATCGGCGCGAAATTGGCGCCCATGTCCGGCATCGCCAGGACATGCTCGATCGCGACCGACGCCTTCTCGGCCGCATGCTTTTCGCCGATCAGCACGAGGCGCCCGCCGCGCGCCGCCACCTCCTGCATGTTCGAGACCGTCTTCTCGAACACCGCGTCGCGTGGCGCGATGACGATGACCGGCATCGCGTCGTCGATCAGCGCGATCGGCCCGTGCTTCAATTCGCCCGCCGCATAGCCTTCGGCGTGAATGTAACTCAACTCCTTCAGCTTCAGCGCGCCTTCGAGCGCGAGCGGGTAGGCCGTGCCGCGCCCGAGATAGAGCACGTCGCGCGCGCGGGCGATCGCATGCGCCAAGGTCTCCGCGGCGGGCTCGAGCTTGAGCGCCTCGGCGAGAAGCCCGGGCGTCAGGACGAGTTCAGCGAGAAGAGCTGCCTCCCTCGCCTCGTCGATGGCGCCGCGCGCGCGGCCGAGGCCGATCGCAAGGCAGGCCATCGCGGCCAGTTGACAGGTGAAGGCTTTGGTCGAGGCGACCCCGATCTCGGGGCCCGCAAGCGTCGGCGCAGCCGCGTCGGTGAGTCTGGCGATGCTCGACGTCGGGACATTGACCACCCCGATCGTTTTCGATCCGTTGTCCTTGACGTAGCGCAGCGAAGCCAGCGTGTCGGCGGTCTCGCCTGATTGCGAGATGACGATCGTCAGGCCGTTCCTCTCGACCGGCGCCTCGCGGTAGCGGCATTCGGACGCGACGTCGATCTCAACCGGCAGTCGCGCGAAGCGCTCGATCCAGTATTTGCCCACAAGGCCCGCGATATAGGCGGTGCCGCAGCCGACAATGGAAATGCGGCCGAGCGTCCTCGGATCGACCGGCCAGGCGAAGGGTTTCAGCCGCATCGCGGCCATGTCGACATAGTGGGCGAGCGTATGGCCGACGACTTCCGGCTGCTCGTGGATCTCCTTGGCCATGAAATGCCGGTAATTGCCCTTCTCGGCGAGCAGGCTTCCAGCGGGGCTGCGCTGGATCCGCCGTTGGACCGGCTTGCCCGATGCGTCACGGATGTCAGCGCTTTCGCGACGGACGACGACCCAGTCGCCCTCCTCGAGATAGGCGATGCGATCGGTGAATGGGGCGAGCGCCAGCGCGTCGGAGCCGAGAAACATTTCGCCGTCGCCATAGCCGACCGCGAGCGGCGCGCCCTGACGCGCCCCGATCAAGAGATTGTCCTCGCCCTCGAACAGATAGACGAGGGCGAAGGCGCCGCGCAGCCGCTTGAGCGCCGCGTGAACCGCATCGGCCGGCGACTTGCCGTTGCCGAGCTCGTCTTCGACCACGAAGGCGGCAATCTCCGAATCCGTCTCGGTCGCGAACGCGTGGCCCTTCGCGGCAAGCTCCTCGCGCAGCGCCTTGAAGTTCTCGATGATGCCATTGTGGACGACCGCGAGCCCGCGCGAGGCGTGCGGATGGGCGTTCATCTCGGTCGGCTTGCCATGCGTCGCCCAACGCGTGTGGCCGATGCCGATCGAGCCCAAGAGCGGCGCGGCGGCGAGTTTGGCCTCGAGGTTCTTCAGCTTGCCCCCGGCGCGCCTGCGTTCAAGCCTGCCGTTCTCAAGCGTCGCAATGCCAGCTAAATCATAGCCGCGGTATTCGAGGCGCTTCAGCGCGTCGACGATCGAACCTGCGACCGGTCCCGACCCGAGAACGCCGACAATTCCGCACATGGGCGATCACCTTCGAACCAAACCCGACCGTAGCCAGCGTTAGGCCAATGAGGCGAGCCAAGTCAAAGCGGACAAAAGGAAGCGGCGGCGCAGACAATGTTCGCTGTAACGCAGTCGTCGGACGCCCGAGGTTCGAGAGTTTGCGTCACCCAACATGTTGAGCCAGCATTCGCCGGATGCGCAATGGAATGAGGCGTGTCGGCGAGGAGTTAGCCATAATAATCAGCAGCTTAAGCCGGATCGGAGCTGCTGCCATGACGACCGGGGTGGGTAAAACGATCGGCGCGGTTCGGTGGTGACCTCGATGCTAGCGTCTTGCCTATCGCGAGCCGGACCACCAGCGTGAGCCCGCTCCGAAACGCATCTACAAAGCCACGGCGGGTCTCAATGACAATTCAGACTTGTCAAAGTCTTGCGATGGGCGCAGTCTTAGTTTAGTACCGTCAGTCATGCGAATGTCGGACGAGATAGTTCGCGGCCTACGGTCTAAGCAGAGATTTTTTGAAGGACCAACGGATTGACGGTTCGCTCCCGGTTCAGGGCGGCCACGGCGGCGTGGATTGCGCGGTCGAGGGCGTCGGCGTCAGCGAAGGTCTGGTGGGCCAGATGATGCGCCTTGAGATCGTGCCAGACAACCTCGATATCGTTGAGTTCGGGTGCGTATTTCGGCAGCCACTCGACGGTGAGCCAGTGTTTGCGCGCCTCGAGGGCCTTGAGAGTGAGCTTGCTGACATGGATCGGCCCGTTGTCCTCGACCAGCACGACCGGTTTCATTGCCCGTCCCGGTTGGGGACCGAACAGGTGGTCGAGCTGCTCGAGGTGAGCGATGAAGTCGCTGCTGCGCTTGGTCGGGCTCGTATGCACAATCAGCTGGCGCGTGACCTGATCGAGCGAGCCGATGATCGCCACTTTCTTGGCCTGTCCCGGCGCCGGCACCCGCAGGTCCGCACCGCGCAAGGCCCACGCCCGCGCCAGATAAGGGTGCGTCAGGGCCTCGCTCTCGTCGCCGTAGAGGAGAATGATGTCGCCGGCTTCGGCCTGGGCCTTGCGCAGCTGAAGGCGCAGTCCCACGCGTTCGATCTCGTCGGCAATCTGGCGGCCTTTCAGCGTGTGCCGAGGCCGCCGCCAACGGAAGTTTTTTTTCGCAGCGCCCGGGACAACTGCGACTTGCCGATCTTGACGCCCTCGCGCGCCTCGATCTCGGCCATGAGACGCGGGATCGTCCAGTTGGGCCGGTCGGCGACGGGAGCTTCGAGCAGAGGCGTGACGACACGCAGCGCAGCCTCGGTCTTTACCGGTGGCGGGCCGGGCGCCACAGTCGCCTTCAACGCTTCGACACCGCCGCGCGCGAACGCGCTGCGCCACAGCCGCACCGTGTCTTCGCGCACGCCAAAGGCCTCCGCAATGCGCGGGCTGGTCCATCCCGACAGCGTCAGCAATATCGCCCGCGCCCGATCAGCCTCCCCGCGGTCGCGTGAATGGGCCAATGTCAGCAGCGCCTTGCGCTGCTCCTCACCCGCCGTCACCCGAGATTTGCCCGCCATGCCCCGCCTCCGCGAATCAGCGCGAAGACCGAATCACACCTGCGGTTCGTTGGTCAAGCTGACGGAGTTTGCTTAGTTTGCCTTCGAAAAGCAGGCCGTCGCCTTCATTACTGGCTTTCGAGGGGATCGCGCGCAACGATTTTGTCGAGGGGTGAGAGCAATGCGCGGAGCGAAGCAGTAACGCGCGACGTGAAGAGGGCGTGGATTCTCTTCGTCGCCGCCGGCTTGACGGCTGTGACGGCTTTTGCGACCCTCGCCATCGGGCGCGATCGGCTGGCGCTGTGGCAGGTTGTTCGCGCCTGCGTCGCCGACCTCAAGCTGACCGGATCGCCCTTCCCGTGCCTCGAAGTCGATCTTTCCGGCGGTGAGGATCGCGGCAGCGTCGTCCTCCGTCCGCCGCTGTCCGGCGACATGATCGTGGCCCCGACGCGAAGGGTCATCGGCATCGAAGACCCGTTCCTCCAGTCGCCCGGAGCGGCGAACTATTTCGATGCCGCCTGGCGCGCGCGATCCTTCCTGAAGGGCGCGGACGGACGGGCGCCGGAACGTGATGCGGTCGCCCTCGTCGTCAATCCCGCCGTTGTCCGGGACCAGGACCAGCTTCACATCCACGTGGGCTGCCTCCTGCCACCCGCCCGGCAGGCGATCGCGGCGGCCGCGCCGAGGGTCCCGATCGGCGAATGGGCGCCGATCGGTGCCGTTGTTCCCCATACGATGTTCTGGGGGACCCGCATTGGGGGGACGGATCTTTCGGATGTCGAGCCGTTTCGGCTCGCCGCCGAGGCTCTTGCCGACAAGGCGGCCCGCCGCGGCGACCTGACGATTGCAGTCGCCGGCGTTCGCGTCGCAAACGACGATGATTTCCTGATCCTCGCCTCTTACGCCAAGGCGCCGGGCGCGTGGTGGCCGGTTGGCGCAGAGAACCTCCTGGATCCGAACTGCGCGGCCGACCTGCGCCCACCCGGCTAAGCGGGCCCCTGCTCTGCCTCCCGCACATCAATTCCTCCATCCCTCCCTTCTGCGGTCCGGCGACGGTTTACCCGGCGCTGACCCAAGGCATTCCGACCGGTTTGCCAATTCGGCAAGGATATAAAGACCGCTAATTGACCGCGAAGCGTCGGTTCGTCTAGAGAGCCTAACGGTCTTGCGACCCTTTGCGAAATTAGAGTACATCTTGAATGACGCCAATGCGGGAGCGGTTCCAGTGGCCTCGCCAAACGGTCCAGTCGATCCGCAAAAGAATGACGAGACAGGTTCAAGAACTGCCAAACCGTCGGTTTCGATTATTGTTCCACATTACAACGATCTTGAAAATTTGCGCGAGTGTCTGAAATCCTTGGATGCGCAAACGATGACGCGATCTCAATACGAAATCATTGTCTCCGATAACAATTCGGCTTGCGGCCTCTTAGAGGTACGGGACGCGTGTGCCGGGATCGCCCGAGTGGTCTCGGCCCCAAAACAGGGCGCCGGCGAGGCACGGAATGCTGGCGCTGCGGTTGCGCTCGGCGAGCTGCTCGCCTTTACCGATTCGGATTGCCGACCCGGGCGAGACTGGCTGAAGCGGGGCGTTGAGGCTCTCCAAGATGCCGACGTTGTCGGCGGGCGAATGGTTGTCGGCGTCGAAGATCGAAGGCGCTTGACCGCAGCAGAAGCGTATGAACTTGTGTTCGCCTTCAACAATCGACGTTATGTCGAAAAGCAAGGATATAGTGTAACGGCAAACATGTTCACTCGGCGAGAGGTTTTTGGCAAAGTCGGACCTTTTCGTGTGGGCGTATCCGAGGATCTCGACTGGGGACGACGGGCGACTGCTCTGGGCTTTCGAACAAAATACGCGGCCGATGCTGTCGTGACACATCCGGCACGAAGGCAATGGCCCGACCTGATCCGAAAGTGGCGGCGGTTGACGAGCGAGTCTTACGCGCTGGCGCGCGCGCAGTCATACGGGCGGATAAGGTGGTTTCTCAGGAGCTGGCTAATCCTGTTGTCGACTTTTGTTCACTTTTTCGCAGTACTGCGTTGTGATGAATTAAATTCATTCAATCAGCGGGCTCTGGCGACTTACGGACTGATTCGATTACGGACTTGGCGCTTTGTTGAGTGCAATCGGCAGTTGCTTGATGTTAAAGGGCGTTAGGATATGAATGTGCGGCAATCGATCGCATCCGTTTCGGAGGGCGACGCGGTTCGCCGCCTGCCGGATCGCAATAGAGCCGGAGCCGCGCGGAAACCCGCGAGCTCACCGCCTTCTCGGCCCGTCGATGATCCCGGGAAATCGCCTGCCTTACGACGCTGATAATGCGGCGCCTGCAATTCGTCCAACACAGTTTTGCTGATTCATTGGGCGGCGGAGGATTCACGTCGCGCCTGCTCGCGCTCGAGCTTCGCAGCAGCGGAAGGGTACCGGGTCGTCGTTATGCCCCTGTGATCCTGGCCAAAATAGGATTGAACTTGGCTGTCTCGCCGTTGTTGACGAGATACAGAAATCTGTGCTTTCACCTGCGCCGGCCCATTCGTTTTTCATACCACGAATACGTGCTAAGGCTTGTGTCATTATGGACCTGGTAGCAACCGTGATCGTGAGAACGTCTGCGGCGGTCCTCATCCACGATGGAATGGACCGCGGGACAATCTCAAGGCCCCTGATGCGCCTCAATCAGTTGGCCGCAGGAATCATAGCCAGGCTTGCCCCGTTAGCGGAGCGATCGTCTGTTGCTGCCGGGAGCGTTGGCAGGCGTTGTGCGCCGACCGACCGCTCGAAACCGTGCTCTGTGACTACGAGGACTGCGGATTGACCTTTCGTCCGGTGCTGCATCACGTCGGAATTGTCCTGCACGATGAGAGCGATGCAATAGACCAGATGTCGTTGCTGGGCTTGCAGGAAGATTACCGAGGATACGTGTCACACTGGTCGGCGCTCTGCATTTTCACGAAAGCGTCGAGCGGGTCGCAGATCGAGTTCGTCATTCCAAATGGCGGCCCATTGTCCACTTTTAGCCCGGGTCTTGGCGGGCTCCATCACATCGCCCTCCAGGTTCCTGACCTCAATAAGGTAGCGCTCGAACTTCACGCAGAAGGAATGAAATTGTTGGAACCTGTGCATGTGCGTGGCGCGGGTCCTTTTATTTGTAATTTCCTAAGCCCGGTGTACACGCGTGGATTAAGAGTCGAATATATCCAGTTGAATGACGCATAATGCTTTGCAAACAAGGCAGTAACGCGGTGTGGCGGCGTGCGCTCTGGTGAAATGCCAACTCCCGAGCGTCGTCTCTGCCCGCGATCGGACCGGTCTGTTGCACCGCACAGATCGATAGGCTAAAAACCATCAACCTAAACGCGGAGTTCAATGTCACCCTCGCGCTCGATCATTAGTCTGACTGCGGTCGAAGAGCATATTGTCGTTGGATAACAATATTGCGACCGGATTAATACAGCGTCGACACTACCCCTACTGCCTACGCGCTAGGTGGATTAAAACAGGTGACCTATGGCAATATTTAGAACCCTTATCGATATGCTTGTCGTCAGAGTCACCAGGCCTAATAAATACGATAGTACATTTCTTAGAGCATATTTCAAGCGACAATATAATATCGACGTTGGCATGTACAGCGTAGGGTTCTTTGATCGCTGGCGTATAGCGCCAGGAACGACTGTTGGTCGCTACAGTACGATCGCGGCTTCAGTGCGGTTAATAGACGCAAATCATCCAATGCGTACGCTATCAACTCATCCGTTTTTTTATCTAAAAGAATTCGGTTTTGTTGCCGAAGACGATATATCCTCTGTACCAAAGATCGTGGAAGATGATGTCTGGATGGGTCATGGCAGTATCGCGACGCCGGAGTGCAGGCGAATCGGACGGGGCTCAATCATCGGCGCCGGATCGATCGTGATGAGCGACGTCCCCAGATACGCGATTATGACAGGGGCGCCTGCAAGACTTGTTCGTTTCCGCTTTCCACCGGACGTCATCGATGCAATAGAGTCGACCCAGTGGTGGCTATTGGACAAGAGCGAACTCAAGCGGGGATTGGATGCGGCTGGAGATTTCCTTTCTCAGCCTTCCGTTGAATCGGCGCGAGCTTTCCTGCGTGCTTTGGGCAGGCAGCCTCGAAAGCGAGAGGCGCAAGACCAAGACCAAGAAGCGCAAGGTCAAATGCAGGAATGGCAAGACCGACAACCTGAGGAACAATCCACTCGTCTGTCCGCGGGAAACTTGGACCTTGCGGCGGTTCAAGGTACGCCTCACAGCGAAGGCGTATTCCAAATTATTCGAAGTGAGATTGCGACATTTTCAGAGAGTCAAATGGACACGCCATTTGACCGCCTTCCCATCGATAGCTTGGGGCTGCTCAATTTGCGCACCGCACTTGAGCAATCTCTTGGAACTCGCATTAGCAACAGGAAATGGGGGGAGGTTTTAACTCCGGCCGACCTTCTCAAGCTAGGATCTCCGGTCGCCCCAATTGAGCCCCCCCCTGCGGACCCTTTCACAAGCGGCGGGCAGAGGACAAGAGAAGTCAGTTCAAGGGCGGAGAGTGCGGTAAGCAAAGCGCGCGGACACACGACTGACCTGTATTGGCTGCCAGAAATATCAGACCTGGAGCTCGATATAAAGACTGTAGATGCGGCCAAGGACCCGGGTGACGCTTGGCGCCGCCTAGTCGAAATTGCCGGAAAACGCCTCGATTTCACACAGACAAACCGAGTCGATAAAGTCCTCCAGCGGCGTTTCGTGGACGCGCCGCCCGAAGGGTTGGCGACAAAGCCGATCCGTTTGGCAGTACTCGGGTCGTCAACCCTAACGCATTTGTTGCCCGCCATGCGGGTCGGGGGGTTGCGTCGCGGCCTCTTCGTGACGACCCATGAAGGGAATTACGGCCAATATCTGCAAGAACTCGCAGATCCGAGTTCCGATCTGTTCACTTTCCGGCCAAGCGTCATTCTATTGGCTCTTGACGCATTCCATCTGACGCGCGGCATTGATCCCGCGGCCGATGTCAAAGCAAGTGAGCGCGCCCTGCAGGAAATCGTCTCGCACATAAAACAATGCTGGCGTCTGGCGCGCGACGCGAAGATCCCCCTCGTGCAGCAGACGGCGCTACCTCTATTTGCGCCGATCCTCGGCAATAACGAGCATCGCCTGCCAGGGTCGAGACAGAGACTTGTGACGCGTCTCAACGAAATCCTGCGCCAGACCGCTGATGAGGAAGGGGTCGACCTCCTGGCGATAAACTCCTGTGCGACGGCGCAGGGTGTCGACGCCTGGCACGATTCAGTCCTCTGGCATCGGGCGAAACAGGAAGTTAGCCCTGTGGCTGCGCCTCCTTACGGCGATCTGGTTGCGCGGCTCCTGGCCGCACAACAAGGCCGTTCGTTTAAGTGCATGGTTCTCGATTTGGACAACACTCTATGGGGCGGCGTCATCGGTGACGATGGGCTCGAAGGCATCGTCCTCGGCCAAGGCGACCCTACGGGAGAGGCCTTTCTCGAGCTGCAGAATTATGCTCTTCAACAAGCAAACCGCGGCGTTATCTTGGCGGTATGCTCGAAGAACGATGAAGCCAACGCGCTCGCCCCTTTCGAGAAGCATCCGGAGATGGTCCTGAAACGCGCCGATATAGCTTGTTTCGTCGCGAACTGGGATGACAAGGTCAAAAACGTAAGAAGGATCGCAAACGAACTTAACATTGGTTTGGATTCTCTCGTCTTCGTCGATGACAATCCATTCGAGCGGAATCTCGTCCGGGCTGAACTCCCGATGGTAGCTGTGCCAGAGCTTCCGGATGATCCGGCGTTTTTTGCGCGCACGATTGCCGATGCGGGCTATTTCGAGGGGATCCGAGTTACCGATGAGGACCGCGAGCGCTCGCAGCAGTATCAGGCCAACGCGGAGCGCTCCGTTTTGCAGGCGCAATCCGCCGATCTTCCAAGTTATTTGCGCAGCCTCGACACGGAGCTCGTTTGGAAGGAGTTTGACAAGGTCGGCCTGCAGAGAATCGTGCAGCTGATCAATAAGACGAACCAGTTCAATCTAACGACACGGCGCTACACTGAAAACGACATTCTTGCGATCATGGCGAATCCGGCCGCCTTTGGACTGCAATTGCGATTGATCGATCGTTACGGCGACAACGGCATTATCGGGATTGTCATTGGGAAGCGACAGGGCGGCGAGGTCGCGATCGATACCTGGCTGATGAGCTGCCGCGTGCTCGGCCGTCAAGTGGAAGAGGCGACCCTAGGACTCGTTGTCGAGGCGGCAACGAAACTCGGCGCCAAGCGAATTATCGGCGAGTATATCCCAACTGCAAAAAACGGAATGGTTCAGGAGCACTATCCAAAACTCGGGTTTGCTTTGGTCGGGTGCCTCGAAAATGGGGCCACCCGCTGGACCCTCGAGTGCAAGAGTTTCCGCCAGCCTGAGCTCTACATGAAGATAAAGCAGGGATGACTTTGGTTCGACGACCCACAAGCCTCCGAAGAGTACCGGACAACTCGTCGCGCAAGTCTCGCCCGCAGTTCAGCGCGAACTCAAAATCCTGTTTGGCCGTCCGACTTCACTTTCAAACCAGACGCTAACGCGGTCAGTATCATCATTATCACATCGACGATCCACCCGGCCGGATAATCGCGCCCGCCCGCGCGCAATGGTAAGCGGCGTTTTCAGGCCACGGCTTTGAGCGGCTCCGCTTTCACGTAGGCCCATGGCAGGAGATCGTCGATCTGGCTGTTGAGATGGCCGTTGACGATCTTGGCGAGCGCGTCGGCAAGATAGAGGTGAGGATCGACGCTGTTGAGCTTGCAGGTTTCGACCAGCGAGGCGATGACCGCCCAGTTTTCCCCGCCGCCGTCGGAGCCGGCGAAGAGCGCATTCTTGCGATTAAGGGCGATGGGTCTGATCGAGCGCTCGACCGTGTTGGAGTCGATCTCGATTCGGCCGTCGTCGAGGAATCGGGTAAGGCCCTCCCAAGGCGCGAGCGCATAGCGGATCGCCTCGGCGAGTTTGCTCTTCTGGCTGAAGAGGCCGAGCTTCTCGCGCAGCCACGGCTCGAGATCGGCGATGAGCGGTCGAGTTCTGGCCTGGCGAACGTCGCGCCGTTGTTCAGGCCCTCGGCCGCGAATGTCGTTCTCGTTTCGATAGAGCGCCGCGATGCGCTGGAGCGCTTCGCTGGCGATCGGTGAGGCGGCGCCGACGGCGAGTTCATAGAACCGCCGTCTCACATGCGACCAGCAGAAGGCGAGACTGACGTCACCCTTTTCGGCGAGCGCGCGATATCCGGCATAGCCGTCGACCTGAAGAACGCCCTTGAAGCCGGCAAGATGCGCGATTGGCTGCCACGCCTTGCGGTCGGGCGCATAGACATAGGCAACCGCCGGCGGGTCCAATCCGCCCCAGGGCCTGTCGTCTCGCGCATAGGCCCAGAGCTGGCCGGTCTTGGTGCGCCCGCGGCCCGGATCGAGCACCGGCGCGGTCGTCTCGTCGGCAAATAGCTTCGTCGATGACCGCAGATGCGCGAGAATGCGCTCATGCACGGGCCGCAAATGGAACGCAGCGCGTCCGACCCAGTCGGCGAGCGTCGAGCGATCGAGGCGAACAGCCTGGCGCTCGTAAATCTGCGCCTGGCGGTAGAGCGGCAAGTGATCGGCATATTTGGCGACGAGCACGTGCGCGACCGTTGCTTCCGTCGGCAGGCCGCCTTCGATCAGCCGCGCCGGGGCCGGCGATTGGACGACGACGTCCTCGCATGCGCGGCAGGCGTATTTGGGTCGGCGCACGACCAGCACCCGGAACTGCGCCGGCACGACATCGAGCTTCTCGCTGACGTCCTCGCCAATCTGGTGAAGCTTGCCCCTACAGCAAGGACAGGCCTTGTCCTCGACGTCGACAATCGTCTCGACGCGCGGCAGATGCGTAAGCGCTGTTTTGACATCACCTTTTCCGGGGCGGGCGCGGCGGCGATAGTCGGGGCAAAGGAGGGCTCCGACACATGTCGATTTCAGAGGGTAAGCACGTGTCGGAGGGAGAGGCTCGCGCGCGGCGAGTCGAGATATTCACTGGCGCGGGGACGGCGGCGAAGTTGGAGCCCGGGAGAGAAGGCGGCGATTGTCGCCGAAAGCTTCGAGGAAGGCGTTCGGGCCTGCCATGTCGCGCGTCGTCATGGCCTGACGCCGCAGCAACTGTTCGCGTGGCGCCGTGAGGCGCGCGGCAAGTCTAGGAAAGAGACCGATGCGCCGCCTTTTGTGCCAGCGCTTGTGGAAGCGCCGAACGAAGGCGTTCGGCCCTTGAACCAGGTCGAGAGCGAAGCCGCGGGCACGCGCCCGCACTCGATCGAGTTGGACATCGAAGGTTCGAGCGTGTGGGTCTGGCCCGGGGCGGATGCGGCGATGGTGGCGGCGATCATCGGCGCGCTGAAGGCGGCCAAGTGATTGGACCGACAGGCGCGGTACGGGTGAGGGTGGCGACGAAGGCGGTCGACTTCCGCAAAGGGGCTGAAGGCTTGGCGGCTTTGGTGCGCGAGGTCATGCAGGCCGATCCGTTCGACGGGGCGATCTACGTCTTCCGCGCCAAACGCGCGGACCGGGTGAAGCTGGTATTCTGGGACGGAACGGGCGTGTGCCTGTTCGCCAAGCGGCTCGAGGACGGCCATTTCCGCTGGCCGAAGATCGAGGATGGGGTGATGCGTCTTTCCGCCGCGCAGCTCTCCGCGCTCATCGAAGGCCTCGATTGGCGGCGCGTGCGCGCGGCAAGGGACACGCCGGCGCCGAGGCTGCCGGGCTGACCTGCGGCATAGTGAATCAGGGCGAGCAATACCGTCGCAAAGCCGCGCAAATCATGGTCTCGTCGCGACTATGCCGCAGGCCGTCGACGCGCTTCCCAACGATCCCGAAACACTGAAGGCGATGCTGATCGCCGAGCAGATCCGTAGCGAACGGCTGGCCCAGATCATCAAGGAATTGCAGCGCCATCGCTTCGGGCGTCGCGCCGAGACGTTGCCGGAGGATCAATTGCTGCTCGCGCTCGAAGAGCTCGAGCAGAGAGAAGCGGGCGCGGCTGCGGAAGCCGAGGCAAGATCTCTCACTGGGCAGGCGGCGGCGACGCGCAAGCGGCGCGCGAACCGTGGAGCTTTGCCGCCGCATCTGCCGCGCGTCGAGACGATTGTCGACGTCGAGGACAAGGCCTGTCCTTGCTGTAGGGGCAAGCTTCACCAGATTGGCGAGGACGTCAGCGAGAAGCTCGATGTCGTGCCGGCGCAGTTCCGGGTGCTGGTCGTGCGCCGACCCAAATACGCCTGCCGCGCATGCGAGGACGTCGTCGTCCAATCGCCGGCCCCGGCGCGGCTGATCGAAGGCGGCCTGCCGACGGAAGCAACGGTCGCGCACGTGCTCGTCGCCAAATATGCCGATCACTTGCCGCTCTACCGCCAGGCGCAGATTTACGAGCGCCAGGCTGTTCGCCTCGATCGCTCGACGCTCGCCGACTGGGTCGGACGCGCTGCGTTCCATTTGCGGCCCGTGCATGAGCGCATTCTCGCGCATCTGCGGTCATCGACGAAGCTATTTGCCGACGAGACGACCGCGCCGGTGCTCGATCCGGGCCGCGGGCGCACCAAGACCGGCCAGCTCTGGGCCTATGCGCGAGACGACAGGCCCTGGGGCGGATTGGACCCGCCGGCGGTTGCCTATGTCTATGCGCCCGACCGCAAGGCGTGGCAGCCAATCGCGCATCTTGCCGGCTTCAAGGGCGTTCTTCAGGTCGACGGCTATGCCGGATATCGCGCGCTCGCCGAAAAGGGTGACGTCAGTCTCGCCTTCTGCTGGTCGCATGTGAGACGGCGGTTCTATGAACTCGCCGTCGGCGCCGCCTCACCGATCGCCAGCGAAGCGCTCCAGCGCATCGCGGCGCTCTATCGAAACGAGAACGACATTCGCGGCCGAGGGCCTGAACAACGGCGCGACGTTCGCCAGGCCAGAACTCGACCGCTCATCGCCGATCTCGAGCCGTGGCTGCGCGAGAAGCTCGGCCTCATCAGCCAGAAGAGCAAACTCGCCGAGGCGATACGCTATGCGCTCGCGCCTTGGGAGGGCCTTACCCGATTCCTCGACGACGGCCGAATCGAGATCGACTCCAACACGGTCGAGCGCTCGATCAGACCCATCGCCCTTAATCGCAAAAATGCGCTCTTCGCCGGCTCCGACGGCGGCGGGGAAAACTGGGCGGTCATCGCCTCGCTGGTCGAAACCTGCAAGCTCAACAGCGTCGATCCTCACCTCTATCTCGCCGACGCGCTCGCCAAGATCGTCAACGGCCATCTCAACAGCCAGATCGACGATCTCCTGCCATGGGCCTACGTGAAAGCGGAGCCGCTCAAAGCCGTGGCCTGAAAACGCCGCTTACGTTTGTGCTGCAAACGCCTCCTCATTGGCAAACGCGATCGACGGTCCCGGGGGATTGGGAACGAAATCGGCGGCGACACCTATGACTTTCTGTGGCGTCGCAAAACTCTCAAAGGGTACCGCTGCGTCCGGCTGGAGGTACTGGAGGAAATTGAAATTATCGATTTCTTCTATGCAGCCGAGAGGGCCACATGTTTGTGCCTTCGTCTGCGTTGTCACGACAATCCCGGCAGCGAGAAGCAGCGCGCAAAGTCCTCGATTGACCGTTGGCGCTCCCGGCATCCTACGTGAGTTCCGATTCATCGACGATCCCCACTGATCTGAATCAAATTGGTACGGTTCGCGCACGATGTGGAGCTTGGGCGAAAGACGATTCTGCATCAACAATAGTGCTCATTCCGATGAGCGTTAGGAGGCCAATCCTGATCACCCTGCGAATGACACTTTGCTTATGGTCGCTTGCTTCCCTTCTTCCGGCAAAGAAAACACATGTGAACATTAGGATAAGTTTGACGATTTGTCAAGGTTAAAAAGTGGGCTGGCTGGCCGTTGCTGTGGGGAAGGCGCCCAACGCTACAGGACGCCGTCCTTTTTTCGGTGGGGCCCAATCGTCTGCCGAAAATCTCGGCTACCAGACCTTCGTCGTCGCCGACGCCTCATGGGCGCGGTCGACAAAGTCGATCTCCGGGGCAGGCGCTGGCCGGCCGAGTATGTCCACGCGCTGTCGCTCGCGCATCTGCACAACGATTACGCAACCGTCGTCGGTACGGCGATGACGCTGGAATCCTGGGGCAGTGGCGAAAGCGCCCCAGCGCTGGCGGGCGGAACGAGCCCGGGGCGGCCGTTGACGCCCTCAGCGCGGCCGTGGAAGCCGAGTTCGGCCGCCAGATGCCCGACTCTCTCGAAACGTTCTCGCCGCCCTCCGTCCCGCGCAAACGGTCGATTGGAGCGCGAAGAGCTGCGCGCAGGAAGAAAGCCGATCGTGAAAAACGAATCATCGCGCTGCTGAACGCGGGCGTTTCCGTTGCGGAGATCGCGTCGCGCGAGGATGTGACGATCAAGCGCATGCGGGCATTGGTTCAGGAGATCCTCGTCCGGCGCATGCCGCAGCCGCCGGCCGAATTCCTCGCCCTCCAGGTCAGCCGATTGAATGAGGCGCTGCTCGTCTCCTATAGCGCGATGTCGCGCGCCAATCTCCAGGCGGTCGACCGGGCTTTTCAACCTCACTCCGCCAGCAAGCTCTGGGTCCGTTCGCGCAATGTCTTGACCAGGGCGTCCGCGCCTCCGCCTCCGGCCAGGATCGAAGCAAATTCGTCGCGCCGCGTCGCAAGGTCGCTGATGGTCCCGTTGAGATAGACGTCGATCACCCGCCCGCCGCGGACGAGATAGTTGATTGTCACGTTTCGGCCGCCGGGCTGTATCAGCCGCGTCTTGACGACCTCGCCGCCGCCGCGCAACTCAGGGCTCGTCTGCGGGTCGACGACGAAGCTTTCCCCGGAATAATCGGTCACTTGGCGTGCGTAGTCCGCGATGAGGAAGCGGGCAAAAGCGTCCCGGACTGCCGCTTGCTGGGCGCCGGAGAAGCTCGTCCACGCCGGTCCAGCCGCCAGCCTCGTCATCCCCGCGAGATCGAAGGCCGACGAGATGGCGGGCGTGAAGCGCTGGTCGCGCTCGCGCACACTGAGCTGACCCGCCTGCTTGAGTGTCGGCATCAGCTCTTGATAATAGGATTGGATGTGTCTGGCGGCCGGGCTAAGCGCTTGAGCCCGAAGCGGAATCGGACCGTAGCCGAACAGCACGGCAGCCATCATGGCTGCGATCCCGGTGAGGCTACGGCGGAGTTTGAAAACTTTCATCAGGGGGATTCCATTCGCTTCGAGTGGCGACTTGCCCCTTGGCCAGCCGCCTTCACATCAAACTGCGTTGATCTGTGAAGTAACGCAAGTGTCCCAGTGGAGCATGATCTCGTCGCTAGTGTGGCGTTCGCTGTCGTAGCCAGACCTGCGCGCCGATGGCGAAGCCGCCAATCTGGTCGTATCGCGATAGACCCTTTGTCCGATTTCCCATAGAAGCTCGCAGGCGCCGCAAAGGTCGCTCTATCCAAGGCCATAAATTGGCCTTTGCCTTGACCACGTTAGCCAAGGCGCGTCGACCCCTCTCGCCAACGCAACGCAAACCAGGCGCCTCCCTGCAATCCATGCGCAAAGATGGCAATCCCGTGACGATCGAAGCCATCACGCGGGCAGTCCGCCTGTCGAGCGGCCATGCATGGCTGGTCATCCTCGCCTTCTTGCTGGTCGCGACTTTCTCCGCCGGCTTTCTCGCGCGCCATTTCGCCATCTCGACAGACAGCAAGATGCTCCTGTCAAGCTCGCTTCCTTGGCGCCAGCAGGAGATCATGCTCGATCGGGCGTTCCCCCAGTCGACCAACCTCATCATCGCCGTCGTCGACGGCGCGACGCCCGAAGCCGCCGATGAGGCGGCGGATGCGCTCGTGAACCACCTTTCGCCTCGCTCGGACGTGATCCGAACTATCAGACGACCCGACGCCGGTGAGTTTTTCGCAAGGAACGGCATCCTCTTCCTCTCCCTCGACGAGGTGCGCCGCGACACGGCCGAGCTGATCAAAGCCCAGCCCTTTCTGGGCACGCTCGCCGCCGATCCCACGCTGCGCGGCGTTCTTCGCACCTTGTCGCAGTCGGTCGAGGGCGTACGCCGGGGAAAGGCGGAGCTTGAAGATCTGAGGCCCGCTCTCGTGGCGATCGCCGACGCCCTGGAGCTCCTGGGGAACGGAAAGAATCCTGCCTTCTCCTGGCGCAGGCTCATCACCGGGCGCGCGCCGAAGCCATCCGAACTTCGACGCTTCGTCAACATCCAGCCCGTCCTTGACTTCGACGCGCTCGAGCCCGGCGGCAAGGCGACCGCGGCCATACGCGAGGAGATCTCCAGGCTAAACTTGACGCCGGACAAGGGCGTCAGAGTGCGCCTCACCGGGCCGGTCGCGCTTTCCGACGAGGAATTCGCGACGGTCGCCGACGGCGCCGCCTTGAACGGCGCCGTGACCGTCATCGTCGTCATCCTTGTGCTGTGGCTCGCTCTGAAGCAGCCCCGCATCATCCTGGCCGTCCTGGTCAACCTGGCGATCGGGCTCACTCTTACCGCCGCCTTGGGACTCAGGATGGTCGGCGCGCTGAACCTCATCTCCGTCGCTTTCGCTGTGCTTTTCATCGGGCTCGGGGTCGATTTCGGCATCCAGTTCAGCGTCCGCTACCGGGCCGAGCGGTATGCGATCCCCGATTTCGGCCAGGCGCTTCTGTCGACGGCGCGTCAGGTGGCGGGGCCGCTTCTTCTGGCCGCCGCCTCGATCGCGACCGCGTTCTACTCGTTCCTGCCGACTGCATACGTCGGACTCTCAGAGCTGGGGCTCATCGCCGGAACCGGGATGTTTGTCGCGTTCTTGACCACCGTAACCTTGCTTCCGGCGCTGCTCACCGTTCTCAAGCCCGCCGGCGAGCCGGCGCCGATCGGATATGCGGCGCTCGCGCCCCTCGACCACTTCCTCTACCGGCGGCGCAACTGGGTGATCTGGACCACCCTTGCGGCGGTGATTCTCGGCCTGCCGCTGCTCAGGAACCTGCAGTTCGACTTCAATCCGCTCGATCTGCGGTCGCCTAAGACGGAATCGGTCGCGACCGTGCTCGACCTCATGCGCGATCCCGACACCAGCCCGAACACGATCGACATCCTGGAAAGCGACCTCGCCCATGCGTCGGCGCTGGCCGAAAAGCTCAAGCGCTTGCCTGAGGTTGCTCGCGCGCAGACGCTGCTGAGCTTCGTCCCCGACGATCAGGACGCGAAGCTCGCCATCATCGACGATGCGAGCTTCTTCTTTGAGAACACGCTGAATCCCACGGAGGTCGATCCCGCGCCGACGCCGGCCGAAACTACAGCGGCGATCGAGACCACCGCCCATGACCTCTCGGGCGTGGCAGGCGGCCTCATGAGCCCCGCCGCCGTGCAGGCGCGTCGCCTCGCAGAGCTTCTCGCAGCATTGGCGAAGGCGCCGCCTTCGGCCCGGGACGCAGCTGAGCAAACTCTCATCGTCCCGCTCAAGACGACGCTGCGCCAGGTGAGGGATCTCCTCAACGCCGAGAGGGTGACCGTCGACACGCTCCCGCTCTCGCTGAAAAGGGACTGGGTCACGGACGACGGCCGGGCGAGAATCGAGGCCGCGCCGAGCGGGGACAGCAACGACAACGCGACCTTGCGCAGCTTTGTCAGAGCGGTCCGCGGGATCGCGCCACAAGCCGCGGGAACCCCGGTCTTCATCATTGAGGCGGCTCAGACCATCGTCAAGGCGTTCCTCGAGGCCGGGGTATGGTCGGTGGCGTCGATCGCCGTCATTCTGTTCATCGCGTTGCGCCGCTGGAGGGATGTCGCGCTGACCCTCGTGCCCCTGCTTGTCGCCATCGTCGTCACGCTCGAAATCTGCGTGGCGATTGGGCTGAAGCTGAATTTCGCCAACATCATCGCGCTGCCGCTTCTTCTGGGCGTCGGCGTCGCGTTCAAAATCTACTACGTGATGGCGTGGCGTTCGGGGGAGACGAACTTCCTGCAATCAAGCCTGACGCGCGCCGTCTTCTTCAGCGCCTGCACAACCGCTACCGCCTTCGGCAGCCTGTGGTTTTCGCACCATCCGGGAACGTCGAGCATGGGTAAGCTGATGGCGCTATCGCTCGTGACGACGCTCTCCGCCGCCGTCTTGTTCCAGCCTGCCCTTTTGGCGACGCAGCGAAAGGCCGGACGCGATCCGTCTGGCCGCGCTTCCGCGAAAAAGTGACGCGGGTGCGGCAAAAAAGCGACAGTCAACGCAGCTTCCTTCTGCTACGCTGCAAGGAGGCTCGATTGATTGACGAGCCGCGTCGATAGTCGGCGCTTACCCGTCGATCATCAATTTCCCCAGGAACTTTGGCCGTCGCGCGGAAATCAAAGGGGGACTTATTGCGAATGGGTCGCGCTAAACCTTGGGTGGCCATGTCGCTCGCGTGCGCGTTACCGGCGCTCGTCAGCGCGTGCGCGGGGGTGCCCCGTGACGCATCGCTGCCAGTTGACGACCCCAACGAGCAATTCAACCGCGGCGTTCTTCGCGCGAACCAAGTCGTGCTCGACCCGGTCGCGAACGTCGTCAAGCAGGTGCCAGGGCCGATCCTGAACCGCTTCCAGGACCTCGACGCGAACCTGAAAGAGCCGCGAATTTTCGCCAACAACATCCTGCAGGGGCGTTTCAACGCTGCCGGCATCACCCTTGGCCGCCTCCTCTTCAATACGACCTTCGGCCTCGGCGGTCTGTTCGACGTCGCTGGGCAAGGGGGGTTGCCACAGCAATCGGGCGACTTCGGCCAAACCCTGTTCGTCTGGGGCGTCCCCGCCGGCACTTTCGTCGAGCGGCCCTATTACGGCCCCTCGACCCAGCGCGACGCGTTCGGCGGCGCAGTCGACACCGTGGCCGATCCGGTCGGCTGGGTGATGGGCGGAATCTTGATTGGATGGCCCTGGTCGGCCGGGACGGCCGGACTGTCGGCCGTCGCTCATCTCGGCCAATGGAAAGAAGCCGAGAACGCGTCGATCGACTTCTATACCTTCCTGCGCTCGGACTTTTACCAGACCCGACGGGCGGATTTGCGCGAGGCGCTCGGCCTGCCTCCTGCCGTCGAGTCGCCAGCCACGACAACCCCTCGGTAGCGGACAGTCATTGCGGCGGTGAACTCGCGTCACCCTCACGGCGAGCGAGCAAGCGGCGCCCTTCCACCCATTGCCACGCCGCGAGACCCGGCAGGCCTAGCGCCAGTTCACGAACCCGTTTGGTCAGCGAAACTGCTAGCGCCAGGTCCGCAGGCAGTCCGAGCAGCGCCCCAAACAAGACCATGCCGCCCTCTTGTGCGCCTAACGCCCCGGGCACCATGAACGCCGCCCCGCGAACGCCGGTGCTGAGGCTTTCCAGGATAAACGAATCGATCACGCTCAAGGGCTTGCCGAGGACGCGCGTCGCCAGCCAGACCTCGCCCGCGCCGATCGCCCATCCGACGAGCCGCAGCAGGCTGGAATACGACAAGGCGGAACGGCGACGATAGGTGGCGACGATAGCTTCGTCGATCGCTTCTGCGCGGCCAGCGAAGCTGGACATCCAACTCTTTGGAGCCAGTCGGTGAGCCCAATCGAGCAATATTCCGAACATGCTGTTGTGTTGGATTCGGACGAACACGCCGATTGCCGTCGCAAACACGGCGACCCCGATCACAAGCCCCCATGCTGTGGCGGCCGCGGCGTGGGTCCTAGTGGCGGCGAGCAGCACCACTCCGGCGATGACAAAGACGAGCTGACTCCCCGCGCCGACCGTGATGTCGACGACCATGCTGGCGGTGGCTTGCGCGCCCGGAACGCCGCGTTGATGCGCGAGTCGAGCGCCGACGACGTCGCCGCCGACGCCAGCGACCGGAAGCAGCGTACTCACGGATTCGCGGATCCAACGCATCCGAAGAAAGCTGAGGCGGCCGGGGCGGTTCGCGGCCGGAAACAGCTCTCGCCAGGAGATCGCGTCAAAATATAAGGGCGCGACATGAAACAGCGTGATTGGCGCGAGCCACCAGCCAAGGACCAGCATGGCGGAAGCCACCTCGGCGGCGCCGCTTTGGATGATAAGAAAGATAACGAGCAGGAGGCCGAGAAACGCGGCGACGATGAACGATGCTGAAATGGCTGGCTCCCCGTCTGGGCGCGGTTCGCGCCGAAGACTGCGCAGGACTACGATCGCCGCACGGAATCGTCTATCAGCAATCGTCGCCGAGGTGGAGCTACCGAGGGCGTCGCCCGTGCGGATTGCGAACCACCATGCCTGAGGCGCCAATTCTGATTCTTGTTGCCGCCCCTATTGCCTCGGTCGACGCGCCAGACATCGCGCGCGGGCCGGATGGCGACCCGGTGATTCTGGGGTTCAGCCTTGTGCAGCGGGCCGTCCTGGCGGCGCGACGCGCCGGCTACGGGCGGGTCCTTCTCCTAGGGAGAAAGGCTTCCGCCGCGGCCGGGGTCGCCGCCGCCATTGCCGATTGGCGCAGCCTCGCCGCAACCCTGTCTTCCTCTCAATGGGCGCCGCTGATCATTGGGCCCGCCACGATCCTTGCGGAAATCGATTGGCTCGAACGGCTGGCCTCCACGCGGATCGAGCCGGACGCGTGGGCGGCCATCCCGAACCGAATCGTCATGCTGCCCACCGCTTCGGCGCCGGATGCGGTGGACGCGCTTAATATGAACGGCGGCGCGCAAGGGATGGCCGATGTCGAGAGCCGGCTCGCCCGCCGGTTGGGGCCGCCAGAGCCCATTTCGGCAGACATCGATCTGATGGTCGTCGAGACGCCTGCGGACGTCCGCGTCGCGGAACGGCGGCTTCTGCGGGCGCTGGTCAAGGACACCGACGGGTTCATGGCGCGCCATATCGAGCGGCCGATCTCGCTGCAGATCTCGCGCCGCCTGGCAGGAACTGCGATCACCCCCAATCAAGTGAGCCTGATTTCCATCGCGGTTGGAATCTGCGGCGGACCATTTTTCTTATCCTCGCGCCCCTTGATGCAAACCATCGGGGCGCTTCTGTTTCTTGCGCATTCGATCCTTGACGGCTGCGACGGCGAACTGGCCAGGTTGAAATTCCAGCAATCGCGATGGGGCGGCGTTCTCGATTTCTGGGGAGACAACGTCGTTCATACGGTCATATTTGGCTGCATGGCGATCGGCTGGAGCTTATCCGCCGGCGCGATCTGGCCGTTGTGGCTCGGCGCCGCGGCCGTACTCGGGACATTGGGGTCGGCCGGTTTCGTCTATTGGCGGCTGATGCGCCTCAAGGACGGCGACGACGCGCTGTTCACCTCGGTTTCAGCTTCGCCCGAGCGCCCTCTGTCCCGGCTGCTCAACTCCGCGTCGCGCCGCGATTTCATCTATCTTGTGATCCTGCTTGCGCTCGTCGGCAGATCGAACTGGTTCCTGGCGTTGGCCGCGATCGGTGCGCCGATCTATTTTTTCCTTCTGCTTCTCGCGGCGGGCCCGCGGGCCTCGCTTGAGAGGACTGGGCCAGGGGTCACGCCGAGCGCAAATCGATGAGCGCTCGCGGCCTGCGTCGCTGAGGAGTTTTCTGGAAGCTCTTATGATGCAGTCGCCGTGCGGAGGGCGTCAGAATGGCCCCGCTGGGAGCGCCACTCATCCGTCGCGGAGGCGGTTCGGGCGCAGCCGATGGTACAGTGCGTGCTGCAGTTTTTCGGCGTGTCGAACTGCTCTCGAAGGTCCGCGTAGGTGTACGCGAGGAGGTCCTTCGAGAAAACCCCCCGCGTCTGATAGCACCAGTGCACGCTCCCGAACTCGTCCACATAGAGATAGCGGGAGCCCGACCGACACTTGAAGGGCGCTTCGCCGGACTCGATCATCTTCCCCCGGTATCCATGGGCCTCGTTCGCACGGTCGCCAATACGGCGTTTCGCTTCGTCGTACGCGCTCAGTTCCTCGTGCGACAGCCGCAACTGCCCGTTCTGGTCGTGAAGCAGCAGAATGCGCGGCGTGAAGCCGTGGGCCTTCGCGAAGTCCACGACCTCGAGAACGTCTCCCGCTGGCGCGCTCCCGATGACGCCACTCATGACCACCCGGAAAGTCGCCTTCTCCGCAAGGAGTTCCAGCTTCTTTCGCAAGGGTCGTAAGGTTTTCACGGTGACGTCGTTCGGCTTGACTCCGTCCACGCTGATCTGCATGTCCGTGAGGCCGGCGCCATTGAGGGCCTCGATGAGGCCCGCCGTCAGACGCGTTCCGTTCGTGATCAGCATGCGTCGCTTGAAACCCAGCCTCCTCATCTCAGCCACGAGGTCCGGTAGGCGTGGGTGCATCGTGGGCTCGCCGCCCGTCAGGCAGACCGCCCACGTACGGAGCTCCGCTAGCTTCGCGAGGCGTAACTTGAGTTCGTCGTACGGTACCGGATCGGACGTCCGGTCGTACTCGATGCAGTAACCGCACGTGAGGTTGCACCGCCGCGTGACGATCACCTGGGCGAGCCAAGGGCCGTAACGCAGCCATTGGAAAACGTTCAAGTTTGCCATGTGCGACAAGGCGCCTCGGCGCCGCCCGGTTCGCCGCAAGAACTTCCTTTCCGGGCGGTTGGGGGCTTACCCTCGAGACCAGCTTCAGGTGGGGAATTCATCAGCAAGTCATGGGTCGAGAAGCCAACGCGGTCAAGGTCGGTGGGGAGATCAAGCGATCCGTGCACGACGGTCAGTCCCAGCGCGAGAACCAAGTCTGAGCCCTCAAAGTCTGCAAAGGCCTCGGCGCCGGGGAAGCGCAAATCAGCCGGGACGGTTCGGGTAGTCGCCGAGTGAGAGCCGCGCGCCACTCGCGGCGCTTGACCGTTGGGCGAGGTCGATTAGCCGGGCGCACAGCACCGCCTCGTCCATGTTGCCTTTGTCGCCGCGCGTTGCTGCAATCCGGAAGTCCTCAGCCACTCCGACGAACCAATCGGGATGATGCGATCCTTCCGATAAGGATGGCGGACAGGCCCAGCAGCGCTCGCGCGAATTCGATCTGAGGACAACCTTGTCGCCGACCACTGTGATATCGCCCAGTTCGCCCTCGATCTCGATATGATTGGAGCGTTCGCTCGCGGTCCAGGTCAGAAAGATGAGGCCAGGGCCGAGAGGAAGATCCAGGCTCAGAGTCGCCGTGTCCTCGAGCGGCCATTCGTGGAAGCGGCGCGTCTCGAGGATCGCGGCGACGCCGAGGGGAGCGCCGGCCCAATGCGCGATGCAATAGAGCGCATGCCAGCCGTGATCGAATAGGATGCCGCCGCCCGCTATCGCCGGATCAACGCGCCAGTTGTTGGCGCCGTCGGACGTGGACGCGACCGCAGGCTGAGTGCGCAAAGTCCGCCAACTGACGGATCGGACCGCGCCAATCGCGCCCTCGGCGATCAGCGCCGAGATCTTGAGGCATATCGGCGCCTCGAGCCAATTGTGAACCGTGTGCACGATGCGCCCGGCGTTCGCCGCGGCCGCCGCGACGATCTCCGCGTCCGCCGCCTGGGTAACCAAGGGTTTCTCGCAGAGAACATGGAGACCTGCGTCCAGCGCTCGTTTGATGAGCGTTGCATGGCTGTCGGGGGGCGCGCAGATGTCCACGAAATCGAGCGTCTCGCCGGCCAATAAGTCGCCCACGTCATCGTACCACTGGCCATCGCGACATGCTTCGAGAAACGCTTCGCGGCGTGTCGAGACAACGTCGGTCGCAGCAACAATCTTAACGTCATCGCGGGACTGCCAACCTGGCAGGTGCCCTTTGGCCGCGACGTTTCCGAAGCCAATGAACGCGCCCCGCAGCACGCCTCCACGCGTCATTCGAGCCCGAAGCGGCACGAGATGGCGGCATACGACTGATCGAGGATATCGACCCCGCGCAGCGCTTCATCCTCGGTGATGACGAGCGGCGGATTGATCCGAATGACGTTCGAATAGGACATCGTGATGAGGCCGCGCTCCAGCGCCTCGTGAAACAGGGCGCGCGTGATGGTCTTGTCGAGCGGCGCTTTGGTGTTGCGGTCGGCGACCATTTCGACGCCGATCATCAGGCCGCGCCCGCGAACATCGCCGATGAAACGGTATTTGTCCTGCAGCCCCTTCAGAGCTTCGAGCATCCGCGCGCCAACACGAGCGGAATTCTCGACCAGCTTTTCATCGAGGATGGCCTCGACGGCGCCGAGGCCGGCGGCGGCGGCAAGCGGATTGCCGCCATAGCTGGATGAACTCCCGCTCGGCTCTCCGAAGGGCTTGGCGGACATACGCTCGAAGGACGAAGCAACGGCGCTGAGCGGAAAGCCGCCGCCGATGCCTTTGCCAATCGTCATGACGTCGGGCTTGAGGCCGAATTGGTCGCAGGCCCACATCGTTCCGGTGCGGCCGAAACCGGTCAGGATTTCATCAGCGATCAGCAGCGCCCCGCATTCGTCCGCGATGTCCCGCACCGCGTGAACGAAGTCATCAGGCGGCACAACATTGCCCGCCGTGCCTTGCATCGGCTCGAGGATGATCGCTGCAACCTCGCCCTGGGTATCGTTCTTGATGACGTTGCGCAGGTGCTCCGCGCAAGCAAGTCCGCAGGACGGATATTCAAGCTTCCAGGGACAGCGATAGCAATTGGCGTAGGGCGACAGGTGCATGCCTGGCGGGAAGGGGCCTTGATGGTTGCGATAGCCGCCGCCGAGCAGGCCGATAACGCCCGCGGTTTTGCCGTGGTAACCTCCCCAGAATCCGACGAACTCGAATTTCTTGCTGATGGATTTCGCGAGGCGGAAGGCGGCCTCGACCGCTTCCGCGCCGCCGGAAAACAATTGGATGTGGGTGATGCCTTCCGGCAGCAATTTGCTCACCAGGTTGAGAAATCTCGCGCGCGTCTCGGTCGTGAAGCTGCCGAATGTCACGCGCTCGAGCTGCTCCTTGATGCGCTTGACATAGTGGGGATGGCAGTGGCCGAGACTGCCGACAGCAATGCCCGCGATGAAATCGAGGTACTCGTTCCCGTCGACATCGGTGATCGTACAGCCCTTGGCGCGATCGACCGCGATCTGCGAGTAGAGGGCGATCGATTGGAGCCCTGGCGCCATCGCCTCGGCCTCCCGATCGAAAATCGCCTTGGATTTGGGCCCGGGCACAGTGCGGCTTTTAGCGCCATTCATTTGCGCCAAGGGGGTGTGCCGGGGAGAGGCGTCGTTCATTGATCAACTCTGCGTTGGGGTTATGACGCGCGGGCGTCGCCGGAAGCGTTCGGTCAGGCAGTCTGCGATCGCTCCCGCAGCCCGATCGCGATACTTCGCGTAGCTCGGCCAGGCGTTGAGGTCGATAATGATTGGTTCGCCATCGGCCTTGATGATGGCGTCGCCGCCGAAAATCTCGACCCCCAGCGCGGCCGCGGCGTAAAACGAAGCTTGGCGTAGGCGCGCCACCTGGAAGGAATGACCCACCATTCCCTTGTCACGATGATAGAACCACTCGAACCAGTTTTCATTCATCGGCAGCGCGCCATTTCTCACACCGTAGAATTTAACCAGATCGCCCGCCACGTGCTCCTGTCCGACCACGAACGGGATTCCGCGCCTGGCGAATCGGCTCAACGCCTCGTGCCATCCGTCCTCCGAGGCGGTGTAGATGACATCATCAGGTTGCGTCGCGTGGAAATCATAGCGCTTGACCCACACCCCAGTGGCCGGCTGCAGCCTGCTTGCGTCGGTGGCGACTATGTGGCTCAGGGGCGCCGAAACATGATGTCGGGCGAAAAGTTCGACCATGCGATGGCGATAAGTGTTGCGAATCGCGTCCGCCGAATTGACGACAATCGAGCCGGCTTTCTCCGCCGCCTTGAGCCGATCAAGGACTGGGCCGCGCTCGCACATCGCGAATATGCTGGCGTGAGGGGTCTCGAATGCTGCGTCGGCGGCATCGGCGGCGACAAGCTCGACGCCGAAGCCGCGCTCCGCCAAGGCCTCGCCGACGCTCTTCAAGATTGCGCCATCGTCGTCGATGCGTCCCGGCGAGTGCGCTAGCTCGCGGTGGATGCCCCAACAGCTTTTGGCGGCATTCATGCGCTGGCATTCCCGCGCTCACGACCCAGTTCCGCCAACTCGGCCGCGACGATGTCTCTTGCCCGGTCGATGTCGAATACGCGAGGCAGAACGACGCCGTAAACTGGCGGGCGCTCGGCGACCAGCCATCCGAGGTAATCGCGAAGCCGGGCGAACCCGGTCGGGGGCTGCGCCGGCCGCTCGGTCGGCAACCAATAGAGGCCGGCCGTCACATGGCTGCCATGCCCGCCGCCAAGCTGACGAACGCGGCCGTCCGCGAGGTTCAATGTCGCCCAAAGCGGATTTTCGTCATCGAGATGATCGGTCAGGCCGAGAACCATCGCGTTTCTCCCAAAGGCCGCGGCCGACCTCACAAACATCTGAAAATCATTGACCGGCATCATCGCGTCGATCGTCGTGATGACCGCCGGGGCGCAGGCCAGCCGGTCCGCGATCAGTTGGAAGCTGGCGTAGGACGACGGGGTCGTGCGCACGATGACATCGAGGTCGAAATCTCCGCTGTGGTCCTGGAGCCATTGCCGGCAATCGTCGCACGTCTCGTTGATGACGATGGTCAATCGACGAATACCGGCGGCGCGAAAGCGATCGAGGGTGTGGTCGATGAGGGGTCGTCCGGCGACCGGCGTCATCGGTTTGCTAACGCGATACCCGTCGGCCCGCAAGCGGCTCCCGTGGCCGGCAGCGATGATACCCCCTTGGAGGACTGTAGAAGCCGATACTTCGGTCATATCAAGATCTTCATGAGATCGCCAAACTCAGTCACCGTGGCGTGAGCGAGCGGATGTGGGGACGCCTGAGCTTCGGCGGTCCAGACCTCTTGCGGCGCGATCCAGATGAAGCCCATTCCCGCTCGTCGAGCGCCCTCGCGGTCGCGGCGCAACGAATCGCCCACGAACATGGTCGTTTCGGGCGGCGCGTGAAGCGACTCGAGGGCGGCGCGGAAGATCGCCGGATCAGGCTTCTCCACGCCGACGCAGTGGCTATCCACCGCGACCGAGAACAGGTCGGCGAGACCCGCGTTGCGACACACGGCTTCGAGATTGCCGTAGAAATTTGACACGACTCCAAGTCGATGGCGCCGGCCCAACGCCTCCAAGACCGGCCGATTGCGTGCGAAAGCGGCCGAGGTGTCGGACAGGAAGCGCGACGCGACGCGCCGAGCGCGATCGCCATCGGTCCGATCTTTGACGGTTTGGCCATTTCCAGTTCGGGCGCCTCGGCGCGTCAGCTCGGCTTCGAGGTTGGCTGTCAAAGCATGGACCGTTTCCAACAGGCCGGCCGCGGGCTGTAGGCCTCCGACGAGGGTGTCGTCTGCGGCGAAGAAGACCGGCGCGAAGGCGTCGGCGGCCATATCCAGCCCTTCGGATCGGTAAAGGGCGTAGAAGCGTTCCTTCCACGCTACGCCGTCGGCGTCGAGCGTACCGCCAAAGTCAAAAAGCACCGTGTCGATCGGCTTCGTCATGCCTATGCGCCAGTGGGCCGAGCCGCCTGATGAAGCCTATTGTAGGGATCCGACGAGCACGGCTTCCCAATCCGAACCCACTATGGACGGCCGGGACCGGCCACGACCTTTGCGTCGCGCACCGCGGCCTCGGGAAGATCGAAGTGGCGGCCATCAATGAAGGCGTTGCAGGCGTCACGCGCAACGCTGTCTCGGAATTGTTGGGGCGGGCTTTTCATGTAATACGCCGACGGCGCCGCCAACGGGCCAGCTTGGCCGCGCTCCAGCGCCAGCTTGGCGCAGCGGACCGCATCGATCACCACTCCGGCGCTGTTTGGCGAATCCTCGACCGACAGTCGCATCTCCAATTCGATCGGCGCGTCCCCAAAGCCGCGCCCCTCCATGCGGATGAAACAGACCTTGTTGTCCTGCTGCCACGCCACGTAGTCGGACGGACCAATGTGGATGTCACGCGCGTCGAGCCGTTCGTCCAGCTGCGATTGCACGGATTCGGTCTTGGAGATCTTCTTCGACTTCAGGCGACTCCGCTCGAGCATGTTGAGAAAGTCAGTATTGCCCCCAGTGTTGAGTTGATAAGTCCGGTCGAGGCCCACCCCTCGGTCGGCGAACAGCCGCGCCAGAGCCCGATGTACGATGGTCGCACCGACCTGGCTTTTGATATCGTCGCCAACGATGGGTACGCCGGCATCCCGAAATTTCTGCGCCCAGGCAGGGTCGGAAGCAAGGAACACTGGAACGCAATTGATCATGGCGACGCCGGCGTCCAGACAGGCCTGGGCGTAATGCTTCACCGCCTGCTCCGAGCCGACCGGCAGGTAGCACACCAGCACTTCGGCGCCTGATGCGCGGAGCGCTGAGGCGATATCGGTCGGCTCCAGATCGGCGGAACGGAAGGCGACATCGTCGGGATAGTCGGCCATGTGGGGCGCCACCCCATCGAGAACCGGACCAGCCTGAACGACGACATTCGACACGGGAAGGGAACTCTGAAAGATACGGGTGCAGTTGGGCTTGGCGAAGATCGCCTGCTCTAGCGCGTGGCCGACCTTGCGGCGGTCTATGTCAAACGCCGCGACAAATTCGACGTCGCTACAGCGGTAGCCGCCTATGGTTTGACGCATGACGCCTTCGACTTCCGCGCCGTTGCGGTTGCGGTAGTATTCTACGCCCTGCACCAGCGCACTGGCGCAATTACCGACGCCAGCGACGGCTACTTTGATGTTCTTTTGCATAACGGTATCGGTTTCCTGATCTCACGTGTCGGCGGTGCGGACTCGACCGCAACCGACGGGCCTCGAGCTATTGGCCGAACCGATGTCGTTGGTGGGCGAGGCAATTTATTGTCATATATTCGTCGCGTTCTGCTGACAAGCAGGGCAACCTCCCCCAACAGGGTGGGCGGGCAATCCCGAGAGGCTTCCGTCCGGCGCTTGAGTCGCGGCGGGGGATTTTGCCGGCTTGAATTGACCCGTTGCGGCGTTTATCGCAATTGTGGGTCTTGTGGCCTCCTCAAAGCGATGCGGTTATAGACCGCACACGGGTGTTGGTGCGGGGAGCGCCGTTTTGAAACTTTGATCGCGCGTCAGGATGACCTAAGCAGAGATTCTTTGAAGGACCAACGGATTGACGGTTCGCTCCCGGTTCAGGGCGGCCACGGCGGCGTGGATTGCGCGGTCGAGGGCGTCGGCGTCAGCGAAGGTCTGGTGGGCCAGATGATGCGCCTTGAGATCGTGCCAGACAACCTCGATATCGTTGAGTTCGGGTGCGTATTTCGGCAGCCACTCGACGGTGAGCCAGTGTTTGCGCGCCTCGAGGGCCTTGAGAGTGAGCTTGCTGACATGGATCGGCCCGTTGTCCTCGACCAGCACGACCGGTTTCATTGCCCGTCCCGGTTGGGGACCGAACAGGTGGTCGAGCTGCTCGAGGTGAGCGATGAAGTCGCTGCTGCGCTTGGTCGGGCTCGTATGCACAATCAGCTGGCGCGTGACCTGATCGAGCGAGCCGATGATCGCCACTTTCTTGGCCTGTCCCGGCGCCGGCACCCGCAGGTCCGCACCGCGCAAGGCCCACGCCCGCGCCAGATAAGGGTGCGTCAGGGCCTCGCTCTCGTCGCCGTAGAGGAGAATGATGTCGCCGGCTTCGGCCTGGGCCTTGCGCAGCTGAAGGCGCAGTCCCACGCGTTCGATCTCGTCGGCAATCTGGCGGCCTTTCAGCGTGTGCCGAGGCCGCCGCCAACGGAAGTTTTTTTTCGCAGCGCCCGGGACAACTGCGACTTGCCGATCTTGACGCCCTCGCGCGCCTCGATCTCGGCCATGAGACGCGGGATCGTCCAGTTGGGCCGGTCGGCGACGGGAGCTTCGAGCAGAGGCGTGACGACACGCAGCGCAGCCTCGGTCTTTACCGGTGGCGGGCCGGGCGCCACAGTCGCCTTCAACGCTTCGACACCGCCGCGCGCGAACGCGCTGCGCCACAGCCGCACCGTGTCTTCGCGCACGCCAAAGGCCTCCGCAATGCGCGGGCTGGTCCATCCCGACAGCGTCAGCAATATCGCCCGCGCCCGATCAGCCTCCCCGCGGTCGCGTGAATGGGCCAATGTCAGCAGCGCCTTGCGCTGCTCCTCACCCGCCGTCACCCGAGATTTGCCCGCCATGCCCCGCCTCCGCGAATCAGCGCGAAGACCGAATCACACCTGCGGTTCGTTGGTCAAGCTGACGGAGTCTGCTTAGATGAAGATCATTCTTGCCCAACCGCGTGGCTTTTGCGCCGGGGTGGTGCGCGCTATTGAGACCGTAGAGCGCGCTATCGAAAAGTATGGCGCTCCGATCTATGTGCGTCACGAGATCGTGCATAACCGTCATGTCGTCGAGTTGCTGAAGGCGAAGGGCGCGCGCTTCGTCGAGGAATTGAGCGAGGTGCCGTCGGGCGCCCTGACGATCTTCAGCGCGCACGGCGTATCCCGCAAGGTTGAAGACGAGGCGAGATCGAGGGCGCTCCCAACTATCGACGCGACCTGTCCGCTCGTCACCAAGGTGCATAACCAGGGACGGCGTTATGTCGCGCAAGGGCGGATCCTGGTCTTCATCGGCCACGCGGGCCATCCTGAGGTCGAGGGCACGCTCGGTCAGATCGATGGCGAATTGTATCTTGTCGAAAGCATTGAGGATGTCGAGAAACTGCCGATCGCTACGGACGCGCCGATTGCCTACGTGACGCAAACGACGCTCAGCGTCGACGATACACGCGGCGTCATCGCCGCGCTGAACCGCCGGTTCAGCGACGTCGAGGGGCCCGAGATTCGTGATATCTGCTACGCGACCCAGAATCGACAGACGGCAGTGCGAGAATTATCCCGGGTCTGCGATGTCATTATCGTGGTCGGCGCCCCCAATAGCTCCAACTCGAATAGGTTGCGCGAGATCGGCGAAGAGGCGGGCCTGCCGAGCTATCTCGTCGTCGACGGCGGCGACATCAAGGCGGAATGGGTCAAGAACGCCCGCGTCGTCGGCGTCACTGCGGGCGCCTCGGCGCCAGAGATTTTGGTTGGCGACGTGGTTCAGGCTTTGATGCGGATCGAACCCTCCGAGGTGTCGAACCTCGATGGACTGAAGGAAAGCGTCAGCTTTCGCCTGCCAGCCGAACTCGTATCTTGAGCCTGCCGCCCGGGTGGGCTAAGTGAACCGTCAAGCGCGGTATTCTCGGACTGAGCCGGGCGACGGGCGCGACGCGCCGTGCGAGCCTGACGCCGTGCGATGCCTCTTGCGCCGATAACGCCTTGGGGCAGGCAATGCTTTAAAGGAGCATAGCTTGGGCATTCCGCTCAGACAGATCGCAAAGGTTGGCGCCTATATCGTTCGGCAACATCTTGCAGGCCGCGAACGCTATCCACTCGTTCTTATGTTGGAGCCGTTGTTCCGCTGCAACCTAGCCTGCGCCGGTTGCGGCAAGATCGACTATCCTGATGCGATCCTGGACCAGCGGATTTCGGTCGAGGACGCCCTCGCTTCGGTGGATGAATGCGGCGCCCCGGTCGTAGTCATGGCCGGCGGCGAGCCGCTCCTGCATAAGGAATTGCCCAAGATCGTCGAGGGCGTGATCGCCCGGAAGAAGTTTGCGATCGTTTGCACCAATGCGCTTCTTCTCGAAAAGAAGATGCATCTGTATAGGCCGAGCCCCTATTTCACTTGGTCGATCCATCTCGATGGCGACAGGGAGATGCACGACAAGTCAGTATGCCAGGCAGGCGTCTATGATCGTGCGGTGGCGGCGTTGAAAGCGGCCAAGGCCAGAGGGTTCCGGGTCACGATCAATTGCACCTTCTTTAATGACGCCGACGCCGGGAGGGTCGCCGCCTTCTTTGACTCCGTCACCGCGCTCGGCGTCGACGGCATCACCGTTTCGCCGGGCTACGCCTATGAGCGCGCGCCGGACCAGAAGCATTTCCTGAACCGCTCGGCGACCAAGCAGCTGTTCCGCGACATCTTCCGGCGCGGCGACGGCGGCCGCAAATGGGCGTTCAATCAGTCCGGCATGTTCCTCGACTTCCTGGCCGGCAATCAGACCTACCACTGCACGCCGTGGGGCAATCCGACTCGCACCGTCTTTGGCTGGCAGCGCCCCTGCTACCTCCTTGGCGAAGGTTACGTGTCTACCTTCAAAGAGCTCATGGAGGAGACCGACTGGGACGCTTATGGAACGGGCAACTACGCAAAATGCGCCGATTGCATGGTCCATAGCGGCTTCGAGGCGACGGCCGTGAGGGATACGGTCGCGAGGCCGTGGAAAGCCTTGGGAGTCACGTTCCGCGGCGTGAAAACCGAAGGCCCGATGGCCCCGGAAATTCCGCTCGATCGGCAACGTCCGGCTGAATTGGTCTTTCAGCGCAATGTTTCGATGAAGCTCTCAGAGATGCGCGAGGCCGAGGCCAGAGAAAAGGCCGGGAAGGCGGCGACAGCGGCGTAGCGCTGCGAAGGCCACAGCGCCGTCGCGAGCTGCCGCGATCAGGCCCGGCGTCTGACCGGGCGAACGGACCAGGCCGGCAGCAACCGCGCCGAGATCAATGCTTCCGTCGGATCGCACAGATCTCATTACGAGCCGCGGCAGATCGCGGTCGGCGGGATCGCTGACGACACGCAGGAGGGCGAAGGGCGCATCGTGATCCGCCGCGAAGCGCGCCGCAATCTGGCTTTCCACGTCGACTCCGACCGCCATCGTCGCGTTCCGGAGTGCGGCTTTGGCCGCCCGCGTCAGGATAGGCGCGTCGACGGCGGCAACAGCGCCTAGGGTGACGTGTTCGCCGGCGGCGCCAAGACGCGCCGCAAGTTCGCGCGCGACGCTCTCATCGGCGATGATGCTGGCGCCGCCGGCCAAGACCCGCGTCCCGATGACGACATCGCCGCTGCGCAGCGCCGGGTCCAAACCGCCGCACAGTCCAAAGCTGATCATCAGCCGAAAGGGCGTCGTCACCTCCGCGAGCTTCGCGCGTAACCTCTCGCCGTCACCGCAGATCGCCAGCGCATCCGGCCCGCGAGCGATCGCCGCCTCTCTTCTCAGTCCACTGACGAAGAGCAGGCAAGAGGACGGCTCGGCGCTCTTCAAGAAAGTTACATGCCGAACATTGCGGCGCGGCTATTGCCGCGCTTCAGGTTGCGATAGCGGGCGAGCGCCCAAAGCGGGAAGAACTTCGAATAGCCATGATAGCGAAGGTAGAACACGCGCGGGAATCCTGTGGCGGTATGGAACGGCTCGTCCCAGAAGCCGTCCTTTCCCTGGGTCGCGGCCAGATAGGCGACGCCGCGTGCGACCGCCGGATGATCGGCTTCGCCCACCGCCATCAGCCCGAGCAACGCCCACGCCGTCTGCGAAGCAGCGCTCGGCGCCGGCTCGAAACCCTCGTACTCGAGCTTGTAGCTGTCGCCGCTCTCGCCCCAACCGCCGTCTGCGTTCTGGATGCGCACGAGCCACTCGACTGCACGGCGCACAGGCTCCGACCGCAGACCCTGGCCGGCCGCGCCGAGGGCGCAAAGCGACGACCAGGTCCCATAGATGTAGTTCATGCCCCAGCGACCAAACCAGCTTCCATCCTTTTCCTGGCTGGCGATGAGCGCCTCAACGCCTCGTGTCAGCGAGACATTCGTCTCGCCGAGCTGGGCGAGCATGGAGACGCAGCGCGCGGTGACGTCAGCCGTCGGCGGATCGAGCAGGGCGCCGTGATCGGCAAAGGCGATGTGATTGAGATAATAATAAGTGTTGTCGGCGTCGAAAGCGGCCCAGCCTCCGTCGCGGCTTTGCAAACCTTCGACCCATTCGCTGGCGCGCGCGATTGCTTGCGCATAATGCCCGTCCGCTGCTCCTGAGCGGGCGCGGTCTACGCGATCCATCGCCATCACCACGACGGCCGTGTCGTCGAGATCCGGATAATGCGGGTTTTCGTACTGGAAGGCCCAGCCGCCCGGTCGAACGTCGGGACGCCGGGCGGTCCAATCGCCCTTCACGTCAAGAACCTGGCGCGGCTTCATCCATTCTAGTCCGGCCCGCGCTTGCGCGGTGCTTGCCGCGTCGCCCGCTTCCAGCAACGCATGGACTGAGAGCGCCGTATCCCAGACGGGCGACAGGCAAGGCTGGCAATAGGCTTCGTCCTCTCCGACGACAAGCAGCCGCTCGATCGACTTGCGCGCGATCATGAGATCGGGATGGTCGGCCGGATAGCCGAGGGCGTCGAACATCAGCACGGCGTTCGCCATGGCGGGATAGATTGCCCCGAGCCCGTCCTCGCCATTGAGCCGCTCTGTCACGAAAGTCACGGCGGCGTCGATGGCGTGGCGACGCGTTGATCGCGGGAAGAGGGGTTGGGCGAGCCTGAGCAGCCTGTCGATCGCGCCGAAGAACTTTGTCGACGCCCAAGTCTGATGGGCGCCCGTCGGCCAGTCGCGCACGGTTTCAGGCGGCGCCACGAAGAGTTCCGCGATCTCCACGCCTCGCGGATTGGCAGGACGCGGCTTCAGCGCCTGCAGCACCATGAGCGGAACGAGCACCGTGCGCGCCCAATAGGAAATCTTGTCGAGATGGAAGGGAAACCAGCGCGGAAGAAGCATGATCTCGACCGGCATGGTCGGAACGCCGCTCCATGGGATGGCGCCGTAGAGCGCGAGCAGAGCCCGCGTGAAGACATTGCTCCTTGCGGCGCCGCCTCGGGCGAGGACGGCTTCGCGCGCCCGGCGCATATGCGGCGCCTTGGGATCATCGCCGATCATTTTCAGGGCGAAATAGGCCTTCACGCTGGCGCTCATATCGAACGCGCCGGCGTGGAATAGTGGCCAGCCGCCGTGATCACCCTGGATGCGCCGAATATAGATGGCGATCAGGCGTTCCAGTTCGAGATTCGGCTCTTCACCCCGGAAATGGCGCAACAGCACATATTCGGCCGGGATCGTGACGTCGGCCTCAAGTTCGAAACACCAATGTCCGTCCTCATGTTGACGAGCTCGAAGCGCCTCCGACGCCGCGGATATATGCCGCTCCAGCGCTTCCATCGAAGGAGCATCCCGCGGCCGATCCAGAGCAACATTCATGGCGAAGCACCTGCTGCGATACGGGCTTGCGACGCGGAGCCGCGCATCCCGACAATGATGGATGCGGCCTTATAGCCGGAACGAACCGCGCCTTCGATGGTTGCGGGCAGGGCGGTCTGCGTCCAGTCGCCGGCAAGCGCGACATTGTCCCAGCGAGTGCGCGAGGGAGGGCGCTTGGCGTTCTGCGCCGGCGTCGCGGCAAAGGTCGCGCGCTTCTCCTTGACGATCTGCCAGGGCGGCAAATCCGGTGGGAGACCGGTCAGTGCCGCGGCCTCTCGCCAGATCTCGGCCGCGAGCTCCTCCCGCGGTCGGTCGAGCAGCCGGTCTGCGGCGCTGATCGTCGTCGACAAATGTCCCGGATAGGCGAACAGCCACTCAGTCAATCCGTTGACGACGCCCAGGAGTGGCGGCTGACCCTGCGGCGGCGTGATTCGGAAATGGGCGTTGACGATGGCCCTGAATTCGTCGGGCGCCTCGAGGCCGGGAAGCAGATCCTGCGCCATTCGGGGCGGAACGGCGATCACCACCGCGTCGTCGCCGGCGAGGCCCTTGCGCCCGGCCTCGAACTCGAGCTCGGCGGCGCGCGCGCTCTCGAACCGGATAGCGCGCAGTCGTTCGCCAAAGCGCACCGTCGCGTTTCGCATCTTGAGAAAGGCCAACGCAGGATCGATAAAGGTCGGCGAAAGCCCTTCGCTCGCGATCAGTGGGCGGCACGCCCTCCCGCCTGCTGCGAGGGTCTCGCGCAGGATCGCAGCCGCGAGCGCGGCCGAGCCCTCGCGCGGGTCAGTATTCAGTCCCGCGAGCAACACCGGGCGCCACAACCGTTCGTAGAGCGGACCGGTGCACGATATCGCGTCCGCGACCGTGGCTGTCGAAGGCGCGGTCAACATTCCAAGCGGAGCGAAATATTCGCTGAGCGTTGTTCCCGGCGCGCGACGCCTCCGGTCAAGGAGCCACCAGGGCACGCGCCCCTCGTTAGGCCGCAGCCGCCAGCGCTCGCCGCTCCGAACGTCAGCGAAATCGAAGATGGCTGAGCTAGAACCGCGCAATTTGTCGAGCGACCCGATCCGACCGAGGTAGTCTAGCGCCGCATGGTTGCCGGAGAGCAGCAGATGATTGCCGTTGTCGATGACGAGGTCGAGGGATTGGTCATAGTAGGATCGGCAGCGCCCGCCGGCCGCGCGCGCCGCCTCATGCACGACGACGCTCAGGCCGGCGTCGACCAGGCGCACCGCGGCGCTCAAGCCCGCGACGCCGGCGCCGATGACATGGACGATCCGCTCGGTCATACGACGCCATAGCGCAGAAGGGCGCCGAGAATGCGCAGCCGACTCGCCTTCGCGCGCCGTCGGGGCGGCTCGAAGCCGTCGGCGACCATTTTGTCGAGAATGGAGCGATAGGCGACGGCCATCAGTTGCGGCGCCCGCACGGCCGAGCGCGGCGCCGCCGCCATGACGGCTTGCGCCTCATCGAAATGCCGGCGGGCGCGGGCCGCGACTTCCGCGCAGGCGGCGGCGAGCTTCGGATCCGCCCCCGCTGACAACGGATCGTCTGACGCTACGCCCGCGGCGGCGAGCGCTTCGCGCGGAAGGTAAAGCCGGCCCATCGCGGCGTCCTCGTCGATGTCGCGCAGAATGTTGGTGAGCTGAAGCGCGCGCCCGAGATGATGGGCAAGCGCTTCGCCGGACTTCGGATCGAGCCCGAAAATACGCACCGACACTCGCCCGACCGCGCTTGCGACCCGGTCGCAATAAAGGTCCAGCGTCGCCCAATCCGGGGCCCGGATGTCGCGGGCGGCGTCCATCTCCATGCCATCGATGATGGCGTCGAATTCCTGACGCCTCAGATCATAGCGGTGCACGGCGTCGTCGAGACCGGCAAGATGGAGCGGGGCCCGGCCCGCAAAAAGCGCAGCGATGTCGGCGCGCCAACGCTCCAATTCCGCCAAGCGTTGCGCCGAGGATGAAGACCCGCGCTCGTCCGCGATGTCGTCGACCGCGCGGCAGAAGCCATAAAGGGAAAACATCGCCTCTCGGCGATCCTTCGGCAACACGCGCATCGCCGTATAGAACGAGCTGCTCGCTGCAGGGGCCGCCTGAGAGGTCATGCGCGAACCTTCGGCTGCGTCCGCACAGCGCCGGCGAGCCTCCAGGCGAGCCCGCGCACAACGCCGACACCGCCAACGAGAGCGAAGCCGCGCTTGCCGAGATGAACCGGCTGGCTCAACGGATCGCGGTTCTCGAGGTCGCGAGCGAGGCGCCGCGCGAGATTGTGGATCGCAGCGATCTCAAGCGCTAGGCGCACATTCGCGATCTGCTGGATCAGCGCCGCGCCGCGCTGCGTTAGTTCGGAAGCGCGTCGAGCGAGCTCCGCTAAGGCGCCCCTTAGCGCGGGGGATGCGCGCGCCGCGCCGAGCATCTCGATCGAAGCGCCATGCGCGGCCAGAATGTCCTGAGGCAGGTAGACCCGGTCGAGGCGGCGACAGTCCTCCGCGCAGTCCTGGAGGTGGTTAATCACCTGCAATGCAGCGCAAAGCGCGTCGGAGGCGGGCCAAATCGCTTGGCTCTCGCCATGGACATCAAGAACGAAACGGCCGACCGGCATTGCCGAGAGCCGGCAATAGTCCATCAGTTCCGCCCAATTGGCGTATCGACTTTTCCGCGCGTCGAGACGAAAGGCGTCGAGGAGATCGAGGGCGTGACGGGGGCTAAGCCCGCGTTCGCGCAAAGCCTGACGCAGAGGTTCGGCTTCCGGATCTCGAGGACCACGGCCGCAAAGTGCGTCGCCAAGACCGTCGAGCATCGCAAGCTTATGGTCCGTCGAAAGCGTCGCATTATCGGCGACATCGTCGGCGGCGCGGACGAAGCGATAGAAGGCGAGGATCGGGGCACGATGGCGGGCGCTCATGAGCCATGAAGCGACGGGAAAGTTCTCGTCGCGATGGGTTTTGCCGGAGAGGGTCTCGGTCGCAGTCGTCATCCGCCGGCCGCCTCCCCCATCGGGGCCTGAAAACGACCCTTCCAGTGGCCGCCGCGTCCGCGCCAATATTGCACAGCCGATTGCAACGTGAAGAGGATATAGGCTGCGGCCATTGCGGGCGCCGCGAGGCCGCAGGCCATGGGGCGACCGTAAAGACGGAGCGTCGGCGTCAGGCTCAAGGCCATCATCGCCCAAGCGAGCACGCCCGCGAATCGCGCGACGCCATGGGCGAACAGGGCGAAAATCGGGGGCGCGAGATAAACGAGGCCCATCCCTGCGACCGCCAGGGCCAGCCGAACCGGCGAATAACGCAATTCGGCGAAGGCGGAACGCGCCACCATCCGTCCGAAATCGGCAAAGGCCGGATAGGCGCGCAGGCTTCGCACGTCCTCCGTCAGGCCGAGCCAGATCGGGCCCCGACGCTTCATGAGCGCTGCGAGGGCGCAATCGTCGATCAGAGCGCTATGCACGCCTTCTAGGCCGCCGGCCAGGGCGAGCGCCCGCCGCTCGGTGAGCATACAACCGCCGGCGGCCGCAGCCGCGGCGCGTCCAGCATCATTCACCCAGGCGAAGGGATAAAGCTTCTGAAAAAAGAAGACGAAGGCCGGCACGAGCCAGCGTTCTGCGGGACTCTCGCAGCGCAGCTTCACCATTAGCGACGTAAGGACGCTGTCTTTGGAGCGGGCGATCACGATGAGCCGACGGAGCATTTGCGGCGCGTAGACGATGTCGGCGTCGGTGAACAGCACGAATTCGGGCGGCTCGGCGCCAGCTTCTACCAACGCCAGGCCCTGGCGCATCGCCCACAACTTTCCGGTCCAGCCCGACGGAACGTTGCTTCCCGGAAGAACGCGGAGACGGCCGGCGGCGCCCATCGCGCTCGCCGCCGCCGCCGCGGCGTCAGCGGTCCCATCGGAACTCTGGTCGTCGACGACGACAATTGAAAATCGCCCCTGATAGTCTTGCCGCAAGAGAGAACCGACGCTCTCCGCGATCACATCGGCTTCGTCGCGGGCCGGCACAATAGCGACGACGTAGGGCCAGATAATCGGCGAATCCTGGGACCGAGCCTCGCTCGCCGATCCGACCGCGTCATCGCGCTCGCCGCAACGCCAGAACCGTCCCCTGCCAAATAGGAGACAGGCCCAGACTCCGAGCAGGAGGACGGAGAGCGCCGTGACGATCATCTGAGACGCCCATGGGAGCGAAACCAGGCGATCGCGTCCGAAAGGCCCTCCCGATAAGGCCTTGATGCATAACCGAGTTCGCGGCGTGCCTTCGCGTCGTCGAAGAACATGTAATGGCGCGCCATACGCAGGCCGTCGAGTGTGACAAAGGGTTCGACGCCGCGAATCCTTGCCATCATCTCTGCCGCGTAGGCAACGGGATAGACGGCCGCCCGCGGAATCTTCAGCGTGGGGGGCCGCCGCCCGACAAGATCGGCGATGTCCGCGAGCATGTCGGCGAGAAAGACGTTTTCGCCGCCGAGGATATAGCGTTCGCCGATCCGGCCGCGTTCAATCGCGGCGATATGGCCCATGGCGACGTCGTCGACATGGGCGAGGTTCAGCCCGGTGTCGACGAAGCCCGGCATACGTCCCGAAGCGGCCTCGACGATGATGCGGCCGGATGGAGTTGGCCGCACGTCGCGCGGGCCTATCGGCGTCGTCGGATTGACGATAACGGCCGGCAACCCGTCCTGTTGAATCATGGCCTCGACGAGCCGTTCGGCCGCGACCTTGCTGCGCTTGTAGGCGCCGATCGCCTCCTCCTCGGCCAAACGGTGTTCCTCGGTCGCGGAAGCGCCCTCGACCGGCTTTAGGGTCGCGACGCTGCTGGTGTAGACGATGCGCTCGACGCCGGCGCGCAGCGCCTCCTCCATGACGAGCCGCGTCCCCTCGACATTGTTCTGGAGGATCTCTTCCGGATTTCGAGCCCAGAGACGGTAGTCGGCAGCCGCATGGAAGAGGAACCGGACACCCTTCAGCGCGTCGGCCAGCGAAGCGCGGTCGCGCAGGTCGCCCTCGCACAGCGAGTCGCCAGGAAGGAGATTCGTGCGTGGGCTCGTCGGACGCACCAGCGCGCGCACATGACGGCCGCTGGAGCGTAGCGCCGCGGCGATCGCCGATCCGAGGAAGCCGCTAGCGCCCGTGACGAGCACGGCCGAAAGAGGCGACAGCGCTGTCCTCTCGTCGGCGCCCGCCGCGGCCGCTTCGACACCGTTCGGAGCATGAGCAGTCGCGCGAGACGACGCGACCTCGCTTCCCCTCATGATGACACAAGACCTTGTCCCAAGCGCCTCAAGCTTTCCGTTTCTTCCCCTCGCTGCGCGCCAGGCTCGACCCGGCCGGTTCGCCGAGCGCAGAGTCCAACATGTCCACGAAGAGTCAAACGAATTCCGTTTTCGGGGCGTTGACAAGCGGATACTCGGCAAGCCGTTACGCGAAACGTCTCGCGCTTCGCCCCTGATCGCCAGACCAGCGATAATTTGGCAAGGGGATCGGCAATGTCAGCGCCAATTTGAACGAACCGCGCATTTTCGCAAACGAGCTCCCGCAGCCCCGCGCTGGCGCCCCTGCCGCGAGGACAATGATGATTATCGCTGGCCGGTTGTCTCGAACGAAAGGCCGTTCCGGGCGATGATCGCCCTCGGGCCATTAGATTTAGCGAAACAGGTCGGCGCGCGCTGACAGACTTTCGCTCAACCCATCGAACCCCGGACCCTGTAACCGCCGCCGTGGCTTCGCAACATCCCGAGGAACGCCCGCAAGTTCACGCTCATGAATGCGCGCGCACCCTTTCGATGGTCGGCTTACCACGATCAAAAGCGAAACTTGAGTCCGCCCGTGAAGGGTGCGTCCGGGGAATCCCGGCCTGCGGTGAGGGAGAGGCCGCCCTGAGGAGCGACAGGCGGGTCCGTCCGGATCGCCGGAAATTGCGCGATCGTCGTTTTGCCCGCGCCGACCGGTGGCGCGTAAGGGTCCGAGAATTGAATGTCGCCGAGGCTCCCGCTCTTCGTGGCGGCGGCCTTGAGGGTCGTCGTTTTCGCCGCGTGCGGCCGAGCGGGCTTCCATTGAGCGACAGACGGGCTCTCGGCCTCGGCCGTCCCGGCGACCGCGCAAGCGAGTCCAAGCACAATCAAACAAAAGCGTTTCACGTCGAGCGTCCGCATCTGCGCCGCCTCGAGCCCGTTAAGAGAACCTTAACCAGACGCGCCCCATCGCGCAACCCCAAAAAATGGGCTCTTGGAGCATCGTGGATGCTCGACGACATCCCTTTAGCTTTGCCCCCGCCAAACGACTGCTGAGGGCCGATTTACCCATCGCCGCGCGGTCGCGAATTCATCGCTATTTGCCTACCGCGGCCGTCCACGGCCTCGTCTTCACGGCTGAGCTCCCTTAGCCGAAACCTCATCCTGAGCCCGTGAATACGTCTCCCGATTGCACGAGAGTCCATTCCCGTGCGCCTCCATCTATCTGAAATTGTGTTGGAGACTGGCGTCCCGGAAGGGGCTACAACAACTTAGTGATATCAAAGGCTTATCCAAAAGTGGGACTGCAAAACCTTCCATAGAATTGTAAGGCTTTTTTGGCGGAAGGGTCCCACTGAAAGTGTACTCTGTCCGGCCTATGTCGCCTCCGGTCATGTGCTCGGCGTCAGCCCCAATCGCGGGAACCCCTCTCGCTCCTGTAGCCCCCAGATTGTCACGTCGGAACCGGCTCCGCACGTCACGACCGGACGTTCCAGCACTCAGTGTACACATGGTCTCCCTCGCGCTAGGCGGCGGTGGCTTGGTATTCTGGTCGGGGCGGTATGGACGAAGATCTCGTTCGCTAGACCTCCTTGCGCACATCTGGGGGATAAGGCCGTCGAACAGGCCATAACCAGGCCCCAAGCCGCCGTCCCCGCCACATCGTCTTCGCACGGCCACTCATCGTCGCTGACTGCAACGCGCTGAAGCAAACCGAAGACCGCGCTCGCGGCCTCGTTCAGCTCCGGGTATCTCGCTCGCTCGACCAAAATGGGTCCGAACATTAGGCGAAAGAGATCACGCTTCTGCAAAGCGAAATCAAAATAGGCGAGACCGACACCGCCGAGGCGATCGCTTTCTATCGCGCCCGTCTTCATCGCTGCGGCGAGCTCTCTGAACCCTTCCGCGGCGACCGACGCAAGAAGCTCCTCCTTGTTAGCAAAATGGCGATAAGCGGCTGTCGCGGACACTCCGACGCGGCGCGCTGTCCCCTGCAAGCCAACGCCGTCTGGGCCGGCTTCATCCAAAATGGCCCGCGCCGCCGCGCGTAGGGTGTTTGTGAGATTGCTCGGGCGATGGGTACGTCGCGGCGTACCTGTTAGATCTTTCATATCCAAACCCCTTGGCATACAAATCGCTCCGAAGTTTCGCGTTATTTGAGTTCGTTCAGTCCGTTCGCGGGGCCACTTACGGCTAGCAAAACGGCGAGAAAACGGCTGATTTGGGACTCTCGGTGACGCCTGCGCAGAATAGGCTCGGGGTGTGTCCAAATGGATACGGTGTCACTTCGATTTGACGAAATAATCCGCCTTCCCGAGGATAGATGACGGGATGCGCCGGAAGGCATTCTGCGCGGATGTTCAGTCGCGAGAGGGCTCTGAGGCAACAGTATTGACAGAGCGTCCTTGCTTTGAGCCGCCCGACCGCGGTTGAGTTCGTGGTCAACACGACCGTCCCGTGACGCTGGTGGGCGTGAAGTTCTTCCGCGATCAGGAGCGCGACATAGGGTGATGGGTTGAGGGTTCGCCGGCTCGTGCTCCGGAGACTAGGAAGTCTGTACGAGAGCGGGTGCTTTGCGGGCTACGGAGCTTCGTGACGATACCAGTCAGCGCATCCGAGAGATGGTCGATCTTTCCTTCGAAACTTGCTGCTCACCGTCTTGATGCGCATGTACCCCTTTCGATCACGTTGACATTGTGTCAACATTCCGTATGGTTAACCTAACGGGAAATGGGACAACCGGGGGATTGTTATATCGCTGATCATTAGTGGTAGGTCTGCGACCCGAACTTTGGGACGCTGACGGTCTGTGAATCTTTAGGGCTAACTAACTGATTATACTCGCTGAGAGGGGACCGGGGAAAGTTCTCTTTGATGCGGTGCTTCGTGAGGGATGACGGGGAGTTTGACCGTGCGCGACAATCTTGATCGTATTCCAGTCGAAAACGCTCTGGCGCTAACCCAGCGGTTGAAAACTGGCGAGCGCTCCAAAGAAATTGGTCCCTTCGAAGCTCACAACGCAGAAGTTGATGGATTCATCGCGGTGATTGAAAGCCGCACCTTCATCCGGGAGTGCCTTCGGCGAAGCGTGCTATCGGCGTTCCCGCAACCGGTGCTTACCTATTCGACGGCTATCGAACTGGAACAACAGCATCTCCCTACCTCACCCAAACTGATTATAGTTTCATGGGTGGAAGATAACAGGGAGGCGAGCACCAACGCCTTGAAAGTCCTATCTGAGGTCGCTCCGAGAACACCAATCATTGTCCTCGCTTACAACAATGACCCCGAACTCGCCAGGACCGCCATTTGCCATGGCGCAAAGGGGTACATCCCAGTAACAATGGGATTTGAGATCACGATCGAGGCGGTGCGCTTTGTTCTCGCTGGTGGGACCTATGTGCCAATGGACTGTCTGCTCGCGAGAGGTGGCCCAGAGGACCCGCCGTCCCAGCCACCGACATCCGGCTTGGTCACAGCCCGTGAACTCGCGGTCATTCGGGCGATCCAGAAAGGCAAGTCGAATAAGGTAATAGCGTACGAGTTGAATATGTGTGAAAGTACCGTAAAAGTTCACATCCGCAATATTATGAAGAAATTGAATGCGAAGAACCGTACGGACGTGGCTATCAAGTCGCAAACTGTTTTGAGCACCTTTCCGGGGAGCAACACTCGCTTCGAGCTGTCCACCCGGGAATAAGTTGTTCTCGGAAAGGAGATACGTCGATCCGAAAATGAGCCTGATTTGGTTGGGCTCCTAACCTAGCTGAGGCGGTGGTAACTCTAGCTAATTTGCTTGTTGGACGCGAGGATTTCCCACCATGGATTATGTCGACCCTTCCGCGCCTCGGAAAGCGCGAAGAGAAACTGTTTTCTACTGTGAACGAAATCTAACGAGCACTTGGGGCAACTAGAGACCAAGCGTGATTTGATGCGTCCGATGGTCTCCGTGAACCCGTGGTCACAGCCCGGGCACTTGACGGGCCAAGAGTTCATCATCGCCGTACATACGGCTGCCACCCGAGGTTAGGGCCGTGGAATCCCCAAGAACCTCGGGGAGCGCTTCATGAAATTTACAACCGTAATATGACGACCTCGGACAACTTTTGGACAATCGGGTTAACCTTTTAGGTGAAACTTCAGGTGTCCTGATTCGACACTGGTTTTACCCAGACGCTGTTCAGACCTGCCGAGCCGACGCTGAGACGCTTGTTTGGTTCGAGAGTTGAGGTCGTCGATGGTCGAGAGGCCCCGAAAAATCGTTACGGGTAGAGGGAAGCCTTAGGTGTGAGGCTTTCGGCCCTGCTCGCGTAACTGCTATCACGGAATGCCGCTCTAGTCTGTGGCAGTCAGTGGGCAGTGTCTCAGTCTCCGGGAATGAACATTTTTCAAATCCGCCGCTTGAAAGGGGAAATCCGGTAGACGTAGGGACGCCCTCTATCAGCGTCGCTATCTTCGATAATTCGCTTTTCTTTGACGAGTTGTTCAATCGATGGCGTTATATATTCGGATATGTGCAGGTTGATATGATCAAGCGCAAGCTGTGCGATTTCCTCGCGGGTCGGACTCAACGGGCTACAGCTGCGAATTGCGTTATAGACGATCCAGTCCAATTCGTGCGCATCCAACACCATGTCGCGCCTCTGCTCTCCCTTAAACATATCACGGCACGCTGGGCGTGGGGCGTCGGATCTGTTCGAAAAGCGCGACGGTCAATGGCGGTTCGTCTCCCACTGAGCATTGCCCGTGCCCAAGTAGGCGAAATCACGTTGCCTTCAACTGCGACGCTGCCGCCAGGGGATGGTCCTGTTGGCACCCGGAGGTCGTCCCGTTACTCATTTTGAGGTATGGCTACGAATATTGACACCGTTCACTAACGGGCGCATCGTTTCTCTGTTTTTGCACCATCGCGCCTGAATCGCTCTTGGGATAATTGCGGGTCGCAAAGATTACGGGGAAGGGTCAGGAAAAATTATGGTGAAGTTCTGAGGGGACGTCATAGAAATTCTGAGGGGACGTCATGAAAATGAGGCGGTTAGCCCAAATCAAGCCCCTAGGTGGACTAAGAACGGCCCACAGCTTCTGAGACGATCGTAACGACCATGGTCAACGGAGGTCTGTCATGGCTGAATTTACATGGGACGCTGACGTAATAACTCTGATCGCATCTGTGACCGGGTTTGCCGGAGCGGCGATTATCGCGATCATAAGCAGGAGAAAGGTCCTCTTCGGGCGGTCGTTGTAGTGGCGTTCTAAGGTTCGCCCCCAGGGGGTCAGGAATTTTGGAATCTCCTGGGTCGTGACGTTCGATCCAACCGTCTGGATCGCCCGGTTCAGCAATCGCCCAGTTCAGCAATCGAACGGCTCAAATCTGCGGCTATCGAGCCGGAACTCTAGAAAGTCATCATCCCTGTATATTCCGAGGACAAACGTCAGAGGCTCCTGAAAGTACGGGCTGCACGCTGTAACTTCACCCGGATCGAATATAGCGCTGGGCAGGACAGCGGTCACGATTGCTGGCTCACCATAGTCAGGAAACTTGCGGTTCTTCAGACCTGCCTTCCATTTGACGAATTGTCCCTTAGTGAAGCTGTGCAACTGATCCAGCCGCTCTGCAAGTTCCTTTAGCTTGAGGCGATGGAGTTCGGTCGGCAAATTTATCTTCGCGGCTTCTGCCAAACGGATCGCCGGGAAATTTCTCTCATTTTTGTCGTTATGCATCATAGTCCTCACACGCTCCAGAATTGGGATTGACCCTAAGATCCACCCAAATTCTCTCCGTGGTGTTCGTGATGGTTAGCAGGTTCACAGCCTCAGCAGCCTCGGCAAATCCTTCGTATGGCCCATCCAGTCCGAAGTCAGTGCTTGCGAAAAACAATCCTTTAAAGCGATAAATGTACGTGATCCCAGCACCGGCTCCGGGATTATCGCTGACCCATGAATGCGACCCCACGATTTCGCCTTGTTCGGTTACAGTTTCTTCGAATTTCTCTAGCCACTCTTCGTTGAACTCGTCGCCGGGTTCGGCAAAGCGCTCGAAAAACTTCTGACGGTCACTTTCCTCACTCATCCCTCCCTCCATTTATTGGATGTTCGGGCGGTAAGTGACGCATCGCGATTCAGCGTCTTTCCCATCCGACCTTCCAGTCTTCCTCATGGACCGACGCATGGATAGCGTTGCTCTTTCTCGGGGTCACTGATCATATATTGCCCCTTTCAGCGATGACGCACCGACATTTAACACCGCGGTTATGATAGTTACCGCAATCCAAGAGCTTTTCCGATCCGCACGGACATGTCTTTTTTGCTGGGCGGTACAGTGAGATACGCCTTCCCACATCGGACTGCCTCGGTCAGAGTTTCGACAGGCTCTCCCTTCAGATCATATCGAACCGCGCGATCTGGCGCGTAGTTGATCGTCACCCCAATGGGCCTACCGAAGGCGATGGTCTGCTCAGGGATTTGTGCCAGTGCCTGTTGGACATAAGTGTCCTCAGGCAACGAGGTGTCGAAGTCGATGCGAAGAATCCTCTCAACCCCGATGATGGCTGCAACGAAGATGGGGCTTGGGATCGACCTCTCGGTTACAATGATCGCATGGGGCCGGAAACCCAAACTCGGTCCCCACGTCCTCTCGAACTTGGCGTCTGGAGGGTGATTTAGGCAAATCTGTTGCTCCCCGGTTGTTAGGAGCAAGGTCTGACGCCTCTGCGAGCCCTTTCGTTGCCGATATCGGCCACATCCCAAAGGAAACCACCTTGCCGGGTATGGCAGGTTGGCGAGGCTGCTAAAGCCATGCTCTTGATGCAGCTTTGTTCTTAATACAGAACGGGTCGTTTGTCAAAGCGAACATTCGTTCGCCATCCCTCTGCGCACGACCGCGGGTCATCCCGCCCCCAGAGCCCATCTACAAGCTTCGGCGGGGTCTCAACGACATTTCAGTCTTGTCAAAGTCTCGCTATGGGCGCAGTGACAGCCGCGACAAGGCAACCCCTACCGACCCGAAGCACGTCAGCACGTCATATGTGGAACGCAGCAATCTTTCGATCCTCATGGGCAACCGGCGAATGACGCGGCTGACGAACGCCTTCTTCAAAAAGGCCGAAAACCACGCGCATACGATGGCGACTTACTTGATGCATTACAATTTCGGGGCGGTCCCTTCCTCGCTGGCAATCTCCGCCGAGGATATCGGCCTAAAAAACTTGGGATAACAATTTAATTTTGGGGATGAACACATGGCAAGGTCCTCGACGCTCGAAATTTTCCTTAGTTATGTATCTGAGGACCAGAAGCTCGTTGATGCGATCGCAACTGCTCTTATAGGGGCGTTTCAGCGTTCAGTTAATTTGACTTTCATGTCTGAGTTTGCCTTAGGAGCAGCCTTTCGAGACAAGATCGATGAAGCGGTAGATAAAGCGGACGTCTTCCTTGCGATAGCCTCGGGACAACCCAGATTCTCATTCACTTTCACTGGTTATGAGGTCGGCTATTTTAGGCGATCGCGAAAAGAAAGACCATTGATTACTGACAGCCCGCGTGTTGAGCGGGTCCTAATTCCTTTCGCCGTCCTCACGGAAATTCCGGATACCATGTCGGAATTTGAGGGTATCCACATTAGTGAAGTCGATCGTCCTTTTGTCTCGGTGAACGAAAAGGGATTGGCAAAGGGTGATCCCGATCCGGTCATTTACAAGCTTTTGCTCCGCCTCAGCAAACTCGTTGATGCGGTCGATCCGAAGGATATTGACGATAAAGTCAGGGCAAGCCTTATAGACAACTATAGAGATAAGGCAAGCACCTTCAATTCAAAGCTTTATGATCTGATTCGCCTCACACCCGTCAAAGAAGAGATTCCAAAGACTAAGATAGTACTTCGTCTTGCACCGGGGTTCAATCTTGATACCACAGGTTTGGACGCAGATGGTGCGGTGAGCTTGATGATAACCGGCCCAACCCATGAAATCTTCCCGTCGAAATTACCCCCGGAGTGGCTTTCTTGGGGTGAATTCATGAAAGTATTTGCTAGAGAGAAGGAGATCGGTTTAAATTGGAAAGACACGATACACTATGTTTTGAAGGCTGTTCAGAAGGACGACTTTTCGGATTCAGACCAAATTGTCTTATCCCACGATTTTGAAAATATTTTCAGACTATTCGTTTCAAAGAGTATTATCTTTTACGATCAGAGTAGGCAGGTGGATTTTTACGTTATTCACGTGATGCATTTAAGAGATGTCGGAGACCCGTTTACCTCTTACTTGGGTAAATCTCTTGCAATAGCTTTGAGATATCGGTCCTTGTTTTTGGAGGAACATAGCCCGTTTACGCCCACCATGTTCAGATTTTTCAATCCAAATGACGTAAAATCTAAAACGGCAGAACTTCTGAAGGAGCTGAGAATATTATTTGTACGCGGAAAGGAAGCAAGGCTAGATGATAGTCATAACATAATTACTCTGTTTGGACCCAATCAAGCGTCTAGCAGCATCGTGCAAGACATGATTACAGAGTGGGAGCACCAAAAACAACAACTAAGTGACGCCGCGGAGCAACTGATCAGAAACTTTGATTTGTCTAGACGCGACGAGGCGAATTCGATAAGAGCGGGATTCATCCGCACATTGGATGACTTCTGCGGGGCATTGTCCAAAATGAACGATCAGTACCTGGAAATAGTCATTAACAGACTGAGCAAAATTATAAAGAAATCGGCCGCGGTCGGTTAGAAATTAGTGCGCAAAACTGCGTTGCTCAGTTAGCATTGGGGGAGACCCGATCCGTTCATTTACGGAAATTTATTCGTCTTAGACCGCAACGAAACGTATACCATGGCGCAAAAGAACGATGGCCGATACGCCTTTCGCACCCTTGCCCCTCGCCTAGAACTGATTTCAGATTGATGAGGCCGTTGGGCGTTTTTTGGCGTGATGCGCAAAAGGAGCGCTCTCCCGGAGTGTGATCCGCGTCATAGACGGAGCCCTCCACATTTGCAGAATGGGTTAGCAGTTGGCCCGGGGAAAGCCCGGCCAAACGCAACCAAGGGGATGGAAAACGCCAACATATGCAAAGGAGCGCAGCCACAACAATAATACTCGGGGTTAGTAAGATGAATATGCCACAAAGCGCTGCCAATAATTACACTACGGAACAGCTTCTGGAGACTGCCCTTGCGTTGCTTGACAGTGCAAGGCGTGAGCAAACTTACGAACGAATGCCATTGATCGATAAATGGCTAACAAATAATTTCACACTTGAAATTATTCGCGCGAAGGTGGCAGCTAATAAGGGCAACGCTGCCATTAACGTATAGGCGGCAAGAAAGTCAATATACCGTAATCAGGTAAAAATATTACTTGAACGCGAGCGTGACATGCGCGGTCCAGGCCTCATCGTTTGTTCTTTGACCCTGAACCATCGCCGGGCGCAACAGCCCCCCGCCGACTTGCGTCAAATTTCATAATTCGGATCGATTTGGCTATTAACATCGACCCGGGCCCCCCTGGCTGATGAAGCCGAAGCCAATTCGGGGGGCGCGGCCCTTGGCGTGGCGTTGTTGATCGGCGGCCCGTCCGTTATACAGTCGCGCTCGCCCAATTGGGCAGCGACGTAGTCACGACTGGAATGGGAACAATCGGCCTGGCCGGCCTCGACTGAAAAACTAAAGGCGAAAATGGAGCCGCCGAAACAATAAGGCTCAACAATGACCAATCACCACACACTCACAGACAGAGATAGTATTCGTGTCCATGCCCAGCTTAAACATCAAAAACTCAAAGCTGAGGCGATTGATATTCTTATTGACGCGTTACATCTGCAAATGAGTGGCGGTGCAACGGTATCGTTTGATCATAATCTGCCTGGTAAGATAGAAAAGCTCATCAGTGGCGACATGCCACGGGCAAAAATCATCGCGCAAGTGAGGACTGGGATCTGTACCGTTATTTTATTGCGCGGCTTCGAAAGACACGCTGTAGCTAGGTCGATTTAAGTTTTAGAAGCTGCGCCAGCCGCGCTTGAAGCCGTCGGCACCTGCAGCCGACGCCGTGGATCACTGATGCAGCCCAACCAACATCAGCAAGAGACAAATGATGGTTCCAACGGCGACCATTTGGCGCATGAGCGCTGCATTATGTTCCTTACTTTCTGCCTCCACAAAAGGGTCCAAAGTGCTGTCAATCTCGGTCACTGCTGTCTCCTTCCGGCCACTCTGATCGCATGAGGGCGCGTCAGGCGTCCTGCTTTTTCGGGCCAATCGGCTGATAGATCAGGCCAAAGCTTTCGCAACGCGAGCATGGACGCCGGGGCGTAGCCACGCTTTAGCTGACTATAGGCAACGGGACCAAAGCCTATTTCTCCTTAAATCTCAGATCCAGGTATGAGCTTGTCGAAGACTGCGTTATCTTCGCTAGCCGTTCTTCAGGATCCTCTGTCTCACTTCCGTGATAGTAAGCAACCAATGATCCTTCATTTCCGATGAGATAGATCGCTTTGTCTAGATCCACTTTGTCGTCTGTATCACTAAACATGCCCAATATTGCTGAACGGATGCCTCGTAATTTCTCCGACCATTTGTCTCCGTCGAACGTGTTTGTCTCCTCGCCCAACTCAAGTTCAGCATGCAATAACGCCAGATACGCGATCCGCGCTAGTTCTCCAATCTTTTGATTACTTGATACTGCCATTGCGGTTCTCCTTCCTTGCTATCGTGGCAGGACGTCGGCGGTTCGAACACCACCGTTACGCGACGATTTCCACAAGCCGGACACATGAGCCGCGAAAGCGGGAACCGCGCGGCATGCAAATAAGTCTGGCGCGGGGTTCAGCACCAGACAAAAAAGGACGAGGGAGCCACTGCTCTCCTCGCCCGTGAGCGTCACAACAAAGAAAAGTCTGTGGTGTTAGCTTCGAGAGATCCCCTCCCCGCGTTGCGGGGAACCATTGAGCCGCTTGTCTGCCTAGCCTCTGCCTCGCGCTCGTTGATTAGAGAGACTCAGCTACTGCCTGACGACGAAAGTCAAGACGATTGGCCATGACTAGGCCACAATTCCGGTTCCCGTGGCAAAATTGCAACGGTTATGTGACAGGCCAGGCAATGCGCCTAGAGCCCGCCGCCAATTGCGCTTCTCAAATGTGAAGCCGCGCCTCCAGGCGCGAAAGCGCGAAATTAGGTCCGCGCGTGCAAACCAATGTCTCCAGATCCAGCTGCTTGCGATAAACGCAGCGCCGCATGGATCTCGTGCCCTCTCGATAGCCATCGGCGCAGCGCATATGCACCTTCCAACCAAGGCTGCGCGCCACGCCCAAGGTCTCGACTTCCATGAGAACAAAAGTGGAACCCTTGGGCGGCTTCCTCAAGCCTTTTCGGGCCATCGCGACAGCGTCAAATAGGCGTTCCCGACAGCCACACAACGCGGCATCCCTCGCTGACTACGCCGAGACGTGGCCCTCGAACAGATTACAGCCTAGCGCCGGTGACCCAGACCTATACCGAGTGTCAGCGCTTTCTGCCGCAACCCACCGACTGTTCGCTTCATCGCCTTTGATATGTTCTCGACCGGCGTCCTCGCCTTCGAGTGAGCTTTCAGATCACGCACGTCTTCCTTGGACCACGGCCTTCTGCCGGGCGGTCTCGCTTTCTTGGCCATGCTGTGATTCTCCAATTGTACCGTCACCGCACGCAGGCTTCAAACCAGTCCTGCGTCATTGAGAATGCGATAGACGGATGCCCTCCCTATGCCGACTGATTTCGCGATGTCGGTGGGCCGCTGATCGGATTTGAATTTGGCGATCACATCTCCACTTTTCGCTCGCGCTGTAGGTGCTCGACCTCGATATTTCCCTTCCGTCTTTGCCTTGGCAACACCCTCTCTCTGGCGTTCGAGCATGATCTCTCTTTCGAATTGAGCCACGCTACCCACCAGGTTGAGCAGGAGCCTCCCAGTCGGCGTGTTGGTGTCGAGATTCATGGCGAGGATGCGAAGGGTCGCTTGCTTCTCCTCCAAAGTCTCGATGATCCTGACAAGGTCCGGGATCGAACGCGCTAAGCGATCAAGTTTCGAGACGACGAGCGTGTCGCCTTCCCGGATGAATTCTAGTGCCTTCTCCAGCTCCTCTCGCCGTTGAACCGAGGAGACCTGCTCGACAAAAAGCTTTTCACAGCCGGCAGCCTTCAATTCCGCCACCTGAGCTTCCAAGCCAGCCTTCTGATCCGCAGTGCTCGTTCTGGCATACCCAACTAGCATCGCCATCACCTCCAATCTCACTAAGGTGGTTACTATAGTGAGACGCGTCTCAAAAGTCAAGTCGATTGTGTATGAGACTCAAAATGCGGGGTGGGAGCCTGACTCACATGAGCAGGGTCTATTGAGAATTCCAGGTGCGGCCGATGTTCACCCTATACACGATGGTTATGTTGAGTCGGCAGTTGCGGATGCTTTCGTGTCGTTTCTTTGTGGCTTGTTAACGGGGAGCCTTTGGATTAACCTGTCGTTTATGGGTGTGCGCTGCCCCGAAGAGAAAGATTTTTGAAATGAAAAAGACTCTCTTTGCCTTGAGTACAGCCATTGCTTTATGTGGTTGCGACAGCGTATCTGCCAGTATTTGCTCATCGCCCGCGACCAAGACGCTCTTGCAAGACCTTCTTCAAAAAAACGTACTTGACGTAATAAATCAAGCTTCTCCTGATGATCCGTATACTTTCGACATGAAGGACAGTGACATCGTTACCCTTGGCGAAGATCAGCATAAGTCTACCTGTAAGATTTTGGCTCAAATGTCCAATAAAGCAAATCCACTTTCCGACGAAGAAAGCGTCGGCGAGGACGACTGGATTCACTACACGGTTGAGAAAACTGATGAAAACGACAAAACATATGTCACTATCTTCCTCCCTCCCTCTCTTCAACAATCATTGAACCTAATCAAAACCATGACGATAGCAAAAGAACTCGCAAGGAAAGCAGCTGCACAAAAGGAAGCAGAAAATACGATTGATACCTCTGCCTCATGCGATGATCGAAGAGCGATGGAATGGATTAAAAGCACGGATAGATATGAAAGTAAGGTGACGAATGTAGTTACTACTTCTCCAGGCGTTTGTGTGGCTTATTTAGTTTCGCACCATGGGGGAGGCCCATATTTTAGGAAGCTACCTTACACTATAACCCTCGGTGCAATTAAAGGATCAACTGTTTCTGTTCCTAGGGACGGTTGGCAGGATTCGCCTTATCCGGAGCAGACTGTAGCACCAGAAGATATGGTTTCGGCAACTCCAGCGCCATCGCAATTGAACCAGATTGAGATTGCGCCCGGATATACCGCAAAAGATTACGTAACTGGCAAAGTACCGGGAGTGTCTGTCGGCAAACCTGCTGGTGGCGGTGATAGACAAGGAGGATCGGGAGCACGACGAGCTGTTAGGCCTGACCAATATTTCTACAGCGCCAATGGTCGCGAATATGAATATGTCGCCGCACCAGGGATCACTTGGCAGGAGGCGTTTTCTCGGGCGGCGTCGAAGAGCCTTAATGGTGTTTCTGGTTACCTAGCGAGCGTCACCTCACAGGCTGAGTTGGATTTCATTGAGAACACTGTCATACCCGGCGGCGCGCGCACTGCGAACGTCTACCTTGGGGGGCAGCAAGTGGCACCGGGCAAATGGGTATGGGTCGCAGGGCCGGAGGCGGGGTTGGTCTTCTGGAATAAAGGACCTGTCGGTGCTTTCGCCCCCTGGGACCCTATCTATTCGCTTTCTTCGGACGCTCCCGCCTCCCCAAATAGCGGGCGCTCTCCCTACCTTTATCTCAATTCCTGGCAGAGGGCTTATTTCACTTCCTCTTGGGGTGCATCGCAAAGTTCAGTGAGCGCAGGGGGAAATAGCGGTTATGTAGTAGAGTACTCGGGGGTTCCGGGGAAGGCTGGCCCGTAGCCGCATCTGACAAGCCTTTCACGGACCAGAAAGGGGGTCCTAGCCACGAAGCGGACGCGCCAGGTGCTGGAGAGGCGTGTCGCCGGTTTCTGCTACTCTCGAACCGCGGAGCGGCTGGCTGGGCGAGACGGTTGTTCCCATGGTCAGTGACGGCGGAACTTTCGCAGTCCCAGTAGCGATCAATAACAGACCGTCCCTCAAATTCGTCGCAAGATAACGACGCAACCGACGTCAGCATTCCAGCCGACGCTGGTCGAGATCAGGCAGCGCGGAACACCCTGTACAGTGCGGTCGGCCACACACTCAATTGGACTTTCTTTTCTTGCGGCGCTCATATGCATCAACCAATCGAACGATATCCTCGATGCTCCAAAGATAGTCAGACAGACCCGCCGCTGTTTGCGAGTCGAATGGCTCCCCTTTACATCAGCGTGGATAATTACCCAATTAACATAATTCTTTACGACCGCGGATAGCCTGGTATTAACTATTAGAATATTCGGATGCGAGAAAAAAGCTTGACACTTGTTAGAGAATTTGGTATCTTTAGCAACGAATTGAGGATTAATTATTATCTAATCATCCAATTATGCAGGACGGTATTATGAAATTGTGTATGGACGGCATTGAATTGAACAATGACGATTTGGATAGAAATCGCCCTCGTAGAAATTTAAAGAGGAGGCCGCATAATATAGGCGAGTCGCTTCAGCTCGACTTATTTGATTGGGCTGATGAGCAGGACCAAATGATCGTAAACGGACATCAGCCTTCGACTTGGCCATGCTTAGACCGCCTTTTTCAAGGTGGGGCCGACCTATGAGCGACCAACACGAGGAACCCAAGTCCAAATGGCCTGAGTGTGATTTCAGGAAGACACGTCTAAGTCTGACATCCCAGAAACAATTCTCTGGTATATACGATCACGTTCTCAAGACAGGGTTTGTTCCAAAGGGGAAAGCAGCTCTTATAACAACGTTGCTAGCCCCAAATATCTACGATCGAGATCGAGGGCTTTATCTACCGATCTCTGATAAACTCTTTCTGACCGGTAAATTGCCAGACTTTTCAGAACTGGATGCGGCACTTCCGATATCGTCTCCCGCGACGCCAGTCTGGGCCGCCTTCTTCGCGAATCCACTAACAATCCCGCCGGGATACGAAAAGGTCGGGTTCGATCCCAAGACGGCCGCTCCGCCGACCCTTCGTCTAACGAATGCAGGTTACCTCGTTCTCACTGCGGAACTCGACTGCGATACCACCGAGGAGTTCGAAGAAAATCTGTCTTGGACGAGGGGAAGAAATGACGATTTCCGACAGTCCCTTTTTGCGAAAATTGACGCGAAACTTTGTGAATCCAAGGACTATCGTGGCTATTGTATCGTGTTCAGTGGGCATCGCTCATTGCATTTCCACTTCGTATTCTCCACCGAACATTTGCGAAACTGTCCGTGGGATGCGACGGCCGAAGAACGACGCGATGCTCCTCAGCACGCCTTGATGGCTAGGGTTCACGAAAGATACTGGGATCGCGTCATCGAGATTTTCTCGGAAACGGTTGGTCGGTCGCTTCGATTTGATCGTAGTTTGAGACAAGCGACTCAGTGGCGAAGAATGCCTTGGGCTATCCGAACCTTAGAAAAGAACGCTGAAATTCTCGGGATTCCTCAGGGGGCGAGAGTGCCGCAGATCGTCGTCCGCGAGGACCTTCGAAGCAGAGCATCGAGGAAAGCCTCCTCATTCTGCATTCCTGAAACGTTTTCCGTCAGCACGCCGGTACGGACAATCCCTATATCATCTTATATATATTTATTATATTCTAATGGGAAATTTGCTCTAGATTGCACTATTTTCCCGTGAAGCTGCGAAAAATATGACGCCTGAGAATGCCTATTTTGGGGCCGATACGCCATTCGGGATAATCCAGTGACATGAGCCGAGGCCTCCAAACTCATCTTGTTCATCAAGCCAGATAACCGCTTTGAAGGAATATCTTTTCAAACAACATCAACGGCGTCATTCTACCCCCTCCTCAAGGACCGATACTAATATAACTATATAGACAATTTGTTTTAACAGGGAAAAAAGCATCGAGATGCTATGACGCCACTTCCACATCAGCCTCGTAGAGTTGTGTTCTTGGAAGGCGTGATTGTAATCGGAGATAAATTTCCTATAATATCCTCGTGTTGAAATGATCGTTGTCGTGGGGGTTACAGGAGACTGTCTAAATCCACGGTTGCGGCCAACAGCTTGATTTATCTGATCCTGCACGTAGTCCAATATGATATTGTCATTTCCCAACCATTGTCCTAGAACATTTAACTCACAATATTTTTCTGGTGCAAGCCATGTCAAAACAACAGAAATATCGCGACCTTCCAGTCCATTCAATCCTTTCATCTTCTGAAAGCTATGGACGTTATCGACATCTCTGACCCCATCAGCGATCACAAGCGCGTTTGGGTTCGATTGGATGATCTCCGCGGCCAAGAGTGAAATATTCCTCGTGTTTCTCCTGTCGCTCTTCGCCCTAGGATCGAAATGGATCGGAACGCGTATTGGATACACGCCAGGCAGATCGCTGAAATCGAGCTTCATGATCTGCCCCTGCAGCGCTTTCGTGATAACGTCTGTAGGATCTCTTCAGTTGTGAGGAAAGTGAGCCTTATATTTTTTTCAGTCACCCACGAGTTGACGCCGAGGAAGTAACTGTTTCCATGTCGCGTTTTGTAAATCCCGGATTTGCCATTGTCCTGACCATAGGGATTTTTCCAAAAATCAATGTTGTATTCGCCCATGCCTTCAAGGTCAACGTATAAGTGCGTCAAGGTTGTCGAAACTCTCAAGTTCCTTCTTTAATTCAAAAGTGAGGCTAGAATATATGTCACGACGTTCTACGAGACTGTGGTTGCGCCAATCTGGATATTGGACCTGCAGATCGCGGATACGATCGTGGAGATCCCTTTAGGACAAGAAGGAAGTCATCAACCTCTGGATCATCGAATACAATTTCATTGAGTTGAAATTCGTCCGCTAGCCTCTTGCACTCTGCATCATCCGCATCGGGATGGAAATCAGGATGGTGCCATGCGCGCGTAGTCCAGCTTATAGGCCAAGCCTGTGCAGCCTTGTGTGTCATCGTGAGTAGGGTGATCCCAGCATCGAACTCAACATCGACCCACAGGCTTCGACGCCTTTCCTCCATAAGATCGTAGATGCGTTTGTCTCGCCTTTCGATTTCACGAGGATCGAGGGTAGCTCAAGGAATCGAATTCGTCCTTCATCATTCAGGGACGTGCAATTTTTCGCAGGCGATTCTCAAATGTTCCCAGAATGTAATTATGGCTACCGTTGAACGGCTCTCCCGGAATTCCTGAGCTTTGGCTTCGGCCTGTTGACGCGATCTAAAGGCAAAGGCCACGAACTTTTGTTTGCTTGTCTTGTTGCGCCCAACCCTCTGAAGCGCATCGTCGAAAGCCTCAGCGGCAAGGATGCCGGCGAGGGCGGAGGTCTTGCCAATTCCTTCCCCGGACTTGATGATCATACGGCCGGTGATTGTACGGGCTTGGACAAGGGCCGGTCCGAGCTTCCGTCGGTACGCCTTCGTCATCTCCTCCGGGCTTCCGCCAATCGGTTCTGAAAAGCTTCGTGAAAATCCCTCCCCTAGTTGGACGATGACGGGCTGCTTCGTTCTGTTCTTCGTTCTGTTCTTGTACGCTTCAAAGGGGCTGATCGGGACGTCGCTCGGTTCCCCCGATGTAGCCTTCCCCCCATTGCCAGGTGCGGACAAACGTGCTCGCCCATACTTGTCGCAAAGATAATTTCCCCACTCCTGCGCCGTCATGTCGTCAGGCAGATAAAATTCTTGTTCAAAATGATGCTTTCCGTTGATTTGCAATTTGCGGTAGCCGCCAAGGACGATGGTAGACGGATTTTTGGCTTCGTTGTTCTCGAATTTGAATAACCACTCACCCTTTTGCTGCTTAATAAAGACTGGACGAGGATAAGGTCCCCATTCGGTTGCGCACACCTCCTGAAACTCCTTGAGCATTGGATCGAGGTCAGCATCTCCGGCTCGAGCTTGCGCAGTTGACCTCCGAGGTT